>JAPLOA010000044.1 GCA_026400835.1 Planctomycetales bacterium | reverse complement strand
CACTTCGGGGGGAGGGGCATTCCGCGCTGACTCCGAAACTCCGACAAATCAAACCTCGCATTGAAAGGAACTCGTCAGCACTCGACGACGATGCGACGAGCGTGAATAATCCGGGTTTAACGGCGAGCCGCAGGCGTAGGCAAAATCGGGAAACGACGCCTGCGGCTTGCCGTTAAACGACTAAATCAAAAGCCTGCAAGCATGCTACGGCAAGTACGCGCCCTGAATCTCGTTGGTGAGTTTTCGTTCGAGCAGCGGGTCGCGTCCGACTGGTAACCAGCGTGACGGGCCGGACTGGCCAACGACCTGATCGAGATCTCGGTTCAGAGGCTGATACTCGGGAAACGTTGCCCCGCCTTCGTAGTTCGCGGCGAGTCCCGGCAGGTCTTCGATTTCCTTGTCGACTCGCACGTTCACCAGCATCGTTCCTGCGCCGGACGACTGCATATTGATGGTCACTCGGCGACGGATGGACTGCAGAGTACTCTCCATACGATTCAGGAAACCGACGGAATCCGGATGCCAGGGTTCGAGGATATTCGCACCGCCGCGATATTCCGTTTCAATGATTCCTTCGAGCTTGCTTTCTCGAGCGACCTGGAAGTGATTTCGATTCAGCACCACGACCGCTCGTTCCCACAGAGCATCTCGCTGTCCATCAGCGACCTGCAGAGTACTTCCGCCGCCCATTCCGGCTTTTGGCGGCGACGACAAACACCCGGCGCAAACGGCGAACAGTCCCAGAGCAGCCATGATCGGGAGAGCAGCAGATTCGATATTGTGACGAGGGTCCTTCACCGCAATTCCTTCTGCGTCAGCAGATCGGATGTTCTGTAGGCCGGACCGAGCGGAGCGAGTTCCAGCCTGCATTCCCGGGATATTGCTGACAGAGTCTTACAGGGCTGTTGGTGACATCACCCATTTTCGTTTAACGGCGAGCCGCAGGCGGAGGCGAAATTTGACAACGACGCTTGCGGCTTGCCGTTAAACGAGTCAATCAACAATCCATCGACGGGAGTTTCGCAGGAAAGACGGAGTTGCCTCAAGACCAGTTCCACATCGGCAATTTCTGCCGAAGCTGCCTGAGAGCAACAGTCCGCCCGCCGGACGCAAAAAGCCCCACTTTTTTCGCCCGCGCCCGGCAACAAAAAACGCTCGGTCCCGCAAAGAACCGAGCGTCAACTGTTTGGGTGCCATCAAAACGACAAGACTCGTACAAAAACTACTCCACAATGTTCAGACGTGTCTTAACCAACTTACTCCAGTCGAAGCCACCGGTGCCAGGATCATATGCATTCAATGCCTCAGTACGATCGATCAGGAATGCGGCCCGTTTTCTATCGTCAGTCGTTTGAGAGTCACCATCCATATCCAGTGGACCGCCAACCTGAACCAGACCAGCGTTTGCACCAGTCGTATGTTCAAAAGCTTCGAAGAAGCCCGCAGTACCAAACACGATAAAGGTATTGCTTATCGTGGTCGAGTTGTTTTGAATCTTACCCAGCAACTGATACTTCTGTTGTCCAGACGTACGAATATCCGGGGCGTCGTGCTCGGAAGCAGTTCCGACTTCGAGCCAATTACGATTTGTCAGCTCAAACGACGGAGGTCCAGTTCCGGTATCGCCCCGATCCTGTCGCAGAGTTCTAAGGATAGTGGACTGAAGTGGATTCAGATTGAATTCATCTCGTGAAGCCAGTGTTCGAAACGGATTTGAATTCGGCAGGCCGGGGATATTGAACCGGGCGGCACCTGGAGACAATCCGGTCGGATCATGGCTCTGAATCAAACCATCTCGTTCTTCCAGGAATTCTCTCCATCGATCCGTGCCACCAACGTTTCCGACGGGATGTGTAAATGGACCGTCTTCGAACTGATTCGCCGGATTTCCACCCGGTGGTCCCGTATAAAACGGTGTCGTATCGAAGGTGTTAGGTACGTCCATCAGAAACGGAGAGTCAATCAATCCGGCATAAACTTCACGATGTCGAATCATGTTGAGATTGATTTTGCCCGGTAAGCGATTGAGCGTCAGATAGTTACCCAGCATTCGATGCACACGTGATGGAACTTCGACGAACTGCAGTATGCGATACCAGCGGTTGTCTCGCGCTTGATTCAGCAGGTCATTTCCGACGACATCCGGAAAGTCCGGCATAAGAAACAGGCCTGCCGCAGTGGACAATCGAATTGCATTGGCTGGATCACCAAGTATCTGTTGATATGGCGCCAGTCGACTGATCTGCATTTGTTGTGTCAGGGTCTGTGGCCCAAATACAGGAAGATTCAAGAGGTCAGTCGATGACGCATAATCTCGATCGAAATGAGGTTGCCAAACATTAAAAGGCAACGCTGCATTAGTTGCTGAAACATGCAGCAGTCGGTCCGTGATCCTACCGGAGTTGACGCCAAGTATGTCGTCTTTCACTGACAACTCCGAACCCTTTATTGTGTTCAACCGATGCGGAGTCGCCGTTTTTGCAGTACTTGGAACCGTTGTTGCTTGCAGCGGCTCGGTTCGTTCCCTGCTTACAAGGCCAAGAATTTGCCCGGTGGGTACAGGGGGCATGCCCGCGGTGTTTGGGTCAAAGACTTCAACCGGGCCACCCATGTTGGAGAGCGAAAAACGACGGAACGTAACCTTCCTTCGGTCCACTTCGATCCACGGATTCTCTACTAGGCCCAGCGACGGTAAGTCCGGGTTCAGGCGACGCTGCAGCACAAGGTCAAATCCAGGTACGTTTTCGTTAGTGAATTCAGTACTTACATCATCGAATGTATCGTTTCCTTGATAGTTGGGGACTGTTGCAGGGTCGGCAAGAAATGGGCTATTGAATTCAGCAAAACGGCCGACGTGGTTTGTGTGCCGCACATCAATATCCGTCAGCGGTTCTGTCGCGTTTGCTGACGACGAATCAACAATCCCCGTCGCATCGGGGGCAATCAGCTCAAAGACGCCATCAAACATATTGGCCGCTATGTCACCCAGATCAACGAAAAATGCACTCGACGTCAACGCTGTATCGCTCGCCAAGGAGATACTGAAACGCCCCCCACCATCGACGACATTGTCCGTATGTTCCGCAATCACGATTGCAGGATCATTTGGGTCCGAAAGATTATGATCGATCGCAGGACGGTTATTTCGCACAATGCGCCACACTCCCCGTTCAGGATTACTGCTTCCGGAGCGAGGAGTGGCGAGGTCCAACTCCATAGGGAGCATGTTTTGTAGTTCAACAAACAGGAAATCCCGTGCCTGATCATCGGTGTAAGGAGTCGCTGGGCTATCTCCACCCGGTGTTACGGCTTCCGATCGTATGGCAAGGACTTCACTAAGTGCTAGTTGTTGGGCCTCGACACCGTAAACTACGCCTCGACCATTTGTATCTTCCCGATACAGCATGTTCTCTGTCGCATCCGGTCCCACAGCCGTATCTACGTCGTCGCTGGATGTGTAAGGATTGTCGTCCAGTTCCCATCCTCCGGTTGTGCCAGCCGGATTCGGACCAAGGTTCTTGTCGTACTCGAACTTGGTGACAATATTGTCAGTATCCATCGCATCCACAACATTGACAGCGAACTGAGCCATGCGTCTTAGTTGTCGATGTGTGTACAGCGGCTGTGCTGTTGTGAAGTACGCTGAATCATTAGGGGCATCCGGAGCCACTGGCGCCGCATCTTCAGCCAGATTTGGATCATTCGCCCGCCGGTAATCTGAGATGTTGTTTACTGTGCTTTTCCTCGCACCTCCGAGTGTGTAAAGCAGCACGTAAACATCGCGTGCCATCTGCTGACGATCGCGACGTGCCCAGAACTCACGCGCAGCAATTGTCTGCGGCGGATATGTCGGCAACCGGTCCGTTGGATCTGTAGCCGGTTCATACTGCGGCAGGTCCGCGCTGACCATATCCAATGCCGCATTTCCATCAGCATCGACGTGAGCACTTGGATGCTCAGTAAGTGATCTGAACTTTATCCCCGATCGTTGCATGAAGTACAAGAATTCTTTCGTCCCTTCGGTGGGAGTCTGTGGGCTGCGATCGACATCCAGCAAGTGATTGATGCTTAGTGGCAATTGACCAACTAAGCCCTGACGTTCGCCAGCTTCGACTGTGAGGATGCGACGGACCTGTGGACGGAATGGATCATTTGGTCCATAGGGCTTGCCCATTAAAAGTGTATTACCAAACTTTGGGGGAAACTCCATGCTCCCATCACCGTCTGGAAATCCGTCTGTGCCTGCACTTCCGCCCGCGTCAAGTCTGTCGGCACCATCAGCGTCTGCCGTAAATTCCCACCAACGCGGCGTGAGATCTGTCACGTCGGCGTTAACCAAAACTTCATCTGCTTCATCGGTGATTCCATCACCATCATCGTCGATATTCCGCAATCCAGGGCGGCCATCGCTGCCAAAAGGATGCAGGAAAGGTACATATCGATATGAGTTACTGTAAGTCGTTAGCATCTCGCGATTTCGATTGCTCGAATCCAGAGCAAACGGAGCCAGTTCCGGTAACCGACCGCTTGGTTTCTCAACAGAGGCCGAGATATCTGCAGGAGTCATTTGTAACACCAGCGCATCCTGCGGGCCAAAAGCGTTATCCTGGGGACGCTGCGCGAAGTTGGGGTCGAAGATTTGCTCTAGCGGGTCTTCAAATAACGGATCAAAGAGCGGACTACGCATCAATTGCTCTGCCGCACCATCGAAAACATTGTTCGTACCAAAGATATAGCGACTGTAGGCTCTGAATGGATCTGTAGTACCGGTAACAGGGGCCACCTCACGTGTCATTGAGTAGCCGGTATAGCGGAGCCATGACGCGGGGTTCAAAGGGTTCGTCATGATCAAATCCGGAAGCAATGGATTACCACCACCATTTGCTGCGGTCAATCCCCGTGCTCCACCATAGCCACTCACTGAATCGGTCGAATACTGTCCCGTACCAGAAAAATCCATGGGGTGACCGAACGGGCGATATTTACCCAAGACAGTGACGGCTTCACCTTCATATCGATCCTGATTGTCGTCGTACCCACCACGTCCATTGGAAACGGAATCGCCGCCGAATCGAGGTCCGCTTCCGACACTTGCAAGAACGTCCTGATTGTCCGCACGCCCGGGACGAGGGTAACGAGAAACACTTTTGGCGCCTGACGATACCGCTGAATACAAACTGCGAACATCACCCCATCGACCAGGGTAAACATCTTCAATTGTTGTGCCGTCAAACTTTGCTCGCCCAGTCAGGAGCCAGAAGAGCTCCATGTTGGCTTGCTCAATGGCATTCTCGGGGGCACGCCCAAAATGAGCGATGAATTGATCTCGAGCCGCTCCGGAACCTGTTGGGATCGAGTTTACATAAGTCGCGGTGGTGAGCGTTGCATTGTCAGCGCGTTCATCACGACGCAAAGCATAGGTGGGATTAACCTCATTGGGTCCAAGGCCAAGATTGGACTTTGACAACATCTGATTCGCAAACGCACCCGATGAGACTAAGGCATTCAGGACGCCGCTGCGATCCAAACCAGCGAGGTTGCCATGGACGTTGGTATTGATCAACGAATCAAGGTCGTAGATGGTGAATGAGTGCAGGACGACATACGTTCTGGTATTCCCACTGCTGTCGATCATTTCCTGAATGGGGAAATCCAAATCGAGCCAAATGCCTTCATTCGTTGTGTTACCATCAGGTTCGACAAACTGGTCGTTGTCGACATCCAACTCAATGACAGAGGGATGTGACCCTGTGAAGATTCCCAATTCGCCCTGCAACGACGGGTCCTGGTTTGGATGTGAAGAATCGGTGGGCACGAACAGAAACCCACCACTCAGCAAGGGTGGAGAAAGTGCGGATGCCGTTGAAGAATCCAGATATCTCGGCAGAACCGCATTGGTATCAAAGTTTCGGGTCTTGTGTGACGGATGAGGCCGAAAACTTCTTGCGGCGTAAGTTGTATTTGCTGGATTTGTCGTCAACCAGTCCGGATCGGTCGGCACATAGTGTCCAAAACGATTCGGACCGCCGGATCGCTTCATGTATTGCGGACGAAAGAAGGACGGGATTGTCACCGGAACCGCTTCATAACGTGGAGAGACGTTGACATCAAACCCGGTTCCGTTCCCATTTCGGTCTTCCGTCGCGGAATCGAATGTTCCATTCCCATTCAGATCAAATTCTGCATTGTCACGAATGGCCCAGCCGCGGTATGCAACAAACATCGTGTTGATGTCCGGCGACGTGTAGTCCACATCCGGCTCCGGCATGATATTTTCATAACCTCGGTAACGAAACAGACGAGCGAGTTCGTTATTTGCCACCTGCTGGTCGACCTGCAATCCCCATGCACGTGGAGAATCCACCATGTTTAACTGGTGCTCAACATCATCAATGATTGGTGAATTGGCATCCGGGGCAGGCAGGTCCTGGCTGATGGGAATGTTGCTGGCGTTATACGCGACGCTTATCCCGGCGCCAGTGTGGGCATAAACATCAGATCCGAACACACCCTTAACCATCGAGTGCCGCTGCGTAGGGCTATAAAGGATGCTGTTTCGTTCCTGCGCGGTTGGGCCAATCAAAACATGACGCAATCCCCAATCAAAAATATTGTCATCACTTGGGATTTGTGCTTTTGCAGCATCGGAGAAATACTCGGACGCGGCACGTTCCTGGGAAGCGAACGTGAAGAACACCATCCCAATAAAGGAGAGCAAACCAAGCAGAGCGATCACGATGACCAGAGTGGACCCTTGACGACGGGTTCGCAGCACGTGACCTACGAAGTGTGGATAGGATTTCATGACAGGGCTCCCTGAACTTTATTGCCAGACAACTGACGGATTCCACGAACTTGAATCGCAGTGGAATCTCTTCAACGGCAGCAATACAAGCCCGCACTGGCCGCTAATGAAGAAAGGTTTTTTTGTTCCTGAACATAACACTGATCAAGGATCCACAGGCAAAACAAGGGTCAATTGCCGTGGATCACCACTAGTCTCATTGATGTAACGCAAGGTCATCCGGATCGTCGTCAGTGGA
Source organism: Planctomycetales bacterium (assembly GCA_026400835.1). Classification (GTDB taxonomy): domain Bacteria; phylum Planctomycetota; class Planctomycetia; order Planctomycetales; family Planctomycetaceae; genus SXXK01. The sequence continues at coordinate 58,234 of JAPLOA010000044.1, read as the reverse complement.
ACGCGATTGTCGAATGACTCCCAAAGTGTTGTGCCATCCGAAATCCGTTGTCCGGGCGCGGAAGCCGAGGGAGATCCTGTGATTACGCTCGATGACGTTCCATTGGCTACGCAGCGGTAGGCAATAAGAAACTTCGGCTCATCGACCTCGTCAAAGGAAAACAGATTGTCGTTATTGCCACCCAGTGCTGTCGCATCTTTCCATTGAGTGAACACAACGTCGCCCACTGAATAACCCGTATTAGGTAGCCAATATCCTCGATTCACAGCCGCATCATCAGGCATCAAAGCCGACGATGGTCCACGTTGAGTCGCATCAGCAGCATTTCTCCTTGGAGGATAAAAGCGGTATGGCATGTATGGAGGAAGCACCTCGTGCAACCCAACAACGCCGATACCATCGCCGGAAAAGTCCACGTCCACCCGCGGATGCCATGTATCAAAGACGTGCGGCTGACGGTCTGAATCTCGTAAAGTGCCAGCAATCAAATAGGGCGCTAAAGGGCCATATATGAATCGGCCATTCCCCGCATCATGTTGCAGGTTGCGACGAATGTGATAGTCGCCCACAAAGCTGTCGGGATCGCTGACTGATCCGTAGCCCGGAACGACAAAGCGTGAAGCTCGATTATCCCAGACTTCTAGACGCATTTCCTGAACGTTGGCGAGAAGAAGGTCCTCCATCTGACGCGGGCCTCCGCGTCCATCAACCGTTGTTTCAGTAGTATCGTCTTTGCCGTTAAACTGCTCGATCATTCCGGTTTCAAGATTCAGTGAGAGCGGGCACCCATTCACGTCATATGGATTGCCATTACCAAGCAGGGTTGCCGAATCGGCGTTAGTCCATTGTTGGGTCGACAACAGTTCGACAGTGCTGGGCCGCTGTGGCCAGTTGAAGGCGGGCGTTGACGTTTCAGCAAGCGTGAATCGGCCGATGAATCCGCGGCTGGACAGATCCGCCATGACGGTCGGGTCTCCACGCCTCGTGTATTCACGCGATTGACCTGTAAACTGATTAAACCCATAACGGAAACGTGGATTCCCGAACGCCTCGTTGGCTGCTCCGGCAGAAGCCAGTTCATTGCTCAGTGCTTTCATGCCCAGAAACTTTGCGGGGCCGGTCGCCGTGGCAGCCGTTGCAGAAAAATCAAAGAACAGTTCAAAGTCGTTGTAACGATTGGTGCCATACGCGCCATTTGTCGGGTATGGATTGGGACCAAACACCTCGAACAATCGATTCGTGGCATCGCCTGCAAAGAAATCGTTGCCAAGCAAACTGGTCGGCTGACTGTCCAGTTCCTTTCCGGCAATGTCGATCGGATTGCGAATAAGCACGACGCGACGATAGAGATTTCCGTTTCGAATAAAGTAAGCCACCTGTGCCGCGGGCGAACTGGACGAATAGTCTGGTGACAAACTACCGCCGTCGACGTCCGGTTGATTCGGACTGGAGGGCAGACTGGCACGGTTTCCGCCCGTATCGTTAAAGTCAGCGAGGGAGGCCGCTTTCCCGTAGTACTCCGTCGCATCTTTGTTCTGCGTAAGTAAACGTGAATCTACGGTGAACTGCAGGAAGTCATCTGCAAAGCTGGCCGGATCGTTTGTGTTCAGGTAGATATACCCTGCTCGGCTGCCAAACGGGGTTGGTGAAGTGGCTGAGTCTTCTCCAGGATAAAATGGGAACGGATAAGTAAACGTGCGTTTAGCCACGTCGCCACGAATCACCGTCGAAATTGAACGAGCCTTCTGGTCGTTTTCCGAGATGACTCGCTGTTTGCTGACACTCGATGTCGCCACAGAAAAAATCTGAGCAAACATCGTCATCATCAGTAATACAAGCGTCACAGAGACAAGCATTTCGACGAGCGTAAAGCCAGCCCGTGTATCTCTGTGAGTCTCATAAAGTGCAGAAGGACGATTCATAATTCACCTAAACAGGCCACCACAGGCTGTAGATTGGTTATGGCAGGTTTCGTGAACCCATCGGATATACGTCAATGATGCCCGGCAGAAAGATCGCACCGCCAGTGAAGGCTTTGCTGGCCGGCTTCTCCAGCATCACAGAAAAAATTCCTGCCCCTTCGTCCACCTCAAACTCTCGAATCCGATACCAGAGAGCATTGGCGACGTCGAACATGTAACCGCCACGCTTGAGGGCTGGCTCAAGACCGGCAGGTAGTTGGACGACAGCGACGGAAGTTCCCGCCACATTCCGAAGTACGCCTGGCGTTGGATCCACAGCCACGTACGGATAAAGGAACTCATCCGCGAGCTTCAGCCTTTCTCCAAATCGCACAACGACATCCACATTTCTGGCTTGCCCGTCTGCAGCACGCCGTACGGATAGCATCCAGGTGAAGTCCGACGCACGCTTCGATTGAATGAGGACGCGACCAATAGTCCCCTGGAACTCGCGAGGAATAGGCCGATTTTCGATATGACCATCGCGATTTACATCGGTGCCTACAATCGATTCGGACCATGTGGCTTCACGCGATGCATTTACCACGAGCAGTGGATAGCTTTGACTCAACTGACCATCTGCTGAGAACAGTGTTATCCGATGGACTTCAGGGTCGACCATTGTTACCGTCGATGGAATCTCAGTCGCGGACGTTTGAACAAGCAAAAGAGCATCGGGGTCGGGAATGACATCCGCCGGGATTCGAATTGCGACAACTTCGTTGTTCGCGTCTCGAATCAGATCGGTTGTTGCGTCTTCAATGAAAAAATCAAACTGAGTATCCCAGGTGTCACCCAGTTGGCTGTCTCTCGCTCCAAGTAATCGCAGAGCGCGAAGTTGATCATTCGTCAGCGTCGTCGGGTCCAATGAATATCGAAACAGATTACCCCCATCAAATCTGGGCAGCCCATTGGCGTGCGGTCCTGTCCCGTCATTTCCGAAAGTATTGGCTATTGCCGTACCGGCGGCACCACCGCCTGCATACTCAAGGCTCGAGAAATACCCCAGCGGATCCACAATGTAGTTACGAGCGGCCCCTCGAAAATGCTCCACCAAGTCGCCATCCCCATCGGGGTTGAAAATCAATTCCGGCCGAGCATCCAGCAAGGCTTCAACATTATACTTCAACAGTGCCGAATTCGTCAGACGAGTCGCCTGAGCAGACCGCAGAGTCGCAATAGGGAAGAGTGTCATCACCGACGTAACACCGATGGCCATTATCATCAATGACATCAGAACTTCGGTCAAAGTTACACCCGAGCGATGCTCAGTGTCTTTCGTCGTTGAAATGGCTTTCAGCATTTGCATCACTTTCCTCCTTTACCGGATTGAGCAAAGGCAAATGGCGAATCCGCAAAACCATCAGTATTACTGTCCGTCACATCGACAGAACCAACTGTAATGGCTCCCGTCTGCGCAAAAATCGTGACAAGCTTTCGGTCCTTGACCAGATAAGGTTCAGCCGCACTCGACCCCTCCAGCCAGGTACCAAATGTTTCGTCGGCAGGCACAAAGGCCTGACTGCGCAATTGCACTTCAAACGTATCCAGAGGAGAACCAGTATTCGGTTCATCGCTGGGACCAGATCCGTTACTCCAACCTGGGTCGTCATTGGCAAGAGAGTTCAGGTACTGAGTTTTGAGGTTCAAAGAGTCTTCGGCATCACAAACATAGAAGTGAATCAGGCCTGTACTTGCTCCGTTTCCAATGACGTTTCCACGAGGCGAAAAGAAGATATCCATGTAAGGAGAAAACTGCCCAGCCTCATCTGAGAGTCCGGGACGCCATACGTTGGGAATCTTTGACCCATCGAGATCGATCACGGCACCCTCTGGCAATAGTGAAGGTTCCTGCGGTAGCAACTGGGAGGGTAACTCCAGCTCATAAGTCATTCCTGAGTGAGCAACGACCGCATTTGAGTCGCCGCCTGCGTCAGAAAATGGAATCCGGAGCAACAGAAAATCCTGACCTGTCGGCGGAGCAGTGATATTGATCAGCGATGTGTCAACTTCGTACCAGTTTCCTGTATCGCGGGGCATCCTGATGCGTGAACCATCGGTCAACAAGCCTCGACGCTTTAACTGCCACCAACCGAGCCGCTCACCACGAACAACAATGACTTGGGGACTATCAGGGACGTTGTTCTTCGGATTAATGTCCAGTCGCTCGAGGTCCACATTTCCGTAAGTCCACTTTTGCCCAGGCTGAATATAAGCCATCGCACTTACAGAACGTGGATTAGCCGGATTGACAAAGAAGCGAACACCGCGGGGCTCCTTGGCGTAAATCGCTCTGTCGCGTGCTCCGGATAAAAAGGACTGCACCTGCGAAACGGCCCCACGTACCTTGTCCGCATCTCGCGTGAAGTTAATGCCGTAGACAGTCATTCCAAACAAGAGCAACATGATGGTTATAACCACCATCAACTCAATGAGCGTAAAACCGCTTCGCAGACTGTGGGATTGAATAGTTCTGAACCGATCGGCGGAAGCCACGTTTCTCATCGTCGTCCTCCTGAGCGTCGGTTTCGGTTCGTAAGGTTGTCCGAAAGGATATCAAGCACTTCGTTCAACTCGGCCTGTTGCTGCGCTACAGTCGGATGGGCAAAAAAGGGTGTACCATCTCCATCCGGATCGACGTTATATCGAGCAAGGTTGCCTAGCTCAGCCTGATCGAAGGGCTCGAACAACCCCAACTCGTCATCAAGTCCCGGGGACACAATCAGCGGTGCATGAAATGTGTCAGGGGTATGATAGTTCTGTTCATTGAACTCCCACGACAGATCCACTGCGAAATTGCCCGTGGGAATGCCACTTTCAAGTAATGAATACAGAAGGCCAGCCGGATCATCGGGGTCACGCAGCAGTGGGTCTGGAGGAATAATCACGTCGACATCTGTAATTCCCGGTCGATCCGTTTTGCTGCTGCAAGCGGCGGTAATGTAAGCATTGGTAAATTCTAATTTTCTTGGCAAACCCTTGATCAGCAATTCCGCGACACTACGTTCCAGCTGATCCACTTCACGCACGCCCACGTCGACCCGCGATCGGTCGACCGACAGAACTGTCCTGAGGTCTGTGGGGTCGTTCTCTGTAGCGAAGTTTGGTGCAAAGGCCCCCAGCGGAAGCGAAGGGTCGATAAGTCGCGTCGGCCAGCGATAGAATCTTAGCGGTTGGCCCCAGGCATCGACAAACTCACGGAGTCCATCCCCATCTGTATCCGCAATTTCTTTCTCTGTAAACTCATCTCGACTTACTTCAGCAGAACCGAAATTGCCAGAGTGAAACAGGAAGAAGTAAAGCAGTTCTGAACTCTCTGTAGTGCGGTCACGATTGTGGATTACCCAGAGAGCATTCATGCGAGTTGTTATATTACCCGCGGTTGGCGAAGGATTTGGAGGAATGCTGTCATAGCCGTCTCGCAGTTGCCGCTCAGCAGTGGGGCGAAGCAGTTTGACTTCAAGGGTGTCTGGAATCGTGTTGCCATTCGAATCATTATTGAACGGTGCCCCGGCAAGAATTTCTTTAATACGCTGAGGAAATTCGAATCGGTAAGATGCCTTCTTTGCGAGAATCTGCCAAACCGGTGAGCCCTCCGCAAAACGCTTCAGTAGAGCTTCAGCTCGAGCTTGCGGAACACCTTGGCGGGTTGCAACCTCACGCGCGATATGGCTGATGAAAGCAGACTCCCATTGTGCACTGTTCCCGGGAAATGCTCTGTTGAAGGAGTCGATGCGGAGTTCCAGAAGACGATTCACCTTTTGGATCGTTGAATTTGTCGCCTCTTCACTGGCCTGATCGGTAATCCCAAACATCACGACCAGCGACATCGTGAGCATGATACCAATGATCGCGATGACCATCAGTAACTCGATCAGCGTAAATCCTCGCGGGTTCTGAAGTTGCTGCGAACTGATTCTATGCATGGCCTTGATCCTTTTGAACAGCGAACAAAACTACTGTTCGAGCAGACCGCCGGAGAAATTTGTAATGTTATCACGCTCCGACAAGCGATTTACTGGAGCATTGTTTGTGAACTTCGTGTCCTCCGAATACACCGACTTAAAAGCCGGAAGTTTGATCAGTTTCCCATACTGGCCATCATCCCCTGGCGAAATGATTTGGAATGACTCTTTCTTCCATGGAGTCTTGCCATCGGCTTGATAATAGGCCCTTGACGAATTGGCGTAACGCCCGTTTGAGGCAGCTGAATACCACATTGGAGCTTGCTGCCCCGGAAGAGAATCTAGATAGCTAGGCACACCATCTGCGCTTTGAATTACCTCGTCTTTGGGTTGTATCACTCCTAGGACCGTCGTTTCGCTGTAATTTACTTCAACGTCAACAAGACGGTCACCCTTGAACTCGGTAAAGAACGGACCGTCTCTATTTTCTCCAGCCATCGCGAGAGGCCATCGGGCATTCTTCGAGAATCCTCGAAGCGCTGGCACTGATCCACCAGAATAATCCGGCATCCCACCTAGAAAGAAGACAAGACATTCATCACCACTGAGCACCTTATTTGTTGTTCCCCACGGATGCAGGCTCTGATCTCCACGGCCAGCGGTGGAGAAATCAAAATCCGGCCAAATACTGCGGATCGTGGACTTATCCGTTGGATTGCTATTCCACAATGCTTCGGTTCCCCAAAGCGTTATTGCACTTGGTGGATACGTTCCAAACTTGTTCTGGAACGTCGCCAAAGCCTGCTCAAGCTGACTCATTTCGGCTGAAACCTGAGCAACTCTTGCCTTGTAGCGAACGTTGCCTATCGCCGGCAGAATCAACGACATCAAGATGCCCAGAATCACGATCACGACCAGCAGCTCGATCAGCGAGAAGCCGGATCGTGAGGGGCCAACTGCGGTTTGCGATTCATGACGTTTCATGGGACACCCTGGGGTAGTTTTCAGTGTTCAGTTTTCAGTAAAGGCAGTAGACCCCGCATCCGGCCTGGCGGCCACCTTCTCCCCTGAGAGGGGAGAAGTGAATTTAAGGTCCATCTTTTGGCATGGCGGCCATCTTTTCCCTCGAAGGGGAGAAGAGGAGCAATCATGATTATGACAGGTCGTTGAGCAGCTTAATCAGAGGCATGAACAACGCGATCACGATGAAGCCCACGATCAGACCCAAAACCACAACCATGATCGGTTCAAGCAAACTCACCAAACTCTCAACTCGCACTTCAACTTCTTCATCGTAAACATCCGCAACCTTGTAGAGCATGTCGTCCAGAGCACCGGTCTCTTCACCGACGTCCACCATGTTGACCACAAGGTCGTCAACGATGCGAGCTTCCTTCAAAGGAACCGCAATCGTTTCCCCTTCGCGGATCGCCGAGTAAATATTGTCGAAGGCTCGCACAAACACCGCGTTCCCCGCCGTGTCTCTTGAGATTAAAAGCGCCTCCAGAATCGGCACGCCTGAAGAAATCAGGGTGCCCAGTGTTCTGGTCACGCGCGCAATGGTCCCGATATGCAAAATCTTGCCTATCAACGGTATGCGTAACGAGAGCCAGTCCATCACGTAGGCTCCCGTCTTGTTCTTCTTCACAATCTTGGTGAAGAGCACAAACCCGATGGGCCCCACAAATAACATGTACCAGTACGACATCATCCAGTCCGAACAGCTGATCAGAAGCACCGTCGGAGCTGGCAGCTCAACCCCGAAGCCGATAAAGATTTCTTTGAACTTCGGAATGATGAACAACATGATGAACGACACGATCACCACAGCCACAGTAATAACGGCGGCCGGATAGATCATCGCCCCGACGATCTTTCGCTTCAGCGACTGAGCTTTCTCTTTGAACTCGGCAAGTCGCTGAAGAATGACTTCCAGTGCACCGCCGGCTTCCCCGGCCTTGACCATGTTCACGTAGAGATTATCAAACGCTTTCGGCTGCTTTGACATCGCCTCCGACAGCGTGTTACCACCTTCAATGTCTTCAATCACATCCATCAGAGCATTTTTCAATGCTCCCGGTTTGTTCTGGCCTTCCAGAATTCGCAAGCTGCGAAGGACCGGCAGACCAGCGTCCTGAAGCGTCGAAAGCTGACGTGTGAACTGACACAGCAACTTTGGCTTCACACCGCCAATCGTGAAAGCCTTCTTCTTGCCGCCTCCCTTAGCCGCGGCTCCTTTGGTCGCAGCCCCCTTCTTGGGGTCTTTCTTCTTGCGATCCTTCTCACGAATCTTGGTGACATAGAAGCCCTTTTCCCGGATCATCGTCTGGGCTTCGGCCTCCGACGGAGCCTCAATGGTGTCTTTCACCTCGAGACCCGAGCTATCCATTGCTTCATATGCAAAGGTGGGCATACCGTCTTCTCCAGCTAGTTCCGGTGGCTACTGAAACACAAGTCTCAGCAAATTCAGTGAAAAAGTAACTCCCCGAAACCCGGATGCGACTTTTCAAAGTCCGAAACAATCGCGATTCACCGGGATTTCGAAGGCAAAGTCTGTGCCGTTGTTCATAACACAGGCAACAACGGCAGTCTATGGTCAGTTTACATCGATTTTTTCATTCGTCACGGTTAGTTGACCGAGTTCATGTACCTTTTTGCTTCAGCAAAACCGTACAGAAATGGTTACGACTCGCGAAATGAAGGCCTTTGCTGGACATCGCCCTGTTGCCCCCTCATCTGGCCTGGCGGCCATCTTCTCCCCCGAGGGGAAGAAGGGAGTCTGTTTCGCACGGAAAATTTTGATCAGAGAACTACCTTGGTGAATCTGAGCCGTCAAACATTGCTGTCCAGACTAGGAGACGTCTTCCACGATAGTTTCTCTGACGATTTCATCGATCGTCGTCAACCCGTCAAAAATCAGTTTCAAGCCCGCTTCACGCAGAGTTGTCATGCCCTGCTGTCGAGCAATATCGCGAAGATCATCGCCGGACGCTTCCGCAGCGATCGCATCTCGAATCTCATCCGACATGATCAGGAATTCATAAATGCCGATTCGGCCCTTGTATCCGGAGTTGTTGCACCGCGGACATCCTTTTCCGTAATAAAATTTGTACTTACGAGCCGTGTTGAGGGGCAACTGCAACTCCATCAGGAGCTCATCCGACGGTGCGAACTGAGTACGGCATTCTGAGCAGATACGCCGCACCAGTCGCTGAGCCAGAATCGCTTCGACCGTCGCCGTGATCAGGAACGCCGGAACTCCCATGTCGCGAAGTCGAGTAATTGCGGAGGGAGCATCGTTTGTGTGGAGAGTGCTGAACACCATGTGCCCGGTCAGCGAGCTCTGGACCGCAATTTCAGCTGTCTCGTAGTCTCGAATCTCGCCCACCAGAATCTTGTCCGGGTCGTGTCGCAGAATGGCTCGCAGCACGGTCGCAAAGGTAACCCCCACATCCGGATTTACCGGTACCTGAATGATTCCTTCAATATCGTATTCAATCGGATCTTCACTGGTGATGATTTTGGTTTCAGTGCTGTTCATTTCGTTCAGCGCTGAATAAAGGGTTGTCGTTTTGCCGCTTCCGGTTGGCCCGGTGACCAGCAAAATCCCGTTTGGCCGATTCAGCACTTTTCGAAACTTATTCAGCAGCGCTGCATCCATACCGATCTTGTTCAAGTCCAGAGCGACGACGGTTCTGTCGAGAACTCGCATAACCACTGCTTCGCCGAACAGCGTGGGTAACACGCTGACTCGCAGGTCCACGTTGTTGCCGCCCACGTTCAGTTCGATTCGACCGTCCTGAGGAAGTCGGCGTTCGGCAATATCGAGATTCGACATAACCTTAATACGACTGACGATCGCATTGGCAAGGTGTCGTGGCGGAGGAACCATCTCGTACAAAACACCGTCCGCTTTGACGCGAATCTTGAACTCATCTTCAAAGGGTTCAAAGTGAATGTCGCTGGCCTGATCCCGAATCGCCAGCAGCATGACCATGTTCAGCAGTTTCTTGATTGGCTGAGCATCCGACATCTCTTCATCAGAGGCAAGGTCATAGCCGCGAATCTTCTTCTCGGCATCTTCATCCGTCGACATCGATTCGATAACGTCTTCGATGCTTTCTTCACGATCCGCATAGTACTTAGCGATCGCCGCTTCGACGTCGGGACCAGAGGAAACAGCGCCACGAATTTCGTGTCCGAGGAAGTTGCGCAGGTCGTCGAGAGCACCGACGTTCTGAGGATCCGCCATGGCCACGGTGAGCACGCCGTTCTTCAGAGAGATCGGCATGATGTGGTACATTTCGGCCATCGTCTGAGGAACAATTTCCAGCACGTTGGGCTGAATGTTGGTCTCTTCCAGATTGACAACCGGCATACCCCACTGTTCGGCCAGCGCTTCAGTCACCTGGGCCTGGGTGATCAGCCCCATGCGTACCGCGACCTGACCGATGACCGTACCAGGACTCTGCTTCTGTTCTTCCAGAATATCCCAGAGCTGGTCGTCATTGATGTGACCCAGATCAACCAGAATCTGTCCAAGTTTTCGTTGAGCCATAGCAGAGATTTCAGTTTTCGGTTTTCAGTTTTCAGTTAAACGCACGAGACATGTAGCGAAACACGCTTGGCCTCAAAGCCTGAATGGCGGCTGTTCAAGCTGGCTATTCATCTTCGTCATCGTCGTTGTCTTCGTCGAAGACACCACGTTTCGCTCGCTCAATACGAGCCCGCAATTCACCTGGATTGTTGGACTTGTACAGTACGTCTTTCTCATCGCACAACCCGCTCTTCCAGAGGTTGAACAGCGAGTCATCCAGCAGAATCATGCCGAACTTTCGTCCGGTCTGAATTGAGCTGTTGATACGGAACGTCTTGCCTTCACGAATCAGGTTTGCAATCGCCGGAGTAACGACCAGCATTTCATAGGCCGCGACCAGTCCCTTGGGTTTTCGAGGCAACAGGGCCTGGCTGAGGATCCCGATGATCGCATTCGCCAACTGCGTTCGAATCTGCTCCTGCTGGTTTGTCGGGAACACGTCGATAATTCGGTCGACCGTACCCTGAGCACCGGTGGTATGCAGAGTACCAAACACCACGTGCCCGGTTTCCGCCGCCGTGATCGCCGCCGAGATCGTTTCAAGGTCTCGCATTTCGCCCACGAGGATCACGTCCGGGTCCATTCGCAGAGCACGTCGCAGAGCTTCCGGAAAGCTTGGAACGTCAACGCCGATCTCACGTTGATTAATCGTGGAATGCTTGTGCTCGTGGTAGTATTCGATCGGGTCTTCCAGAGTGATGATATGATGATCCATGTTATGGTTCATCCAGTTGATCATCGACGCAAGACTGGTTGTCTTACCGGAACCCGTCGGACCTGTTACGAGGAAAAGACCGCGAGGTCGCTGAATCAGATCCTTACAGACCGTCGGCAAACCCAGTTGCTCGAACGTCAGGAACTCGTTCGGAACTCGCCGCAAAACCATCCCGATCATGCCACGTTGCTTGAACACCGCGACTCGGAAACGAGCTTTATCGCCAAAAGCAAAACCGAAGTCAGTACCACCCCGTTCCTGCAGCTCCTGCTGATTTCGTTCAGGCGTAATACTCTTCATCAGGTTGGTCGTGTCGTCGGCCGTCAGAGTTCTGGTTTCCAGGCGAACCATGCGTCCGCCGGAACGAACTACCGGCGGTTGTCCGACAGTAATGTGCAGGTCACTGACTCGTTCTTTAACAACCGTCTCCAGCAACTTGTCGATCTGAAAACTGCGTACGCCGCTCTGCGGATTGCCTCCGCCGCCACCACCGCCTCCGCCTGACATAGAAGTTCCCTTTTGTTGAATCGATGAGAATCAATGAGTCGTTGATGGACTGAAAGTCACTAGTGTCCGCCCTTCGACAATTTATAAACTTCAGCCAGAGTCGTCAGCCCCTGGTAGGCTTTGTCCTTGGCATCCTCTACCAGTGTCCTCATTCCCAGCAATCGAGCCTGACGTCGAATGTTCTGAGCCGGCTCGCTGTTGAAAGCCATTTCTCGCAGCGTGCTGTTCATTGTCATCAGCTCAAACACGGCACGACGCCCCTTGTAACCTGTGTGCTTACAATTGTTGCAGCCTTTGCCGCGAACCCATTGACCTTCGGAAACTTCATCCGGCGTGATATTGAAGATGTCAACTTCTTCCGGGCTTGGCGTATACGGTTCCTTGCACTTCGGGCAAACAACTCGCACCAGTCGTTGAGCCAATACGGCCATCAGAGAGCAGGCCACAAGGAACGGCTGAACGCCCATGTCGATCAGTCGAGTAATCGCACCCGGAGCATCGTTGGTATGCAGCGTGCTGAACACAAGGTGTCCGGTCAGCGACGCCTGAATCGCCATTTCACCGGTTTCCGTATCGCGAATTTCCCCTACCAGAATTGCGTTCGGCGCCTGTCGCAACATCGCCTTGATGATCTTGGCAAAGTCGAGCCCGATGTTGTGTCGCACTTCGACCTGATTGATGCCTGGGAGGTAATACTCCACGGGGTCCTCTGCCGTGATGATCTTTCTGTCCGGACGATTCAGTTCTCCGAGAGCACTATACAGCGTCGTGGTTTTTCCCGATCCGGTAGGCCCCGTGACGAGAAAAATCCCGTTTGGCCGCCGGATGATGTTCTGGAAAGTACGGTAATTGTCTTCTCCGAAGCCGAGGTTACGAATTCCCACCTTGATGTTGTCTCGGTCAAGAATTCGCATGACCACTGCCTGGCCATGGTTCGTCGGCAGAATTGAAACTCGCAGGTCAAACTCTTTGTTCCCCGAGCGAGTTTTGATTCGTCCGTCCTGTGGTCGACGCTTCTCCGAAATGTCCATCTTGGCCATAATCTTGAAACGCGAAACCAGTGCTCCCAAAAGGCGTTTAGGAGGACTGTCGCGTTCAATCAGAGCACCGTCGATGCGATATCGGATACGAACCCGATCTTCGAATGGTTCCACATGGATATCGCTGGCGCGTTCTTTCACTGCTTCTGAAATGATCAGGTTGGCCAGTCGGATGATCGGGGCACTATCATCCTCATCGCCCTGCATGGCCGATGCTGCTTCAACGTCGGTGAAGTCGATCTGAGTTTCGGTGAACTCTGAAATCATCGAGTCCACAGACTCGGTTTCAGACTGCCCGTAGTGGCGATTGATCGCGGCCTGAATTGATTCCAGGGGTGCCATGACCGGGCGGATTTCACGGTTCAGCACGAACCGCAGTTTGTCGATGATTTCAATGTTGTTCGGGTTGTGCATTGCGATCACAACCGATTCGCCGTCAGATTCAATCGGGATGACGACGTTTTCTCGAGCCATCGATTCTGTGACCAGTTCGATGACAGAATTCGGGATCTGACGCCCCTCAAGCTCGATGTAGTCGTAGCCAAACTCTTCGGCCTGAGCCCTCATTAAGTCGCCAGAGGAAATATAGCCCAGTCGGATCAGAGCATCTTCACAGGGAATCCCGAGATTCGCAGCCATGCTGCGTGACTCTTCCAGTTGAGATTCCCCAATGGTGCCATCGTCGACAAAGCGCTCCAGCCAGTCACGCATGCTCAGAACTCCGAATCCGCAATCTACAGAACCTGAAAAAACAGGAATTTTCTCACCACTGGATTGTGTTCACTTCGGAAACGCAACACAAGCCCCGGGTTCCAGAGAAGTTGGGTCCTAACAATGTTCTTTCCGGAAAACACCCCACGACGAACGCGGGACCTCTCCCCATTATTCAGCAAAGAGGCAATTCCTCAACATTCGACTGGCGACCAGACCGAATCGCGTTCTCGACGAGTATTCCCGCTGACCGTGAATGTACTGTCAGGTCAGAAAAATCATCCCGGCACTTCCTCGCTCCCGAATCTACCAACCAGGAGTGGCGCTGGCGCAATCGGTCGCCACCATCGCGGAGTTCGACTTTTCTGGTTGGGGACTCCCCCAAACGACGGGAATCCCTGCGGAGAACTGTGATTATCGCGGTCAGAAGAGTTATGCCTGCTTTCGACCTGGTGGCGATTTCTTAAGATTTTTTCACTTTTCAGAGAAATCAGCCACTTAAGATCAGTCCCAAAACAAGTTCCCGAAATCACAACCCGACGCGTCAGCGAGGGATCGGTGCCTTGCCGGGAAATCCCTCGCTGACGTTTCGGGTTGTGATTTCTCGCGGCAGTAAAAAAGGGATGTTACGTCGGCACTGATCCTTAAGTCAGTTTCGGCTTTCAGCCCGACCAAAGTGCTCGTACGGGGAAATTCCGGTCCACCGTACCCGATGTGTCAACCACTGATTGACTATTCAGAAGCTGCAGGTCCCGATGTTGGCCTCGGAGAAACCGGCAATGTGATTTTTGGAGGAGCGGGGCGCGGCACGAGTTTTTCAGCTTCAGTCACGAGTTCCATCAATTGCTCGCCAAGGAATTTTGCGGCAATGGCCGCCTGCTGAAAGTTAGTATGTGTCGACGCATGCCACGCGTCTTTCTCAAACTGCTCGGCCGCAGATGAAAGCTTCCCGAGCTTCTTGCGGACCGTTCTGAAGTACGACTGAGGATCCTCTACCTGTGTCTCCACTGCACGAAAAACGTCGAAGATCGTTCGAGCCATTTCGTTCAGTTCCGGGTAGTCCTCAACCTCATCGGAATGCTTAATGAACGTGCGAATCATCCATCCGTGAGCCATCACTTTCTGGCTCCGAACAACCAAAGATTGCAGCTTCGCTTGTCCACCTGGTGTCAGAGGCAAAGCTGAATTGTTCTCAGAATCAGACATCGCACGACCACTTTTTATTTCTGCAGCGGTGCAGCGTTCGTGTCCCATTTCAGATCAGCCGGGACATTGTCTGTTAGCCAGGTCTTCATTTTGGCCAGCTCGGCAACCTGCGCGGCCTTGAAATTGCCTTTATTCGCAATCAACTGCAATGAAACAAGTGTCACAAACGGAGCAGCCTCAGAAACAACCTTCGAATTGGGTGCTCGATTCATGATCCCTTTACAGGCTGGCGGAGCCGCAGCAGCCTCTGCGGCTGTTGCATGCCGAAAAGTCAGCAACAAGTCGATTCCGCACCATTGCCATTTCGGGTCTCCCGGATTCTGGCTGTATTCCAGTGCCGCATCACCCGCCAATTGAGTGACTTTCCACGCGATGGGATCAAATTTTGTCCCCGCAACATCGTAATTGCAGATGCCGAAGCCCTTCGCCGCGTGGCACCGAACTTCGACAGGTTTCGTACGGTCATTAATCACCGCGGCAAAAATCTTCAGAGCTGTTGGCTCAGGTGCGCCCACGGTTCTTCTTGGCTTGGTAATGACGTAGGCTGCATCAATGAGGTCCATTTGAAAAGCAACCTCAGTGTACGGACGGACGACTTCTTTGTAGATCGCGTCAGAAATTCGAAACTGATCCTGCTCGACCACATCACAATTCATCAGAATGTTTTTGAGGGAGGCTGCTGTCACAGACTTCACGGAATCAGGCTGATTGGCATCATTCAGAACAGCCAACATAACCGTGAGGGCTTCAGGATGTAGCCGAGTCATTGACGTTGCTCCGCCACCCTGAGCGGGGATCGTGTCGTAAAGATATTGCATAATCTTGATCGCCGCGAATCGCGAATCAAGATTGTTGTCCAACATCTGCTTTACGACCGCCAGTACTTCTGAGCAATACTTTCGTCGCTCTCGGTCTTTTCCTGCCTGACCACCCTGAGCGCCGGAGCCAGCTTTCGCGACCGAGTTCTTTACGTCCTCGATCAGGTTCTCCATATTCTTCGAACTCTGACTGAAAGTCGGATCCGAAGCCTGAAAAATCAGCCACGTCAAATAGTCACGAACAATTTTCGAGTCGGCCTCTCCGCTGAATCCAGTAGCCAGCAGTTGAGTGTATTGCCTCTTAACCTTGTCTGCAGCAGCCTTGTCCGGCCCTGGAAGAGGATTGCGAATTTCTCGAATCGACCGAGTTAACTTCTGCTGATTCAGCACATACTGTTGTGCGTTGTCCGCAACAGCGGGCGCTGCTGCGGGAGCAGGCGCACGATCCGGAGTTGGCGCTGGTGCACTATCGGGAGCAGTCTGCGTCGGAGCCTCTGCCGCCGGACTTGTTGAATCCTGTGCGCAAGCCTGACCATCCGGCACCCCGGCAAGGGCAAGAAAAAACAACGGCACAGCGCCGAAGGAGATGAAACTACTCAGGATCTGAAAGTTGCGTACAACAACTGGCATAAGCTCACCAGAACAGGGAGACATCGGTGTCTCGTTCAATTTTTCAGGAATCCAGGACGAGAGAAAACTGATAAACATGACAGGTTCACCGATTCACGTCCAGAATCAGAACCCATTCAGGGCAACAAATCATTACTTTCGCGCCAAGAATCCGGTTCTGCTGCCGAGTCGGTATGATTGTTTACTGGTCGACAGATTACCAGTCCGACCTGACATTGACCGCGATTCCGGAGGAATCGTTACAACCCGAATCTGCCGGGTCCCTTTCCTCGGCTTCTTGCGACAGACTGCTTAAAGGGCTTTTGAGACTGGTGTCCGGGACTCCCTGGCGGCGCATATTTACCGAGTTTCATTGCCGTCCCCGGGTTCCTGACACAGTTTTCAACGCGATGCTAAAGGCGGTTTTCGTTCGTCAGGAGCTGAAATCTCAGGACGGAAAATGCCAACTCCGGCTGTCGCTTTTCGACAGAGTTCCGCTCCGGGCCGGCGTTTTTCATCTCTTTCTGAGTTCCAGCAGGACGTAGTTCAATCCAGGATCGTTGATTTCTTTGCCCTCAAGATCACGCATCCCGACCGAATACCCTCGAATCCTGGCGAGGTCAACAAAGGCGGACGCAGCATGACGCCCTCCGTCGGCAATCCAGCAGAATCCGTCGGGCTCCAGCATTCGATCGATCAAATCCAATATGGGAGCGTGATTTCGGCTTTCGTACGTGACATCACATCCAATGATGACCGGGTAAGTCAATCCGGGCGGCGAGCGCCAGTCAAGAACAAACACCTCGGCGTCTGGAAAGCCGTTTAAAGCAGCGTTCATTTTGGCTGTTGTGATGGCATTGACATCGTAGTCGGTCAGAGAGACGCGGAGCCCCGCTGCCAAGGCGGCAATTCCCACAAGGCCAAGCCCGCAACCCAGCTCAAGAACCCGGGTCTCCCGGGGCCAGGGATTCTGCAGCACCGATTCCGCAATCTGCAAAGCCGCAGGCCAGACGTAAGCCCAATATGGCATGTAGTCGTCGAGAGCACTGGCCGACAGAACTTCCGGTGAGTCCAGCAAGCTATCGGGGCGGAAAGGCACCATCAGTCGAAACGACCGGTCCAGCACACGAAACTCAGCCTCCGTCCACCCGAACGGAATCTCGGGCAATCCGGGAATCAATGCTCCAGACTGAACTCCGATATTCGGAGCAGGACGTAATTCCCGATGAGTATCCGGAACCAACATGACGTTTCTGCCTGCAACTGAAATAACCCGGTTCAACTGATTCTCTGCTGATCTTTATTTGAGATCTGAACGCTCAGCGGCCGTCTGAAACACCGGCTTGCGAAAATAGGTTTTGGCACGAACCTGCCAATCCGGGCCGGCCGTGGTCAGGTACTCACTGAACCGCGGTGGTGCATTCCCTTCGTGAATCAGCTTCAAATAATCACACAGAAAAGCTCTGGATTCCTTCGACTCATTCAACAAAAAACTACACAGCGCCCAGCTATCACGGTAGTCCGTGGAGTCCATGTCTCCAGCAACGGGAAGTCTCTCAAGCCGATCCAGATCCGGAGACCAGCCGACGGCGGCTTTCCAGCGAACGCTTTTCGTGCGAGGAGAAGATGATCTCCGCAGAGGTGCCTCCTCGAAGTATTCGGCAAGCCCCTCATCCATCCACAATGGCAGGAACTGAACGTGTTGATGAAGCAAGGCATGAGTCATTTCATGACGCAGATCAGCCGTCAATGCGTCCGATCGATAACAGTAGATTGAAGTCAGACTCCCCTTGCGAACAAAAACGGCTCGCCGATCGCGACTGGTGGGAACTGTTGAACCGAGATACGCCAAATAATTCTTCCGGCTTTCGAACAGTACAATCTGAATTGGCTCGCCGGTCGGCCTGATCCCAAGCACGTCGCTCAGCTCTGAAGTTAGTTCCGACAACTGCGTCTGAATTTCCGGTGCATCAACGCGAAAATCCGCGAGCAACGAAAACGTCTCAAATTGCTTCTGGACAAGCCACTTAGGCTCCGCAGCAAAAGCCTGCATGGAAACGATGCCAATCAACAGGCCTGGCAGGCATCGGAACATTTTTCCGCTCACGGCATCAGAGGAAACTGAGCGAATCACACCCTCTGCATTTCTTCGGGCTCAGTTGATTAGTAATGCGGGATTTGAATGCACCCGAAGAGCACAGGTCAATGGCAGTTGTTCGGATCGAAGAACTCCCCGGGATTCAAAGCCGCCAAGCGGTGCGTTTCAACAGGTTGCTCGACTTAAATAATTCTGCGACGTTAACAGATGGTGTGACATGATCTCCGGGAGGCCAGTACCGGGTGAAACAACGGGGAGTCGAAACATTTATTCGAAACGGTCGACTGCTGGACGGGATTGGCAAGATCGGCATTTGTCAGCAGATGAGGCTGGCAACCCGACCGAGCCATTCAGGCTTGATTATTCTGACTCCAGTGTTTCCGATCAAATTCGTCAGGAACGAGAGCGATGGATTTGCCGCAATCAATTCAGCAAATGCCATCGCCCTCCATTATCACAATCATCGGCATAATCTAAGGAGCGGCACTCGCACCACCACCTGGACGATTTGCTTTTCCACGTCGTGAAGACCGCGATGAGCGACTGCTTCCCAAAGAACTTCCGGGGCCGGCGGCTCCCATGTAATCGGCGCCCATCCCCATCATGGCTCCTGACCCCATCATGCTCGGATCAGCGCTTCCTCCTTCGGCTCCATAGGGAAGACCAATTGCGGCAGCAGCTTCATCAGCACGGAAGTGCTTGTACGTCTCCAGCACAAACTTTGCGACCGCAAGGTCATCAGCTTCTGAGATCGCCTTGTTGCCACCGTTGACTTTGTCCCCGACATAACGTGACACGATCGCCCCTGTGGAATCAATCACAGAGATACGGTCCGGAATCACTCGACCCCCGGGCACTCCCTTCAGAATATCCCTCAGCTCCGGAAACTCAGAAGCAGAAATTCGGGGAGCCTCTGTCACGCTGGCCAGATAGTCCAGAGACTTCAACTCAATCTCCTGGGGCTCAAGTGTGCTCTTGCCAAGATCCACAACATCAAGACTCTGTTTACCACCGATACGAACGCCCACGGGAACACGCAGGCTCGCCATCACAGGTGTTCCCGCTGTTTCGTGCTGATAATACATGCTGAGTTGTGCGACTTCATCCACACGCGGTCGGGAATCAACCTTCTGGGTGTAGTAGCGATAAGATCCGGGCACAAACACTGGTTCAGTAGGCTCGCTCCACCCTGAGAAGATGGTTTTCTGAGATGCCAGTTCCGGCTGTTCCAACTCATCAACCGGCATATTGAAAGTCGGATTTCTCATCTCCAGTCGCACGCGATAACGATAAGAATTTCCCTGATCGCAAGTGAAGTCCATGAATCGAACCAGCAGCAGGCGATTTGCAACGAGCGTACTGTTCAGGAACTTTTCCAGATCTTCTTTGGTCTTGAATCGAGGGTCCTTATTCAGTTGCTGACCCTGACCTTCAGCTCCTTCAGGAAGAGGTGTATTCATGGAAGACTGATAATCTGAAAACATCGTGCCAGAGACATTCATCCCGCTACCACCGAGTGCGGTACCAAGGTCCTGCGATGCGAGTCCCCACTTTCTGAATCCCTCGCTTTTCGCCTGTGCTGGAGGTAACATCGCTTTCATCTTGTTGGCCTCTTCCAGCAACTTTGCCTGATGTCGGTCAATCAGTTCCTTCTCTTCATCGGAGAGCTGAAACTCTTCCAACCGCTTGTGCGATGCATTTGCTGGAGTCCAGTTGCCAGCCGCCCGACCTGGCAGTGGCATTGTGATTTCACTTCGAACAACTGAAGGATTGACGATGTCCCGGTCGTTGTAGGCTGCTTCTTCCAGAATCTCAGCGATATCCTTCAGAGACAACTGCTCCCATTCTCCGCCCCATGGATCAGCCCCGGGCACAGCCGCCTTCCGCTGAATCTCAAGATTCACGAAGTCAATGTAGCGCTGACCATCTTTGGCTGGAATATGAAGAGCCTCTGCAAGCATATTGGTTTGTTTGTACAGATCGAACACGGCCCGTACAGACACGCCGGAACAGGACCGAATCTTGCGTTCAGCAACGGCCGCCCCCATGCCTCCTTCCATGCCCATGTAGCCGCCCATGCCATAGCCGTCGAGGCTTTCCGGCATTCCTATCATCCCCGAGCCGCCTGGCCCCATCCCCATTGCCATTCCTGGCCCCATTCCCATTCCTGAACCCATTCCTGAACCACCGACTGGGTAACCGTCCCCTGCGACAGTTCCTCCGGGATAGCCTGCTGCACCTGCACCTGGACCACCAGGCATTATGCCGCCAGCCGCGTCTGCACCCGGATAACCGCCGGGCACCCCAACGCCGCTTTTCTTGTTGTCACCGAAGAGGTCAGCGAGATCTTTATCTGCTGCATCTTTCTCTTCTGGTTCGTCAGCGGACTCTGTCATGGTCTCCGCATCAGCCGCTTCTTCATCATCCGGCTTCTGAACCAGCGCGAAGGTGACAAGAGTTGATTCGGGAGACTCCGGAGGCAATACAATCACCGGCGCAAGTTTTTCTTTAACGCTGTTGATCGGCTCATTCAAATGCCTCACCCAGGCGAACTGTTCGATGTCCTCGTTCGGAGACGCCATTCGGTTCGCCAGCACCTCCACTTCGGGGGTCGAGTCGAAAAGTGTTTTCTTCTCTTCTGACATCACGTTGGAGGGCGAGTTCCATGCCTCTTTCGTCTTATTGGCAGCCTCTTTCAGTTCGGATTCCAGGCGACTGCATGCGGACCAGTTTGCTGTCGCTAAACCCGTCACCGCCAGAACGCCAATGAGTGCAGCCCCAAACTTCTCACCATGGTTCAGAAGTAATGCTTTAAAATCCAGACGCTTCTTTGCCATCGTTAATCTCCCGAGAGAACCAATGAATCCTCAACACTTTTTTACTCAGAACCGGACTGAACAGATCCAGGACTGCGAATCAAATCTATGGCTGAACCGGAGGGGTCGCCGCAGGTGGTGAAGCCGGATCTGCCGAGGGCGTTTCTGTCGCCGGCTGGGCTTCCGAACTTGCCGGCTCCGGAGGCGTAGTTGTCCCCGGATCTGTCGCTGGAGCAGCCGGAGTTCCCTCTGCAGGGGCAGGTGATGCCCCTTCAGTAGCCTCGCCCGTTGCAGGTGGCGATGCCGGTCCAGCAGGATTTTCAGGATCCGGAGAGGGTGTGCCCTCCGTCGTTGGTGTGCCTTCTGCAGGTGCCGGGCTCGTTCCAGGTTCAGCGGGATCAGTTGGAGCTGCAGGATCGCCTGGTACAGCAGTTGACTCCGCCGCAGGTGCCTCCGTTGGAGTCGTCGCCTGATCTGTCTCTGCTGTTGCCGCTTCAGCATTCGCTTCCTGAGCGGACTGGTAGAGTGTCATCAATCCACCAATCTTTACGTGAACCATCAATGGGTCATTCATCGCGGCCTGAATAACTTCTTTACCTTTGGCACCGCCGCCCGGTAGCCCTGAGTTCGGCATTCCCGGAGCCATTCCCATCGCACCGGAGCCTGATATCGCGTTGGGATCGTATTCCGTGCTGCCGCCCAGAGCACCAATTCCTTCACTACCAAAAGCTCCACCACCGCCATAGGCCGATTCACCTGGAGCGCCGTAGCCCCCGCCGTCTGCTGCTCCTGGCATTTCACCCATCCCAGTCATCGCACCGGCCATTTCGGCCCCCGAACCCATTCCATCCATGCCTGGGCCGCCGGTCATCCCGCCCGCACCCTTTGACGGAGTGAATTTAGAGACGACTTCCACTCGAACGATTTCCACCGGGAAGTCCGAATTCGTCAGAGACGCCAGGAGGTTTGGAACCTGTTCATCACGGATCAAGACGTCCAGCAGAAATGCGCGGGTCTTGTAACCCAGTGTCGTGTCGCCATCTCCGCCATCGACATATCGTTTTTCTTCCGCAGGAGCACCACCCATTCCTCCCATTCCGCCCATGCCTTGAGCGCCTCCGCCCATGGCCATGGCACTCATGTCTCCCATGCCACTCATGGGGCTCATTCCGCCCGCGGCTCCGCCGCCAGCAGCGAAAGCACCAAACTCCTCAGTCAGAATATCAGTGCCAGCGGCCCCCTCAAACTCTTTCCCCGGATACGACGCAGCACCGCCCGAGCCGCCCATTCCGGCACCTTCCGGCATAAACGCGCCACCCTCGGCACCACCGGGCATGCTCATCCCCATTGCTCCCATGCCCATGGCACCCATGTCGCCCATACCTCCTCCTGCACTGCTGGATGGTGCTGCATCACGGTCGCCGCCTCTGAGATGAAGCCGGAAGATCTGGCGTACCTGAGACTCCGTAAGTCGGGTTGCGCCTTCATTGACGCGAGCAATGGATTTCAACAATGACTCCAGGAGCCAAATGTCTTCCTGGCAATTCCAAATCTCCGTAGATGACGGGCGAGAAGTCCGCCACGAATTGAACGGCTTGTGAGAGATCTTGCCGCTGTCGACCAGCACGAGACCCTCCCCTTCCTTGAAGGGTTTAACAATTTGCAGCAACTGTTCAATCTGATCTCTATAAATGGAAGCCCAGCGAGCACGAGTTGTTGTGTCTTTGAGATCCTGACGGTACGAGATCCCCTTCATGCTGTTTACAAGCGCATCCGGCCATTTGCGAGCATTCTTCTGTCGCTGGAGAAGTTGCTTGGAGGCACGATCATAGGACAGCGTATCGGCTTCATTCTCCTTCTTTGCAGCATCGACCCAGGTTTTATTCGGCTTCGTGGCCCCCTGAGTTGCCTTTGTGAAGGACTCGTCGACCTTTTTCATGCGATCTTCGATTTCAATGGCAATCGCGCCACTGGCCATCCACCATCCTACGACAACGAACACAACGGAAAGCGCGAAGCAAATCCAATATCGGTGCTTGATGAGTGGCTGAAGCTTATCCATCTCAGAAACCTCTGTTTGACTGCAAACTCTTTAAGATCAGAACTGAAAACCAACAACTGACTGACCGTCATCCAAAATTCTACTAGGGTGCTGGCGTCTCTGCTGCAGCAGCCCCATCTGGCGGAACAGCCCCATCTGCAGGTTCGCCTGCCCCATCCGTACCAGTTGACACTGGTGCTCGCGGATCAGCATCCTTGCGATCTCTTTCAACCGTTGGGATCCAAATGAACTGAACAACAAAATCTGTTCGATCAATAACCTTCAACTCTTTCTTCTCGGCTTCCTTGAAGATTGGGCCTTTGCCGCCAGGAATCTGCCCCGTGCCGACGCCTCCAAGTCCTGGTGCACCGGGAAATGCCCCGGGGCCTTCAGCCCCGGCATATCCTGCAGAACCCAGCCCGGCGGGATCACCGCCAAGGTAGCCTGCCGCTCCGATTCCCGCTTCTCCGGGTGGCATGTAGCCGGCTCCGGCCCCCATCATTTCCCCAGGCATTCCGGATCCCATACCGGCGTATCCTCCGCCGCCATATCCACCCGCACCGGTCATCTGACTTCCAATGCGGCGATTCGGATCGTACTGCTCACGCTCCAGCAAGCTCCAGGCTACGATTGGATAGGAGATGCCAATCTTTCCAACAGGAACTTCAACACCGCTGCTCTCCAATGTCCATTTTCGGAGATTCGCAACCAGCGTCTTCTCGACGAACAAGCCGTCGATTTCAGAAAAGTCATGCTTCTCTTTGTTATTGAAGTAGTGATGACCTTTCAGAGTAATGATGTAGCCTTTGCCTGAGGTTGGAGGCACCTGATCCAGCTCACCAAAATCAAGCGTCTTCTCGGCGTCAACAAACTTCTGATGCCAGGCGGCAACATCCTCAACCTTCTTGGCAGAAACCGAAGTGATCCTCAGCTTTCTTTGCAGTGTAATATCAGACTGATCGAGGGCGTCGCCCTCGTCGTATGGCATACACTCATTGATAGCCTTGAAAAGCTCCATCCACAGCGAGCGTTTCTCGAGCGGAGCCACCAACTGGCCTATGTTCTCAAGTATCTTTGCATGCCCGCCTTCTTCAGCTGAAAATGCTCCATCCTGAGCACTAATTTCAGACTGAACCTGATCAACCAGTTTCTGTTCGTCGTCCCATTTCTCAACTCCGTACGACTTCAGCACTGACGCACTGCCCATAGTGCTAACGCCCATCGCCAGCAGGAGTCCCGCAGCCGCGGCAATCGCCCACGGCTTTTTGCTGCGAATCCTGCGGTCAACGGCAATCTCAGGAGGCAGCAGGGTCGTCCGAATCCGAGTCTTACCGATCGCCTGCAGCGCCAAGCCATAGGGAACCGCAAATGTCATCATGTTGTCGATGAACAACGGATCCGTTAGTACGGAGTCGCCCGTGACACCGTTCAGACTCTCCAGCCGCTCGACATCATATTGCAGATTCTGCTGCAGGAATTTTTGAAGTCCAGCCAGACGAAATCCGTTACCAACACCAATGATCTTGCGAATCTTTGCCGCACGATTCACACTGCCGAAGTAACCAATCGAACGCTGAATTTCTGATACGTAGTCGTTGAAGACCGGACGCATCGCCTGAAACACGGCCTTGGGATCCGGAGCCTTGGTCGCGTTGCACTTCAGATGCTCGGCCTTCGCGAAGGTCAGCTTCATTTCGCGAGTCAGTGCACGAGTGAAGTGATTGCCGCCAATCGGCACATTGCGAATCCAGATGCTGCGGCCATTCGAAACCAGCAGCGTGGTGTTGTCGGCACCCATATCAAGAATGACATAATAGTCTTCGCCAGCCGGCGGCTCCGGCGTTTCAGCCGTCTTGCGAAATCCCAGCACATCATAAGACAGATAGTTGTAAAGCGCGAGCGGTGCCATCTGGACCAGCTCGACTTCTTTACTATTGTTCGTGAAAGGCTTCATCGCCTCATACACGAGGTCGCGCTTCATCGCGAACAGACCGACTTCCGCCTCCAGCATGAAGCCACTCTCTTCAACACCTCCACCGATCGGCTGATAGTCCCAGATCACATCGTTCAGATCGAACGGAATCTGCTGCCGAGCTTCGTACTTGACGATTTCAGCAACCTTGCCAGCCTCGACCGGCGGCAGCTTAATGAACTTGGCCAAAGAGCTCTGGCCGGGCACGCTGATCGCAATCAGATCATTGTTAATCTTGTTGCGTTCCAGAAAGGTCTTCATCGCTTCGCGAATCAGCTCTTCCGGAATAGCATCCGGCTGGCTCAGAATCTTCGGATGAGGCACGTAGTCAAAAGCTGTCGCAACAACGCGTTCGCCATTCTCCGACGACCGCAACCTGATTGCTTTCAGGCCCGCCTGACCAATGTCAATGCCCCAAGCGCTGATTGATTCTGCCATGTGAAGCCTCTATACAATCCCGAAGTTCCGGATAGTTCAAGAACCAGTAGAACCACTAGAAAAACGCTGATCAGCAGGGACAAAATGCCCCTGCCGCAAAGGTCTTTGCGGCCAAAAGTCGTTTTGTGGTAACACTCTGCGGCAAAAGTACCAGCAGATTTGCGGTCTCGTCAACCAATTTTGAAACGGCTTGCCCCGGCAATTCTGTGAAATCCTGAAATCGCTGGCGTCTCAGGACTCACACTCCCTGCCCAACCGACGTCTTTACCTGTTGGAAGGTCACAAAACCCAAAAAACGGCATTTTGCCAAATTCCACTTGCCACACCTTCTCGATTATCGGTTGTCCTGCACCCGCAGGAGGCAAATCTCCTCGCTGCGGGTGGAATCTCTGACGTTAACTGCCACACTCTTGTTCCGGGAAAGTGCTGGAATCTGCGGTTTGCCTGCAAATTGGTGAACTTCTGATTTTGCGGTCCCCGATGCCTCATCACACAAACTCCACGCAAGCCTCCCCGCACTATGTCAGTCTGTAACGATTTTTCTGAAATCAGCGTTCTGATCCCGGGCTATTCGATCGAAGATCTGCCGACAGACCTTCCGGAAGACGGTGCCTCCAGCCTGCTGAATGCCGTTGCTTGTGCCTGGCATCCTCGACTTCTCAGCCGTTCGACCAGTATCCCTCTGTTTCGTCAGGCGGAATCTCTCTCGGGATACCCCGGCCGTCGAATCATCCTTGTCCCGTCCGCTTCAGAATCGTGGATGCCTCACGAATGGCGTTCTGCACTTCGCGATCAGGGGCATATCGTGATTTCCGCATGCATCACTCGTGATGAGTGGCTGACGGCGATCAATCGGGCTCTCAACGATGAATCGCCTGCTGTCTCCCCGGTGACCAGCGAAACAAAAGCAGATCCGGATCTCTTGCCACACTTTTTGGCGGCTGATGCCTTTCTGAATGGTGATTGCGAGACCGCAAAAGCTCATCTTGGCAAGTGCTTCGAACACGTTCGCGAAACTCGCGAGCGGTTTCATCCCATGAGCTGCTATCTTGTCGATATCTGTATCCCCGGTGATGATGAAGCTCCCGAAACAATTATTGAACTCCTGCAATCGCCCACAAAGCTGAATCTGTTTGCGACGGGCCGTGATCTTGTGCGCTGGATCTCCGGGAATTCTCAAATCGCCGACGCATTATCGTCCGCCCTGAAGAACGAACGTATCGGCCTGCTTTCGGGCCACGATCATGAAACTCGAACCTCACTTGGTTCCATGGCGACAACCGTCGCTGATATTCAGCGCTGCAGGGCGTTGTTCACAAAGACTCTCGGGCACACACCTCGCCACTGGGCTCGCAGACGATTTGGATTGACCGCTTCGATGCCCGCACTGCTGAGTCATCTGGGTTTTGAATCCGCATTCCATGTCGCATTGGATGATGGGCTCTATCCCGATCGTGAACGCAGTCAGTTTGAATGGCAGGCACCAGATGGATCCATGATTGCGGCAGCCTCCCGCATTCCTCTGGCGATTGATAGCGCAGCCGGCTTTTTGAGATTTGCGGACCGCTACAATGAAAGTATGCAGGACGATTCCACAGCGGCTCTCTTCCTCGCTCGACTGCCCACGCTGAAGTCGCCGTGGATGACAGATCTTCAGATTGCTGCAACCTACGCACCGGTGCTCGGTGAATTCGTAACGATGGATCAACTGTGCCACGCCGCCGGGGGCACTCGTCTTGCCGAACGTCATGATCACTCTGACTATCTTGCGCCGTTCCTGATTCAATCTTCTGTGTTGAAAACCGAACCTCCAATTTCCGGCCCGGCGACTTTGCGTCTGTTGAATCAGCAACTGGAGTCGCTGCGGACTGCACATGGAATTGCCGGACTCATCCGAACGACCGAAGGCATGACTGAGTCAGCCCGGCGGATGTCGGAATTTGAAGCTGCTATCGCTGATCTTGAACTTCAGCATGTCGATGTGCTGGATGCTGCTCCGGAACGAACTCAGAAACTACACGAAACAGCCGCTCAGCTCACAGCGGGGCTTGACGAAATCAAGGTCCGACTGCTGTCGGCCGTGCAGCAACGAATCCCTGCAAAGGAGAGTTCCCAACGTGGCCTGTTTCTGCTGAACTCACTTCCGTTCGCGCGATACGCGGCGATCTCATGGCCTGATGACTGGGAGCGACCCGCGCAATCCGCTGTTATCGAAGTCGCTCAACGGAACAAAGAGAAAGAGCAGTTGCTGGTGAAGATTCCTCCCGGAGGATTCGCATGGCTGTCCGAATCACCTTCAAGTCAGTCTGCACACCCCCTGATGATGGCAGCACGAGGCGAAGCTCCGCTGGCTGAACCACTCATTCTTCGCAATCGGCATTTCGAAGTGACTCTCAGCGATCGTACCGGAGGAATTGCTTCGGTGACCTGGCACCAGCAAAGAGGAAATCGGCTGAGTCAGCAATCCTGTTTTCGCTATGAACGTGAGGTGACTCTTCCGGATGACGGCAGTGGTGAAGTTCGCAAAGTGTCATACGCCTCAGCTAACATCGTCGGTCAGCGCGTGGTTGAAACCGGTGTGGTTTTTGCCGCCGTTGAGACGATCAGCGAACTCGTCTCTCCTGTCGATGGGACCCGGCTGGCGACCGTTATTCAGACAACTTCAGTCGATCGAGTTCAGCCCAGAATTCAAATTCATCTGCGGCTTGAAGATATCAAGAGCAGTGTGAAAGGAAATCCGTGGCTGACTTACTACGGATGCCGCTTTGCGTGGGATAACGAATCGGCTGTGATTACACGAGCTGTCATGGGGCAAGCAGGCGGCTTTCGAGCAGAACGGTTTGAGTCGCCGGATTACATCGAAGTGAGCGACCACGATCATCGCTTGATGATTGTGTCTCATGGACGCCCTTATCATCGACGATCGGGGCCTCGAATGCTGGACAGTCTGCTGATCGTCGAAGGCGAGTCTGCTCGTGAGTTTCAGTTTACCATTGAATTCGACCAGCCATTTCCGCTTCGGACTGCAGCCGATGCCATGACACCAATCTCTGTGATGCAGACAACAGGGACGACGCCCTCCGGAGCAGCCAGTGGATGGATTCTGGGGCTGTCCGCAAAGAACGTGGAGATCGTCAACACCCGGCATAAGGCAGCCACAGACGAAGAATCCGAATCATTGAACTTGCTGCTATCAGAAACCGACGGAGTCCCCGTTGACTGCCTCATAAAGACGGCGAGGAAGCCAACGGCTGCGTTTGCGATCAATGCGGAGATGACGGAAAAATCATCGCTGGCAATCTCAGATCAGGGCACGCTGATTTCACTGACTGCATTCAAAATTCGAGAGGTGCACCTGATCTTCTGAATGACCCAATAAGACACTGCCGGGCCACGGTTGATCATCATACGACACCGTCGTGACCAAAGATGTCGGGCAGAAGCATGGCCGAAATTCTTTTGCTCTGATTCTTTTGCCTCAAAACTGCTTGCTTCTCAAAAAGTGGCATTGAATATTGCCACGTCCGCATTTCGGAGATTAGCTTCACAACGGGGCATTGAAATAACAGACAACGTCTGATCTTTAAAAGATCCCCAACATATCTTTTGCATCGTCCGTCATACGATCCGGAGTCCACGGTGGGGACAACGTGATCGTGATTGTCGCCTCATCAACATCTTCCAGTCGCTCCAACGCCATCTTGGCCTGTTGCACAATCTGTGGCCCTGCGGGACAAGCCGGGCTGGTCAAAGTCATCTGCACCGCCACTTTACGTTCCGTCTGATCCACCGAATAGATCAGTCCCAGATCAACGATGTTGACCATGAGTTCCGGGTCAATCACCTGCTTCAGAGCTTCGATAAGTTCAGTATCAGTGGCCATGGTGTTTCGCAATTTTAAATGTCGAACATGGAATAAAGAAGTTAAACACGGCATCAGCCAATGACTTAACGTCCGGCCCAAACCGCCCCGTCACGGATCTCTGTCTTAAACACACGAATGGCTTCCGTTGCAGGCATGCACAACGCCTTGCCCGACCTTAAATCAAAGCGAGCCGCATGACGCGGGCAGACGATGGAGCAGTCCTGTATCGGACCATTCGTGAGAGGCTGCCCATCATGGGAACAGACATCTTCGATGACAAAGTATTCGTCCTGGATTCTGATGACCAGCGCAGGAATGTCGTCGACATAGACTGTTTTGCGGTCTCCGGACTTTAACTCGTCTGTTCCAATCACCCGTTCCATGAATCACATTCTGCTTTGAAAATTAAACTGCTTAAGCCGGAAATTACGCCGCCAATAGACATTCACATCATCGTATTCAAACGGCAATAGACTCAATTCCCAGCTTACCTTGAACGGTTCGGCTCAACGTTTCGCGAACGATCTCGACCGGGATACGATCGTAAACCTTCTGGAAAAAGCCCTCCACGATCATGTGCATGGCTTCGTGCCGATGAATCCCGCGGCTCATGCAGTAGAAGATCTGCTCTTTGTCGACTCTACCAGTCGTCGCACCGTGAGTACATTTGACATCGTCCGCCTCGATTTCGAGGCCTGGAATGGAATCACATCGAGCGTCATCGCTCAACATCAACGCGTCGCTTCGCTGATATCCGTCCGTCTGTTGAGCAGCCGGATCAACCTTGATCATACCACGCCAGATGACACGAGCTTCATCCCGCAAAACTTCCTTGTAAAGCAGATCGCTGTGAGTGCCCTGAGCTTTGTGATGCTGCTGAGTGTAATAGCTGATTTTCTGACGATCGCTGACAAAGGTCACGCCGTTTACTTCCGCCGTTGCGGCTCGACCATTCAGGTTAATATCCTGATGGATGTGAGCAAGCTTGCTGCCCAGACCAACTACGGTCCATTGCAGGGAAGCATTGCTGTCGACGCAACCTGCCTGATGGGCAAAGTGCCATGACTTTTGATTCCAGTTCTGTAATTGAACATAACGTAGATTTGCATCTCGGCCGACGATGAGTTCCACGCAGCCCACATGCAGACCAGCAATATCTTCATTTGCGGAAGTCGTCTCTTCCAGCAAAGTCGCTCGCGCGCCATCTTCGAGGATGATCAGCGTGTGACTAAAATCAGCCACGCCATCGCGACTGTGAGCAATCAAACTGTGCAGCGGCAACGCAACTTCGACATTGCGAGGAACATAGAGCAATGTTCCGCCAGTCCAGAATGCTGCATGCCACGCCGAGAAACGATCTGCGTCGGTCTGCACGGCCTTTTTCATAAAGTACGGCTCAAGCAGTTCGCGATGAGTGGTCATCAATCCCTGAAGTTCACCGAACAGAACTCCCTGAGCACGAATCTGATCCGAGACGGTTGCCTGAGTCACCTGGCCGTTCACATGCGCGACGGATCCACCGAACTCGGTCTTGTCACTCAGCAGTGTGGAAATCGAGGAGGAATCAACTGTTCCGGCAGACGGCCGAAACTTCCCTGCGTTGAAAACACGGAGATCGACTCGCTTAAACTCTTCAGGATCGAGTTCACTCTGGAGCAGGTTCTGGTACTGATCGAAAGCCGCGCGCCGAGCGTCTGTGATCCAGGACGGTTCGCTGCGAGTGGCGAGGAACTGTTCGAAGACCTCAGAGGAGAAGCCGGTGCGAGAAATATCGATGGTTGTGGGTGACATGTTAAACTCTCAAAACTCAATTGAATTCTTTTGGCAGCTCTTCAGGTCTGATTGCTTGCTGTGAAGCTCTCAAGAGACGCAAAACGACGACTGTATCGCCGGACATAAAAAATACAGCACCATAACTACCTTTTTGCCCCTTCCCGATGAGTGCCTCTCGAATCACATATTTCAACTCATGCGATTCAGACAAAAGACTATGGCTGTCGGGTTGGCATGAGATCTCCAGCAACTGCCGCCTGACAACAGCTTCCCATTCTATGGCCTCGTCGATCGAATGGTTGTCAGCCCACCAGACTGCGTTTCTCAGAATGTCCTCTTCAGCGGAGTCTGACAGCCTAACGGAGCGATTCACTTTCCTTCCTCAGCAACAGTGCATTGCGAATTCTGTCCATTCCTTCGTCAAGTGGAACGGTCCGCCCGGCCTCCACGTCTGCAATGCCCTCGCGAATCAACTCTACGTTTCGTTGCTGTTCCAGTGCGGCCATTGCCGCAGTAAACGTTGACCGCTGCACGACGACAAAATCGTGATCGATTCCCGGGACATCAACGACGACAGCCTCACCGTTGGCTGCCTTCAGGGCTTCAGCCACTTCTTCGCTGAGTTTTACCATGGCGATTTCTCCAAATCCCAACGAGGAGTGGCTGACCGTCAGTCAACAGCGGAAGTTGCCGCAAAAGCTTGGAGGGCTGACGCCCTGCCGCTCGCCTCGTTATCTAACCAACCGAGCCTTCCATCTGCAACTCGATCAGCCGATTCAGTTCCACCGCGTATTCCATCGGCAGCTCTTTCACGAGCGGCTCGATGAAGCCAGTCACGATCATGGCCGAAGCTTCTGCTTCCGACAGACCACGACTCATCAGATAGAACAACTGCTCTTCAGCAATCTTGGAAACGCTGGCTTCGTGCTCAATGGCAACGTTTTCTTCTTCAACTTCGATGTAGGGATACGTATCGCTTCGGCTGGCGGGATCCAGAATCAGTGCATCGCAAACCACATACGAGCGACAATTCACAGCGTCCTTGTGAACCTTCACAAGGCCACGGTAACTTGACCGACCGCCACTCTTGGAGATGCTCTTGCTGATGATGCGGCTGGAGGTATTCGGAGCACAGTGAACCATTTTGGCTCCGGCATCCTGGTGCTGACCTTCACCCGCGAACGCAATCGACAGAGTTTCCCCGCGAGCTCCCGGCTCCATCAACCAGATGGCCGGATACTTCATGGTCAGCTTGGAACCGAGATTTCCGTCGATCCATTCCATCAATGAGTCGCCGTACGCCATCGCTCGTTTGGTCACGAGGTTATAGACGTTGCTGGACCAGTTCTGGATCGTCGTATAGCGACAACGTGCCCCACGTTTCACAATGATTTCAACAACTGCGGAATGCAGACTGTTGCTGCTGTAGGTCGGAGCTGTACAACCTTCAACGTAATGAATCGCGGCCCCTTCGTCGACGATGATCAAGGTTCGCTCAAACTGGCCCATATTCTGGCTGTTGATGCGGAAATAGGCCTGCAGTGGAAACTCGATCTTTACGCCCTTCGGAACGTAGATGAACGACCCTCCTGACCACACTGCCGAATTCAGGGCAGCGAACTTGTTGTCCCCGGGAGGAATTACGGTCCCAAAGTATTCACGGAACAGTTCCGGATGATCTCGCAGAGCAGAGTCAGTGTCTGTGAATATCACGCCCTGCTTTGACAGGTCTTCCTGAAGGCTTCCGTAGACCACTTCAGAGTCGTACTGCGCCTTCACTCCGGAGAGATACTTCTTTTCTGCCTCAGGAATCCCCAGTCGATCGTAGGTGCGCCGAATCTCTTCCGGGACATCTTCCCATGAAGTCTCCTGCTCATTAGCAGCCTTCATGTAGTAGAAAATGTCCTGAAAGTTCAGGTCCGTCATATCTCCGCCCCAGTTCGGCATTGGGCGAGATTCGAAAATGGCCAGAGATTCCAAACGGAATTCGGTCATCCAGGCTGGCTCATTTTTCAGCTCAGAAATCTGTCGCACAATCTGAGCATCCAGGCCTTTTCGGCTCTTGAATGCATAGTTATCCATCGAATCGTGAAAGCCGTATTTGTACGACCCAAATTCCACATCGTTCTTGACCGGAGTATCAGTTGACATGTGATCTACTCACTTTATTTTGTTGGAGGATTCACGTGCAGACCAGGATGAACTTCAATGGTCCACAATCAGTCGAAGATCAGACAGCAGCAGCTTCAGCCTTGGCATTTTCAGCGGCCGCTTCCGGATGGCGAGCACGAACCGTCGCGTATCCGTTGGCATGCAATTCATTCGCAAGCGACGCATCACCAGTCTCAACAATCCGGCCACCCAGCATAACATGGGTAAACTGTGGCGGATTGAATTCGAGCAATCGCTCGTGGTGGGTAATGATCAGCACGCCCATCTGAGGACCGGAGAGCTTTGCCAATCCTTCGCTGACCACGCGGACAGCATCACTGTCGAGACCGCTGTCTGTTTCATCAAGGATCGCAAATCGCGGCTGCAACATAGCAAGCTGCAGAATCTCCATGCGTTTCTTTTCACCGCCAGAGAAACCGTCGTTCAGGTATCGGCGAGCAAACTCCGGGTCCATGCCCAGTTCATTCATTCGTTCGCGGATTTCCTTGCGGAACTCACGCATCCCGATCAGGCCTTCGCCTTCCTTACGATCAGGATTGCGGATGTTCGAAACAGCATGACGCAGGAAGTCGGCGACCTTCACTCCCGGGATCACCACAGGATACTGAAACGCGAGGAACATTCCGAGACGAGCACGCTCATCGGCTTCCATCTCCGTGACATTGACTCCGTCAATCTCGATCGAGCCGTCAGTTACTGTATAATTCGGATGCCCGGCCAGAGCATAAGCGAGCGTACTCTTGCCTGATCCATTCGGACCCATCAAGGCGTGGACTTCGCCCTGACGAATCTCCATATTGACGCCCTTCAGAATCGGCGTCTCACCCACATTGACATGCAGATCGGAAATCTTCAACACAGCACTCATCGCAACCACACTTCCTCAAATGTGCACAGCACCAGGTCTGAAAATGACCAAAGTACTGACATTAACAATCTGGAATTCAGTCAGCTTGATTCAATCATAGATCCGGCCGTGGCAGTGCCGGAATTGCAACTCGTTATCGGGTGGCAATCAAACATTCAAAGCGGAGTAACCCGAGTGATGCGGAACTGGCAGAGCCATTTCACCACGTGTCACTTTGCGAGCCTTGATCTTGTCCTGAATCCGCATCAGTCCTTCAAGAAGAGCTTCCGGACGCGGAGGACACCCGGGAACATAAACGTCAACCGGGACAACAAGATCCACACCCTTAACCACATGATAACCGTGCTTGAAATAAGGCCCGCCACCCACAGTGCAGGCACCCATTGCAATCACGTATTTCGGATCCGGCATCTGTTCGTAAAGTCGTCGAACACGACTTGCCATCTTGAACGTTACAGTCCCGGCAACAATCATCAGGTCGGCCTGTCGAGGAGTTGCACGGAATGCTCCCGCACCGAACCTGTCCATATCATATTTACTGGCCCCTGCAGCCATCATCTCGATCGCACAACAGGCAAGCCCGAACGTCATCGGCCAAATGCTGGACTGCTGGCCCCAATTCATGGCCTGCTCCATTGTCGTGGTGATCACGTTCTCTTCGAATCGACCTTCAATCCATGTCATGACGCTCAAACCTCTTGCCAGAACATCTATTAACTAAAAAGCACTGACTGAATCCCGCGACTGCCACATCGCCGGAAGTGCAATCAGCACTCTATCAGCACGCCTCTGTCTTGCAATCGCCCCCGGAAGTTTCCAGGGACTGAACACCCACGCTGCCCGCAGCGACACCCAACAAATCCGGACCACCCATCACCTGGAATTCGCAACAGCCCTGACCGTCTCTGCAGCGTGACCGAAATTCAACCGGAGCCCCCAAAACCTGCTGCAACACTTCCCGCTCCACCTGACAAATCGCCTCGTCGACGTCCGCCAGCATCGGAAACGGGCAGGAGGTTTCCCGCAGTATTCGCAGTCCCCCGGAATGATCACTCTCGATGTTAAAGCCACTCGACTTCATTTCGCTGGCTAACTGATCAAGCCGCTCGTCTACCGAGTCACATCCGACCAGTTGCCGCCGAAACCGCTCTGCCAGTGAATTCCGAACTTGCCCCAAAAGCGAACTTCGGACATTCTGGTCTTCATAGCCAGTGATTACTTCCCACAAAACTACTGCCAATTCACGGTAGTTTTCGCCCAGTTCGTGCATTCCCTCCGCAGTCACTCGGTAAACCAGGCGAGGACGGCCTCGGCTTTGACCCTGAAGTTCAGAAGAAATCAGCCCTGCCCCTTCAAGTCGAGCAATTCGCTGGCGAATCGCCGTCCTTGTGACACCCAAGACATCGCACAACGCCTGAATGTCCCCACCAGCGCACTGATGAAGATGCTCAAGAATCTCGCGATCGCGTGCATCAAGGGGGGAAGACATTGATAAACCTGGAAACCCAAACAAGTGGCGGAAAAACTCCTATCCCCTCGAATGTTATCGAGCAATTACATTCTGGCAATTAACTATGCCAGAAATGCACAAAAGTGAGACCGTGTCTCAACGCTTGCGGCGGTCTGCTGCCAATTGTCGCTCTAAATCCGACGTAATTGCTCGGATGTTGTCTCAGATCCGGCTCAGGAAACGGCTGCATCGCGAAGTCATTGAATCCTCAAGACATCGTGGCAGGATCCTTCAAGGTGCATTCGCGGCACAAGGTTTCTGCGTTACTGCCAGAAAACGTGAGGAGTTCTTTGCGTCAATGTCAACTCAGAGAGTGTTCGGCTGTCTCTCGTCGACTGAACAAGGGAAGCATCAAATTGTTGACCATTCACCTCAATCTGTGGACCAGGTGTCGTAACTTGGCAACGGTGTCATTTTCGGATTGGCGCGCTGCCACGCGAACAGTATTGACGTAAACTTCTTCCTGAATTCCACTTGCAACTCAGTTAGCTTCTACCCCACGAATTCGTCTCCGTTCGGTTCACCCTTTGCATCATCAATCTCGCCCCGACGAACATGGTGGTGAAAGTGAACAATCCATTCTGGGAAAGATGGCGATGAGTTCAAGAAAGAAGCAGCGTCTGACCGTTCGCATTGAAAATGACTTTGCGGTCGTATCGCTGGAAGACATGGAGATCTGGGATGGAGCCGATCTGGCTTTGCTTCGAGAGGCCCTTACTGCTTTGATTGAGAGAGATGGCTACCGCGCGATCGGTGTCGATCTTTCCGCAGTCAAATACATCCCGAGCGGCTTCTTCGGCATGTTGTTTGAGTGGTACGAACAGGGCATGCGAATTCGCCTTGATGCTCCCCAGAAAAACGTGGAGCAGATGCTCTGGTTCCGCATGTTCTTCGTTCGCCAGCCCGACGAAACATTCCTGTTAACCGACGAACGAATGAGAAACAATACACCGAACGAACAGGTTGAGTTCCATCGCCGCGAATTCATGGCCGACGTCGAGAGCAATGACGAGGAAGAAATCGAAGAACACATCAAGTCCGTTCGTTTCGGTGTCCGCAGCACCGAACGCATTGGCTAAGGATAATTGCCAAAGCATGTTGGCGGGCTTCTCACGCGATAAAGCGGCAGGCTTGTCTGCTGTATGATTCCACGGCTGCATTGAATGGAGAATTCACTGCAGCCGATTCTGATTCTGTTGAGGATAACCGCCAGCACGGAATTTCCGAGTTTGCAACCTCGCCATACGCACTGAACGCCTGGAAGGCGACCAGAGACTACTCTCGTCTCAAGCGTCCTACTTTTTTCGGGATTGCTTTCTATTGTCGGGAATCACCTTCCCCCCGTCTGGCTGATTCCACAATCTCCAGGGATCATCAAGACGTCGCATTTCGTCAAGCAGCAGCGACTCCATCTCTGCAAGCCGGGCTGCATACGCCGGATCAGATGCGAGATTGGTCTGATGTGATTCCGGAGCAACGCCGGTCAATGTCGCCAGTTGTTCGCTCTGATGTTCGGGCAAAAATTCGTCCGGATTCTGCTTCAGATTAAACAGTTGTGTTTCCCGCACCTTTCCATCCAGAACGTCGTATTTTATGAGCTTCCAGTCGCCTCTCTTCACGCACCTCATGCCCGGCTTCGTTCCTCCGTTGTACACACCGTACATCACATCACGAACGATCTCTTTGCTGCCTGCCAGCACAGGTTTGAAAGTAATACCTTCACTGGAATCCGGTGGTCGCAAACCAGCCAAATCACAGAAAGTCGGCAGGAGATCCATCAGGTAGATGTTTCCGATCGCGCGAGTACCGGGCTTTATGCCGGGCCCCTTAACGATGAACGGGACTCGCCAGGTGTGCTCGTAGAGATTCTGCTTGCCCTGCAGCCCATGACGCCCGATCGCCATTCCGTGGTCTGCGGTGTAGACAATGTATGTGTTGTCGATTTCTCCCATGGCTTCGAGCTGCCTCAGGACGCGACCTATCTGAGTATCGATGTTTTCGCTGCACGCGAACTCACGCCCCAACTCATTGCGGATCGTACGTTCATCGCGATTCTTCCAGACACCGCTTACGTCAACTTCATCTCGCAATTCCGGATGTCCATCCGGAAACGGGTGTGCAGGCAGATAATTCACAGGCAGCCTCGGGGCCAATGGATTTGCTGGAGGCAATGTTGTCGAATCACTGTGGTTGACCGCACCATACTTTGCCAGCAATTCCGGCTTTCCGTCTCGCGTATCATGCGGATGTGAGAAACCAAAGTGGATCAGAAACGGATCCTTATCGCCCGTCCGCTGGCGATTCTGAAGATACTCCAGCACCTGCTCAGCATGCCACGCACTTCCGGTCTCATCTGTCGGCCCGCGTTTTGTTTCATCCCGCCGAACTGCAAACAACTTGTTCGCAGCTTCGTAGCTGTTGCCCAGCTTGCACGTTCGCATCGTGTCATAGCCGGCTCGATTGAATACTGCCGGGATCGTGTGTTGCTCGGGATTATCGGGGCAAAGGCCATCCTCTTTGGCTCGAGGCGATATCGGCAAATGCCAGACTGTCCGCCCGGACATAATCATGTGCCGAGATGGCGTACAGACGGCTCCCATAAACGAGCCCATGTGATAGGCACCGTCGAAGACCATGCCTTCAGCAGCCATTCTGTCGAGCGTCGGTGTTTGTAGCTCAGAGCGAGGATTGTAGACCTTCAGATCAAAAGGTGACTGATCATCAACCAGCACAAACAGGAAATTCGGGCGCGGCTTTTCTTCGGCCCGCCCAACCGCGTTCGTAATCAGCCACGCAGCAACGACCAGCAGTAAACTTTTACACATGACCATGATCCTCA
Organism: Planctomycetales bacterium; assembly: GCA_026400835.1. Taxonomy (GTDB): domain Bacteria; phylum Planctomycetota; class Planctomycetia; order Planctomycetales; family Planctomycetaceae; genus SXXK01. Next base: position 19,773 of record JAPLOA010000044.1, on the reverse strand, counting down.
GACGCGACTTCAAAAAGGGGCTCTTCAACGCAAAGAAGCCCGGCTTGTTTGCCTTGCCGGGCTTCGATTGTGGAACCGGATTTCTGTTTCGAATCAGACCTTGTCGGCTCGAGGGCACACGTACGGCTCACGGTATTCACGAGTCAGCATCGCATTCGCCGCATCGTTATTCGTGAAGACTTCCTTCTCGGGATCGAACTTCAGCAGGGCTCCCAGTGACATCTTGTACTTGTCCAGCTCAACTCCATTCTTAACAAGATGCTTAACCGTTCGCTGCAAAGTTACCTCATTGTCATCCAGACTCTTCACGTCTTTCAGGAAAGCTGAGATGTCGCTGATGTCAACTCGATTTTCTTCGCCCATGTAGTAGGAAATGTTGCCAAGATGACTCACCGCTGCAGACAAGTGTCCTTCTCGAACATCGGCATTCAGATCTTCGACTTTGCGCGACTGGCAGGCTGAAACAAAGTTCTTAAAGTGCTCTCCGCCACCCCTGAACTCTTTCGCAACTTTCATGTCCTTGTCGAACACAAGGCAGTGCTCATAGCTGACCTGAACCAGAGTTCCCTCGCTGCCATAGAACACAACTCCGACCTTGTTTCCGCTCTTGCTTTGAAACAATGTGTTGAGTTCTTCATCGTCGCTGTCATCGACGGACAATCCTCGAGTTTCAAAGACCATACACTTGTCGCCGTAGTCGTAAATGGAGACCTCGGTATTTCCTGTGTCGCCACCATCGACATAATTCGGATCGTTACGCTCGGCCTGATATCCCAATCGACCACCGTAGGTCAGAATCGTGGATGGGTGAGTATCAATGCCCAGACCCCAGCGAGCAACATCGGTCTGGTGCGGCCCTTGATTGCCGAGGTCACCGTTGCCGTAATGACGCTGCCAGTGCCAGTCATAATGGAATTTTTCACGAGTACATTTTGGGTCGGTCAGCGTCGCCGGACCACTCCACATGTCAAAGTTCACGTTGGCAGGAATCGCATAGTCCCCTCGTGCACCAATACTCTTGCGTCGCTTGTAACACAGTCCACGAGCAAACTTTACTTCACCAATACCGCCGTTCCGCATAAACGCGACGGCTTCAATGACGGCTTTGCTGGAGCGACACTGAGTTCCCACCTGACACATGCGACCATACTTGCGAGCCGCCGCGATCAGGGCTGTTCCTTCATAGACGTTGTGGCAAACCGGTTTCTCCACATAAGCATCTTTGCCGGCCTGCATGGCCCAAATGCCGGTCAAAGCATGCCAATGATTAGGAGTTGCCGTGCTGACAAGATCAATTGCGCTGTCTTCAAATGCCCGTCGCATGTCGCTGACCGGTTTTGGGCGAAGGCCCTGTTTCTTTTCGATATCGTCACAACGACGATTTGCGACCGCTTCATCGACATCCACAATGACGCGAATCTCCGTACGCTCATCATTCAGAAATTCGTTGATGTGCTCGCCGCCGCGGCCGTTAACGCCAACAATCGCCACGCCCAGCTTGTCATTGGCGGACTGCCCTGCTCGACCAATAGCCGGAGCGGCCATTACGGCGGACGCGGCAGCCGCTGAGGTTTTCAAAAATCGACGACGATTGAGTTGGCTCATGAGTTGCCTCCGGGAGGGAATTGTTTCGAGGGGGGAGTCATCTGAAGATTCCGCGCCGCAAAGATTCTGGCGGCACGCTTGATATCCTTCACGCATGGAAACGCATTTGCTTCATACTTGCAAGCGAATCCACAGCATTCACTCCCTTCAATTCCTTGACCAGGTTGTCGTTTTAAATACACAATCCCGCAGCTCGTACCCCGATAATGTGCTGCATTTCCTTTTCAACAAGAGATTTATCCATGTTTGATTTGTCCGCGATTCAATCAGCCTTACGCGAATCTGGAATTCAGGGCTGGTTGCTTTACGACTTTCGCGGCAACAACGTACTGGCTCAAAGAGTCCTGAAGATGCCGCACGGCTTTTATGCGTCTCGTCGGTACCTTTACTTCATCCCTGCTAAAGGAACTCCGCAGAAACTGGTCCATCGTATTGAAACAGATGTGCTGGACCACCTGCCCGGTGACAAAACAATTTATCTGCGCTGGCAGGAACTGGAAGCCGGCATCGAGGCGATGGTTAAGGGAAGTTCAAAGGTCGCCATGGAATACTCACCACGCAACGGTAACCCGTACATTTCCCGCGTTGATGCAGGAACCGTTGAGCTTGTCCGCAGCTTCGGTGCGGAGGTTGTTTCTTCTGGTGACCTGATTTCCATGTTCGAATCGGTGATGTCGGAAGAACAACTTCAAAGCCATCTCGAGGCTTCCAAAGTCACCAACGCAGCCTACGCGCGAGCCTGGAAGTTTATTGCTGATCGGATTCGCACGACCGGGTCGGTGGAGGAATCCGAAGTCAGCGATGAAATCATGCGACACTTCGCGGAACACGAGCTAACCACGTACAGCCCGCCGATTGTGGGGGTCGACGCGAACGGCGGCAATCCTCACTATTCAACCGGCACAGGGACAGACACCACCATTCGAGAAGGGCGATTTGTCCTGATTGATCTGTGGGCCAAAAAGAAAACTCCGGGAGCCTGCTACAGCGACCTGACTCGAACAGGATACGTCGGGACATCGGTTCCCGAGAAATACACAAGGGTGTTTAATGTCGTCGCCGCCGCGCGAGATGCTGGCATCGCCTGCGTCAAAGCCGCCTTCGCTGAGAAACGTTCCATCGCTGGCGGAGAAGTCGACGACGCCGTTCGGTCCGTCATCGAAAAAGCTGGCTACGGAGAATACTTCTGCCATCGCACCGGTCACAACCTTGCTCAGGAAGTCCATGGCAACGGCACGCACATGGATAATCTGGAAACGATTGAGTCTCGGAGAATTCTTCCCAAAACTCTGTTCACGATCGAACCCGGAATCTACTTACCGGATTTTGGCGTCCGCAGCGAAGTCGATGTGTACGTCCATGCTGACGGCCAGATTGAAGTCACCGGAGGCCCAATCCAGACGGCCGTTGTTGCAATTCTGGCGGAGTACTAATCATCGCAACGACTGCAGGAGCAAGTCCATGCCAAACCGGTTCATGCTTCTGATCGCAGTTTGTACTTCCGCAATGCTCACTCCTGCGCCGAAGCAGGTGCCACCTGCAACGAGATCAGACGAAAAGAAAACGGAGCCGCAGCATCAGACGCTCGACGAACGTCTGCTTTTCTTCCCCTCAAGTTATCCAGTCGGAGATTGGGAGCCCAAAGATCTGAAATTCGATGATATCGTTTTCGAATCCCGGGATAAGACGCGCCTGCATGGTTGGTATTGCCCCTGTGAAAATCGTCGCGCCGTAATCCTGATGACTCACGGCAATGCAGGACATGTCGCAGATCGAGCTCCGTTACTGCGTTATCTGCAGTCGAAAGCCAGGGTTGCTGTCTTTATCTTCGACTACCGAGGCTACGGAAAGAGTGAAGGAACTCCGACTGTGAAAGGAGTACTCGACGACGCTCGTGCTGCTCGTTCTCAGTTACGTTGGATGGCGTCGATCAAAGATTCCGAAATGTTGTTGATGGGAGAATCCTTGGGAGGAGCCATTGCCGTACAACTTGCCGCCGAATCGGCTCCACGCGGCCTCATTCTCCAAAGCACGTTTTCGTCACTGCGTGATGTGGCCAATGTCCACTTCCCTGCCCTGTCATGGCTCGTGCCGGAAGACAAGCTGAACTCCTGCAGCGCTCTCCAACGCTACTCAGGACCATTACTCCTGAGCCACGGAACAGCGGATCGCACGATTCCTCTGCCGCTGGCTGAGAAGCTTTTTGCCGCCGGAAATGAACCAAAGCAGTTCATAAGAATTCCGCGCGCTGACCACAATAACTGGATAAGCGACGACTACCTGAGCCACCTTAACGGCTTCATCGAGAAAACGGTTGTGCCAGAAAACAACGTGCCAGTTCGCCCAAATTGACCTCCGAGGGAACTGGAACCCAACGGGTCATCACGCCCCATCAAAACCTGAGCAGTCTCTCGCCAATCGTCGCTCAGCGTCGCCGAGCAAGTGCTCAGCGACAAATCCAGCGGGCATGAATACGATTCGCATGTACACTAATTTCCTCTGAACCTTTCAGGATCACTCACGTTAGGCTGGACATCGATTCGGAAGAACCGGACAATGTCCAATATCAATTCTGATGCAGGGGTGTCGCCCGGAGTGTTGTGACTTCGGGTTCTCGATCAGAACCTCTCTTCATTACGACGCCCCTGAATAGTGTTAGCGGCAGAGCTTGATGCTGACTCGTGATGAGATGCTGAGCCACCTCAAGGCTAAACGGCCTGTGGTAGCTCCATCGATGCTAAAATGCGATTTCGGAAACCTGCGGCGGGAGACAGAACTCCTGGATTCAGCAGGTTCTTCGTTGCTCCACTGGGACGTAATGGACGGCCATTTTGTGCCGAACCTTTCTTACGGTCCCATGGTGATTGATCGCGTTCGTTCCCTGACAAAAACACCGTTTGACGCTCACCTGATGATTTCCGATCCCGCAAGGTATCTCGACGAATACGTCAAAGCGGGCTGCGAAGCGATTACTTTCCATCTGGAAGCGGTCCCTCAACCTGTTGCGCTGCTGCGTGAAATTCGCAAACGGAACTTGGTCGCGGGACTGGCCATCAACCCGGGAACTCCATTTTCGGCGGCAGAACCATTCCTTCGCGAGTGTGATCTGTTTCTGGTTATGAGCGTAAACCCCGGCTTCGGTGGTCAGAAATTCATGCCGGAAGTTGTTCCAAAGATTGCTGCGGCGCGAGCTCTGGCCGGGAATGATTTGATCATCTCCGTGGACGGCGGAATTGGTCGCTCCACGATCAAACAATGTGCGGACGCAGGATGCGACGTGTTTGTGGCAGGAAGTTCCGTCTTCGATGAACCCTGTTATACGGCAGCCATTGCCGAACTTGAGCAGACAGCAACTGGATCGCGGCCTGCTTGTTGAGGAATGAATCCTTATGTCAACGGTGATTTTGATTCGTGCTGGGTCAACGGACTACGATGAGCAGCATCGTGTTCTTGGAACGCTCGATATGCCGGTGAATAATCGTGGGGTCGAACAGATCCGCGAAATCAACGGGCAACTGACTTCGAAGGGCATTCGCCTGCAGGCCATTCTGACCTCGCCGGAGGATCCGGCCTGCGGCACGGCTCACGCCGTCGCGGAGGTTCAGGGTGGCGTCAAAGTCAAGGAAATGGACGAACTTCGGAACGTCAACCAGGGACTCTGGCAGGGTTTGCCGGAGTCTGATATCCGCAAGAGATTTCCTCGACTTTTTAAGTCCGGAAAAGAGGATGTAACGGCGATTTGTCCGCCGGAAGGTGAGACACTCTCAGACGCTTGCCAGCGTCTGGAGCGAGTCCTCAGCAAAGCCATGCGTAAATACGACGTTCTGGCTGTTGTGGCACCGGAGCCACTGGCAACCGTAATTCGCTGCACGCTTCAGCACAGACGGCCTCATGTAACTGCCTGCCTGTGCGGAGAAGAGTCCAACGAGCTTGTTCAGATTCTTGAGTCGACTACATTTGAAGCAGCCCACTTTGCCGCGGTCGAAGAACCTCAGCCAGTCGGTGCTGCTCAGTCAGTCGGCGAAATGGAGAATGATCGATGAGTACTCTGGAAAACACTGATACGTCTGCCAAGTCCGCTGTCAAACGCCCCAAACGCGGAGTGCCGGAAGGCCTCTGGCTGCGTTGCGATGGTTGCGGCGCGACGGTTTTTCGCAAACAGGTTGAACAGAACCTGAACGTCTGCCCCGAGTGTGAACACCATTTCTACGTTCCGACGTCGATGCGAATTCGTCAGTTGCTCGACCCGGACAGCTTCGAAGAATGGTACGCCGAAATGTCCTCCGGCGATCCGCTCGGTTTTGCCGATCGCAAACCCTACAAAGAACGCATTATCGATGAACAGAAAAAGACGGGCATGAAGGATGCCTGTACTGTGGGTCGTGGGTACATGCGAGGCCGCCCTTTGGTCTTCGCAACAACAGACTCCGCGTTCATCATGGGCAGCATGGGTTCTGTTGTCGGCGAAAAGCTGACTCGCGCGGTTGAAAAAGCCACCGAACTCTCACTGCCGCTGATCATCGTCAGCGGTTCTGGTGGTGGAGCTCGCATGCATGAAGGGATCATCTCCCTCATGCAAATGGGCAAAGTCTCGGCCGCACTCGCTCGCTTCCGCCGCGCAAACGGACTTTTCATTTCCGTTCTGACGAATCCCACCATGGGAGGTGTCGCCGCCAGCTTCGCTTCACTCGGTGATATCATCGTTGCCGAACCTCAGGCCCTCGTTGGTTTCGCTGGACCTCGAGTCGTTCAGGCAACCTGCAAAATCGATCTGCCTGAAGGATTTCAAACCAGCGAATTCCTGCTCAAGCACGGCTTTGTGGATCGCATTATCCATCGCTCCGAAATGCGTTCAGAGCTGGCTCGCCTGATCGACTACGGCAGCCGATAGTCACCAGATATCCTGATTTTCAAGTGGGACGGGCATTCTTGCCCGTCCTTTTTTTCGCAACAGCAGTTCACAATCACCGTTCCGAACATAAGCGGCAAGCGGTCATACTCGCTCTGCCGTTATGTTTCAGAGGTGGGTTCAACCGGTGACTCTTCTTCCGCTGCGGTTTGCGGCATCCCGGCCAGCATTGCTTCCAGCTCGCCCGTGACCTTCTGAAAAAACGACTGATCCGGCGCACCGCTCGGAGTCGTTACCGCGGCATACGCTTCCAGTCGATCGATCGTAAACGCAAGGATCGCCAGCAGCCTTGGAATCTCTCGCTCAATCGATTGCACCAACTGCGCTGCTCGACCGTGATATTCATTGCCCTCATGAGCCGCTTCTATATTCCAGCGTTTCACGTTCGGAATTTGCTTCTGCCCAAACTCCATAGCCTTTTGAGCAGCTTCCAGGTCTTTCACCTCTTCGATGCATGACGGCCGAAAATCTCCCATGCGGCGCATGCGACACTGGTGCAGACGAACACGAGCATCCGCGATATCGCGGAGACAGTTTTCGATCTCGCGTTTCCAGAATCCGGGGCGATCACGGTCCAGCCAGAACAGAATCTGTCGTAATTGACCGTCGAGCGATGTCAGGCACAGGCGAGCCTCTTCCTGAAATGCGATAACGGCTGCAGCAAACTGACGGATGGCATCGACCGACGTCACATTGGCCGACTGACCCATTAAGCACTCTCCTGCGAAACCAGAAACGCCTGACAAAACCGGGACTGGCTCCCGGTCTTTTCAGAAATGTTTGTGCCCAACCTATATCGGCAGGGTGCCTGTCCCGGTTTTGTCATGGCCTCTGAACCACTATTGCTGCTGGAGATACTCTTCGACCAACTGCGCTTTTCGCAGCAGATACGGAATGAACTGTTCATTCGACTCAACAAATCGCCCCAGCGATTTCATGTTGGAAACAAACTCTTCCGAAAACCGCAACTGCTCCTGATCACGCCACGTCTGCCCCAGATGATTAAGCTGCCCTGCCACAGCAGCCGTCTTTTCGTTGATCTCTTCATTAAAGCGGCGCAGCATTTGAGCAAATCGGCGAAGTTCGCCCGGATCCACAATGGCCTGAGTCATCCCTTGCACCCTCCCACAAAAACGCGTGTGCCCTTCGGCTTAAGGAAACGCAAACCCCGCACACTTGTCCGGAGTTATTACGCGCCTTTTTCTTCCAGGATCTTCGGAACCACAAAGAACTCTCCGTCTGTCTTTGGAGCGTTGGACAAAGCCGCCTCACGAGGCAGAGATGCCAGCAGCTGATCTTCCCGGAACACATTCTCCGCTGGGACAGGATGAGTCATCGCCGCAACACCCGTGATATCCACTTCATCCAGCAGACGAACATATTCGAGGATCGATGTCAGTTGCTTCCCGGAAGCCAACAGCTCCTCGTCATCCAGAGCCAGTCGAGCCAGTGAAGCCACTTTGCGTACGTCGGAGAGTTCCATAGTCCATCAATTTCATAGCGTTGAAGATGTCAGCCCGACGGAAGAAACAAATGATTTCGTCCCAATCCGTCTCACTATCAAGCAGTATGATTTCACTTCCGCTCTGAAATCGCAACTCCCGACCGCCAGGTCTGCCGATCAAAACAAATCTGCGCTAATCCGCCTCGTTCTCTTCTTCCAGTTGGCGGATGTACTCAATCGCATCTTCGACCGAGCACACGATTCGCCCTGGATGTCGCCCGTCGCGATCACAATTGGCAAGAAGATCCAGAGCATCTCCATCTTCCGCATTGGTCAGCCGCCGCCGTTTATAGGTCGATGTGGAGCGGGGACAGTTAAGCATGACGGCCCAGGCATCACTGCGAACAATGAAGATCGTTGTCCATGCGGCACCGTCGAGCTTTTCGCCCCGGGCGATTCCAACGGATCGGGAGTTCGTGCATGAGACGATTCAGTCTTTCTCCGGAACTGCCTCGATCCATGCGTATCGACACGGCCCATTCGGTAAATATCGACGCCTCGTTGAATCTCTTGAGGTTTCAAACGTCGTTCTGGAGTTTGGCGGCGAGTATCCAGCCGATTGTCCACGGTGGAGCGGTGCCATTGCAGGAGACCCACCTGCAAAGAGAACATCGATTCTGGACACCACTCGCGGTCGATTTGGGTCGCCAAGTTCGGCACTCGAGTTGACCGGGTCATATCATCCGTAGTCGCCTGCCCCGTCGACTGCTCCTGTGTTATGCACTCGGCTGTGACGCGCAAGAATGTGTCGAGACCGGAACAGTGTGTGACAAGGCCGCACCAGAGCACGGGAAGATTATGGGATGAAAGCCACTACTGCTCATGTTGGCAGAGCCAAAAAACGGGATTTGGAGCCGACCGATCATTTCATCGCTGGAATTGGCACAGCTGTTGCGAAGAGACACAATCCGTGCGGGCGAATAGCCCATTAGATATCTTTTTGGTAAGGAGAAGAGCAATGACATCAACAACACCAGCCGTGAAACAGTCGACAACCTCTGCTGTCAGAATTACCGATCCATGGACCGCGTTGCGTCAGGAGATGAATGATCTGTTCTCAGGCTTCTGGAATGGCAATGCGGGGGGACCAGGTGGGATGAGTCCGACGTTTGCTCCTTCGCTTGATGTCGCCGAACAAGACAACTGCTACGAGTTGCACATAGACGTTCCCGGAATGGAGGCCAAAGACCTCGACATTCAGGTGCATGGCAATACTGTAACCGTCAGTGGAAATCGCAAAGAAGAGAAAGAGGACAAAGGTAAGACCTACCATCGGGTGGAGCGTCGATCCGGTAGCTTTTCAAGAACAATTACTTTGCCCTGTGAGGTCGATACCAAGGAGGTGGCTGCCGAATACACGAACGGCGTGCTTAACGTTGTGCTGCCAAAGTGCGAAAAAGCAAGACCCAGTAAGATCTCGATAAAAAGCTGAGGCGTGGCCAATCGCTTTACTTATGCAAAGACGAGCCAACGAGAAGCCCGGCCAATTTTCAGCAATATTCAGGAGTGCCTGGCTTCGGCTACACCATGTCTCATCCCAGCATACGAAAATCCGACGAGGAAGCAGCCAAAGGGACAATCTGGCAAAAGCCAAACGCCAGTCCCACTCCACGATTTCGAACCGATTGCATGATTTCATAACGTCCACACATTCAACTCTTTCGAGCTGCAGGGCGCTCGGCAATCGAGATCCCATTCTCAATCCGATCGCCCGGGTAGAGGATCACTCGATTTCCTTCTTCCAGACCTTTCACAACCTCAGCCTCGTTATCGTTTCGACGTCCCAGTTCAACCTTTGTGAGTTTTGCACGGTTTCGCTGGGAAACGAAGACCGCCCAGTCATCGCCGATACGGAACAGAGCTCCGGCGGGAACCGTGAGCACGTTATCGGACTCCCATTCCACAATCGCGGCCTCAACACGATAGCCATCACCGAGCGGCGGACGAGATTCAGGAGCGTCAGCGAAATCGATAATCACATTGACCCGCTGTTCCTCGATTCCGAGTGCCGATACTTTCGTAAAGGCAGACGGCTCAATCAGTCGGACTCGCGCGGCGATTGATTCGCTGCCGCCCCATTGCTCCAGCATCACTCGGCTTCCGGGGCGGATGCGAACAGCATCGCGGGACAAAACATCGACTTCAACTTCCAGATCAGCCGGGTCGCCAATTTCCAGGATGCGATCACCTGGATTTACAATCGTCGCGCTCTCCTGAAAGACACGCAACACGCGGCCGGAGATGGGAGACGTCAGCGGAAAGCTCCAGTCGCTCGACGATTTGACATCGGTCCCGTGTGTTAACGCGGCCCTCGCGACCTCGAGTTCGAAACCGGATATCTCGACTTCGAATCGACTTGCCTCATATTCGTTCCCGGCCTGCTGGAAAGCCAACTTGAAATTGTCAAGATCCTGCTGCGATCCGCCATTCCTGTCAACCAGTTCCTGAATTCGCCCCAATTCGGTTTCGGCATGATTCAGAGCCACTTTCGCGGAATCAAGTCGAGGGCTCGCCTGCGCCAGCCTTGTCTCTGCCGATTTCACTCTTGCTTCCGCCTGAGCAATCGCGCGGGGATCGAGCAACGTGGGATCGGCGGGTTCAATTGTCGTCAATTGCGTTTCATGGGCCGCAACCGGATCGCCGGGCTTCAGGCGAATACGCACAAGCTGACCACTCAACGGCGCTGAGACGACATAGCGTTCGCGAATACGGGTTCGACCATCGTCCGTGATTGTCACTACCAAAGGACCTCGACGAATTTCAGCAACGTCGACCGCTACCGGACGCGGCAACAGGGCGAGCGTCACAGCTGCCACGACAAGCAGCGCGACAACGATCACAAAAATACGCTGCGAAAACAGTTTCATAAATCAGTCCTGGCCTTTCAGCACAGCGAACAGGTCCAGCCGATCCAGTCGCCTGCGAACGATGGCTCCGGAGATCACGGCAGCGATCAGCACAACGATCGCCGCACGAGCGTACGTTGAAGGGTAAATCACCAATGGAATTCGAAACAAGTCCGTATGAATGGAACGTGAAGAAAGCCACGCCATGCCATAACCCATCACCAGACCCACGGGAATCGCGATCAGCGTCAAAATCGCCAGCTCACCCAGCAGAACCACCGAAATCTCTGCCCTGGTAAATCCCAGTACTCGCATTGTTGCCAGTTCGCGATCTCGCTCCGACAAACTAATCAGTGCTGTGTTGTAGACCACACCGGCCGCAATCACGATCGCGAAGCCAATCACGAATCCCTGCATCCGCAATTGATTCTCGCCGACGGTATCCAGAAAGCTCTGAATCGATGCGGCATTCGCGGTCACACCCACAACACGCGGAGTCGCTTTCAGCTCTGCATAGAGTTCATCCAGATGCTTTGAATCCACAGACAACCACGCGCCTGACACCAGCGGGCCTTCCTCAGCCAGCCGATTCACAAACGGCTGCAGCGCGAAGGCGTTGGTGCCGGAAAGATCGTCCACCGTCCCCATGACTCGAACCTGAACCGTTGGCCGCTTGCCTTCCAGCACATCGACGGTGACGTACTCGCCAATCTTCACCTTAAGTAATTCCGCCAGCTTGGCGGAGAGCACTAAACCATCATTCCGCAATGGTGGTTCGTCGCCGGATTGCGCCATCACACGAAAGATCTTCCGGTCCGGTGCCATACCCAAAATCGACAGCCGCCGCGAACGAGGTCCAGAGTGCACTCGGACCGGCAACGCGCGAAAAGGTTCAACGGTCACCACGCCCTTCATGTGATGAAAGTCGTGAATGGCATCCGTTGCTGATGGTTCCGCGAGATTAATCCACAGGTCCTGCCGCTGCACCTGGCGAAACTGAAAATCCACGATGAAATCCAGAGCATCAGAAGCATAGTTCCCCAGCACCACGACCCCGGCCGCCATGGCGATGCCGAAGATCGAGAAGGCCGTCTTGAGCGGTCGACGACGAATCTGACGCAGGATCATTCGCCACGTCTGTGGCAACCACCGCTGCAGTCCAAACTTCTCGATAAACGACGGGCGATATTCACCAGGGGACTTCGGTCGCATCGCTTCTGCCGGAGGTAATCGACTGGCCGACCACAAAGACCCGATCGTTCCCGCCATCGCCGCGACGGCACAAACCAGCGTTGTCAGGCCGGCTGTCACCCAGTCCATGTCGAATTGAAAGATGGGGAAATGAAAGAAACGAGTGTACATCTGAGTGAGTCCCTGCCCCATCCAGATTCCAAGCCCGGTACCGACGACAACGCCTGCGGTCACGATGATCGACACAAAACCAAGATAGTGCGAAGCGACTTCACCGTTATGATAACCAAACGCCTTCAGTGCCGCGATTTGTTCTCGCTGCATGTCAATGAGCCGCGTCATGACAATGTTCAGCAGAAACGCGGCAACAGACATAAATATGATCGGCGTCACCAGCCCCATTGCGCGGAGTTGGCTGATTTCATCCGTGATGAATCGATGCGACATCTGATCGACTCGACCAAAACTGCCGATGCCGCCCCAGTCAGCCAGCAAATTGTCCACTTGCCGAATCACGTCCGCTTCCAGGGCACCGTGCATGAGTGTCAGCGACAGATCATTACACGCGCCGTCCATGTCGAAGGCGGCTTCCATTTCCGTGACGGGCATCCAGAACACACCGAACCGCTTAAAATCCGGCAACATGTCTGCCGCATTCATTTCGACGATGTACTCGGGCGACAGCACAATGCCGACGATTCTGAGTGTCCGCAGTCGTCCATTGAGAATGGCGTCCACAGTCGCTCCCGGTTGAAATCCGTGAGCGTTGGCGAAAGACTCTCCAACGACAACTTCCAGTCGTCCGGCTTCCGGCATGCGACCTCGCCGAAGATACAGCTGATTGAGTCGCGGCGGCTGATGGTCGGGAATGGAAATCAGATGCCCGACAGCGGGCTCACGCAGTCCTGCGACGATCAGATTCACAGACTTCACGATTCGCGGCTCCACACCCGCGACGCCGGGAATGTCTTCGACTCGCTGCTGCAGCGACAGCGGCCCCCGTTTGAAGCTGGCAAACACTTCGGCGAATCGGAATCGCTGATAGTAGGTTTCCCGAGTGGCCTGCAGTGATCGCAGCGTGCTGAGCGACATGACCGACATCGCGACTCCGCTGGCAATGACCAGCGCGATGGCGATAGACTGGCCTTTCATGGCCCACAGATTGCGCAGCAGTTTTCGATGGATGGCTCGCATGGTTACCACACAATCTCCGAGGCCGGTCGTTTCCGTTCGTTGCGTCGGATTTCGGAGACTCGACCATCAGACAGGCTGATCACTCGGTCCGCCATTTCGGCGATCATCGCGTTGTGAGTGATCACAGCGGTTGTGGTTCCCAGTTCGCGATTGATCTGTTCAATGACTTCCAGCACGACCACGCCAGTCTTGGCGTCCAGAGCGCCTGTGGGCTCATCGCACAACAGGACATCCGGACGTTTTGCGACAGCTCGGGCAATCGCCACTCGCTGCTGCTCACCTCCGGACATCTGAGCTGGAAAATGATCAAGCCTTGCTCCAAGGCCGACGAGCGCCAGTGCTTCGGCAGGGGCCATGGGATTGCTGGCGATCTCTGTCACCAGCGCCACGTTCTCACGCGCTGTCAGGCTGGGGATCAGATTGTAAAACTGAAACACGAAGCCAACGTGGTCCCGACGAAACTGAGTCAGCTCCCGGTCAGTGGATTGTGTCAGATTGTGATCCAGGAAACGCACCGATCCGCCAGTTGGAACATCCAGACCTCCCAGAATATTCAGCAGCGTCGATTTACCACTCCCCGACGGTCCCAGTAATACGACAAACTCGCCTCTGTACAGGTCCATCGTCACGCCCCGCAGCGCATGGACGCAGACTTCACCCATGCGATACACCTTGGTGATGTCGCGGGTTGAAAAAACAGGCACGGAAGTGATGGCCGAAGAATTCATTGCGAGTCTCGATCTGCAGGCGAACACATGCCCGCCGACAGGTTTACGGCATCATTATGTCGAATCGTACTTCAGATGGTCGAAGATGTCGGGCTTGTGGCTTGATAAAACCGGCAGACAAGAGATTTCTCATCGCTGGATTTCCATTCCCTCTCTGGCGCGCGACGCGTCGCCGGAACGTCTTCAATGAAGACTCGATAATGACTCGTGTATCGATGCGGGCTTGTTACTATCGTGGGAAGATCTGCAGGATTGGCACGTTTGATTTCGCAAACATGATGCTGATAGTTGTTCGTCCGCCTGCGCTGCGGCTCAAACGCGATGACGCAGGATGACTGACCATCTCGCTCGACACATCAGCAAGGAACGCGACAATACCTCAAGTCGGTTTGTGACCCTTGCGTAACAGCTCGTGCGGTTGGGACTTGCGGCAGGTCAGACGTAAACCGGTTTTGTGAGCGAAGCACTGATTTCAAAACATGCGCATGCATCAAAGTCGCCCGAAGCACCGGATGCCGCGCGGCCACCAAATATTGCAAGCCAAATATTGCAAGCCAAATATTGCATGAACTTGTGACGACGATCAGCAGATTCAAACCTCGTGGAAATCTTATGACGATACTTGCCGACTTTCCGTCCAGTGTGGCAAAACGACTCGAAGTGGCGCAAGTTGTTATCGTGCCGGCTCGCAAAGAGAGGAGGTTCCGAATCGTTCACTTGTGCAATTGGCATATGATTCCCCAGCGGGATTTCGAAACCGTGCTGAAAGCCGATGGTCTGGAAACTGCGGAGATTGATCGGCGATTCAGACAACATGAGTTACGCGTTGAAAGTGTTCAGCGTGAACAGTACTCGCTGATGCTGTTCCTTGTGCCCGTACTGCAACTCCGTTCGATCCATCTGGAGGGACTCTGTATGGAAGATGCAGAACGATTCTCAAAACGAATGAGGCAACTCCGTTCCGCAGGACTGACAGGCAACACTCTCCCTTCACAGAAATCGACGGCCGAAATGATACGACAGGAACGACTACTGGCCGGCACGGCAGGGCAACTGTTGATGGACGGTGTCCTGGATGTTCTGCCTGTAGAAGACCGAGGCGTCTTCGAAGCGGCCAGTCCATTCAAGTCCAATTCCGGTGTAAACAACGTTTTGCAGATGACCGAACTTCGGGAATCCTGTATGGTCAATCATCTGATCCACGACGGTGATGCCACTTTTGTGATCCTCGGCGGCTTACATGATCTCTCGAATAATGTCCCTGATGAATGTGAGTACGTTCGAATCGAGACCCGGCGATACGCAGAGTTGATGAGTGCGTGAGTTCCGGGAGACAACTACGGCGGAGATCCGAGGCATTTCAATTGGCTGCCGCTGCGGATCCTCCAAACGGAATGCACTTATCTTCCGTGGCCTCCACGGACAGTCAGAGAATAAGGACTCGACCAAGATGACTCTTCGACTTCAGAAAATTCTGCTCCCTACGGATTTCAGTGACTATTCCGCAGCAGCCAGAAGCTATGCCTGTGAGCTGGCGGCCAGGTTTGATGCAGAGTTGCACCTGTTACACACTCTCGAACATCAGTACTCGCTGACTCCGGAGTTTGGATTCGGACTTGCACCGCCGATGCAGATCAGCGAATCGAAGCTTGCTGCAGAAAATGCCCTCTCCAGGCTTCTGGATTCAGGTTGGTGCGCCAATCGAAAGGTGGTTCATCGTGTGCTCGAGGGCTCTCCGAAAGCGGAGATCGTGCGCTACGCTCGTGCAGAGGACATCGACCTGATCGTCATCTCAACCCACGGTCGGACGGGTTTGGCACATATGCTGATTGGCAGTGTCGCCGAAACTGTCGTGCGAACTTCTCCATGCCCCGTCCTGACTGTGCGGCCCAAAGGTCATCAATTCGTGATGCCGTAGTGAGTCAATCTCCCGGGTGAGTTGCACTATGCCCGGTCAGGAGTTGCCGCTCACCTGAGTCCATGCTCAGTGCATTCTGCCCAGAAGTGCCAGCGGACACTTGATTGATCTCAGTGCTTTGTGAATTTGATTGTCTGTAGCGGCAAGTTGCTCACGTCCCACCAGTGTCAGTGTCGGGCACAATAACTGAAGCTGTCGGATCAACTGTCCCATTGAAGCAACAGGAATTCTAATTTCTCCCTTTCTGACATGGGCAGACATCCTCTGTCGATCCGAGCCGGATTTGAACGCAGCGTGCAGACCGAGGATAATCAGTTGAAGTTTTCCGCTCGCCCCCGCCAGACCTCTTGCGACTTCGATGACATGTGCTGAGCAAGGTAATCCGTCGTCGATCACAAGGATGACGGGGTTCGTGGAAGTCCTGCGAGATGTACGATGCAAACTCTCCGGGCCAACCCACGGACTCACACTCCATCCGGGAATTACAATCTCTGCGTCCGTTTCGGTCGTGATCTGCGAAATACTGCTGAAGCACTGCTGAAATCCCCACGGTATTTGCTGTCGATCTGCGGCCGTCGACAAGCGTTGTCGCATGCCATCGGCAATTCGCTGAACTCGCTTCTCAATAGACGTCGAACTGACCGGATAACGGATCGCGGAGTTTGCTCCGATTTCCTGCGTACACAACAGCGCCGCGCTGCGTATCAGACTATTATCCTGCGAGAACACTGCCAGTAACTCAGCATGCTGCCGGGATGCAAGCAGAATAGCAGCGGGAAGCAACTGGTCCAGCGGAGAAAAAGCATCGATGGCGAGCAAAATCCTGGACATATCGGAAACTTTGACTTGTGAACAGATTTCAACTCCGGCGTCTGGAGATCGTCTCGCCGGATTTGCGGTTATTCAAGACGCCTTCTGAAGCCCAATTCCAATCATCTATAGATTATTGTATTCGCGCTCCGCTCCGAATTTCATTCGCAAGTCCGTCAGCCGCTTCAATCGAGAGGCCACGAAGGCATTAATGCTGTTTGGCGGATAAGCTCCCTGCTCATCCGCCTCGCCAGCGGATACTCCTGCCAGGATCTCCATTGCCTGATCAATATTTGAATACGTCTGAACAAAGAACCTTCCGGATTCGACCGCCTGTACCACATCCTGCCGCAACATCAGACAATCACGATTGCTCTCTGGGATCAGCACACCCTGATCCCCGGTCAGACCTCGGTCCGCACACACTTGAAAGAATCCTTCAATCTTCTCATTCACCCCACCGATCGGTTGCGACTGACCGTGTTGATCCATCGATCCCGTCACAGCGATCCCCTGTCTGATCGGCACTCCACTCAGAGCGGAAAGCAACGCGCAGGTTTCGGCGATGGAAGCGCTATCACCGTCAACGATTCCATACGACTGTTCAAACACCAGACTTGCCGTCAGAGACAAAGGCTGCTCCTGAGCAAATCGGTGGCCAAGAAATGCAGTAAGAATCATTACACCTTTCGAATGACTCGGGCCGCTCAATTCGGCTTCTCGTTCAATATTGATCACATCGCCCCGACCAAGCCTGACCGTGGCCGTAATACGCGATGGCTGACCGAACCGCGCATCCGCCATCTGCAGCACCGACAGTCCATTGACCTGTGCAATTCTTGCTCCCGCTGTTTCGATCAGAATTGTGCCGCGTCGGATTTCGTTATGGATACGTTCCCGAAGGCGATCCGACCGATGCCGCTGCCTGTCGACGGCCAGCACAACGTCGTTCGCCTCAATGACTGATCGATGGTCGGACTGAGCCGTGAAATCCGCTTCGCGCAGGACGTCCGTTAATGATCGCACATGCATTGAAAATCGCTGTGCGTCATCCGACATTCTCACAGCATGTTCCAGGACGCGAGCCAAGGCGTCTCGCGTCAGCGGCAACAGTTTTTCCTGACGCGCAACAGAGGCGATGAATCTCGCGTAGAGTTGGCAGCTTTCCGGTGTCCGGTCGAGATCATCATCGAAATCCGCACAGACCTTGAACAGTTCAGCAAAGTCGGCGTCCTCCTCGTATAAGAGATAGTACACGAGACGGTTACCCAAAAGGACCACTTTGACGTCCAGCGGAATAGGTTCTGGCTCCAGCGAAACGGTGCTGATCAGACTCGTCATGTCCCCCAGTGATTCCATGCGAACGGATCGAGCATACAGTGATCGCTTCAGTCCTTCCCAGGCAAACGGCTGCGTCAGCAGTTGCCGCGCGTCGAGAATCAGATAGCCTCCGTTGGCTCGATGCAGGGCTCCGGCTTTCACGAGTGAAAAGTCCGTCGTCAAAGCCCCCATCTCTGATTCCTGTTCTACTCGACCAATCAGATTGTGATAACTGGGATGGTCTTCGTAGACAATCGGAGCTCCGCGAGTTTCGCTGTTATCGATCAACAGATTGATCTCGTATTCCGAAAGCACAAGAGCCAGCGTCGGTTTCACTTCCTGCGGTATCTCCGGCGACTCTTCGACCTGTTGAAACTCGTTGACTCGTTCCAGAATGTCCTTCTCCATCGCCTGCAGATAGGTCAAAACCGGCAGGACGTCCTTGTATTTTTCCTTGATCTGGGACAAGAGATGTCCGATGGCGTACTGCAGCACATCACGCCGCAGAGTCTTCACTCGATCACGAAATAACTTCTGTCGCCATGGAAGCTGTTCCACTATCGCCTGCAGCTCTTTTTGCAAACCTTCGATTGTGGCTTCGATCCGTTTTCGTTCGTCACGCGACAGTTTGTCGAATTCGGGCGGTTCAAGGACCTTTCCCTCCGGCGCTGGTGCGAGGACAAATCCGCCAGGAGTCCGCAGCATCTGGACCTGCAGCGTTTCAGCTTTGTCGGATAACGCCTGAAACGCCAGGTCCTGCTGCGCGTCTTCTTCATGTTCCAGCTCAACAAGCCTGGCCCGATGCTCTTCACTTTCAAGAGCGGCCGGGATAGCATTGGTGAGGTCTTCAATCAATTCATCAATGTCATCCCGAAAACGCACACCCGAACCTGGCGGCAGCGCGATGGCCAGCGGGCGACGAAGATCGCTGAAGTTATTGACATAGCACCAGTCCGAGGGAGTTGTCTGTTGGGCCGCACGTTCGCCAAGGCAGCGTTCGACGACGGTCTGTTTTCCGGTCCCCTGCGGTCCAAGAGCGAAGATATTGTAACCTTCGCGACGAATGGCAATGCCGAACCGAAGGGATTCAACTGCTCGATCCTGCCCAAAGACGCAGGTCAGTTCCGGAAACTGTGATGTGGTTTCAAACTCGAACTGATTTGGATCGCAATGCCATCGCAGCGCGGAGACAGGGAGCGGTTTCATGTTGGTCTTCAACCCTTAAACACGATCCTTTACTACTGCCAGTGGCGCACCGACGTTTCGATTTAATCTGTCGAAACACGAACACCCGCTTTTGTAGTCGAAGACATTGGAAACACAACCGAGGCTACCCCCTTTTTCGAAACATGTGGCCCCGGAAAAGCATGGTTAATCCGAGAGTCCGCAAATCGTTTGTCAGTGGAGTAATGCAGTCAGAACGCTGCCTGCAATTATGAGCACCCCAGACAGAATTGCGATCTACTGAAACAGTTTCCGATGTCTGAGCACAGCTACGAGCCCCCTTTTTATGAACACAGGTGCCATGCACTTGACAGAAAGGGTTTGGGGCGTGAGAATGCGGTTCCTTGGAAATTCCGCAGTGTTCGTTGCGTTTGACGGGAGTGACAACGATGCCACGAGTGAATCGGGGGGAGATCTTTGCGGACGATGAAATTCAGGTGTTTCATCTGGTGAATCGCTGCGTGCGTCGAACGTATTTGTGTGGGCGGGATGAAGAAACGGGCCGAGATTATTCACATCGCAAG
>JAPLOA010000013.1 GCA_026400835.1 Planctomycetales bacterium | reverse complement strand
GGGGATCATGCTTCTGAATTTCTTCTCAGACTGATCAAGCAGTTCATCACGCGGAACCAGAAAGAGTGATGGCGTTCCTTCATGTCGCGCATGCATCTCAGCGGCAATCACAGTTTTCCCACAACCTGTTGGAACAACATTGATAGCACTGGTGATGCCACGATCCCAGACACGGTACGTGGCATCGCACGATTCCAACTGGAAGTCGCGGAGATCCCAAAGGGTGTGAGACTGCCCGTACATAAGACGCTATCGGTTTTCGTTCGTTGATGCCGCAATCGTGAAATCAACGAGACTCTGACACGGTACCACGCCGCCACTCTCGGGCATCCGCGGTGGGCGACCGCCCCAATAACCTGGATGCATTCCGTGATTTGCCGGACGAAACATCTCATGCAATGAGCTACGAAGAGCCGCCCGGAATGCCACGTAGGAAAATCCTGCCGTCACCAGCGATGACGAAATGATGAGCAGCCCAATGATCAGATACACTTTTGACTCAGGATTCATTTTGTTTCGCCTCTCTCAACACGAAAGCCCTGGCTTCACAGTTAGTGTAAGAACAGATCTTCAAGCCTCGTTCCTGAAGCCGGCCGTCCTCCGGATCGATCATTTCCATCGTTCGTTTACGCACTGACTCAACGTTCTTCCGGTATGCATTAGCCACCAGCAGCGCCAACTCATTCGCAGTTCGCGGCGTTGCGTCCGCAAACTCCATAACAAGCGCTTTCGTTCCGGCAGACTTCCTTGCGGCCCGCTCGGCCCCCTTCACTGACGTTGCCGGATCGGATGCGCGGTGTCGTTTACGGACTTCTTTCTCCGGAACGTCCTCTGGGAAATCGATTAGCTTCTGTGCGACCGACATCCTGTTTTCCCGATCAGTTAGCCGACCAGCATGAACATGAAATGACTCGTTACCATCACACCTTACCCACAACGTTTCGCGGCAAATTTTTGATCAGGCAATCTTCGAAGCTCCGTCCGCTGCTGAAGTCTTGATTCCCTATTCGCATGTTCGCTCCTCGAAACCCCCGATACAGGAGCACCACACGAATTTGCCATCACTCAGCAGAGAGCCGTTGCACTTTGGACACCGGTGATTGATGAATTCAGCGGATGGCGATGCACATGCCATATCGCTATTCAGTGAACGCTCAAGACGAACCAACGTTCGCGCCATAGCGTGATCATGATCGGCCCTGATTACCAAATCATCGTCGACAATTGGATACGCATTCCCCACAGATCACCTCACACACTTGGAATGAAATAAAGATCAGTCCGGTAACGACAACTCCGCCGGATCGATGTTGTGCTTCCTGCAATAGTTCAGAAATCGCTGAACAGCTTCCTCCGGAGTATTCCCGGGGAAGTCGGATGTGAAATGCTTCTCCATCCACAGCGACCAGCAGTTCACAACCTCAAACGTCCACCGGTCTCTCTTGTAGGCCAACTGGAATAGAATCTTCTTCTTTGCCTTTGCCGCGCTGAAGAGTTTCGCGGCCTGATCGAGAAGTCCTGCGAGACGATTCTGACTCGCTGACTTATTTACCTTCGTCGTTTTCTTCGCGGCTTTTTTTGGCATTTCACTTACCTGGTTAGGATTCCACTTCCGGAAACTCACGAACAGCGATGTCGGCTGGCCACTCAGATGGATCTCCGCCCTTTACACTGCTCACGAACGACAGACGCCTGTCGTTTTCAAACGCCATTCCGCCAAGTTGCTTAACGAAGCACGGAACGTTGGCTTCACGACAATCATTCACAACGACTCGGATCCACTCGACCGCACAGGGGCGTGGAAAATTCCCGCTTTCACCTCCAACGATCACCCAATCGATCGATGGCCATTGGCGTTCCTCAAACTCAGGCGAGGACACCACACTGAACGGCGTGCCGGAAAAGTTGTTACCGAGATCGATAGCCACACGAGAAAGCTGAACACACTCCAGCAATGGTTCCATAGACAGAAACAGAACTGGCACCAACTGTCTGCAACTCATCAAATGAGGAATCATCTTTTCGGCTGTGCGAACACTGCTGACGGATGTGCCGAGCCAGACATTGCCGAAATACTTCCTGAGCCCGGTCTTCTCATCCACTGGCCACATGTCGAAGATGTTTTCAGGACGCTTTGTCAGGATCAAATAGTCGAGCGATGGAGTGGATTCCATCAGCCCGAAGAGCCGACGACGCAACTGATCCATAGTCCAACGGTGTCCATGCTGATGATGGACTGCAGGGCTTCCGTCAGCTTCTGTGAAACCGCCGTGCCAGTCTTCGAACACGTCCGCCAGGGACGCGCAGAAGACTCGCCGACGCTCGCCCTCTCGTTGTGCGGCCTTATTCCATTTGACCGGATCATTCCATGTCCGAGTTATCGACCTCGTTCCGTTCGGTCCCCACACGACTCGTTTGCGACGGTTGGCAAAGTCCGCCTCCGCATAGCAATTCGCGCAGCCTTCATGGACTTTTGAACAACCAATCCACGGATTGAACGTCATATCGCACCAGCTTATGCTTGTCGTTTCACCCATTTATCTGCTCCTTTCTCAGGTACATCAGCGCTCTCCCTATCGCCTCCGCTGTATCTCCGAGCAGGCCGAGACCACGATTGCAGCTCTCGCAAATTCCGCCCCGGACAACGCCTGTGTTATGGCAATGGTCGATGTCGATCCTTCGATCAGTTCTACCGCATATTTCGCATGGGCTTGAAAGCAGTGAATCAAGATGTTCTTGCGACAAACCGTAGATTGACCTTTTTGAGGCATTACTTGCACACTGTTTACATGAACCGGCTGTTCCGGATTTTCGCGTCACGTCGACACAAAAACTGTTAATTGGCTGCCACTTCTTACAACGAAAGCATCTTCTAAGACCTGCTAAACGAAGATCCATCCATTCATCGAGTGTTAGGCAGCACTTTCTTGCTGCAGACTTTGCGGCTCCAAGCGCTCTCCCTGACAAGCCACGATAGGTGACGCAACTTGCTTTTGTCATGTGTGATGACACCATTGAATTCCAGTGTTGTCGCCCATGGTTCACTCGATACCAATTATGTTTACCAGCAACGTTTCGGGGCAAAACAAGTCGGTTTTCAGTGCAGCCTGAACTCTGTTTGGATTGAGAACTCATCGCCGGCTTCACCCAGAATTCCAGGAACAATGAAACGCCGCACTGTTGACAATTCCTCAAGCGTTGTGTTTGGTCCCCTGAGGATGTAATACTTGGCGTCCGGGAAGCCTGTTTTGTCTGTCCCAATCACGCGAACACGGACAGTTTCGTTGCTCGAGCTACATCCCGTCAGAATGACAAGCAGTATTGAAAGCACCGGTCTCATTGGTTTGGCCTCTGAATAGGGTCATCATTACAGTTCGTCAAAAACCAACGGATGGCTTCGCGAAGCCACAGGAAACGACTCGTGTGCCGATGCCAGTTGGGAGAATCATCAAAGTAGTCAGAAAACAGCTCATACGCTTCTGTTTCCGACATGTCTTCATTGCAAAGGTCACACAGCTCATCGAATCTGTCACGACGTTCGATTCTGTCCTCGTCGTCTGGATCTTCGTCATCCAGCTCGCCATATTCTTTTCGCGTTTCTTTGACCCACTCTTGCAGAGCTTCATAGGAAAACTCTGTGGTCTTCACTTCGTTCGGAACCTTCTCAGCGAAGTATCCTGTCGAATCGCAGCTCCCGCGACACCACGGAAGCATGTCATATTGCCTTGAGACAATCAGGCTGCCCAGATCACCCGTGATAATGAGTGACCCGGGAATCGTCGTGATGACGAAGTGATAGATAGAACAGTCCGGCTTTCCGCATCGCCATGTTCGATAGACGCCGTCACGTGACAGCACCTCGATCACATGATTCTGAAACGCGTTGGCCGCACTCGCCCGAATTTCTGCCTCAGATGCCATTGGCCACCTCAGACGCAGTCGCTGGCTTCGCCTGCAGCAACTCATAGTGCAAATCGAGCGGCTCGCCATCCTCCGAGCATCGCGATGAGATTGCAGAGATTCCATGCTCTGCAATATGCTGCAGCATTTCGTGGCGTGCCCGGGCACTCATCGAAGCAAGCAGTTCAGCGGGAATCGAAATCAGAGGGATCTTGTTCGCGGCATCGTAGGTGCGGCAACGAACGTCGATGGCGCGCTTCATCGCTTCACCAGGGCTCAACTGATCGAAGCAAATGACGCCGCGTTTGTGTTCGCACATCAACCGCATATCGCCGGACTGATTCGTGATGGACCAACCGGGAATGTGCTTGACGGAATCTGCCAGGATTCGTGGAGCAGCATCACAGGCATCGCGATACCGCTTTGCTGCTTTTTCCGCCTCCGCCTTTTTCTGCTGCTGATGCGACAAGGCGTCAATTTTTGTCCTTCGAGTTGCGGCCGCTGTCTTATCGACGGCCGCCTGCTGAATCTTCCGCTGTGTCTCATCGGCCTCGGACTGAAGTGCTTCAACAGCTTCTGCCGTCCATGTTGTGTCGCTTTCCTTCATGAGGCGGTCACGTGTCGCGCGGAATTCCTCCAGACTCTTCTTCTTCGCCGTTGCTTCACTGAGCAGCGTCTCGCTCTTCGTTTTCGACGCATTCAGTTCCTCGAGTTGGTTTGCGAGATTAACTTTCACATCAGCGATCTTCTGTTCGTAAACGGCATTTAAGCGTTCCATCTCAAGCTGCAGTTCCGCACGCAAACTCTTGATGCTTGATTGTGCCGTTTCAGTGCAGACTCGAATCTGGTCTTTGACCGAGTCAACAGCGACGGAAAGTGACTCAACCTGGCTCTGAATCTGCTCAGGATCTCCGGCAACCTCCGATAGCTTCTCCAGAGATTCACGTGACTCGCGAGCCGCACGGATTCGTTCCTTTGCGGTCGCGATCGACACGATCAGCTCTGAATGCCGTACCGACAAAGTGCTGGCGTCAATCGGTTCTGGTTCGGGTGGAATCTCGCCAATCTGTGCGATCGCACCAGTCGCCTGCTGCGATTCCGTTTCTGCAGATCGAGCCTTCGACTGCAACCAGCGAATGAGCTTCGCCACAACATCGACCGGATTGTCCTTCGAGACGTCAATTGCCTGCGTGAACGTTTTCCAATCGGGGTCACCAACAACGGACACGAACGCTTCCGTTGGGATCGTTGCGCCAGACATGCGAATCAACGCTTTGATTCTCGCTTCGTCAGCAGAAGACGCTCGTTCGATGCCTGGGTCAATCAGCTCCTGCAGATCTTCTCCGCCTTCGATCAGCACAAACGTCTCTGCGGGATCCCCCTTGTAAGACAACCGTTTCCCAATGCGACAATTGACGGAGCCGATCTCAACATTGCCGGCATCAACTCCATCACGAGGCATCAGGCCTTTCCCGCTGTGGGCGATGGAACCAGTGATGGCTCTTTGCACGGTTGTCTTTCCGACACCGTTGTCACCGATCAGAAGTGTAAGAGCTCCGGGAGCGAGCTTTATCTTTGAGTGAATCACGGCTCCAACATTCTCGATGATTGCCTCAACTCCGTTTTCCTTTACATCCGCTTCAGACACTGCCGACATTTCACACCCCTAATTAGATTGCCACAAACATTACGCACAACGATTCAGTAAACAAAAAAACTGATCTATGGATAAATCTTTCTTGCCGAGCCTCCACGCCTCTTTCCAACAATTGCGCGGTATTCGAAAGCGACAAGAATCTTCATTACCACACACCTTACCCACAACGTTTCAGATGATGCGTTTACTCAAGCAACTCGACAGTGTTCGCGAAGATCCGCACGAGTTGGGTGTCAATCACGAACCGCTTGCGATTGTGCTCGATCGACATTCGCAAATCGCCGTCCGTATGCCGCTTCACAGCCGCTGCCCAGTCGGCAAACATCTCGACAAGATCGATGAGATTCATGCCGGCAATGCCATCTTCAAAGTGTTCCGGATGGTGCGAGTTGACGGCGTAGTGATGGCGAAGAGCCACGCCGAGGCCTTCGAGCGATTCTTTGTATTCAGCGCTCCCATACGTCAGGACGCGAAGCTTTGGCGTAAATTTGTCGAAGACTTCTTTCTCTGGTGGCCGTAGTTTGCTCTGATCGTGAACCGACGCTCGATATGCGAGCATTTCACGAAATTTGTCTATCACAATTCCGACTTCGGAAATGTGCTGAAGAGTGTCGGCTGTTGAATCGTACGGCTCTAATTCTGGTCCCATAATCTTTCACTCGACTGTTTGGTTGCTGTATTCATAACCCACAACGAAACGCAGCACATTAAAACCGGATCACACAAACCTGAAGAATAAGGCGGAACACTTTTGATTCCACATGAAGGCTCGGTGCGCAACGGTTCCCTTTTGGGGAGAACCGAAGACTCTTGATCCGCACAAGTTAGGACGTATGCAGCAGACTCTTCACGGCAATATTTCAAGCGCGTATCCGTTCTAATTCCTCCGCGCCGCTGCAGCCGCCGGACTGAATCCTGGCAGCGTACAAATCATGGGAACCGTCAAGCACGATCCGTTGCAGCAATTCGGCAAACATTCTGAGGCCTCGCCAGATGGCCCCCTGCGTCCCTCAGGACGGCTTAGTTCTGGTTTTTGAGCACAGCTTTATGGAAACACGTCTGGTGTCTTTGATGACAACAGCATGTTTCCTCTGAAACAGATCGACGCGCAGACATTGCAATGGTACGACTCGACCACTCAAGTCGATTTTCTCGCTGCAAT
Organism: Planctomycetales bacterium; assembly: GCA_026400835.1. Taxonomy (GTDB): domain Bacteria; phylum Planctomycetota; class Planctomycetia; order Planctomycetales; family Planctomycetaceae; genus SXXK01. The sequence goes on along the minus strand of JAPLOA010000013.1, from coordinate 1,402 downwards.
GTCACGCGCGAGCTTCATCGTCATCATCGACCTCACATGCCGCTGGTGGAATGAAAGAAAGCGAGATCGCAAGGTTGTCGGCTGCTTTCCCGAGTTGCTGCCGGAAAAATACGGCGGCGATTCCCTGCACAGCGTGGACAGCGAACGTTTGCCTGATAAATCTTGTCTGCGGCGCGCACAGCACAGCATACCAATCATTGAGCGTCATTTCGGACCACACGAATGAACCGAACCCCTTGTTAATCAAGGCTTTGGCAATCTCAATCCATTGTTTAAGATCTCGGACAACGGGGGGGCATTTCTTATTTGCAGAGTAAGTCATTGCTATTCCATTGAAGTGTTGAATGAGCGCAACGATTGCGCGGAAGACAAACCTGGACTAAAGACAGTCGGTGCCTGTTCCATCAACACATCGGGGGAGGCTCAACCCATCGAGTTCCATGAAACTCGCGAGCCATCGCAATTGCAGCCCATCTTGGGTCTGTTGCAGCCATCGATTTACCCCGAAATTCAACGTCCCTGAAGGTGACGTCACAACAAGAAATGTAAGGCGGTGATTTTACCGACGATGCGACCTCTCGCAAGATCCTGAACCAAAATCGGTCTGATGTGTCGAACAACCCCTGGATATTGTGGTGGTGGTTTTTGGCTAAAAACTACTCTTGTATTACGTCTGATTTTTGAGCGGCGGATTCCTTAATCTTTCGATGGTGGTCTTTGATTGCTTCATGAGTGATCCTGAATCTGCGATCGATGGTTTCGCGATGGTACTGGTACTCTTCGCGATGACATTTCGAGCAACGTTTTGCCTCTTCACGTGGCTTGTAAGTGACGGTTGTGAGTGATGCCTGATCCTCTGCGAAACTTGCGACCGTGACAAACTTCACGCTGCCATCTTTGTCGTACCACTCGAATCGAGACCCAACAAAGATTCGCTTCGATGTTTCGCCTGTGAGTTCATGACGGATGAGAAACGGTCGCCGACGTCTGTACGCTTCATAGGCATAGACAGCCGACGGGTTCCCCGTCTCAATGGCGTCTTTGTAGAACCGTTCGCCGTTACCGGATCCAATCCAATATCCCATTCGGAACTCGGATTTCATTCTTTCAAAATCAGACAGGTCGAACTTCATGCCAGACGTGATCGCGAGAGAAACGGCCGCATACATTGACTGATTGATCCTTTGCCAACTGTGACAAGTCTCCGCACAGGAGCCGGTCCACACTGCGGAAATCATCGTGAACGCTGGCGAGTCCTTTTTCTTCCTGGGTGCCATTTGAGTCTCGGTCTTCTGAAAGTGTAATACGTATTACACATTCGGCGGTGTGCTGTTTTTGTCTCAGTCTTCTGAAAGTGTAATACGTATTACACATTCGGCGGTGTGCTGTTTTTGTCTCAGTC
>JAPLOA010000024.1 GCA_026400835.1 Planctomycetales bacterium | reverse complement strand
TCACGATCCAGCCCGATGGCAAGATCGTGGTCGCGGGTCATGCCATGGGCAGCAATTGGGAGTTCGGCTTGGTCCGCTACAACGCCGATGGCTCGCTCGACACCTCCTTCGGCACAGGCGGCAAGGTCACCACGCCAGTCGGGACGAGCAACGACGTTGGCTACAGCGTCACGATTCAGCCCGACGGCAAGATAGTGGTCGCGGGTTGGGCCAGTAATGGCAGCACTGACGACTTCGCCTTGGTCCGCTACAACGCCGATGGCTCGCTCGACACCTCCTTCGGCATCGGCTGCAAGGTCACCACGCCAGTCGGGACGGGCACCGACGTTGGCTTCAGCGTCACGATCCAGCCCGACGGCAAGATCGTGGTCGCGGGTTGGGCCAATAACGGCAGCAATAACGACTTTGCCTTGGTCCGCTACAACGCCGATGGCTCGCTGGACGCTCGATTCGACTTGGCCAGCACGCTGGGCGGCAGCGTCAGCTATACCGAGAACGGTACCCCCGTAGTGCTTGACAGCAACGTCCAAATTTTCGACGCCGAACTGAGCAGCACAAACTTCAGCGGAGCGACGCTGACTCTCGTCCGTAATGGAGGGTCCAACTCGCAGGACCTCTTTTCGGCCACCGGAACGCTGGGGACCCTGACTCCGGGCGGCAATCTGACCGTCGGCGGGACGACGATCGGTACCGTCACGACCAACAGCGGCGGGACGCTTACACTGACCTTCAACAGCAGCGCCACGAACGCTCTGGTCAACTCGGCGATGCAACAAATCGCCTACGCCAATGCCAGTGAAGCCCCGCCAGCCAATGTCCAGATCGACTGGACCTTCAGCGATGGAAACAGCGGCGCCCAGGGCACCGGCGGAGCCCTGACGGCCACCGGTAACGTGATCGTCAACATCACGGCCGTGAACGATGCGCCAGTAGGTGTGAATGATACCGCCACGGCCACCGAAGCGGGTGGTACGGACAACGGCACCGCGGGCGTCAATCCCACGGGCAATGTGCTCACCAATGATACCGATGCCGATGCGGGTGACACCCAAACCGTCGCTGGAGTCGCCGCAGGAACCGTCGGCACGGCCACCGGCAATGTCGGCACCAGCGTCATCGGAGCCTATGGCTCGATAAGCATCGCCGCCAACGGTGCTTATACCTACACGGTCGACAATAACAATGCCGCTGTTCAGGCCCTGCGAACGACCGCCAATACGCTGACCGATACCTTCACCTATACGATGCAGGATGCCGCCGGACTGACCGGTACTACGCAGATCACGGTCACAATTGAAGGCAGCAACGACGCGCCGCATGATTTGGCCGGTACCTTGACCATTGCTGAAAATGCCGCTAACGGCTCGACTGCTGGAACCATCACCCGCAGTGATCTCGACGCCGGCGACGGTGCGACGTATTCGCTGATCGACAATGCCGGCGGCCGCTTCGCCATTAACAACTCGACTGGCGTGGTTACGGTAGCCGATTCGACATTGCTGAACTATGAAGCAGTCACTTCGCACAACATCACCGTCCGGGTTACCGATACGGCCGGGGCAACGTTTGACAAAGTGATGACCGTGACGTTGACCGACCTCGATGAATTCGATGTCACCGTTCCGACCGATACTGATGCCACGCTCAACAGCGTCGATGAAAACGTGGCGATCGGAACGACGGTCGGCCTGACCGCCAACGCCTTTGACCTCGATTCCACGACCAATACGATTACCTACAGCCTGACCAGCAATCCGGACGCACTGTTCCAGATTGACGCAAGCACCGGCGTCGTCACCACCACCGCGGCGATTGACCGCGAAGTG
>JAPLOA010000055.1 GCA_026400835.1 Planctomycetales bacterium | reverse complement strand
CAGCAGTCCGTTTCTGAGCTGTCTGACCCTCAGCACACAGCAGGCAAAGACCCGCGTGTCGGTCCGCCGTCGCGATCTGAATCGTCATGCCACATTTTGCGCAGAGGATCGAGATGGGTGTGCCTCAGTTACTGACGAACGCCTAAGCTCAGCAGCGGCGGGGGCCGAGTGAGCTACGAACTCCAGAAAGCCTAGCGGCCCCCGGCGTCTGCTGCAGCGCTTGGTTCGGCGTGCCTTTGGCCCCCGAGCAGAAGCCGCATCGGGATCATGGCCGACCGCGTGAACCCGTTCCGGCCGTAGAAGCGCTGGGCGGCCGCATTGTGGGCGTCGGTCAGAAGCGTGATTCGCAGGCACCCGGCCGACCGCGCGAACTCGGTAGCGGCCGCCAGCAGACGCGACCCGGCCCCACCTCCGCGGGCGTCCGGCCGCACCACCATATCCTCCAGCAGCGCGACCCGCCCGCCCAACGCGGTGGATGGGAGGAACAGCAGGCTGACCATGCCGACCACCGCCGGCCCATCCCGCAGCACCAGCACCTGCCCCACGTCCGCACGGTCAAGGATGGCCCGCAGCCCGGCCGACTGCCGCTCCGGGTCCGGGCGGAACTCGGCCTCCTGCTGAAACAGCACTCCGAGCAACTCGCTCAGGACGGGCACGTCGTCTTCCGTTGCGAGGGTGACCTCCATCTGTGTATTCGCCTCCTGCCGCCGAACGACTGCGTTAACCGGGTGTGGCTGAAACCCGGTATCCATTTCAAAACCGGCAGTTAGCCACACTCCGGTTCAACGCTTTGTTCGCACTTAATTATGCACAGCTCCGCATCAGAGAGCGAACGAGATCCGTTGCCATTTACCAAACACTCGAACATGTCCATGTCTAGCGCCGAGTTGCCGCCCCCAGTTCCGAGCCATCCAGATGGCGGGAATGGCCTGTTGCCAAAGCAGTGAAAGCGTGTTGAGTTCGCCTTCAGCACTTTTTCCTTGATGGCCACAAAGCGAAAGCGTCGTTTCTGAGTAAAAAAACCTGCGAGCTCACTCTCGGTCAGAGAGCTATCCAAGCTTAGAAATCGGTCTACTGCGGACTGATCTGAGACTCTGGAAAGATTTGGCAAAGCAAAGTAGTACTCCATGCCAAAACAGTTTTCCATTGCCCAGAGAATCATTGCAACATAACGACCGTTGCTTCTTTTGTACGCAATATAGTCTCCAGGGGAAAACAATGGTTTTCCTGACTTCCTTGGTGCTTTCGGTTTTCGAGGTTTGGCTTTTGGCACCTGGACTTTTCGTAGTAACTTCTGGACAGTACCACGGCGTCGCGAATACGAAGAACCCCAGTATTGCAATACGCCTTCGCAATTGTCGAGGGTGCCGACCAGTTGTTCGTACTGGCTTGTGTCGGCACCAACTTGCCACAGGCACTCAATCAGAGCAGAACAGAATACTTCCTTCTCGGCATCGTCTAGATCGTCGAAGCCAATCTGAAGCCTGAGCAACTGCGGGATCTCCATGCAGGGAATACGACCATCGAAGTGTTCATAGAACAGATCAACGACGTCAAGTGCCAAATCATGCTGAAGAATTCCGACCCCTTCAGCTCCCATGCAGATGATCCTTTGAGTGCGAACGATGGCGTTCACCGGGTTGCGGCCGGTGGAAGCTCGAAAAACAGAAAACCCACCGGCCGCAACTCCGGTGCAACGCTTTGTTATACCGGCAACCAACAACAGACGTGACAGACACGAAAGACTCGTGTTCCGCTACCTCACACTTGACTTCATTCTACAGTTCAGGATCCGAAACCAGATGCCGCGCCTCATTCGTTCAGTCAGAATATGGGATCTCTGTTCTTCAGTCTGAATTGCAGTTGCGGCATCTGCTTTCACGATGCCCATATGTTGTCACTGCAGTCTGATGAATTACCGATCGACGATCTTACGTCGCGAGTACCATTTGATTCAATTCGATTCGTCGTATCGAACAGCTGTGCTGATGGTCTGGTCGTCAGTGTCAACGAATGATCACGGTGTCAGCAACTTTGCAACGAGTAAAAAGCCTTTCGCAGGAAACGCAGAGGACAGCGACACTTTTGTTGTCAGAACGGTCTGTGGAACTGAAATGACGACTTCCCAGCCAACACTGAATCGTCAACCTGCCGAAAAGCGAATGATGTAATTCCCCCGGTATAACGACGGCGTTCACCGGGTTGGGGCCCGTGGGTGGTGGAAAAACAGAAAAACCCCCGGCCGCAACTCCGGTGCAACGCTTTGTTATGCCGTTCTTCGCCTTACAGGGAATGATCTGCAACAACGCTACTTCGTTCTTCAACACTGCGAACTGCTGCAGTCAGTCACACGTGCGGCTGTCATTCTGCAGCCATCGGAATTGACATCAAGATAAAAGATCGCCATTTGCATCGTGACGAAACGCTCTATCTGGGTTTACGATTGACATGCTGGTCAATAGTTCGCATCGATCGGTGCCACAAAGCTGAGGCGTCTTTTGATTTCTATTCGGATACGCCGTCTGATCAATAAACGATGAAACCACCCGGCCGCTCTCAATTCGTCGCTATACTCAGCGAGCACCTCTTTTCGAATTCCTTCCTTGTTTGCAGCAAGTGATCTTTTGTGGCCATCCGCAAGAAGGTGGCCAGATCTATTGTTTCCAGAAATCACACCATTCGACATCTGCATACTTGCAATGCTTTCATTTCCGAACGACGGTTCATTTGTGAACGACTATGAGCTGACGGACGAATTCGTTTTCCCCGGCATAACGACTGCGGTAACCGGTGTTGCCGCGAGGAATTTTCCATTTCAAGACAGCGTCAACGGCAACTCCGGTTCACCGCTTTGTTCGCTGCCTTCTGCGACTTGCGATTGCGATTCGATGGCTGACACCCAAAGTACCAAGGAATTCAATGCCGGGAAACTGTATGGTAGCAAATCCAGCCGAAAGGGCAGCGTTCTTTGTTGAACATCAATCAATAGTGCGTCAAGAAGTTCGTGTTGCTCACAATATCTGGCAACCAGTTTTGTATAGCGACGCAACAGCAACAGCGAAGGAAAGGTGTGCTTTGATTTACACCATTCCATCAGGTCGATGTCGCTTTTGGAGCTATTGCACGACTGACACGCCCATACCAGATTGTCCGCGTAGTCAGTACCGCCTTTAATCTTTGGAATGAGATGATCAATCGTCAGTGCGCCTGTGGCACCACAGTAGCAACAGGCCTTTGGCGCGTTGAGTTTGACTTTTTCGTCATCGTAAAGCGATCGCATGCTCATTGTGCCGGTGGACAGTCCCTTGAATAAACGAGCACGAATCATGTGATGCGTGCGAGAGTATGAATGCAGGCCAGATTCGACAGCGGAATGCGCACGAGCCAAATTTGCGTATGAGCACGCAATATGTTGCCGTACGGTTTCGATTGGTTCCGTCATGGACCACTTCTGTTGCAGCGAACGACCGCGATCACCCGGTTGCGGCGAGCGACGCTGTAAAGTGTGAAAAACAAACCACCGCAACTCGGCGTGCATCGCTTTGTTCTGCAACATTATTGGCAATGCTAGCTACTGTGAAGGGCAGAGCATGTCCCACTCGTGCGCTGTAGACAAAATCGGAAAGCCCTCAAGCTTTGGACACGACTCTTTGGCGACACGATGGGCAGCACAAATAAGTTCGTTGAATCGAGCGACAATCAAATGTTCGGCAACTTCGCCTGCAACTTGGACACTCAGTGGTTGTTGATCATCGCAATATAAATCTGCGAAAGCACTTTGGACGGTTTCCATTCCTGTAAGAGTGAAATCTTCGGTTTCCGCGTCCCATGGATTGAGCCAATCTGTGTTCCATGTCAGATCCCAGATATCACCGCTCTGGTTGTATCCAAAGCCGTTGAAGTACCAACGATCAGGATTGACTGTAAAACCATTCATCTCGAAATACATGGCACCAAGCGGTCGCTTCTCGGAACAGGCATGGTAGAAATCGACAATAAGCTGAGACGCATCGTCAAGGTGATGAAGAAAATCAAGATCGACTACAGGGTGGTATCGTGTTTCTTTCATTGCACGCATGGCGTCTTGCAGCGACGCGATGCATTCGGGGAGTCTTCCGTGTGGGACAGAGAAACCGAATAGTGTTTGTATTACACCAGGCATAGCAAAGGCTGCAGTTGAAAGAGAATTGGGATTCTTGTGGCAGAACTTTGAATTAACACTGAAAAGCGCGTGATACCATTATACTGAAAGGCAAACAACCTGTGCCTCAGATCATTCGCGAATAGCACTCGTTTTTCTGGGGTATTCCAATATTGACTTGTTGTTCCACGCGATCATGATATCCCTCCGGCGTAAGGGTGTCAAGTCGTTAGCTCCCATGGAGTGCTCCATGTCGATTCGGAAGTTTGCAGCTGCGGTCAAGTCAGGTGGCCTCTCAGAGTCAGAAGCAAAGTGGTTTCCTCATTGGTTCGAGCGATATGTAAAGTGGACGGGACAACTCGATGCTGTCACGATCGAGATTCGTGCTGAACCCTTGCTGCAACTCCTGCGATCTCTTCGCGACTCAGGGAAGAAAGCCTTCACACGATTGCAGGTGGTCCGGTCTCTGGAATTCTATCAAAAATCTGTGAGCAAGACCTCTGAGCCCGATCTATCCCCGTTCCGCACAAAGCTCGAAGAACTGGCTGCTCGCGAGGATTCGTCAGAGCGATCCCCCCGAAACCATGTTCCAAAATCGGACTCGACCCACATCGAGGTGAATGATGACAAAATGCTGGTGGGACAAATCGATCCCAACGAACCCGCACTCTTGCAGGAGATGCGGAAACAGATGCGGCGACGGCACTATGCGGCTCGCAGCGAGCGGTCCTATACAGGCTGGGCCTGTCGGTTTGCTCAATTCGTCGGCGGGTGGGAGAAGGTTTCCTCCGGAATAACAGAGAGCGAACTCAAGGAATTCCTGAGTGATCTTGCCGTGCGAGGAAAGGTCGCGGCGAGCACTCAGAATCAAGCCTTTAATGCGCTACTGTTCTTGTTTCGCGATGTGATGCAACGCGAATTCCCCTATCTCGATGCGGAACGAGCAAAGAAGCCCGAACGAGTGCCGGTTGTGTTGTCGCAAACAGAAGTCACGTCCGTGTTGCGTCAAATGCGGGGAGTTCCATTGCTGTTTGGGCAACTTCTCTACGGTGGTGGGCTCCGGCACTATGAAGGCCTGAGGCTGCGTGTCAAAGACGTGGATCTCGATCGGCGACAGTTGGTTATTCGAGATGGCAAGGGGGCGAAGGATCGAGTGACTTTGCTTCCGGAGGCGGCAATCCCTGCTCTTCGGCTGCAACTCGAATTGGTTGCGCAAACGCATTCTCAGGACGCTGCCGAAGGATTCGGTTCCGTGTGGCTGCCGTACGCGATGGCTCGAAAAGCTCCGAATGCTGCGGCTCAATTGGAATGGCAGTTTGTTTTTCCGGCGTCGAAGCTTTCGAAAGATCCTCACGACGGAACGGTTCACCGACATCACATGCACGAGTCTGTTTTTCAGCACGCTTTGACTCGAGCGACAAAATTGGCGGGCGTGGCGAAACGAGTGACTCCGCATACGTTGCGGCACAGTTTCGCGACTCATCTGCTGGAGGCAGGGTCGGATATTCGCACGGTGCAGGAGTTGTTGGGACATGCCGATGTGAGTACGACGATGATTTATACTCATGTCTTGCAGAAGGGACCGCTCGGCGTGAAGAGTCCGCTGGATCGGCTTTAGTGAAGTGAGGGATTGGAGATTGGAGATTGCAAAATCGACGGCAAGGTGAGTGGTTGGCACGCAAAGGCGCGGAGACGCAAAGGTTCGAGGGATGGGGAGTGGCGACGAGCGGGGAATGGTTAATGATTACTTGAGATTGCAAAATTCAGGTCAAGAGAAGGCAGAGAGTGCGGCAGATGTTTTGGACTCCGTGGTCCGCTTTGTTGGGGTGTCGCCAAACTCCAGAAAACTGAACAGTCATGGACCGCGTTGGTTCGCATCTGTGGGGATGGCGTCTAGGATTTCCGCAGGTTGAAGAATTCTCGGTCGCGTTTCCTGCTGTGCAGAAGGTTTTCGAATGGATATGGATCTGGTGTTGGCCGTGTTGTCTCGTTGGATTCACGTGGGCACTGCAATCGTGCTCGTGGGTGGAACCAGCTTCATGAAGTTTGTTGCTGGTCCGGTTCTGCAGGGGCAATCTCCGGAGCTGGTTCAGGCGATTCGAAACCGCTGGAAGAAGTTCGTCCACGGCGGAATTGCTTTGCTGCTTCTGTCCGGATTCTTCAACTACTTCCGCTCGATGCCAATGCATAAAGGTGACGGGCTTTATCATGGTCTGATCGGAACGAAAATCATTCTGGCATTCGTGGTCTTCTTCTTTGCATCGGCTCTGGTGGGTCGCTCCGCGGGAACTCAGAAGTTTCGCGACAATTCCGGCAAATGGACGGCTGTCGTGCTGTTGCTTTCGTCGCTGATCATCGCGATGAGCGGCGTTGTGAAAGTGCGAGACAATGCTAAAGCAAAGGTTGTCGTATCGCCGCCAGCGAGCGAGAGCGCGCCAAAGGAATAGTGTCAGATGTCGAGCGAGCCGTTCCTGATTCCGGATGATGTCAAGCTGTCGTTAAAGGATTACACCACGATTACTGCGTTGCCCGTGCAGTGGGGCGATCAGGATTCGTTTGGGCACGTGAACAACGTTGTGTACTTCCGTTGGTTCGAGTCGGCTCGAATTGAACTGCTGGACCACTTCCCGACCGCGGTAACGATGTCCGGTAAGGGGCTGGGGCCAATTCTGGCTTCGATCAAATGTGACTATCGACGGCAGTTGCATTTTCCGGATACCGTTTACATCGGCTCGAGGATTACTCGTGTTGGCCGGTCCAGTGCGGACATTGGGCATGCGTTGTTGAGCCGTCAGCAGATGCAGGTCGCTGCCGAAGGGCATTCAGTGATCGTGATTTATGATTACGACGCTCAGAGAGTGACTCGAATTCCAGAAGAACTTCGCAAGCTGTTTGAAGGGTCGATGGCTGCTTTTTGAGCCTGTTGAGATTGCGGAGTTCTACTGCGCGGGGTCGGCGTCCTGTGCTTCTCTGTAGCGGGATTCGTGAGAATTCGGGGCTTCGCCCTGGAAGACATCCGAATTCTCACGCATGCGGCTACCGACAACGCACACCGTTCGAAGGATATCCTCTTGAAAACATGGGGGATTCCGCTCGCTGGGAATGTCGGCCGCTCTACCACTGTTCAAGAAAAACGGCTCGCTCTATACTCGGTCGCCTGTGTCTATCCTCACATACCGTGTTTCGTTCGTTATACGGTTTTGCTTGAGGCACTGAAAGGCCACCGGGGAGTGCTCGGATGGCAACCGTCGTCAGGCTCCTGATTTAAGAATTCCGCCGGAAAAGTACCGCGATGTCCGAAGAAATGAAGCTCAGCAAAGTCGAATTGCTGAAAGAAGCGTCTCATCAGTTGCGAGGCACTTTGGCTGATGAGTTGCAGAACAATAAGCCGGAGTTTTCTGATGATGCCGCGACGCTGCTGAAGCATCATGGCTCGTATCTGCAGGATGACCGCGACACCCGCAAGGCCAAGGGTGAAGACGGCAAGGCTTTGGGCAAGCAGTATTCCTGCATGGTGCGAACTCGAATTCCGGGCGGTCGTGTCACGGCTGAGCAGTTTCTCGCTGAGCTGGACCTTTGCGAAAAACTGGCGAATGGCACGCTGCGAATCACCAGTCGTCAGGGGTTTCAGTTGCATGGTGTTCTGAAGAATGATCTGAAGGAATCCATTCGCACGATTAACGAGATCAAGCTGACCACTTTCGCAGCCTGTGGCGACGTGAACCGCAATGTCATGGCCTGCCCGGCGCCGTTTAAGTCGGCTGTTTATGAACAGATGCAGGCGTTGTCTCAGGAGTTGGCGGAGCACTTCAAACCAAAGACGACGTCTTATTTTGATATCTGGCTGAAGGATGGCAACGGAGAAGAAGTCGACGTGACGGAGTTCAAGCCCGTCGATGAACCGATCTACGGAACTCGCTATCTGCCTCGCAAATTCAAGATGGCGATTGGGCTTCCGGAAGACAACTGCGTCGATCTCTACACGCAGGATCTCGGCCTGATGGCGATCGTCGAAAACGGCACAATCGTAGGCTACAACGTTCTGGTTGGCGGCGGCATGGGACGAACGCCTTCTGCGGAAAAGACCTTTCCCGCTTTGGCAAAACGAATCTGCTTTGCGACTCCGGACCAGGTTGTGGCGGTCAGCGAAGCCATCGTGAAGGTACAGCGAGATTACGGCAATCGCGAAGATCGCAAGCGAGCTCGCCTCAAGTACCTGATTTCAGACTGGGGAACTCCGAAGTTCAAAGCCATGGTCGAACAGTACTATGGCAAGGGTTTGCCTGATCCGCATCCTGCTGACGTGACCGGCGTTGATGATCACATCGGGTGGCACGAGCAGGGCGATGGCAAACTGTTTCTCGGCATCAACATCGAGAACGGACGAATTAAGGACGAAGGCAAGCTTCAGATCAAGTCCGGTCTCCGCGCGATTCTGCGTCGTTTCGGCATGAGTACTCGCCTGACAGCCCTGCAGAGCGTCATTCTGTGCGATATTGATCCGAAGGATAGGGCCGAGATCAATCGGATCATGGCCGAGCATGGCATCAAGGGCGCGGACGAGCTGTCTTTGCTTCGACGATACGCGATTGCGTGTCCGGCATTTCCGACCTGCGGATTGTCGATCACGGAGTCTGAGCGAGCTCTCCCCGGGATTATTGACGGGCTGGATGTGGCGATTGCGAAGCTGGGGCTTCAGTCATCGAAGATCGCCGTACACATGACGGGATGCCCTAACGGGTGTGCTCGGCCTTATACGCCGGACATCGGCCTCGTCGGAAAATCAGTCGGGAAGTACACGATGTTTCTCGGCGGGAACCCCGAGGGGACTCGGCTGTGCTTTATTTACAAAGACTCTGTGCCGGCTGAAGAGATCGTTACAGTACTGACACCTCTGCTGGCGGCCTACAAAACTGGTCGTCAGGGGGCAGAATCGTTTGGCGATTTCTGTGCTCGCAAGGGCCAGGCGGAGCTGGAAACGTTCGCGGCGTGATCTATTCTCCACGGGAAGTAGAATAGAAGATCAGTCGTCGCGGGGTTGCCTGAAAGAGTGACGCCTCCATGACTGTGCGCTGAAAAGGTTCCGAATAGCCAGGCTCTTCCGGTCGAAAGATCGGGATTTCGTCGCAAGATCAGGGATCTTTCGTCAGTGCTTGTCACGATCCTGGCATCCCTGTACGCTGCCCCACCGTCAAGCGACTCTCGTTGCAGGTGTGGTGTTTTGGGCAGGAATGCTCGGGATTTGGGAGCCTGTTGAGAGTCAGAGTATTGCTTTTGGCCGCTTGCGTTGGGGTGTTCCTTTGTCGGACCTGGATCGAATTGTCATCACCGGAGTCGGGCTGACCGCACCGAATGGGAACAGTCTGCCCGAGTATCGCCAGAATTTGCTGGTCGCCAGGTCTGGTGTGGTCAATTACGAAACCCGTTACATGGGGCCAGTTCTGGCTGGCGTTTGTAACTTCGACGAGCTGCGATATCAGAAGAAAAAAGATCTCCGCCGAGGAACTCGAGCCGGATCGATTGCTGTGTATTGTGCCAATGAAGCCGTAAAGGACTCGGGCATTGACTGGCCCAATGTGGCTCGCGAAAACGTAGGCGTGTACATTGGAATTACGGAGCACGGGAACGTCGAAACAGAGAATGAGATCTACGAGATCTCCAAATTTGAATATGACACCAAGGTCTGGTCTCATCATCATAATCCACGAACAGTTGCCAATAATTCAGCTGGCGAAGTGACTCTGAATATGGGCATTACGGGCCCGCACTTGACGCTCGGAGCGGCCTGTGCTGCGGGGAATGCGGGGTTCATTCAGGCCGTGCAGATGCTGCGGCTGAAAGAAGTTGACCTTGCGATTGCGGGTGGTGTTTCGGAGAGCATTCATACCTTCGGGATTTTTGCCAGCTTTGCAGCTCAGGGTGCTCTGGCAACTCATGAAGACCCAACGAAGGCCTGTCGACCATTCGACAGGAATCGCAACGGGATTGTAGTCGCGGAAGGCGGCGGCATCTGCACACTGGAACGTTTGCCGGATGCATTGAAACGCGGTGCGAAGATTTATGCTGAAGTCATCGGGTATGCGATGAATTCGGACGCCAAGGACTTCGTGCTTCCGGATTCGAATCGTCAGGCCGAATGCATTTATTTGGCGATGAAGCGAGCAGGCATTAGTCCGGAAGATGTGGACATTGTCAGCAGTCATGCAACCGCGACGGAACAGGGCGATATTGAGGAAGCGGCTGCACTGCGGCGAGTGTTCGGGAACAGCCCCAAAACGTTCATCAACAACACAAAGAGTTTCATCGGCCATGCCATGGGAGCAGCCGGTGCATTGGAGTTGCTGGGCAACGTTCCGTCGTTTGACGATGGGATTGTCCACGCTACAATCAATCTCGACGACCTTGACCCACGATGTGCGCTGCCGAATCTTGTGATCAATCAGCCTCGGGAAATTGGTCCAGTGAATTGCATTCTGAATAACTCTTTCGGGATGTTGGGGATAAACTCCGTTGTCATCATTCGCAAGTTTCAGGGATAGTTTGAGAGGGTGGTTTAATGACGTCTGATCAGATCCGGCAGGTGATTCTGGACATTCTGGGGCGAATTGCTCCGGACGAGGATCTCACCGATCTTGATGACGCGCGTCCGTTCCGTGAACAGATGGAATTGGACAGCATGGATTTCCTCGACATCGTCATGGAACTGCGGAAGATGTATCGAATTCAGATTCCGGAAGAGGACTATTCGAACCTGAACACAATGGGCGGTACGGTGGAGTATCTTCTGCCTCGACTGAAGGACGTTCCGGTCGGCGCCTGATGCGTCCGGCGGCTACGACATATTGAAGACACAACCAAATGAAGCCCGGTCTTTTCAAAGAGCCGGGCTTCAATTGGTTCAAAGGGGTTAATGGCTGTGCGTTATGACACCGTGATTATCGGTGCCGGGATGTCCGGTTTATCCGCAGGAGTGCGTCTGGCGTACTACGAAAAGAACGTCTGCATTCTCGAGCGACACACGACAATCGGCGGCCTGAATTCTTTTTATCGCCTGCGCAAACGCAACTACGACGTTGGCCTGCATGCTGTCACGAACTATGCAGAGCCCGGCACCAAACAGGGGCCTCTCAGCAAGCTTCTTCGCCAGTTGCGGATGAAATGGGAAGACTTTGATCTGCGACCTCAGTTGCAGTCTTCGATTGTCTTCCCCGGTGCGACTCTTCATTTCACAAATCAGTTCAACTATTTTGTGGAACAGATTGCATCCGCGTTTCCTCAGCAGATCGACGGGTTCCGTCGCCTGGTGACTCGCATTGCCGAACACGACGCACTGGATCTGGAACGCCAAAGCGTGTCAGCTCGTCAGGTTGTTTCGGAATATATTCGCGACCCGTTGTTGGTCGACATGTTGTTCTGCCCGTTAATGTTTTACGGCAGCGCGACGCCGCGCGATATGGATTTCAGCCAGTTTGTGATTATGTTTAAAAGCATTTTCCACGAGGGATTCGGTCGGCCGTTCGATGGAATTCGACTGATCCTGAAGCGATTAGTGAAACACTTCAAATCGCTGGGCGGACACCTGAAACTTCGTGCGGGGGTGCAGGAAATTCGCCAGAGCAACGGGCGAGCGACCTCTGTGCTTCTGGATGACGGTACCGAAATCGAAGCCGACAATATTCTGTCTTCTGCTGGTGTGGCAGAGACTATGCGGATGATTGATCCGAACAGCCCGCCCGTGAAGGCTGAGCCCGGTGATATTTCCTTTGTGGAATCGATCAGCGTTCTGGATTGTGAGCCTGCTCAGCTGGGGCATCATGACACGATCGTGTTTTATAGTGACTCCAAAGACTTTCACTATGAACGTCCGGATGTGCCGGTTGACCTCCGAAGCGGAATTATCTGCTCACCGAATAACTTCGATTATTCGCAGCCTCTGGAAGACGGTCGCATTCGTATCACCGCGCTGGCGGATCCGCACTATTGGATGAATCTTCCCGAAGACCAATACGTCGCCGCAAAACAGCACTGGAACGATGAAATCATCAGGTGTGCGACTCAGCATATTCCTGATTTTCGATCTCACGTGATTGATACGGATGTGTTTACGCCACGAACCATTCGCCGTTTCACCGGTCACCTTAACGGCTGTGTGTACGGCGCGCCGCAGAAGTTTGTGAATGGTCAGACACAGCTGGATAACTTGTTTCTGTGCGGAACCGATCAGGGCTTTCTGGGAATCGTCGGGGCAATGCTCAGCGGAATCACAATCGCGAATCGATATCTGCTGAAGTAATTTCAGGATCAGATAACCCTACGCGTCAGTTTTGAAGTTGCGCATTTCGGCGCTGAGGTTGTTCACTTGCGGAGAAACACTGGGATTTATCATAACCCGAAGCGTCAGCGAGGGATAACGGACACACCTGCGAAACGTTAAGCCACAATCCCTGCTGACGTTTCGGGTTTCGATTTCAGGACAACGAAACATCCGGAAGATTGCCTGGGGCTACCCCTTCGCTGAAGCTGTTAATGCCGGGCGTTTGTTTCATGTGGCCACGCAGCGCCTCTGCCGCATACTCTGGAGCGACTGTCACGATCTCCACGTTGCTAAGATATTCCCAGCCGGCATGTCTTCCGATGCGAGGCAGCAGTTCGAGCATCCATCGATAGTGCGGTGGCTGATCAAGTCGAGGATGTGGCAGAATCAGGTTGAAGGAGAACGCTCCTTCGAGCGCGACTTCCAAAGCGTTGATTGTCTGCCTTAACAGTCTGGCCAGTTCGCTCAGACAGTGATCTGATGCTTCACTGAAAAATGCTGGAGCTGAGAGCAACGGAATGAACCGGACCTGCCAGGGACCTCGCGAAGCAAACGGGCACATCACGATGAAGTCCACAGTCTTCATGATCACTCGTTGGCCCGCTGATAGCTCCGCCTCAGCCAGATCCATGAGCAACTCACGTCCCGTTCTTTTGTGATAATCGACCGCAATTTGATGCCGCTGCTGATCGAGAGGGGTCAGGGTCTGAGTGGCCATGATCTGCGAATGACAATGCGCCAATGAAGCCCCCGCACTGAAGCCTTCGTTGCGAAACACAGCCAGACTTTGATACTCGCCCGATTCACTCAGATGCTGTACTCGCTGACGCCAGGCCAACAGCACCTGTGTGATTTCAACAAGGGAAAGATCTGCCAGACGCGAACGTGAATCGGGGCATTCGATGACAACTTCATGAGCGCCTCGAGCTGCAGCTGTGGGAAAGAAATCAGAGATCGTGGGCGGTTTGTCAACTTCTGGCTCTGACGCAGTAATGGGCCCAACAGCCGGGTAACGATTCGGGACCACTCTGAGATTCCAGCCTGGTGTGTTCGGAGCGGTGCCGAGCTTTCGAACAGCAAAGCTTTCATTCGGAGTTTCTGCTTCAGCACCTTCGGCAAACGGGTCATCCGTCGAGGAAATATGTGGTTCCGGGTGCCTGGCCGATGGCCGCGCCGAACGTGCGGGAGCAATCAGTGAAACCAGCCCCGTCAAAACATCCGTGCGATACTCAGGGGCGGCAGTTGACTTCATGCTTTGAGGAAATCCCTCAAGCGGATCGGAAGATTCGGCCATCATTTAATCGTCTTCAGATACGGGCTCAATCGTTTCGCCGTTATCGATCTCCAGGCGACACTTGGGCAGACTTGCGATAAACAATCGACCGTAGGGTTTCGTCAGTACTCGTGGATCCAGCACAACAACTCGCCCGGTATCATTTCTGTGCCGAATCAGCCGCCCGAAGCCCTGCTTGAGTTTAATGATCGCCTCAGGCGTCTGATAATCACGAAACGGATTACCTCCTCGCGCTTTGATGGCTTCCAGGCGAGCTTCCAGGAGCGGATGATCGGGCACACTGAAAGGCAGCCGAGGAATAATCACGTTCTGAAGCGCATCACCGGGAACATTCACACCTTGCCAGAAGCTGTCGGTCCCAAACAAGACGGCTCGCTCATCGGCACGAAAGCGTTCCAGCATTGCCGTACGAGGCAATCCCTTTCCCTGGCAATAGAGCGACAGATCATTCTGCGCCAGCCAGCCGGTCAGACGTTCTGCACAGCTCTGCATCATCGAATAGCTGGTAAACAGCACGAACGCGCGACCTTCGGTCTCCAGCAGATGTCGCTTAATGCGATCACAACACTGCTGTTCGAATCGCTTCGGATCCGCAGCAGGGTCTGCCATATTGGTCGACAGAATGAGACGTGCCTGCTGCTCGTAATTGAACGGACTTCCCTGTCGAGTTTCCTTGCCTTCGGTCAGCCCGACTCGAGAACGAAAAAATCCAAAGTCTTTTGTGCCGGTCGCCAGCGTTGCACTGGCCATCACCACTGACGGGACGTTGTTGTACAAGTACTCCCGCAGAATCGGACCAACCTCGACAGGAGCACTCATCAGCGTCAGACGATTTTTGTTGACGCCGCTTTTCTCTACCCAGAACACGGAATTGCCAACACTCTGACGAGTCCACGACAGAAGATTATCCGCCAGAATTTTGCAACGATCGGAAGCCGACTGCAGCTCGACCTGATTCGCTTCCGAATTCGCTGCAGCGGCTTTCTCCGCGATCATAATTGCCAACGCGGTCAGTTCAGCGGAGAGACGATTATCGATCTCCATAGGTCCCGGAAGTCGCCCATTGGGTTTACAGAATCGAGCAGCCCAGTCCCCGACATCTTCAAAGAATCGCATCGATTCGGAACGTAGTTTCTGAACCTGCTGCTGAGCATCGACCAGACTGTGTGTCACCAGCAGCCCGCGCTGTGACTGGTCGTTGTAGAGCCGATTCAGCAGATAATCGACCTGACCTTCTGATACAGACAGCCCCAGATGATCGGCGGCCACGGCCTCAACGGTGTGGGCTTCATCAAAGATGACTGTGTCATATTCCGGCAGAATACTGGCATCGTCGCGCCGCAACGAAAGATCCGAAAAGAACAACGCGTGATTCACAATGAGCAGATCTGCATTCCAGACGCGTCGTCGCGCCGCGTAGTAGAAACAGTCCGCGTGATTGGGACATTTCTTGCGCAGACAATCGCCATGATCGCTTAGAACTTCGTCCCAGACATCCGGACGCGGCTGAAAAGGCAGATCCGACCGACTGCCATCTTTGGTGGTATGCGCCCATTGTCGAATACGTGCGAGATCTCGCTGACCTTCGGGTTCAAACATCGACTTCTGGGACGATCGTTGCACCGCCTTATCGAGGCGACGCAGGCTGATGTAGTTGCCTCGCCCTTTGACCAGAACCGCAGAGAACTCCACAGGTAACACTGCCTGCAGAAAGGGAATGTCGTGATTGATCAACTGCTCCTGCAGACTGATCGTGTGCGTCGAAACGATGATTCGCTTTTTCTTTTTTCCGTCAGTTGCGTCTCCCTGATTTCCCTGCGCCGAAAGAATGGCGGGAATCAGATAGGCGAAGCTTTTGCCGACGCCGGTGCCGGCTTCTGCGATCAGATGCTTCTTATTGGCCAGCGCGTTTTCAACGGCTTCTGCCATGGCCAGCTGCTCCGGCCGCGGTTCGTAGCCGGGCAATCTGCGAGCAATAACACCTCCGGGACCGAGCACGTCGGCAACAGAATGGACGTGCTCGTTCATGAAGTCTCCCGCGGCGGCCAACACAAAAACTGATCATCAGACTGTTTTGCACGCAGCGGCGAAACCGTCCGAAGATCTCACCAATTCCGTGCACTCTGGTAGTGTATCAGCCTGACGCACGAATCTCATGTCGAGGCCGTTGTTATCGCGAAGATGGCACTGGCACGACGATCGCCAGTAACTGGGCCAGGATGGCGAGTCGCTCCAGATCAGACACATCGAACTCCGGGCCCGGATCTCCGGAAATCATCTGCAGGACTGCATAGCAGTTTCCCTGCACAGTCTGAATTGGGACAGACATCAGAGAAACGCGGCCCATCGTCGACAAACGGGGTTTTTCCCCTGGTTCCTGGCGCCACTGATCGGCCAGCAGAAAACACTTATTCATCCTGGCTGTATGCATAATCACATCATCGCAAACCATCGCCGCTGAGGATGCAGCCCGACAATGAGCCAAACTGACCGAAAACGCCTGGAAGCCGGGTACCGTTTCCTTAGCGAGGACGATTTGAGAAGCCTGCGGAAAGAATTGATACAGAGCTACAATAGCGGCTTCCACTTGATCGGGTTGGCCACGGTCACGAATGATTTTGCTCAGCCGCAACATTTGCGAAAGCTTTCGCACCGAATCTGTCGTGGCAAGGCTGGCAATCGACTGGTCCCGAAGCGAAATTTCTCCACGCACTTTGTCTTCAGCAATGCATACTGCTGATTCAAAACGAATCGCACGGCCTGGACGAGCCGTCTTGTGGCTGATCGACTCCTCCGGATCACCCGAGAGACCTGCAGGACGCGGCGACCTGTCCGAGTCACCATCGATCTCAGGAGGTGCGGCGTCAAAATAGGTGAGGTTCTCCCATCCTATTCGGATCTGGTCACCCGGAATCAGTTGTCGAGTTCCCTCGAGTTTGTCCCCATTAATTATGGTGCCCTTGGAACTTTCATTTCTTAGCGTGCAGGATCCCGAAAAACATTCGATAACAGCATGAATCTTACTGACCACAGGAGACCGCAGGTTGAGATCGCACAGCCGTGAACGGCCGATCGTTGTCGTTCCGTCAGGCAGAGGAATCACCTGAACCGATTCACTGCTGGTACGTTTCAGAAACGCCATGACGTGAGTCTCGCGGCAGCGGGGTGTGGAGGCGGGCAGGGTCAGTGAGGTCATGCTGCGGCTGGGCAGTCTATCGATGTTCGCGGGCCTGTCGATTCTGTTCCCCACCTTTATTTTCAGGAGTGGAAATCCTGGCGCACGAGTGGCTTAACAACTCAAATCCCATGGGCGTTTTTTTCAATCGACGTAAGTGTTCCCTTGTTACAGTGTAAAAATAATCACCAGCCCGGCGATTCCAGCTTTTCGATTAGACCCGGAAAGGAAAAAAGAGTATCACACCGGCTGAGGCGTCATGTTAAGCTCTCCACCGCCACTGAACATTCAACATGCAACAACACATGATGTTTCACCTTTTCCGCCGACAAGCATTCTTCCTCACGCTTTTGGTGTTTTTCGTGTCATACCCATCGGGCGTAGTGAAATCTGCGGAGGACACAACAGAAGGTATTCCCCGGGACGCTGTTCTCATCGAAATCGCTGGCCTCGAGAATGTGAAACTCTATGCCGCGAGCAACTCGCTCTACACAGAGATCAAAGTAGCCGCGGACGATGCGTCACTGAAGATTCCGCGACTGGCGAATGTTGTGCAGTCCATAAGATGGCAGTCGACTGGCAAAAAAATGATTTCATTACAGCCGGAACCGGATCACTGGATCATTCGCCACGGAAAACCTCCGGCCGCAGATGGCGATGTGCTCATTATCAACCTGGATGCTCCTCCTCTTGTCTTTGATGGATCCGCAGTGACCCGCGCGACGAAAGCAGGGCTGATCTTTCTACCTGCAAAGCTGGCTACGACTGCCGGTGACAATCTGCGGTACGAACCACAGCCACACAAAAACACAGTGGGTTACTGGAGCAATGTGAAGGCGACAGCTGAATGGAAGTTGTCGACATCTCAAAAAGGTTCGTACGAGATCGACATTCTGCAAGGCTGCGGCACCGGTCACGGTGGCAGTACGGTTGATGTTCAGATCGGCAGCCAATCCCGCACGTTTACGGTTCAGGAAACGGGCCACTTTCAGAACTTCGTCTGGAGAACATTGGGCTCTGTTGAGCTGCCAGCGGATGAAACCTTAACCTTGAAATTGGTACCGCAATCAAAGCCTGGAGGCGCTGTGATGGATGTGCGAGCGGTGCGGTTGAGTCGTCCCGGAACGCAACGAAGTTTTGAATCCGAACTGGCAGCACCGGATGCTTTGCCAAAGGAACAGTAAGTCAGCGAAACGTTATTCTTCCGCAGGCCATTAACCTTGTTGTGGTGAAGGCTGTCGTGCTGGCTTAATCCTGCACTTCATTTTCTCTTCGTGCAACAGAGCTGACCGAGGTGGGCAGTTCGAACCAAAACCAACGCCCCTGTTTCATCCGACTGTTCTCTGCACTGGCTCTGCCACATTGCGTGCGACTCGGGCAAGCCAGAACAGGGAACTGAGTCTTCCTGCCGAACTTTTTCGCGTGAGGGTTGTCGGTGATGTTGGAGCTGCTGCGAGCAATTCTCAGAAAATCCCGCTTACGGAAGCCTGTTGAAGTTCCCAAAACCAGCGCTTTACACAATCAGAATTCACTGTTACATTCCGCCCGCCGTCGAGCTAACTCGGCGGGCAATCTACTCCGTGGTGTAATTGGTAGCACTACAGTTTCTGGCACTGTCAGTTGGGGTTCGAGTCCCTACGGGGTAAGTTTTAGTCACAAAGCAACGACAAGAACCCCGAAAAACATTGCGTTTTTCGGGGTTCTTGTCGTTTATGAAGTCAGTGTTCCTTCGCGAGTGGAATGGCGAGCACGGACTGTGGATTTCATTAGTCGGAACGCGCTAGCGGCTCGATGATTTAGTCGTTTAACGGCGAGCCGCAGGCGTTGCCGCTCAATTTCGCCTACGCCTGCGGCTCGCCGGTAAACGAAAACGATCAATATACAACCAAATCAACACCTCGCCAGCGTTGTTCCCCTCACGAAGTCTGCGCCATTGGGGCCAGGTGCGACGGCATGCATTCGGTTTACAAATCCATTCCCGCCCCGTGCTCCCTCAACCAGGCTTTGCGTTCCTCAAAGTCTGGCATGACTTTGTCGACCTCATTCCAGAACGCAGCAGAATGATTTGGATGGATCAGATGTGCCAGTTCATGCACGACGATGTAGTCGATGATCGTCAAAGGAGCCATAATGCACTTCCAATGGAAGTTCAGGTTGCCGCTCGCCGTGCAGGACGCCCAGCGGTGCTTCAAGTCCATGATCTTGATTGACTTGGACTTCAACCCCATCTTTGCCTGAAAGTACTCGACTCGGGGAGGAATTCGAACAGCACCTTTGGCCCGGTAAAACTCACGGAACGCCGCGTCAGCGTCGGGTGCAGAGCCTTTGGCCGCTCGCAGGCAGAAATAGCCGTCCTTCAGCATCAGAGGCTCTGGTAGGTCAGACACCAGCTTCAGACGATACGACCGGCCAAGGTACAGAAAGCCCTCGCCGTTGACGTAATCACGCTGGATGCGATTGGAATTCAGATCCTGCCACTCGGCCAGACTCTGATAAATCCACTTCCGCTTGCTCTCCAGAATGTCGTCGACCTGACGCGCCGTCAGCTTCTCTGGCACCAGGACTGACACTTTACCGTCACGTTCAATGTAGATGCTGGCCGTCTTGCGGCGGCTGCGAATCAGCGTGTATTCGATGTCTTTAAAGGCGCGAATCATGACTGCGAATCGCCCTCCATGATGCTGCGATGTCGCACCTTGGCCAGTGCCGTGATTTCGGCCACGATCTTGTCGCTCTTCTCCACGATCTCATCGACATTGGAAAACAGCAGCAGGTCTGACAGCTCGCCCTTGAGCTTGCTCACCTCAGGCGGATTACTCCAGAAATTGATGATGCCGATCGTGCGTTTCAGCTTCTCCAGTACGTCCGCAGTTAAACCGGCCACGGTCTCCCGGTGATCGACCGGAACGCCGGACGCTCCAAACGCAATTTGTCCGATCAGATCGTAGAACGGACCAGAACCGGAATTGTCGTCCTGCTTGCGTCCAGCCTTGACCTCGTTCTGAAGATCAAACAGCGAACGATAAAGTTCATCCCAGTCGTCTTTGTGCTTCTGAATCAGAGCTTCCAGCTTCTCACTGAGCGTCTTGTAGAGCACAGGGTCCTCATCCAGATGAACCTTGCAGTGCTTGCGGATGGCATGCTCCATCTCGCTGGCCTTGGCTTTCGGCGACTGGTTCTGTTCCAGCTCCCGAATGAACTGCGGCGACATCAATTCAACGGGCTTGATCTTCGGATTGATCCCCAGGCTGATCAGGTGTTCGTTAATCAGCAGCCGCACTTTCTCCCCGGAGCCCGAAATGTTCAGCGTGTCATCCTTGTAGCGATCCTTGACCTTCACCAGCAGATAGCCGAATCGTTTGGCCGGGATCTTGAATGGATTCGCGGCGACATGAGGGAGAATGATGTCCATACTCTGCAGGAACTTCTTCAGATAGACCTCGAAGTTCGCTCGCTGCTTCAGATCCTGCATCGCCTCAATGGCTTGTTCCAGAATGTCCCACGTCCGCTGCGGATTCGTGATCTCCTGTTTTACCCACGGCTCAATGTCTTTCACGCCCTGGTCTTCGAACAACTGCACCAGACGCCTATAGCGAGATTCCAGCACGGGGATCTCACTGGTGATGACCTTCAGGCCTTCGTTCAGATCCTTCTGGTCATCAGCTCCGTAGATGGAAAGGGCATCTCGGAGATGATCCGTCAGGCCGATGTAGTCCACGATGTAGCCGCGCGACTTTCCTTTGGCGACGCGGTTCACTCGGGCAATTGTCTGCAACAGATTGTGATCTTTGACTTTCTTGTCGATGTACATGACCTGCTCAATCGGAGCATCAAACCCCGTCAGCAGCATGTCGCACACGATCAGGAATGCCACGCCGGTGTTCACCTTCTCCGGATCGTCGTAGTTGAACTTCCGCTTGAAGTTCTCGACCGCATCGATCGACTGGCCATGCTTGCGAGCTTCCGTGATGACCGCTCGTTCGTTGGTTCCTTCTGACGAAACCACTACGGCAGACTTCAGAAAGCCGATCTTCCGGCAGAGTTCCTCGTTGCGATACTTCGAACGATCATCGCTGGCCAGCAGCTTAGGATCACCCGTCCACTCCGGTTTCGCCTGTTCTTCCGCCAGTCGTTCGGCAATCGCTTTGTCGATGCACTTCTTGTAAGTGACCGTCGCCATCTTGGTGCTGCAGACGACCTGAGCTTTAAAGCCGTTCGGCAGAATATTGTCGACGTAGTGATTCACCATGTCGGCGGCAATCGCTTCGATTCGCTGCTCGGCTTCGAAGATGTCTCCGGTGGTGCCCCATTTCTTCCTCAGAGCTTCCACTTCTTCCGCTGACAGCTCTTTCATCATGTCATCAAACGTGCGATTCTCACGCTGAGCGATCTTCTTCACGATCTCGACGTTTTCCGACTTCCGCATCTGCGACGTGACGTAACCCGCCGCCAGCTCGTTGACCTTTTCGTCGAACTTCGACTTCTCATTGATGGCCGTGTCTGCCGTCTTGCCTTCGTACAGAATCTGCACCGTGGCCTTGTCGTCGACGGCATCCTGCAACTTGTATTTGTCGATGTAGTCGCCGAAACGCTGAGCCGTTGTCTTTTGATCCTTGACCTTGATCAGCGGCGTTCCCGTGAAGGCCAGCCGAGGAGCATTCGGGAATGCGACGAACAGGTTATCTCCAAAGTCGCCCGACTGCGTTCTGTGCGCTTCGTCGATCATCAGCAGAACTCGATCGGAACTATTCACCAGTCCCATCGCAGCAAATACCGGCAGATCACCCAGCATGTCATCCAGGTAGCCGGGCAGATTCCTGCGAGCGTTCTCCTGGAACTTGTGGATCATGACCATGTTCAGGTTCGATGCCGGTCCGGCCAGCCTGGTCTTCAGATCGGCGGAACTTTCGATGTAGGTGACTTTCTCGCCGGTCAGTTCTGCCGTCTCGCCTAGCTGTTCCTCCAGATCTGTGCGGTCGTTGATCAGGCAGATCTTGTAATCCTTCAGGTCTTCGCACATGCGAATCTTGCGGATCACGAAAACCATCGTCAGCGATTTTCCAGATCCCTGAGTATGCCAGACGACTCCCGACTTCTCGTCAGCCGATTCGCCACGTCGCAGTCGGTCGATGATCTTGCAGACGGCTCGATACTGCTGATAACGAGCCATCACTTTGACTCGCCTGGCCCCTGCATTCATGAAAACGCTGCAAGTTCGAATCAGATCCAGCAGCGTCTCCTTCGGCAGCATTCCCTGGATCAGCGTTTCCTGTTCACGCACCTGTCCCAGCGGTGCCACGAATTTCCGATACTTCTCGGGATAGATGTCCTTCCAGGGAAAGAAGAACTCTTCATCTGTCGCCGTGATCGTTCCAAAGTCCGCTCGATCTCCGCAGGTTCGTATCAGCAGTTGATTCGTGTAGAACAAGCGAGGCTCCCCTTCCCGCAATCCGGCCAGTTCGGTTTCCTTACGCTGATTGCTGTATCGCATCAACTGCAGGAACGCTTCATCCATCGGGTTCGCGGTGAACTCATTGGCGTCTTTGCATTCGATCACAACCAGCGGAATGCCGTTTACGAAGAGCACGATGTCGGGAATGATGAAACCTTTGCCAGCTCCCGGCGTTTCGACACGGAACTGATTGATGGCCACGAAGTGATTTCGTCCCGGATGCTCGAAGTCGATCAGCTTGACGTTCGGGTACTGTTCTCCTGTTACTTCGTTGGAATCCACCTGAGCCCGATACAGCAGCTTCAGAACGGATTCATTGGCTTCCACCAGGCTGTTGGCTGACAGACTCAGCAGTTCGTCACGCAGATCGCTGATCTGTTTCGAGGTCAGCCACGGTTGGCCCTGCTCGGTCTGATTGATGGCGTTCAGACTGTCGCGGAAGATGTCTGGCAGAATGATCTCACGGAAGCTTGTTCGCAGGCTCTGCGCCGGATCGCCCGGGACTCCCTGGCCCTGATCGACAATGTGCCATCCCAGAGCAGCAAGCTGGTCGAGGAACGGCTTTTCGACGAACGAACGTTCAGACATTCGATAGTTCCTGGATGTTCACCGGCTGGTCGCTGGCTTTGATTTCGCTGCTCATATTCTCGGGATTCTCACTGATATTTTGCGGATTCATCTGATGCCAGATCTGATGCCAGATCTGTTGCGGATCTGTTGCGGATCTGTTGCCAGATGTGACAATCTATCCCGATATCAGGATAGAATTGGGGAGTCGAAGTTGCAGATCTGATGCCAGATCTGATGCCAGATCTGTTGGAATATTAGTGTCGTTCGGCGTAGTCCCTGCCCTTCTCCGTAATGCGATATTCTTGATTGCGGCTCGTCGGTTTTTCGGGGATCGTTAATTCCGCCAGTTCGTTTGCCAAAAGGGTTACCAAAGCTCTGGCGATACTGCCGCTTCTCCTCTCTATCCCCAGGAATTCGGCGATGTCCATGCGGCTGCGTGGACCACCGCTGAGAAAACGCAGAATGCCGAATTCCGCTTCCGTCAACTCCACGTCCGGTTCAGCATATTCCAACATCCCCGCAAACTCCGGATGAACCGGCAATTCCACCAGAAAATGAGTCCGTCCGTCGTCCGTGGAGAACCGAGGCTCTGGCGAACCGTTCCGCTCCATCGCCGCTCGAATCTTCGGAAT
This sequence comes from Planctomycetales bacterium, assembly GCA_026400835.1. GTDB lineage: Bacteria > Planctomycetota > Planctomycetia > Planctomycetales > Planctomycetaceae > SXXK01. The sequence continues at coordinate 285,995 of JAPLOA010000055.1, read as the reverse complement.
CCCGGTGCAACGGCCTTCGGTCAGATCCAGCTCCTTCAGGAACTCGCCGATGCGACGATTGCGATAACGTCGAGCGATGATCTTCCCGACATTCAGAGACTCCAGCCGAATCGAAGGATCAGGCCCGGGATAGCTGACAATCTCGATCCCGTCAGGATTGATCCGCACTTCCACCGGTTCACGCTGGTCGTAGCCACGATGGTACATGGCATTTACCAGAGCTTCCTCAATGGCATTCATCGGGTAGCTGACAAAACGACTGGCTTCCGCCCGGCCCTGATGTTTGATCACCTTCTCACGCACGGCTCGGTTCTCGATGTACCGCAGAGCTTCCCGGATCTGTTCGTGAATCGGCCCCAGAAACGTTTTCTCGATCAGTTCATCGCCGCCCGGACCGGTCGGGAAAATCACCACTTCGATTTGGGAACCCGGCATAAAACGCGTCGGATCTTCATGAAAGAACAGCAGCCCCACATTCCGAGGTTTCAAGAACTCATCCGCTCCGTCGACGATATTCATCTGACGGCACAGGTCGACAAACGGCATCTGACTCGTCTGACCAGCCAGATCACTGCCGACTTCCTTCAGGTACAACCGAATCATCGGCAATCGCAAATCATCGACATCCGCACGCTGGCACTGCCGATCATCAAACGGCACCGCAGCCGTCAAACGAAGCAGCTCCTGTTCATCCTCGCTGTTCGACTTCAGTTCAACCGTGCTGGAATACCGGCGGATGAAATAGTGATACTCTTTGTGCTTCGCCGTCACTGCCCGGGGAGCCTTGTACGGTCGATTCAGTCCACCGGGAGCCCACAGGACGATCAGATGTCGTCCCTCGACCTGTTCAACACTCAGCACCGGAAAGTACGTCGGCTGAATCATTTGGCAATACTGCAACAGCTCCCGCTGGATCAGATCGAGTTGATTCTCCTGCAGCCCGACTGGCGGGAAGATGGCCGTCCCGTCTTCATTGCAATCCTGACCGATAACCACGTAGCCGCCGCCGAGATTTTCGAAGTCATTCGCAAACGCACACAGAGTTCGAATGATCGCATCGGGATTCCAGCCAGCTTTGTACTCAATGCGATCCCCTTCGACCCGTCGCTGGCGAAGTAATGCGTTGAGATTGACTGGTAGTTTATTGGTCATGGGCGAACCGTCTGGAGAACTTTGTTCTGTGGCTAAAACACAACGAATTCGCTGCAAAGAATGCCACTCAACACATACACCGCCTTCTTGTCATCTTTGCGTCTTGGCGCCTTTGCGTGAGACATTTTTCCACGCAAAGACGCAAAGGAAACAACGAAGAGGCTGATTCATTTCGAATCATCCTTCAGACCGTTAGCGATTCGGAAAATACCGTCCTTAATCAATGCTTCGCCAAAATTGATCAGCAACCCGAGGCGACGGTCTGTGAGTCGAAGGTATGTCAACAATTGCTTCTTATGAACAGGCTGAATGCTTTCCACTGATTTGAGTTCGATGATGACACTGTTTTCTACGATTAAGTCGGCTCGAAATCCTTCTTCAAACTGCAAATCGTCGTAAATAACCGGGACAGGAACTTGGCGAACGACTTTCAAGCCACGCTTCTTCAATTCGTATGCAAGGATCGACTCATAGACAGATTCAAGCAATCCCGGCCCGAGCTTGACGTGGATCTGATAAGCGGCATCTACCACGACTTTTGCGATTTCATTCTCTGTCATCATTATTCTCCTGTCTGGGTCTCATTAGCGGCTTTGCGGCTTTGCGTGAGATCATTGTTTTCACGCAAAGACGCGAAGGCGCAAAGGGGGGAAGAATGCAGGGACGCGGGAGTCATGCCGTGATCTCCTCGGGCGCGTCGGATTTGACGGGGACTTTGCTGGTGAGCAGGTCTTGCATGAGCCTTGTTTTCTTAGCGTCTTTGCGGCTTTGCGTGAGAATTTGTTTGTCACGCAAAGACGCGAAGGCGCAAAGGAGGGAAGAATGTGGGGACGCGGGAATCAAGCATTGCTCTCCTCGGGCTCGTCGGCTTTGACGGGGACTTTGCCGGTGAGCAGGTCTTGCATGAGGCCGGTTTTCAAAGTCCGAAGCTTTTGTCGCTGCTGATCCTCGACACCCATTTTGCGATTCATACTTCGAATTCGCTCAGCTATCGCCACCTGCTCCTCAAGTGGAGGACGAGCAACCATCATGCGAGCAAAACGATCAGCCCCAAGATGTGCAACTGAAGTTGTCTGACTAGCGATCTGCATGAATCGCCCGATAGATCCTCCATGCTGGAAACAGTCTTGCCAATAGCTCGCATTGTTTACGGGAGTGCAGCGAAACCGAACTAATGTGTTTTGAAAGCAATATCGATTCGGCTCACCTACGTACATTGATGATCGCCCGACAAGCTCAAGACTCTGTCCTTCATTCAGCAGAATGTCGTTCGGGAGAAGCGAGAACGTCTCACGCTCTGTTGGAGTAAAGTCCATCTCCAGTACGTCGCTGTAGTCGATCCAGCCATCGAAAACATTTGCCACTCGAAGATACGGCATTGTATGTTTTCCAGAGTGCTGGTCAGGGGACCTCTGGCGTCCGAGTTTAACGGAACCTACTTCATCAACACGGCAAACCTGCCACTGCTTCGGAATCCAGCCGACCTCGGATTGTTTGTAGAGTTCAGGGGCTTCGGATTGTGGGGGGCGGAGTTTGCCGGTGGTGTCGACACCTCGGTTGAAGAGGTCGTGCATCAGGCCCTGTTTGATCGCCTGATACTTTGCGATCAATGCCTCGGTCTTAGCAATCACATTGTCCAGTGTCGTCAGAATCCGAGCGATCTTGCGTTGCTGAGGAAGCGGCGGCAGAATCATCGCCACTCGCCCCATGACATCATTCATCAGCTTTGGATTGCCGACGTACGAAACATAGTTTTTTGCGATGCGTCCCAGATGATGATTGAGGAATCTCAGGTCAATCGAATCGTCTGCCCTTGGTCTTAGAGTTCCGCAGACGTTGGTGCAGTTGAACTTGCCGCTCCTATAGAACACTGTTCCAGCGTTTGCGCCGTCCGTGGTCCATGTGAGGCACTCGCCCTCAAAGTCATGCGTGTCAATCTGCCCCATCTCACCATCGTGACTGGTTTGAGAGGAATAGACGGGATACGTACCGGGATTCTTCTGGATTTCTTCTTGGCTGATGACACGGCCTCGGCCAATGAGACAGACATCCGCAATGGCCACTGCTGACCAGGCTGGTGGCACAACTTTGAACCCCGAGACGGTGTGAAGGTTCTTCTTAAAGACTGCCTCACTCATATCCCAACTCCTTCAAAAAGGCGTCGAGTTGAGCGGCTTCACGATCTCGTTCAGCAAGGATCTGTTTTGTGGTGACAGCGTATTTCTGCCACAGGTTCTCCACAGCGGCGATGAATGATCGCTGGTATTGTCGCAAATAGCCGTCGAATTGTTCGGTCAACAGCTTACGAAAGCGTTCCAGAATCAACGTCTTCGCTTCGCCTTCGGTGATCTTCGCCCGAGCGGCGGCGATCATTTCGTCTTTCTGCTTCTCCACTTCTCGAATATTGGCTTTCAGCTTCTTCAGCTCCGCATCCGGGGCGGCATGACGTTCCAGTTGCTGGTCAATGGCCTGAATGCGTTCCCATTTCTCGAGGCCGATGGCTTCATCATCAGACGCTTCCGAGGCCTGCACGGCATCTTCAAACAAGGCTCCCTGTTTGGAAGCTTTGCGACGCTCCTGCATTTTCTTTTTCGCTTCCTTCACTTCACCCGCCAGCACTTTCCGCTCGTCTTTCAACGCTTTCACCAATGCTTTGGGCAACACGCCGTTTTCCGTGTCCACGTTCTCCAGATCGGCGTCTTCATCCTCCGTCTCATTAGCAGCGGCGAACAGTCCTTCCAGTTCGGCGATACGAGTCTGATCTTTCTCAATCTGAACGAGCACTTCCGGGAACTGTGATTGCAGGATCTGCTCTTCCGGAATCAACTCGGCCCCCCAGCCGCTGGCGGCAATCGACTGAAGATCGCTTTCCAGCGCTTTGAAATAGGCCGCCACGGAACCTCGCACCTGATGCCCGGTCAGAATGCCCTGAGAAGTCAGCGTCTTCGCCAGACTGTCGATGCAGTGCCGCCGCAGCTCAAACACGTTTTTCGTTTCCGGCAGTCTTTCGATCTCTGCGAGATTCTTCTTCCACCAGCCGCCGATGGCTTTCTGGAATGCGGCATGTTTTGTTTGCAGGCCAGGGGCTGATTCGATGATGGATTTGATATAGTCTTTGGTGGTGATGGCCGGGGCGAACGCGGCGTAGTTTTGATGGGAGTTATGAGAAGGAGGGGAGTGATGTGCTTCGGCGGATGACGAGCGAGGTTGAAACAGCAAATCTTTCACGCCATCGTAGTTTGTGAAGAAATCCGACAGAGCATCGATTTCCGCGACGGGAATTCCGCCGTGAAGATGAGCCCGCACGTCATGAGGTTCCGGGGGAGGACTGTTATCGACATACCGTCGAATATTCAGATTCCACTCTTCCTTCTCCAGTTCCTCGAACGCGACCACTCGGGAATACTTGTCGAGGTTCTGTCGAGTTCGATAGACCTGAGCGATCTTCTCAATGTCTTCCGCTCGCAGTGAGTTCTGGTTCTTGCCTTCTTTGAATTCTCGATCGGCATTGATGAACAGCACGTCCTTGCGTTGGGCGGCTCCGTTCTTGTTGATCACCAGCACACAGGCCGGAATGCCGGTCCCGTAGAAAAGATTGCTCGGCAGGCCAATCACGGCTTCCAGAATGCCGTCCTTGATGAACTGCTGACGACAGGCTTTCTCCTCGCCGCCTCGAAACAGCACGCCGTGCGGCATCACCACGGCCATTTTGCCATCGGACTTCAGCGACGCCACCATGTGCTGCACAAACATCAGGTCCGCCTTCTTGCCGCTTTCGGGCATGAAGTGACGGAACCGTTCTTTGAACTTCATCGTCTCCAGACTGTAGTTCTGCGAGAACGGAGGATTCGCGATGACTCGGTCGAATCGCCGCAGCTCGCCGTTGGCATCCAGATGCAGCGGCTCTTTCAGCGTATCCCCGTGCTTGATGTCGGCACTGCGAATGCCATGCAGCAGCATGTTCATTTTGCAGATCGCCCAGGTGCCACCGTTGAGTTCCTGCCCGGCCAGTTCCAGATTGCGAGGATCTCCGCCGGTTTCCTGAACATGCTTCTTTGACCGAATCAGCATACCGCCCGAGCCCACCGTCGGGTCCAGGATGCTCATGCCTTCCTTCGGATCGATCAGCAGGACCAGCAGTTCGACGACTTCCGTCGGCGTATAGAACTCGCCGCCCTTTTTGCCCGCACTGTCAGCGAAGTACTTGATCAAATATTCGTAAGCAGCTCCCAGCAGGTCAGGGAATTCGAAGTCATCGTTCGCCAGCAGGATGTCGGAGAAATGCTGGATGAAGTTGACCAGAGTGCTGTCATCGAGCGTTCTCTGGCCGACTCGCCGATTGAAATTGATCCCCTTCAGTACATCCTGCAGCGTATTGGGATTGGCATCTTCGACGGCCCCCAGAGCTTTGTTCAGGCCGGAACCAACGCTGGTCTTCAGATGAGCAATCCCCTTGTTGCGGCCTTGGTCATCCTTGTATTCCCAGCGAGCATCATCCGGGACGTAGAAGTCATATTTGTCCGGGTTTCCGAGCTGCTTTTCGATCAGATCGGGCTTCAGCTTCTTTGCGGTGTATTCCGCCCGCATCCGCTGCTGATCTTCCTGAAACTGGTCATTCAATCGTTTGAGGAACAGGATGCCGAAGATGAATTCTTTGTATTCCGAGGCATCCATGTTGCCTCGCAGAATATCGCACGCCTCAAACAGCTTGCGTTCCAGCTTCGGCAACGTCAGCCGCTCGGCCTTTTTCTTTGCTGCGGCGAACGCCAAAGCCCCTGTGCTGGCCGATGAGCCTGTTGCCGTGATTGCCTCTGAAGGCATGGAGTGACTCCGGGTTGACCGTGATCTGATGTCATGCGGTAATGTGTTTTGTGGTCGTTGACTGTCTTTCTGCACCACTCTACAGTAGGCCATCGTCATCAGCAAACACGGGGTTGGCTCTTGCAGCGACTGGGTGCACTCGGGGATTTCGGCAGGTCCTCCTTGCCGAGGGGGACTTGGCGGCTTGCCGCGACCTGCGTGCACGTCAATCTACGAGCCGGGCCGGTATCCTGAAGTGAATTGCGCACAGTATTCGCCTTGCGGCAAAAGTTCTTTCCGGCAGAAAGGACCTACTTTGACAATCAGCCGCGACTACACTCGCGACGACAGAGGAACCTCGCCGATGAGTATGAAATGTCTCCGTCTTCACCACGGGTGTTGTATTGTTGATGGCCTCGCGACCGCTGTATTGAGCTGACTTTTCCACTGCGCCTGACAAACTGTCGATTTAGTCCCAACCCGAAGACTGCTACACGTTGACGCAGTTACGATTACAAAGGCCGATTTTCGAGAATGAATTCGCGACCAACGTGGGGGTTTGGGGCTCAGATGATTCAGATGTTCTTACGCGTGTTTTTCCTCGCCGGGTTGATTCTCTCATTGACTGGATGTGGCGGTGTTTCCGAGCCTCCCCGGAAGCGGATCGACGTAGTGGCACGTCCTGCGGCAGCACTAACGAACGTAGCAGAGGAATGGGCGATCCGTTTCGAGGATCGACCGCGCGGTGCGGCTGACTATGAGTTGTCCGCGATCATTGGTTGTGGCTGTGCTGTACTGGATTTTGATCGCAATGGCTTGTTAGACGTGCTGTTTGTTGCGGAAGACTCGGAAGCGACGAATGTCGCATTGTTCAGCCAGGAAAGCGTGGGGCAGTTCCGGGAATGTGCCGAAGCCATGGGACTCAAGGAACTCACCGGTGCCGGAATCGCTGTGGGTGATATGAATAACGACGGGTGGCCGGATCTCTGTATCACGTCCGAACGAGCAAACTCTCTTTGGTTGAACAAGTCCGGGAAAGAGTTCAGTGATGTCACCTCTGCCAGCGGACTCATCAGTGCGGGCTGGGGCACATCGGCCTGCTGGCTGGATTATGATCGCGACGGCTGGCTGGATTTGTTTGTCACGAATTATGTCGACTACCAGCATCGCGAATGTACGCGTCTGGGAGGTGGGGATGCGGACTTTTGTACTCCGGGACTGTTCCCCCCCACGGCCGATAAGTTGTTTCGAAATTTAGCAGGGGAGTCCTCAAATCGTCAGCCAACCTTTCAGGACGTGTCAACAGGCACGGGAATCTCACAAAAGCTATCCGCTGGTCTTGGTGTAACGGCACTGGACTGGAACGGCGATCAATGGATAGATATTTATGTCGCCAGTGATCAGCATCCGAATCTGCTGTGGATTAATCAACAGGGGTCGTTCCGGGAAGAAGCCGGCCTTTTCGGTTGCGACCTTGATTTCCAGGGGCGCGCCCAGGGATCAATGGGGCTGGCGTTGGGACATTTCAATGATGATGGGCTTGAGGACCTCGTTGTTTCAAATCTGGACGGTGAATCTCATGCGGTGTATTGCAGAGACGACGAGGGGTTCTGTATTGATCGCTGTCGAGAGACCGGGATTCTGGCAGCCACTCGTCCGTTGACGGGATTCGGACTCGCAGCGACGGATTTTGATCTGGATGGAGTCAGTGACTTGCTGACCGTCAATGGTCGAGTCAAACGACAGGACGGAAAGCCGCAGTCGCCGAATGATTTCTGGAGGCCGTATCAACAGGAGATTCAATTGCTCAAGGCAACGATTCCCGGAGGCAAGTGGGACGCACTTGAAGTTGCTGGCGGCAAAACTCACGTCGCCCGTGGACTTGCAATCGGTGATCTTGACCGCGACGGTGATCCGGATGCGGTGATTTCTGCGACAGGAGAACCCGTCATCGTGCTGCGAAATGATTTCGTGCCCGTGCGAAGGGGAATCACACTGCAATTCGTTGACCCGAAACTCGGCAAGCGAAGTTGTCCGGGTGTTGCCTTCTCTGTGCTGAGTGCTTCCGGCATTAAAGTCAATCAGACATTTCAACCGTGCCAAAGTTACATGAGTCGTCATGCGGATGAGTTCTACATGGCCATGCCCCGGGGTAAAACGACGCTGGAGTTGAGTGTCAAATGGCCGCACGGCGACCTGAGAGCCGAGGAGTTTCTTATGACCCCGGCCGATTCTGGTGTTATAGTCATTGAGCGTGGTCAGGGATCTCTTTCAAATTAAGGGTGCAGACCTGTGTTCAGGGCGTTGAATTTCTGGCTGACCGCTACGATTGCCTGCCTGCTGGCTGGTTGCAGCGAGATATCCCGTCTCCCTGAACCGCCTCAGCCAGAGCTGTCACAAGCCTATCCGGAAGTGGCCGAGTTTTTGAAGGAGCGGCTGGCGGATGTCAGATCAAAACCTAAGTCGGCTGACGCATGGGGACACTATGCCATGGCGCTGGATGCGCATGAGTATCACAGCGAGGCGATCACCTGCTATGAATCAGCGATCAGGTTGGCTCCCGAACGTATGCGTTGGAAGTATTTGCTATCCCTAAGATTTCAGGAGCAGGAACCAGAAAAGGCGGCTGAACTTCTGATGCAGGTGACTCAATCGGAACGTCCCTCGTTGGCCGCGCTGATTCGATACTCCGATTTGCTGGCGGAGTTGCAGAGTGGTGATGAACATGAGCGAATGCTGATGCTGGCCGAGAAAAAGTTTCCCCAGCATCCAGCCGTTCTCTGGCGAAGGGCCAGGCTGTGTTTTGAAGCAGGAAAGAAGCAGAACGCTCTGGACATTCTGGGGACGATTCATGGCCGTTATCTGGAAACCACTACTCTGGAGCAACGCATACTGGCTGAAGCTTCAGCAGACAGAACGCAGGACTCATCCCTGACCTCTGACCTGCCAAGCACAGACGTCGAGATTGAAGACAAGGATCTGGCGGCGGTCGCGAATTATCGTCGAGATCCTTTATGGCGAGGTCGAATAGCAGCCGAGCAAGCGAACGCCGGTGATCAGCAGGGTTTGCAAACACTGACTCAGCTCGTGGCGAAGCATCCTGACCTTGTTGACAACCGTCTTCTGCTGGCGATCGTTTTGCAGGAATTGGGAGATGTCAACGAGGCCAGAAGAATATTACTGGACGGCATAGCGATCGATCCCGGGAACTTGCGATTCCTCGGTGAACTGGGTGCGTTGTCGATTCTTGAATCGAACTGGCCAGACGCTGAGGAGTGGCTCAGGAAGCTGCTGAGCCATCATCCGGAAAGTGTTGAAGGTCGCAGCGACCTTGCTTATGTGCTGGAGCAGTTAAATCGCCGGGACGAGGCATTAGAACTTCTGCATCAAGCCCTGAAGCGGCGTCCGGATGATTCAGAGTTGATCCGGCGTGCGAGGGCGATCGAAGACACGAACAGCAAATTGGATGCAAAGTGACGGGGCAGGTGTAGATACTAAAACAAAAAGGGCGACTTCAATTGATGAAGTCGCCCTTTGGATCAAACACCAGTGCGTCAGTAGACCGGATCAGAATTCACCAACGACAGCACCGTCGCTGATGGATCCCAGTCGCTGAAACAATGCAGTGTCAATGTTTTCGCTCAGGAAGCGAGTAGATCCATCGGCAAGGACCGCCTGTGTTCCACCGGTGTGGAAGCTGGCCATGTTTTCCCAACGGCAGTTTGTACAGGTTCCACGGTCGGCGACGTTCGGACAATCGCCAGGTGTCTGAGCTCCATCAAAGTGGACGCCATTGATTGGCATGTTCGTTCCAGTGGAAATTTCCCACCGCATACCTCGCCAGTCACGAATGCTGGTCATAGAGTTCTTGCAAGTCGGCCGGAACCCACGAACTTCGCCAACCATGATCTGATTGGTTGTGCCATCGGTGATATCACGGATGCCGGTGGCTGAGTTGTAGTAAGACACGCCACGATGCTGAAGATTTCCAGTCTGGCCAATCGCCCACTGATGGCGAGCTCGACCACCCGGTGGTTCCTGTGCACCCCAGCCAACAATGAAGTAGTGCATAATCTGATAGAGACCACCATTTTTCTGGTTGGCTCCGACCGGATTGGACGGGCAAAGGTACGCAGGATACACATTTCCAAGAGCAGCGCGGTTTCCGATGGCCGCTCCACCCGCACCGGTAGTCGCGTTGTATGCGTAGCTGAAGTCAATTCGGCTATACACATTCGCCTGCTCGATATAGGGCAGCAAATAAACGGCCCAGTTACTGGTCTGGTCATCCCAGACGCTGTTCGATCCATTCAGAAATGCAATCTTGTGCACTTCTGCGGGCGGAAACCGTCCATAGGTGTCATGATAGTTGTGCATCGCAAGACCAATCTGCTTCAGATTATTCTTGCACTGCGTTCGGCGAGCGGACTCTCGAGCCTGCTGAACCGCAGGCAGCAGCAATGCGATCAGAATTGCGATAATCGCAATTACGACCAAAAGTTCAATGAGTGTGAATCCACGGCGGATCCAGCCAGGACGGGTGTTCATGGGACGTCTCCTTGAAGAATGAAAAACAAACAGAGCGAGACAACAACTGACAGATGACCCTGACTACATCAACAATAGCCAGAACACACCTGAGGAAATGCAATCATGACAATCAATCTCACGTTCGTCCAAAAAGCTGGGCTACTGAATTTCCGGGGGCTAATGACGGACCATCGGTCGTCATTTGCTAACCATTCAGTCTCTTCTTCCCCTCCGCTAAAATCGCAGTACGGGAAGAAGCACTACCCTGCAGTCGCCTGCAACAGGAGATCAGAGACTCCTTCTGCCGGGACGACAGCCTTCAGTGGCGTAGTCCCGGCATCCTCAAATTTAATGTTGACATTGCAATCGCTTTTAGGAGCGGGTGGTGCAGCTGGAGCTTTCCCAGAGGCGTCTGACCCGAAGCCATCTGCGGTAACAGGAGCGGGACCATCGCCGGCACGGCCCGTCAAGCTCCATGGGCACTTCACAAGAACCTTATGATTCCCAATCACAGCACCAGCTCGTCCGGTCGACGTTGAGAGGATAAAGCTACCATCGTCTGCCGTCAGGCCTGTTGACATCGGACCTTTCGTCCCAGACGCTGAGTCTGGATGAAACTCCACGGTCAGGCCGCCCTGAGGCTTGCCGTCGACCATAACCGTCCCCGAGACTTTCGCCACGGTCGGAGCATCGGATGCTTCACCACCACAGCCAGAAACTCCGAGAATCCACATAAACAGCAGGGCGCAGGCGTTTAGTCGTTTCATAGGTATTGTCAAGTTTTGAGGAAGGAAAGCGAAAAATACTAGCGTATAGGAATCTTTTGCTCAACTCTTTCCCGAAGAATATTGACGGTGTTTGTGGAGATGTCCTGAACCTGGCGGACTCCGGACGGCCAAATCACCTCAATCGTGGACGTTTTAGTTCCCGAGGGGACGGCCCAGATGAGCTGGTTGGAAGAGTCTGAGAGATAACTGCCACCACCAGTGACCAACCTCACTGAGTCATTGACTACCGCGTGTACACCTATAGCCGATCGATTCCCTGTCCTCCCGATAAGTTCCACGGCAACCCAGCCTGAATCCGTAGATGATGTGTTGTGAAGGATGGAAAACGGTTCATTGGAATGTGCAATTGCAAGATCCGTTCGACCGTCACGATCCAGATCTCCAAACGCGACACCACGACCCATGTGAACCTGCGTTCCATAATCTCCTGTCTGCTGCGCTACATTGCGAAACATCGCACCATCAAGATTTTCATAGACGAGAGGCAATTGCAGAGCCGGCTTCGATTGCTCCCCGTACATCACATGCCCGTTGGCGGCATAGATATCCTGATCTCCGTCAAGGTCGGCGTCGAAGGCCCCCGTACCAAACCCAACAAACAACCTCCCAACCGCCGTAATGCCTCTGATGGCACTGACATGCTGAAAAACGCCGGGAGCGCGACTCTCATACATCGCAAAGCTTTGGTTCTCATAGTTTGACACCCAGATGTCGGGCAGGCGATCCTTGTTGAAGTCCGCAAATTCCACTCCCATGCTGCCTTCCGCATCCATCGTGGGCCCCAACGCACAGCCAGCGACCAGCGCATTATCTGTGAACTCACCGTGGCCATTATTGATGTAGAGGAAATTTGCATTCGTGTCGTTGGCCACATAAAGATCTGAATCGCCATCCAGATCAACGTCCCCCGAGATCACAGCCAGTCCCTTGCCACCCTCATTGAGCCCCGACGTTTCAGAAATGCGCTGAAAACTGCCATCTCCATTGTTGTTGTACAGCAGGTCCGAAATCGCATCAAAACTGCCGGGCGGGCAAACATCGCGATGTCCATTGACCTGACATTCGGGATTATTGTCGGGAGTCCAGTTCACGTAGTTCACGATGTAGAACTCCAGATCTCCGTCACCATCGGCATCCAGAAAAGCAGAACTGGTTGACCACGCATTGTTCGGAAAGCTGACTGCAGAACTCACGTCCTCAAATGTCCCGTCTCCATTGTTCCGAAACAGACGTATTGACTGAAACCCAGTGATCAGGACATCTTCAAATCCGTCATTGTCCCAGTCGCCAATTGAGACGCCATGAGAGTAGGCAGCATCGTTGCAGAGTCCTGAGTCACTACTCATATCATCAAACCGCAGAGTTCCACGCTGACGGAAGATTCCATGCGGCCGGCCCTGAGGAATGCCGTTGCGATCAAACGTGCCTCCCCCGACAGTGATGACATCCAGCATCTGATCCCGGTCCAGGTCAACGATCGCGACGCCAGTGCCGAGACTCTCCAGTATCGTAAATCGGCCGTCTTCCTGTCCGGTCCGAGCCAAAAAATTCAGTCCGCAGTCCGGTGTGATTTCTGTTAAACGAATTTTCGTGCCCGCGTTTTCGACTTTCTGCAACGGAGGTGCAGTCTGCACCGAAGCCACCGCCTCGTCCGTGATTTTTTCTGAAGAATCCGCACATCCGATAGCGACGAAAAGAAGCAGCACTCCGGAGTACAGACAAATCCTCCCCGTGATGCGGCGATAGTCGTGGTCGCAATGCTGAAGGCCTGAATGCTCCTCCATTGCGTCGTCGCTTTCGCAGACGGCATGTTGAGAATCTCTTCGCATTCGTTGCTGATTAATGAGCTGCACGTGCCCTATTCTCCATGACTCATCCTGGCATGAGCCTCTGCCTTATCTTTGTCCCCGACTTCGGAGTAGTGTGTCGCCAGCAGAGCATGCGTCGCTCGATGAGTCGGCTCATAATCAAGTATGCTCAAAAGCCATGCCAGACCATCCTGTCGAGACTTCCATTTCCAGGTGATCTCAGCCACTTTGAAACGAGCTTCGATGTCTTCCGGATGGGACACCACCTGCCTTGTGAGGCGAGCCAGATCCCTGAGAGCTTTAGTCGCTTCATTGACTCGCTCGAAATGTTCAACGGCTTCCTGTTCTCGCCCCGAGTTCCGCAGTGCCTGGGCATAGGCATAGCGAAACTCAGTGTTTTCCGGCTGAATTTTCAACGCCTCCTCCAGTGCGGAAAGAGCGCTGGCATAGTCGCCCTCCATTAACTGCAGACGTCCCAGTTCTGCCAGAACCTGAATATTCTTTGGGTGAGTTTTCGCGGCCGCCTGCAGCGATATCAGCGCTTCGGTGAGCCGTCCCTGCTGCGACATGCAATGGGCCAGTGAGGCAATCACTTCCGGCGTCTGTTTGGCCAGTTGCCGCAGATTGCTCTCCGCTTCAGAGAACTTCAACTGGCGAATCTGCGTCTCTGCAAGCCGGAACCTCGCGTCATCGAGTGACGGATCCAGCTCCACGGCCTTCTGAAACCCGGACTCTGCAGCAGACCACAGAAGCTGATTTGCAGAAATCATTCCCTCAATCACCCAAGGGCCGGGGTCATCAGGAAAGTCACTGCGCCAACCATCAATGATTCCCGCGACTTCATGAAGTTGAAATCGAGTCATCAGAAAATCGATGTAAGCTCGACACAGTTCCGGACCGTCCGATCCTGCGTCCTGAAACAACTGACTCCAGCGCTGTCCCACCTGCGTAAACTGACCCGTCTGAGCGTAAGCGAGCAATTGCTGGCGATCCAGTTCACTACTGGGCCATCCCAGGTCAAAGGCATTCTTCAATTCTCTTTTCGTGCGTTCGAATTCTCCAGCCCTGCGACTGACAATCACGGAGAGAAAATGCCACTCGCCATTCGCAGGCCCACAGCAACGAGCAACACTCAGCCATCGCTCTGCTGCCGAATGGCGACGGTCTTCAATCGCAACTCTCGCTCGCCACAGAGAAACCTGAAACGTCAGCAGGCCTGTCCCGACGAGAACACATCCCAGCACGATCAACCACGTAAGCCAGCGTCGCGCGACCATTCTGCGTCGCCTCCGCGACTGAGGTTGTTGTTGTTGTTGTTCGGAACCTGCTGTGCCCATGAATTACGTCTGCGCCATCTTTCTGAATTGAACGCTCCACGCATCGACAACGCGAGTCGAATGAACCGCGAAATCATAATCCACAAGGCTCAATCCGCTCCGCCATGGGCAGCAACAAAGCCAAATCATACGGTTTTGGTTACGTGGGATTGCACGAATTGTAGTCAGCGGATCTGCAAAACTCCCGTGAGAATACGACGAGTTCACTGCCAAACAGTTGCCCGGCGGAACGATCAGATAGAATATTCCGGGGTGCGGAACCGCTTCTGACAGTTGATCCGCAGTGGAAGGCCGCTTTCGTCACCTTCCTGCCGCGGGAGAGCGACCGAACGTCCGGCCAGATCGCTGTCAAACTATGAGACTTTCTGCAGGACGCTCGGGCAGAGCCCTCGGTTTTGGTAGCATTCTGCACTCGCAAAAAAGATTTCGATCCGGAGTCCATCATGAACATGTTGTCTGGCCGTCATGCGTTTATCACCGGAAGCACTCAGGGGATCGGCCTCGAAATCGCCTTCGCCCTGAAAGAGGCCGGAGCTTCCGTCATTCTGCACGGGACCAGGATGCACGAAGCAGCCATGAGAGCTGCAGAGAAATGTCGCACGACAACTGGTCCGGCGCATGTGGTTGTGGGTGACCTGGCAGAACCAATGCCGGAAGCTCCACTGACCCTGGCCGAGCAGGCTCTGAAGCTGAATCCCGGGATCGACACTTTGGTCTGTAACGCCGGAACATTCATCGATGCTCCGTTTCTGGAGATGGATTTCGCGACGTTCGACAGAACTCTCAAGCTGAACGTGTATTCTCAGTTTGTCCTGATTCAACACTTTGCCAGACGCTGGGCCGAGCAGAAAGTTGCCGGAAGAATTCTGCTGATCGGCTCCATCAATGGCAAGTTGGCCGAGCAGACTCATGTGGCCTATGACACTTCCAAAGGTGCGATCGACGCGATGGTTCGTTCGTTGTGCGTGTCACTGGCTCCGATGGGGATTCGTGTGAACGGTGTCGCGCCCGGCCTGCTGTGGACTCGCCTGACAGAACCTGCTTTGAAGAACGACAAGTTTCGACGCTGGATGGAAGTCCACACTCCGAACGGCAAGGTTCCTCAGGCTGATGCCTGCAGTGGTGCTGCCGTGTTTCTGCTGAGCGATGCCGCAGATCATATCCACGGGCAGATGTTATATGTCGACGGAGGAATGAGTACGTGGCAGCAGCCGGATCCACCTGAAGAATGGATGCGAGAATAAAGATGAAATCCGGCAGGTGCGGCTGATGTTTGCCACAGTGCTGAGAATTAATGGGCAATACGATCCGACCAAAGGCTGATTGACGGGCGACGACTGCAACACAGGCCCTGTGTTCAAGTACCGAATTCCGTTCCGGAATCTTCGGAATCGTTGCTGCGGGATTCGTCTGCGTTTTCAATTCTTGCGTGCCCGCTAAGTCCTTCTTCGGCATCCTTCACGGCATCCCGCTCTGCAATGCGTTGCTGTTCGACAGTGCGTCCAACGGCATAACCGACCGCCCCTCCGCTGACGGCCAGCGCCACGTTTCCAACGGGCGTCATGAAAAGTCCCACCGGTGCCATCGTCTTCACGGCAACCTGTGGATACTGGTCACGGTAAACACCCGATTCAAGCTGCCAGCTATCTTTAGCCTGTGCGTAGGCGACCACATCATGAACCGCGATGGTCGTCTTCCAAAGCGCGAATCCAGGCAGACTATTCGCGACCGCGTAGGTTCCCGGAGTTTTTCGAGTTCGGATGTCTTTGGCATAGGCAGCGGCATGCAACGAATCTGACAGCCGGCCAGTATTCACATGCAGTGTGTTCGTGAACGGACTGTAGGTATCGCGAGCAAACACGCGGCCGGGAAACAGCGTATAGTTGACCAGCCCGACGACGCCGGCTGTGTATCTCCAGCCCGGTGAGACCTGATTGTTTTCTCGCAACCGCTGCCATTGGCCCAGCGGATCGTAGTCGTTGACCAGAACAGGGATGTCAGCGAGGTCATTTTCCTGCAGGTAATCGGTCAGCACTTCGCGAGTTTCTTCCGATGGCAGACGGTCGGCCTTCAGACGTCCCCCCAGCATGACTCGCGAAGGCAGCTCAACAATTTTCTGCATCCCATCCAGACACCAGTTAGGCTTTCCATATCGAAAAGCAACCGGCGTTTTGGTTTCTCGCAGTTCATCCCGCGGCGTTAGTTTGGAATAGAACTGTGATTTCCCTGCACAGCCTGCCGACGCACTCAGAAACGTCGACGCCAGAATGATCGAGGCAATCGTGTTCGAATTCAGCGTTCGGCCAGGTTGAAAGCGAGCGTTGCCCATGAGGAAAGTTGAGTCCATTCGAAGCCACAATCTGTCACGTAACGCGGGACATGTTGTTGCAGAGTTCTTCGGCTGTTTCCCGTGGCGACAAAAGCGTTCGAATCAGTCGCCCTCCCAGTTAAACACCGTAGGGCAAATTTCAGGAATTTTGACTCATGCAACCGGCGTTTTCTGCCGCTGAATTTCGTCTATCGACTATACCAACCACACAACGCCGTGATCTGCTGCAGTTTTGAAAGTTGAGTGATTCTGTGCTGAGAGGACTTCAGGCCCAGAGCTGGTGAGTATCCGAAGCTATGGTCCAGCGTCGCTACGGCCGCCTGCACATCCCTCAAAACAAGGTGGTCTCTGCCGTCGGAGGCCGCTCGATAACGCGCCACCCAAAGAATGGCCGGATACATCAAAGCCAGAGAACGGAAACCATCAATCATCGGCCTGTCGTAAAACGCCTTGCCGCAGAAATGAAGGCCCTGAATTTTCACCAGCATATAGCGTGTCAGCACCTCATCGAAGTCAGCATTGCGGCCTCCGAATTCTCCCTCCAGTTGCGAAAACCAGGGTGAATGGTCGTTACGATTTCTCGCCGTCATTCCGAAGGCCACTCGGACAGAAACCGGATCGGCCTGAGCAGGAACACGACCGACCCCCAGCGTAAACCGGATCCCGCCTGTGAGCAGTCCAATACGTCCCATAATTCCTTTTCGGGCCGTGACCTCAGTGTCATGTCGGAGCAGTTGGGCGATCATCTGCCGAAACATAACTCGCCCCAGGCCCGAAGGTCGCACCACGGGCAATTCATCATCCGGCTGAGCACGCACTGAGGCATCGTGCAGCAGATTCAGCAAGTCGCCAAACCGTGAATCGTGCAAAGCATCCGGTTGAGCACGCTCGAGCAGTTCCAGCCACGAGAGAATTCGCATCAGACGCGTTGCAATTCCAACGCGCCGATCCGCAAGTCCTCGTTCGAAAAACGCCTGAACTCGAGTCACATCGGACCACTCCAGCTTCTGCCCTGTGAACAAGTCTGGTGCCGCAGGAGCCGAGTAATTCGCGGGGACGATCTGCTTCGCAAGCTGTTCGACGAAACTACGCTGCTGAGAAACCGGTTGCCCCAGATTCTGAACAACCGACGGACAACTAAAGCGCAGGCTGGTGGTGACGGACGCTCCTGACGGATGAACGGCATACGGGTAGACCTGGCACGCCAGCGGCTTGGCTGGTTCGCCAAACTTTGCATGAATGCGACACAGGCCTTGTTCGTTCAGAAAGACACAAGCACCATCGTCGCGATGATTCAAACGCCATGCGGTGCCCAGTGGAACAATCAACGGCCGATCTGTAGGGATGCCATCAGCTTCCGTCCAGCCTTGTTTTTCGATCCGCCGCTTTTCTTCCTCTGTGATTCCAATCTGATGCTCACGACAACAGCCTCCACAATTGTGGCAGCTCCAGTTCTGCAGGACCGGAAGAATGACGCCCTTGTGAGCCATGGAATCTCTACATCAATCGCGAAGACGCTGAAATAAGTCGAAAGGCAAACATGCGGCGGCTTCAGGAAGACGTCGCAGTCCGCAAGTAATACTCGGCAACATAACGAATGCGTCTCAGTTCGCCAGCCAATCTGTCTTCGTCTGGTCAACCGGGTGCAGTCTCGGATTTCGGTAGCTCGCAACGAAGTGCAATTACGGGAGGGCGAGGCTCCTGCCGAGCCGCGCGTTTCCGCAGTTTCCGCAGTGCAGTGGCTCGGCAGGAGCCTCGCCCTCCCAGGTTAACAATCATCCGCGACTACACCCTGGTCACCCGGCGATCGGTTCCTGTAGATTATCTCGGAACGCCCGGCGCATGCCAGATGCGAATCGTTCCGTCGTGCAACGCGGCCAGCGGGAAAGTGCCAGAGGGACACGGTTTCGTCATCACCCCTGACAGCCAAAGTGCGGCCGTCCGGAGAAAAGGCCAGCGATCGGGCTGGCTCGGGATATCGCGGGATGCGGAGTGCCCGAGAATGAAAGCGCAGCGGCGATGTTCTCGAAGAACGCTCGAGACTGACCGCTGTAGCACCAAAAATGAACCGTCCGCGCAGCAGTGTCTGCGCCGCAGCCAGGGAAAAGGTAGCATGGAGAATTTTTTGCCTGTACACTTTGCAGAGTGCCGCAGGACATTCGGTCGCTGCGTCGATGTAATGTCGGCAGTCGTTCGACAGTAGTCTGTCCGTTGTTGAAATTCGGACTGCTGGCGGTCGCTCTACGATCAGAAATCTCAGGCACCCTATGGCCAACTCGTCAACATCTTCGTCAACGCTGCGGTCGATTCTTCCTCAGCGTGTGTCACGCAGGTTTCTGCTGCGTGGTGCGGGAGTTGTCTGCGCGCTGCCGTTGCTGGAATGCATGAACGGTGGGTTAGCTGATGAATCTGAGTCCCGCGTTCCTCGCCGCATGCTGTTGATCTCGAACAATCTTGGCGTTCTGCCGAAACCATTTTTCCCGGAGACAACGGGACGCGATTATTCGCTTTCTCCTTATCTAACGCTGCTGAGCGAGCATCGTAATGAGTTCACGGTGTTCAGCGGATTGTCTCATCCGGCTGTGCACGGTGGCCACAGTACAGAAAACTGTTTTCTGACAGCCGCACGCGGACCGACTCGCAGTGGTTTCCGCAACAGCATTTCACTGGATCAGTTCGCCGCCGAAAAGCTGGGGCCGATTACGCGATTCTCCACGCTGAATCTGGGCGTCAACATTGATAAAGCCAATCGAAGTCTGTCGTGGACACGCGACGGCGTCCTGCTTCCCGCTGAAGACAGCGCGCCGGCCCTGTTTCGGCGGATGTTTGTGCAGGGCAGTCCGGATGAGGTCGCTCGTCAGTTGCATCGACTGGAAGAACGAGGCAGCGTGCTGGATACCTTGCTGCAGGATGCTGATCGCTTGAATCGTCGTCTAGGTGCCAATGATCGACAGCGGATGGATCAATACTTTTCTTCGGTCCGCGATGTCGAACATCGCCTTGAAGCTGCGCGAGAGTGGGAGATTCGGCCACGCCCGACGACGAATCGTGAGGCTCCTCAGGAGATCGCTGACGTCAAACTTCTGATTCCTCGTTTTGAACTGATGCTGTCGATGGCTCAACTGGCCTTCGAGGTGGACGTAACGCGGATCGTCACACTGATGGTGGATGCCTTTGCGACGCCGGTCTTTACGTTGAGCGATCAGAAGAACACGACGGACGGTTATCATAATCTCAGCCATCACGGTCAGGCGGAAGAAAAACTGCGGCAGCTTGAGGATGTTGATCGCCAGCAAATGCTGTTGCTGGGAAAACTTATTCAGGGACTTGGTGGAGTCAACGAACAGGGAGAACGATTGCTGGATCGGACATCGATCCTGTTTGGCAGCAACATGGGAGATTCAAACACCCATGACAACACAAACCTTCCGATCCTGCTGGCCGGTGGTGGATTCAAGCATGGGCAGCATCTTGCGTTTCATCGTGAGAACAATACTCCGCTGAGTAATCTCTTTGTAACAATGCTGCAGAAGATGGAGATAGAAACCGATCAATTCGGCAGCAGCACTTCAACGGTCACACTTTGACCCCGATGGGGGCTTGCAACGATCCGTGAGGGACCGATATACCGCTGACAAAGGGAGTTCAGCAACCGTGCTCGGCACGGCGCCACGAGGCCAGGAAGCAGGATGCCCTGGAGGTTGCAAAGACCGGGCTTTCTAAGATGAAAGCAGCAGTCGCGGCAGCGGTTAACGCATAATGATCCGAATTTGCTAAATCTTCTCTCACGAGAAATGCCGCTCGGACCTTGCGTTAAGCCAGAGCTACTGTAGCGAACTCTCCATGAATGGCATATCCGTGGGAGTATGATTGATCAGCTTGTCATCGCGGAACTGAAAGTAAATGGTGGTACGCGCGGCGGAGTATCCCAGAAGGACATCACTTTCAATGATTCCACTGGGGGCTGAAGCCGGGTTCGCCGCGTACACCTTTGCACAGAGACTTCGATATTGCGGGTCATCATTGGGGTGCCCCGGCCCGAGAAGTGCCTGAACTTTTTCGATCGATTCCCCGTTCTGAAGTGACTGATAGACATACAGAAAGGCGTGCTTGCCTCCATAATGACGGAAACGCCAACCGTTGAATGCCAGTCGACGAGGAGGGAACGCGAATCCAATCGCCAAAACAAAAAGGATGATGACACTGCAGAGCAGAATTCCTCTCCGGCCACCGCGTTTCTGGATGTCATCGGGCATAGTTTCCTGCATTTCAAATGCACCCCGTTCATTTCTAGTCAGATCTGGTCAATTGCCGGGCATCTACTTGGCGGCATCTTCTTTTGGCAGCGGCGGCTGAACTTTCTTCGCCGCTTCTTTTAGCGCTTCTTCCTGTTTGCGCTGCATTTCCTGGATGTTCTTTTGCTGCTCCTCCATCATGGTTTCCTGAGCATCGATCATGCGGGCCACCATGTAGTTGGCGACAGCTTCTCCCAGAGACAGTTGCAGCAGCAATCCGCTTTCGTCAGCCTCGAGGGACAGATCAACCTGCTGTGAACCTCCCAGATCGAAGACTCGCTGGATCAATGGGTTTGGTTTCTTTGGAGTACCAGCGAACGCCATCATCGGAGATGGCGGGAACCAATAGGCGTTCTCATCCAGCCAGTGCAGCATGGACGTAATTTTGGCGGGATCGTCCTGAGGATACCCGAGCCAGCGTTCCATATCGAGACGCGCGCTGACCAGCGGAGTTTTTGCGGCACGAGTATTCTGCGTGCATCGCTCAACCGACTGGCGGATGATTTCCACGGAGTTCTCGGTCCCTGCCGCATACCACAAGCATGAGTTCTGATGAGCCAGATACAGATGCGTGATGTTGGCTCCCGTGACCTGTCGCATGCCTTCAACAACATCATCTGGAAACCGGAACACAATGACCTGCAGCCCCTGACGATCCTCCAGAGTAATCATCTTTTCGATCGCTTCATCGGCATTGGGCAGATGCAACAAAACGTAGTGAACATTCTTCAACAGTTCCGGATTCTCGTTCAACTGCAAACCGCCGTAGAAGACTCCGTCGGATGCTTTTGTCCATCCGGCTTTCATCAACAGTTCAAGGTTGCGATGTTCTGAGATCCCCGTGAGCACTCCGGCCAGCATTTCTGCACCGGCCACCATCTGAGGATCTGAACTGAATTCATCCCCCATCGTTTTATTCAGCCATGTGGCCGCTGCCAGCAAGGCCGCTGGAGCATCCTCGGGGAGTTTCACGCACAGATGAAAAGTCGCGGCTGCGTCATCGCTGAGTATTGGAGCAAATCGACTGGTTCCGGCGGCCTCCAGCAATCGTCCGCCGAGCTGACTGTTGTTTCGAGCACGAACTCGCAACTGCCCACGAAGTGAACCATCGTCAGTGTTTGCAAAACGAGCCCAGCCGTCCGCAGAATCCACATCGAAGATCACTGATTGAATCAGTGCCAGAGCCATGTCGCCGCTCGATCGACGCATGTTGTAGCTGGTCTCTGACTCGTTATCGCGTTGCTGCAATTGACTTCCCGCCGCTGCTGAAAGCATGCTCCAGCCAAGTTGCCGCATACCCAGCGGAATGCGGTCAAGATACGCTTTGAAGCCAACGTCGGTGGAACCATCGATCGCGCTGCGAATTCCTTCTGCGGTGGGTAGTTCCATCGTAAAGAGGTCTTCAAAGTTCGCTTCGTACAGGATCGTGTCATGATAGCGAAACAGGTCGGTCATGACCTGTCGGTGTTGCACCATCTTCACGCCGTCCTTTTCGACGACCTCCTGCGAGAACTCATATCCTCTTCGCTGTTGAGAATTGACGTTCGTATACTGCTTTTCGTCAGCTCCAGCCGGCAGAGGGTAAGAAGATTCATTTCGATATTCGATTTTGAAGCAACCGTTACCAAGATCCTCGAGCTTGCGTTGGTCTCCTCCCCATTGAGCTTTCCGAGTATTCACGATTCGTCGTGCGTCGTCTTCATCAGCCACTTGCTGGAAACTGAGAGTCTCATAAGACGGGATCAGGCTCTGAACCATATAGCCGGCGAAACCGTAGAGTGGTTCTTCAACCTTTCCAGTGGAGCTGGCAATTTGCTCCTGCTGCTGTTCATTCTCCATCGCCTCGCGCATCGACTTACCGATTTCGAGCCGTTGTGTGAGCCCCTTCATATAACCGATGACTCGCACGGGGCCAATATTCCTGGCATACCCAACGACAATCGGCTGGTCAGCAATTCGCCCGTCCAGTTTCATTTTCGACACAGGAGCGGCTTCCTGTGCCAGGCAGGCGTCGGTCAGAAGCATCGGCGCCCAGATCGCAGAAAGAATGATCAATGTGAGGCGGAGGGATTTAAAGAACAGTGCTGACATCGTGCAACTTTCATCAGAGCAAAGAACTTTCTCGAGTGTCGCGTCTGATTCGCTGACCACGCAGATTTGTTTGGCAACTTGCGAATTTCGGCCGAATTTCGGTGCGTGCTGAGGTCCTGGTCATAACCCTAAGCGTCAAATTTGAAGTTGAGCATTTGCGACTATCCCAACCCGCTGCATCAGCGAGGGATTGTGTTTTGCGGTTGGTGCAGTGCCCGGGAAAATCCCTCGCTGACGCGTCGGGTTCTGATAATCCCCCGTGTTTTCGGTCCGTTGAACCACGGCCATCGTGAAGATCGCAACTTCAAAACGCGCCAGCGGGGGATTCACTGCGAAGCTGGTAAAACCTGAAATCGCAATCCCTCGCTGACGCATCGGGTTGTGACAACCCAACAAATCATTGCCCGACCAGCGAGCCCGCAACGGCCAGTGAATTCAAAGAAACACCCGACGCGCTGGGCTGATTCTTCTTCACGGCAGGATTCACAAGACCTTTATCCCGCCATGGCTCGAAGACCCTGCATAAAGACCACGGCCGATGCCATCACACCGACAAAAAACGACAGGCAGAATCCTATCATGGCCAGCAGCCTGGGCGATCTTCGCAGTCCAAAATAGAGGCATACAAAAAGCGAAACCGCCGTAAGCAGCAAGCTTAGCCCCAGAATCCCGACGACCAGCCACGAGAGGAGCGAGCTGGAATCCAGTTTCTCGGCCTTGCCCGTCGCGCTGAGATACCAGACCAGGGAAATCCAGATGGCGTGCCCCGCCAGTTGCAAAAGGCTCAACAGAAAACCGACGGCACCGGGCTTGTTCGCCATGAGATCACGAACGACCTCCTGCGGCGTAGGCGTATCACTGTCTCTTTTCTCTGCTACGGCGACGTAACGAGAAGGCTTGCTGTGAGGTTTTTTCTTTCCTGATCGACGCGGCACGCCAGATTTCCCCTTGAGACCTGTCAAATAACTCACGCAACCCGCTCGTCAAATTTGCCGATCCACGCCGGGAAAGGTTACCACGACTGCGGAAGGGATTCCAATACGGACGTTGAGGTCAGTATTGAAGCAGCGGCGGTGCCAACAAAGTTACCGCCATTCGGGGCAGAGCAATTTTCTTTGTTTCCAGAAAACTGCGGCGACTGGTCTATTGAAATGAAATGGGCTGAAGATATAACGCCGCGCATGAATTCTTTTTAAGACAGGTGATTTTGTGTGGAGGTAAAAAGGGAGTCGACCTTTTGGGGCTGGTTCCCTCGCCCTGAGTGGCAATGCTGAAGCAGCATCGTCCCTCAGGAAGAGACTCATTTCAATCTGTTTGAACATCAGCCCGGGATGGAGTCGGCCGGATTGATGCGAGTCTGCCGACTTCAGGAATGTTGTCTGCCCCTCTTTGATCCCGATCTGATTGACTGAAAGCACATCTGCGGGATTACAAACATGGAGGTCGTTGCAGAGACATAGTTCTCATGGAGATCTTTGTCGATGGACGAATCATCGCACGGCGGTTGTGAGTGTTCCGAACCTCCGTCGGCCATAACAGAACAGGACGAGCCCCCGGGATCGGGGTTATTGCCTGTTCTGTCTATTTCAGAAGCCCCCGCAATTCAACAATTGGATCACTCCCAGTCTGGCTCAATTCTCACTCAGGCCAGAAATCAGTCCTCGGCAGCGGTTCTGCGAAATCGAGTCGGGATGGCACCACCTTCAGCAAATACAGTGGTGGTTGCCTCGACAAACACGAACAATGAGTCGGCAATAAAGACCGGCCGCAATGGGGTTAGAGTCGATTCGGCTCATGTCGCGGAAAGCTCTCCGCGTGTCGAGAATCCTCTTACCGTCCAATTCCGTGAACGTTTCTTTCCGGATACGCCAGACGCTGATTGGGACGACTGGCGCTGGCAATCGCGTCATCGCATCAAGACGCTCGAACAGTTCGAGAAGATGCTGGATCTGTCTTTCGAAGAACGTGACGTGCTCTCCGACGGCGGTACATTGTTGCCGACCGCAGTGACGCCGTATTACATGAGTCTTCTGGATCCGGAAAACCCGCTTCAGGCTCTGCGAAAAACGGTCGTCCCGACAACGCGGGAATTCGTCCGCACGGCGGGCGAAGCAGACGATCCGCTGGGCGAAGATGGCCACAGCCCGGTGCCAGGCTTGGTTCATCGATATCCCGATCGAGTTCTCTTGTTGCCTTTGGATTTTTGTTCAACCTATTGCCGCTATTGCACTCGATCACGAGTCGTCGGGCACGGCGAAATTCAGCCGAACGTGCAACGACTGGAAGCGATCTTCCATTATCTGGAAGAGGCGACTCAGGTGCGCGACGTTTTGATTTCCGGCGGCGATCCACTGGCGCTCAGTGATGAGAAACTGGACTGGATTCTGGGACGCTTGCGAGCCATCCCGCATCTGGAGTTTATTCGCATTGGCACGAAGATGCCGGCTGTGCTTCCTCAGCGAATCACGCCGGAGCTGTGCAATATGCTCCGCAAGTATCATCCGATCTGGATGAGTGTTCATTTTCTGCATCCGGAAGAATGCACTCCGGAAGCAAAGCAGGCTTGTACTCGCCTGGTCGACGCCGGTATTCCATTGGGCTCACAGACGGTGCTGCTGAAAGGCGTCAACGATGAAGTGTCCATCATGCAGCAACTGGTTCATAAGCTGTTGCTGATGCGAGTTCGTCCTTACTACTTGTATCAGTGCGATCCGATCAGCGGTTCATCGCATTTCCGTACGCCGGTTTCCAAGGGGCTTGAAATCATTCAGGGCCTGCGAGGATTCACGACGGGATATGCAGTGCCGACTTACGTGATCGATGCTCCAGGCGGCGGTGGAAAAATTCCGTTGCAACCCGATACTGTCATTGGCCGCGATGGTGATGACTTGCTGCTTCGCAATTTTGAAGGCAAGACATTCCGCTATCCGGATCCGCTCGGCTAGTTAATCAGCCAGAAAAGCATTTCTTGATTGCCACCCGGTTTATCCCGGGTGGCTTTTTTTATGTGCGATTCTGTTGACGCCCAGCCGAAGGCGCCGGCTTTTGCGCTGGCCGGCACCTCCGGCTGGGCGGTAAACGATAAAATCAATAGCCCATGCGGATATCTGCTCTCTGGGCACTTCAGGCCGGAAACTGTTCGCATTTTTGGTTTTGAACGTGCTAAACTGCCCGTCCCCGAATTGTCCCTCCCTGCCCCCTGCTGATCTACTCCTTCCTACTGCAGGCCGTCGATCATGAAACGTGTTGCGCTTCGCATGTTGGCGATCCTGATAGCAGGTGCTGTCGCTGCCGCTTTTGAGCAGCAGCTTGTAGCAGATGATTCGACTGCGATTGCCGCGCCAACGGCTGAGCAACTGGAGTTCTTTGAAGCAAAGATTCGCCCGGTCCTGATCGAACAGTGTTATGAATGTCACTCCGGGATGAACACAACCCCGAAAGGCGGTTTACGACTCGACCTGCGTGACGCTGTAATGACAGGCGGAGATTCGGGACCTGCTCTTGTCGCCGGCAAGCCCGAGGACAGCTTGCTGCTGAAGGCTCTGCGTTATGACAGTTATGAGATGCCGCCGAAGGGAAAACTTGCGGACGCAGTGATCGCGGACTTCGAGAAGTGGATTCAAATGGGAGCACCGGATCCTCGCACGGAATCGGCAGCCCCAAAAGCGACCGGAATTGACTACCAGAAAGGACTCGCGTTCTGGGCCTTCAGACCGCCAGTGAAATCCGAAGTCCCGACCATTCAGAATCAGGCGTGGGCTCATTCTGACATCGATCGCTTTGTTCTGCATCAATTGGAAAAGCGAAACCTTAAGCCATCCGCGCCGGCCGATCGACGAACATTAATTCGTCGAGTTTACTTCGATCTCATTGGACTGCCTCCGGAGCCAGCCGTCGTCGAGGCGTTCATCAATGACACGTCGCCGGATGCGTGGGAGAAGGTTGTCAACGAATTACTCGCATCGCCGCATTACGGTGAACGCTGGGGACGCTATTGGCTGGACCTGGCTCGCTATGCTGAAGACCAGGCTCACACGTTTCAAGCTCGCATGTATCCTCAGGGTTATCTGTACCGCGACTGGGTCGTGCAAGCTTTGAACGACGATCTGCCGTATGACACATTTCTGAAGTTGCAGATTGCCGGTGATCAGATTGCTGTTGATGAACCGCATCGTCATCGAGCAGCCCTCGGTCTCTTCGCCCTGGGACCAGTCTACTACCAGGACAACGGTGAACAGGAGAAAGCTCAGGCTGACGAATGGGATGATCGCATCGATACTCTGATGCGAGGTACTCAGGCGATGACAGTCTCCTGTGCGCGATGTCATGATCACAAGTACGATCCATTCTCGACGGCTGACTACTATGGGCTTGCCGGAGTCTTTGCGAGTTCGGAGTATCGTGAGCTGCCAGCGGTTTCGGAAGAGGTCGTTGCCGCGAGAGGCGTGGCGGATCGAGCCGTTCAGGAAAAGCAATTGGAGATCGACACTCTGCTGGCGACTCAGGCTCCAGCTGCTCGACTGAAGCTGACGGCTGAGATTCCCAACTATCTGCAGGCCGCGTGGAAAGTGCTGAGTTCATCTGACAACGATCGCAAAAAGCTGATCGAGAACACTGCCAAAGAATCAAAGCTGAACAATGAACTGCTGCAGCGATGGGTGGCGTGGCTTGCGGAAGAAGCAGGCTCAGGCGCCGTTGCTTCGGACCGCCCCTATCTTGAAGAGTGGCGAGCATTCCGGAAATCACCACCGACGGATCCTGATCAGGTGAAACTGCGGCTGACGGAAATTGGGCAGCACCTTCAGCAACAAGCACAGACTTTGGTCACTCGACGTGAGCCACTGCGGAAACAGTTCGGCGACAACTATGCATTCGTGGCCGCTGAGGATCGGACAACCGTTGAACCGGGTGTTGTTCCGCTGGGCAACTTGTTTGATGACAAGAAAGGCTCGTTGTTGACGTCGGCACTGGTCTCCGATCCATTTCGCTCCAAAGCCGGCAGCGGCAGTCTGGGCGTGGATCGAGTTCTCCAGGGTTGGGGAGGCACCGCAGAAATCGCATCCGGCGTGCGCTTCGATTTCCGTTCGATCGGCAGTGACTCGCGACGGCATGGCGATGTCATCAACGATGGCTGGTCCAGTGAGGGCGGCATCCAGACACTCGGAAAGCGTAGCAGTGCCGGGATCGGTCGGACCGAACAGGGAATCGGCATGCATGCGAATGCACTGATCACCTTTGATCTGAATGAGATTCGCCGAGCAGGTCTGATCCCAGCATCGGAGGCGATGGTGTTTCGAGTTGATCGCGCCGGGATCAATGATGATTCACTCGGCAGCGGCGCGAGTGTTCATCTGGCGGTGATTGTTTCAAAGCCGCAGTCGAAACCCAGCGAGTTTGACTCTATCATCTCGGCCACTCTTGATGGCGTTCCCGCGCCGCTGGAGGAAAACGATGCGGTCTATTCGTTTGCTGGTGAGATGCCGGCGGCGATAAAGGCCGATGGCAAGTTTGTGTCGTTTGAGATCACCGTGCCACCAGACGCTCACTCTTTGACGCTCGTCGCTACTGGCGCACAGATTTCCGAAACGGAGAACACGATCAGTAGTGACCATGCGGTGTTTTCTAATGCACGACTGACCTACAACGTCACTGGCGGGGAGTTCGCCAGGGACGAGGTGTTGACGCCACTGGATCAGATTCCGGAGCCTGAGCGTTTGCAGTTGCAGCGTGACGCGACTTTGTTGTCGGAATTGTTTGACGATCGAGGCGTGCTGGGATTAGCCGCCGATCAGATCGAGCCGCTTTTGGAAGGCGAATCTGCGAAGTCGCTGGCCAACATGAAGGCTCAGCATGAAGAATTGCGAAAGCATGCCGAATCGATTCGTATCCCGATGGCACATGCTTTAGCGGAAGGAGCGGCTCGCGATGTGAAAATCTACATGGCCGGAGATCCGCGGAAGAAAGGCGATGTTGCTCCGCGAGCGTTCCCGGCAATTTTGACATCTGGCGAACGACGCCCGTTCGAAGCAACCGGGAGTGGTCGCAGAAATCTCGCGGATGCCATCGCGTCAAGTGAGAATCCGGTGACGGCTCGCGTGATTGCCAATCGAATCTGGGCCGGACATTTCGGTTACGGTTTAGTGAAAACTCTGAGCAACTTCGGGCAGCTCGGTGAACGTCCAAGCCATCCGGAGCTGCTGGATTATCTGGCCGTCAGTTTGATGGACAATAACTGGTCGCTGAAGTCATTGCATCGATCGATCCTGATGTCCGCAACCTATCAACAAAGCAGTGTTGGTGATGCCGCCAATTTGGAGACTGATCCGGACAATCGGTATCTCTGGAAAATGAATCGGCGGCGACTGGAAGTTGAGCCGTGGCGGGATGCCGTCCTGTCGGTCTCCGGTCAGCTGGATCGACAAGTCGGCGGCGCGTCATCGCAATTGAACGACGGTCATCGACGTCGAACGTTGTACGGCTATGTCAGTCGTCACCAACTGAACGATTTGCTGCGTTTGTTCGACTTTCCGGATCCAAACATCACGGCTGGCGAACGCTCGGTAACAACGGTGCCGTTGCAGCAATTGTTCGTGCTGAACAGCGGATTTATGATCGGTCAGTCGAAAGCACTGGCGGCTCGGCTGACGAAAGAAGCCGACTCGGATGCCTCAAAAGTCGATCTTATGTTTCGATTGCTCTACGGGCGTCAGCCGACGGACGATGAACAAGAGGCCGCGTTGATTTTTCTGACTGAAGGGCAAAAAGTTCCGGAGGATTCTCTTTCTTCGCTGGAGCAGTTCTGTCTGGCGATGTTGGGAACAAATGAGTTTGCGTACGTGGATTGATATGAATAGCAGTCCCGTCGACGGAGCGACGGGTGTACGGTACACCTGTCGCTCCGTCGACAGGATAGTTTGTGTTTTGTGCTGAACAGAAAAGGGACAAACATGACAAATCAGATGCAGAATTCGGTAAGCCCCTTTTCTTCGCGTCGTGAAATGCTGAGTCGTACAGCGGCCGGGTTTGGCATGCTCGGACTTGCTGGCGTTTGTGCGGGCGAGCAGTCGCCGACAAATCCTCTGACACCAAAGTCTTCGCACTTTGCTGCCAAAGCGAAGCATGTGATCTTCCTGTTCATGAATGGCGGTCCGTCGCATGTCGACACGTTTGATCCCAAGCCGGAACTGGTGAAGCAGGCCGGGAAGCCGGGGCCAGGCGGCAACTTTATGCCATCGCCATTTGCGTTCAGGAAGATGGGACAGAGCGGCATAGAAGTCAGCGAACTGTATCCTCATGTCGGCGAATGCATCGACGACATCTGCGTCGTGCGATCGATGTACACAAGCACTCCGAATCATGAACCGGGCTTGTTCATGATGAACTCGGGCAATCAGCAGCCGATTCGTCCGTCGCTGGGATCATGGCTGACATATGGGCTTGGCACCGAGAATCAGAATCTGCCGGGATTCGTTGTGCTGTGTCCGGGGAAGCCCGTTGTTGGTCCTGCATTGTGGTCCAATAGTTTTCTGCCCGGGATTTTTCAGGGCACGCATGTCAACAACGGCAATATTGATCCGGCCAAAGTGATCGGGCATCTGAAGAATACCGGAGTCACCTCCTCATCGCAGCGTCGCTTGCTGGATCTGATGCAGCAGATGAATCAGAAGCATTTGGAACAACGCCCGCAGGATACTCAGCTGGAAGCTCGCATTCAGTCTCTGGAAATCGCGTATCGGATGCAGTCCGAAGCTCAGGAGGCTTTTGATATCGGACGTGAATCAGAAACGACTCGAAAAGATTATGGCAGTGGTGAGTTTGCCGATGGCTGCCTGATTGCTCGTCGGATGGTGGAACGTGGCGTGCGGATGGTGCAGGTGTTCTATGGCAGTGGCCAGCCATGGGATGCTCATGGCGACATCATGGATCATCGGCGAGACGCGTTAAAGAGCGATCAGCCAATTGCCGCACTGATTCGCGACCTCAAGGCGCGCGGATTGTTTGATGAGACGCTGATAATCTGGGGGGGAGAATTCGGAAGAACTCCGACAGCCCAGGGTGACAAAGGACGCAATCACCACGCGACGGGATTCAGTATGTGGCTGGCGGGAGGCGGTATTCGTGGTGGAATGACTTATGGGGCCACGGATGATCTGGGTATCAAGGCTGTCGATAAACGCATGAGCGTTCACGATCTGCATGCCACGATTCTGCACCAGATGGGCATCAATCACGAAGAACTGACATACCGCTACTCGGGCCGTGACTTCCGCCTGACGGATGTTTACGGCAATGTCGCGCATGAGATTATTGCCTGATGCGCGTTGGTCACGTCGTGCGAAGTTTGATTGAGCCCCGTCACTTCTTTACGGTCCACACAGATCCAGGATTCTTCCGGCCGAAATGATGGCGGCTTCGGGTCTTGCAAATTGACGAATGCTTAATTGAAGGGCATGGCGAACTTCAGGGTTCCCGATCAGTTCGTTTAACTGGCTTCGCAGACTCTTGCCGGCGTCGGCGTCCGTTTCATCGACCACCCTGGCAGCACCGGAACGCTGAAGAAACTCCGCATTGGCATACTGATGATTCGATGCCGCGTGACTGAAAGGAATAAGAATTGACGGGAGTCCCGCGCAGGCGAGTTCCTGCAGAGTTCCCGCACCTCCGCGACTGATCACGATCGTAGAAGAAGCCAGTAGCTCCGGGAGATTTGGCAGGAACGAGAGCACTGTCGCCGTTCGTCCTCGTCGAGCGTACTCGGCTGCCACCTGCGTCACCTGAGCTTCCCCGGTCTGGTGAATAATTTCCCAGTCAGAGGGCACACAGCGTTCATCGGCAAGAGCTTCCAGTACCAACCGATTCACCGACGATGATCCCTGACTACCGCCGAGGATCAATAGCCGCTGGCGTTTCAGCACCGGGGCTTCGGTTTGTTTGCAAAGATCAGCAATGCTGGTTCGCACAGGCGTCCCTGTGATCTCCACGGCTCCCGGCCAGTTCGTTCGATGAGCCGCTTCAAAGGGAAGCCCGGCCAGAGTCACAGCCGCTCGAGGAGCCAGCAGACGTGTTGCTTTGCCGGGGACGGTGTTCTGTTCCATGAGGACCACAGGAATCTTCATTCGCGAAGCTGCGATGATTCCCGGAACACTGGCTGCAGCGCCAACGCCGATTGCCAAATGAGGCTTAAACTCCCGGAGTTCTCTTTTCCCAAGTCGAAACGAACGGATGGCTCCCGGCAGCGTCAGAAGTTGGCCCAGTCGCCCACTTCGACCAGGCATGGATGCATAGGGGATCACTCGGAACAAACTCTGATCAAGTCCGCTCTTCTGCAGGATCTGTGCGTCGACGGCGCGGCGACTGGTGAGAAATAACAGACGTACGTTCTTATGCAGCCGCCGGATGGCTTCGCAGACGGCGATCGCAGGAAAAAGATGACCGCCTGAACCACCGCCGATAAACACCAGTCGCAGTTCGGACAATCCCGAGTCGTCAGCCTTCACAGTACTCACTGACTCCGTCCGCAGAAACGACCAGCAGTCGTTTTGTCAGGGGATGATGCATGGTGGCAAAGTCCTGATGGACGCGGCTTCGTACCTGATCAATTAAAGCGGCGTCTTTCATGGAGACAGCAATGAAAAAATCACGGTTGGGCACACCCACAATTAATTCCGGTCCAAAGAGATCTCTCAGCCGCCCATGGAATCCGGGGTCCAGAATGCGTGAGCAGTTATAAGCATCAGGTCTGACTGGCATCAACATTCTCGGATGCGCGTCGTCTCCCAGCATCGTGACTTCCAGCGGATTCTCCTCGGCGTACTGCCGCAAGTTGGCGATCGCCAGGTCATGCAGTTCATCCAGCGACAGGTCCCACGTTTCCAGCATTTGCGGCTGAATAAAGCGATATGAATCATCTTCATCGACCACGTAGCCCACCGACAGGCCACCGACCCATGGCATGCGAACACGTTCGTCATTCCGTGAATCTTCCTCCGCCGACAGCATCGGCCGAATGTGGTCGCGAACTTCATGCAGAGCTGGCACCAACTGCTCCGGGCTTAGTTCCTGAAGTCGGACCAGCGTCGTCAAGCCGGGCAGAACAATCCGACGGAACTGCTCCGGCTGCTGCAGATACATACGATAGAAATTGGAAAGGCCGATTTCCGAATGTCCCAGCCGCAACGAGAATCCTCGCGACACAGATGTCTGCAGGAGCGGAAAGTTCTGACGAGCCAGCTCGATCACCTGTTTCAAAAAGACATCCGGCGGCCACGCTGGTTGCTCGGCAATTTCTAATGTCGCAAGAACTCTTTCACAGATCAAAACAAAACCGGGATCCAGCAATTCACGATCAGGAGACTGCACGGTGGCCACGATCGTCAGGCGACCACTACGAATGGTCCATAGTCGCCATTGGTATTGCGATCGGCGTCCGAAGACTCGCGACAACCAGCATCCGGTGCGAGGACGCCGTGAGATACCGCTCCAGACTTCATTCGCGGATTTGATTTTCAGAGAAGGCTCCGGATGTAGTGCGGAGACCTGCGGAAACAGGAGGCCAAGATCGGGAGATGGCCGGCGCGTCGCATCGGTCTCTGCGTCGTCCCACCAGGTAACCATCGAGAGCACAACGCGAGACGGCGAATCTGTAACGACAGACTGAGAGGCACCGTTGGGATTTCCGGATGAAGCAGAGTCTTCACTGCGCCAACGCAGCTCAATCAGAGTCTGGTTTTGTCGGACATCGATCTCGTCCGGGCAACGAAACGTGAACCAGTTTGCCGGGCCGCGGCAAAGCCTCCATGCATCATCAAAATTTCCGGATCGATAGTCAGACATCGTTACTCGGCCTGAAATTGAGCAACATCCCCGCCGACATTGTAGGCACGCCAGCATCGTGACGACAATCTTCCGGGCCATTCAAGACAATTTGGGCAATAGAACCGCGAACCGTCTGATCCGCCGAAAATTTTTTAGAAATCTTCCCGATGGCGCTCGCAGACTGCGAAATCATTGGCGTTTCTTATGGTGGATCGTAACCACCCGGGCTCCACGGATGACAACGACAGATCCGAGCCGTGCCTTTGCAGAATCCTCGAATCAGCCCGAATTTCTGCACGGCCAGAATGAAGTATTGGCTGCAGGAAGGATAGAAGCGACATCGCCGCCCGAGCCATGGACTGATCAGATACTGGTACAACTTCACTGCACCAATCGCCAGCAGAGCAGGGCACTCCAGTAGACTCCGCCACAGATTTCGGGATGGCGTTGACGTCTCAGTCCTGGTCAGAATTGTATCATCATTTTCATGAAGGCAGTTCGGGGCACACCGGGATGCCTCATTGTGTGCGTCCAGTTCGATCTTTGAATCCTGAGTTGCATTCATGAGCCGCTCTCGGAGTTCCGCTGCAGTCGTCGAGCCAGTCGGGGAACAAGAGTCCTGATCGAGGCCTTGTAATCAACAAGCGCGGAATCATCACGCTGACGTGGAATCAGAATCAGATCAAGACCGCTCGGAAGTTCGTGCTGAAGTAGTCGAAATGCTTCCTTGAGTCTTCGTCGCTTCACATTGCGATGCACGGCTGACCCATGTTTACGCGAGACACTGACACCCGCTCGAATGACATTCAAATCGTTGCTGTGAACAAAGATCAGAAGATGATCGTCACCGGAACGAACTCCGGAACCAAAGACTCGTTCAAAGTCCTGCGCACGCCGAAGATGCATCTGCGGCGTCAGGCGAAAACCGGAATTCTCTGACACGTTATTCTACAGACTCAGATCGAATCTCGAGCTGATCTCTCTGTTTGAACATCATCTGCAGGCGTTCCTGCGAGTACAGACGAATCACGATCTTCTTGTAGCGCAAACGTCCCAATTCATCTCGGTCGAGATTCTCTTTAATTTTGGGACTGGCTTTGCCAGCATAGATGGCGGCAAACGTCTCCGGATCAACGCCACGACCCTCTTCGAGATCTCGCTCTGCGTTGATCCCGCCAACGGAGGCAGCGAAGTAATTCACACCGTCAAAAGCGGAAGTGCTCTCACCGCTGGCCACATAAAGGTTGTTGAGTTCTCTGATAGACTTGCTGACTTTCTTGTAGGCCTTCAAGGCGTCCTCGGAAAGTTGACCCTGAGCCGCAGCGTCCTGAGTCGCTTCGATCTGCGACGGCGCGAAACCATTCAGCGTTGCTGTCGCATAGCCCGCAGCAAAGAGAATCAATCCGCTGACCACAGTTTTCAATCTGCCCATCTCAACGTCCCTCAGGAAACCAGCACTGGTAACAGGTCTTTTGCCTTCGTTCGATTCGGAAAACAGCAGATATACGGGACTTGAACGCCTGTCGCAAGCCCCAAACGGGTTTCGTGGGTGCAATCGAGTGCACTGGAATCATGATGGCGGAGCGATCATTCGGACAGTTTTATCCGGCGAACTCGATGATTATTGCTATCACCCACATAAAGCCATCCGTCCGGAGACACATAGACGCCGTGAGGTCGATTTAACCGGCAATTTCGCGATTCTCCATCCGGTCCGTCACCCGGTTTGCCGTCTCCAATGACGGTCTCAACAATTCCTGTTCTGGCCCGCAGAACACGCACGGTGTGGCTCTCGGTATCGGCAAAATACAAATCTCCGGCCCGGGAAAGGCTTACGCCCTTGGGACCGGCGAGTTGAGCGTCTTTTCCCGGACCGCCGTCTCCCGAGTAGCCACTTTTCCCGGTGCCTGCCAGATGATGGTAAGTACGAGCCATCAGGTCCATTCGAAAGATGGCGTTACCTTCGCGAAGCGCCAGATACAGAGAATGATCACCGTCAAAATCCAATGCTCGAGGACCATTCAACGGAGTTCCGTCAAAAGAAGCTCCGTCAGGAGTTTTTGTTTTCTCACCAGTCCCGGCGAAAGTGGAAATCACGCTGGTCGTCGGATCAACCATACGAACTCGATGGTTTTTGATATCACAGATGAAGAGCCGATCCTTGTCGTCAAGGGCAATGGAGTGCGGCTGATTCATCTGAGCCTGACTGGCCGGGCCACCGTCTCCCGAAAATCCAGCGACACCGGTTCCGGCAATTGTGGAGATGATTCCCGTCTTATGATCCACCTTGCGCACGAGGTGATTCTGCATTTCCACAAAAATCATGCTGCCCTGTTTATCAAAGCGCACCTCGTAGGGTTCGTTGATTTGAGCCTGAGTCGCGGGGCCTCCATCACCGGAATATCCCTTCCTGCCGGTTCCGGCGACAGTCTTCGCCTCACCAGACGACAGGTCGATGCGGCGAATCAGATGTGAACCGACTTCGCAGACATACAGCGCACCTTCGGGGCCATAACTGATCCCGAACGGCTGAGATGACGGCGTGTTCAGAGCTTTTCCATCCGCACTGCCGGGAACATCCTTTCCGTTTCCGGCGACCGTCATAACATCGCCAATCTCGGGTTTTCGGTCAGCGGAGAGAGCCACACAAGAAAGCTCGATCACTCCGATGGCAAAAGCTGTGAGTATCAATGAGCATTGAAAAATGTTGGGCGAAGACTCGTCGTTTCGCATGAGTAATCTTTTTCCTGTCAGCAAATACGGATGAGCAAATCAGAGGGCACATCCCGCCATCTCGTGTTCTTCGTGCGCCTTTCAGATGCAGACTGCGAGTTCTCTGCAGCTGGCCAACGCTTCTAAGCCGCACGACGAAATGCTACCGCCAAAGTCGTGTGTTCTGGCCAGGGGAGTTTAGAGTCCAGGCCTGTCAGATGTCGATCGTCTGCGATCTGGCCATGAGACAAGAGTGTAGTCGCGGATTTCGGCAGGTCCCTCCTGCACCCGCCTGTCGTGGATGTGCGGGACGCACTTGACAGCATTGCGGTTCAGAGAGTCCAATGCCACCAGCCGTACGAACACTACGCTGGGGACAGAAACTCCGGGCGTTGGCAGAGACAATCGATGGACGGCAGGCGATGACCCTTTTGACTACGAAAATGGAGCATGTTTTGATGAAATCTCGAATGAGCTGGCTGGCTATTCTGTTGGGTGTGGTTGCTTCTGTACCGTTTGTATACGCAAACGATGAGAAGAAAGATGCGACTGACAAGCCTGGAAAGGTTGAAGGCGCAGAGGCGAAAGAAAAGGGCGAAGCCGAGTTTAAAGCGACTTGTCCAGTCTCTGGTAGTGATGCGAAGAAGGAGAATTCTTCAAAGTATCGCGACAAAGAGACCTATTTCTGCTGCGAAAAATGCAAAGCTGCGTTTGATGCAGAACCAGCGAAGTACTCGGCCAAGGCCAACCTGCAGTTGGTTCAGACAAAGCAGTTCCGCCAGACGAAGTGCCCAGTCTCCGGAAGCAAGGTCAACAAAGAGCAGACGATCAAAGTCTCCGGCGTTAAAGTTGGCTTTTGTTGCGAAAAATGCAAGGGCTCTCTCGAGACTGCCTCCAAAGATGATCAGCTCACAAAAATCTTCGGCGATGCAGTGTTTACGAAGTCTTTCGCCGTAAAGAAAGCTGACGGCGAAAAGAAGCCAAAGAAGGTTGAAGCCTCAGAATCGAGCAAGTAGCTTCTGACCTCGTGAGATCTGAGGGGCATTTTGCAGAGACTCGCGGCAACAACGACAACACCAGAGATCTCGGACGCGTGCAAATGCGTCGCGAGATCTTTGTTTTTTCGCACCTGGCGTCACTCTTGCGAATCAGTTCTTAACCGCAAAGACCCAGATTAAAGACGCGGCTTTTGATTCAAAATCGTTATCTGTGCCAACCAGAAGTGTCTTTCGACCGTCCGCCAAAGTGGGCCCGAACGTCAGGCCTTCAATCTTTTCAGGCATTTTGGCACCAGCCAGATTCCATTGCGGTGCAAGAAAGTCCAGATACTCAATTCGCTTAACGGGAACGATGTCAGCCGGCAGATCACCGGCAGGCAACTTATCCATGTTCGAAACGTCCGTTGCATGGCTGAGATCAATCTGAATCAGCCTGCGATATTGAGCTGACTTGCCGGACTCACTATCCCTTTCAAGCACCAGATACTGGTTTGGCCCACACGCGACAATCTCGCTGTTGCCGTTATCGGAACTCTCCAGTTGGTAGACAAACTCTTCGGTTTTGCCGGTCGCAAGCTCCAGTTGAATCAAGCGACAATTGCGCCCAACAACGATACCCGAGTCGGTCCGTGTTCCGTCCTGCAACAACGGCCCCTGCATCACAGCGACAAGATGTCGTCCGTCTTGTGATATGGCTAAACCCTCAAGACCTCGATTGGAAGCTCGCCCCGTTTGGTTCAGGCTGTTTTCTTTTTTCTTGTCGGCGTGAGGATTTGCGACAGTAAAATGTGCTGGCAACTGAAATCGTTTTTGTTCGCTGCCGTCGGCGGAGAACTGAATCACATGCGGACCATACTCATCGGACACGAACATCGACCCATTCGAGCCGAAGCGAAAGCCTTCGGGGTCCAGTCGATGTCCCATTTTCTTTGTAGCGTCAATCGCTGCCGATGAACCACTGAAACGACGCCCATCCGAATCTGTAAAAATGATCGTGCGACGAACGGCAGCGTTGATTGAAGATGCGGGAACTCCGGAGATTTCAAGTTCGAGCAATTGAACACGGCAATGGTAGTCGACGGCTCCATCGTCCGGTCCACGATCGGACATGCTGGCAAACAGCATCCCTTCGCCGGAATATTCAAGAGCTGAAAAACCGCCGAGCCGATTTCGAGGTTCACCGTTTTGTAGCAAAGTTGAGTCGCCGGAAAGATCGACAGCATCACCCGGAATCGATGCCGTTCCCAGCAATTCGATCGACTGCTTGTCGCTGCCTGACGTTTCCATCGCGGCACAAGCCAGTACGAAAAGA
The DNA here is from genome assembly GCA_026400835.1 of Planctomycetales bacterium. Taxonomy (GTDB): domain Bacteria; phylum Planctomycetota; class Planctomycetia; order Planctomycetales; family Planctomycetaceae; genus SXXK01. The sequence continues at coordinate 247,028 of JAPLOA010000055.1, read as the reverse complement.
GCCCACGCAGATCGACGAATATTCTTGAAGAGATAATCGGCCATTGGCTGTCCTTGTGCCATTTGACTATGAATCACAACGAATCAAAATGAACGTTTGGCTGAAAATGGACTTCGAGTCCGTCGCGTTTTTGTGGAAATTGAGCCGCGGGAGTCAGCGAGTAGCTAAGTGCAGGGTGAATATCTGCGGAAAAACAAGTGTGGTTGATGCCACCGATCGTCTTGAAGCCACAGGCTGTCGCCACGTTCAAGACTGAACCAACATGTGAGTCTGATGCCGAATGTTAAGATTTAATGAAGTCACTCAGAAAACAGCGTTGGCCTGAGCGACAGGAAGTTTTCCCGCACTCTGTCGATTTCTGAATTTTCAACTCGTTGACCGACGAAATTCGGCGATCTTGCAGATAGATTGCGGATATCGAGATCTACTGCTTTAAAGGCCGAGATCGTTTGGGAATTAGGACTACTTCAGCGCCTGACCGTGCTTCAGGGGATCAACAATTATGAGTCGTCTTCTTAATGCTTTGTTTGTCTTGACGACATTGGCAACAGTATGGCTTGCGGAGAATATGGTCGCCGCCGACGAAGTTCAAATCGGCAATTCGCTGACTGATTTTGTCGCCGCTTTCAATGAAAAGAATGCCGAGAAACTGGCTGCTTGCTGGACAGAAACGGCGACTCACACCGATCGCGAAACCGGCGAAAGAACAGAAGGCCGAGCTGCGATTGAGGCGGATTTTGCAAAGATCTTCGCGGCTCAGCCGAGTATCAAGCTGAGTGCCAGTGTGACTCGATTCAAGCTGGTGACTGCCGACGTTGCTCAGGTTGAAGGTCAAACCACTGTCATCGGAGGCGACGGTGTTCCAGTGGAATCGGTATTCTCCGCAATCATGACCCGGGCCGGCGAGAAGTGGCTGTTTGACTCGATCGAAGAAACCACGGCCCCCATTCCAGCAACTCCGGCGGATGCTCTGCAGCAACTGGAATGGTTGATCGGTGAATGGACTGATGAATCCGGCGACGTCAAAGTTCGCACGACGTTTCGCTGGTCTGCCAATCGAGCATTCCTGTTGCGTTCATTCGTCTCGGACTCAGCAGACGGAAACGTGCTGGAAGGAACTCAGATTATTGGCTGGGACGCCAACCTCCAACAGATACGTTCCTGGACGTTTAATTCTGACGGTTCGTTTGGCTCATCGAGCTGGTCGAAGAACGAAAACAGTTGGATGGCTAAATCATCGCAGACCAGTGCAAACGGTGATATTTCATCAGGGACTTATGTACTGGAGCAGGTTGATGAGAACACATTTACCCTGCAATTGATTGGCCACGAAATCAACGGAGGGCCCCAGCCGGCCTCTTCTGCGGCCACGATCAAACGTGTTCTGTCTTCGGTCGAAGTTTCCCCATCCGCAAACAAGTAATTGGCCGGAGTCATTTCGAGATGTTTCGCAGCAAACTTAGCGTTATAGTGCTGATGATGCTTGTCGTGACGGTGGCTTCCGATCCGGCATTGGCCTATGGTCTCCGCGGTGGCGGCGGCGGTGGAGGCGGCCGGTCAATGGGAGGTGGCGGCGGCGGTGGTCGACCAATGGGAGGTGGCGGTGGCGGCGGTGGGATGTCTCGCCCGGCTCCGAATCCCAGCGTGCCGAACATGGGAAGTAGTCGACCTGCACCGACCAGTCGTCCGAATATAAGCTCGCCAAGTATCAATCGCCCGTCGACGAAGCCGGCAATGCCTTCCGTTGATCGTCCGTCCGGAGGACTTAAGCCTTCAACGCGGCCGGCGACACCAGACATGCCGTCCACGCGGCCATCCGCACCGAACATGCCCTCGACGCGGCCTTCCCTGCCGGGCAATGGCGAATTAGGCGGAGCGAACAAGCTTCCAGGTCAGATCGATCGGCCCACGACTCGTCCAAGTATTCCGAATCTGGGCGGCGGAGCTGAAAATCGTCCGAGCAACAAGCTGCCGAATCGTCCTGATCTCCAGCGCCCCGCAACGACTCTGCCAGGAAATGTGAATAATCGCCCAAATATCAATGTACCACCCAATATCTCCGCTCGCCCAGCTCCAGGAGATGTCGGCGACTTTCTGGGTATGGGAAGACCACTGAGCCCGGAAACACTTCCAGGCAATGTTGGGCCAGGGCTGAGCAATCGTCCCGGCATTGACAATCGTCCGGGCATTGACAACCGGCCCGGCATTGACAACCGCCCGGGCATTGACAACCGGCCCGGCATCTCAACTCGCCCGTCGTTCCCAACTGTCGGTGTCGCGAATAACCGGCCGATCAACATTGGTCAGATCAACATGGGCAACAACGTCGCGATCAGCAATCGCCCGACATGGGCCAACATTGATCGTAACCAGGTGACGAACATCAATAATCGATGGCAGAACCAAATCGGCGGACTCAACAATTGGCAAAACGTGCATCCGAATCGGGCTGCGTATTGGGCTGGCTGGGGCGCTGGGGTTAGTAGCTCTTACCATTGGCACTATAACAATCCTGGCTGTTTTCGCGGCGACTGGTGGTACGGCCATCCTCACAGCTGGTGTGGTTGGCACTACGGATATGGGTTCACCACTCGTCCGTGGAAATACTGGTGGACCGTTCCGACTTACGCCGCCTGCGTAAACTGGTTTACCTGGTCCGCTCCGCCACAGGTCTGGGCTCAGCCGGTCTATTACGACTACGGCCAGGGTGGTAACGTCGTCTACAACGACAACTCCGTCTACATCAACGGTGAGAAGGTCGCATCAACAACCGAGTTTGCTCAAAGCGCGGCGGATCTGGCGACAGTGGCTCCACCGCAGGATGAAGAAGTGGCGAAGAAGGCCGAATGGATGGCGCTCGGGACATTCACCGTTTCTTCCGGCGAAAAAGACGTCGAGCCAAATCGGATCATTCAGTTGGCGGTTAACAAAGACGGTGTCGTCAGCGGGACCTTGTTCAACACAGAAACTGAACTGACTCAAAGCGTCCAGGGAAAAGTCGACAAAGACACACAGCGTGTTGCAATGCGAATCACAGAAAGCGAAGACCTGGTTGCAGAGACGGGCCTTTACAATCTCACGCAGGAACAAGCCCCTGTGCTGGTCCATTTCGGTGCAGAGAAAGTCGAGAACTGGCTGTTTGTGCGTCTGGAAGATCCTGCTCCCGAAGATTCAACGGAAGCCAGCGCACCTGCACAACGCCCATAGAGCAAAGCTTCGAGGGCGGAGTATATGCACCCTCCGCCCTCGAAGTGCTCGCCCCACTGGGTTCTTCATTGGTCACCAACATCCCTGTTCATCTTCTGCTTGTTCGCTGTATTCAGGGACATGCAGTAATGCAAGAGAATGAACCTGCCCTGCGGATTGAGGATGAGGTGTGTGGCTGTGAAGAATCCTGCCTTGATGTGATCACTGTGAATTTCTTCCCATGGAAATGAATAAGGCGTAAGTCGCGCAGCATCCTCTGTTGCATCCATCCGCAGATGTGATGCAACCTGATCCATCGGGGCGACGAGCAAAGGGTTGTGCGCCGAGGAACGGCGCATGGCCTACGCAATTTCATTCGGCAGTAATTATGACCGGCGGCTTCCTGATATTTTTGGACGATATCGCCACCATCTTCGACGACGCGACGGTCATGACAAACGGTGGCGGCAAAGAAGACAGCGGGAATTCCTGGCGACGACCCGGCACTCAACGCCGAACAGGTCACCGGAGTTCAGGCGAATCGAGAACTCCCCGTTGGCTGGGCACTGGCCAAAGGATCGCTTGTTAACAAAGTGATTCTGGTTCCGTCCGCACTGTTTCTCAGTTCAATCGTGCCGTGGCTGATCGAACCGCTGATGATCGTGGGAGACGCGTTTCTGTGTTTCGCAGGGTGCGAGAAACTGACTCATAAGGTTCTGCATCCTAAAACCAAACAGGAGCACTCCGAGCGGCACAAAGCCAACATTGCCGACACGCAGGTTGATCCAGTCGCTGCCGAAAAATCGAAAGTCAAAGACGCGGCTCGAACAGACTTTATCCTGTCGGCCGAAATCATCGTGATTACTCTGGGCCCTGTCGCAACGGCCAGCTTTATCACGCAGGTCGGCGTGCTGGTTGATGACGGCAGGTCGCTACGGACTGGCGACGGGCATCGCGAAACTCGGACATGACATCGTCCGTCGAGGGTTTGGTGTGCCGAAGGTGCCCATGATTCCGCCGATGCGGGCAATCGCAGTGGTGGTTCCCCTGCACAGTTGATGCACCATGCAGACCGGGTATTCTCGAACAGTCTAATCCGGCCCGAACGCGTTTCTGACACGACCGTCGAAAGATCAGAAAGACGGTGCACTTGTCGCGATCACCCGAACCTCCGCTCGGCAAGGACCACTGAGTTGGAAACACCGAAAAAGAATTTTGAATATTCTCGAATTCTATTCATGCTGACGTATTGATACTGAGTCTCAGTATCCTAAATTATCTTCGGCCAGCCGCTCCGTCGATTCCGGGACCAGCCAGCCGCCGATGCTTATGACTGCTTCGATTTTTAACCCAGGTGATTCCATGCTGAGCTCTCGCTCTCCAGTGCGTTTTTCTCGCGGATTTACTCTGATCGAATTGCTGGTTGTTATTGCCATCATTGCCATTCTGATCGCACTTCTGCTGCCTTCTGTGCAGTCGGCTCGGGAGGCAGCCAGAAGAACTCAGTGCAGGAACAATCTCAAGCAGATCGGACTGGCACTGCACAACTACGAGTCTGCGTTTGGTACCTTCCCGCCGGGTTTTATCTCGCGAGTCACCGGCCCATGGCCCGGTGGTGCAAATGATCCTGTTCCTGAGGCGGGTGCTGGCTGGAGCGTGTTTGCAATGATCCTGCCGCAGCTGGAACAGACTTCACTGCATCAGCGAATCGACTTCAACCGCCCCATCGCTGATCCTGTAAATCAGTTTGCCCGTTCCACGAATGTGCCCGCTTACCGTTGTCCGAGCGACACGTGGGCGAATCCGGTAACTGTTTGGCCTGCGTCGATTGGTGTCAATGACCTCGCAGCGAACAGCTATGTGGGTGTGCTCGGCGGCGCGGATCCGTCAGGCACCGGGCCGACGGGCAGTTACCTTGCTCGATACGAAGAACCGAATTTCAACGGCATGTTCCATCGCAATCACGCGGTTCGGATGCGAGACATTACGGATGGAACCTCAAACACGATCGGGATGGGAGAACGGTCCAGCATGTTTTCGCCGAACGGGTGGGCAGGCGTGATTCCGGGGGGCCAAACGGTCTTCTCACCCATGATTGCCATCCAGCGCGGTCAGGCCGTTGGCGCGACTGTTCGGCCTGCGATCACCATCACCACCGTTCATGTGCGAACCGGTGGTCCTAACGCGTCTACAGGCAGTCCTGGTGGTTTTTGGGCTCCGCATCTGGGAGGCGCTCATTTCCTGCTGATGGATGGCTCGACTCGCACCGTTGGCACGGAAGTGGATATCCGCATTTTTCGCGGTCTTGCTGGTCGCAACGACGGCATTGTGCTCAGCGAATTCTAGATTTGGCGGCTGCAGTCGACTTTCGATGCCGCCCCGGAGTAATTCATTCATAGCGCGGAGGTCGGTTTCGGGCAGGCCGTCAGAATAGTCTTCGCAAATCATTACGAGCGCTTCGCGAGCAGACTCGAGATGTTTTATCGACGAGCCTCTTCGTAAAACGTCTGAGCGGATCCGGGGGAATTTCGGTTGTCCGTGGAGCGGTTTGGATGTTTCCATGCAACTCCTGATCGTGAAATCGCTCGATGATCTGTCTGCATTTGAGGTCGTGGCTGCGGTCAGCTGGAACTATCGACCGCATCCCGATTCCCCTGACGCCAATGATTGCTGGCGCGTTACGAGATCTCGGACGACGGCGTCGCAGGGGCACCATCGGATAGCGGCCTTGAGTAAGGCGATCGGCAGTCCAGGATCTCTCGTTCTGCAGCATTTGAGCCTGGAGACAGCCTGTCGTTTTACATGGCCGGACATGATGGGGGTTCCGGATGCGGAGTTGAGGAAAGCAGCGGAATTCAGGGGATGCTCGCAAGGTCCTGGAGTCGGCATTTCATTTACAGATGGCGGTCGAGCCATTGCGGTTTGCTCAACTGCTGGCTGCAGACGTCGCGGGTACTGAAGAACGTTTGGAATTGATGGAAGCTTGAAAAGCCTCGGCCAGATGGACAGTCAGGCTCTTGCACTCCCGCTCCCGAATAAATCTCAAGTGGCTTCACCGGTATCGTCAGGAGCGCGCCGGGTCATCAGCCAGATCGACGGGCCGACAATCATCAGAATTCCGATCAGCGAATGCAGAGTGACGGCTCGCCCCCACAGCAGAACATCAAAAACCATCGCGAAGCCGATCTGAGTCAATCCGATCACAGAAACTCGCGCTGGAGCACCACCAGAAAATGCGCGAGTCAACAAGAGTTGGCCTGCCGTTGCGGCAAGTCCGACCCCCAAAAGCAACCCTGGACCAGGCCACGGCATTCTTAGCTGTTCCAGGGAATGTTCACTCGCCGGAAAAACGACGAATACAAAAGTCAGAATCACAATCGAAACCGCAGAGAAGTGAAACACGATCGCATTCGCTGCCAGGCCCTTGAGTCGATGCAGTCCGATCAGAGCCACGGCACTGGTAAAGGATCCCGAAACAGCCGCCAAAGTTCCCAGGTTCCCGGACGCCAGATAGGGCTGCTGCATCACGAATACGCCGGTCATCGCCAGCAGCACGCTCAGCCAGACTTCACGTTCCGGAAATCGCCCCAGCACCGGCCACGAAAGCACAGCGATCCAAATGGGAAACATATTCGTCAGCGTCAATGCATCTGCAATTGGAAGTCGAGATAACGCGTAGAAGTTGCACATGATGCTCATACTGCCCGCGATACTGCGAACCCAGATGGTCCACGGTCGTAGAAAGACCAGCGGTGACTTGTCGCGAAACGCCAACAGGCCGGCGATCAGCAAAGCAACTCCGGAACGAGCGAACGCGATCACCTGCCAGTCGCAGTAGTCTTTGGCAGCATGTGTGAAGGCTCCCATGCACGCAAATGCGAAGGCTCCCCAAAGCATCAGGATGTATGGACGCATGAAACCTTCCGCAACCATCGTGGCGTCTGGCTTCACGGCGATTGTTCTGTACGCGGCCAGGACTGAGGCAATCTTCTAAAACATCCCGCGAACACGCGGCCTCAATTCACACCGTGCGGACAATCACACCCAACGGGATACACAACCCGATGAACGTACCGGCAGATCACAGAGTGCTGTTAACTGACTGGGCCCTTACTGATAAATCAGGAACGAATTGCGACGTGTCATAAACGAGTTAAGCGGTTCTTGCCATAACGCTTCAATCTCTGTTGCTGTTTTCCCGGCAAGTACAGCCTCGGTTACGGCTTTACTGCTCAGCAGCCTGTTCAGATTCCTGGTCTGCCAGTCGTTCGGAAACAAGGCTTGCAGACTGCACATCAGCTGAATACCCACTCTTAAGGGATTCAACGCGGCCCGATCGGTGATCACAATATTCACTCCGCCACATGATTCGTTCGGGAATTTGGACGAGTCCGGAATAAATCGCACCGGCACAAATCGCACTCCCGGAAGTCCCGCGGCATTCAAATGAGCGGCCAATTCGCGTTCTCGAATCCACGGAGCTCCCAGCACCTCAAACGGAGTATCGGTACCGCGGCCCACAGAGACATTCGTCATCTCCAGCAGCCCAACACCCGGATACAACACGGCCTGATTCAGGCATCGCATGTTCGGCGAGGGGTTTGTCCACGTCAGACCGGTCTCATCGAACAATTGATTTCGACTCCAGCCTTCGACGTGAACTATCTGCAGATCCACATCAACGCTCATTTCCTTTTTAAACATCAGTGCCAGTTCGCCAGCCGTCATCCCATGCCGCACGGGCAGTGTGTGATAGCCCACGAACGACTGATCGCCGTCATCAAGAATCGGTCCTTGCACATCGACACCACCAACTGGATTGATGCGGTCGAGAACAACGAAGCGAATCCTGTTCTCACCAGCGGCCTTCATTGCATTCCCCATGGTGGAGACGTACGTGTAAAACCGACAACCGATATCCTGGATGTCGAAGATTAGAGTATCAATGCCTTCCAGACTTTCCCTGGTCGGAGTTCGCGTTTCGCCATACAGACTGAAAACCTTAAGCCCGGTTGTCGCATCCTGCTGATCACCAATTTTCGGGATGTCCAGCTTCCCCTCCAGGCCATGTTCCGGACTGAACAGAGTGACCAACTTCAGATCCTTGTATTCATGCAGCAGTCGCACGGTACTAACACCATCACGGCTCAATCCCGTCTGATTCGTGATCAAGCCAACCTTGCGTCCTTTCAGCGAAGCAAAATTGTCTCTTTTCAGCACATCAATACCGTTCAGCACATCAGACGGCTTGCCTGCAGCAGAATTCGACGAAGTGGAATGCCCCGCCAACAGCGCCGCACCCGCGATTGTCCCGATGCGACCAATCAGCGGATTCACAAGCCCCTTGCCATCGGGATGAACCCGGTTACTGAGGAACAGGACGAAAAGATCAGTCGCAGGATCAATCCAGATTCCGGTGCCAGTAAACCCACCGTGACCAAACGCCTGCGACGACATCAAATCGCCGCGATTTGACGAGTAGCCGGTCTTCGCATCCCAGCCCAGAGCTCGACGCCCACGAGGCACATCGACAGCCGTTGTCATCAGCTGAAAAGTTGCTGGATTCAGGATTTCTGTGTCACCAAGTCGACCGCCATTGAGCATCATCACGGCGTATTTGGAAAGATCATCGGCGGTGGAAAACAATCCGGCATGCCCGGCGATTCCTCCCAGGGCATAGGCTCGAGGATCATGAACCTCTCCCTGCATCCAGCGATCTTCTCGCTGTTCCGTCACAGCCGCTCGAGCCTTCAGAGCATCAGCCGGCAGGTAGCCGGTTTCAGACATACCCAGAGGAGTGTAGATCGCTTCCTGTGAGAACTCATGTACATTCTTTCCGCTGACTTTTTTAACGATCTCACCCAACACGATGAATCCCACGTCGCTGTAGGTGAATTCCTGCCCGGGTTCCGCATCGGGTTTCAACGCCATAATGTTGGCGATGGATTGGTCCGGCGTGCCGCTGTAATCCTTGATAGAATTGTCAGCGATCAAACCGCCGACGTGAGTCAGCAAATGTCGAACGGTGATCTTGTCTTTGCCATTGGTCGCGAAGTCCGGCAGATACGTCGCAACCGCGGCATTCACATCAATCTTCCCCTGCTGAATCAGCGCCATCACACTGGTGGCCGTGGCGATCGGTTTGGTCAGCGAGGCAAGATCGAACACTGTATCGCTTGTCATTGGAACCTGTTGAGGCATCGTCTGACGAAAGCCATAAGCCTTCCGGAATGCAACTCCGCCTCGACGTCCAACAACGACCACCGCTCCCGGCATTTTGCTCTGGCTGAGCCCTTCGTTGACCAGTTCATCAATCAAGGCCAGCCGCGCGGTGTCGAAGCCCAGAGATTCCGGATCTACGACCGGCACTGACGCCGGAGAAGCCGAGATAGCCAGCTCGGAGGAGAAACAAGCAACCAGCAGACCACCAACAAGACTCAAAATCGCCGAGCGAAACATCGGTATTCCTTTCGGAGGTGTAAACTTAATCGTCGCATCTCAACAACTTTGCCGACATCTCGCAACGCAGCACAGCTGAGTTTCAGTGTCGGGGCATTCGCTACAGGCACTGTGAAGTGATGGGATTTCGGACCGGCAGATTGAGATACCAGAACCGCACGCCGCCACTGCTGTCGATACTTCCGGAGCGTTCCTGAAGACTGGCCCAGGGGTGACAAAATGTCCGGGCGTGCTGTAAGGCCTCATTTGGTGGGATGTAGTCCTTTGATTGATCTGAATAAAATGTGGGTCCGTATCTGAATGATCCGACAGATGGCCGGCTGGAAAATCATTCGCCTGAACAATTCGCGGCAACATTCTGCATCAGTCCAAATGAGGTTTTGGTGAGCACTGGTGAAGCGGGATTCCGGCCGATATCATACGGAGAGTGACCGAGACCACAGAACATAAGCCGTGGTCGTCGACTGATGAGTTCTGCTGTGATCTTCCCGGAGTTTGAACGTGAAGTACTCTTTCGCCCTGATTCTGCTGATCTGTGTGTGCCCTGCGTTTGGACAGGATGCGGCTCCTGCGGCCACTGAATTTGCTTATCCGCTTGCAGTGACGGCACAGGCCGATGGGATTGTTTACGTTGCCGATCGCAATTTGCCCGGGATCTGGAAGATCGAGAATGGTCAGAAGTCCGTCTATTTTCAGGGCTCGAAGAAGTTTCGCACGCCGTTGAACGCTGTGCGATGTCTGGCGATTGATCATCAAGGCAAGTTGCTTGCGGGTGACTCATCAACTCGTGAGGTTTTTCGATTTGATGACGCCGGGCAGCCTCAACCTTTGACAAAGGGCTGGATTGGCATCCCGATGGCCATTGCGGTTGCGGCCGATGGAACCATTTACACGGCCGATCTGGAGTTGCACCGGATCTGGAAAATGCCCGCCGAGGGTTCCGAGATGCCGACAGAATTTGCTGTGATCAATTCACCTCGCGGGTTGACTATTGATGCTGAAGGAAATCTCTGGGTGTTGTCGACGTCCAGCAAAGACGGACAGATTCAGAAGGTCACCCCTGACGGAAAGATCGAACCTCTGATCAAAGATCATCCGTTCAACCTGCCTCACAATATTGTGCGAATGGAAGACGGCACGATGTTCGTCACGGACAATTATGAACATGCCGTGTGGAAAATTTCACCCGACGGAAAGCCAGAGAAATTCGTCAGTGGTGCTCCGCTGGATCGTCCGGTGGGATTGTGCCGCAGTGGTGCGAATCTTTTGATTGCTGATCCCCATATTCGCACAATCTTCACGCTGGCTCCCGACAAAACCCTGACGGTTCTTGCCAGTTCACCAGTCGCTGCACCTGCCGTGACTACGCCGGCCGCTGCTCCTCCTGCAACCGAAGATAAAAAATAAAAAGAAGTTTTTCGGACGATCAGGACTTTCGAACATTCGCTTGCGAGATTGTGAATCAGACCGTATTGTTATCGAGCACTTTGTGCAGAACCTCTGCCAGCTTCGTCTGCAGCAAAACAAGTTGACCCTACAGATAACCCAAATGGGAACCTGGACTGTCCCCGGCTGACTGTCACGCCGACTATGTCTCGGATCACATGACCCGGGCTTCGGGTGCCCACCTTATTTCTGATCAATGGGCGTCAACAGCGTTTGCTCAGTACGGCTGGAAGAGGTTTTTTCATGCGCTGATCTCGGTTTCCGCATTCTGACCAGCCGCAGTTCTCAAATTGAGCAATCACTCTACAATTGGCGAGCAATCAATTGCTTCAAAACGCCGCTGTGTGATTCGATCGCCTTCGCTTCATCAGGGCGTGTCCGGATTTTTGTCGTCGATCAAAAGTGAAGGTTTTAAGAAATGAAGTGGACTGTTTACGCGTTTATCGCCGGTGCAGCTCTTTCCTGGGGGGTTTACGTCCCGCTGGTTCATGATGCGACGAACAAGCTCGGCAGCAATCTTCGAGCCTTCCTGATGGTCGGGATTGCGTATTTTCTGGTTGCGGTTCTGATCCCCAGCATTTTCATCTTTCTGATGAAGAACGATCCGACGGTCAAGAATCCAGCCGACCTGAGCTGGGCTCCCATGAGTTTGACCTGGGGCCTTCTGGCCGGGATCGCGGGAGCCGCTGGTGCTCTCTGTGTGATTTTTGCCGTCAAGGAAGCAGGATCGATCGGCCCTCTGATCGTGGCGCCGCTGGTGTTTGCCGGTGCACCAATCATCAACACGATTGCGTCAATGACATTCCTTTCGCACGGCAAAAAGTTTGAAGCGCCAAGTGGACTGTTTTATCTGGGGCTGGTTCTTGCCGCATCAGGAATGGCGATGGTCATGCTGAACAAGCCCAAAGCTATGGGTGGTGCAAAGCCTCCTGCAGCCGCTGCGTCCGGCACAACTCCTGCAGCGAAATAATCTCGGCAGCTCTTGTCTCAGGGCGACCACGGGAATTTGAATTCATGAAGAGGGTTCAGGAGATCAATCCTGAACCCTTTTTCATGCGCGATGCTGATGGTGAACTTTTGGTTGCGTACGGGGCCCGCTGCGATCGTGCTTAACTCTGCCCATTCATTTCTTCAGCGGGACGATCCACTCGATCTCAGCATCGTCCGGCTGAGTCATCGACGATGAGCGTTGCAGGTCGGAGTACTTCAGTCGACCGTTGACGCCCCAGGGGATGAGTCTCAGGCGTTGTTGAGTTGGCTCCACTTTGATCTCCAGGAAGCTCTGGAAAAATGGAGCCTGATTGGAATCAAAGGCCGCTGATAACCACTCGGCCGAAAACGGCCAGCCTCCGAATTGTCGAGTCCAGAACCACGCGGGGCGCTTCCAGAACGGAGTTGTGGCATCGATTTTTGAGACGACCTGCTGACGGCTCGGGTAGATCGCCCATTCATCGGTGATCGGTGATTTCGGCCAGTCCAAAGAGGTACCGAAACTCAAGTACGCTCCGCCACCGCCGTTGACAAAATGGCGTACGAGACGTTCCCCTCCGGAACTGTTCCTCTGGTGCTCAAGGTAGTATTCCAGATCATGAGTGTCACCACCCATGATGATGTCGACTTCATACTTTGTCAGCAGTTCTTTTAACGCCTCAAAGTTCTCAATGCCGTCCGTTTGATCGTGACCGCCCGCATAAAAAGGGTGCCCCAGCAGGGCCATTTTCGTTTTTCCGGCGGCTGCTTTTAGTCCCTCCTCCAGCCATGACTGCTGTGCGGGATCAAGCTGCCGAGCCACGCCCGTATCGACTGCGAAGAGAGCAAATGCATCGGTCTGAAACTGGAAGTAAGGAAGCTTCTGCCGCTGTACGGGGATTCGATAAAGTCCCTGCAATCGAGTGGCCTCGGCAATCAGTTGTTCGATGTGCGAATCCGTCGTGGAAGTCAGATGGTTGTCCTCTTCCACGCGCGCCTTCATCGCGGTTCGGGCTGCGTCGGGCTCAAAGAATGTGGCTGCAAAGCCCTCAAGGGCATCATACCAGTCGTGATTTCCCGGAATCGCATACACCGGTTTTGTAACTCCCATAAACGGCAGCCAGAAACGAGCCTCATAATCCTTCATCGCTCCGGAGGGATAAACGACGTCCGATGAGATCACCACAAACTTCACATCGGGCTGGCGAGAAACATCCAACAACTGACTTCGTAAAGAATGTTGTGAAGCATCGCCTTCGCCAGGGTCGCCAATGATAATGAATGAGAAATCTTCGGACTCGATAATTCCCTCGGGCTGAACCTCCAGCGGTAACTGACCATCGGCAGCGGGTGATGTTGGCAAAGCTTCGGCCATGGCGGTTCGCCAGTCGTCAGTGCGTTGCTCCGCCCATGAATTCCAGATCCCGGCCGCCCAGTTTTCTGTATCGAAGTACCAACTCATTCCCCAGACCGGAGTTGTCGCCGCCAGAATTGCCGATAACGGCAATCCCATCTGCAAGCCTCGACTGAGTGCAGACGCATAGGAGCAGCGAGCCAGACGAAGCCGAACCGCCTGCCGCAAACGCATCATCAACAGCCACCGCAACACCAGTCGAGGAACTACGAACATCGCATGTCCCTGCTGAAGACTCCATTGCCAGATGCGGCTTTCCAGCAGTTGCAGCACTTTGCCGGTTGCCAGCAAAGATGGAATCAAAATGGTGAATGCCAGCAGCAACGCAACAAAGGCATCGCCTAACACCGCAAAGCCGGGTGAAACGAGCCCCAGGGAGGTGCGGTCGAGTCCCATTCGCCCCAGATGAATGGCCAGCAAAGTCATCAGGAAGGCCAGAATCCAACTGCGATCCGCGGCGGCTCGCGAAGTTTCTTCCTTGACCACAGTCACGGCGAGCTCACGAATCCCGGGGTCCGCAAGCAACCCGCTTGTGATTTCTTCGTCTGTCAAAAGTTCAGGACTCAGCAAAGCCGCCCCGGACATCGTCCGCGCTGTATTGAAAATTCGCAGCGCAACGGACAATGCGATCATCCAGGTGAGCCATTGGTCTCCCAGCCACAGGATGACTGCGGCGCAGATGAACCATGCAGCGGAAACAACAACTGATCCGCGGTGTTCTCTGCTCGTCTTTCTATCGGCAATCCAACTGGTCAGTTCTCTAAGTCCGTCCAGTACAAACCATGTTGCAAGGAACCATCGCAATGCCTTCACCGCGAGCCAGCCAGCGCTGTAGAGAGCCAGACCCAGTAAAATGGAGACCGCTGCGCTCTTCCATGCGGTCCGTTGATCGGCCAAAAGCAGACGGCGAAATCCGTGAGTCAACTCAAGGAGAGCCGCGATGATCAGCAGTATGCCAACGCGTCCTCGATCATTGCCCTCAAAGAACGGGGCAATCAGCACCATGAATGCCAACAACATGGTCATCGCCGGCACAATCGCATGCTGCCAGGACCTCTGGAGATTAAGATCGCGGGACATTCATTTCGCTTCTGGTCTGTGAGGTTTCTGCTTTTGTGTATCCGAGTCGGGATGTTATCCGAGAACCATCAGAGGCGAAATCGAGGGATGAGGCAGGCACACTGTGAGTGCGGTTTGCGGCTTCGATCATTTGCAGTTGCGCCTACGGCAAGACGAACGGATCGAAACTTGCAAAAAACACAGTACTCCATCACAACCCGAAGCGTGAGTTTTGAAGTTGCGCGTTTCCGGACTACGGCAGATCAAGGGTGCGAAAACATAGGGGATTATCATAACCCGACGCGTCAGCGAGGGATTTCGCTAAACACTTCGTAAAACGCAAAAGCACAATCCCTCGCTCACGCAGCGGGTTGGGATAGTCGCAAACGCGCAACTTCGAAACTGTAGCCAGAGCTTCAGAGAAGCAATCTGCGGTAGAAGACACTACGGGAACGCTGCACGATACATACTGATCGCAGCGTTGCGGTCGTCATCGTTGTTAAAGCCCATCGAGTCGAACGTAAACAGATGCAACTCGGACGACATCACATCCATCCCGAACTCGTTAGGTCGGCGGCCTCGCAAGTGGATGGCGACAGCAAGAGCCACGTCTCGGGCCTGAACGGAATAAGTGCTCTCTATTTCACGCCCGGAAATTAAATCGCCCGCAGTTTTTCCTCGAGGCGGCCAGATCGGTCGCGAGGCCGTTTCGTCATTCAGAACTTGTTCAACGGCTGACAATGAGTCAGTCTGCTTTAACGCTCCAAGGCAGAGCAAAGAATAAGCAGCGCTTTGGTTGTAGACATGTCTCTCCAGAGTTCTGAGAGCGATCTCTCGTCCGACCGAAAGCTGATACTCGATCGACAGCAACAAAGGTCGATCTGCGGCGATCCCCGGACGCTTCAGCCATTCGGAGGTGAGAGCTCGGATTGTCCCCGCGTGAAATCCATCAGTGATAAGTTTTCCAAATCGCGAATCCTGCAAAGACTCCGAAATGTTGGTCGAGGTTGCTCGCCGTAATACCACGTTCTCATCACTGGCGACCAGCATGAGAGCTGCAGCAGATGCAACAGGGAACTCTTCCTCCAGCTCACCATTGCAGGCGGCTCGCAGAAGTGTGCTGCGTTCTTCCAGGTGATCAGATAATTCCGAAGAAGAAAACATCCGATCCGCAAATAATGCTCGCTCGGTTTTGAGCATCTCCACGTAAACCGGCATTGCCGCTTCAGCGTTTCCGGTGACCTTCACGAAACGATCCCAGTCCGGCATCCCAGACAGGTCGCTCAGTTTCTGGTCTTTCTCAAGAGCTGCAACTCGATCATCGAACAATCGTTTTCGCAGCTTTGGAATCACTTGACGAAGTTGGACAGCAACGGGCTCAGTCGCGGTTTCCAGTTTCGTTTCCAGCAACGCAACCGCAGGAGCATCAAGCTGCAGCAACTGGGTAACGGCCTTTTGACGCTTAGGAAACGCCGGCGATGCGAGATCAGTCACCAGCCCGTCCACTGTTTTTTTTTGCAAAGCCTCGGGCTCTTGCAAAGCGTCGTCTACCGAAGCCCGCGCTGTTCGTTCCGCCCCCAACTCATCGTTCTGCGCAACCGCTGTTGCCGCAAAAGCGGCCAGCATTGCAAAACTCAGGAGGATGAAGTTTCCGGCAGGCATGGAATAAAATTCGACAACTAAAAAAGGGCGGGCGGAGGACTCTGGTTGGGCGAGATTCCCTGAAATATTGGTGTTTTCATGGTTTCACGGCAAATTGAAGACGACACGGCTCCGCGATCCTATCGCCGTGTCGGCAACTTTCTTATCAGCATCCGTTTTTTGACCCACGGATGGCCTGAAATGACGGAAAAACTGGAAAAAGTTATCACCTGAACACCAGGAAGCCAAGCCTCGGCATGGTCAAACCCACAGCGCTCAGGAACGTTTCAAGCGAATCAGGGTGTAGTCGCGATTGATGGTCAAAGTAGGTCCTTTCTGCCGGAAAGGATTTTCGTATTGCCGCAAGGCGAACCATGTGTGCAGCTGGCTGAGGATCGCAATTGGCTTGATCAATCCCGTTGCACAGAGGTCGCGGCCAGCCGCTAAGTCCTCTTCGGCAAGTCGGCAAGGAGGACCTACCGCAATCCGTGACTACCCCCGTTTGGCGGCCGTACTCGGCTCGGTGGCCGAAAAAAGGAAACATGGGTAGACTGCGCAGTATTGAATGATTTGAGGGCGGCCTCTGTCGCCCGAAGTTAACGCTTACCTGGAGTCGTGGGAACCATGAAAGACAAGAAGAAAAAGAAGTCCAAGGATGAGGTCATCTCCGCAGCGTCTGCCACCGAGTCCACTGGATCAGTCGGTTCGGTTGCTCGCGTGACAGAAATCATCGCATCGTCTCCCATCAGTTTTGAAGACGCCGTGGCTGTTGGTGTAGCCCGAGCCTGTAAGACCCTGCAGAACGTGACGGGGGCGTGGGTTCAGGATCAGAAAGTGGATGTTGCCGACGGCAGGATCACGGCGTTTCGAGTCAACTTAAAGGTGACGTTTATTTTAAACGATTGAGCTGCGCGGATCTGCCACGACATCGCCCATGATCCCTCATGGAACATCGCGCTGGCAGCTTTATTTGCTGCCAGTGCGATTTCTGGCAATCGGAAGTAATGCCTGCGCTAGCAGGAAGATGACAAGCGGAGCGATCCAAAGGATTCGTGCGGTGTGCAACACCCAGTTTGGCAAGGATGTCAACTGGGCGATTACCAGATACGCAACCATGCCAAACATCATAAAGGTCAGGACACCACACCCCATCGCCGTCATCTGACTCTTGAAGACTCCGCGCTCACTGCCGCTGTCAAAATGAACGTCGACGGTTCTTCGTCGTCGGAGGGACTTTTTGACAGCCTCGGCCAGTTCCAGACTGATCGAAAACGACTCCATCCATTTGGAGCAGGCTTCACGATTTCCGAAAAGCCAATCGATACGACGAAGTGCGGGGGCTCGCTCTGAAACACTCATCCGCTGGACCGTCGCAGTGGATCGCTGAATCCTCAATTCCGAATCCGGAACTGGACTCAATGCTCTCGGTCGGATCATCAGCGTCGCGGGCGGAGCAGGTGTTTCGACGGTCGATTGGGAATTCAGAGTGATCAAAAGAGACAGCAGAGTTCCATCGGGAGCCAATGACTCCAGCGCGGTCACCTGTGTGTAACCAAAGCCACTCGCAGAAAGAATATCGAGCCCCTGCAGAATGGTGATTGTTCGCGACTCGTGACTTGAGTTCTCGATCGGTAATTCTGCCGCAATCTGCAGAATCCCGCTTCGATCAATCGGCAGGCATTTTTCAATAACTGGCAAGTCGGCTAACTGGAATCGGCCGGTGAGTGGCACGATGCAATGGCGACTTTCATCCAGAATCAAATGCAACTCAAACGAAAATGCCGGTGAGCATTCCAGAGGTGGAATGATCACGACATGCTTTTCAGCCTGCATCGCTGCACGACACAAACGCAGGCTCTCTTCAATATCATCGACAGCAATAATGACGGCATCAACAGCAGAATCCAGCATCGCATCTTCAGGCGTCGATACCAGACGCATAGAAATCTGTGCCGCAGCGACTGACTGAACCAGGCGATCCGAAATGGCCCCGACATCCAGAGAATGCTCGTCAGAACCTGCGAGTTCCAGCAGCAAACTCATTGTCCGAGGATTATTTCCGATCACACCGAATTTCATGGATCCGTCTCAATTCAAAAACGTCGCCGATTCATCATCCGACCAGTAGTTTAGAATGTCATTGGGTTTCGTACACGCGCCGAGAAGCCGACTTCGAAATACCCTTTAGAATCGGAGATTCGCACCAGCCATTCAGGAGGCCTCCGGATGGTACTCGTTCGACTTGATTTTCTTGAAATTGGTGCGCGAGTTGTCGATCGAAAGCCGCCATCGAACTATCCGCAGTTCAGGATTCTCGCATCAGGCAAACTGTCTTCCCCAAACACCGGGTGTTGTCCGGATAATAACCCAGGGAATCTTTTCTGCCTGAAAGAACGATTTTGGCAGGTCCCGCTTTCCGAACGAGATTTTCGTCAGAAGGCAAACCCCTGTGTGTAATCCGCGGCAGCAGATCGGCCCGGTTCGTTGGTTGACATGCACGCAGGTCGTGGCCCGATGCGAAGTCCTGCCCGGCAGGCAAGGAACTATATTAACTGTTCCTCAGCAGGAAGGATCTGCCGAAATCTGCGGCTGCACCCCGGACAACGGTCCTGCACTATCTCCGATACACGGACCAGCAATTTGCGATATACTGGCGATCGGCTGAACCCTCGGCGCGATAATTGGTCTGCGCTTTCAGAAAGACTTAGAGGCACTCTTGCTCTGCATCAATGCCTCGATTTGTTGTTCGAGGTCCGTTCCTTCAACATCATTCGTAGAATTGGTATTCCACTTTTGTCCAGCGAACTACTCCCTGATGAGTCGGTGCAAACGCGAGGTTATGACCGTGCGTTCTGGCTGGCCTATCTTTCGAATGGAATGGCGACTCTGGCCAACGGGATGATGGTTCGTTACTCCGACTTTGTGGACATGATCGGTGGTGACGAGCAGCAGCTTGGGCTGATCGTCGGCGTCGGAATGATCGGCAGCATTATTATTCGTGTTGCTCAGGGAGAAGCGATCGATCGCATCGGGTCGGCTCGTGTTTGGTTCTGGTCCGTCGTGGTCTACACATTCAGCCTGCTGCTGCACTTATCCATTTCCAGTGCGACAACTCCTGGTGTGTTTCTTGTGCGAGCCATGATGCAGGCGAGTCTCGCCGGGTTCTTTGGGGCTTCGATTACCTTTGTTTCTTTGAGAGTTCCTCCGAAGCGTATGGCCGAGATTGTCGGCGCGTTGGGGACGTCCGGATTTCTGGGGCTGATGATTGGCCCGCTGATCAGCGACTGGCTGGGAAGCGGAGATCTCACGCAGGAGCAGATGGTCCAGCGGATGTTCTGGACGGCCGCAGCTTTGGCCTTAGCCTCCGCAATCGCGACATGGTTTGCTGTTCAGGGCGCTGTGTTGCCGGTTCGACACGCTCGTCCACCTTTGCTGTCGGTCATTCGTCAGTATCACCCGCTGATGATTTCCGTGACCGCTGCCGTCATGGGAGCCGGGTTTGCGATCCCCGCAACATTCCTGCGTCCGTTCGCCATTGAAGCGCATCTTTCCCACGTGGGCGTGTTCTTTGTCATCTACGCGATGACGGGTTTTGGTGCACGACTGGCCTCGCGTTCGCTGTTTGAACGCTATGGAAATCGCCCGTGGATCGTGGTCGGACTTACATTGTTGTCGATCAGCTATTTGTGTTACGTCCCGGTGACGAACACCTGGCACCTGATTGCTCCCGCCGCGTTAGCCGGAATAGCGCATGCGTTGTTGTTTCCTTCGATTATGTCGGCCGGGACAGCTGTTTTTCCTCGACGCTACCTGGGAGTCGCGACATCGCTGATTCTTGCTATGTTTGACGTCGGCACTTTTGTTTCCGCGCCGATCATTGGCATCTTTTTAAGATACGCCAAGCCGGAGACTCCATATGCCTATCCGTTGATGTTTGCCGGGGTTGCGGCCGTCTTTGCGTTAGTAACGATTCTGTTCATCTGCAGTTCGGCAGGTCGCACGCGCCATGCGGAGGAATGAATGATGAGCGACATCAACTCGCAGCCGACCAACACGGCCTGGCCCATCACCGACGACGCAATCCGTGCGGTGTTCGAATCCATGATGGCCGACGGTTCCTGGGGACGGTATCACGGCCCGCATTGTGCTCGTCTGCAAGAAGAACTTGGCCAAATGCACGGTGTGGAACATGTCGTGCTCTGCAGCAGCGGGACATCTGCCGTCGAACTTGCATTGCGTTCGGTGCCTGTTTCAGCCGGGGATGAAGTGATCCTTGCGGCCTATGATTTCAAAGCCAATCTGATCAACGTTCTGACGGTGGGAGCGACTCCGGTTCTGATCGATGTACTTCCCGGTCAGCCTGTGATGGATCTGAAGAATCTGGAAGACGCCATCACCGAACGGACGAAAGCGATTGTCGTTTCGCACCTGCATGGACATTTCGCTCCGATTGTGGAACTCCGCAACATCGCCCGCGTTCATGGCATCGCTGTGATTGAAGATGCCTGCCAGTCTCCAGGAGCCATCATCGCAGGGCAGCGAACTGGAAGTCTTGGCGACATCGGGGTGTTAAGCTTTGGGGGAAGCAAACTGCTGACAGCCGGGCGTGGCGGTGCCTTGCTGACATCCAATGCCGTGATGGCTCAGCGAATCAAGTTGTATACTCAGCGTGGCAACGAGGCTTATCCGCTTTCAGAAATGCAGGCGGCTGTCCTGTTGCCACAGTTGCAGCAACTTGATGCACCCAATGCAGTTCGCCGAATTCGTGCTGGCCAACTTGCCAACTGTCTTTCTTCGCAGAGTGCCCTGAAGCCAACGTTGACTGCCGGTGAGTTTATTGATGAACGGAATCGACCGGCGTTTTACAAATTCGGATTAATCCTTTCCGATCAGTTCGACTCGCCAGATCGCGAACAGCTTTCTGCGGAAGCTCGCAAGCTTGGGATTCCCCTTGATCCCGCCCTTCCCGCCCTGCATTTGACGCACAGCTCGCGTCGTTTTCGAGTTGCCGGTGACCTGATCAATGCTCAGAGTTTACACACCCGTTTGATGACATTGCATCATACGGCGTTGTTACAGTCGAAGTCAGAGATCGACGAGATGGCTGCAGCATTGCTGAAGCTGGTTAACTCGCAAGTCGGCTGACGGATCTGCTCGATTGCCGCTGAAGGCTCATCTGGAGATCCAACGTCTGTTATCGGCCTGAAACGCCCAATGTCTGGTTGTGGCGATGACTTCCTGAGGCGAGTCCTGACCTGACATGTCAATGCAAATTACTGATCAAACCGGGAGTAGCCGTCGGGCATCTCAGAGAATACCGCGCCCAACAGCGTCGGGGTTCCAGTCCCGATTTTGTTTCGACCACAGATCAAGAACACCATCGCAACACGCCCTCCTCATCTGTGTAAATCTGTGGTCAAACTCCTCCGCAGTATTTCTGACCGCAGATTTCACAGAGGGACACAGATAAACAATACCAGCGCAACACGGCCTCCTCACCCGCGTAAATCTGTGTAATCTGTGGTTAAACTCCCCAGCAGTATTTCTGACGGCAGATTTCTCGGATGGACACAGATAAAGAATACCAGCGCAACATCCCGTGTGATCTGCGTTCCAAACCCGGCCTTAGGACCAACACCATGCCTCAATCAACCGAAGATTCTCCAAACGTGGACCTCACAAAGATCGTCATCGGCGCGGCGATGAAGGTACTCAACACACTGAAGCCCGGGCTGGATGAAAAACTATACGAACGAGCCCTGATCATCGAGCTTGCGAAGCAGAACCTCCAGTGCCAGCAGCAAAAACAGTATGACGTTTTCTATGACGGCCAACTTATTGGAACGCTGATTCCGGACTTGATCATCGACGGTCGGCTCCTCGTGGACGCCAAAGTCGTCACCGAATTCAATGACAGTCACATGGCTCAAATGCTGGGCTACCTGAACATCACAGGTTTGAGAACAGCGCTGCTTTTCAACTTCAAACATGCGGACCTTCGAATCAAACGGATTTCGAATTGATAAACGCATTTTGACCACAGATTTCACAGATGGGCACAGATAAGAAGACACAAGTCAGAAGCCACAACCACCAACGCCCCTGTCATCTGTGAAAATCTGTGTCATCTGGGGTTTCAACTTCCTCACTATTCGCGACCACAGATTTCACGGACGCACACAGATAAGAAGACACAAGTCAGAAGCCACAACCACCAACGCCCCTGTCATCTGTGAAAATCTGTGTCATCTGGGGTTTCAACTTCCTGACCAATTCGCGACCAACCACAGCTCCATGACAATCATGGAACTGCATTCAAGTCCGTTCTTCAATGCAACTTAATGTACGCTGGCAAGGGAACGTTCAGGCGTCCGGCTTTAGTTTACGACAGCGGATCAGCATTCATCTTCGGACCAGCCGTTGAGTTCCAGAAACTGCTGCTTCCAATGGTACTGGTCCAGCAGGCCTTGAGTTTTACGGCCCAGAATTCTGAGGGCGGCGTAAAGAGCTTCAATTGTGGCGAGGCCCTCGCTGGGGTCTGCAAAGACTTCCGACTTGCGAGGATAAGCCGTGTGAATCAGTGGCAGCGAGCGAACTTCAACGTGCGAATAAAAGGGATCCATGCGGGCCGCTAATCGCCAGGTTCCGTCGAGCAACAGTAGACCTCGGTCAGCATCTTCAGAAGACAGCAAACGCCCGCCGATCCCCAGACGTACGTAGTTTGTCACGTCGAGGGGGACGGGATGAGGAAACGTCGTGAAGACAAAATCCGGATTGTTTCGCAGCGGTTCAACCGAACATTTGCTGCGTCGTTCTCGCGGATGAACCACGATCACAGTTGGCGGAGACATGACCGTTGACCTGAAGTTAATGAATGATAAGCCTTACTCGTTGCGGATTCGTTCAATTTCCGCATTCAGGTCGGCGATTTCCTTTTCCAGCTTCGGAATCTCCTTAGGATCATCCGGCTGATTTTTTGCAGCGGTCAGGAGGCCTCGCAAACGAGTAATCTTGTTCTTTGCGGCATCAATCTGCTTCTGCTGTTTCTTGTTCAACGCCATTTGGTTCTAATCCCCGCATCACGAAGATGCCCGATTTCTTCGAACGAATTCAACTCCTGCCTGAGCAGCATAACAGGCATTTGCCATGCTGAGAATATTGAGCCATCCCGAGTATCATGCCTGACCACGCCGAAGAACTTATTCGCCTCCTGCGGGAATCGGCGACCCAGCGAACTCTGCAAAAAGCCACCTTCAGCGCGCCACGAGCGGCGGGGGCGGAGAATCTACGAGTTGACGTTCGGCCCGCGGAAATCCGAGGCGAATGGATGCTGCAGTTCACAACTTCGACAGCAACTCAGCAGTTTCATCGCAATTTGAATAGGTCAGAAGCGTCTTCCGAGCTGGCTCGATTGGCCACAGAAGATTACCGCAATGTCAACGTGACCACAGCGGATGCTCTGTGGGAAGCGCGCACGTCTCGCAAAGAAAAGTGCTCGCTCCGTCGGACTGGGGGCACGAGCAAGCCAGTGGCAGAAGTTGTTAGTCACAATCGCAAACGCAATTATCTGATCCCGGAAGGCGTTCCTTGCCCCTTTCTGATTCACACCGGTGTCATGACAAAGGACGGGACGGTGCGAGCCAGCCATGCTCGCAAGTTTGGCCAGATTAATCGGTTTCTGGAATTCATTAACGACATCGTTGAACAGTTACCCTCAGACCGCCCGGTTCAGATTGTGGATTTTGGCTGCGGCAAAAGTTATCTGACCTTTGCGACTCATTATCTGCTGACCAATATCCTGCAGCGTGAAAGTCGCATCATCGGGCTTGATCGCCGGAAAGACGTCGTGGCCACCTGCACGAATATCGTGCGTGAATTGCAGTTAGAGCACCTCGAATTTTCCGTCGGAGATATTGCGGGATTTGAATCTTCCGGCCCCGTCGATCTGGTGATTTCTCTGCATGCCTGTGACACAGCAACGGATCATGCGTTGGCTCAGGCGATTCGCTGGCAAAGTCGAGTCATCCTGGCGGTGCCTTGTTGTCAGCATGAATTGAACGAGCATTTGCAGTCCGGATCATTGGCTCCGCTGACATCGTTTGGATTGACGAAAGAGCGATTTGCTTCGCTGGCGACTGATACGATGAGAGCCGCACTGTTAACTTCTGCTGGCTATCAGACACAGGTGCTTGAGTTTATCGATATGGAGCATACTCCGAAAAACATTTTGCTTCGCAGCGTGCTGAGAACCGGCCGAACTTCGGATAACGTTGCCAGAAAAGCGATGGATGAAGTGGTGCGGATGAGAAGCCTTCTGAATGTTCCCCCGCTGACGCTGGAGCAGACTCTTCGCACAGAAAATCGGCTACCATGCGATTCAGAGACGCCGCAATCAAGGAACGCGGAGTCGTCAAACGATACGCACGAGTCTGTGGGGGGTAAAGTGGCATCAGGAGGACCAGCAGATCGGAGTTCTTCGCCCTCATGAAAATTCTGATCACGCTCTGCACCTATAATGAAGTCGACAATCTCCAGGGACTGATTCCGGAGCTGCTGTCACTGGTTCCAACGGCAAACATCCTCGTCATTGATGATAACTCCCCCGACGGGACAGGTGCTTTAGTCACTGAAATTGCGAAACGCGATGATCGCGTTCGATTGTTGAGTCGGCCCGGAAAACAGGGACTGGGAACGGCGACCCTGGCTGGCTTCCGTGATGCGATTGAACACAACTATGAGTTGCTGGTCAATATGGACGCAGATTTTAGCCACGGCCCGAAGTATGTCCCTTTGCTCATTGCCGAAGCTGCCGACTACGATGTTGTGATCGCATCGCGTTACGTGCCGGGCGGCGGTGTTGCGGGTTGGACTTTTCGACGCAAACTGATGAGCCAGACGATCAACTTCTGGGCTCGATTCTGGCTGGGACTGAGGACGGCGGACAACAGCGGCAGCTTTCGTTGCTTCCGCGTGGCCCGGTTAGCCGAGGTTGACTGGGATCTGACAGTGGCTCGCGGCTACGCGTTTCAGGAAGAAATTCTTTATCGCTGCCGTCAGGTCGGCTGCCGAATGAAAGAGGTTCCTTTCATCTTTGAAGACCGACGTTACGGCGTGACGAAGATTAACCTGAAGGAATGCGTGGTCGCCGTTGGGGTCATCTTCCTGCTCGGGTTGCAGCGTTTACTTGGGTATCGGGTTCGAAAATGAATTCGATCGCGGGCTTAGTCTGCAGCTGACAGCGAACCGTCCGGACGAACCGTAAAACTTAGCCGCTCGAAGTACGCGGGGCTGATCAGTCGCAATGCTCTTTCGTCATCAGGGACACTCCTGCGACGCCGGCTCGACAAGAAAAAGGTAGAGGCCGGTCGAGACACGCTGCAAGCGGATGTTGCTGAGTACGAACAGGCATGGTGGCCTCGGCTACTCAAACGTAAGTGCTTCTCGGATCGCGCGGAATCGAGTGAGAGATTTGGTCGTACGGGCCTGCAGGAAGAGGTCGCGATTGGGATCGAAGCCGGTGACCAGAACTTCGAAGGTATCCTGTTCCGGATAGACTACCAGCCGATTCGGTTCCGGGATCTCGATATGAACACCTTCAGCCTGAATCATGATCGGATCATGATCGAGCTGGAAGTCTGTCATTGAATACTTCCGCAGAGCACTTCCGCTGCGGCGATCGTAAGCAATCAGTACTTCGATACCGTGATTGATTTCCTCAGGCTGTGGACGACCAGAAAGACGAAACCCGCCGGTCTTGCGAGTCAATCGCCACGATCGTGGGTGGCGGATTTTCGTCTTCAGCTTCTGCAAACGGGCGGTGCCATCCTCGCTTTTCGCAGACGAGCGACTGGTCATCGAAGCAAACTCGACTGTCCATTTTTGGTTTGAATCGGATGATGCGAGCCCCACAGAGAACACATCCAGCAGCATCTCCGGATCTTCGTCTTCCACTGCTTCTGTAAGCATCTGACAGAGATCAGCAACCGAGTTGCGAATGAATCGCAGTGTCGCGGCGCCGTTGACGTACTTGCCTTTAAAGTGAGACGTCTCTTCATGCCACTCCGTGTGAGCCGGATTCTCAGCATCACCAAGAAACTCGGTCAGCAGAGGATCATCAATCGTCACGATGGCGATCAGATCGCGAATCAGCCGACTGCGAACATCAGAGATGATAATCCCATCGCGAATAAACATGGGCCGCTTCTGCAGAGAGCCCTCGGCCTTCTCCAGATAGATATCAAAATGCGTTGTCTTCAGAACACCACTACGATGCTGAACATCGACGGGAACTCGCAACGCCAACCGCCCTGAATCCACAAACGAACGACGGATCGAATTGAACACTTCCAACGGAATGGATTTCTGATTCCACTTCGTCTGGCTGGCGACTCCCGCAGCCCGGAGGTTCATCTGAGAACTCGCCGCCTGCTTAGTCAGAATCCAGCGCGTCAGATCAAACAGCGGCTTCAGAGGCTGGCGGACCGTTTCACTGGCGGCACTTAAGATACCGGCCATGGTGCGTGAATTCAGGACCGTTTGAGTACTCGCGCCTTCGACAGTAACGACCAGTTCATCACGCAGGATGACGTAGAAATAATCCTGCAGAATTGATTCGACGACGGCATCCGGCGTCCACGTCAGATCACAGAACGGCACGACCAATGACAGTCCCGGATCCTGACGACGTTCCAGACAAAAATCTTCTTCGAACTGATCGATGAACTGCCGATCATCCACGGGAGCAGCGGCTTCATCTTTCTCTGGCTTCTCTCCAAACCAGCCATCGGGCGTGTAGCTTTTATCATCAACATGGTGCGACCGCAGAATCGACTGCCCGACAAGCAACCTTTTCTGATCATCGTATCGAACCGTCAGCCCAAAGAAACTGCGAATCGCGCTGCTGCGAGGAAACACGAACTTCCCAAGTCCCCAGCGACCTCGACCAGTCTCCAGCTTGTTCGACTGCCCCTCCGCGCGGAAAAAATAATAGAACGGATTTCGAACACCGAGAACCTCATGAAACTGTTCGGTATCACCAGTCAGGCCGGTTGTCCCACTGTCTTCGTAGGCGATAAACGGGCAGGAGTCCTCCTTGCCGGGAGCATCTCGGAGCCCGCTGCCTTCAGCATGAAAATGATCCCAGCCCCCGCGAAAATATCGCTTTGTGGACTCGGCACTTAAGGAACCTTCAGTCCCCGACACATAGATGCGGATGGAAACGGGCCCGTTGAATCCCGGACGTCTGGCGTCGAGTGAATTCTGCACCGCTTCACGCACAAACGCGCGCAGTTCGGTATCGCTGGAGAAGAATTCCCCCTGCGTTGCCTCACGGTTTTTAAACCGTGGATTCACTTTACTGAAATGCCACGCCAGCTTCACGAATGATTGCCCTCAATTATGCCGCCGACTGCTCGGCCTGTACGCCGGGTTGTTGACGCCTTATGAAAGTCCGGCCTTCCAAGGTAGCTTCAAAGGCCGGCGGTTCAAGTGTCAAAATCGGAACCTCAGGAGCCGGACTCTGATTCGTGAGGCTGGAGCAGCAAAGTCGGCCAACTGCCTGAGAATTATCTCGACGCGTCGCTTCCGAGCCGACGGACGTTTCCAATTTTTCGTTGCGTCCGCTACTTTCGGTACACTTTTCCATTTCATCCGAGTTCCGCAGAATTCCGGGGTTTTCGCATGTCCGTCGATCGCCGTGTATTTCTAACCGCCGCCGCTGCCTCTGGCCTGGGAGCTGCTGCTTCGCACGCCGCTCCCATTCCGCGTCCTGTTTTCAAGGCTTCTCAGGACGCTCCAAGCGGGTTTCGCTACTGCCTGAATACCAGCACGATTCGTGGACAGGAGTTGGGGATCGAAAAAGAAGTTGATGTCGCGGCCGCCGCGGGATACGACGGGATCGAGCCGTGGATTCCGACCCTGCGACAATTCGTGGAGAAGGGCGGAAAGCTGTCTGATCTCGCAAAACGCATCTCTGATGCAGGCCTGACCGTCGACAGCGCTATAGGGTTTGCGCAATGGATCGTTGATGACGAGACGAAGCGGAAGGCAGCACTGGAAGAAGCAAAACGCGACATGGACATGCTTCGCGAAATCGGAGGAACACGCATCGCTGCGCCGCCTGTCGGTGCGCACCAGGGCGACAGCCCGAAGATCGATCTGTTCGTCGCGGCCGAACGATTTCGAGCACTCCAGGATCTTGGAGATCAAACCGGCGTCGTACCGCAGCTTGAGGTCTGGGGCTTCTCGAAGAATCTTTCACGACTGGGCGAGGTCATGTTTGTGATTGGAGAAACCGGACATCCGAAAGCCTGCCTGCTTCTTGACATCTATCACATATTCAAAGGCGGGTCTGCCTTTACCGGCCTGGATTTGTTCAGCGACAATGCTCTGCAGGTCTTTCACGTCAACGACTATCCAGCCACGCCTGAGAGAGCTGAGATGAACGATTCGCATCGAGTTTATCCGGGAGACGGAATTGCTCCGATGTCAAAGATTCTGAACGCAATCGGCGGTCACGGCCGCGAGATTACTCTGTCCCTGGAGTTGTTCAATCGTGACTATTGGAAACAGGATGCTCTGGAAGTTGCGAAGACCGGGCTCAGTAAAATGAAAGCCACCGTAGCGGCAGCCAACGCATAAAGACTTTCGCGAAATGAGTTGCCGCGAATGGGCCTAACCAATATCCGCAGGAAAGAATCCTCGAAAGGCTTCTTCGGCCGGGCCTTCAAGAAACACGCTGTTGAATTGGTCCCAGATCACAACCAGATTTCCTCCGCGCATTTCGATTTGAATGGGGACGGAATCCGCGAGAAACCGACTGGCTACGCCGGCGACCGCAACAGCGCAGGCTCCCGACCCGCAGGCCATGGTTTCTCCGGAACCTCTTTCCCAGACGCGGACTCTAGCTCTGGGCGACATTTCTGCCGGGCCACTTTGAATTTCCACGAACTCGACATTCGTGCCGCCGGGAAACTCGGGATGGCACTCAATGGCTGGCCCCAGCGTAAAAAAATCCAACGCATCAAGAGCACGAACGAACAAGATCGTGTGAGGGTTCCCCATGGAAACAAACACGGGAGGATGACTAAGTTCCGGGAGGAGCAGATTGCTCAGTTCGACCTTCCGAACGAACATCGCTTTTTCCGCGGCCGACGGATTTTGCACAACTGGGGGCCCCACCTCGATCCGAACCTGAGCAACTCGGTGCTGCCCATCGGAATGCAGAATCCGCACTGGCATTAAGCGATCGGACATGGCGATGCGAAATTCGGGACCGGCAAGTCCGGACTGATGCAGCCACATCGCCATGCAACGAAGTGCATTCCCGCAAAGTGATCCTTCGGAGCCATCTGAATTGAACATTCGCATGCGAGCCACTGCATTGCTGCGTTCCGGTGGCATCATTAAAACCAAACCGTCGCCGCCCACGCCGCGATTCCGATCACTGATATTGACCGCGAGGGTGGAAGGATCTTTGGGAACTGGATTGCTGAAGCAGTCCAGAAACACATAATCATTGCCACAGCCGTGCATCTTGATAAATGGAATCAAGGCTCAAGTTCCTTGTCGTCTGAATCTGGCTGACCAGACAGCATCGTAACATGAATTTGCTGAGGAATCGTCGGTGGAAGAATTCATCGGAAAGAACGTCGTGATTGACGTAGAATCCCCGTATGTTTACGTAGGGCGCTTGCACGAACTTCGCGACAAAACATTGATCCTGCGGGGGGCGGATGTGCATGATCTTCGCGACTCAACAACCACGCGCGAGGTTTATGTCAGAGACGCACGAGTCCATGGGATTCAGCCGAATCGAAAGACCGTGCACGTGCGACTGGAGAAAGTTGTCAGTATCGCGCTGCTGGACGATGTGATCCCGTGACAGGTTACTTTCTGATGGAAGCGGCTCGTTTCAGGAACTTCAGAGTCGTCGCAAGAATCAGCATCTCACCAAGTCGCGGAAACATATCCCGAAAGATAAAAACGGGACGCATTGCCGGGAAGTTCAGCATGATCTCGGGCGGGGCTTTTCGAATCGCCCGTTCAATCGCGGCAGCCACCGCTTCGGCCGTAGTCCCTCCCAGTAACGAAGGGGTTTTCTTGCCGGTCGCTTTCACCATTTCGTCGTAGATTCCGCCGTGAGTCGCGAAGCCGGGGCAGATGACCGTAGACAAAATCCCTGCTGGAGAAAGCTCCCCGCGAAGTGACTGCGTGAAAGCAATCAATCCGGCTTTTGTAGCACCATAGACCGCGCCATAAGCCGGGCCGTGCTTTCCGGCAATCGAGGAGATATTGATAATTCGCCCGAACCCATTTTGACGCATCACGGGTACGACGAGACGGGTCAGCAAAATTGCTCCGGTGAGATTCGTTTCAATCGTCTGCAGAATGTCCTCGACGGGGAGCTCATCCAGGGACGCAAAGCATTCAATCCCGGCGTTATTGATCAACACATCAATCCGGCCGAAACGATCGACACCCGCTTTCACAAGTGCATCCAGGGCTCGCGGATCAGACACATCGGTCGGCACCGCGAGGCTTTCCACCCCGTGAGCTCGAAGTTCTGCTTCAAGGTCGCTGAGCTTATCTTTGGAACGAGCAGCCAGAATGAACCGATGCTTTTGCTTAGCCAGTAACTGACACGTAATCCTTCCGATTCCGGCCGATGCGCCTGTAATCAGGATCGTCAGTGGATCAGGTGGAGAACTATTGTGAGACATTGCATCGCCGACGGTGACAGCCTGGGACATAAAGAAAACCGCTGGTAAAAATCCAGCGGTTTCCATTGAGAACTTCTTACCGAACCGGGCCTCGAACCCGTATATCATCCAAGATTCAGAAACAAGAACCAATGCGAGGATATCTGGCTTGGTCTCTTGTAGAGAATCTCCGCAAATCAAAAGTGAATCCGACTACTATACAGATGCGTTGCCCACAACAGTCCACCATTCCTCCTTTGTGCAAGCCTGAGCCAGCTGTTCGATCAGCATCGAATCCTCCTGCTCCACTGTATTCTGTGAAGAAGCCTGCACCGATTCTGGTATGGCAACAGCAAAAGTCTGGCTTGGCTGCACTGCTTCAGTGTCAGCGTAACTCTCGCTTCGATCTGGATGATCGGCAACAACGTCAGACGCGGTCGCAGCAGGCGTGATTTTCTCAGAGGACAGTTCGGATTTCAGGACTGCCAGCATCTGTACATCTGCCTGCGCCGGGGTCAGTAATCCCGTTGCAACGACGGTAAAGTCAAATGGCTTGCTCCAGCCAAGAAAAGTTCCATCCGCTTTAACAGCCCGCACCCAGACTCGATAGTTGCCTGGGGAGAGTGCTGAACTGGTTGTGTAAGACAGCACAGTGATACCGGTCGGATGCAGATAGTCGATGTTCGTACCTATCCAGGCAATCTGCACTTCGTATGTGGCTGCTTCCGCAACAGGAGCCCATGTGATGGTTGCTCGACGAGTTGGAGAAACCGTGACAGACTGAACCACACTGGCCCCGCCCGTCGCCGTAAACGCGAACAAGTCGCTCCAATCTGTAAACTGTCCGGTTGTACTGACGGCTCGCACTCTGACCGTATAATTTCCACTCAGCAGGTCAGCCTGGAACTTGTAGGAATTGACTGAAGCGTTGGTCCGCAGATAAGTCGCAGTGCTTGCTGACCGTTCCACCCAGATTTCATAGCGAGCAGCCTTGTCAACAGGCGTCCACTGCAATGTCGGCCGAAGGTCCGTGATTGTGCGAGGAGCGTTCGGATCTGCGTTATCAATCCCCAGCGGGCCCGTAATGACGGGCTTCTGAATTGTGGTGAAGCTGACGAGCGGGCTCCACTGTCCATCGACTCGTGGGGAAATCACCGTTGAACTTGTCACAGTTCCCGGGGTCACGCTGGAAATGACATTCACAGTCACCGGATTGCCGCCGATAGCGCCTGGATTTGCATCGTTTCCTGTCAGAGGAAGTTGCAGCAAAAAGACAGTGTTCGGCGCTTCGCCCTGTGCGACTACTCGAGCATTCTCGAAGCCCTTCAGAATTCTGACAGCCGCCTGCATGTCATTCGCCGTTGCATTGTAGTTCAACGCAGCCGTTTGAACTCTGACCGGATTTTTTCCTGTGGGGGTCAGCTCAATAATGAATGTCCCTGAGGCTGGACTTCCCGAAGGGGTGATCGTAGTAACCTGATGCAGTCTTCGAGCACGGACGCGGAAATCCATTTGTTGAACGGGAATCGGAACCTTCGTCGCAGACACCACAACGGTGCCGGGATTTACGCTCGCAACAACGGAAGTCTTCACGGCATCGAAATCGGCTGGCATCTGAATTCGGTAGGCAAATTCTGTAGCCGTGGTATCCACGATCACGTCAAAACTCTGCAGACCAATTGCGCTAATTGCGGCCTTTATCTGCGCCGCAGTCGCATTGTAGGCCAATGGAGCGGTTTGCTTCCGCTCAATGGTCTCTCCAAAGATTTCAAACACAAGACGATAGGTCCCTGTGGTAGGTTTCCCCTGAACAGTGATAAGAGGCACCGACCTTGAGATTTCATACGGAATTCGAAACGAAGTACCAACCTGGTACTCTACGTTGTAGACCGGGATGGTTGCGTCTTTCTGCACAGTTATGCTGGTGAGATTTTTCTTCGGCCCTGCGATCCCGTTCGACAGCTTCTGCCAGCTTCCCCCTGTCGTGTAGACACCACTCACAACCGCACCGTTCAGACGGAACACGTCCGGACTGATCACCGTAATTGCAAAATCGCCATTCGCACCGGCAAGACCTCGGATACCAAAAACACGAACGCTTTCACCATTCCTGAGCCCGTGACCGACCGACGTCACTCGGAGATCCGAACCATAAACTTCGACCTGATAGTGGGTGGCTCCAGCAACAGCGGCCCACTGCAGTAATGGTTGAGTCTCAAATGTTGGCCCTTGCGGACGCAGGACATTGACCACCGGTGTGATCTCGAAATCACGAGCGGTTGACCAGTCCGAGACACGGCCTCCATCATCCGTGTTACGGACAAACACGCGATACTTACCGAGCTGCAGTTTGCTCTGCAAGGACGTAAGCTGCACGAGTTGTCCGTTCTGAGTGAACGCGGCAGTCCCGGCCACTCCGGTCAAACGGAGAACGTTCGCAGAAACTACTGTGACGGTGAAGGTACCGTTGGCTGCATTATTTCCGCCGACACCAGAGACTCGTACTTTCTCTCCCGTTCTCAGGCCATGGTTTGCAACGGTGATGTCGATGGCTCTTGATGCAGTCAGCCCGAGGACGAGGCGAGATGTCACACCCGCCGCAGGGGCATTTCCAACCAGCGGAATCCAGTTACCGCCCGAAGTATAGGTGCCGGAACTGACGGCATTGTTCAGTCGGAAGACATTCTCCGAGATCACTGTGACGGTAAAATCGCCGTTCGCGCCAGTGTTCCCCAGAACTCCGGAGACTCGGACTTTACTGCCTGTTACCAGTCCATGCTTATTGGCTGTGATATCAATGAAAGTTCTGTTCACAGCGCCGGTCACGGCCTGCGGTTGCGCACCAACGACGTCGACAGCTCCGTCAATATAAAGTGATCGCACTTCCTGAAGGATTGGTTTCCCTGCTCCATCGAGAATCGCGTTTCCTCGCGCGTCGAGCAACGGAACCTCATTCTTTACGGTATAGCGAGTACTGGTCTGCTCTGTTTGATTGCTGAGAAACACATCAAAGGATGTCGCCCCAACGGGACTGGTCCACGTGATTGCCCAGTCGTTTGTTTCGATTCGGTTTGGCGCTGCAGGATTGGCAGTGTTAATCGGACCGGTGGTGACAGGGCGTGACTGGAGCAGTACATCTTTCGGAACTCCCCAGTCGGTCTTTGCCCCATTAACGGTAGCTCGGACCCAAATGCGGTTGGCGCCCAGACGCAGTGCATCACCGCCGCCCAGAGTTGTCGTTGTTCCCGGAATGCCTTCTTTAAAGACAATTCGCTCACGAGTTTCGGAGTCGGCGATCCACAGGTCGTAGCTGGTAGCCCCAGGCGTGGGCTGCCATGTGATCACAGGCTGCGCTGTCGCAATGGTGCCTGCGGGAGAAAGAATAACTGGCCCGGCCCCTGCGAGCAGAGCACGAGTCTCGAGAGTTTCGATCATCGCCGGAGCATGGTCAACCGAGGCGTAACGGCGGGAACGTCGATTTCCAGAGATTGCTTCAAAGTTCATATCTGCTCTGCCATAACTACGGTCAGGGAAGAATCTCCGGCTCCTCAGGAGAACCGGACTGGTCGGCACAGGAACCACACAGTGTCTGGCTGGAGTGCAAGACGACCGCGCGGAGTGCTGCTGATGTATCGTCCTGATGAATAACGCTTTTCCGTGGAAGAGTCGTTACGATCCAACGAATGCATGAAACGCCGGGCAAACTTGTCGTTCATCCCGAACAACCGTGAAACAGTTGTCAATCGTTCCGGTCTGCCGAGCTTTACCGACGTGAACAACCTGATTGGATCAAAGCGCAGGAAATCAGGCATTTCCTGCCGCCATGAGCATCAAGACGCCAGCCATTTGCGGTTCTAACAGTCCTGGAATGGTCAGTTCGCTGCCGAACGCCCTGCGACCCACACATTCGTTCGAATCCGCCTCATCAGGAGATGTCACGCAGAGTCTTTATATTCTTAGCCGCTCCCTGAGTTTCGAATCCAGTTGCGAACGGCCTCCTCGATAACACGGCCGGCGAATACTCGCGATTTTGCTCCGAAGAATCGTTCGTCTGATAAAGCTGAGTCCTCGAGGTCTGCATGTCGTTTCCTTCCCCGATCAACAGCGCGGGTTCGTCTATTCGACGATCCGACAGTCCGGAGATCTTTCTCTCGGCCTGTTTAGAGACCGGTATTCCACTGCCGGCAAAGCTGATGGATTTGGCGCGGATGGATCTGATCTTTATTACCGACAGACCGCTGCGGTTCGGGACTGTTCTCCAGTTATCGATCTACAGCGATTTCATCAGCGCCGTGACTCAGAACCGAGCCGTCGTCCACTGGTGTCGACCGCATCCGCTGGGTTGGCAAATCGGTGCCTTTTTGGGGCAACCGCTGCCTGATCGTCTCACCGAGAATCAGTGGAACGACCTCCGCGGGACTTTGCGTTACGAATGCAACTGGAAAGCGTGGGTGCTGTGGGACGAAGGTGGCGAACTTGAAACCGTAAAGATACTCGACTATTCGATTGGCGGTCTAAGAATTGCCGTTTCGAGACATGTGGCGGTCAATCAATGCCTGTCACTATTCGGTTCGTCAGGTGGCCGCGATCGTGCTTTTCTCAACGGTCAGGTCCAATGGTGCCGCAACGTGGAGCAGACTTACCAGGCCGGAATCATGGTGTTCGGTCAGCGCGGACGCGAATTGCCAAAGATGTTTGGAAACCTAGCCGCCGTTCACGATGATGGCACAAGACCGGATCATCATCAAGCCGTTGAATCCTCGGAAACCCTGCACTTTGAGCAGGTGCTGGAAGAACGCTTTTTGCCGGACGCAAAATCAACACGCAAACGAAGCGTCCGTTTTGACGAGAACTACGACGCTCCTCAGCAATAGAGCCGTTAAGAAGATCCGACATTCCTGGAATGTCTCAGGCGATTCTAGAAGACTCCGGCGATCGTCTGGCCGTGATCCAGCACCGGCAGCGGACGGCCAAACTGATCGGGCAGCCTGAGATCTGGTGAGATCCCCAGTGCTTCGTAGATCGTGGCCGCAACATCGGCTGGTCCCCAGGGCTGAGTAATTGGCCATGCTGCCTGATCATCAGAGGCCCCGATCACTTCTCCCGCTTTTGTTCCTCCTCCAGCGAAGAAGATCGAACCGCACATTCCCCAGTGATCACGCCCTCCCAGTGAATTGATCTTCGGTGTTCGGCCAAACTCCGTCAGAAATACAACCAGAGTCCGCTCCAGCATTCCTCGAGCTTTCAGATCTCGAATCAGTGCCGCACAGGCTCGGTCAGTCCCTGCCAGATGATAACCACGGCGACACATCTCGGAGATATGAGGAAAGTTCTGTCCCGGGGCGTTATGGTTGTCCCACAGATTGCCGTAGTCAGGATCATAGCCATAGTCCACCATGACAAACCGAGCACCGGACTCCACAAGTCGCCGTGCCTGTAAACATCGCTGACCAATCTTAGTCTGACCGTAGTCGGCGATGACTTCGGGCTTCTCCAGCGACAAATCGAAAGCCGATCGGACCGACGGCGATGTCAACAGATTCGCCGCACCCTCATACTGTTTCCGCTGCGCAACAGATTGGGCGGTTTCGTCAGCCTGACGCCGAACCAGATCCAGTTGCTGTCGCAGAGAAAGCCGAGATGTCATTCGCCCTGAAGACAAACCCTCCAATGGCTGCAGATCTTTGGGCAGCAGATCCTCATGAGCTTCCGGGCTGGGGTTCAGTTGTTTCTCGCCAACCGTGAAGTCCGGCTGCTCAGGTACGCCGCCAACGCAGAACGGAGCGTAGCCATTGCCCAGCCAACCGGCGACAAACAAGTTATACGGTGGCGGTCCTGGACGAGTAACCCCGGGGACAGCGATATACCCGGGCAACCCATTGCGAGGACCATGAAGATAAGACACCACCGATCCCAGGTTGGGTTCCGAGAACAACTGAGCCATCGTGACTTTGCGGCCCGACAGCGTATAAGCCTGACTCAGCAAGTGATCGTTGCTGTCATGCGAGAAACTGCGGACAAGACAAAGTTCGTGGGCAATCCGCGCGAGCTGCGGCATGGGCTCGCCGAAATGAACGCCTGGCAAAGATGTGGAAATCGTCCCGAGCGTTCCTCGGATTTCTTCCGGAGCATGAGGCTTCGGATCGAACGAATCAATGTGAGTAACACCACCGCCCATCCAGAGAAAAATCACGGAGTCAGCTCGGGACTTTCCGGGCGCAACATTCGGAGAACTCTCTTTCGCCGCTATCCAATCTGTCGGGACGAGCGTCGCACCCACGGTGAGTGCTCCGACCCGCAGAACATCGCGACGAGCCAGCAAGGGCGCACAAGGCAACAAGTTTCGGTCCGGGAGATTTCGTGCCATCAAAACCCTCGCTGCATAGACAAATCCAGGGCTCGGCCGGGCAAAAACAATGAGGCCCGGATTCGTCTGACCATCGAAGTCTACTCTTGTCACATTCGCACTCGCAACGGTGAACGACGCTGCAAAACAGACATCATCAAAGAATATGCCACCCACTGCACGTGGCAGAACACACCATCCACATAAGAACTGAACGACTGGCGACTATTCTGATATCTCTGCTGCAGCTGCAGCCCGATGAGTGCACCTGGCCGTTGACATTCCCTGGCTTTGTTATCGCACCAATTGGGGATCTCGACCAGAACGGAGCTCAGGATGATGTTGTGACCGATCCAATGGACGGAGGAGTCATGCAGCAGAGCAATCCGACAGGAGCCGCCTATGTGGTCTTGAAGAACGCCCATGGCACGGTACTGAAGTCCGTCTCGATTGCGAACAATCATAATGCTGGCCCCGCATTCAACTCTGATGATGTTCTCTGAGCCAGCGTAACCAGCCTCGGCGATCTGGACGGAGACAGAGTTATTGATCCTGTCGTGGCTGCCTCACAAGCTGACGTCGGCGGAGAGTAGTCGCTTCGATTTTATTGTTCAGCCGATCAGTTGAGATTGTAACAGCCCCGAAACTCAGCGGTCTTCCGAGGACTGTCTCTTCTGAGATCCAGCGTTCCTGCAGGGTACAGTTGTGCCACAGACATCACAGCCAATTGATGGATTCGTTAATTCTGATTGATGTCGGCAGTGTTGAATGCGGTCGTTGATCACAGCCAGCATTCCGGGGTGAAGACCGAAGGGTGCAGTAACGAACCATTTAATCTCCGGATGCTTTTCCGCAGCAGCGGCGGCAAGCCGAGGAATGTCTTCGGTCCAGTGGCGACCGGGCGAGAGAAAGTAAGGAAACACGACAATCTCAGTCGCACCACGCTCAACACAACGATCGAACGCCTGCGCAATCGTCGGTTCGGCGAGTTCCATATGAGCCGACTCAACAATCGAAAACTCCGACTGCGCGGCAAAACGAGCGGTCGCTTCGTGCAGCATCTCATTGCTTTCACGACGACGCGATCCATGATCGACAATGATAACGCCAACGACTGCGGACATTAGAACCTCGGGCTGGGGCGGGGCTTGAGTTCGTCTGTGGAGTGTTTCAGTTTCTCTCGGGGAAACAGTGGAACGATACAACGCCGGAGGATCAAGTCGAATCCGGACGAAGTCACGGCGGACAAATTCGCGAATTCAGTTGATCTAAGGGTTGGTACGAAAGCGGATTGCCCGGTCTCTCGAGGCATTTCATTCAACGTGCACGACCTTAAAGGCTCGTCTCGGCGGAGCGAGTCGGCGAACCTGGGCAGAGGCTCGTTGCGAGTAGCTGCAAACGCGAATCCCGGGAGACGAAACGAATGAGACTCACCACGACAGCATGCGTTCTGACGCTTCACCATGCCCCGGCTTACGCACGATCCGCAGGGAAGGCAAGTACATCGATGATCTGCTTTGATCCGGTTGCGATCATAACCAGGCGATCGAAGCCGAGGGCGACGCCAGAACAGTTGGGCAGCCCGGATTTCATCGCTGCAGCCATTGCGGGGGCTCCGGGGAGAGTACTCAACTCACTGCCACTGCGAACAGCATTTTGCAACTCTTCGCGACGTTTCAGTTCCGTGACATCTGTCAGTTCCTGATAACCATTACAGAGTTCAATACCGTCAACATAGAGTTCG
This sequence comes from Planctomycetales bacterium, assembly GCA_026400835.1. Taxonomy (GTDB): domain Bacteria; phylum Planctomycetota; class Planctomycetia; order Planctomycetales; family Planctomycetaceae; genus SXXK01. The sequence goes on along the minus strand of JAPLOA010000055.1, from coordinate 208,065 downwards.
AATCGCCGTGCAACTTTGGGATCAGTTTCCGAAGTCTGAGCCAGAGCCGCCTGGCTGGGAGGATAGTCACAAAGAAATTCCGGAGCTGACTGCTCTGACATTTGGCAGCGTCCCAGATCTGGTTCGATGGCAAAAGCCAGCATGGCATTCAGTAAGTCATCGCGCTGATCGGACGTGCATGTTTCCGGAACAGGAATCTGATGTTTGCGGGCAACCGCCAACAGCTCGCTTCCGGAGGCGGCATGCACATCTATTTTGAAAACACGCTCAAAGGCCTGAGCATAAGTTGTCCGGGCGAATAGTCCCGCATCCCAGGTTGCCGAAACGTCGTGTGAGGTGATCTCGGCGGCCGCAGCAACACACGCGCGAACAAGCTGTTCGGTGAGTTCCATCTGCTGGCACCAGTCTGAATCAACTCCGTACCATTCAATCATCGTGAATTCGGGATTGTGGCGAGTGCCGGATTCGGCAGCTCGAAAAACTCGACTGATCTGAAAGATCGAGCCACTGCCAGCCGCCAGCAAACGTTTCATCGCGGCTTCTGGCGATGTTTGCAAAAACCAGCGGTCCCCGGAATGCCGTACTTCAATCGGCTCCAGCCACGCATCGATCACGATGTCTTGCGACAGACACGGGGTTTCGACTTCCAGATATCCTCGCAGTCGAAAAAACTCCCGCACTGCTCTCAACATCGCCGCGCGGACGTGCAACATTGTCAGAGAACAGGAGGGTCGCCAATTGAATGCGTGGTTCACAGAAAATGCCTTGCCAGTTGCGCAACAGTTTGTTGGCTAAGGACCAGTCCCGGAATAGTTCCCGAAATCACAACTCGACGCGTTAGTTCTGAAGTTGTGATGTTCGAGTCTGCCGGGGATCAAAGGGCCAAAAACGCAGGGGGTTATTATAACCCGACGCGTCAGCGAGGGATTTTCGGAAATACTCTCGAAACGAAAAACTCAATCCCTCGCTGACGTGTCGGGTTGTGACTTCTCGCCGCGGTAAAAACAGAATGTTATTTCGGGACTGTTCCTTGATCGTGTCGCCTTTCGCTCCGCGAAAGTGGCGTGGCTTTCGCAGAACGAACGGCGCACGGGGCTGAAAACGTTTCCCGATGTCGACTAAATTCAAGAACCCGCCACTCTATTCCGCTCACAATCACCGCGTCATCGTCTGGCCAATTCCCATCACGGCCTTGACCGCGCGAGCAAGGCGTCGAATGCCTTCTTCGATGCCTTCGACGGATTGGACTCCGAAGCTGAGTCGCATCTCACAGCGAGGTCTTTGCGGCCAGTCTATGGGATAAGCCAGTTCGCCCGGAACATACATGACTTTATCCACCTGAGTCGCGCGGCGGAACAATTCGCTGCTGAAGCCTGTTTCGACGTGGTCCGGAAGTTTCATCCAGACATACATTCCCCCGGAAGCACGGACCCAGGAAACGCCCGGCACTTCAGCGAATTCCCGCTCCGCCGCTGCCAGCATGGCGTCACGTTTTTGGCGATAGCTGTTGCGAACAGTTTCCACATGGCGAGCATAAACGCCATTCCGGAGCACTCGAGCCACAATATGCTGATTCAGATGCGCGGACCCGAAGTCTTCGTTTCCTTTCAGATCAGACACGGCCTTCACAAGCTGTTGCGGTAAAACACCGAAGCCAACTCGAATGCCGGGTGAAAAGCTCTTGGAAAATGTCTGAGCCAGGATCACGGTTTCGCGAGTTTTATCAAACGACCAGATACTCGGCGCCGGCTCGCCGTCATAGATGAGTTCTCGATAAGCGGCATCTTCCAGAAGCAGGATCCGATTACTGTGCGAATACCGTTGAGTAATCTCCAGTAACTTCGGGCGTCGTTCGACGGAGACGCTGATACCGGATGGATTTTCGAAGTAGCTCACCACATAGACGAGGCGAACTCGATGAAGTTGACCTTCTGTCTCAAGCCGGTGCAGTGTTTTCTCCAGAGCCTCCGGGCACATTCCATTATCGTCGGCATGAACCGGAATAATGCGAGCCCCTGCCGCCTGTAACACGTCAATGAACACGAAGTAGGTCGGTGCGGCGATCAGGCAGATATCGCCCGGGTTGAACAGTGCCTGCGAAACGAGGGACAGAAGCTGCTGCGAACCGGTCGTCAGCATTAACTGCGAGAGAGGCAGATCCTGGAGCCCATCTGCATGCTGTTCAAGGTCCGCCAGATAACTGCGAAACACTCGACGCAAAGGTTCCGGACCGGGAGTGATCCCGTACTGCAGAATCTTGCGACCAGCGGCGACGTCGGAAAGCAGTTCCGCGACGGTTTCACGAGCCGCCTCCACCGGAAGAGATTGTTCGTCGACAAGTCCCGCCGCCAATGAAATGCAGTCGGCGTTCTCGACGGCCTGTTGCATCAGAAAGCCGATAGCCTGATCTGCGGAACGCTGGGCATGTTCGCTGAGTCGAAGAACGGGGTGCATGTTCACTGCTGCCTGAAAGGAAATAAGAACGCCGGGGAAGTTCCCGAGCCTGTAGAGCTTTTGGTGGACTGTCAGGTTCGTTGAAATTGAGCACCAAGTACCAAATTTCAAGCATCAAACAGTTCGGCCGACATCTTTACAAAACGACGCTCCCTCTCTCGATTTTAGCAGGTATCGAAGTCGCGTCGAAGCCTGTTCAGATCCGGGACGGCCAGGAAGGAAACAGCTGCCCGGGCCAATAACGGGAGGACCTCCTGAAGTTCTGCCAAATTTAATCTGCCATAACTGAGACGTTGCTCGTGCGTCGATCTTGAAGTTTCCCGCCCAACATCGCTCCCGGAAGCCTGCCGATCTCGACAGGAATGTTCCGGCAACCGGGCGTCATATGGGTTCGACTGGCACTCACCCGCAGGGATGGGTTCCGGCTTGTCGAGGCTGAGGAGTATTATTAACTTCCGCACACACCCGCCATGCGCAAAAAAGTCAATTGGCATCGGATTGCCAACTGTGAGTCAAAGATCGTTTGAAACGGCCCGAAATTCGGACAACGTGAGCCTGCGTGAAGCAGGAGCTGCATGACCCTCTTTGCGGGCGCACGTCAGTGAAGCAGGGGGAAGTCCGACTGCAGACAAAGACCGGACATTGTTCAGTCTACCTTCCGGCTATGCTCGTCAACGAGAAATCACAAACTGCCGAAGCAGAGAAGGCTGTCTTATCGGAGAAGCTCGATGCTCCGACTGCACTGCAAAGACTTTATCTCGACGATGACAACGCAGTGTTGCTCCTCGTGAAACGTCTGCTTGAAAGTCAGGGGCACAAGGTGACGTGTTTCGCAGAGCCTCGCGAAGCTCTGGCTGCTCTGCAGAAGGCTCCTGATTTTTTTCATCTTGTGATCACAGATTACAACATACCCGGCATTCAGGTCGTGGAAGTGGCACTCGAGATTCGTCGCATTCGTGCGCATCTTTCTGTTGCCTTGACCTCCGGATTCATTGATGAAGAACTCTGTGCTGGTGCGGAGCGAAATGGGGTGAGAGAGATGGTCGCGAAGCCTTTTGCGATTAACGAATCGCTACGCGGCCGTCCAGAGAATGGCTCAGGCCGCTCGTCGCAGGGATGAATGATCGCTGATAGCGGCTGATCGTGTTTCAGGACGAGCCACAAGCGACTCCTGCAATGCTTCAATCGAACCACCCGCCTGATACTCAAATGCGACGGAGACCGTCTCCCCGGCCCGGACCGCAAACGGCTTTTGAATTGGCAGGACAAGTTGATTCATGAGCCATGTAACCGCGCGCTTTTCTGTCAGCACAAACGCCAGAAAATTGTTGGTCAGCAGACTGACCGCGTTGAACAATCCATCCGACTGAATTGTCATCTCCGTGGCGACCTGAAACGCCAGCGGTATCTCAGCGCCGTAGTCGATCGTGGAATAGAAAAAAGGATCGGCCAGCCACGAGTCTTTCATGTGAGGACCAGGCGGTTCAAACAGTGGCACCCTCGCCGTATAACCGGAGAAACAGAAATCCTGCTGAATTGGCTGAATGGCCAGTACGGATGTGTCGGGAATGAATCGAGGCATCAACGGACCGAATCGTTGGCGATATCGTTCTTTAAAACTATGCAACACCTGCAATTGCTTTTCACGCACCATGCCAACATGCAGCATCTCGCAGATCACCACATCCACCGGTTCTGGTGGCAGGTAATTCATTGCGTCAGCCTGTATTACAGAGACTCGATCGCCGTTCGAATTGTTTGCGAGGAAAGACTGAGCCGCCCGAGCCAGCGCGGGATTGCGTTCAACGCAGTAAACATCACGTGCTTTCTGGGCCGCAAACCACGACAGCACGCCAGTGCCACCGCCCAGTTCGAGAACGACTCCGTTGTCCGGTACTGTGAGATCGATGGCTTCTCGAAACGGAGCCATACGCTGCTGATCGCGCAACATACTGAAGTGGTAATGCAACGGAATGAACTGCCCCAGAAGATACTCCTCGGGCATGTCAGTTGTCATGGCATTTACTCAGTTTTCAGATCGTGAGTTCTTCGATTTCAGGAGTCCATCCCCCGAGTCGCGGAGGATACTAATGCAGCCAGAACGAATCTCACAAGATCGAACGAGATTATGAGGAGACTTCAGACATTCGACGCAACCAGAAGAATTACGAAACCGTTGTCTGCCTGTCTCGAAGCCGCTCGTTTTAGTCTTACTGGGATCAGGCTACTCGTGAAACCTGATCACTGGCGACTTCGATCAAAGCAGAAGTCTTCAGCTTTACTGGCGGCGCAGCATATTGAACACCGCCCAAAACGGAGCCAAAACGAGTCTTAGCCAGCCACACGGGCGAATTCGCATCTCAAAGCAGTGCGGGCAGTACCAACAGCGAACCCCGAGCACCGCGAGGATCAGCCAAAGTCCGGAGAGGGGCACCTTCAGCAGAACATTTCTGCAGAAGTGGCACTTGTATTTCAGTGACTCCAGCCACTGTCGCGATTCCTTCGACTTACTCATTACGTTCCCAGCAGACTTTGGCAAACCTGCCAAAGTCATATGATGCTTCAGTTTCTTCTCAGGAACAGTGCCAAATCAACTTACGGATGTTTCCATGGCTTGAAATCCCAAACCGAAACGTCAGTGAGGGATTTTGCACAACAACTCGATCCCTCGCTGACGCTTCGGATAGACGGAACTTATTTCGGGACTCTTCCTTAGTTACAGAGACAACGTGGTCCCGATACGCTTTCGGTAACGGTGAAAAAAGGTCAGGAACCCTAGCAAAAAGAGCTGGGAAATCACATTGCACTATTGGTTCCTGACCCCTTTTCGAAACCACCCTTCCCCCCGAGAACCAAGGTGCAGACGGCAGTGCGCTCTCCATAGCCGCATTTCAGAATGCGTTTTTCTTCGAAACTCTCTGACCATCCGGCTCACCTCCGTGAGATCCAATTCCAGGCACCAACCAGCCAACGTCTAACCCCCGCCCGGCGGATATTGCCACGCAATATCTGCCGGGTCAAACCCTTTAGCGATCCATATCAAACATTATCAGGAGCCAATGCCGTTAAGATCGGATCATCCTGGTCTCCGGAAAAGCAGACCGGAACGGTGCGCGTGCCAGTTGTTGGTTTGTTTCCGGAACTCCCGCTTTTGCGGGCAAATCCTGTCGCAACGAACGTAGTAATCAGGTGTCACCCCAGTCTTCCCTCCATGAGTGACGTTCGGGCCGCTTGCAGGGAACTTCGTCGACAGAACACGAAGGCTCATTTCGTGTCAAGAAGAGGATTGAACTGAGTGTGTGTGTTCCCGGGGCAAGAATCACACCAAGGCACAGAAGTTTCATTGAAGCGCGAAAACGTCCCCCAACGAGAAGCACTGCGAGTAGCCCTCAAGAGCCTCAGAACCTGGGTTGATGCACGGATTAAATTGAGTTGAAATGCGGATTTGCAGCCAGACGTTCTCCGGATTCTCGAGCATCTCTGCGGGCGAGTTACGACAAATCCTGCGTAAACAAATCTGACGCTACGGCACTCGAAAAATGCCCGCTACTTTTTCACTTGAGTACCCCTGAGCCTTCGCCGTCAACGACAAGCCTATTGCCGCTCAATCGTGACCGCCATAACGATTGGTGCTGAGCGATCCGGTCCTTTGACCAGCTCGATCGTCTCGATAACTGCATCTGCCTTCTTCGGGCTCACGATAACTCGGCGCACCTGCTGGCCTCCGAGCATGTAGGCGAACTCGGAGCCCGGCACATCCACCTTGCGAATGTAGTCGGCGATGTGCACGCCGTTCAGAAGTTCAATATCTTCCGATTCGCCGCCCTTGTAATGCAGACGGACAATCATCGAAACGGTCTTTGCATCGTCGTACGGGAAATTCCAGCCGCCGACACCGCCCAGGATATGAATCGCTTTGGCTTCGCTGTTGCACGGCAGCGTCACCGATTTCGGCATTGAAGCCGGAAGCGGTGAGTTTGGTCCGTACAGCAGGATAACGTTTCGCACGGTTGATCCACGAGGATCTGTCAGGATGAATGGGACATCCTTAAAGATCTTCGGAGTCCAGTCGCTGAACACCATTCGGTCCGGACCATCGTCGCCGTCGCTGAACAGTCCCTTTGTGCTGATGGCGGTGGCGTAGCGATCGAGCGATACTGGCATGTACTTGCCTTTGTCAGTGAGGAATTCCAGAAGGCTGGTGAGCTCTTCCGGAGACATCTGCTTTTCGAAACCTTCCGGCATCACCGACTTGCGTGATCGAATCAGTTCGTCGATATCTTCGCGAGCAATCTGGTTCTCTTTGCCTTCGGTATCGATCAGAGTGATGGCCGTGCGAGATTCGCCGGACATCATGCCATTGACGATGATGCCATCGGTCTTCGCCACAGTATAAATGCGGAAGTTGCCTTCCACGCTGCGGCTTGGATCGATGATGTGGGTCAGCAACTCATGCTTTGGATGAACCGCCATGCCGGTCAGATTCGGGCCAATCGACTTGCCTTCGGTGCCGTGCATGTGGCACTTGGAGCAATGCTTAACAAACATCGCCTTGCCCGCTTTAACATCGCCGTTTTCTTCGCAAAGCGGCAGCAGCGACTTGAGCACTTTGTCGCGGTCGGCGTCTGGCAAGCCTCCGCCAGCAGCCATCAGTTTTTCTGCTTCTGCTCGGATGGCTTTGTCCGGGTGAACTCGCAGAGCCTGCTTTTGGTCGAGCGTCAGGTCGCCGATTTCCATCGTGCGAGCTTCTACGGCCTTGAGCAATGCTACTGTTGTCGCCGGGCGAGCGAGCAGAACTCGGATCGCAGCAGCTTTCATCTGCGGAGTCATCTGCTCGGATCGCAGAACCAGCTGTTCGCCAAGAGCTTCGGAAGTGCTCAGGCCAGCCGCTTCGATGATTCCAACGGCCAGGTCAGGAGTCGTCTGAAGCGTGATCGTGTCGAGCACTGAAGTCACGACTTCGGCGTTGTCGGATTGGAAGCCCACGGCTTCCTTTGCTGCGTTGATACGTTCCGGAGTGGCCGCGTCGGAGTTGTTGACGACCTTCAGAAGGGATTCAACAATTTCCTTGGCGTGCGATTCCAGGGCCTTTGATCCGCACAGTGATGATAGTTTCAACAACTGGCCTTTAGACGACGCCGGAACCGCTTCCAGCATCATTAGCAGCGAAGCTTCCGCTTCTGCAGTGATGGTGATGCGATGCTCGCGAGACCAGCCTGAGGTCAGGCCACGAACAACGACTTCGATCAAAGCCGGTTGAGCGTTCTCAAGCCCGGCCAGCAGAGTCTGCATTTGCTCGACCGTTGGACGACTTCGCGAAATGTGCTCAGCAACGATTTCGGATGTCTTCAATGCCGTGACGCTGAGTTCCGGCTTGTCGCCCTTCGTCTGAGCCAGCGTGTGCAGGAACGAAACCGCATGAGTCGCCGCTGCCGCCGTGATGGCATCGCCTTCCCACAAGTCGATATTGCTTCGCTGAGCGACCGTCGCGACGAGCTTGCCTGCGTCGTCCGATGGTTCCATATCAGCCAGACAAAGAATGGCCTGCATGCGAACCTGGATGTCTTTGTCGCTGAACAATTCGGCGTTTTCGAGAAGGAGTTTCATTCCGGACTCATCGGGCGGCAGAACTGCGATCGCATTTCGACGGACTCCGGCGGATGGGTGCGACATGGCCTTTTGCAAGACCGGCCCCACGACACTGGCGGATTTCACGTTCAAGTCCAGCCTCATGTAACCAAGCCCTTTCAATGTTTGAAGAGCATGGATCGCGCCGACGTTGAGTCCGATCTCATCCATCGATTGATCGCCAACGAGGGCCAAAAGTGGCCGCAAAACCTGACCACTCTTGCCGGTCTCGCGTTCAATGAGCAGCCTTTGGGCGTTTAGTCGCCAATTGAAAGAGGGATGCTTCAAGGCTTGAACAAGTTCCAGATAACTTGCTTTGCCAAGACTCTTCCATGGATGCACAACATCCTTGCCATCGGCCGTTGGGAGCACTCGGTAGATGCGACCGTGCTTCTTGTCTCGCAGATCACTTTCGTAAGCGTTTCCTTTGCCTGTTGTGAAGCCCTGCGGCGTTGGGTTGTGCTGGATGATAAAGTTGTACCAGTCGATGACCCAGACAGCTCCGTCCGGACCGACTTCCGCCATGATCGGTGAGGCCCATTCGTCGTCACTGGCCAACAGGTTGGTCGGGCTGGTCGACTTGTAGCCGCCTCCGTCTCGACGCAGCACGAATGTACCGATCAAGTGGCCGGTTGGTTCGCAGACAAACGCGGTCTTGTTCCACCACTGCTGTGGAAATGTGCGAGCCGTATAAAGAGCATGCCCGGCCGCGGCTGTGTAGCCACCGAACTGGTCCACCTGCCGTACGTTCTCCGTAATCGGGTTGAACTTCCATGAATCCGCAATTGTGCCAATGTCCGGAGCCGCCCAGCCTCGGACCTTTTCGTAGTAACGATTTGGAATCGGGACATACGTGCTGGGGTTGTGATTGGCCGTCGAGCCGAAGATTAGTCCGTCTTCACTGAGACCAAGTCCCCAGGTGTTGTTGTTGGTCGAACGGATGAACTCAACGTCGGTGACTTTCGGGGGATCCGTGTTCGACAGTTTGAATCGCCAGAAGCCCTGACGGAACGAGTCCGCCTTTTTGCCATCGAACTCAGGCGTGCTGTCGTTGTAACCCTGCATCCCCCAGATCCAGTTGTCCAGACCGTAGCGGAAGTTGCTGATACCGCCGTGAGTGTCACCGGCTCCAAAGCCTGTCATCAGCACGGTCTTCTGGTCAGACTTGTCGTCACCATCGGTGTCCTTTAGGTAGATTGTTTCGGTGGCGTTCTGGATCACCGCACCGCCTCGATAGATCATGATCGCGGTTGGGATCGAAAGACCTTCGGCGAAGATTGTGAACTTGTCAGCCACGTTGTCGCCATCGGTATCTTCGCAAATTCGAATACGGTCGCGATCCTTACCAAGTTCATTCGGATAGTCGAGCGTTTCGCAGATCCAGAGGCGGCCGCGTTCGTCCCAGTTCATTGCAATTGGCTTGGCCAGGAAGTTGCGTTCGTCAGCGTACAATCGCAGAGCCATTCCTTCCGGCATCGAATAATGCTTCATCGATTCTTCGACGCTCAGAGGAAGCTGCATCGTTGTTTTGGGAGCTCCCTGAACTCCCCACTGACGGCCGGGCGTGTAGTTGGGAATCTTCGGGCCGACTTCGGCGAATTCAAAGGGCTTCACATCCTTCGTCAGTTCCGTCATCTTCGGCGCGGTGAAGGCTTCGAGGTCTGCAAAGGCCGGTACGACAGAAATGTCTTTTCCACAGGCCCAGCGGATGCCTCGCTCGACCAGATTGCTGAAGCCCGGATTGGAGAAGGTTCGTTGATCGTGTCCCCAGGCCGTGTAGAAGACTCGACCTTTGCCGTGCGTTCTGATCCACGTCCACGGTTCCCGGGTGTTGCCGGGAGCCTGTTCGCCTTCAACACGATACTCCAGAACCGTTCGGTTCTCTTCGTTGTGCAGATGATGAATGTACGTTTCGTCCCAGCTCGTGAAACCGCTGAAGTCTTTCAAAATGGGATGAGTCGGCTCAGCAATCTGAGTTCCAAACACCTGCCCGCCGTGTCGCTGGAACTGTGCTCCCATCAACTTCACCATCTCCGCATTATTGCGCCAGCAGAACGTTGCACAGTGCAGCGGAATGAAGCCTTTGCCACTCGCAACATAGTCCAGAACTGCTTTGGCCTGAGTGTCTTCGATCTTGTCGATGTTGGCGTATAGAACGAGCCCATCAAAGCCGGCGAGCGTTTCCGCGGTCAGGTCTTCCATGCGGTCGGTGTACTTCAACTCAATGCCTCGAGCTTCCAGGACCGGCGCCAGTTCGTGGAACCGCTCCGACGGCCGATGATGACCGTTGTCTCCCATGAAGAGCAGCTTCAGGTCAGCAGCGGCTGCGGTGCTGGCGGCTGTGAAAACGAACAGCAGAGCGAAGGAGCGGAGGAGAGGAGGGGGCATGGGAGAGTAAGGTTTTCATGGGGCACCGGATGGTAGTGGGAGCAGAAGGACTGGATTCTATTGGGTGTCGTCAGGCGATCGGCAGACCATTGTAGAGCAGTTGTCTGAACTGCTCGTGAACGATTGGGACAATCGTTCTGCAATGGTCAAGTCATTGTTTTCGAAGGCCGAACAATTTGTCTATTCGTATTGGGGGTTCGGAAGTTTCTGTCGTTCCTGGATCATTCTCCAAACGTTCGTCACTCCGAGTTTCTCCAGCCACGATTCGATGTACGGTAAATCGATTGAGTCCTTTTGAATTCGCAAGACACCGAGGATGTCACGCACGTGACGATCCGAGTGGTCTTTCGTGAACCATTGCATCTTTTTCAGGATCACATCTTCCGGCGACGCAAAGATCACGAGTTCCGTCGTTGAAAACTCCAAGGTTCGAACTCGAGTAAATCGTGATCTTTCGAAGTCTGAGTTCTTCGCAACTACGAAATCAATTTTTCCGCCGGTGGTTGAATCGATCAGATTGAACATCCCGCGTCTCTCAACGGCACTTCGAACCGCTGATTCACTCAGATAGAAGTCCTCTCGCTCAAAACTCTGGAGGAATTCAGGAATCTGGTTCACCCGAAGGTCAATGACAATGTCAACATCGTTCGTAAATCGGGGTTCGCCATAGACAATTGTTGCCTGCGACCCCGTCACGAAATAAGGAATTCCCAGTGTCTTCAGGGCATCGGCTGCGTATCGAAGCAGGCTGGTCTGGGCATCCGCAGGAATGTCGCTCATTCGGGAAGCTCCACTCGATGCATTCGACGTACCACTTCCCGATTGACTTCCTGATCGCTCAATTCAGGATGAGTATTCCTGATTGACGTCACGATCAATTGTCTGGCCTGCTGAAACATTCGCTCGCCGATAGCGAGCCGTTCCAGGGGTGTCTTCCTGCGAAGGATTTCTACCATGTCGTCGCTGATAATTTCTATGTGGTTGAAGTTATTCATGCTTCACATTCAACGTGAACAGGAGAATTCCTATATCACCTTACCAACAGGGGCACAAAAAACGTCCTTCGCCGCAAAACGGCATAGCCTCAATAAATCACTACCTATAGCTTACTGTTCTGCGTTCAGCGGCAAGTACTTTTCGAGGCGGCGGTCATGAATGAGGGATTAAATGAAACCTCAAGTTGATTTTGCGATCCAGCAGTGCAAAGCACTGATCCACGGAAAGATCGAGACAGGTCGAGCGGCAGGAAGTTGCCTCGGAGGGCTGACGCCCTGCCGCTCGCCGTAACGCGGACCATGGTGAACTAACCAAGTGTGAACTCAGGCAACCGCACAATCTCTCCGCCTTTCAGCGCGGATTCGTGAGCACAGATGCCGACGCAGGTCCAGTTGGCGCTGGTCACAGCGTTTGGACGTGGATCGCGGTCTTCGAGCAGGGCATTCAGCATTTCGTTGACAAGGTGAGGATGTGAGCCCCCATGGCCGCCGCCCTGCAGGAACGACAGGTGATCCGCGTCGTGAATTTCTGATGGCATCGTGAACTTGCGAATAGACTCTGGCAGCAGATGAGCATAATCCGGAATAGTGACCTTCTCCGGAATCTGCGGCTCAGGCTTCTTCGCCGTGTGAATCACATGCGGCTCGTGCTCAATCAGAGTCCACTCGAAGCTCTTCTTCGTGCCATATACGTCGAAGCTTTCACGATACTGGCGAGCCACATCGTACAGGCATCGCCAAATGTGAGCAGTCAGGTCTGTATCTTTGATCTTGATGTGACAGGTTTCCAGAGCAAACTTGTTGCCGCACTTCTGCGCGATGTCGTCGCGAACAGTCCCGCTGCCGAAGCAGCTGACGTATTCAGCGAGACCATCAACAAGACCAAGGCACGGGCTGACCACGTGAGTCGCGTAGTGCATCGGGATCATCTTCTCCCAATACGCCGGCCAGCCATCCATGTCCTGAGGATGTGAAGCAGCGAGATGCTGGATCTTGCCGAGTTCGCCTTTCTTGTACATCTCTTTGATGAACAGATATTCGCGGCTGTACACGACGGTTTCGGCCATCATGTACTTCAGGCCGGTCTTCTTGACCTTCTCAACGATCTGTCGACACTCGTCGATGGTTGTCGCCATCGGCACGGTGCACATGACATGCTTGCCGGCATCCAGAGCCTTCAAAGACATCCACGCATGGTCGTTGATCGGGCTGTTGATGTGAACAAAGTCAATATCTTTGTCGGCCAGTACTTCATCGTAGGTTGTGTATCGTTTGTCGATCCCGAACTGGTCGCCACACTTCTTCAGTTCCGCTGGATCACGACGGCAGATCGCCGCAACGTGCGCATTTGGATGAGCCTGATAGATCGAAATGAACTCGGCCCCGAAGCCGAGTCCAACCATCGCCACATTGAACTGTTTCGCCATCGTTTGCTCCTGAAGAAGGTGGGGAAAGAATGCGAGTTTGCTGCTGTTCGCACTGAGTTTGGCAGATGGTGCCTTTCAGGCCACTGACTCGCCATGAGAAATCGCGCAAAAGACTTGAGTTTTTTCACCGGCGGCAACATGATGACACTGTACAATGTCGCAGGCTGCAATAGTTCTCTCTGTGCGAGACCTCGATGAGACTGCTTCATGCATTGAAATCCCAACCCGAAACGTCAGTGAGGGATTGAGTTTTTGCGTTCGGACAGTTTTCCCCAAAAATCCCTCGCTGACGCGTCGGGTTATGATAATCCCCGTGTTTTTGGCCCGTTGATCCCCGGCAGTCTCGAACAGCGCAACTTCAAAACTGACGCTTCGGGTTTGGATAGACGGCACTTATTTCGGGACTGTTCCTAAACGCGGAGGATAGTCTGGTGAAGAATCGTTCGGTCGCGTTATTGCTGGAGACTTCTAACGCCTATTCCCGTGGCCTGTTGGATGGCATCATTGGTTTCGTCCAGCAACATCGAAGCTGGTCCGTCTATTTGCCGGAGCAGGAACGAGGCGCGGATCCGCCGGACTGGTTACGGCGCTGGAAGGGTGATGGCATCATCGCCCGCATTGAAACTCATGAAATCGCGAGAGCTGTCAAGGCGACTCGCCTGCCAGTCGTTGACGTCAGCGCGGGGCGTTTTATTGAGGAGATCCCGTGGCTCGAAACCGACGACCAGAAGATTGCGTCATTGGCCGCCGATCATCTCCTGCAATGTGGCTTTCGAAATCTTGCCTACTGTGCGGACCCGGGATTCCAATGGTCGGTTTTGCGTGAGCAGCAGTTTGCGAGGTCCGTCGCAGAAGCGGGGGCTCAGTATTTTCTGCACAGCTCTGTTCCGCGGACAGATTCAGGTTATTCATGGAATCGTGATCGCAGAAGTTTACTCAACTGGCTGCGAAAACTTCCGCGACCGGTCGGCATCATGGCATGTTACGACATCAAAGCTCAGCAACTGCTTGCCATCTGTCGCGATGAGGGGATCGCCGTCCCGGATGAAGTCGCGGTCATCGGCGTCGACAATGATCGGCGACTATGCGAACTCTGCGACCCACCGCTTTCGAGTGTCGTTCCGAACTCATGGAAGACGGGTTTCGAGGCCGCTTCGCTGCTGGATCGAATGATGTCGGGTGAAGACGTGGGCAATCATCCGCGTCTGATTCCACCGCTCGGCGTGCAAACTCGACAATCCACCGATGTTCTCGCCATCAACGATCCGGACATCGTCGCGGCGCTGCGATTGATCCGTTCAAAAGCGTGCGACGGTGTCACCGTGCAGCAAATCGTCAAACAGATTCCGATGTCTCGGCGAGTCTTCGAGAGTCGTTTTCAGAAACTGGTTGGCCGTACACCGCATGCCGAGATTCTGCGATTACGCATTGACCGATGTCGGCAATTGCTTGCAGAAACGGACCTTCCCCTGACAGAGATCGCCCGTGCCGCTGGATTTCCTCATGCGGAATATCTGTCCGTCACTTTTAAGCGAGAAGTCGGCGAGACACCTCGTGAGTTTCGCAACAACAACCGCAGTGCACAACGAAATACGCCTCATGAGCCGAACTTGTGACCGTTGCGGAAAGCCATGGTATTTGTCCCGTGGAGCCCCGAGACAAAATCACAATCAACTCCGGCCCCGGAAGCTGTCGGAGGAATGCATAGCACGCCACCAGCCACTCGGCTCGAGATCGGCACCACGCCTGAGATCAGCACACGAGAGTTCGCAGGTCGTTCGACCAGGACGTGCCGTAGCCGCTAGAGTTCCGAGTGTTAGAAAAATGAATTCACTTCAACACGACCTGTACCGATTTTGGAATAGACTGAGATGACTCTGAAGAAACATCCAATGGGAGATTACTCGTTCGTACCTGGCATTGCTCCTTATTCCTGCGGAGTCATCGCGAACAAAGGGTTCGAAGTCGTCCACGTAACACTGCGAACGATGGTGGGCTGGCGCAAGGGGTTTGAGTTGATTGATTCCTTTCTGAGCAATGCTGCACGGCCTCATGCCTCCTTGTGTGCCATGTCTTTGCGTTGCCCGAAGCCATTTACTTTTCAAGGCTTCAATGAATTCAACTCGGAGTACGCGGCGATCCTGAAAGATTGGGGCGTGTTTGTTGATGGCGTGAATCCGGTCGCCCGGACACATATCGCACCTCGACTCGTGCCGCCAACGGAACCATCCTTGTATGCCTTCGCTTTTACACGGCCTGTTGCGAACGTTTCCGTCCCGACATTTGTGGTTGCGGGGGCAGGAGAACTACCGGAGGGCGTTCTACAGCGTGACGAAATCATTGAGCTGGAGAACACTTCTCCGGCTGGCCTCAGAGTAAAGGCGGAGTTCGTGATGGATCTGATGGAGCAGCGACTGCAGAAGCTGGGAACATCGTGGGATGCTGTGAATCGCACCAACGTTTACGCCGCACATCCTTGCGACGACATCATTCAGAATCTGATTAATCCGCGGATCGGAAAAGCAGGACTCTTTGGAGTCACATGGCACGATTCTCGACCGCCAATTGAAGACATCGAATTCGAAATGGATGTTCGCGGCGTGGTTTCTGAAATCATGCTCTGAGTGGCATGATGCGCGTAAGCCATAACGCTCTTGCTTACGCGATCTCAGAAGTTACGTGTCCACCGGGACTGTTGGATGGATAGCCATAACCGACTCCAACAGGCTATCGTCCGCCATTACTCATTAGTCGAACGTAGTGTTGTGAGAACTGTTCCAGACTCATTTTGTCGAGTCGTATGCCGGCTTGTTCGAACATGCCGCGAGTTCTTCGGCTGCCCTGCCACTCCTCTGGATCAACAAAGCCGTCGCCATTGCCGTCGAGTCGCTTGAATGTCTCGGATGCCATCACTGCTGGATCGCCGCCGCCCCATCCGCCACGATTGTTGCTGTCCTGACCGTTTGGTGGTGTACTGCCGGACTGACCGCTTCCTGGTTGACCATTGTTTGGGGTCGCCTTTACCTTGGTGGGAGTTGCATTCACAATCAGCAATCGCTTGCGTGTCGTGGAAGCTACTGCATTCTGGTTGGCGGCTGCTGCATCAGCGATCGCGAGCTCTTCAGGAATCAGGAACCCATCCGAATCGATATCCATTGAGTCGAACTTTTCGAGGTCGAC
The DNA here is from genome assembly GCA_026400835.1 of Planctomycetales bacterium. Lineage (GTDB taxonomy): Bacteria > Planctomycetota > Planctomycetia > Planctomycetales > Planctomycetaceae > SXXK01. Next base: position 191,993 of record JAPLOA010000055.1, on the reverse strand, counting down.
TCGGCGAGTCAACATCCATTCGTGCATCGCGATTTGCCCATCGAAATCAGTGTCGACTTCGCTGTAAGCCGGCGGAAGAGTGATCGTCAACGGCTTTTTTGGCTTCATTTTATAGGGCGTCAGGACTGCGGCGCCGGTTGTGCCGTTGCGATTCGGATCGTTGGGCTGCCCGCCAGGCTGGCCATTGTTTCCCGGGTTGAAGCCGCTGCGAAAGCTATTTCTCATGTCGTCCAGCGACATCCCCGCCTTCAGTTCGACGCCGCGTGCCTTCATCATATCCCGAACAAAGGATGGCATCCGGTCGAGCTCTTCCTGATCAACGGTGCCATTTCCATTGGAATCCATCATTGAGCCGAATCGGCTTTCGCGATCGCCGCCGCCAAAGCCTCCAGAGAAACCGCCCGGTGGGCCACCAAAACCACCTCCAAAGCCACCCGGAGGTCCACCAAATCCGCCGCCGCCGCCGAATCCAGAAGGCGGTCCGCCCATTCCACGTGGCGGTCCGCCAAAGCCGCCACCTCCAAACCCAGGCGGAGGACCACCAGATCCGCCGCGATCTCCGCGACCAGAATCACCGCCGAATCCACCTCGATCGCGCCTATCGCCTCGGTCACCACGGTCCTGGGCCATGCTGAATTCGCTCAACATCGCCAGGATTGCAGAGGCCGAAACGAATATAGTGAACAAACGCTTCATTGTTTTTCTTCAGAGCGATTTCCACAAAAACACGTTAAAATCGAGACTAAAACGTTTTTCTAAACTGTTTTGTTTCAGGCTCAATCGTTGAACCCCGTCAGGATATCCACGAATCGTAATGATTTGCGATTTTTCAAGACTCCCGGAACCTTTGTTTGGGTTTGAACCACCGAGGGTACCATTTCTTCCAATTAACCAGCCAAAACTTGTACTGGCGACCTGCCGTGAGCGGTTGCTGCAACCGTTAACCTCTCTGTAACCTTCCTTGAGTTTGGGCTTTCCGCCAAATCCTGGCGGAGAAAACGCGAATTGTTCTCTAGTTCGCGAAGAATAGGTGATTGGGAACGTTGAGTAACGGTTCCGGGACAACGAAGGAACCGGGTTTCATGAGCGCCGAAGATTTGGCCAAATGTTCAGTTTTTACATTCAGCGTTTTGGAGAGTTGCGACCTGCAACGGAAGAGAAGCATGAGAATTTGTCGACCACAACCTGCTCTCCGCACTGTTCTGCTTTTGTGCGCGATTTTGGCGACTGATGGCCTGCCAACGGCAACCGCGCAGGATGCTCCGAAGGTCGGTAGTGAGTTGGATTTGCTTCGCAACGGGGAGCTAGTTCAGCAGCTGGGCTTGTCCCAATCTCAACAGGATGCAATTGCGGAGGCGGCAAAGGGTGGTTCACCCGGCCGCGAGATTTTTGACCCCTTCCTGCAACGCATGAAGGAAACTTCCGACGAAGCGGAGCGAACAAAGATTCGCGATGAAATGAAACAGGCGACCGTCAAGGCAAAAGAAGACGCGAATGCGAAGGCCTTGACGATTCTTGACAGCCGCCAGTTGAAGCTTCTGCGTTCGTTGTACATCCAGCAGGCAGGCGTGCGAGCATTTTCTGATGCTCGGGTGGCTGCGGAGTTAGGAATCACAGAAGAACAAAAAAAGGCGATCGATGAACTGGCCGCGCAGCGACGTGAGGCATCTTCGAAAGTGGGTTTTGATACGACGCCTGAACAGCAGGAAGCCTTCCGAAAAGAATGGGAAGGCAAATACCTCGCGGTCCTGAACGACGAACAGAAAAAGAAGTGGGCCGAGCAGTCTGCCTCCTCGCCAGCTGTTGCGGGTGTTCCCGGGGCCGCTCCTGCGATGAATAATCCAAACATGTCAGCCCCGCCTGCTGTAGTATTACCTGATGCGGCAGCTCCGGCCGGCGCAGAGATCGTCTCCAGCTTCGGCGGTGCTGCGGATTCCGCAGAAGCGAATCAGCTTGTTGAGAAGTTCTCTTTCAATTTCCGTTACGCTCCGTGGGATCAAGTGTTGCAGGACTTCGCTGCGGGTGCCGGATACACGCTGGATCTGAATCAGGTTCCTCCTGGGACATTTAGTCATATCGATACGAAGGAATACAACGCCGGAAAGGCGCTGGATATTCTGAATGGCTATCTTCAGAGAAAAGGTTACGCGTTGTTGCTGAAAGACGGCTTCCTCGTTTGCATCAATGTTGACAAAGGAATTCCTCCGAATCTGATTCCGGACGTTGCTGTCGATGAGCTGCTGAAGGTAGATCAGGGAAATCACGCGATTGGGGAGAATGAAATTGTTCGCATCGAAATTCCGCTGGAGAAGCTGGATGTTGGCGTGATGGCTCAGGAAGTGGAGCAGCTTCTGGGCAGCCTTGGCACGATGACAGCGTTTACGCAAACAGGCTCCCTGATTATTGCAGATACGGGTTCGAATCTCCGTCGCATCAAATCTTACGTCGATATGTCTGTCAGTCGTCGCAAAGGCGACCTGGTATTTAAGACTTACATGCTGAAGAACATTGACGCGGAAGAAGCGGAGTTCATGCTGCTGAGTCAGTTTGGAATGCGTCAGGGAGTTGCCAATGTCAGCTCTGGAGCGGGCGGAGATCGTCGCGGTCCGCCAAGTCCAACGCCAACTCCAGCCCCAGTCGCGTCAAACGCGCAGCTTCAGGTCATGTCCGACATTCGAACCAACAGCTTGTTTGTGACAGCGTCGCCGGATCAGCAGGCTCTGGTAGAAGAGATCATTAAGGCGATTGATATTTCGGAATTGCCGGATGGCACGAAACTGACTCGCGAGGGCAATTCCGGGCCTTATCTGCGAGTCTACCGTGTCAGCGGGCGAGCCGATCAGGTGGCCCAAAGCATAACGGCAATGATGCCGGGGGTTGTTGTCAATGAAGATGGGGCTGCAGGGACGGTGCACATTTTTGGCACAGCTCGTCAGCACCAGCAGGTTGAAGAGTGGGTTAAGTCGTTTAGTGAAGGAACGGGGGCCAGTGGTTCGGTGGCTGTGATTCCTCTGGCCAAGATGGATCCGCTCACGGCCGCTGCGACACTGAGAAATCTGTTTATCGCCGAAGGAGCCAATGCTCCGACCGTAGAAACTGATCTGTACGGTAACCGCATCATCGTCAAAGGCACTGCTCTGCAGGTAGAGCAGATCAAGCAGGTGCTCACGGATCTGGGTGAAGACGGTACGGGTCTGAAGAAGAAGGGCGAAGGTGGCAACATTCGACGCTACTCGCTGCGAGGCCGCGATCCTGAAGAGTTCTTCAAGTACCTTGAACAGGAATGGCAGGCCAGCGAGAAGACTTCGATTCGAATTGTTGTGCCAAAAAAGAGTGGGCCGATCAAAGGCATCAGAACTCCGTCTGATGAAGTTCCCGCTACAGAAGAAGACAGTGCTACCGAGGAAAAGGAAGATTCGACAACTCAGACACGCTCTCGCCGAACAGGCTTGAGGAAACAGAGCGGCTACCTTCCTGTGAATCGCGTTATCGACGAAGCCACGGCAGTGTCTGATCCGGCCGCTGCGTCTCAGCAGGTGCCGCTGGAGAGTAATCCACCGGCTGCTGATCGCCGAGAGAGTACCACGCCTGACGGAATTCAGATCGTTGTCGATGGCGATGAATTGCTGTTGCTGTCCCGCGATGAGGATGCGCTGGATCGACTGGAGGAAACTATGGATTTCCTGCAGCAATCGATTCCATTTCGTACAAAGTGGACTGTGTTCTATTTGCAGGCCGCTGATGCAACAGAAGCGGCCGCACTGCTGGAACAATTTATTCCCAGCAGCAGCGTGACGAACACGGCGTCATCCACCAGTTTCGGGCTCAGTTCAATGTTTAGCCCGCTGACGCAGTCGGTTTCGGACATGACGGGTCTCAGTAGTTTAGGCGGAAATCCTCAGACGCTGCGAATTATTCCGGATCCACGTTCAAACTCATTGTTCGTGACAGGGCCGCAGGCCTCAGTGGAAGAAGCGGAGGGATTCCTGGAAGTGCTGGACTCAAACAATATTCCCGAATCCCTACGCGACATGCAGCCGCGTCGAATTGTAGTTGAGCACGCGGAAATTGATGACATCGCCACAATGGTGAATGAAACATTTAAGCCCTACATGGAGCCCGCTGGCGGTCGGCAGCAGCAGAACAATCCGTTGGCCCAGATGTTCGGCGGTGGTGGCGGTAACGGGAAAAGCAATGAACCACAGGGAGTTCAGATGACGGTCGCTGTGGATCGCCAAACGAGTTCTTTGGTGATTTCCTCCAGCGAGGCGTTGTTCACCAAAGTGCAGGAAATGGTCAAGGAATCTGACGAAGCCGCGAAGAAGTCGAATCGCACGATTCGAGTCGTCCAGTTAAAGAATTCAGATGCCTCAATGATCCAGGAGTCACTGCGATCCCTGTTTCCTCGAGTGACGACAAGTGCGACGCGACCATCGTCCTCCAGCACGAATAGTCAAAACTCCGGCAACACCAACAATCCTCAGCAGCCTCAACCCCAGCAACCTCAGACGGATCCGTTCCAGCAAATGATACAGGATCGCATGCGACAACGCGGCGGCGACACTGGTCGAGGTGGTGCATCTCCATTCGGCGGTGGTGCATTCAACCCGTTTGGCGGAGGAAACTTTGGTGGTCGCGGTGGCGGCACGAATGGCGGCCGCGGCGGCCGATAAGCTTCTTTTATCCGGACGGTCGTCGAACGATCGTTGGTCTTGCCCCGAGTGACTCACAATAAAGCCCCGCAATGGAACTTGGAAAATTACTTGTCGATGAAGGCCTGGTGACTCGCGAGCAACTGCAGCAGGCTCGCGAAACTCACGCGGGCCTGCGCATTGATCAGGCACTGGTGAAATTGGGGGTGGTGACCGAAGATGCAATTCTTCGAAAACTGTCCGATGAATTCGGGATGCAGTACATCGACCTGAAGGATATTGAGGTTGATGCGGACCTGTTGGCCAGATTTCCTACATCTTCGATCTATCGCCATTCACTGTTGCCGCTGTACCGTCAGAATGGTCACGTCGTTGTTGCAACTTCGGACCCATTGAATCTGGAAGGCCTGGATGAGCTGAGTACCGTCAGTGGGTTCAAATTGGAACCGGTACTGACTCGCAGTGGTGAACTGGGCAGTCGAATCCATGAACTCCTGGGTGTCGGCGGCGACACAATCAATGAACTGGTTCGACGCCGGACCGAAGAGGGCATCGAACTTCTTGAAGAAATCAACGAAGACTTCGGCGAACTGGCTGAAGGAGCTCAGGCACCGTCGGTCATCAAGCTCGTCAATGAGCTGCTGATGGAAGCGGTGAAGCTGCAAACAAGTGACGTGCATATCGAGCCTCAGGAAAACGGAATGAGGGTTCGATATCGTCTGGACGGGATGCTGCGAGTTCAGCCGACACCTCCGGAGATCGCTCAGTTCTATTCCGCAATCGTGACACGACTGAAGATCATGTCACATCTGAACATTGCAGAGAAGCGTTTGCCTCAGGACGGGCGAATCAAGCTGCGAGTTTCCGGGCGTGAAGTCGACGTGCGTGTGTCGATCATTCCGATGATGCACGGCGAAGGCGTGGTCATGCGATTGCTGGATAAAGCACGCATGAAGTTTGACCTGAAAGCCGTCGGAATGCCGCCGACGGTGTCAAAGATCTTTAAGCAGTTGATTGACCTGCCGCACGGAATTGTGCTGGTCACCGGTCCGACCGGAAGCGGTAAGTCCACCACGCTGTACAGTGCTTTGAACGAGATTAAAGATCCCACGATCAAGATCATCACCGTGGAAGATCCGGTCGAATATCAGATGGACGGGATTAGTCAGATCCAGGTTCACAGCCGCATCGGTTTGTCTTTTGCGGCGGCACTCCGAAGTATTTTGCGACACGACCCGGACGTGGTACTGATCGGAGAAATTCGAGACGGTGAAACCGCGCAGGCCGCGATTCAGGCGTCGCTTACCGGGCACCTTGTGTTTAGTACTTTGCATACCAACGACGCGCCGGGCACGTTTACTCGACTGATCGATATGGGTGTCGAACCTTATTTGGTGGCGAGTACCGTTGAGGGGATTCTGGCTCAGCGTCTGGTGCGGCGGCTTTGTCCGCATTGCAAACGTCTGACCCCAATTGAAAAGGTGGAAATTCCAGCCGACTTTCCAAGACCTTTACCCGAGGCGGTTTATGAACCTGTCGGCTGTCGTGAATGCCGTGAAACCGGTTATGCTGGTCGAATCGGAGTGTTTGAGCTGCTGAAGACGGATCCGATGATTCAACGCATGTGCTCGGAAAGTCGCAGCACCGTAGAAATTCGTGACTATGCGATCAAGGCTGGGATGACAACGCTGCGATCGAGCGGATGGGAACAGGTTCAGGTCGGTGTCACAAGTATTGAAGAAGTCCTGCGAATTACTCGTGGAGATGTGATCGGCTAGTGAACCGATCGGTTCATCAGCATCATGTACTGAGCGGTGCTGGCGAAGATTTGATAAAACTGTTTCACGGCAAGCCGCAGGCGACGGTATCAGATGTTGTCCGATGCCTGCGGCTTGCCGTTAAACGAGAAACTAATTCGAATAATTAACCTGGTCGCCGGCAGACAAAACCTCAGCCCTGGCGGCTCAAGAGAATGATCAGATTCTGACTTCCAAACACCATGCCAGATTTCAAATACCTAGCACGCGAACTGACCGGCAAACAGGTCACCGGGACGCTGACCGCGACCAGCGAGAAAGATGCGCTCTCAAATCTGGCGGCGCGCAGTCTGTTTCCGATTTCCGTTTCGTTGTCTGAGCAGTCAAAACAGCAGGCCGCCACAGGTGCTCGACGAGTTTCCACAAAGTATCTGACCGTCTTCTATAATCAGCTTGCGGATCTACTGAAGTCAGGTGTTCCATTGCTGCGTTCGCTGCAGCTTCTGGAAGATCAGACATCGCATGCCGGGCTGAGATTTGTCATTCAGGATGTTCGTGAGCAGGTTGCGGATGGAACTCGCCTTAACGATGCCATGAGGCGACATCCGCGAGCGTTTAACTTCCTGACCGTCAGTATGGTCAAGGCGGGCGAAGAAGGCGGTTTTCTGGAAGACGTGTTGTCGCGAATTGCGGCCTTCAATGATCATCAGGAAGAGCTCAAAGGCAAGGTCACCGGGGCAATGGTTTACCCGGTATTCCTGCTGGTTGTGGGATTACTGGTCGTCACGGCGATGATGATGTGGGTGGTTCCGAATTTTGCTCCGATGTTTGAAAAGATGGAACGCGACGGGACTCTGCCGTGGGCCACGACAACGCTTTTCAGCATCAGCGATACTCTGACCAGCTACGGGCTTTTGATCTTTGCAGTTATTGCGGGTCTTGTGGGTCTCGTTGTGACCTACGTCCAGTCTCCGGAGGGGCGTCGTTTTGTTGACGAGTGGAAGCTGAAAGTCCCGGGACTCGGAGGCATCCTGCAAAGCCTTGCGGTGGCTCGTTTCTCCCGAATGCTGGGAACGCTTTTAAAGAACGGCGTCCCGATTCTGCAGTCGTTGCGCATTGCGAAAGACGCGAGTGGAAACATGGTGCTTGCCGAAGCGATCGGGAATGCGGCTGATAACGTCAGCAGCGGTCAGTCGCTGGCGGTTCCGTTGAGAGCCAGTGGCCAGTTCTCAAAGGACCTGATCGAAATGATTGCGGTTGGCGAAGAGGCTAATAATCTGGAGAATGTGCTGATTGGCGTAGCAGATAATCTTGAGAAACGGACCAGCCGGCGAATAGACATGGTTGTCAGATTGCTGGAGCCCATGATGCTTCTGGCCATGGCCGGAGTGGTTGTGTTTATCGTGATGGCACTGCTATTGCCGGTGATTAAAATGTCAACGAACCCGACCTAGCACCGACTGGATTTCGGTAGCAGTGCGGGCTTCCCTTTACCTCACATGGATTGATTGAAAATCAGGATTTAGTGTCATGCAAAAACGTTCTCTACTGTTTTCGCCCGTGCAGAAGCGTTCGGGTTTTACGCTTCTGGAACTCTTGATTGTACTGGCCATCATTCTGGTGATCGCCGGTATGGTTGTGCCGAACCTTATTGGCAGCCAGAAAACGGCGAACGAACGAATCGCCTTTACTCTGGTGAAGGAAATGGAAAAGGCCGCTGGCAATTACGCGACTGACCATGATGGCGAATACTTCAAGGGCAACGGCACCGAAGCATGGCAGGCGATGATTAATCCTCCTGCTTACAAAGGCCGCAAGCTCCGTCCGTATCTGGAAGAAGTGCCCATCGATCCATGGGGAAATCCTCTGCAGTACGAATGGAACGGCGACGGGCACAGCAAGAAGCAGAATGCTCTGAAGCCTGCAATCTGGTCAACTGGATCTGATGGCCAGGGCGATGGAACAAACTCCGGCGGGATCGCGTTGAATAACTGGACACCAGCCGCGTCAAACGCCGGCAACTGATGAGTGCGGGAGCGGCTGCGGATTTGTTTATGTCCTGCCTGCCGGGCAGCGAAATAGGGTGGTCCTGCCTGCCGGGCAGGACTTCGCGGCTGGCCGCGACATGAGTGCAAGTTAAGCAACGCTTCCGACCATTTCTCTGCACGAGTTGCACACAGGGGTCGCCTTGCGGTAAATCGAAAATCCTTTCCGGCAAAAAGGACCTACTTGTTCAGGTGATTTTTCAATGCATCGTCGCCCTCAACAACTGGAACGGATCGGGAACCGCGGGTTCTCGTTGTTTGAGTTGTTGATTGTGATGACGATCATTGTCACGATCACGGCCATGGCTGCTCCGAATATGATGGAGCGAGTTCGTAACGGGAGAGTTCAGGAAGCTGCCGAAGACGTGCGTGAGGTTATGGCTTTTGCCAGACAACAGGCGATCGATTCGGGAGTGGACTACCACGTTCGTTTTGAAGTCAATGGACAGGCTGTTGTGGCAATTCCCGCGGAGCCTCAGCCGACGCTGGTCAATCAGGCGGGAAGTGATTCTTCTCAGGCCGAAGTTCTTGTGATGTCGCTGGTCCTTGAGCCGGAGAAGATGTTCCTGCGAGCCGTGAAGGGCGAGAATGCCGGTGGCGAACAACTGGAGCCGGCTGCTTTTGCGAACCTTGACGGCAACGATAGTTTATCGAACCGCTCGTGGTCGACTCCGATAGTGTTTCGCTTCGATGGATCTGCGGAAGATCGAACATTTCGAGTCATGGACGAGGAAAATCGCACATCTGAGATCTCCGTGCGAGGACTCACCGGGTCCATCAAGGTCGCCCCTGTCTTCATGATGGAGGCCGATTGATGCGACGAATCAGAGTTCCTCGAAATGTCGCAGCCGTGCGGCGACGAAAGCGCAGCGGCCTGAGCCTGCTGGAAATTATTATCTCTGTCGCCATCTTTATGGCATCGCTGGCAGCCATCATGCAAGGTCTGCAAATTGGCCGAAGGTCGGAGCTATCAGCACGACTACAATCTGAAGCCGTGCTCCGTTCCGAAACGGTCATGGGCGAGATTCTCTGCGGAGTCCAAGAGGCCTCCAGTGCCCAGGGGAATCCGTTTGACGACGATGAAACCGGCAATTGGGAATGGTCGGCCGAAGTGACCGAAGCCGGAACCACCGGACTGCTCCAGGTGACGGTGCTGGTTGAACACAGACCGGGCGGCGAAGAACCAAACGCCGCCTTTACGCTGGTGCGCTTTATGCGAGATCCTCAGCTCTTCCTTGATGCCGCTCTGCAGGAGAGCGAATGATGAAGAGTTCATCCCGCAGATCGGGACGGCTGATCGCCGATGCTCGACGAGCCGCCTACACAATGCTCGAATTGATGATCGCCGTTGGCCTGACATCCCTGTTGATGATTGCTCTCTTCGCCGCTTTGCAGCAGTACTTCAGTTTACAGCTCGACAGCAACGAAGAGATCACTCGCCAGCAAATTGCACGATCTCTTCTGCGTCAGATGACGCGTGACATCCAATCTGTGGTGTTCGTCAAGAAGCTGGCTAACGACGAGACATCGGGGACATCGACCAGTGTCAGTGAGGGAAACAGCTCTACGTCGAGTTCATCCGGCAGTTCTGGATCGTCGGGCAGTTCATCATCCGGTTCTTCTTCTGGCGGTTCGTCATCCGATAGTTCATCGGCGGGCTCAGGAACATCCGGGGGTACGGGCAGCAGTTCAATGTCTACGGGATCGGCGAGTTCAGGTTCAGGCTCGCTGGACGGCAATTCCTATGGTCAGTCTTCGATTGATCCCGAGACCGTGATGACCACCTACACAAACGGCCTCATGGGAACTGCGACTGACCTGCAGTTGTTTGTCAGCCGACCGGAGAAGAGTCTGGCTTATGTTGCGTCACAGGATCTGACCTCGACAAGTCAGCGAACAAGTGATCTCATGATCATTCGGTACTTGATGGCTCAGTCCGGCGGTGGTGGTTTGGCGTCCGCGATTGCTGACAAAGAATCGATTGGAACGAAATCCGGCCCGGTCGGGATCGCGAAGCTTGAAGGCGATTTGTACGGTCTGAGCACTGCGGTCGAAACCAGTGAAGAATCTCCTCAGCTGGCGGCCAGCAAGCTGTTGGCAAAAGAAGTTTCGGGGCTGCAGTTTCGATATTATGACGGCCTTGCCTGGCAGGAATCATGGGACAGCAATGCGTTGAATGAAATGCCGAAAGCGATCGAAATTACTCTAACGCTGCGAAATCAGGAAGATGCCGGAGAAGCGTTTTCGGATAACGTTATCGATCCCTACGCTCTGCCCGAGACGACTCATCGCATGGTTGTTCCGATCCCGGTTGCGGAACCGTTCGTGACGGAGTCGGCACTATGAAGACGAAGCATATGTATTTCGCCGGCACTCCCGGTGGATCGAAAGACCCGGCCTCTCGGCGTGGATTCATCCTGCTGGTCGTGACCGTCGTTGTGATTTTGTTGTCGTTGGCAGCTTATGGTTATATGAACTCCATGGCTGCGGAACACGCTGCTGCGGCGATGTTCGGACGCGATGTCGAAGCTCGGATGGCTGCCGAGTCGGCCGTTGAGTTTGCGGCCTGTCAGATTGCTCTGAAAGAAACAGATCCGTCGATCGACGTGTATCACAACCCGGGCACGTTCCACAATCAGGCGATGAATGAGACGGATAATCCTCGTGGTCAGGTTCGGTTTTCAATTGTTGTTCCGGATATCAACGGAACCACGGCCGGAATGCCTCGATCCGGATTGAGCTCCGAGAACGCAAAATTCAATATTAATCGACTGATGGAATTTGAAAACGATACGGACGACACAACGGATCCCTATATCGCACTTTCGTACATTCCCAACATGACGGAAGACATCACGAACGCCATTCTCGACTGGATCGACAGTGACGAAGAAGCAAGACTTGGCGGTGCCGAATCGGTAACGTATCAGGGGCTTGCGGTACCTTACTCTGCTCGAAACGCGCCGTTGGAATCGATTGACGAATTGTTGCAGATCCAGGGAGTTACGCCTCAACTGTTCTACGGCGAGGATGCCAATCGCAACGGAGTTCTCGACCCTAACGAGGATGACGGAGCTGAGAAGTCTCCTTCAGACGATGCTGACGGAATTCTTGACGCGGGGTTCCGCGACTATTTGACTGTATCCAGTCGAGAACGCAATACGCTGCCGGGTGGTGACAAGAAGATCAACATTAACAACGGCATCATTGCGGAGATGTTCGACTTTCTGGAAGAAGAGTTCGACACCGAGACAGCGACGTTCATCACTGCGTATCGAATGAAGGGCGATCAGAACGCCGATTCTCTGGCTCAGGGAAAGCTGACGATTGAGCAACAGCAGTTAGTTGACTGGATCGCGAAGAACATCTCCAGCGGGGAATTGGGTCAAGTGACTCGCGGTGGCATGGATCTCTCGGAACCTCCCACCGCACAATTTCGATCGATCTACGATCTGATCGATGCCAAAGTGGAGGTTGAAATCAACGGCAGCTTGGTGACTCTCGCCAGTCCGTGGACTTCCGATGCGGGTTCCCTTCTGGAAAGCATGCCCCTCCTGGAAGCGAAACTGACAGTACTGAATGACGAATTTGTCGACGGACGCATCAACATCAATCAGGCTCCAAAGGAGATCCTGATGGCGATGCCTGATATCACGGAGAAGATTGCTGACGATATTATTTCTGCTCGTCCGCCGATTGAAGCTGGTGGCATGTCGGCCGCCATGATGGCGACTCGCGTGACCCCCGCGTGGCTCCTGGCTGAAGGCTGGGTTGATCTGCCAACGTTCAAACGACTGGGACCATGGCTCACAACCGGCGGCGACGTCTATTCGTTTCAGGCCGTTGGGCACTTCGACGAAGGCGGCCCGACGACACGTCTGGAAGCAATGATCGACGCCACAAAATCTCCCCCGAGAATCGTGTTTCAGCGCGACCTGACTCACCTGGGACGAGGCTTCACACCGGCACTTCTCGACGGCTCTCCGGAATAGCACACCGGACTTCGGCAGTTTTGGCCGTTTTACCACGCTGACTATTCGCTATCACCACCCGGGTCTTCATCAACCTTGATCGGTTGTGTTAGATTGTCTTTAACTCGGGGGCTGGTTTCTCGATCTTCAGTTGAGGATCTGCTCTTTGTCGTGCTCGTTCCGGGCATGTGACGGGCTCGCGAGAATTTCAACGAGTTCTCAGGCTCACGGGGAGCAATCAAGGATCCTCGCGGCTGATCAAGGCGGGCGTGTGAATTTGACTCGACAAGCATCTTGAGAATGATCTTCTCGAGACGTCGTTCGATTGCTTGGTTCCTGAAAGCAGACAGGTCGAACATATGGACTCCGGCTTCAGCAATAATCAGCCCGTAGGACTCAGAGAACTTCCGGTTAAGGTCGTCGAGGACGACCTTCCGATTGCCACAACGCCGGGGCTCACTTTTCGTTCGTTGCCCTATCGCGAAATTAAACGCCGACTTTGGCACATGGCCCCCGGTTTGCTGGCCTTTGGTCTGCACATCTTTCCTCATGCAGACCCGATCACATGGTTGATGCGGACGATCATTATCAGCTGCTGTGCAGTCATCGGGCTGCGAATCTTCTACAACTTCCAGCAGATTCAGCGCCAGGGTGAGGGAGCGGGTATCGCTGCGGTGTGTGGCTATGCATTCTCAGTCCTGTTCATGTGCCTGCTCTATCCACAGGATCTGGAGCTTGGCCTGGCAGTTCTTTCGATTCTTGCGTTCGGAGATGGCTCCGCCACTCTGTTTGGTCTGATGTTGCGAGGTCCACGATTGCCCTGGAATCAGGCGAAATCCTGGAGCGGACTGCTGGCCTTCATCGGGATAGGATCCTTAATGACCGCGTGGATCTACTGGGGTGAGACGCACAATCCGGAAGCGGCTGAGCCCGCAGTTTCCTTCGGCATGGCGCTGGCATTGACGATGCCAGCCGTGGTCTTCGCAGCGTTTGCCGAATCAATTCGGTCGAACATCAACGACAACGTGCGTGTGGGCGTCATTGCGGCCGTTGTTCTGGCGCTGGTACACAATCTGCGATAATGCTCGATCGAATCTTCAGCCAGTGACGCATGCCTGCTGCAGTTCCAGTGAATCCGTTTGTGACACTTCAGATCCTGTCGGCAAACAGATCGATGGTCTCTGACTGGCAAGCAGACGGATCCCGTTGACCGTGCGAAAGAACGCATCAACACATTGTGGATCCCACTGATTGCCACTGCCGCCCCGCAGAATCGCTTCAGCTTTGTCTGTTGGCATCCCGCGTCGTTACGGACGATTGCCGGTCATCGCATCGTACGAATCGGCTACTGCAGGAATACGAGCATACAGCGGAATCTCTTCCCCTTTGAGACCATTCAGATAGCCGGAACCGTCCATCGCTTCGTGAGCAACCTTCTCCGGCCATCTCCTTGTCCATGGCCAACAGCCCGCCGCGTCTCCCTGACGCATTTGCTACGGGCACTGGCACGCAGGATTCAACGCCCTCAAATCCGCCATCACTGAATTCCCGCCTGGGAAAGTTCTTGACGACGGTGCGGTCAGAATTCTTTCCAGGCAGTGCTTCGATGATGGCCAGACAGTTGCGACGAGGTATCTGAACCGAGCCTGCCAGATGACTGGCAAACGCGAGTTCAGACCAGTGACGGCCACGTCGCGGACAAAAATTAATACATGAGCATTCATCAACTTGCACAGTGATGGCAATACAGTCTCGGCTATCTGCTCGACGCTGTTTCCGGACTCACTGAGTTCCAAATGGTTGGTCAGATTTCGAAGCCATGTCAGTTCTTCAAGATCCTCAGAAACCTGCGCGGCGCAGGCTTCGAGTTGCTCATACTGCGATGAAATCTCCGTTCCGGAGGATCGCACAGAAAGCTCGCGTGTCCACGCGCAGAGTGAAGAACGATTGACCAGTTCCGCAAGTTGATCAGGATCAGTGCCAACCAGTTCCGGGGCAACCTCGGGTTGGGATCATTCAGCAAAGGCACGACCGAGGCAAAGTTCTTCTCGGAAATACGTTTGAGCATTGGTTATCCGCTGTTAAGGACGGTCCTGCAGATTGCGATGACCTCCGCTAACACTAAATCAGATAGCGTATCTTTCAGTTCCGGGGCGTAGCGGAGGTCAAATTGAGTTGCTCCCACCGGCCGAAGTACGAGAAACGAGTGCCCATCAGCTCCCGAGTGAATCGGTCACTGTCAGCGGTTTGCTGATCCTGACAGGCCTGTATGATGATGCCCGGATATCCCGGAACGTGAATTGGCACCGTGCGGACTCTCGCCGAGCGGCGCGATGTCACCTGATGGCGGCCCTTTGGAGTCCGGGTCAGGAGCATCTTCCCTCGTGGCGTTACCCCGAAGAAAGACCACAATCTAACCCGGCACAATCGGCGATGTCCGGGCGACTCATTTTCATACGCCAGATGGACTACTCCCCATTAGCGCTTTTCCCCACGGGACAGAAACAAAGCGGCCAACAGCAGACCAACTCCCCCCAGCCCGACTCATCAACACTGTGATTCCCCTGGTCCTTCCTCGAAAGTTTTCCCTCCATCTTTTGCGGGATTATTCTGGGCGGCAGTTTGAAGCGGAGTTTCTCTCAACACCCGAAGTAAAGATGGAGGTTGCTCCCTTTCGAAGCGTGACGTGTTGAACTGAGAGGCCTCGTAGATCCACTTTGTGAATTGCGTTCATCTCGTCCTGATGGTGGTTCAGCGATCCAACCTTATGACTCATGAAACGAACCAACTGCCGGAACGACTGACAACGGACAAAGTGATGAAAGAACTTCGAGGTCGGCTCAAAGAGGGAATCAACTGTAACTGACATGTAAGTCCTCCAGGACTATGACCACCATTGGAAGGCCAGCTCCAGTCCTCGTTGAAAGAGGCGAGTACTGCACTTCGGCTTCGTGATACAACGGAATTGCGCTTCCGAAACTCATATTGTCGCCGTTCAGTGGGTCATTCGACTTGCGTTGCTGATGCGGCTGGACTCGACCATCTGCGGGAATCTCTGCATGATGATGTCGCGTGGCGGCATCATGATGCGTTCCAGCATCGGAAACTAAATCTCCAAATTACAGGGAAGCACTACCGCCAAAAAGTCCTACGATTCCGTGAATGTGACATGCATCATGCACCGCGATGTGTTCAGCCCGAATCTCGATTCCTGAAGCACGGAAAAAGTCAGCAGGTTTGGATCGCTCGACATAAACATATCTCATCGCCTGAGCGTGTCAGGCGCTGCTGAGCCTGGATGGCCACGCTGCTCCTGGTGCAGAATGAACCACGATGAGTCGTTATGAAATCATCGCAGTTCAGACCCACCTGTCTTCTCCCCTCAGATTCGTTTCATGATGGCGACCTTCATGCAGGGCCGCCCCGACTTCAGAGGAGATTGTGAGTATGTTCGGTGATGGTCTGTCTAAACGCGGTGCTCTGCTCGAACAAAGTTATGCCTACGAAACGGATCGACGTCTGATCGAAGCCGCGAGGGCGGAATCAGCGAAACATGCTGAACTGGAAGCCATTCGAGAAGCAACTCATATCTCTGATCAGCAACTCCTGACGGAGCTGATTAACTGCGGTGTCCGAGCCGACTCGTTACATGTCCTGATGCTGGTCCCTCTTGTTCACGTAGCATGGTCGAACGGCCACATTGAACGGGCCGAACGACTGGCAATTCTGGAAGCCGCAGCGCAGGATGGAATCCTCGCGGATTCGCCTGGTTATGAAGTTCTCAAGGGCTGGCTGACACGTCGTCCGGATGTCCATCTGATCAAAACATGGAAAGACTATGTGGCTGCAGTGCGGTTGTTCGTTTCCCCGGAGATGTTCAATTCTCTGCAGGTGATCACTGTGGTTCGAGCATGGAAAATCGCTGAGTCCGCAGGTGGTCTGCTGGGTTTCCTGAAAGTGTCCCGCGCTGAACAGGCTGCTATCAAAGAACTGAATGCGGCGTTCATTGAATAGCGACGCTGCTCAAGAAACGCTGGTCGTACACAACGGCGTTGCGAATTCCTGAAAATCAGCGAGGCACCGACCCTCCTTCGCGGAAGCTCAGGACGCAATGCCGTTTTTTTTCTCAGCCCAGAATTGGCAACAGAAGGTCGCAGCCATGCTGAACTTCTCGTGTGACAATCGACCCCATCAGAGTCGTACTGGTACAATCGTGAATCTCGATCTCCGCGCGAGTCCCAATCAACCGCGGATTGCCATCGAAAACTACGATTCTGTCGCATTCCGATCGACCCGTCAGTTGCATGGCCAGACGAGCGGCCTCGGCGGACGCATGCTGAATGGTCTCTGGCTCTTCATCGTGATGATGATCGTGCCCATGATCATGTTCATGGTGGGCAGGAGTGCTTTGTCCGGCGATCGGCAAAAGCGACACCAGCTCAGATGGCTGACTCTCGCGAGCAGCCCGCTTAGCCGCTGACTTGCTGGGACCTTCGACAAGGACGGACACACGGCGACCAATGAATTCGGCGTTGTCCTCTTCGCTGATTGCATTCTGCAGATCGAGCATCTCGTTGTTGCGGCGGCGTTTCACCTCATCCGGAATATCATCTTCGAACAGGTCAAACGCCCTCGTCCCCTCGCGTTTACTGTACTTAAAGATGAAGCTGTTCTTGAATCGGCATTCACGAATCAGATCCATGCTCTTCTGAAACGACTCTTCGCTCTCGCCGCAGAACCCGACAATAAAGTCGCTGGATACGGAGCAGCCCGGAACATACTCCCGAATGCGGTGCATCATGTCACGGTATTCTTCCACCGTGTAGCCACGCTTCATGCGCTTGAGAACATCATTGCAACCAGACTGGAGCGGCACATGAAGGTATTTCATGACCTTCGGAAGATCACGCACTGCCTGCAGCAAATCGTCTGTCATGTCGCGAGGAAAATTGGTGATGAACCGAATTCGCTCGATCCCCGAAACGTCACTCAACTGGCTCAGTAAATCTGACAGTCGCACCAGACGACCGTCTTCCGTGTACTTGTAGCTGTTGACCGTTTGCCCGAGCAGCGTGATTTCCTTCACACCCTGACCCGCCAGCACATGAGCTTCGCGGACGATGTGTGCCGGTGGACGGCTCTGTTCCGGACCGCGAGTCGCCGGGACCACGCAGTAGGTACAGAATTTATCGCAGCCAATCATGATTCGAACGAAAGCCTGAAATGGCGTTGGTCGCATTTCAGGGTCGCGAAGCGGATCGTAGCTTTGGAAGCTGTCAGAGACTTCTTCACGAGAGCCTTCACGACGTCCCAGACTGACGGCCTTTACCTGAGTTCGTTCGGCCGAATCACGAGTTTCCCGAATCAGACGTGGAATCTCAGCCAATTGTCCGGTTCCCACGACAAGATCGACGTGCGGAGCTTTCTGAAAGATCAGATCCTGATCCTTCTGGGCCATGCAGCCCATTACGCCAATCACCTTCTGCGGCCGAGTTCGCTTGCTGAACTTCAGGCGGCCCAGAGCACTGTAGATCTTGTGCTCCGCGTGTTCACGCACGCTGCAGGTATTGAACAGAATCGTGTCGGCTTCTTTGGGATTGTCCGTCAGTTCGTAACCATCTTTGCGCAACGCGGCAACGACCAGTTCGCTGTCCAGCATGTTCATCTGGCAGCCAACAGTTTCGATATAAAGTCGTCCGTTATGTTGAGGATTCTCTGACATTTGACAATCAATGGATTCTGAGGACTTGTGACATCAGGCGAGCAGCAGGACGTCAGCGTTCCGAGCAGCAGAACTCACTCGGAGGGCTAACGCCCTGCCGCTCGCCTGAGATTTCTAAACAACTCAACTACTGAATGCGTTCCATATACTGGCCGCTTTCGGTGTCGATCTTGACGTTATCACCTTCTTTAATAAACGAAGGCACCTGAATTTCAGCGCCCGTTTCAACGGTGGCCGGCTTGGTAACGTTGGTGGCAGTGTTACCCCGAACAGCCGGCTCTGTATAAGTCACCTTCAGAATGACCTGCTGCGGAGGACTCATGCTGATCAACTGACCGTTCCAGTACAGCAGACCAACGGTTGCACCTTCCATCAGCCAGCGCATGTCGTCCTTCACGACTTCCGCGGCCAGGCTGTGTTGTTCAAAATTTGAGTTATCCATGAAGACGTAATTGTCGCCGTCGCGGTAAGAATAAACTCCGTCGTTGCGATGCACGTCCGCAGCTTCCAGAGCATCGCCGCTGCGGTAGGTCTTTTCGTACTGAGATCCTTTGAGCAGATTACGAAGCTTGGTGCGGTACAGAGCTTGCCCCTTGCCAGGCTTTACGAAAAAGCTTTCGAGCATTTCGTAGGGTTCGCCGTCTATGATTACCTTAATTCCCTTTTTGAATTCACCCGCGTTGATGGTGCCCATTGGAGTCGTTTCTCTGAGTCTGTTATCTTCTGGTCGTTACTTGGCAGAACAGCCGAGTAGCCGGGGTTCCTGTCACACCGTGACCCTAAAGGAAACCCTGAAAATTGGCCGCGTACGTTATCAGAACCCTGTGTCCGAGTGAATCCTGAATGCTGCCCCTTCCAGACCCAATCACAACAGATTCCGACTTTGAGGCCTCATCTGACGCCTCTGCGGGCGGATCATGGCAGCGCGAACTGGCGAGGGCTGTCCGCTCGGCCGACGAACTGTTGCGGCAACTCGGGCTGGCTCTGCCGCACGAGTCGCTGAAAACCGCGATGGCTCGGCTGGGGATTTCTGACCAGAACGCTGAATATCTGCGAAGATTCCCGGTTCTCGTGCCGGAGAATTTCCTGAAGCGGATGCGGCCCGGGGACGCCTCTGACCCGCTTCTCCGCCAGGTTCTGCCATTAGCCGCCGAAGCTGCGATCGTCGATGGATTCGTTTCCGATGCCGTCGGTGATCTCGCCGCCCGTCGCACCGACGGCCTGATTCAAAAGTACGAAGGGCGAGTTCTCCTGATCGCTGCCAGTGCCTGTGCGGTGCATTGTCGCTATTGCTTTCGCAAAGAATACCCTTACGAAGCCGAACCGCGTCGGCTTGATGACTGGCAGCCCGCGATTTCAGAGATTGCTTCCGACACATCGATCACCGAAGTCATCTTCAGTGGCGGCGATCCATGGATGCTAAGCGATCAACGGCTTCAGGCTCTGTGCTCGGCGATTGACGCTGTTCCGCACATCGAACGGATTCGCTTCCACACCCGACTCCCTGTCGTACTGCCGTCGCGAATCACAACTGACCTTTTGAAGCTGTTGAAGGGATTGCGATCGCAGCCGATTATTGTCGTGCATGCGAACCACGCCAACGAAATCGCGGACGACTGCGAAGTCGTTCTGCGGGAGCTGGTCCGCAGTGGCGTCCCTGTTCTCAACCAGTCGGTGCTGCTGGCTGGAGTCAACGATTCGGTCGACGCTCTGGAAGCTCTCAGTCGACGACTGGTCAATATCGGCGTCATGCCATACTACCTGCATCAACTGGATCAAGTCAGCGGAACAGCGCACTTTGAAGTGGCGAAGTCGCGTGGTGTCGAACTTCTGCGTGAACTGGCGTCACGCCTTCCCGGCTACGCGGTGCCACGTTATGTGCAGGAGATTCCAGGGCGTACCGGGAAGACACCGATCATGCTTTGAAGCTTTCTGCCTGTGATTTGAGTGCATCTGGTCGAGATGTTTCTTCGGATATTTTTTCCGTTCAAACCAGTGACTCTGCGATATCATCCGCGCCTGATGAATTGATACCAAACTACTTTCTCCAAAGGCTCCTATGAGCAGTTCATGGAATCCGGATCTTCTTAAGGTGACAGAAGTCTTTATGGTCCCCAGCAGTTTTCTGGTCGCAGCGTTGGGGACGGCTGACACGAATCCTCATCGCGCTGCGGTTTCTGCAATTGGTCTGGTGGTCAGCGCGTTGTGGTGGGTCAGCAGTTGGGAAGCTCTTGCAGAGCAGACTGCGTCCGATGATTCACCGAAGGCTGCTGCGCTGTCACGCAGGATTCGCATCATGGCATGGCTGCCGGTCTTCTTCGTCGTGTGCTGGATTATGTCTGTCATTGCGCATCTGACTCTGTGGAATCGACCGCTCGGCAGCTGAGCCCAGCCGAGACGTCCGATTATTTCAAATCATCCATGTTTCGACAGTACGAAGAAGAACAATCCAGGATTCAGAAGTTCGATGCACAGCAGGAAAATCATAAAGCCGAAGCTGAACTCTTTGCTCCAACCGGGACAGCGTCCCTGAAGTCGGCAAACCGCGGGCTTTCCGCCTCCACCGACGCCTCCCTTGCGCCAGCCGTAAACTTTGCACAGCCCCAACGCCAGAAAGGTCAGGCTCGCGGCGAGCGATGGCAGCCATTCGGAGATTGCAATCATGTCGGGTCTCGCTTTGGATGTCGGAAACGTCGACGTTAAATCTGAGTCAATCACATACGGCAACGAAATCATAACGGGGCGCTACACAATGCCAGCCCGGTTTTCCGACCGATGTGCGGGGCGTCAGCTTTAAGACAACTTCAGCTAAAACTGACTAGTCACGTGACCGTCAAACTTCGTCCATGATCTCGCGAGGATTGATGGCTCGATGCTCTTCGGCCGAGCGATACGCGGCGTCAACGAGCGCCATCGTGGGAAGATTTTGTCTTCCCGATATGGTCGGTTCCCGATCTTCTTCGAGAGCACACAGAAGTTCCGCCATCGGGCCGATGAATGCGTCAGGGAACCAAACGTGGTCCCACTTCGGTGAATGCCATCGCCCCTGATCTTTACGAGTAGAATACTCAAGCGTGCTGGGAGTTCGCTCCGGATACGAGGGCCAGCCGACGGTGCCACGAGCAATCCCTTCGGTGCCTTCGACACGCCAGCGAATTCCAATATCAGCCGCACAGCCTTCGCGGGCCGGGCCGGCCCAAACGTCGTCCCATGAGGATGCTCGAACATCATCAGGAAACTCCAGAATGTAGAGGGCGATACCATCTTCATGCTCGAACTTCTGCGATGTGCGAGGATCCGGCGCAATGCTGGCAAAGATGCGATCAGGCTCACCCAGCCAGTATCGCAAAGTATCCATGTGATGAATGCTCATGATCCGCAAAGTGACCCACCCCTGCCGCTCCTGCCACGGCATCCAATGCGGGATCGCTCGCATATCAATCGTGGCCAGGACTGGCTTACCCAGGACCTCATGATCCAGCAGAGTTCGACAGGCTCGGACTGACTGATCAAAACGCATGTTTTGATTGACCGCCAGAACGACTCCGGCGTCTTCACACATCCGCACAATTTCCAGAGCTTCGCGATAGTCCACTCCGAGCGGTTTCTGAGCCAGAATCCCGCGCAGACGATCCGATGATGTGAGTGCTCGGCGGATGACATCCAGCTGACAATCCGGCGGAACCGCAATATCAAGGACTTCCACTTCCGGATGGCTGACGATCGCCTCTACTGAATCACAGACGGCCTTGATTTCATGACGAGCAGCAACTTTCTCGGCCGTCGCGCGAGTTCGTGAAGTGATCGCAACCGGATTGAGTCCATGCTGGCGATAGGCAACCAACTGGCAATCCGCCATGATGAAACCCGCTCCGATACAGCCGATGCCCGGACTTCGATTGACAGGCAAAACCGGCTCGATGGATTTCAACAGCAGCGAGTCAGAAAAGTTCTCGGCAGGTAACGTCATGGAGTGACCACTCGCGTTCTGATAGGCGGGCTTACATCTTTGCTGACGCAACTGACTACAGCGGCAGGGCAAATTCAACAGCGCACTGGTGCGTCACCAGAACTAAAGCGTAGACCGGACATTCTTATCCGACTATCCTGCAACGGATAAGAATGCCCATCCGACACTCAAGTGAACTCCTGACATCGCAACAACTGCCCCTCGAAACCGGCGCGATACCCGAACTTCCCACCACCGATTCAGGTTCGTCGAAAGTGTCTCGACTATTCTTTCTTCGCAGCACCCGCAGCACGAATACGATCAAGCGGAGAACCCGTCATGGGCACTGCGGCTTTCGGGGCCGCCGCGGCTGGCTTCGCGGCTTCTTCCACGGGAGCAGCCTCTGGTGCTTCAGCAGCAGGGGCTGACGCTGCAGCAGGCTTCGCTGCGGCCGCACGAATCTTGTCCAATGCTGAACCACCGGCAGCAGGAGCGGCAGCAGGCTTCGCTGAAGCAGCGCGGATCTTGTCTAAAGGTGATCCTCCTGCTGCAGGAGTGGGTGCCGCTGCTTCGGCTGGCTTGGCACTGGCCGCACGAATCTTGTCGAGCGGAGAACCGCCACCGGCAGCGGCCGGCTTCGCAACCGCGGGAGCTGCGGCTTTGGCAGCAGGCTTCGCTTCTCCGTGAGCTTCGGCCTTCTTCGGCTTTGGCCCTTCAACGACCGTGAGGTAAGTCGTATCAATGTCGTACCAACCGACATCAACCGGCCCATCGAACTCCACGAGCGCTCGGCAGTTCATGTTGACCGTTTTCACTTTTCCGGTCAAATTCGCAAACCGCTTGAGTTCCGGTGCGTTGGCTACCACAACCCACTTGTCCGTCAGTTCTTTCTTCAGCCGCTCAGCTTTTTCAATGGTCGACACGGTTTGACATTCCTGCGTTGTTGCGATCGACGAAACTCCCCGTCATGGAGACGTGCATTCTGTGCCAACCGGCTGACTCTTTCAAGCCGGGGCGTACTTCCAATCTCCGACTCTCGATGGTTGGACAACGATGGCAATCAAAATGGCCAATTTTGCTCAGCCCGAGAGAAATCCGGCGTTGTGAGACGGTCCAGGATGAAAACCGAGGGTTCGACTGATAAAACTCCCGACTGATTGTTGTCCTTCACCTGTTTTAATCTTCAAACCGCCACTTGCGAAGCTGATCATCATGGCTGTGCCTCGAGTCTGCGTTCTCCGTGCCCCCGGGACCAACTGCGACGTTGAAACCGCTCATGCTTTTGAGCTGGCCGGTGCATCCGCCGAGCGAATTCATCTGTTTCGCCTGCTGGAAGATCCATCCCGACTCAACGAGTTCCAGATTTTGTGCGTCCCCGGTGGCTTCAGCTACGGCGACGACCTCGGTGCAGGCGTCATCTTTTCCCGTCAGCTACGTGGACAGCTCAACGAAGCCATGCGGGAATTTCTGCAATCCGACAAGCTGGTGCTGGGGATCTGCAACGGGTTCCAGACGATCCTGAAGGCCGGCCTGCTGATGCGGCGCGGCATCGAGAACTCCGCCGAGAAACCTCTGGAAGATCAGGTCACTCTGACCTGGAATGCCAATGGTCGCTACACCGACCGTTGGGTTCGCCTGAAGGTCACGTCGTGCAATAGCGTGTTCCTCAAAGGGATTGATGAATTCGACGTTCCGATGGCTCATGCCGAAGGCCGCATCGCCCTCAAACATCCTGAATTGCTCGATCAGCTTCGCGAAAATTCTCAGATCGCTGCCTGCTATTGGTCACCGGCCGCTGTCGAAATGGCAAAGGCATCGGGCGATCCGACTCGCATCGCATTGCTGCCGGAACCCGAGAACCCAAATGGATCGCTCGCGAACATCGCGGGACTCTGCGATACCACAGGTCGAGTGCTCGGCCTGATGCCGCACCCGGAACGCTTCCTGTTCGCAACTCAGCACCCGCAATGGACTCGAAGAGGTTTGCGTGGCGAAGGCGACGGCATTCGGATCTTCCGCAACGCGGTGACGTATTTCGGTTGAGTTCGGCTGATGAGCCCCTGAGGTCAGCTCATTTGATCAGCCGCTGGGCGTTAGCAGCCTGTTAGTCGCATACCGAGCGTTTTCGACTCACGGCGAGCCGCAGGTGGAGGCGAAATCGATCGACAACGCCTGCGGCTTTGCGTTGAACGATGAAGGGCAGACTAAACCTTGTAGCGGAAGTCACCGGGGCTTCCGGTACCCTGCGTTATTGAATGACATGGCGAAAGGCCGGGCGCCCTGCGCTGTCTGCAAAGTCAGTGACCATGCTTTGCCGCGGTCGATCCTGACGGGGGCGGCCAGAATGAGTCTGTGGCGGCGGAATTCAGCAGAATTAGAGGCAGAGATTGGTTTTGTCGGTCGGTCGTAACCTGCTATACCTCGCGGCGGAAAGCAACTCAGGACCGAGTTGCTGCGCGAAAAACGATGCAGCTTGTGATGAACCTGCCTGATGAATGCCTCCATAATTTCCTGCCAGGAAGATTTTCTGGAACTTTGTGACCACATCAAAAAGTGTGGCATCGTCTCCTTCGACTCCGAATTTATCTCCGACACTGGCTATCGGCCGCAACTGGGACTGTTGCAATTCGCCACACCCGAACGTTGTGTGGCGGTCGATCCGCTGGAAGTGAACTCTTTGTCTCCATGGTGGGACATCATGGCCGATGACTCCACGACTGTCATCGTGCATGGCGGTCAGGCTGAGATTCGCTTTTGCGTTCAACACGGTGGCCAGATTCCCCGCAGGCTTGTCGACATCCAGATTGCGGAAGGACTTCGCGGTCGCAGCTATCCGCTGTCCTACAACGCGATCGTTGAACGAGTGCTTGGCACTGTGATCACGAATTCTCAGACACGCACTGACTGGTTGCGTCGGCCGCTGTCAGAAGAACAAATCGCTTACGCACTCGAAGATGTTTCCTACGTTCCGCTTGTCTGGGAACGGCAGCGCAAATGGCTGCAATCCAAAGGTCGACTGGAATGGGCGACGATGGAATTCGATCGCATGTGTCAGTCGATTCTCGATGAAGAAAAGACAGCGCCCTGGGAACGATTGTCGGGGATACATAAGTTGCCTCGTCGAGAACTCGCGGTCGCGCAACGACTGGCCTTGTGGCGAGAAGAGGAAGCGGCTGAACGCAACAAGCCGGCCCGACGAGTTCTACGCGATGACTTGCTGATAGATCTGGCTCGCCGCCGTCCGCGATCTGTCCAACAGGCTCTGGAAACTCGAGATCTCAATCGCCCTGAGTATCGTCGCAAACTGGATGAAATGATTGAGGTGATTGAAGAAGCAGGTCGCATTCCTGACGACAAGCTGCCGCGTCGCATTCGGTCACGTGATGATGCGTCGTCGGACGATCAGATTATTTCCCGCCTGCTGGCACTGGCCCTGGGAAATGTCTGTGCAGAGCTGGAGATTGCTCAGGCCCTCGTCGGAACAAATAAGGATCTCACGGAACTCGTGAAGTACGTGCGTACTGGCGAATCTTCCGAACTTCCACTGCTGTTAAGCGACTGGCGCGGCGAAATCTGCGGTGATTTGCTGAAGAAGGTGCTTGAAGGGCGAGTTCGTTTTCGAGTCGCTCCGTATGGATCGTCAACGCCGCTGATTTTCGAAGATCAGCCGGAGTAATGCTCGGTGCCAGACTCCGCGTTCGAGATTGATGTTAGTAATCGGCAATCCGCCCTGGCGTTCGATGAGAACCGCGTGCAGGCCGCTGTCTTACGTGCTCTTGCGATCGAGCAGGTCGCGTCGGCAGTGCTCAGCATTTCGATCGTCGACAATTCGGCCATACATAAAATCAACCGCGATCATTTGCAGCATGATTATCCAACCGATGTCATCAGTTTTCAGCTCGACTTCGTATCGGCGGGCGATCTTCAGTGTGATGACGAGGTTGAAAACGATGACGAAGATCTCCTCGACGAAGACTACTCAGAAGACGACGCCGGGTTCGATCCCGATTCTGTCGATGTTACTGAATGTTTACTGTTCACAGAGGGCAGGGCAGCCGGCGCAGCAATCGAAGGGGAAATCATCGCCAGTGCCGAGATGGCTGTCAGCATGGCGACCGATGGAGAATGGTCAGCCGAGGCCGAACTCATTCTCTATATTGTGCATGGCCTGCTGCATATTTGCGGATACGATGATCTGACTCCCGAAGAAAAGTGCATCATGCGTGCGCGGGAGCGAGCAATCCTGAGTGAACTTGGTCTGACCGCGATTTACGCTGAAGACGCAGAAGAAGATCGATACTGAACTATGAAGTGCGTTTATCACGAGCAGCAGATCTGTAATTCCTGTACGTTGCTCGGGCTGGAGTACAATCAGACTCTGCAGCAGAAGACACAGACTTTGACTTCTCTGTTTCCTGATGCAGCAATCGGGCCGTTTCGAGGCGTCTCGTCGCCTCAAGGCGGGAGAATTCGTGCGAAACTGGCGGTATCCGGCTCACTGGATGAACTGCAGATCGGCTTCTTCGATGATCAGCAAAAGGTCATACCGGTCGATCAGTGCCCGCTGCATCATGCGCTGATCAACGATTCCATCGCACACATTCGACAAATGATTCAGGCGGCCCGGCTGGTCCCTTATGATCCAGGCAGCGATCGAGGCGAGCTAAAGTTTGTGGTGCTGACATGTTCGCCCAGTCATCAGCAATTGATGATTCAGTTTGTGTTGAGATCAAAAGAGGCGGTCGATCGCATCCGCAGTCTCTGGCGAAAAATGACTGAGACGGAACGACAGGGGATAGTGATCATGTCGATCAATATTCAGCCTGCTCGATCCTCCGCGATCAGCGGTCGTGAGGAAGTGGGGGTTTCCGAACAGACGATGTTGCCGATCCGATTCGACGTCAGCGACACCGACAATCGCGACTTATTGTTTGGCCCGCAGAGCTTTCTACAGACGAATTATGAAATCGCGACGGCACTTTATGCAGCGGCTCGCGGGATGATTCAGTCGAGCGGGGCGAAACGCGTGCTGGACCTTTACTGCGGTATCGGCGCATTTTCGCTGACGGCTTGTTCGTCTGAACAAAGCGTTATGGGAATTGATAATTCCGAAAACGCCATCGCCTGTGCCAACGAAACAGTTCGCCGCAGCGGTCTGAGCAACGCGGAGTTTCAATGCCGAAGCCTCGACTGCACGTCTGCCGATCAACTGACGAACAGCGATTTTGACACCATCATTTGTAACCCGCCCCGACGAGGACTCGACGCGGCCAGTCGGGCACTCATCTTCGCCATTCATCCGCCGCAGGTTATTTACTCCAGCTGTAACCCGGCGACCCTGCAGCGAGACATCGCGGAATTAGCAGCCAAGTATCAGATCGTGGAGTTGTATCCCTTCGACATGTTCCCCTTCACGCCCCACTTCGAAGTTCTCGCACTGCTGCAACGGAAAGCCGTGCGAAGCTGGTAAGCGACCTGGGAGCGATTTTGTTTAACGGCGAGCCGCAGGCGGAGGCGAAATCCGGCCCTCACGCCTGCGGCTCGCCATTAAACCCTTCATTCAACAGGCTGTTAGACACCGACCGATACGCCGATGTCTACGCAGGCCAGATCTGTGAACCGCCGTCGACGCGGAGGACCTGGCCGGTGACGAAGGCTCCCAGAGGGCCGGCGAAGAATTCGACAACGCGAGTGACCTCATCGACAACGCCAACGCGGTCCAGTGTCCCATCAGTGACGAGGCGAGCATCCTCGACTTTGCGCGTCCCAAGGAAACGTCCGGTACGAGTATCCCCCGGGGCAAGACTGTTGACGTTGATGTTATACGGGCGAAGCTGTTCCGCGAGACATCGAGTGTACTCAACGACACCAGCCTTGGCCGTGGCGTAGATTGAACTGCCCGCGATTCCTTTGAACGCAGAGATTGAACTCAGCGTCAGAATACGCCCAGACTTGCGAGGCATCATGATCCGGGAACATTCCTGACAGACAAGAATGGTGCTCAGAAGATTGCGATCGAGCACCGCGCGGATGTCTTCAATCTTAATGTTGACGGCATCGTTCGGATTCGGCTTGCCACCAGCGGCCGCGATATCTCCGCCAGCATTGTGAACCAGAATATCGATCGGCCCCAGTTCACTGCAGACGGATGACACAACCTGCTTTACGTGATCGGGGTTTGTGAGATCACCGAGGACTCGACAAGTTTTCACGCCGTGAGTCTGACCAATTTCGAGAGCGGTCTGCGTCAGCGTCGTGCCTTCACCGTATTCAGCCGGTCCGTTCTCGCGCATACCGTGCACGCCGACACTGCAGCCCAAAGAAGCAAGATGCTCCGCGAATGCTCGCCCCAATCCACGCCCAGCCCCAGTGACCAGAGCGACTTTACCTTCCAGCATTCTTGATGACATTCCGGACGTTCCTTTGGTCTATACGTCAGAACCACCAGCAGGCGATCTGACAAAAATGTGCGCAGCAAAAAACCCAGTCGAGTTGAATCGTGATGGATCACGTTCAAACGCCTGGGCTATGAAACTTCAAACGGAGAGGGGGGGATTCGAACCCCCGGTACCATTTCTGATACACAGCATTTCCAGTGCTGCACAATCGGCCACTCTGCCACCTCTCCAGATTCGTCAAGCCTGCAAGCCCGAAGGCACTATCAAGCTTCGACAGTTTCTGCAGCAGCGGCCTTTTCAGCCTTGCGCTGAATCACGCCGGCTTCGCGAGTTTCGAGAGCAGCCACGGCGATCAGGCGACGCTTGAGCTGTCGGTAATCGGCATTCAGCAGACGCCACACGGCGTTCTTGCCGCGAGCCTTTCCGGTGACTCCTTCGGAGGCCAGCTTTGTTTCACAAGCTGACAACTGCTGCTGAGCTTTGGTCAGCTGACGTTCAATTCGAGATCGGTCCTTCAACATGCCGCACCAGTAAATTCAAAATCAAAAGGGAAATGCTGTTATCGCAGGATGCAACTGAACATAAGATCAGATCTTGCATCGGGAATCGCGTATTCTTACAACCCGCTCCAGGTTCTTCAACGCGAAACCCCTGAATAAATGGGGATGTTCACGATCCGGGAGCTTACATCACTGCTGATCAGCAGAGTGAATGCACTGTCTTCGAGTATCGACGGTCTGTGGGATCAGGGAAAAACCCAGAAAATCTGCATTCGAAGGTTTGGAGACGGAAGTGTAGTCGAAACAATGCCGGGCTTAACTGAAATCCGACTCTGACAAGAGAGAATTCCCGTGCCTCGCTATTCCGATCGTCTGCAGTTCGCGCTCCAAATGGCGACCCGCGCGTCCGAACTGATTCTTCAGCATTATCAGGTTGATGGCTTGCTGGTTGAATCCAAATCCGACGAATCGCCCGTGACAGTCGCTGACAAAGGCGCGGAGCAACTGATGCGGCGAATGCTGGCAGAACAGTATCCGGAAGACGGGGTTCTGGGTGAAGAATTCGATGATGTTCCCAGTCGCAACGGCTTCCGCTGGATTCTGGATCCCATCGATGGGACCAAAGCCTTTATCCACGGCGTCCCGTTATTCGGGACCTTAATCGGCGTGGAGCATGATGGTCGCATGGTTGCAGGAGTTTGCCGCTTTCCTGCGCTGAACGAGGTTGTGTACGCCGCCGACGGAGAAGGTTGCTGGTGGCAGATTGGCCAGCAGCCGGCACGCAGAACTGCGATCAGTCAGGTCACGTCAATTGGCTCAGCGCGCCTGATGTTCACGGAGCCAACTCATTGGAGAACGACGGGGCGATTCGATTCCATCGTAAAGGTCATGGATCAGGTCAGGATTGCTCGCGGCTGGGGCGACTGCTACGGCCATGCGATGGTGGCCACGGGCCGAGCCGAGCTGGCGATTGATCCGCTGATGTCACCATGGGACATCGCCGCGTTAATCCCGATTCTTCGAGAAGCTGGCGGATGTTGCACTGACTGGAAGGGGAATGAAACAATCACCGGGGGCGATGGCGTTTCTTTTGTGCCCGCACTGCGAGATTCAGTGATCAGCATACTGAGCACTGCACCTGCGTTGAATAAGTAGACAATGCATCGTTCAGGGCGAAATACATCAGCCGAAACGAGTCAGGGTGCAATTCTACTTCGATTGATCAGATCTACAGCGTTGAAAGCTTTTCTGCGTTCTCCTCTTCGATCATTTCAGAAGGTAGAGTACTCAGCAGGTAAAGCACGCGGCGGGTTCCCAGATACAGTGTCGCACGCGTTGCATCCGAAATCTCGGTCACGCTGCCCATTAAAGAGGAGTTGGCGGCCCTTAGTATGTGCTGGAGCACGGCCGGGTGAACGGAGACGGCATTTCCGAAACGCATCAGGCTGGTATCTGATGATTCCAGCAGGGCAACCAGAGCCTTCAATTCATCGCGTGAGATTCTGGCAGGTCGGGGCCTGCGAAAGAGGCCACCAGCTTCGGTGTTTGCGGCCACATCAATCCTCCGCTTCGTCTCATTCTTCATTGCAGCGTCTCATTGCAGTTATTGGATGTAATTCAACAAGTTTGGTGTCAACAACTGGCCCACAGCCGCCATCGTAAACTGCTGCAGATTGTTCAACTCCTTCAGTCGCAGTACAGCCTCGGCAACGTCTGCAGAAACTGTGTCGCTGTACTCAATCTTCTCAACCAGTTTCAGATCACCCGTGCGGGATTCCAGGCGATCAATCTGTTCCAGACTGACCGACTGAACGCCCACCATATCAAGGACATGATCCTGAATCCGTTCAATGTCTCCGATTCGTCGAGTCAGGCTGTCACTACGCGTCGACTCGGGCATATTCCGGGTATTCAGAATGTCATCTCGTAGTTCCCGAATGACGCCGAAGACATCTGAGGTTCCGGGGAATTCCACATGATCAGTCCCGGCGTGGCGAATGGCTGTTGTGTCCAGATTGACAAGCGTTCCATCGCGAGAGTCTGTAATCTGCTGATTCGTGCTGAAGGAAATTGCAGTCCTCGTGATTCCACCGTCCAATGACAGGCTGCCGGCGGCTTCTATATCCACGGAGCCATTGAATCCGGCCGTGATACCA
The DNA here is from genome assembly GCA_026400835.1 of Planctomycetales bacterium. Taxonomy (GTDB): domain Bacteria; phylum Planctomycetota; class Planctomycetia; order Planctomycetales; family Planctomycetaceae; genus SXXK01. The sequence goes on along the minus strand of JAPLOA010000055.1, from coordinate 160,843 downwards.
GTGGTGTTCACGTGAACTTTTTCACCCAGAGGACCAGTGACAACAAGGTTTGTCATCGTGTTATTGAAGACCACAGGGTCGCCACCATTGAGCGAAATCGTTCCGGAAGTCCCTGTCCCGCTGGTATCGTTAATCTGGAAGACATTCGATCCACTGAGACCGATGATCGTATCGCTTGCTGCAGAATCGGTTCCGGTGAGAATACCCGAGCCGCCAGTAAATGTGGTGGAGTCATGAATCACCAGCAACTGCCTGGACCCCACGGCTGTGTCTGTGCCAGTTCCTGTCGCCGCCCCGGATCTTCCAATAACAACCGTCGGTTCGCGAGCCGCTGATTGAAATACCATATCGCCCGGAAGCAAGCCCTGACGTTCCACATCACCGGCAATGTACAGACCCGTGCTGTCAGGCGTGCCGGCGTAGACGGTCTGCCCGCTGCTGTCGAGCGTTCCCGGGAAGGGTCGCGTATCAGCCGCGGTACCGCTGAAAAGATAACCGCTCTCATCGGAAGCATTTGCGGAACTCGTCATCTGCTGTAACAAGCCATCAAGCTGTGCCGCGATCGCTGTTCGTTCACTGTTGTCAGTCACATTCTGCGATTGAATCGCGAGCTGCCTCGCTGTCGTCAGAAGGCTATTGATATCCTGCAGATGGACATGAGCCGACTCAAGTCGGGACTTCACATGGCTGATAGAAACTTCATGGGCCTCCAGGCGATCAACGCGATCCTTCTGAATCAGACTCCGCCTGATGGCTGCCGGATCATCCGAAGGACGCTGAATTCTTAACCCGGTGCTGATCTGCTGCTGAGTGGTAAACAGCTCAGACGACTGCTTCGCAAGATATTTGCGAGCAGTGGCAGACATCTGACTTTGTGTCACTCGGAAATCCATCAGTCTGGTTTCTTCTACCCTGAACTTTCAAAACCGAGCCGGAATCACCATGATCCAGCTCCATGATCAGAATTCTTTACCTGGCAATTGTGAATAGTTCTTCCAGCATCTGGTCGGCTACCGAGATAAACCGAGCGGCTGCCTGGTACGCTCGCTGGCCCTGCATCATCAGGAGCATTTCTTCATTGATGTCAACTCCGGACAGAGCATCCCGGTCTGCCTGAAGTCGAGACTGATAATTCTCCAATTGAGTGCTTCGACTGTCTGCGGCCTGAACGATCAGCCCTGATTCCGCCGTAATATCCGCAATCTCTTCCGTAAACGTTCGACCGGACAGTCCATCCAGTCGGAGGTCTCGCAGTTTCGCCATTGAAGCCAGATTGATGGCGTCGCCCGGTTGCCCTGTTGCAGAAGTAGCCAGCCTTTCAGGATTTCGGCGAAGTTCCTCCCGAACCCTGAACAAGCCCGGCTCGGAACCTGAGAACAGCGAATTGATCCCCAGTGCGGATAGGATGCCTGTTTCATCCGCGTTATTTGTAAGCTTCAGGGAGAACGTGTCAGCGGCATTGATTGTGCCGCTACCGAACTGCAATGCAACACCGTCGCGAATCTCGACAGCAACTCCCGCTTCGTAACCGGCACCAATGTTCTGTAGCGCGATGACCTGCCCGGATGAATTTCTGATTGTCGCCGTCAGCCCCACGGTTTCTCCGACTGTCCCCGCACCAGAGAAAGTCACGCTCCAATCATTCGGGGCATCTCCATGAAAATGTCCGCTGAACTCCGGGCGACTTGTGCCAGTCATACTGGTCAGAACCGGGACATTGTCGGGACGCCCGGCAAAGTCGATGGAGTACGATCCCTCTGCTGAGATCATCAGAGTCCTGCGTACAGTATCGATGGTCGCAACAACTCCATCAAGAGCTGTCAGCTTCGTGGCAATGTCGGTCAGAGATTCGGTCGATGTGTCTATGGAGACCTTTTCCGTGCGGCGAATCCCGGTCGCATCTTCTGTGACCGTGACATACAGATCGCCGCTGTTGACAGGGAATTCCGGAACGCTGCTGTTCAGCGGCACAGTCAGATTCAGGACACCACGAGTTCCCAACAGGACTGAATACGGTCCCTGATCGGACATCCCCTGTGCATGCTGTTGGTCGACAGTGCGGATGATTTGCCGAGCCATTTCACGCAGTCGTTCTCGAAACGATGGTATCGTTTCATTCAACGCAGACGTCATCGCCTTCAGTTTTCCGGAGCCCAAAGACAGGGGTGTAGTCAGCTCATTGAGCGTGATCTCCGTGGTCCCGTTGCGATAATCACGGGACCGCAATGCGACCGATTGATTGCCCACGATAACGGCACCACCGGCTATTAGAACCTGTTCCCGACCGTCCCCGGGACTAACGGAGTCTGCATCAACCCATTCCGTGAGTTTCGTGACCATTGCATCACGACGATCCAGCAGGTCATTGGGCTCACCGGATGAAGCACGGGTTTGAAAGATCAGCGAATTGAGTCCCGCAATATCGTTGAGCAATTGATTAACGTCTTTGACACCGTCATCAACATTCAGCCGCACTTCACGCTCAAGAGTGGCGAGTTTCTGGTCCAGAGTATTGAAGGAACTCATCAGTTCATCGGCCGATGAAATGAATTCCTGACGCACCGTCAGGTCCTGAGGCGCGTTGGACGCCTTCTCAAGGCGGTTGAAGAAATTCGACAACGTTTCATGAATCGTGGCGTCTCCCGGAGTCAGCAATGATTCGATCTGCCGATTGATTTCCAGCGTCTGCTGGCTGGTACCGGCTTCGGAGGTATTTCGCAGCAACGCTGTCTCTACGGCACTATTGCGAAGTCGGGCAATTCGAGAAACATCGACGCCGGTGCCGACATGATGGTCATCTTCGCGCAGCGGGAAACGAGTATTCAGTTCCACTCGTTGACGGTGATATCCGGGCGTCGCCGCATTGGCCAGATTATTCCCCAGCACCGACAGCGTCTGCTGTTGTGCGCGGAGAGAGGATAATCCTATTTCAAACGCCCTCATGGATCCGTCTTTTCACGAACGAGTTTCAAATCGAAAGGCCGCGGGATTCAGATTTCTCTGCCCGCTGGCGTCGTAACGATCAGAGCTGAGTGAGCCGGGCAGCGAATCCATAATGGTGAGCTGAATCCGTCGCGACTCGTTCACAATCCAGGCTGCGGTGCTGGCCAGCGTTTTGATCTGCACGAGGATTCTCTGCAGACGCTGACGAGCCGGGATCAACAGGGCCACGGCTGCAGGAGTTGCATAAGGCAACAGTGCAGAAAAGCAGACCTGTTCCGGCGGAATGCCCAGATACTGGGAAAGATTGCTGATGACTGTGCTGCGATTCTCCAGCAGGAATGCCGCATGCTGGAGACTTTGGTCGATTCGGACCCGCAGTTCTCTCTGCTTTGAATCATCCGCGGAATGAAACGGCAGATCCTTCAGAAGTCGCATTGTGTTTCGTAACGAAACTTCCTCAGCATCAACGTGAACAAGCAGTCCCCGCAGATGTTCAGGTTCCAGCAGGCACGGCGGCGCCGGAGCGGAATTGCTCATTATTGTACTCCTCGATTCCCTTCGATCGCCGACTACTCATCTGCCCCCGAGTTGCGTAGTCTATAAGCTGATTCTTTGCGGTGGTGGATTCGAATAACGATTCCAGCCCCGTCTGCGAACCTCGAGCAAGATGCTGCCCCATGAACATGTCGAACATACCGCCGTAGGTATCGCTGTGATCGCCCGGGAAGAAGCCTTCTCCATTGCTCGTTTCCCGAAGCTGCTTGATCATCATCGACATGAAGACGCCTTCAAACTCTTCAATCACTTTCCGGACTTTTTCAGATTTCTCTGAATCCTTCAGCACAGAGTTCTTCGACGCTGCTGCCTTGTCTGTCTTAACAGCGTCCGGGGCAGGCAGAGCAGGGTTATTGCTGATGTTCATCTGATATCCTTGTCGCTACTGGCCCGAATTACTTCAATTCCAGCTCGGCATGCAGAGCACCGGATTCCTTCAGTGTCTGGAAGATCGAGCTCAAATCTCGCGGGCTGACTCCCAGTGCATTCAGAGAACTTGCCAGATCGCCCACGGTTACGTTCTCTTCGATCACGCTGATCACCCCGGGTTGTTCCATCACGTCGACAGACGTTCTTGGAACCACGGTCGTCTCACCTTCACTGAACGCATTGGGCTGCGAGACTTCCGGAGTCTCTGCGGTACTGATAATCAGGTTGCCGTGAGTGATCGCGACCTTCGAAAGTTTCACGTCCGAACCAAAGACGATCGTCCCTGTTCGTTCATTAATCACGACGCGAGCCGTATTACCGGGAACCACTGTCAACTCCTGGCATTCTGCAATAAATCGGTGGGGGTCACCCAGTGCCGAAGACGGCAGTCGCACTGCGACAGTGGCAGGGTCCAGCACAGCCGCACATCCCGGAGAGTATTGATTGATGGCCTTGCTCATACGGTCGGCGGTCGCATATTGCGGATTGCGAAGCAGGAAGTGAAAAACATCGCCGTCAAAGATACGACAGGGAATTTCTTCTTCGACAATAGCTCCCATCGGAATACGTCCGGTCGTGGGATGATTCTTCGTGACGCTGGCAGCTTTGCCTCCAAAGTCACCACCATTCAGCGAAATTGGTCCCGACGCGATTGCGTAGACCGTACCATCAACGCCTTCCAGAACTGTCTCGGAGAGAACTCCACCGTGCAGACTCTTGGCGTTATCAAACGCTGAAACCAGAGCGTCCAGTTTCTGCCCATTCTTGGCGTGAGGAGGCAGGACAACAGTGACACGAACAACAGACATGTTGTCCGTCTTCTCCTGAGAACGCTGAATGTTCTCGCGCAGTGTGGGGTCTGCTCGATTCCCCATTTTCTGCAGCAGCAGAAGCGCAAATTGCTTCGTTGTCGGGGTCGTCCCACCTGTGCCCGCAAGCCCCGTGATCAGTCCGAAGCCGCTGATTGTATTCGGATGCTCGCCACGAATCGTGGTGATATCCTTGATGCGAACCATTGGCCCTCTCTCCTGTGCATTCACACTCGAGGTTGAGCTTGTGGCCAGGATCACGGCCATCACCGAAATCCACCAGGTCTCAGAAATTCGCCGTGTTGTCCGAGGAAGACGTGTCATGATGTAGTCCGTCATGTTGTCTGTTGTGAGAGACTTGCTTTTGGGAGGCCGTTGAATCTACTTCTCTCGCTCCGAGAGAAGTCCGAACACAAGTCCTGGGCTTGCCTGACGTTCCTCGGCTGAGAAGATCTTTCAGAACGGCCACACCTTGTTCGCAGCACGGCTGAGCCAGCCCTGTCGCGTAAATCTCTTTGATGTGCCTTCACCCTCGTAGACTGTCTTGAGGTCTGCAACATAGCGCGAGCTGATTTTGTTGTCGGGACCAAGATCGATTGGACGAACGACTCCGGACACGACGAGTGTTCTTTGCTCCCCGGCAATGCTCAGACAACGTCGTCCGGAGATCACAAGATTTCCGTTCGGAAGGACGTCCACAACAGTGACCGTGATGTGGTCCGTGTATTCTCTTGAATCACGATAATTAGCTTTTCCGGAGAAAGCTCGTTTGGCCGAACTGGCAAAGTCCAGCGATGCGTTCGCCGCCTGAGCCGCCAGGCCCCCGCTGGAACTCGCTGAATAATCCGCAGAAGCTCCATTGCTGGAGTTCTTGTCCATGGATCTGTTCTCGCTGTTATCCACCTCACTGGCTTCACTAATGATCAGCGTGAGCAGATCCCCGACGTTTCGGGCACGTGAGTCATAGAACAGATAGGCTCGTTGAGGATCACGTTTTTTCCACAGCGAGTCAGCCATTGCATGCGGCGATTCGCAAGTCATACCCGCCACGAAAATGACAATCGCACAACTTGTGGCTGCCGATCTTTTCACAGTTCTTAACATGATGGCGATCCTTATCTATCGATCAATGATTACCAGAACGGTGCCAGGGCTCATGACCTTGCCACTGAACAGGTTATCTGATTCACGATTCAGCAGCTTGATGTTGTCACCGAGACCAGCATCCTGCATGGCTTCGACATTGCGAAGTCGTGTTTGCAGTTTTCCTGCCCGAGCATACGCCGTGACAAGATCCCCCTTCCTGATCAGGATCCGCGCGCCGGCAGGCGTGGTCTGAAAATCCCGAGCTTGCAGGATGGTTCCGGGAACGATATTCGCGCGAACTCGCTGACCGAATACCTGTGAGCCGTCGAGTTCATCCAGAGTCGCCGACACAAAACGCCGTTCGAACTGTACGGAACTTTCGTCGATTGGTTTGTCGCGCGTTAACGCGATTTTAGCGACTGCGACTGTCTGACGCTTACGAATATCAAATGCGGCCGATCGAGTGGCGACGATTCGATCACCGTCCCAGATTTGAATCTGCATGATCGACCTGCCGGGACCAACCTTCTGTGGCGGATTGACTTTAGCCATCAACCCATCGACATCTCGAATATCCGGAGGAAGCGATTGCACGAATACACTCTGCAGTTTCACCACAAGGTCTTCTCGATCTCCTCCCATGATCGCAAAAGCCACTTCGGTAGCAGCTTCCTCAATGACAGTATCTGTCAGAAGCTCAGGTTGCCGAAATGAAACTCGAACTTCGGGCGATCCGATGACTCGAATTTCTTCCACTAACCATCCTGCCAGAACCAGACGCGTTGTGATTGATCGAGCGCTAATCGTTTCATCGGGAACCGTCAAATCCAGCAGTCGCAATTCGAGAGCCTCCGCAGCAATCTGGTCGGACACCGATCGACTTTTGACCCTGGCGACATCTCGCAGCAGTACCTGAGGCGAAAATACTGTCGCCACATCATTGAGTTCGATAATCAGTTCCGCTGCGAAGACCGTGTGACAACAGGCCATCATCACAACAGCGATCTGCAGGAGACGGCTCAATGACTTACGGAAGTTTTTTTTCATTGGATTACCTCACGATATCAACTGAGGTTGAAAGCATTTCATCGCCCGCACGAATGGCTCGGGAGTTGATCTCGTAGGCTCGCTGAGCACTGATGAGTGAGATCAGTTCGGTGACCACTTCGACGTTGGCTCCTTCCAGCATTCCCGAGCGGACAGTGCCGAATCCCAGAACCCCCGGATTTGATGCGGTTGGCGGTCCGGAGGCTGCGGTTGTTCCATACAGATTGCTGCCCTCGTTGGACAGACCGCTGGGATTAGGAAACGTGGTGATCTGAATCTGCCCAAGATCCACAGGAAGCTGATCGGTTCCCGATTGCTGTCCCTGAATCGAACCGTCTGCGCCAATGGTGATACGATTCACGTCGACGCCATTAGGAATTGTGATGATGGGGATCATCAAATGTCCGTCACCATTTACCAGTCGGCCCTGATCGTCCATACGAAATCCGCCGGCTCGGGTATATCGCGTTTCGCCGTTAGCAATCTGGACGGAGAAGAATCCGTCGCCTTCGATCATCATGTCAAGCGGATAGCCGGTCTGTTCCGCGGTTCCCGGAGCGAAGTGTTTGTTGGTGGCAACGATTCGAACACCATTACCGATCTGCAGCCCGGTCGGCGAAACCTGGCCGTTGCCAACCGAGGTTCCGGGAGTGCGATGGTTGGTATAAATCATGTCCGCAAAGTCGACTCGACTGCGTTTGAAGCCAGGTGTATTGACGTTCGCGAGATTATTCGCGGTGTTGTCAATCATCATTTCCTGGGCCTTCATGCCCGTTGCACTGGAATATAAAGCTCTTAACATGAATCAGAAATCCTTCCCTGACAGGCTTAAGCTGGAGGATGTGTAAAGAGTGTTATCGTAATCCGATCCGCTTCTGTACGGATTCGGCTATGGTCTGCAGAGCCTTCTGGGCAGCATCCAGATGACGTGAGCATTCAATCAATGTCAGCATCTCATCGATCGAAGAGGTATTGGCGAGTTCCAGTTGTCCTTGTTGCACCATGGCTGTTCCCGCCTGAGGGACCACGTCGCCCGGAGCAACAAATAAAGATGAACCGACAGCCGCCAGAACGTTGTTGTCTGCAAACTTAACGATCGAGAATTCACCGAACTCTTCGTTATTCGCCAGCAGACGTCCGTCGGCCGAGACTTCGATTTTTTCCGTGGAGATCGTGTCAGGAACAACAATCGGTCCGCCGGGCCCCATGACCGGCAACATATCGATGGTGACCAACTGGCGATTTGTGTCGACGTAGAAGGAACCATTCCGGGTATAAAGCGGTCCGTCCGGACCTTTGATCGTGAAGAAGCCGTCACCCTGCAAGGCAAAGTTGAGTGGGTTCCCGGTGTCTTCCAGGTGCCCCTGCTGAAAATCGTGACGCGGCTGGGTTGTCGCGGTCCCCAGCAACTCCGACGACATCGTGTTATTGCTCGTTGGCTGCCGCGATGGAAACATGGTTTCGAAGGTGGTGTTGGCAACCATCTTTCTGCGATAGCCCGGCATCTGGATGTTAGCCAGATTCTCTGACGCAACCTCATGTCGCCGCGTCGAGGCGTCAATGGCAGTCGCAGCGCTGTATAAACCCGGTATCATGAAGTTCGTCCCTGAACTCAAGCCTCCCTGCGATGTCCGTTCCGCAGGTCACTTAGCGATCAGTAGCAATTCACGAGCCGAAATCTGTGGCAGTTTTTGCGCCTGTATCAATTACGCCGGTTCTACGGCGATTATCGAAAATTTCGATTAGGCTGCTTTTGCGTACGTCCCCTCAGGGGGTGGCACGGCGGAAATTATTTCCTGACGGCGAAGGAAAAAATTTCCCTCCGGGCTATTAATGCCTCTCAGCACGAGACTTCAAATCTGTAACTGCGCATCCGAAGTGACAGTAGAAGCACCGGCTCGTTCAAACCCAAAGGCCTTCGCGGGGATCCCTGGGGTTGAGTTCCGCAAGCTTCTCGTAAAGCGCGCGAGCCTCCTCGGAGAGATCTTTGGGGACGGAAATCTTCAGCACCACAAACTGGTCGCCTCGATCACCGGTTTTGTGATTGAGAACTCCTTTGCCTCGAAGACGCAATTTAGCTCCACTGGAGGTTCCCGGCGGAACAGTGAGAACGACCGTTCCTTCGGTCAGTGTTGGCACATCAACCTTTGCCCCAAGCGCGGCTTCTGAAGGCGAAATTGGAACATCAACGAGCAGGTTCTGGCCATCGCGACGGAACCAGGGATGAGTCGCAATGTGGACAGTGACGATCAGATCACCGGCCGGCCCACCACCAGAGCCTGGATTTCCCTGACCTGCCAAACGAATCGATTGGCCATCTTCTATCCCGGCCGGAATCTTGACGCTCAGCCGTTCGCTCTTCGTACCGTTCTGCAGCGAAACAGAATGCTCGCCCCCTTCGACGGCCACAATAAACGGAACGGTAATCTCCGCCTTCGCGTCCTGGCCTTTCTGAGTTCGTGCTTGACCGCGACGGCCACCACCGCCGAATGGATTACCACCGCCACCAAACATGCCACCGAGGATGTCGTCCAGATCAAACGAGCCACCACCGCCACCACCACCACCGAAACCCTGAAATGGATTACCACCCCCGGCACCGCCTCGCGCTGAATGACCGAACTGGTCGTAAGCTTTGCGTTTCGCATCATCGCTCAGAGCATCGTAGGCCTCGGTGATTTCAGAGAATTTCTTCTCAGCATCAGGATCCGCAGGCTTCACGTCCGGATGGAATTTCTTCGCCAGCTTCTTGTAAGCCTTGCGAATTTCATCCTGTGAGGCACTGCGGGAAACACCGAGCACTTCGTAGAAATCACGTTTTGACATCGCTGTGGAAGCTCAGGATTTGGGTAGGAAGGGAAATGTGTGCGGAAAGGAACACCAAGACCATGGAGGTCGCCTGCCACCGAATCTTAGCAAGTTGCCAGAAAATGTTGGCTATTCCTGCCATATTGGACGGCATTTCCTCGGCCCGATGAGAAACCGCAAATGGAATGCCGCTGAATCCGGAACTTCCGATTTGAGGGGATTGTGGTGTCGGATTCGCCGCGACACGGATCACGCCGCCGCGGAGGACTTTTCCGGGGTTCTGAGCCGCCGTACAATGGGTGGTCAGGAGTTTTGTGTCGACAACATTCATCCGTTGGGAAATTCAGAGGAATCGATGAGCAAGTTCGAATCTGTATCCGTCGTCAAGGCTGCCAATGTTTACTTCGACGGCAACGTTACCAGCCGCTCGGTCGAGTTCGCCGATGGCAGCCTGAAAACTTTGGGGATCATGCTTCCCGGTGAATACAAGTTCAACACCGGCAAGCCAGAGCTGATGGAAATTCAATCCGGCGAGTTGACGTATTGTCTCGCAGGTGAAACTACCTGGCACTCAATCAAAGGCGGCCAGGCATTCAACGTTCCGGGGAACTCTCATTTTCTCCTGAAGGTGACGAAGGTCACGGATTACATCTGTTCGTTTCTTTGAAAGCGTTCTGAGGAACGTCGGGGATCGTGACAAAATCGGTCCCCTCCCGCTTTACCCCACCGCTGTCTTGAAATTGGCATCACAACCCGAAACGTCAGTGAGGGAATGCGATTCTGAGTTTAGTACGATGCTGAACGCAGATCCCTCGCTGACGCTTCGGGTTGTGATTTCCCTAACTCCTGATCAGGCCTGCTTATGAAACCGCATCAAGGGCTTTTGCTTTTTCTGACTGCACTCGTAAGCGGCATGCCGTTCTCTGTGATGGCTCAGGAGGGCGGGTCTGCCCCGCTGCCGCTGGACTTCAATCGCGACATTCGTCCGATTCTGTCCGAGAACTGTTTTTACTGTCACGGCCAGGATTCGAACAAGCGTCTGGCCGATCTGCGGCTGGACGATCGCGACGCAGCAATCACCGCCGGCGCGATTGTCCCCGGGGATGCGTCGGCCAGTGCACTGATCCAGCGTGTTCATTCCGAGAATCCCGATGAGCAGATGCCACCCCCGAAGTCCAACCGGCACTTATCCCCTGAACAAAAAGCTCTGCTGCAGCGGTGGATTTCTGAAGGCGCCGTTTACCAGAAGCACTGGGCATTTGTTGCTCCGGTAAGACCAGCCGATCCCGAGGTGGCTCGGCAAGATTGGTCGCGAAACGCGATCGATCGCTTTGTGCTGGCGAAGTTGGAAAGCATGGGGCTGCAACCATCACCGGAAGCTGATCGAGCGACATTGATCCGTCGGCTTTCGATTGATTTGACCGGCATTCCTCCTGAGCCTGAAGAAGTTGACTCGTTTGTCGCCGATCAAAGTCCTGACGCCTATGAGAAGCTTGTCGATCGTTTGATGGCCAGTCCTCATTACGGCGAACGAATGGCTCTCAGCTGGCTGGATGCGGCTCGTTACGCGGACAGCAATGGATTCCAGCAGGATGGTGACACGTGGCAGTGGATCTGGCGTGACTGGGTCGTGAAGTCGTTCAATGAAAACCTGCCGTTTGATCAGTTTACGATCTGGCAACTGGCTGGAGATTTGCTGCCTGACGCAACGGACGAGCAGAAAATCGCCAGCGGCTTCAATCGCAATCATCTGCTGAATGGTGAAGGCGGCGCGATTGCGGAAGAACAACGCTGGGTGATTTTGTTCGATCGCATGGAGACCACGTCTACGACATGGCTCGGTCTGACCATGAATTGCGCGCAGTGTCATGATCACAAGTATGATCCGATGACGCAGCGTGACTACTACAGCATGCTGGACGCATTCAACCGAGTTCCCGAGTCCGGAACGCCGCAGTATTTTTCATCGCGAGTTCGCGTCGCCGCACCGTTTCTGGAATATCCATTTCCTGAAACGAAAGCTCGCATTGCCGAGTTTGATACGCAGATCGCTGCTCTTGAAGCCGAAGTCACCAAGGGCGTCGACGCGTCTTATGAAGAGTGGCGTGCCGGGTTGATCGTGGAAGGCAAACTGCGGGAAGGCTCGGAATTGCCGGAAGCTCTGACTTTGCTGGTTATCAAACCTGATGGAGAACTCAGCGACGACGAAAAGAAGACTCTGGCGACAGACCTGCGAAAACACTTCTCAGAGAAGGTTCAGCCAACGCTGGGCGACAAAATCCCTGCGATCAAACAGCGAGATGACCTGAAAAAGCAACTGGCCGATTATCGAGCCGATCAGATGCCACGTCCGATGATCATGAGCGATGCGCAGCCTCGCGAAACAAAGATTCTGTCGCGTGGTGAGTATCTCAATCCGACCGAGAAAGTCTCCTTTGCCACGCCGGCCTTCCTGCCGCCTCTGCCAGCCGGTGCTCCGACCAATCGTCTGGGATTTGCCCAGTGGCTGGTGTCCGCTGAGCATCCGCTGACCGCGCGAGTGCAGGTGAATCGCATGTGGCAGCACTTCTTTGGCGCTGGATTGATCAAGACTGCGGAAGACTTTGGCGTGCAGAGCGAGTATCCAATTCACGGACCGCTGCTGGATTGGCTGGCCGTGGAATTCCGCGAACACGGCTGGAGCATGAAGCATCTCCATCGCTTAATCGTAACCAGCGCCACGTATCGGCAGTCCAGCCGAGTCACACAGGAGCTCAAACGACGTGATCCCGAGAATCGCCTGTATGCTCGCGCGAGCCGATTCCGCATGCCATCGCTGCTGCTGCGAGACTGGGCGCTGGCGTCGAGCGAACTGCTGAATCTCAAAATGGGCGGCGTTCCGGTTTATCCTTATCAGCCGGATGATATCTGGGAATCGCTGGCGATCACCAAAGAACGCGACTTCACTTATCCGGCGTCTCATGGTGACGACTTGTATCGACGAAGTCTTTACACATTCTGGCGTCGTACGGTCGGGCCGGCGAATATGTTCGACACTTCAAATCGCCAGGCGTGTCGAGTTCGTCAGACTCCGACGAGTACTCCGTTGCATGCTTTGACGACGCTGAATGATCCGACGTGGGTCGAAGCATCTCGAGTCCTTGCGGAACGATGTTGCAAGGCTTCGTCCGACGTCGAATCTCGGCTGACAAGAGCTTTTCGACAGGTGCTGGGACGAGTGCCCACGGAGCGTGATCGTGCGATTCTGACACGAGCGTATGAAAAGCAGTTTGTCCTTTATTCTGCCGATGCGGATGCGGCCAAAGCTTTGTTGTCCGTTGGCGAAGCGGCCCGTGATGAATCACTGAACTCGGCCGAGCATGCCGCTATGACTGCGGTTTGTCTCGCCATATTGAATTTGGACGAAGCGTTGACCAGAGAATAAACGCGAGTGCGTTTTTTGACATGTAAGTTGTACGTTGGACATTCTTGTCCGACAGGGTTTCGACGGGCAAGAATGCCCATCCTACATGAAGAGCTGACCCTGATACCGCAAGAGAACTCCCTCAAGAGATCAATCATGACGAACCCGTTTCTGGACAACGCCGCTCGCGTCACTCGCCGTCAGATGTTTGGCACATCGGCCAGCGGCGCGGGGCTTGCTGCTTTGGCGTCGCTGATGCAATCGTCTTCCGCCAGTGGAGCCGAGCCTCCTCTGCCGGGTTTTCCGCATTTCGCACCGAAAGCCAAACGCGTAGTCGTCCTCTGGCAAGGCGGCGGTCCGTCTCATGTCGACCTGTTCGATGATAAACCGGTGATGCGTGAGATGGCCGGTAAGGATATTCCGGACACAATTCGCGGCACAACACGACTGTCGACGATGTCCAGTGGATACGGCAAATGGCCGTGTTTACCATCGATCAAGCCGTTTCGACGATATGGCCAAAACGGTATGTCGCTGAGTTCCATGTTGCCGAACGTGGGGTCGATCGCTGACGATATTTGTGTTGTTCGCAGCATGCACACGGAAGCTGTCAATCACGCACCGGGCGTTACGTTCTTCATGACGGGTGCGCAGGTTCCCGGCCGTCCGAGTATGGGAGCGTGGCTGTCGTATGGGCTGGGCAGCGAAACCGACAATCTCCCCACGTTTGTCGTGATGACATCCAGTGATAAAGCGAAGACCTGCGGTCAATTGTTCTTTGATTACTATTGGGGCAGCGGCTTTCTCCCAAGCCGTTATCAGGGCGTACGTTTCCGCAACACCGGAGATCTCGTGCCTTATCTCGCAAATCCGCCGGGGGTCACTTCTGGCTCACGCCGTGACCTGCTTGACGACATTGTCGCTATGAACCAGGCCCATCTGGAAGATTATGGCGATCCCGAGATTGATACTCGAATTGCTCAGTACGAAATGGCGTTTCGGATGCAGTCGAGCGTTCCGGATCTTGTCGATTTTTCCGGCGAGACAAAAGCCACGCTGGATCGTTACGGCGCTGACGCACTGGCGAAGGGGACGTTTGCGAACAACTGTCTGATTGCTCGCCGATTGCTGGAGCGAGGCGTTAAGTTTGTGCAATTGATGCACGCCGGCTGGGATCAGCACGGCAACCTGCATACTCAGCTTGAACAGCAATGCATCGACACCGAAGGTCCTTCCGCCGCCCTGGTCAAAGATCTGAAAGAACGCGGGATGCTGGATGACACGCTCGTCGTCTGGGGCGGAGAATTCGGACGAACGCCATTCGGTCAGGGAGATCCGGCCAACCCCAAAGGTCGCGATCACTTTGGTCGAGCTTACAGCTGGTGGATGGCCGGCGGCGGAATCAAGCCCGGGACTATGTATGGCGAGACCGACGACTTTGCATGGAACGTTGTGGCGAATCCGGTCCATGTTCATGACATGCAGGCCACGATTATGCATCTCTGCGGCGTCGATCATACGCGATTGACGTACCGCTATCAGGGTCGCCAGTACCGTCTGACAGATGTGCACGGACATGTCGTCGACGGGATTCTGGCGTAATCGATGACGCAATTAACGCAACGAACCGCATGTTCGGGTCACATGTGACGCCAGAAATGCGGTTCGCAGGATATAAGATTTTGGTCGTAATACGATGCCTGATAAAATTCCTCAGGGTCCGTCCGAAGAATTTGGCAACTTGCCGAGCCGGATGAGCACAATTACAGAAAGAGCAGTCCCGAAACAGTTTCCTGTCATCACGACCCAACGCGTCTGCGAGGGATCAAAGTGCTCCTGCAGAATCACTCACTGACGTTTCGGGTCGGGATTTCCAGTCAGGGAAACATCGGGAAGACAATTCGAGACTGGTGCCTCAAAGTGATCCCATCTGATCGCCGAATGTTCTCCACTCCAGCAGAGAAGGATCCGCCACCTTGCGGTATCCAAGACTCATCACGACTTCCAGAACCTCGCTCCATGTCGGGAATGGTCGGCCGCTCTTGCGTTTGTAGTCATCCATGGCACGCATAAACTCGATTTCACCATCCGAGTAATCGCGTTCGCAGGTTGTGGGGTCGATCTGTCGACGGCGATCCTGTCGACGACGGTCCATGATTTCGCGACGAGCAGAAATCCCTGGATCTTCGAATCGGACTTCCTCTTCCGGCTCCGGAGCGACTTCCTTGACGGGTCTGACTGGTCGGCGTTCCGGCTTCGTGCGGCGCTGTGATGATCTGCGTCGATCCGTGACCAGTACATCAGTATCATAATCCGACATACAACACTTTCTTCGTGTTCTGGGGAGAAACGAGACGGGCTTAGTCCGCAAATCAGAATCGCGACGGGCAGAACATCATTGCGAAACAATGATTTGCAGAATGGACTCTGTGCTTGAGTATTACCCCAGAATTGACGACAGGGCGAAATAAGCCGGTTGGCTCAACATGTTCATTCAAGGAAACATTAGCCTTCGCGTAAGAAAACCGTTTAAAACAGTTGTAGCGACCAGCGACGAAGATCCCGGGCTGATTCTGAAAAAGCGCGATTCAAGGGTCGCTTTCTCTGAAGCTCCTGGTTTCGGGTTTTCCCCAGGGGTGCAGCAGCGGGCCTGATCGTCTCACAATACAAGCCCGACGCGCCAGCGAGTGCGTATTAGCAACGCGAAATTCTGATTTACTCCAGCCGCTACAAATGGACGCAGGATACTGCTTAACGAGCAAGCCCGCAGCGGTGGCAGGGCTTGGAAGTGAAACGCACTCGCTGGCGCATCGGACTTGTATTACCAGTGATACGCACTCGCTGGCGCGTCGGGCTTGTATTACCAGCTCCATGAAGCAGCGCCGTGATCACCGTCTTGTGCTTCAAGCACGTAGAGGATCGCGGCTTCAAGATCCTCTTCGTGGTTAATCCAGCGACGACTCGCTCGCTCTGTCCAGAAGTTTTCACGCTCCTTGTGACTCACTTTCAGATGTCGAGTACACCAGGCTTTGAATTGTTCGTAGACCGGTTCTGGCTCGTAGCCCGGTGCCGTGACCACAACATGCACATGGTTCGATCGCGGATTCACGGCGTGCAGAGTCCACTGACGGATTTCGCAATGTTTACGAATCACCTTTTCGACAAGTTCGCGATCGACAGTGCAGAGGTGGAACTCTGGCTCGCTCATTTGAGAACGAGCCATCTCCTCAAACAGCTGATTGCCAGTTTGCGGCCCACTTCCGTCCTTCGGGTTCCAACCACGATGATCACCGGGAAGCCAAGTGCCGTAGGTTGTCCACGTGAAAAAATACGCGATCGGCTCGCCAGCATTAAATTTTTTCAAACGCTAACTCCACATCACCTGACTTAAACCGGTTGGCCAGGTCTCAATTAAATCGTAACGTTCCACAATACAAGCCCGACGCGCCAGCGAGTGCGTATTTGCAGCGCGAAGCTCTCATGTCCTCCATTTTATGTAAATGGACGCAAGATCGTATATGCCGGACGAGGCCGCAGAGTCGGCACTGCCTGGAAGTAAAACGCACTCGCTGGCGCATCGGGCTTGTATGACAGGCTCCATGAAGCACTAACGTGCTTATCGTCCTGTGTTATGAGCACTTGCGGGATGGCGGCTTCAGGACACAAAAAGGTTTCAGGCCCCCCGGAAACACGGTATGTCGTGGCCTGCTTGCAGTTTGAGACGATTCGCACCACAATCCGAGCGCTGGAATTCAACCGGCTGGACCCCGATTTCGATCAAGGCCGAATTGCAGGTGCGCTGATGTTCGTGCGAGCGTTGCTGACTGTCTCTGTACTGACTTACTGTTTGCCTTTTTCGCTCGTCGCTACGGCAGCGGAATCAGTTCGCTATTCCACTCAGATCGCTCCGCTGCTGCAAAAGTATTGCGTGAGCTGTCATAGTCGCGTGGATGCTCAAAACGGGCTCTCTTTGCAGGCTCCTGATGACATTCAAAAAGGCAGCGAGAATGGTCCAGTGCTCGACGAGACCACCGCGGCAAAGAGTCGACTGCTGGAGGTTTTGGTCAGCACTGGCGATGACCATATGCCGCCCGCTGATGAAGCTCAGCCTTCAAAAGAAGAGTTGGCAATTCTGACCCAATGGCTACACGAAGGCGGAAAATTTGACAGTCGTATGGCGGTGTTGCCAGCACTTCCGAAAGTCGCAGTCACCGCATCGAAGGTCAGATCTCCGGCTTTGGCCATGGTCTTATCAAAGGACGGCCACACAGTGCTGTCTGGTCGATTTAAACTTGTGGAACAGCGGAAAGTTCAGAACGGTGAGCTTGTTTGGAGCCTGCCGATCGCAGACGGCAAGGTGAACGGACTGCGTCTTTCTCCGGACGGGACGAGAGTTCTGCTCGCCACGGGCACTCCGGGGCTTGCTGGTCGAGCGGTCGAAGTTGTTATTGGACAGGACTCAATTCAAAAAGAGTTCGCCGGCCACAACGATATTCTTTACTCGGCCGACTGGTCTCCGGACGGAACAATTGTCGCAACGGCCGGATACGACCGTCGCATCATTTTGCACAATGCGGAAACGGGTGAGAAGATCCGTGAAATGACCGGCCACAATGGCGCGGTGTTTGATCTTCGCTTTAGTCCGGATGGAAAATTGCTGGCTTCTGCAAGTGCCGACGCGACGATCAAAATCTGGAATGTGGCTACTGGAGAACGTTTCGATACGCTCAGCCAGCCACAGGCCGAACAGTATTCGGTGGTCTTTACTCCTGATAATCGATTTGTTCTGGGAACTGGAGCCGACAGCCGAATTCGAAAGTGGCAACTCGTGTCGGTCGATGGGCCACAGATTAATCCGTTGATCATCTCTCGATTTGCTCATGAGGGCGTGATTACTCGCCTCGCAATTTCCGACGACGGCCGGTATCTCGTCACGACGTCCGACATGGGATCGATCAAAACCTGGGATGCCGCAACGGTTAACGAACAATCGGCCGAAAACCTGACTCAGGACCTTGTCACGAGTCTGGCGATCGACAGTGCAAACGCTCGCGTTCTGATCTCGACGTCGAAAGACGAACATCGATCTGTCGCTCTGCCGGAGATCGCTTCCAAAACGGAACCAATTGACGCAGCGGCAGTGGTCGTCATGGCCGAAGCCGCAGGACCACTGGCAGAGGTGACTGAAATGGAGCCAAACAGTGAGGTTGCGGTTGCGCAGGCTGTTCCGTTTCCTGCAAACATCTCAGGTGTGATCGATGGTGCAACTTCCGGCAGCGATGAGGATCAGTTTCGCTTTGAGGCAAAAAAGGGGCAGCCGATTCTGCTTGAGGTCAAGGCGTCCCGTGATAAGTCGGCGCTGGATTCCACTGTGGAAGTGGTGACTCCGGATGGCAAGCCTGTCTTGCAGACGCAATTGCAGGCCGTGCGGGATTCCTACTTCACATTCCGCGGGAAGGATTCCGACACGGCTGATGACTTTCGAGTCTTCAACTGGCAGGAAATGGAACTGAACGAGTATCTCTATGCCGACGGCGAAGTCGTGAAACTCTGGCTATACCCGCGCGGTCCGGATTCTGGTTTCAAAGTTTATCCCGGGGCAACACTGCGTCAGACCTACTTTGGCACAACTCCGACTTCCCATCCATTGCAGGGGCCGGCGTTTATTGTCGTGCCGTATCCTGCTGACGTAGTTCTGAAAGATACCGGCCTGCCGATCTTTCCAATTTACAGCCAGAACGATGACGACCCGATGCGTCAGTGGGGCAAAGATTCGCGGCTGACATTCGTGCCTCCGGCTGATGGCACTTATGTCGTTCGCCTGAAGGATGCTCGCGGATTTCAGGGAGCCGACTACAAGTACCAGTTGATGCTGCGACATCCACAGCCGAATTTCAACATAGCGATGGCAGGAGATACGTTGAGCATTCATAAGGGAACTGGTCGCGAAATCATTTTCACAGCAACGCGGCTTGATGGCTACGACGGCCCGATTGAGATCTTTGCGGAGAATCTCCCAGCCGGGTTTACTCTGTCAGACCCTGTCATCATTCAGCCGGAACAGCGCCAGGCGATGGCAATTCTTATTGCATCCAACGATGCTGTTCAGCCTGCAGAAGAGGCTGTGAAGGGTGTCATCTTTAAAGCTCGCGCAAGAATTGGTGACAAGGATGTGGTCCACGATGTGGGCGGACTGAAGAATCTGGTAATCGCTGAAAAGCCGAAGATATCGGTACGAATTCTGACCGCTGAGCAACAGGCTGCGGGCCAGAACGAGCATACTCCGGAGTTGACCGTGTGGGCGGGAGAAACCGTCCGAGCATTTCTGAAAGTGGATCGACTGGACCACACGGGGCTCGTCGAGTTTGGCAAAGAAGATTCCGGCCGCAATATGCCTCACGGCGTATTCGTCGACAACATCGGGTTAAACGGGCTTATGCTCCTTGAAGGTCAGAACGAGCGAGAGTTCTTTATCACAACCGCGAAGTGGGTTCCCGAAATGAGCCGACCGTTTTATCTGAAGTCCAGCGTCGACGGGATTACAACTCTCCCTGTGATGTTGCATGTTCGACATCGCAGTTCGGGTGCACCGAGGACGGCCGCAAAATAGCGAAACGATTATCATCGATGCCGAACGTGAAGAGCTACAGGGCGAGCGGCGACACAGATCACGACAGGGCAATCACAGATCTAAAGTTCAGAGCCTGTTTCACAGTTTCAGAAAGATCCGCTGTCGATACAGCCAAAGCAGGAACAACCAGTAGAGCAGAAACACTGTCGAGGGTAACGTAATCGGGCCGTACCATAAGGGATCGAGAGCTTTGGGGCCGAAGACGTTTTCGATCATGCCGGCAAGATGGACCTTAACCACGCTCTCGCGCATCCAGCCGGAAATTGTCTGCCCCATCATGTAAATCAGGATGGAGTTCATGCCGACCACGACCAAAGGGAACGCCAGCAGTTTCAGAGGCAGGATATCAAACAGAAAATAGAACAACGCCAGCATGCCGATGACATAGCCGCCACTGAACAAAACCCAGCTTGGCGTCCAGATGCGTTTGACGATCGGACAAACATACTCATGAGAAGCGACGCCCAAACCGAAGCAAATTGCAGCTCCGGTGATCAGAATCCCCAGCTTGGACCATTTCGACAAATCTATTCGCAACAGCACCTGACCGCATAAAATCCCCAGCAGTGTGGTGCCAATTGACGGGATGAAGTTCAAGGTTGTGTAGCCGCCGGTGTTGGGCTTGTAAGCTTCTGTATTCAGCAAAAACCATTGACGATACCAAGCGGGTTTCTCGGTGCCTTTCACTTCCTCGGCGGCGGGCGCTGGTTTCTCGTCGGCAACCGGTATTGCATTGGCTGCCGCGACCACTTCTTCTTTTGCGGTACCGTCATTCGGCGTTCCTGTGTCAGCCACTGGAACTGGTTCCGGGACCGATCGAAGTCGCGGCAATAACCAACTGTCGAACTTGTAAGCCGCATTCGCGTTCTTGGACCAGGCGGCAAACTTTCCTTCAAAGATTTCACCATTCTCCTGACTTGCACTTACGGCCGCATAGTCGTAATTCGCAGCGGGTGGATTCATGGAGAACCAGCCCCAGTAGCCAGTCAGGATCACGAACAGAGCGATCATCTGATACATGGGTTGCCAGTGATGCATCATCCACGCAAAGAAATACCCAAGGCCGATCTGGCATAACACATTTGGGAAGATCCAAAGAGTCTTCTCGTGCCCCATCGACGACAGAAAAACTCCCAACAGAACCAGCGCGACCGAACGCAGGATGGCATGCAGAGTCCGCCCGAACAGTCCTTGTCCGCTGGATTCTCTGCGCTGGCTGGAGAAGGGCATAGCCGCACCGACCATGAACATGAAGGAGGGTTGAATCAGGTCCCAGAACGAGACACTGTATCGATCGATCACGCTCAGCCACCGGGGATGATCAAAATGATCTCCGATGGCGTGCCATTTGTCCCAGTTGTGGACTTCCCAGACCGGAGATGATTTATCGATCTTTGAAAAGGCCAGAATCCCGAATCCTCCGGCCGCCAGCATCATCATGATGAAGCCACGGAAGGCGTCCAGTGACACAAGACGATCGTTTTGGCCGATTGATCGCGACGTCGATCGCCGCCGGCTGCGTGTTTCTCCGTTGTCGTTGAGCTTTTTTCCACTGCTGACATCGGCCATTGAATTCACTGCCGAGGATGACGGAGAATTCCGGTTTAGCGGAGCCCCCACGGCGATTGTCGAGCTGTCGGCTTTGGCAGCCTCCAATGGCACAGAAACGGGGGGGCTTTGAGGCGAAACGGGCTTTGCTGGACTTGGTTTACTGGCCACGGCTGATCTCCAAAGAATCCTGATTCAGGTCCCCGGAGTGTACGCAGCCTGGTCAGAACACGCCAGAATGGTATTTACTTGTGCGAAATTCGGGGGTGGTTTGGGCCAGTCGAATGACGGGGAAGCCTCAACGGTGTACGCTTCGCAGCTTTTCCGCAGTGCATTTTTGTAAGCGCCGGTCAGAACTCATCATGGTAAACCCACGCAGCGACCTGTTGACGTTATCGTAACCCGAAGCGTCAGCGAGGGATTGTCCGACCGCGAATTCAGTGCATGCTATCCCTCACTCACGTTTCGGGTTGTGATAGCACACTGAATCAACAGCCGGGCAAAAGAGGCAACCTTTGGGTCAGTGATGGTAACTTTCGGTAAATTGCATTGCATCAATTTTTGTAGTACGTCAGTGGGCGTTGAAGGACAGCAGTCATGGGAATTCCGAAAGTGGCGATTGTGGGTCGCCCCAACGTCGGAAAGAGCTCGTTGCTGAACTGGCTGGCCGACCGATTGATCTCCGTTGTTGACCCGACCGCCGGAGTGACTCGAGATCGTGTCACCTGGATCATGCATGAACGAGATCGCTACTTCGAACTCATGGATACCGGTGGGATCGGTATCGTTGACAGCGATGATCTCTCGGAAGACATCGAACGTCAGATTCAGACAGGGCTCGATGAATGCGACGTGATGCTCTTTGTCGTCGATGCCAAGGCTGGGGTGACACCTCTCGATGAGCAGGTCGCCCATCGGCTTCGACGCATGAGCAAACCGTCAATGCTCGTCGTTAACAAGTGCGACTCACCAAAGCTGGACCTCGAAGCCGCCACGTTCCTGACTTTGGCGAACGTTCCTTACGTGACGACCAGCGTAAAGGCCAATCGCAATAGAGACCTGCTGATCGACGCGATTGTTGAACTGCTTCCAACAGCTCGCGAGACTGAAACGGCGGAAGGCGACTATCTGCTGCAGCCATCCGACATGCGTCTGGCTGTCGTCGGGCGCCGCAACGTTGGCAAAAGTACGTTCATCAATCAGCTCGCGCAGAGTGAACGCGTGATTGTCAGTAACATCCCGGGAACAACTCGCGACAGCATCGACATTCGCTTTGAGGTCGATGGCAAGTCTTTTATTGCGATCGATACTCCCGGTGTTCGCAAGAAAAAGAGTCTGGCCAACGACATCGAATTCTACGGCCTTGTGCGAGCGCAGCGGAGCATACGCCGGGCGGATCTGGTGCTGATGTTCTTTGATGCCACGCAGACGATTTCCAAAGTCGACAAGCAATTGGTTGAAGAGATCAATGAGCATTACAAGCCATGCATCTTTGTCATCAATAAGTGGGACGCGGCTCTGGATGAAGAGATGACGACAGAGAAGTGGGTGAAGTATCTTCTGGACACAT
The DNA here is from genome assembly GCA_026400835.1 of Planctomycetales bacterium. Taxonomy (GTDB): domain Bacteria; phylum Planctomycetota; class Planctomycetia; order Planctomycetales; family Planctomycetaceae; genus SXXK01. Next base: position 138,014 of record JAPLOA010000055.1, on the reverse strand, counting down.
TCAGTTCGATGCGTCACGTCCCCATCGCGATTATTACGGCAAAAGATGGTCGTAACATCCGTAAGCTTGTGAATCTGGCTCAGTCGGTTTACAAGCAGGCGAATCTCCGCATGAGCACTTCTCGGCTGAATAAAGCTGTGCAAAGAGCGATTGAAAAGAATCCACCGCCGATCAGAAAAAATCGTCGCCCGAAGATTTACTTCGCATCACAGATCGCAGGTTCTCCTCCCACGATCGTACTGAAGTGCAACGAGTCTTCTCTGCTGGACGAATCGTGGAAGCGATACCTGTTAGGCTATCTGCGAGAGGTGACTCCGTTTCAGGAAGTCCCTATCCGGCTGGTTCTGCGAGGCCGAAACGAGAGCGATCCGGATCTTTTGAGCGGTGACACGCCTCTGCCTCCGGAGATGACCTCTGACGCGGAAGTTATTGACGAAATCGATGACGAACCGGAAATCAGTGAACTCACGGATGATCAACTTCGCGGAGATGATGATCCGGAATTCGATGAATCATGGGATGATTCAGATGTCTACGCGGATGACATTTTGTCTCTTGAAGACGATGATCCGGATGAGCCTGCTCCAAACTTTGTAGATGATGACGAGCTTTAGTCTGTCGAGGAATTTTCAGATGATGAGTGTACGTTGGTGCCTGTTGGCTGTTGCGACTGTGGTCGTCTGTGATTCGATCAGTGTTGCTGATGTGCGGCTGCCTGAAGTGATCAGCGACAACATGGTGTTGCAGAAGGATATCCCGCTTCCGATCTGGGGCTGGGCGGCCGCCGGTGAAGACGTCACCGTGACGCTGGGCGAATCAACGGCGACCACAAAAGCTGATGGCAGTGGAAAGTGGAAAGTCACTCTGCCGGCGATCAAGACGGCCGGTGGGCCTCACGAAATGATCGTGAAGGGCAAGAATGAAATCAAAGTCGCGAACATTTTGGTGGGCGAAGTTTGGGCCGGGTCGGGCCAGTCCAATATGCAATGGAGTGTTTCTGCGTCCCTGAACGCAGGAGAGGAAATTGCAAACGCAAAGTTTCCCAGGATCCGCCTGTTCATGATTCCGCTGATTCCTTCCGGAACGCCAGCGGAACACGTCGCTGCCAGATGGGTTGAATGCTCTCCGGAGACTGTGGGCGGCTCATCCGCGGTCCTCTACTTCTTCGGTCGAGAGATTCATCAGAAGCTGGACGTTCCTGTCGGTTTGATCACAACCGCCTGGGGCGGGACTCGCATCCAGCCATGGATTCCGCCACAGGGTTACACGGCTGTTCCGGAACTGGAAGCTGAAAAGAACGAATGGCTCGGAATGTTAAAGGGCTATTCGGATTCGCTGGTTGCGTATTCCGAAGGTGTCAAGGCCTATGCAGCAGCGGTCGCCGCAGCAAAGCCGGGTGATCCGCTGCCAGCCGCTTCCGGTGATCTTCCCGGGCATCCCCTCAACAGTAACTACCAACATACAGGTCTGTACAACGGGATGATTCATCCGATTGTCCCCTTCGGCATTCGCGGTTTCCTGTGGTATCAGGGCGAGTCCAACAACGGCCAGGGAATGCACTACTTTCAGTTGAAGAAGGGTTTGATTGAAGGATGGCGTTCCGTCTGGAATCAGGAAGGCAATCGGGACTTTCCATTCCTGTTTGCTCAGCTTGCCCCGTACAACTATGGTGGTGATCCGACCCGTCTGGCTGGCATCTGGGAAGCTCAAACGTCAACATTGTCGGTCAGGAACACCGGTATGGCGGTGCTGACAGACATCACCACAATAAACGATATTCACCCACCGAATAAGCAGGAAGTTGGCCGTCGACTTTCACTCTGGGCCTTGGCTCATACTTATGGTCAGCCAGAACTGGTGTACTCCGGACCGCTCTACAAATCATTGAAGACTGACGGAAACAAAGCCATTGTCAGCTTTGACCATGCCGTTGGTTTGAAGCCTCGAGACGGACAGGAATTGTCGTGGTTCTCTGTTGCCGGTGACGACAAAAAGTTTGTCAAAGCAATGGCGAAGATCGAAGGAGACACAGTCGTTGTCACCGCAGAAGGTGTGGCAAAGCCAGTTGCGGTTCGTTTCGGCTGGAATCACATCGCCGAACCTAATCTCAGCAACGGTGCAGGGTTGCCGGCTTCTCCGTTTCGAACGGACAACTGGACTGATGCCGAGAATGCAACTCCTTAATTAAGGGCGGTGTCAGAATTTTCCTGACGAATGCAGGCCGGCTTGCGTGCAGCGAGTTCCGGCCTGTGTCGTACGGCCTCAAAAGACCTCTGAAAGAGCGCTGGAATCCCTGCTGAAGCGCCCCTGATTGAAAGCAACGGGCCTGATTCACTCTGTCTTTCGTTGCTATTGCGGGAACTGACCGGGGGCTTCGCACGTGCCGCTTCAACGCAATTTCCGGATGCCAGCAACGCTTTGTGAAGGCCTTTGCCTCGCGCTGTAACCAGCTGTTTTGCAGCGAATTCGACAAATCCCGGTTGACGTAGTTGTGTTCCAAGATACCCTTCCGCCTGCAGTCATCTCGATGGCGCGGGAATAAATCTGATTGAACACAGTGATTGTCAATCGAAGAATTCGAGTGATAACGGCAAGGATGGAATCGTGGCGACGACGGATTGGAAGACGATTCAGCAGGTGTCTTTGTTGTCTCCGGCTCATGCGGCTGGGACCTTAATGCAGCTCAGCGGAAAACTGCTGTCGGAAGGTGTGAAGGCTGCGAATTTTGAAACCTTCATGCGTTTGGCTTTGTCAGAGATCGCCACGGAACTCTCTGTTCAGTGGATTGCTCTGGTTCAGCGAATTCCCGGGCCAGGCTGGGCGACTGTGATTGAGCATGGGCAGCAGGCCGTGGCGATGCGTCCCGTGGCGCTCTGGGATAATGCTCTGGAACGAGATGCCGCGGGAGTTTCAAAGACGGATCAGGGACGGATTGTCGCTGCATTCCCGCTGACGGCAGGAACTCCCTTCGGTCATCTCCTGGTCACCGTGGGGCGACATGCGGATGCGGATCTTGCTGAGTCTGGCCTGTTGATCGCACGAACGCTGTCGATGGCCCTGACGCTGGTTGATCGCGAGTTGCAGAACCGCAGGCAGGTGGAGCGATTGCGATCGACTCTGAACATTGCGTCGAAGCTGTCGATGGCCGAAGACGCGGCTCCCCTGCTGGAACAGATTGCTCACGAGGCGACTCGATTGCTGAACTGCGATCGCAGCAGCATTTTCCTGTGGGACAAGGAACGCAACGAAGTTGAAGCGAGGCCCGCGCTGGGAGTGAAGGGGGCCTCGTTGCGCCTGCCTTTTGGCGAAGGGATTGTCGGTGAAACTCTGAAAACCGGCCACGCCATTTGTGTTGACGACGCGTATGACGATCCAAGATTCAATCAGGAGGTCGATCGAAAAAGCGGTTATCGAACTCGTAATCTGATCTGCGTACCGTTGCGTGATGCCAGCAATAACGTCGTTGGAGCTTTCGAAGGGATCAATCACAACGAGAATCGCCCGTTCACTCAGGATGATGTGGAATGTCTGACTCAATTAGGAACTCAGGCGGCTGTGGCCTTGCGCAATCTGCAGGAACGCAATCTGCTTCATCGCAGCAATAGTCAACTTGCCGAGCAGGTCACGAGGGGAGTTTCGATCATTGGCGACAGCATGGCTATCACTGCTCTGCGGGATACCGTGCGTCGTTTGGCGAATACTGATTTGCCAGTGCTTGTCCTTGGTGAAAGCGGAACTGGCAAAGAAGTGGTTGCTCAGTCGTTACACTATGCAGGGAATCGCTCCAACTGCCCGTTCGTGGCCGTCAACTGTGCCGCGCTGACGGAGTCATTGCTGGAGAGTGAACTGTTCGGACATGAGCGAGGCGCTTTCACGGATGCTCGTGATATGCGGCAGGGGAAATTTGAACTGGCCGACGGTGGGACGCTGTTTCTCGATGAAATTGGCGACATGAGCCCAGGCGGTCAGGCCAAGCTTCTGCGGGTTCTGGAGCAGAAAGTGATTACTCGTGTTGGCGGTTCACAGTCGATTCCTATCAATGTGCGAATAGTGGCGGCCACGAACGCAAATCTCAGTGAAGCTGTGCGAGCTAAGCGATTTCGCGAAGACCTGTATTATCGCCTTGGTGTCGTCAGCCTCGATCTGCCTTCATTGCGGGAACGACCGGAAGATATTCTGCCGCTGGCGGAATTCTTTCTGCGACGTTTCGCAATTCAGGCTCGCCGACCGCAATTGCAGTTATCTTCGGAAGCCCGTCGTCGGCTGCAATCTCATACATGGCCCGGAAACGTCCGCGAGTTGCGTAATCTGATGGAACGCATTGCCTTTCTTGCGCCGGGGGATCGAGTTGAAGCAGAAGATCTGGCATTCATCCTGAACCCTGACGCTGATGGATCACGATTACCCTCGCTGGAACTGGGACTGGACGAGGCGACTCGGGAATTTCAGCGGGACTTCATTCGTCGCAGTATCCGTCAGGTGAATGACAACATGACCGATGCCGCTCGACTGCTGGGGCTGCACCGCTCGAATCTCTACCGCAAAATGAAGCAACTGGAGATGAAAGAAGTTGGCGGAGGGATCTGATAGAAAAGACAGATCTGCAATTCCTGAGTTCAGAACTCGAATAAAGCGGCGGCAATTCCTGAAGCGGATTCTGATTGCATTTTAAGGTGCTTTTCGCGCCGCCACAGAAGGTCCTGTCTCGGAGACACGAGACCATTGTTGAGTCTTGCTTTCGAATCGAGCCGTCAGCTTCGATCGCGGCTCAAGCTGGCAACCGACAACTATGCCTGTAAGACTTCCGCGGTCTATCGGAACCTCGGATTCGATCTTTTGAGAATCCGTTTGAGGCCTGCAGGCTGAGATGCTCGTGTCGACTGCGTATCGAGGCAAACTGCGGCAATCAGGCATCTGCGGAAATCAAGTCGGGGGACTTTTCGGGCAGACTATTCACGGTCCGCTTAAATCAGGATTGTCCTCTTTTACAAAAGTCTGAAAACCTCTACAAACTGCTGATTACGGCTCAGAGAATCCCTTGGCCGACGAAAACTAAACAGAGTGAAGTACTGACCTACTTCTGGATTCCCTTCACGCATCGAATACTCGGAATCGTAATGAGCGGAGCAGACCGATATCAGGGATCAGCGACAGAGTCTGCGGTGGACAGCGAGCAGATTCGTCGTCTCCTTGCAGACTCCGCTCCAATGATCATGCCCCTCGATTCTTCGCCCGGTGTTCCTCAGTTTCAGCCTGCGATTGGGCTGGGTGGAGCACATCGTCAAACGCTTTGGGGAACTTTGTTTCCGTCGAGAGTGAAGTTGTACGGAACGACCGAGCGACGATTGCGACTGAATGATGGGGACCTTGTTGTTATGCATGACAACTGTCCTGCGGGCTGGCAGCGTGGCGACCATACCGTACTGCTGATGCACGGACTTTGTGGCTCACATCAGAGCGGCTACATGGTGCGTCTTACAAGCCGCCTGATGTCTCAGGGCATTCGTGTTTTTCGATTGGATCATCGAGGTTGCGGTGCGGGAGCGCTGTTGGCAAGGAATCCGTACCATGCGGGGCGCACGGAAGATGTCGCTTCAGCAGTGCAGATGCTTGAGCGACTCTGTCCAGGGTCTCCCGTTTCTATTGCCGGATTTTCACTGAGCGGTAATCTGTTGCTGAGATATCTGGGAGAGAATCCGGATGAGTTACCTCTCTGCCTGTTTCGAGCTGTCGCGGTTTGCCCTCCGATCGACCTGCATCGCTGTGCGGCTCGTTTGAATTCATCCTCCATGGGCCAGCGTTATGACTGGTACTTTACGAGACTGCTGATCAGTCAGATCGCAAATAGTCCGCTCTGGAAGGATCATCTGCCTTTGGCAATGGTGCGTCAACTTCCACGTCGACTGTATGATTTCGACGAACTCTACACAGCCCCGGCGTCTGGTTTTGAATCGGCTGACGATTATTACAATCAGGCGTCATCAGCGCGAGTGATTGACCAGATTCGAGTTCACACAACGATTCTGGCGGCCGAAGATGACCCCGTGGTATGCTCAAAGCCATTCCTCGATCTGAAGCTGCCCACCAATGTCAGCCTGTGCCTGACGAAGCATGGTGGTCACCTGGGCTTCATCGGACGTAGTGGCATAGATCCGGATCGACGCTGGATGGACTGGCGATTGATCGACTGGCTTTTGACCTAGTGATTTTTCTTTCCTGAGTGTCGATACGCACGGATGCGATCTCCTTCAGAAAAACTCCTGAACCTGCTTACATCCAGTGGTCTCTGTCATCGAGCCGAACTCGATTCGTGTGAGCCTTTGGTTCGGCGACTCAGTCATGACCTGCCCGACTTTGATTCGGTGTGGCTGGATGCCCTGGTTGAACGCAAACTTCTGACCCCGTGGCAGGCCGACCAAATCGTGGGCGATGACCTCCAGAAGGTTGTCGTCGGCCGATTTTTCTGCAAAGAACCGCTCGGGCGAGCCACCTTCCTGGCCAGCGACTCACGTCATAAATTAAGCGTGATTCTGCGGTCATTGATGCCTCATGATTCGCGGACAGGACAAGGTTCTGAGTCTCGCACCGCCGATCTGCTGGCTTCAATCGATCGTTGCCGAAGTTCGGCTCCTGCGGGTCTGGCACTGCCGATCGAACTTGTTACTCAGAATTCTTCCAACTCCCCAAATGCCGCCGGTTTGGAATCCGCCGCTTCTTCGTTTCTGGTGTCCCCTTATCTTCACGGCTGGTCCATGGAAGAACTGCTGATTCGTGGTGGTCGACTTCCGTGGCCGGCTGTCGCCGAGATTGGTCGCGAACTTCTGACGATGCTCGCGTGGCTGGAGTCCGTGCGACTGCTGCACGGCGACATCGTGGCTCGAAATGTGCGACTGGATCCTGCGGGAAGAGTTCATCTGGTCGATCCATTTGTGCGTCGATTCCTGCAGCCTCAATTTGCTCTGTCTGATCGGATCACACTGCGTGATTGCGACGGTGTCGCTCCGGAACAAATCGGAACCGGACGCCTGGCTGATACTCGCAGTGAACTGTATTCGCTGGGATGCCTGTTGTGGCATTTGTTGACGAGCCGCCCAGTGGTTCTCTCCGCTGATCCGATCACTCGAGTTATGAAGCAGAAGGACCATGACATTGTTGATGTCCGAGGCCCGGTGCCGGATTGTCCGGAGTGGATGTCTCGCATCATCATGTCGATGACTCGCCGTTCGCCTGAGCTGCGGCCTGCCAGTGCGGCCGAAGTGCTGAAATCGTGGCGGCCACATTCTGGTGGTGGCCTGCGCCACTGCCGTGCGATCGCTCGCTCGATGCCTGATCATTCACTCCGATCGAAATCGCGTCCCGTTGTTCGTCGTCGGAGTAAATCCGGATCATGGCGCTGGCCGGTAACGGCAACTGCGGTGCTGTGCGTTCTTGTTTTTCTGACAGCGCGATCAGGGGTTCTTCCCAAAACTCTCCGCCTCGGACTGCGGCCAGAGTCTTCCGTTGTTGGCATGAAGTCAGTTGAGCCGCCTTCAGGGCAGGGCGAAGCTGTCATGCCTGACGCTGGTCCATCAATGCTGCCAAAGGTCGATGCGGAAGGTGTAATTCGACTGGAGTCGGGGAAGCAATATCTGGCGGCTCCCTGTCAGTTTCCGGGGACACTTCGAATTCTGTGTGAGCAGTCGCCGGTGGCTCAGATTGTCGTGCCGGAGAATGTTCGCTGGCAACTGCGAGCTCGCGCGGTCGAACTTCGCGGTGTGAGTATCAGTCAGCAGGCTGAATCGGGCGCGATATTGGCTCCGTATCCCGAGCAGAAGAGGTTTCGTCAGCTCCTTGAGATTCAGTCTGCGTCATTGACAATTGAAGGTTGCGTCATTCAATCGCCAGCCCGGTCTGATGACTTTGAAGGTCTTGCGTGGCTGAAACTGGCCGACGCTGAAGGCGTTGTGCTGGTTCGCAATTCGGTGTTTGCTGGTGGTGGCTATGGCCTGTCACTCAATCATCCGCCGCGTCGATTGGAATTGCAGAACGTTCTGCTGGCGAATCGAGGCAGCGGCATTCTATGTGAGTTCCAGAAGGGTGATGCGACGAATTGGAGCGTGACGGCCCGAAATGTGACTCAGCGATTCGGCTTCAGCCTGCTCGACGCGATGATCCATGATAATGGTATTCGCAGTCTTGAATTGAATCTGGCTTCGTCCGAATCTGTCTACTCACCACAGATGGCGGTTCTGCGATTGCGAATTCCGGATGCGTGGAGCCCCGATGCGATTCGTGTTCAGCTTCAGGCTGGGGAATCCGGAAATCCGGCGATTGTGCCACCGACCGTGACGCCGGTTGTGTATATCGATCCTCGGTTGCGTCAGCCCGTCAGTCTTCCGGAGCCACAACTCACGGATAACAGCGTTTTGCTGGCGGAATTAATTTTCGATGAACAGAATCCGTCAGCCGACGGCACGGGCAACGAGACATCGGAATGGTCATCTTCGGCGTTGCTTGATTTTGAAGGCCCCAAGATGACGCCCGTGATGCCGGGGATCGATGTAAAGCAACTTCCACAACGCTGAGGAATACGGTCCGGGAATTGGCGATCATGTTTTATTCCTGAAGGTGCTTCTGCAGAGCGTCCAGATCATCTGTGCCAATCAGATCGACGCCGGCATTCTGCAGCTCAGTCCAGAGCGTTGAGTTTTCAGGCGTGGCCCAAAAGCGGAGTCGACGGCCTTGCTCGTGACATTTTTTTACGATAGCCGCCAGCTTTTCGCGTTCGGCTGCTGGCATCTCGCCCTGGCCGCGATACGTAAAGTGATTGCCCCAGTTGTCACTGATCAACGGGATGAGAGACGCCGAGTGGCTGAATTCCAGATCACCGAGCCGTCCATCAATGGCGGCATAACGTGGATTGGATTTTTCGATCTCTGCTCGAGGTCGATCACCGCTGATAATGATTGTGACAGCTTTCTCCCGAAGTTCTCCGTCGAGATGGCTTGAGACAATGTCGTCGTATGATTTCAGCAAAGAATCCAGAAGAGCATACGCCTCCACACCTTTGGTCTTGATGTCAACGAGCAAAATGATCGGTATGCCATCGCCGTAAATACTGCCACCGTTTCGTTTGGCGATGTCTCGCAGAGGTTTGAGGTAAAGGCCTTCCAAAGTCTTTTCTTTTGACAGCTCCAGAAATGTATGGGCGACCAGGAGTTGGCCCTCGACCGGAAAGACATCCGCTTCGATGCTGGTAAAGCCGTGGTCAAGTGCATCAAGCAACGGGCGTTTGTGCAGATAGTCGTTGTGAGCATGAGCGTTCTCAAGCGGCGCCGGCAGGGGGGCGACAGTCTTTAGTTCGTCAGCGCGGAGGTTTCGAGAACCGCTGAACGGACTCGAACTCAAGGCGAATAGTAAGACAACAACAGCTTTGAATACAGGTTTCATTTTCATTGGTTACAGTCTTTGGATCCAATTTAATATTGCTCCTGAGCCCGAGAGGCTGGCCGAGATGATGAAACACTTTTGGCTTGCGCTTCAGGCTCAGGTTGACTGGGTTTGGTCGGTTTTTATGGGTTCCAGTAGTCTCACGGGAAGGCTGCTGTTGTCGTTATGCAACATTTCTGGAAAGTTCGCATCGGACTCAGAAGCGGTCGTTGTTCTCTAAGCTTATTGGCAAGGATTGATCGCATTCAAAATTGGCCGTTGCGTCGGATTCCGGGCTGTTCGTAGAACAGTTTCTTGTCCATCGTCGTTCGCGCGAGTTTGGTTCCGTGGATCAGAAATTGGGCTCGGCCGTGCTGAGCGACAGCAGAACGAACGACAGCACTGGAGACGACTGTTGTGAACTTGTTTTTCTGGAAACGTCCGCCGCAGCCAAATGTTCAGGGCTACCGAACTCAGCTCGAAAGTTTGACGCGTGAATTGCGATTACAACTGGGTGATGTTTCGAACGGCGGACTGAACGCAGACTTGCTTCATGACCTGAATGCACTCGAGTCATCATATTTGGGTGATTTGAGAGAAATGCAGCGCAAAGCAAAGAACACCTGACAAAACCAGTTCTACTCTACATCGAGTGCGCGACCCAGCATTGCAAGGTGACAGCGCAGTTTTCAGGCTCCCGGGACGATTATTGTGATTCACCGCGACGCGGTCTGAGAAGGTAGCCGCTGGTCAAGGCAGCCCAACCACACACAGCGGGGGCGGCATCCGTTTCGATTCAACCGGCACCTTCAAGCTGACCAACAGCACAGTCTCGGAAAACTAAGTGACGGGAACCAATTCTGATGGCGGCGGCGTCAGGTTCAATGACTCGGTGGTGACCATCGTCAACAGCACCATCACCGGCAATTCCGCTCCATGTGCGGTCGGCGGAATCGGTTTTCGTGTGGACGCCACGGATAAGAAGCTCATGATTCATTACTCGATCATGGCGGGCAACACGGCCGCGTCGAATCCCGACTTCACCGCTCCAGACACTCCCGCCACGAAACTGGAAGTCCGCCATAGCCTGATTGGTCGCAGCGACGGAACGACCCTGACGGCCTCGGGTATATCGCTCAACCTTGGAACGACTGGAACTCAGGTAGTGCATCCGACCAATCTGAGTCTGATTCTGGGCTCGGCGACTACGTTCGAGAATGTCACGGGCGGTTCCGGAGCGGACACGCTGACGGGAAATAGTCTTGGCAATACTCTGCTGGGCGGTACCGGTAACGATAAACAGAACGGGCTGGGTGGCAGTGATATTCTTTCGGGCGGCCTGAATGATGACTCATTCTTCTTTGGGACAGCCACACCCTCGGAAGCCGATCAGGTGAGTGAGTTGGCGAACCAGCGAACCGATACGCTGAGTTTTGCAATCATTTCGGCACCGATCGAATTGAACCCTGGCACGTTGTCGATTCAGGATGTTCACACGGGACGGACTCTGAACCGGAATGCGCTGAACGTAGTTAAAAACATCGTGGGTGGCCTTGGAGGGCGAATTTGGAACCGACTGGTATCTAAGGGCGCTCGATGATGTGATCATCGTACTGGCCAGCGGGGAAATCACGGACGTGCTGTAACACCCTCTTTCGCCGGGCGAGCGGCTGGGCATAAGCCCTCCGTGTCGGTCTGCGTAATTGCGGTTTGGTGAACGCAGACAATTGCAGGACACTGATCGCTGACGCGATAGGATCTCCTGTCGTCTCCTTAAAGGCGAAAGTGAATGTGCTGAACGACGCGGGAGACGACGACTCACTGATCGGCGGCAACGGGACCGACTGGTACTTCCGAGCCCTCGATGATGTGATCATCGGACTGGCCAGCGGGGAAATAACGGACGTGCTGTAACAACCTCTTTCGCTCGGCGACATGATGCACTGGCGAGCGGCTGGCCGTGAGCCCTCCGTGAAAATTGGTGATTGCAGATTGCAGGTCTGCGTGCAATCAAAACTCTCCAATCGAAAATCTGAAATCGCAGGACACGGATCGCTCACGCTACACCGCTCGCTGAATGGATGAACCCGACGAGCGGCTTTGCGTACAGCCCAGTCACACAGGCAGGGAGGCGGAACGTTGCCACCGGTTTATCGGCGTCTGTGCGGAAATGATGCTGCTGATCGAGACAAGGTCTACCGGGCGTTGCGGATCACGGCGGAGGCTGGCGGCTGGGGTGTGGACTCGATCCTGAAATCGACGATCACGATTGTGTGGTCCGAATGCCGGCAGGGACGAACGGAATAATCACGCACAGTCACATCCCGCGAGACAAGAACATGATCAACCTTTAACCCGCCCGACAGCGTTGGCAGCGGCGTCAGTGTGGGAGTCAACCCGTAGCCGAGGGACGCATCGGTCAGTTGTCCGGACTTCAGAATCGGCTCGAACCTTGGTGACCACGGCGCCAGATTGAAGTCGCCGACAAGCAGGGATGGCGGATTGCTTCTACATCGTTCCGCCAATGTCGACAACTGCGAATCCCGCGATGCTGTCAGGTCGGGGCTGATCGGTGGAAGTGGATGTGTCGCGATGAGCTGAAATGGCTGCGATTGCCCGGCCATTTGTGAGAAGCGGATTTCCAGGGGCGGGTTAGCGTCTTCTGTGTCAATGACTTCCGCTGTTATCCACGGATACTTCGAAAGAAATGCCACACCCGTGTAATCGTCTCGCAGGATCTGTTTCTGATGGGGAAACTCTGCACGAACGGATTCCAGAATCGGCTTCCAGTCTGGTGAGACTTCCATCAGGAACACAAGATCGGCGTTGTGAGTCTGCACCTCCCTGAGGGTTTCTTTGAGCTGTGAATTGGTCCTCAGAACGTTCAGCAACAGAAGACGAACGTGACTCTGGCCGACGTCTGCATTCCTGATCGACTCCGACGTTACTCGGTCCTGCGGGATGAAATACGGCACAATGAAGCACAGGTTCACACCCATCGCCAGTCCGCCAACGATGGCCGCCTTATGGTAACGCGTCCAGACCCAGATCCCCATCACCGGAAGCAGCATGATCAGATACTGCACCCGAAGCTGCGAAGCCAGATCCGCGATCCAGTGATAGCTCGCGATCATCGCCACAGACGATCCCGCGACAGCGATCCCGCCAAACAGATCTGCGAATCGAATCAGTGGATGACGTTTTGACATCGGTACCTTATCTGGACAGCGCCATGTTCACGAGAATCGTTGAGAATACAAGCCCGACGCGCCAGCGAGTGAATGAGTCGCAAAGTGTTCACTCGCTGGGAACAGCTTTGTATACGCACACACTCACGCCCAATCGCCCAAGCTGCACCAACGGCAGTTCGGTGATGACGGGAATCTACACAGCCACCAGTCTGCATCCCGGCGGAGTCAACGTCGCGTTCGCAGATGGGCACGTGCAGTTTGTGAGCCACGACATTGATGTAACGATCTGGGTAGAAATGGGTTCAAGGGAATCCAGTCACTACCGTTCCCCCTTCTGATCTCTCGAAAGGAGATTTTCCGATGAAAAGAGCACTGACTTGTAAGGCCCTGGCGACACAGATGTTCCTGTCGCAGACTGTCGAGGCGGCCACTTTCTCACGTGGCGGTTTTTCGATCGACAGCTATCGAAGCGGTGGATCTTACCCTCGCTCATCGATTCGCTTCATGACCGGCCGTGGCCCTCGCATGACCCGCCATAGTGTGGGTGCCGGACACTTCAATCGAAGCGGTACGCCAATCTTCGATACTTCCACAACAGGCAGAACATCCTTCCTCGGTCAATGGGCTGGCGGGCCCCGTGGAAGCGTTGTTGTGGATTACGGACGTCGAGGCGACAACTTTGCGTTCGTCTGGGCCAACGAATACCAACACGCAATTGTGACGAATATTGATTTCTATTAGCCATCAAACAGTCTACGCCGCCGGGTTTACCCCGGTGGAATGAGGCTTCTGCACTACTCCAGTTCCTCATTCAGGTGCGACATGTGTAGTGCAAAAGCCCGTAAACCACCGGGGTAAACCCGGTGGCGAGAGAAAACTCGCTTGACTGAGGTTTTTACAAACTCCCGATCTGCTCGTGCAAAGGTCGGTTTTCGCCTCCGAAAGCCGACCGTTTGTTTCTGACAAGGATTCGATAAACATGCCTTTCGTGAAACGAACAGCGACTGCGGTCGTTCTGACTTCTGCCCTTGGCTTTCTCTTTCTGCGATGCCAATCAGAACCCGTGTTTCCTGCTCCGGCGGCTGGCTATTCGGAAGAGACCGTTCACTATGAAGAGACAGCACCAGAAACAACGGTGGTGGTTTCGCTGCCCGATTCAGCAAGTCGTGTCATCAGCAGTCTGCAGTTACCCGACTGGAAGACTCTGCAACAGTACGACGGAATCCGACTGACGGGAACAATCACACCTCCTGCAGACTGCGATTCGGCAGTCTTCTTCGCGGAGTTCTCGCGGCGACATCGCCAGACTCTCCAGATCGTCGCGTCAAGTTCCGCCTTCGCCAAAACGACGGATGGACAACTGGACGCAGATCTCTCCATCAAACGCCCTTCGTGTTCGGGCGAATTGTCGCTGACCGTGCTCATGCTTCCGCTTGATGTCAATGGTGAGCCACTGGTACCGCAACCAATTCCCATCAGTCAGGGAACCCTGACTGTACCAAAGCCCAACGAAAATCTGACGTCTCTGCCGTAAAGCGGTTTCTGACTTTCGTGCGGGCTGTCCGAACAAACGGCACCCGGTCTGGCCTGCTTTTTCTGCTGCTGAGGCACGTCCGAGGACCCGTACCAAAAAAACAAACATTTTCTGTGATCCCTTTTCGAGACGTTTTGCGCATAGACATTTGTCGGCTGAAACAACTTCACTCACGGAACTGAAACAAGGACCACGAAAATGTCTCGATCTCGCACACTCAGGACTCTGACCATTGCCCTGATCCTGCTTGTCTGCACCTCGGAGCTGCAGGCCCAGTTGTTCAAGAAACGCAGCGAACGCCGCGCCGATTCCCAAAATGGCCGGTCCCATGAGGCTACTCGTTATGCGGCTAACTCAAACGTCAGCCCGTACAATCCAACAGGACAGCCGCTCACTCGACTCAACAGCAAATGGATTGAGAAGAAGGAACAACAGGACGCCAAAGTGGCCGCACGAACGGGACAGTCTGTGACGGAAGTCGGGGAGAAAAGAATGAAACGCATTCAAACCTTCACAGCCATCCTCGGCGGTGCTGGGGCCGGTCTTAGCGGCGCCTCGACGGCTCTGGATTATTCAGCGCCTGCGACAATCGTTCCAGGAAGAAATTCCGGCCTGCCGTCCAACTTCTCGCAGCAGGCACAATGGAATGCCTACAATCGGTCTTACTCAACAAATCCCTCGCACGCACCGGTCACAGAATAGACCGCGTCTGATCGTCCATGATTGGCCTCAGGCACGGATTGCCATGAGGCCGCTTTCGTTGCTGACCTTTTTTCTCATCTCGCTTCCATCAGAGTACACTCCATGAGTTCTCCTGAGTTTGAACAGCAACTGGACGAGTACTTTGGTCAGGCCATTGAGCTTGAGGGAGCCGCTCGCGATGCCTTTGTCGCTGCCGTGCCGTCGGAGTTTACCGCTCGACTGGTTGAGCTGCTGAGGGCGTTCGATGAAACGGGATCCGAGTATCTTTCACCGATCTCAGAAAAGAAGCCCGCTCGCACCGACCACTCCTCCGAACAACGCGGTCTGCTGTTCCTCGTTCTTTGCTGGCAGAGCGGCCTGCTCTCGGAAGACAAGCTCACGGATATCCTGAACGCCTGGCTCGCGGATCGCGTTTCATCGCTGCAGGATATCAGCGTTCGGCAGAATGCGATCACGGCTGAGCAACGGGAACTCCTTGAGCCGATGGTGAAGGCGCACATTGACCTCTATGGCGGCATCACATCGGATGCTCTGGGAGCATTGAGTTCCGTTCCGCCATCCGTACGAAACTCAGTGGATTCGATTACCGATCAAGAGCTTCACGATTCCCTGTGCATCATCGGAACCATTTCAGCACGCAGGACCGGGATATCTGTTGCTCCATCTCAGGCCAATCGTTTTCGAATTCTCCGTAAGCATGCCTCCGGTGGCCTGGGTGACGTTTTTATCGCCAAAGACGTGGAGTTGAATCGAGATGTGGCCCTGAAGGAAATTCGTGCCGAGAACGCAGATCGCAGGGATCTGCAGTCGCGATTTCAGGCCGAGGCGAAAATTACGGGACGCCTTGAACATCCTGGCATTGTTCCTGTTTATGGGCTCGGGCGATATTCGGATGGTCGGCCTTTCTACGCCATGCGATTTATTGAGGGCGACAATCTGAAGCATGGGATTGAGCGGTTTCACTCGCAGGCACTCCAGTCGGACTCCGAGCGTTCAGTGGAGTTTCGCGGGTTGCTGAAACGGTTCGTCGATGTCTGCGAAGCGATCGCCTACGCTCACAGTAAAGGAGTGCTTCATCGCGACCTCAAGCCCGGCAACATCATGCTGGGACGCTATGGCGAAACGCTCGTCGTCGACTGGGGCCTCGCGCGGGCAACTCGACGAAACAGCACAGAAGACGGCCCGACAGACAATCCATCGGAGATCACTCCGGGATCGGGCAACGCAGCTCTCGGCACAGGAGATGACGATCGCTCAGCCAATTCCGCAACGGCCACAGGAAGCATCATCGGCACGCCGCAGTATATGAGTCCAGAACAGGCGAAAGGCGAACTGGATCAGGTCGACGAAACATCGGACGTCTATTCTCTGGGAGCAATCCTGTATGAGATCCTGACGGGACAGACCGCGATCAGGCGAACGACCGACGACTCGGGGCGACTCAATCTGCAAGTGGTTCTGGAAGATGTCCGCAGCGGCAACATCCGGCCGGCGAGTGATGTCAGAAACAACGTACCACGAGCCCTCGCAGCAATCTGCCACAAGGCTTTGGCAACAAAGAAACAGGATCGGTATCAGGGTGCTGAAGATCTTGCGAAGAGTATTGAACTCTGGCTGGCCGACGAGCCGGTACCGGCTTACCAGGAACCGCTGTCCGTGCGAGCTCAACGATGGATTCGCCGCAACCAGAAAACGGTCTCAGCAATTGCAGCAGCAGCCTTTGTGGCGATCGTGGCGATGCTGGTTCTGAATCAACAAAGCCGAACAGCAGCGACGGCCCTGCGAAAAGAGAACGACGAGAAAATAATAGCCCTTGATGAGAAATCGAGGGCTCTGAACGATGCCGAAGACGCTCTGCAGGTGGCGGGAAGTCTTCTGAAAGCATTGAATGACAATCCGATCTCATGGTTTCGTTCGGCACCGGAGACAGATTTCTTGCCGACGGAGAAAATCTCGGTCGATCGAATCGCGTCGTCTATTGTCGGCAGAAGTTCCGATGAGTCAGAGCCGGAGAGCATCCTACCGGAATCTGTCAAAGTTGATGAAGAACAGCCCGTGAAAAAAGAAGAGCGGGAAGGTGTGCTGAAGTTATTCCGAGCTTTGAAGCTGGTCCAGAATCGCCGATCCAAAGAGTCGTTCGAGCTGATGGATCAAGCGGCCATTCTATTGCCGGACCAGAGGCTTCCAGCTCTGTTTCGTTCAAGAGTTCGACTGAACGAGGGAATGATTCAGGAAGGTTGTGAACTCGCCCGGGAAAGTGCGAAACGTTTTCCGCAGGACCCCGACATTGCTTCGAACGCGGCCGAAGCGCTCATCAGCCACAGTATGGGGGGTTCGAGCGATGAGAAAACCGAGCTGCTGAAAGAGGCGGAGAAATACATCGATCGGTCATTGGAACTCTCGCCGAAGAACACTTATGCGGAGATTCAGGCGGCGGAGTACCATGTCGAATCGGGCAATTTCCCCGAGGCAAAAAAAATCCTTGAAGAGCTGACTTCAACAGCACGTGTGAAGGAAGACATTTACTACAAGTCCCTGGCAGAACGGCAACTCGTTTACGCACTGCGAGGATTGGGCGAGTTTGAAGAATCGCTGAAAATCTCTGAAGTGCGGACGAGCAGTTCGAATGCTTCCGCACATGACGTCCATTACCTCGGGAAAAATCTCTATGACCTGAAACGCTATGATGAAGCCATCAAGGCGTTCCTGAATGCCGAACAGAGATATTCACAAACCAAGAAGCCAAAGAATCCTGCGCTCTGGACCGAAATGGGCACGACATATTCAGCGAAGGCCGATTTTCAGAAGGCCGTGGAATACTATGCAAAAGCCGAATCAGAGCCGGAAATGGCGGATAACCATAGGTTTCTGGTCAACTACTCGGTGGCCAGTGTCGGAGCCCAGCAGTATCCACGAGCCTTGAAGATCTTTGCCGATCTTGAGCCCAAATACGATCCAGACTGGATGCACTATTTCTACTGCCATTACCAGCAGGCGTTATTGCTGTCGGGGGATACCGTTGCGGCTGCTGCGATCCAGAAGAAGTTCCCTGCGGAGCAACTGGAATCCGTCTATGGTGCTTTGCATGTGGCCCTTTCACGACTCACGGCCGTCGCTGCGAACCCGCAAAGCCCTTTGCCATACGAAGCCGCATGGGCCACCATTCTGAATAAGGAATCCTATTCTGAAAGCTGGAACTACAAACTGCTGGACGAGTGGCTGGCACGCCAGCCTGAGCCGCATCAGGAGCGGCTCACAGAAATCGTGACACAGCTTAAAAAGGTGGTGCCAGCAAAGTAGAAAGCATTGTGGGCTTTGGCGTTTCGCAGGCCGGACCGAGCAAGTCATTGTTTTTGTTCGGTAGAGATCGTTCTCGTTTAGGAACAGTCCCAGAATAACTTCCGGATGTTTTCTTGCATTGAAATCCCAACCCGAAGCGTCAGCGAGGGATTTTGCACAACAACCCGATCCCTCGCTGACGCAGGGATTGATCTTTTGCGTTTGACGCAGTGTTTGGAAAAATCCCTCGCTCACGCGTCGGGTTATGATAATCCCCTGAGTTTTCGCGCCGTGGATCGACCCCAGTCTTGAACAGCGCAACTTCAAAACTGACGCTTCGGGTTGGGATATACGGAATTTATTTCGGGACTGTTCCTTAACGGCGAGCCGCAGGCGGAGGCGAAATCGGGCAACGACGCCTGCGGCTTGCCGTTAAACGATGAAATCAACAGACCTCCAGGTCCCGCCTACTGATCGTCGCCTTCCGCGGTGTCATCGGCATCGCCTCCCATCAGCAGTTTCAATCGAGCCCTTGCGGCGGCCCATTCGCGTTTGACGGTTGCCGTGCTGATTTCCAGCACATCGGCAATCTGCTCCACGGTCAGGCCGGAGAAGAATCGCAGCTCAACGATCTCGGCCTGTCGCGGAAATTGTTTTCGCAAAACGTCAAGTGCGTCGTTCAATTCACAGATCTCGACATTGTCTCTTTGCTGAAGTGTTTCGAGCATACTGTCGATGGATGATCTCTCATGGCTGCCGGGACGCTTGTAAGCGTTTCGGCGGCGAGCATGGTCGACAAGAATCTCCCGCATGGCCTTGTTGGCCGCTCCGAACAGGTAACGGCGGCCATCCGCCTTTTGAAGGAGTCCGGAGTTCAAAATCCGAATGATCGCCTCATTCACCACGGCCGTCGGCTGCAGAGTATGGTCGCAGGCTTCCTTCCGCATCATTACATCTGCCGTCGCCCGCATCACCGTCTGCATGCGTTCGAACAGCATCGCCTCCGCTTTCGCATCCCCCGCCTGGATCTGCCCCAGCAGCAAGGTATATTCGGTGCTTCCAAAAGACTCTACTTCTGAATCGTCTTGCAAGGTAAACGACCCTTCATTCAACAGTCGCAAATAATCCTGTGGGGTGCTTTTACATAACCGCTCAGGAAACAGCAATGAAGACAGTCGACCACCAAAAAATGCGAGTGATCTGGTTCCTTCGAGAATAGTCAACCATCATACCGGAGGCTACATTCTCTCCATCATACGGTTGGGTAACTCAAACCGGCACTACTCCTGCCGGAAGCGGAGGGATCAATGGAAAGTGAGTTTACTTGCATGCTTCAGGAGGCTCGAGCGGGCAATGGCGATGCCGCAAATCGAGTCTTCGAGCTTATCCTTGATGATCTGTTGCGAGTCGCTCGGCGAATGATGAAATCAGAGCGGCCGGATCATACTCTGCAGGCCAGTGCCTTAGTGAATGAGGCTTGCCTGAAACTGATGGATCAGAATGTGATCGCACATACTGAGAACCGCCGCTATCTGTTTGTAGCAGCCAATCGAGCAATGCAGCAGATTCTTGTCGACCACGCTCGCACCAGGAGTGCTCAAAAGCGAGGCGGCGATCGACAGCGAGTTCCGATCGACACATTGCTCGACAACTTCAAGACTGAGAATGGCGTTGCGTTTGAGGAACTGCACCTGGCCCTTGAGGAACTTGGCAAAGAGAATGCTCGCCAGCGAGAGCTGATCGAGCATCGCTATTTCGGCGGCCTTTCGATCGAAGAAACGGCCGTGATAATGGACATCTCACCCGCGACCGCCAAGCGAGACTGGACATTGGCCAGGGCAAAACTTTATGCGGCGATCAGACAAGATCAGGAACAGCCGTGATTACGGTCATTTCGCATCGATTGGTTTTTCTTCGGAAGGCTCAGTCAGCTCCGCAGAATCGATCGCTTCAAGTTTGAGTTCCGATACGTAGAAGTCGGCCCATGTTTTGATGAACAGCGGCGTCTTTTCCCCTTCGAGCCACGCGTACGGCTTCAAGCGTCCAGGGTCGCCTTCCCATTGCACATATTCCATGTTATCAAGCGTTGCAGTCACGGTACGAGGCGTCACGACAATGCGAATGACGTGGTCCTTACCGTCTGCAAACGGATTACCTCGTTTCGTGTGCGGCGATCCCGGCAAATCAACGCCGTCAACCAGTGTCAGTCCGCTCAGCCCTCCGGTGTGGTCCGTGAAGGCGGAAAAAAGAATGGCTGCCGCGCTGTCCGCGATTGGAAACCGAATGCCAATTGCATCTTCCCCTGTGATGCGTCTTGCTTTGAATTCCAGAAGGTATGAATGCGGCACTTCTCGGGCGATTGGTGTAACGATACCGTTGGAGATCTGCCGACCTGCGAAAAGTCTCGCCTGAATTGCGCCATCATCCGGTGGGATAGTCCTTGCCCCGCAACGAATCTCTGCCTGCGGAACCTGAACATGCAAATCCTGCAGATACTCCTGTGGAATTTCATCAGTCGATTGCAACGCCA
Source organism: Planctomycetales bacterium (assembly GCA_026400835.1). Lineage (GTDB taxonomy): Bacteria > Planctomycetota > Planctomycetia > Planctomycetales > Planctomycetaceae > SXXK01. The sequence continues at coordinate 117,370 of JAPLOA010000055.1, read as the reverse complement.
GGACTTGAATCTCTGTGAGCACGCTGAACAACTGTGCGGGCGGCAAATCAGAGGCGTTGAGGTCGATCATTCCGAAGTGACGCAAATTGCTTTCGGCAGCGATCCTGATCACGGTCGGCGTCACATCGGCAGAAGGAATGTCAATTGCGATAACATGTGGCGATTCCAGAAACTTGCTAAAACCGAGTTCCGTGAGTCCTGGTACGTGCCCCCATTCCCTGACCTTGAATTCGGGTGCCTCGTTCGCGATTTCATCGCCGTTTACCATTGTGTGATTACAGAAAAGTTGAGAAATCTTGAAGTCCTTGAGGCTTCGAAGACCAACGTTGGAGATCGGTGTACCCGGAAAGTGAAGACAGATGAGGTCGATATCCGGGCGGTGTTTCAATATCGCAGTGAGTTCCAGCAGTTTGGAGTCGTCAAACTCCGGCTTTGAGGATGCGTAGATATTGATCGCGCCATTTGATCGTGCAAGCGTCCGATTGTTCGCCGCACGTACCCGTACCAAACCCTCTGGCCGATATTGATGAATTTCGCCGCCGACAGACTCCACAAGTGATATGATATCCAGGTCGCTCTCGGGATACTCACGCGGAAGCGGCAGGCGGTCCGTGTAGCTCTTCGTGTGGATATTGACTCCCGGAAGACTCTCTTGAAGACTTCTCAGCATGTTGGGATCAGATCCCAATTCGTAGTTCGGCAGAAAAAGATCCGTTAGTTCGGTGAGACCGGACAACTGATCAACTGTAGGAAGGCTGCGGTTCTCACGGCCGAACAGTTGCAGCCGACGTAGCTTCGAATTCGCAAAGACTGACAGCGACTGTGCATCAACTGTCTCGCTATCGAGCGAGATTCCACGCAGATTTGGGTTCTTTGCAAGAACAGCGAGAGAATCGGAACTTATCGACGAACCAAAATCCCAGTCGCTGATTGGAAACGTTGCGAGTTGCTCTGCGATCTGATTTCCATTGACGCGAGTGTTGTAAATCATCAACTCCGTGACTGGCACCTGCTCCAGCGTCAGCAGTCCGGTGTTGCTGACACTGGTTCCAACAAGATTCAGTACGCCAATCTTTATGTCCGGGCGAAGCTCCAGCAGTTCTGCAAGACGAGTGAGCTGCTCGTCGCCAAATTCTTTGCCTTCGTTGAGTTTCGATCGGCGGAAATCGAAATGAACGACGTCGGACGACAAGGGCCGTGGATTCTCGATGGCTGTCAAGCTGGTCCCAGCGAATGGAGGCTCTCCCAGCGTCATTCGTCCGCCCGCAGAACGCACGAGATTGATGATTTCCTGGTCGGTCGAAGTTTGCTGAGTTGGATCGCTCAGCGGTTCGAGCGTTAGATCAGTAATCTCCCATTCTGAACCAAACGGATTGATAAACAGCCGACCGTAAAGATGCGGCCTTAGCCAATCATAGGTGCTTAGCTGACTGGCATCGCCAGTCCAATTGACAATTGGCTTCCCGTCGAGTGTGGCGGAGACTGATGTTGGAGTGACGGTCAGACTGATTCGATGCGACTGGTTGTCGACAAAGAAATCACCGACAGCGTTTGGGAAAATTTCGAACAGACCTTTTCCGTCAATTTTCTCCAGCCCGTACAGCGGAGCTCCTTTTTCACGAAATCCTCCGAAAGTCAGGCACGCCTGACGGCCGGCGATCGGAAACACAACCATGAACATCTTGGAGTCATTGCCTCTTATCGAGAACTCCAGCCGGTACGATTCAGGGGTAGAATTGGCGATGGTTCTGATCTGACCACTGACGAGCCGTCCATTCGTCCACAGAAGCGACTGAGTATCCGACTCCGACTGCGACGCCGTATCGGACCCGACAGACGACGATAATCCGGCGGACGCTACATTCGCTTTCACAGAATCAGGGGGCGTGTTCGTTTCACTGTTTGCTTCACCGCGGCCACGGAGCAGCCAATATGCGGCTGGAATGAGGATAAGCAGTGCAAAAATGGAAACAATTTGAGAGATCGAAAGCCGTGACCTCCATGAGTCGTTTGCCGTCCGGCGATTTGCGTTTCGACGCACAGGAAAGCTGACGACCCCGCTTGCCAGTAGTTCACGCTGGCATCGTTCCAGGATCTCGACGACTTCCTCGGCCGTCTGAAAGCGATCGTCGCGGTCTTTTTCCAGCAAGCGACTAATGATGGCACAAAGCCACTCCGGAGCTTCCGGAATCAGATCCTTGATCGGCCGCGGAGTGTCTTCGCAGACTCGCTTCAACACGGCCATGGTGGTGGCTGCGCGAAACGGAGGCCGTCCGCAAACCATCTGATACATCACGCTGCCAAGGCTGAACAAATCCGCGCGGCTGTCCAGCGTTTCGCCTCGTGCCTGCTCTGGTGCCATGTAGAGCGGAGTGCCCGCGATCAAACCACTGGAAGTCAGACTGGCATCATCGACAGCTCGCGCAAGTCCGAAGTCAGAAATCTTGGTACGGTCGACCGGATCGCAGGTCAGCAAAATGTTGGCTGGCTTGATGTCGCGATGAATGAGCTTGGCATTGTGAGCGGCTGCGAGTCCACGAGCGACTTGCAGAGCGATCGTCAGGAGTTCCGGGATCTCGAGTGGCCCCTTCTGATTGAGTCGTGCCTGGAGCGTCTGCCCCGGAACGAATTCCATCACGAGGTACGGAACAGGATCTTCTTCAACCGCATAGATGCCAACAATGTTTTCATGGGTGACAGCCGCCGCAGTGCGTGCTTCACGAATAAAGCGTTTGCGAGGTGGAGATATCGTCGCAAGTTCGGGCCGCAACATCTTGATTGCGACAACGCGATGCAATTTCTCGTCAAAAGCTTTTGCCACAACTCCAAATGCACCGTGTCCGAGAATGGCCTCGATTTCATAGTGTGCAAGCCGCCCGAGCCAGTTAGGTCGCGTGGAGGGGGAAAGATACTTCTTGAATTCCTCGTCCACAGTCTCCCGGTCATCGTCCTCTGGTTCCGAGGCACCAAGCTGCTGGTTTCGCAAGTCAGCGGTTTGAACCGTTGCCTCATCTGCAGCGCCTAACGACGCCTTGTCCTGCTCCGACTCCAGGTGGCTGTCTCGAATCTCCTGCACCTGGGCACGCAGCTCTGACATGGCTGGCGTGGTCAGAAAACGACTGGCTTCTTCATGGGCACGCAGCAGAGACGCTACGCGCGCTTTTTGTGCTTCGTTTCCGTCACACGCCATGTCGAGGTAACGAGTACGGTCAGCGGCATCGGGAAACTCGATGGCTTTGATGAAGATATCGTCGTCTGTCATTTTCGGATCCATTCAAACCCGCGCAATCCAGTTTCGCAAAGGTGGGTCTCAGGACAAAACAGAAAGGAAAAAATCTTCGCCATGCGTTTGACTCATCACAAGCGTTCGAATGCATGAAACAAATTTCCGGCGCGACTCAATACTTTTTGCCAAATTGTTTCCTTGAGTGCGTCGAATTCTGCAGAGTGCGGCTGTCCCTCGCAACGCCCAGCCTACATCTATAAGTGCGGTTTTTGTCTGTCAGCTGGCTCACCATTGCTGAAGACTTGTTTTGTTTTGTGGAAAAATTCCTCCTGGCCCTGACAGGCTGTTGATTTAATGGTTTTTTATAACCCGAAAAGTCCGTGAGGGATAAAGTTGCCGCGTTTTGACAAGCAATCCCTCGCTGACGCAGCGGGTTAGGATTTAATCAACACCCTGCCTGACACACAGGTGCAGTGGGACGAACTGCTGCCCCAGGCTATGGTCATGAAGTTGTTTTTTGCGTGGAAAAAAAAGCCTTGCTCAAATTCTGAAAGAAAGTTTGAGCCCGATTTCACCCCGATTTCGCATGTCCTATTAGGCGGCTCTGAAATAAGGTCGAAACGCTTAATTTTTCAGGAAGACGACGGGAGCATAAGAATGGTCTGGTCAGCAATCACTGCAATTTTTGGAAACCGCAAGCCTCGTCGTGTTCGTCTGAAGATGACGCAGCAGGAGGCATTCGGTGAGCGATTGGAAAGCCGAGTCGTGATGAGCGCGAACACGCTCAATACCGCAGCCCTGCAGTCGACACCCTCCTTCGACGTGGAGCCCAATAATACACCAGGAACTGCGGACATTGCAGGCTCGTTCGGGACAGAGAGTTACAGCGCGAACGTCTACGGCAGCACTGGATCCGGTTCAGGGTTCCAACGCAATTCTGGCGATGATCATGGGAATAACCGTCAATCGGCAACTGAAATTCGGCTCGGCTTGTCGAATACGGGCTCGATGAACGGCACGATCGAACGTGCTCGCGACCTTGACTATTTCAAGTTCTATGTCGGCGGGCTTTCGAGGACTCAAACGATGAAAATCGATGTTAGCCAACGTGCAGGGAGTACCCTGGATCCAATGATGAGGTTATTCAACGCAGCCGGTCAGGAGATTGCGAGCAATGACGATGCCGGCAATTCGCTCAACAGTCAGATAATTAAGACACTCGCCAGAGGTTGGTACTACATCGAAGTAAAGGGGCACGCCAGTAGTCCTGCTGGCTTATACACAGTGTCTGTCCGCCCAACGTCCACCGTGCCGGCGATCGACGATCACGAAAACACAGTCTTTGCGAGAGCCACGGCGATCCCGTTGACCGGGTCGAATGTCAACAGTGTTTCGGGCAGCAGGTCTGGCGTTATCGAACGAGCCGGCGACCAGGACTTGTTCCGTTTTGACAACCTCGGCACAAAGCGTTTTACGATTGATGTCACCAGCTCGTCCGGCAGCCAGCTCGACACTTATATTGATATCTACGACGAACGAGGACGACGGGTCACTGGTGACGATGATGGCGGCGCAGGAACGAATAGTCGATTGACCTTAACCATTGGTTCAGGCCGCTATTTCATTCGCGTAAGCGGAGTTTCGTCGACGACAGGTGCGTACACCGTATCGGTCCGAGGTGTCACCGAATCCAGTAACGAAGGTGCCCGAGAGAGATTGACCCTGGGTCGCAACAACTCTGCTGAAGATTTTGACCAAACACGAAATGGTCGCAAGGAGTACGTCATGCGTGCGACACAAAGTGGTTCGTATCGGATTGAACTGACCAACCTTGGTACGACGTTGCGAAGTTCACTTGTTGAGATTCGCGATTCAAACAATCGTTTGATCGCAACGCGTACCGTCGACTTTACTAACAAGGCGATCTTGCGAGTGAACCTCACTGCCGACTTGGACTACCGCATCAACGTGATTGGCGCTAGTGGAAACTTTAACTTCAGATTGAATGTCGCTGGCTAAATGTTTTGGTGATCGTTGGGATCGCAGGCAACCTATTCCGCGCCCCGGAAACGCCCGCTTGCGGCCGTCGGGGACGATCCAGCTATCCGCAATGACTCAGCATTTGGATCTCGAACTGTACAAGTCCAGGGAGACTCGTATTGACAGTTCGAATCGGCACCAGCACTGACACCATCACGCTGATAAACCTTGCGGCAGGCACTTACTACGTGAGGGTGATTCCGGGCGTAACCGGTGCCCGCAGCGTCCATGCATTGCGATTCGGGCAGACCGTTATTGATTTCTCCGGTCCATTCAGGCCAGCGTTCAGGTGACCGGTCTGAGTTCTGCCGGCAGGGGATTCATGGATCAATGGGACACTTAGTCACAAAGCAAGATGAAGGGGGGGGGAAGAAGGAACTTGCCTCCGCTGATAACTCGAAGCCCTAAAGCATAAAACCGGATGACCGATAAAATTCAGTCAGCCGGTTTCAGGTTTTTGAACTTTTGTTCTGCTGCATGATCAGGGTCCTTCTGAACACTAAGGAATCAAACCGTTCGACCACTGAACCATCATGGCTCAGGCTTTGGTCGACTTATCGAGACAGCCGGTTGTCACGAAGACTTAGCGAACTGTCGTTGCGATATGGTTTGGATCCACAATATTGTTCAGGGAGGAACTTCGAGCCGCTGAAGGATTCTGAGGTCGGCAGGTTCCAGAAGCTTTAGCCATATCTTTCAAAGTCTGGCTACGAGCAACTCGAACCGCTTCAATCAGAACATCGTCACCATTCACCACTCCGTCACGGTCATTCACTTCAATGTCTGGTGTGACACCTTCGCCCGCCATCTTGCGTCCGTTCGGGGAGTAGAACAGAGCCGTCGTCAGTCGCAGATCACCACCCATGGCACTCAGTGGGAAGTGTGTCTGAACAGAACCTTTTCCGTAAGACTTCGTTCCGACAACAACTCCGCGTTTGTTGTCCTGAACAGCAGCAGCGAAGATTTCACTGGCCGAAGCACTGTCACCGTCAACCAGAACAACCAGAGGTACACTCCATGTTTTGGCATAGGTTGCCTGTTCCACCATGTTGTCACCACTCAGTCGTCCTCGGGTTGTCACGATCGTTCCGCAGGCCAGAAAACGGTCACTGATTTCCACACAGGTTGTCAGCAACCCACCAGGATTTCCTCGCAGGTCGATAATCAGAGACTTCATTCCGCTGCCGTGCAGGCCGTTCAGAGCCTGATCAAGTTCCGCAGTAGAACTCTGTGAGAATCGGCTGAGGCTCAGGTAGCCAACATCGGTACCATTCAGAATCTTCGTATCGTTCACTGTCCAGACTCGCACCTTACGACGAGTCAGCACAAAGTCACGTTCACCCTTTCCTTCACGATAGATCCGGATCTTCATCTGGCTGCCACTCGTTCCCTTCATCAGGTCAACACTCGTCGCCATCTTCATTCCCATAATTTCACGGTTATTGATGCTCAGGATGATGTCGCCTGTCTGCAGACCGGCTTCAGCGGCTGGGCCACCTCGCAGTGGTTTCACAACCACCAGTCCGTCGGCATGTTCGCGAACTTCAACACCAACACCCACGATTTCTTCTTCCAGAGCGGCACTCTTCATTCCGGACAGTTCCGCACCATTCCGTGAAGCAGGATCGGCAGGTTCCAGACCGGAGAACTTATCAAGAGTATCAATACTGGCATTTGCAAACTCAAAACCAACAACGCTTGAGGTCAAACCCTTGACTGACGAAGCCTGACTCATCACGGTCTTCATTACGTTTGACGCATCTGTGTAACTTCGAACCTGACCGCTACTGGCCAACCGAGCCAAAGTGTTTCGGAAACCGTCCATCTGGAACGAATCCGCTGAGAGTCCAAGACCGTTCACAAAGGCAGGATTATCCAGAGCAATCGACAGGTTTCGCAGAGCACGTCGAACTCGCACGTCGTAGCTGGTCGGCTCGAGCGATCGTTCGTCAATCTTCTGAGAGACTTCGGCGAACAACGACAGAGCCTGATTGTTTGACATCGCACGGATGGCCCGCACTGTAACCGGGTTCTGGTATCGTATCGTCAGCAGCTCGTCGATCTTTGACGCTTCATCATCCAATCGGCTTTCTGGCAGAGGAGCAGGAACGAAGGGGTCACGTTCATCCAGTGGGCTGTAGCGATCGTTGTTTGTTCGTCGAGCAGGTAACCGCTCAAATCTCTGGTCAATGTCGGCTTCTGACCGTGGATCGTAGGTTCGATCGTAGTTGGTTTCGCGACGGAAGTCGTCCATCGGGTAACCGTCTTCCGACATCGGACGATCAGTGCTTCGCGAATCGAATCGATCCACTGGCATGATGCTGTAGTCGTTGTCGAGTGGAACTCGGTATCGCACCTGTTCTCCGTCACGAGAGCGAAGGTCTCGACCTTCGCGATTCATACGGCGAAATGGATCCGATGGTGTCAACGTCGAAATGCGACGGCTTGAGAATTCTGAAAGGCTGGCTGGAAGCTCAGGGAAGTCCTCCGAGGTGGAGCGAGCGACTGGGCGAGCAGATCGCTGACGGCTTGAGTAATTGTCTTCGTCAGGAAACTGGCCGAAGACTGAAGAAGTTGTTGCCATCGTCAGGACGGCCAGAGTCATCGTGAGTCGTGTTGAAGCGTTCATGTTCCTATTCTCCTTAATTGAATCCGTTCGATTTTTTGTCAGGACTGATGAATGTAAAAGGTTGGGTTGAATGTGCATTGGTTTGGAATTCTGAGCTTTCAGATCAGGCCACATGAGGGTACTGGTCTGAGACAGCTCGCATAGCCACACTGAAAGAGGCCGGGATGACAGGGGCTGGTGCTTCGTCTTCCACCAGCTCGCCTCGCATCACGCGGACGTTGGCGGGAGCTTCGATTCCAATCTTGACAGTCCCTTTCCCCGTCTTTATCACTTTGATAACAATGTCTTCGCCGATGCGGATGATTTCTGCCGGTTTTCGTGTCAGTACTAACATGGCTCACTACCTCCTGTGTTTCCTAATCTTCCAAAGCCCCAGTTCTGTCGACTTCGAGCAGAATCTGTTGTTGTCATGTTGAATTTGATAATGCGAGAAGTGTGCCAATTGTGATTCAGATTATCATTGGCCCCTCATTATTAACGTAAATACATACTAACAAAGACTTTATGACTAACACTCAGTGTGGCATAATTTGCCGATTGGCGAGTTTTGGAAAACTTTCACTGGCAAGCCTTTCAAATCCCTGTTTTTTCGGCGTCGACGGAATTGTCATTTTGACAAAGCGCGTAACCAAACGGAGTTTTTGTTTAAGTTGAAATAGAGATCTGCCGACGCCGCGACCCGAGACACGGGAAGAATCGACGACACGTCGACAGATGCACGTCTGGCTGGCAACGTGACTTGGCCTCGCCGGATGAGTTGGGCTGACCGGGAGAAGTGCTTTGAAGTAGACTGACCCTTCGGAATTCGGGAGTCTATTAATCTTCTCGCAGGCACATGTCGTGACTTTTGAAATCACTGATGAGCGTCAGACGTTTTGCTGGCTGCGGATGAGACTGGAGCCGAAATACCGCGTCGTCGCTGAGCCCGATGCAAGCTATTACTCCGAACACAAATTCTGCTATCGCGTTTATGACGGTGAAAAGCTGCTGCGTGAGTTTCGTGGAGACTTTCGAACTCTTGTTCCGCAAACGCTGTTGTCCGCCGCTCGAGCCCTGGTCGGGCAGTTGGAGTCGCAAGGCGCCATCGCTGCTAAGAACAGCGAAGCCAAGGCTGTTGATGCAACGAATTCGCCAACGGAGAAACGCCTCATTGCGAGTCGACTGGTCCCATTGCGACAGCAGCAAACTTATTTTAGTTCTGGTCGAGCTGCGTTCACGTGGCTGATTCGAGATGCAGTTCGCCCGAAAAGAGTCTGGTTGCCGACCTTTGTCTGCTGGTCGTTGATCGAGGCCATGCAACAACGTTTTCCGCAGACACCGTTGATGTTTTATTCGGTCGACAGAAAGCTGCAGTCTCAATGGCCAAACGGCACAGAGCCTGGTGATGCACTGGTCTATCTTCACTACTTCGGCCACAGGAGCGAAGAGCCCGATGTTTCTTCAGAGTGTATCCTGTTGGAAGACGTCTCTCATCAATTGATTCCTCGCGTTAATGTTGCTGGCTCCTGGAGATTTGGAAGTCTTCGCAAGACATTTCGTATCGCCGATGGAGGCGTTGTGCAGGGACTGCATTCGCCGGTTTATGAACCGGAAGACGGACTTTCGACGTGGTTGCGAGGATGCTCACGAGACTGGCGTGACCTCCGCGAAGCGGAAAACATGATGGACCGAGGCTGGCGAGTTTCAGACATGTCAAGTCAGTCACTGGCTCAGATGTTGGCCAGCGATCCTTCGAGAATGGCTGAGCAACGGTGTTCGAATCAGCGTTTTCTTCAGGCTCATCTGATGGTTGGGGAGCCGCTGGTCCGTTTTCGCGAAGACGAAGTGCCGTTGCTTCACAACATTCTGATGCCGGATACTGAGTCTCGAAATTCACTGCGATCGTTTCTGGCCTCGCGCGGAATCTTTTGTTCGATCCATTGGCCATTGCATCCGGTGCTGCGGAACTCGGTGTCTGCTGACAGCGAGGATGCTGCGTGGCTGGAGAGTCATGTCCTGTCGATTCCGGTAGCGGATGACTTCGATCTGAGCGACATGACCCGCATTGTTGAAGCGACCAGAGAATGGTCAGAGGCGGGCCGGTAGAGGCTCTGACCATCGGGAAGACGCGAACTGGGTGTTTACCCGTAAAACAAAAAAAAGGACCAACCCGAGGGCCTGGTTCGTCGATCTGATCAGGAGGTGTGCGCACAGGAGAGTGTGCGAATGGGTCTTGTCGTTCGATAGCGGCAGGAATTGCCTCCGAGTAGTTTCAGGGACGAACCGTGGCGACCACAAGCATTCAGCGCCGGCTCAGAAATGGGTATGAGCGTCATATTGCCGGTGACACGAACGCGGCCGCGGTCGCGTACCTGGAGATCCTTCAGGAGGATCCCACGAATGCCGAAGCGTGGCATTTGTCCGGGCTGATTGCGTTCCAGCGAAAACAGTTCGAAGACGCCGCAGAGTTCATCGGTCACGCTCTGGATGCATCGCCCGGGAATGTCGTCTATCAAGTCAACCTGGTCGCTGTGCTTCTGGCTCAGAATCAAGCGGGCGAAGCGGAGTTGATCTGTCGGCGAATCCTGAAACAACAACCCAAACACGTCGCCGCCCTCAAGCATCTGGGCACCGCGCTGCGGAAACAGAATCGTCTGACGGAAGCCTTATCAGCACTTCAACAATGTACGCAGTTGACTCCGGATGATTCCGAGCTGCTTTGCAATCTTGGTGCGGTCTATAGTGATCTTGGACGAGTCGACGATGCGCTGTCGGCCTTTCAGCGTGCCTGTTTTCTGAAAGCGGATCAGCCAGAGATCCATCTGAATCTTGGTGCGGTCTTCAGAAAACTTGGACGATTCCAGGAATCACTGACTTCGCTGAATCGTTCCATCGAACTTGCGCCCAGGCGTCCGGAAGCCTTTGTGAATCGAGGCAATCTGTTCCTGGAGCTGCACCAGCCGGATCAATCCCTGCAGGATTATCAGCGTGCATTGGAGTTGAATCCTCGCTCGATCGCCGGCCTTAGCGGGCTTAGTCAGTGCCTGCCGGTCTTTGGGCAGTGGAATGAAGCTCTGGAAGCCGTTCGACTGGCTAACCTCCTTGCGGATCTGGAATCACAGACGGAAGCACGAGCCGACTCAGTGCCATTGCGACGTCGGATGATGAGCAATCTGCTTTACTGCGCGAGCCTGACGCCGGGGATGAGTCGTGAAGACGTTTTCGAAATGCACGTGAACTCCGGACGCAGCCTTGAAGAAAGCATTGTTCCGTTTGTTCATGCATCCGGAACAGATCCTGACAAGCGTCTGAGAATTGGTTACGTGTCGCCGGATTTTCGCAGTCACGCGACCATGCGATTCTTTCTGCCCTTCTTTGAAGCTCATGATCACCGCAATGTGGAAGTGCACTGCTATTCTGAATTCTCCGGCTGCGATGGATTGACAGAGCGTGTTCAGAAGTTTTCGCATGGCTGGTGCCGTACGAGCGAACTTTCCGATACCGAGTTAGCCGAACGCATTCGGGGAGACGGGATCGACATTCTGGTTGATCTGGCCGGGCATACGAACGGCAATCGACTGCCTGCATTTGCACACAAGCCTTCGCCAATCCAGGTTTCGTTCCTCGGTTATCCAAACACAACCGGGATGAGTCGCATTGATTATCTGCTTGTAGACGCGGTGCGTGAAAGTTCGCAGACCGCGAAGTTCTTCTCGGAGCAACTCGTGGCGATGCCTCACGGGGCCTGTTGCTTTCAGGCTTTGCAGGGTACGCCGATCGAAATGCCGTCTCAGGCAACGCGAAACGGTTACATCACATTCGGGTCAACTCATCGACTGGAAAAACTATCGCATGAGTGCCTGAGTTTGTGGGCTCAGGTTCTTCGTCGTGTTCCTCAGGCTCGTTTGCGAGTCATTCGCGATGTTATTGGAACGAGCGAACGGCTGCGACGTCGGCTTTTAGAACAGCTCACTGCGGCCGGGATCGATGTTGGGCGAGTAGACCTGCAGGGAGATGTTCCGTTGAATCATCTGGAGGTCTACTCCAGCGTGGACATTCTGCTCGATGTCTTTCCGTGGCCCAGCGGCACGACGATTTATGAATCAATGTCGATGGGTGTGCCCATGCCGACGATTGCGGATCCCTATGCCGGATCACGTGCATCAGCCTCCTGTCTGCATTTTTGCGGATTGAATGAGCTGATCGCGGGCGATGCCGATGAATATCTCGAGATCGTGACATCGCTGGTGTCTGATCGGGATCGGTTGAATGAGTTGCGGTCGACATTACAAAGTCGGCTGCAGGCGGCATTCTGCGATGGCGCACGTTTTGGTCGAGATCTGGAAGCGGTCTACCGCGCGATGTGGAGACGGCATTGTGGAATCAGTCTGGCGGAATGCGGCTTAGCTCTGATCCTGTCCGATGAGGGAGTCCTCCAATGAGTGTCCTCTCTTTGCCAACACGATCGGCGATCGTAAGCCGTGACGCTGCGGTTCTGGCGGACGATATCGAGGCGTTTGGAATCGCGGCGGCCGTGGCTCTGGCTCAGTTGCCGCCGAAGATCGCGGACTTAAATCGCACCTATCGCCGACTTGTCGCCGCGCGAGCATTGTCCTCATTGTCGGACCTTAAGCCCTGGCTGGCAAAGTCGGTGGATGTTTTCCTCCGCCATGATACCGTATTTGTCTTTGCCATTCATCGCGCGCCGCAGGTCGGCATGGCGAACGCGGTCGAACTGTGCGAGGCCAGATTTCTGGTCGATGAGACGGGGCGTCAGCAGACACTCAGGCAGCAGGGAACTCTGCCGAACCTGTCGACCGTTCACGCCTTTGTGACAGGATATGTCGGCCTTCTTAGCGATGAAGCTCCGGAAGTCGTGCTGAGCGACTGGCACCCCGTGCTGTATCGCCCGGATCTCGGTCCTGCATTTATGACAACGTCATCGCCGGGGCCAATGCCGGAGAATGTGCGTCAGAGTCTTCTGCCAGTTCATTCCGCCGAACGAGTGCTGATGATTCCCGGAAGAATCAAGGTCTGGTGTCAGGGCCCGAGTTGCGGCATTCATAATTCCTCCGATGTTGAACGATCAGGAGAGCTTGTGTGAAGTCTTCTCCTTTTCAACTGGCTGCTTTTGGCGGTGCACCGGCGTTCCGGAAACCACTTCACGTGGGACAGCCAATTCTGATCAATCCGGAGGCGATGCTGGCCGACATTGACAGCGTGATGCGATCGGGGCAATTGACGAACAACGGGCCTCGACTGCAGGAATTCGAATCAGCAATCGCCCGTGTGTGTCGCACCAGACATGCAATCGCCACCTGCAACGCCACAATCGCTCTTCAGATCGCAGCACGAGCTTTGCATCTCAGCGGCGAAGTGATTGTTCCCGCATTTACCTTCATCGCCACGGCGCATGCGCTGGAATGGATCGGTCTTGACCCGGTCTTTGCGGATGTGGAACCTCAGACGCATACTCTGGATCTGAAATCCGCCGAAGAGTGCATCACGCCTCGAACGTCGGCGATTCTGCCAGTGCATTTGTGGGGCCATGTTTGTCGCACACGGCAGCTGGAAGAACTGTGTCGAAGTCGACGACTACGACTGCTTTATGATTCCAGTCACGCTTTCGGGTGTCAGCAGGACGGAGTTCCTGTGGGGAATTTCGGAGACGCGGAAGTCTTCAGTTTCCATGCCACAAAGTTTGTTCACGCCTTCGAAGGTGGCGCGATCGTCACGAATGATGATGGAGTCGCTGACCGTTGTCGCCGGCTGAGAGCCTTCGGGATTTCAGGACTCACGGAGATCTCCGACGTCGGCACGAACGGCAAAATGCACGAGCTGTCAGCGGTCGCGGGGCTGCATTCCATTGCCACGATGTCCGGCCGAGTTGCGGCGAATCGAGCAAATCGCATGGTGTATGCCTGCCATTGTCAATCATTGAACGGACTGTCACTCCTGTCGACTCCGGAAGGCAATGAGAGCAACGGACAGTACCTCGTTCTGACGGTCGACGAACAGCAGTTCGGGCTGAATCGTGATCAGATTGTGAGTCTGATGAGAGCAGAAGGCGTGTTCGCTCGAAGCTATTTTTCGCCGGGATGTCATCAGGCCGAACCTTATCGCAGCGCGGATTCCGGACGGCATGTTCGAGTGCCGCTGGATATCACCGAGACTCTGTCCAGAACAGTGTTGCAGTTGCCCACAGGGCCGGCCGTGACTCCCGCGGATGCTCATAAGGTTGGCTTGTTGTTGAGACTTCTGCACCAGCACGCGGCTGAGGTTCGGCGACTGTGGTCCAGTTCAGAGAATTGCCTGCAGCACCATCCGGCAGATCCGGCTCGGCCGGTGATCACTGTCCGCGAAGTTGTTCATCGAGATACCAAATTGCGAGAGGCCGGTTGATGCCCACGATCAGTGCGAGAAACGCGGTTGAGAATCCGGTTGTTGATCGATCGGTGATGCCGAATCATGTCGTGAATGGTCGCACGGAACTCTGCAACCGTTTGCTGGAGTCTCCGATTCCGCGGCATGAGCTGATTCGAAATCTCGGCCTGTACATGCTTCCGATGGAAGTTCGCCGCACATTGTTCTTCAGCGATCTTTATCAGCAGATCGTGAACGTCCCAGGAGTCATTCTGGAGTTTGGAACTCGCTGGGGTCAGAATCTGGCCATCATGCAGTCGCTGCGATCCATTCTGGAGCCGTACCATCACCGGCGTCGCATCGTCGGGTTTGATACGTTTGAAGGTTTTCCATCCGTTGCTCCGGAAGATGGTTCCGCCGATGCAGCCCACGTCGGAGCTTATGCCGTCACTGATAACTATGCTGAATATTTGCGAGAGCTGATGGCTCTGCGTGAGCAGCAGTCACCGTTGCCGGAAGTTCGTAAGTTTGAGATTGTCAAAGGCAACGCTCCGGAGCAGTTGGAGCTGTATTTGAAGCGACATCCGGAAACGATCGTGGCGTTGGCCTACTTTGATATGGATCTTTATCAGCCTACAGTTGACTGTTTGAAGTTGCTGAGCGGTCGCTTGACCCAAGGCACCGTCGTCGGATTCGATGAACTGAATCACGCTGCGTTTCCGGGTGAGACGACGGCTGTGCGTGAGGTTCTGGGATTGTCCTCAATCCGCCTGAAACGCAGCCCGTGGAGTGGCGATGAATCCTACTTTGTCGTCGAGTAACACGCTTCACATGAGTACGCAGACATCCACCTCATCGATCGCGACCAACTCCGAATTGCCCGGCTATCATGAGATTCGGACGTGTACCGAATCCTACTATGCGCGACTTGGCGATTCCGCGCTGGGCATGGGCTGGCCCAATATTCCGGATGCCGTGCGGCGCTACGAAGTGATGCTGGATGTGATCCCCAACCGACACGCGCTGACACAGCCCGTTCGTGTGCTTGATCTGGGCTGTGGCTGCGGTCATCTCTACGAGCATCTACAGAAGCAATCGGCTACATCGATTGAATACACGGGAATCGATCTGTCGGAACAATTCATTCAGCGTTGTGTGGAAAAGTATCCTCAGGCCGACTTTCGGCAGATGGACATTCTGCAAACGCCAGAGCTGCTGGAGTCGTTTGAGTACATCATCATTAACGGCATCTTTACGTCTCGCTGCTCCATGAGTTTTGAGCAGATGTGGAGCTTCGTGCAGGCGATGCTGACATTGGCCTTCAGTCGAGCTCGTCATGGTTTGGCGTTCAACGCGATGTCCAAACAGGTGGACTGGGAACGAGAAGACTTGTTCCATCTCCCGTTGGACACATTCGCCAGTTTCTGTTGCCGCAATCTCAGCCGCCACTTCGTAATTCGCAACGATTACGGTCTCTATGAGTTTGCCGCGTATGTCTATCAGCAGCCTCAAGCCTAACGCGACCGCGACGCCGCCATTAAAGTCAACGCGTGTGACGGATTCGCAACGGATTCACTAAGAAAGAGGACCTGGAGTGAAGTGCTCCAAGTCCTGTACTTTTCAGGATCCTGTGCAGTCTTCGAATCTCGAAAACAAATGCATGTGGTGAAGTTCGAAGGTCGCTTTGCCGTGTCGCACGGCGGATGGATTTGTGTTGCATTCTCGATGTAAGTTGTTTTACAGCCTGATGTAGCAGGGACTCCCGACGACGTTCACGATGAAACAAGTTTGACTAAACGTTGCCAACAATGTCACTCATTTGTCACTGCGGATCGGCCCGTGCAGGAAAACACTTTTGAGATGAACGTTTCGGCAATGCAAGCGGGTGAGTTGTGCAGAACGTCTGTTGGAGATCAGGATCGAGCACTTCTGGCAGGTGATCGTACGTGGGGAATGCTCGCAAGCGAAAACATAATGACTTCTTCGCCGTAGATGGTGCTGATGTCGTGATGCAGGCTGATCGTTTTCGCCCCGGTGATTGTTTCGATCAGCGACTCCAGCGTTGGGCGAGCGATCTCAATCAACTGGGTGCGCACGTCTTTGAGAAGATCTCGACCTCGTTCCGGTGCCGCGGTCTGCACAAGGTGCTGTTCTGCGGCTGTCAGAACGCCCTGCAGACGAACCAGCAACAGATCGTCAATCAGAAAACAGCGGACCTCTTTTGGACCGCGGCCCATGTATTCCTGTTCAAATCGCGAGATGCCCTCGCAGACGGCCGCTTCCATTTCGCCCTGAGTCATCATCAGCAGCACCCCGTTAGAGCAAAATTGAAAGCATTAAAACCGATGAAAGCAATCACAAGCTGGCGGCTGTGTGCATCGAGTTTGGCGTCTTTGTTATGCTTGTATCGTAGCGACATGACCAGTCGATTGATATGCGTTACAAAGATGTGTTGAGAGGCACCAGCAAAACCGAGACAGGCACCCTTGGCGATCCCATTTCTCCATGATTCCGGGATCTCTGCAGGAGCCAGTCCCGGTTGCGTCAGGAATTCCTGGGCAGTCGACATCTGTGGATGTGCGAAATCTGTTTCTTCAGATTCCCGCGAGGATCGGAGCAAACTCCGTGGAAAGCGAATTGCTTTCCAGGTCTCGGTTGATACAACGTGGGTAGCAAAACTCTGCCATATCCATGGCCGTAGGCTGCACTTCTTTCGGACGACTCAATAGATCGCAACGCGGTTTCGTGCGTGGGGCGAGTTATCAAGTAAGCCGACGCACTGAAGTCTCATCAGATTTCATTACGTCGGCTTTTTTTATGCGCCGCGAGACAGGCGGATCAGCTCAGACTTACAGGAAAATAGACTCATGGCCAAGTCGCAAGCGTCAACGCTGGATTTCGACGTCTCCTTCGCGAAGGATGGTTTGATCAACCAAAGAGTGGTGCTGAATTCTCGCCCGATTGGAAAGCCGATCGTCGACAATTTTCGGATCGAGGAACTGCCGCCATCCGTCCCCAATGACGGCCAAATGCTGCTAAAAACGCTGTTTCTTTCGCTTGACCCTTATATGCGTGGCCGCATGAGTGACGCGACGTCCTACGCTGCTCCGATCAACGTTGGCCAGACGATGGTCGGTGGAACTGTCTCGCGAGTCATCTCCTCGCGGCATCCGGGATTCAATGAGGGTGACCTCGTGGTAGGAATGTCAGGCTGGCAACGCTTCGCGGTCTCGGACGGCAGCGGATTGATCAAACTTGACCCGAAAATGCCACAGCCGTCGCTTGCTCTGGGAGTTCTGGGCATGCCGGGCTTCACGGCTTACATGGGGCTGCTGGACATCGGCAAACCACAAATGGGCGAAACGGTCGTTGTCGCGGCCGCCAGCGGTGCTGTCGGTTCAGTTGTAGGCCAGGTTGCTCGTCTTAAAGGATGTCGAGTCATCGGTATTGCTGGCGGTGCGGAAAAATGTGCGTATGTGATTAACGAGCTGGGCTTTGATGCGTGCCTTGATCATCGCGCCGCGAACTTCCCTGAGGAACTCGTCGCCGCCTGCCATGAGGGCATCGATATCTACTTCGAAGGTGTCGGGGGAGCTGTCTTTGATGCGGTGCTGCCGCTGCTTAAAACGAAGGCTCGTGTTCCTGTCTGTGGCCTGATTTCGTCTTACAACGAGACGACTCTGCCCAAGGGCCCTGATCGATTATCGCTGCTGATGCGTACGATTCTGACTAAACGCCTCACGTTCAAGGGCTTCATTATCTTCGATGACTATGGAGATCGATTCGAGGAGTTTCAGACTCAGATGAGTGAGTGGGTTCGCGACGGAAAAGTGAAGTTTCGTGAAGACATCATAGAAGGTCTTCCGAATGCTCCGGCCGCCCTCATCGGACTGCTCGAAGGGCGGAACTTTGGCAAACTGATTGTTCGAGTGGCCAGCGAGTAAACAATTTCGACAGAGTCTGTTTAGTTCGGGGAGCAACATGTCACACAACGAATTCACGAATTCGGCCATTGAAGTCGGCACGCAGACTCCTGTCTCTGTCGCATCGAGTCTGATTGATGCCGGGATGGTCTTGTCAGAGGAGGATCTTCAGTCGATAAGTCGATCTGAGGTGGATGCTCTTCCAGAAAGATTTCTATCCGACTCGTCTGCAAAGGCTGTCATCAAGCCCGGCGAAACGGACAATGCGTTTGTTCGCGAACAGCCGTGGTAGGACGCTGCCCGTGCAAGGCCCAATCAGTTTGCACTGCGCAGCAGTGGGAGTACATTGGTTGAAATTTTCTCTGACAAATTCGGAAGTGCTAAGCATGCCAAAGACCATGAAGCATCCAACAAAAACACATCAGGAACGAATCAAGGGGCTGTGGATTCATCTGATTGTCTTCTTGATCGTGAACACAGGGCTTACGACGCTCAATCTGACGCGAAACTCCGAGAAACTGTGGTTCTACTGGCCGCTGCTGGGCTGGGGTCTGGGCGTTATGCTACACGCTGCGATTGTCTATCGGCGGCGTAATCAGCCATAGTGCCTCAGCACCACATTGAAACTCTTCCCCCCCTTAGACTGACGAGCACAGCATGGCAAAAAAAACGAAGAGCACCGCGAAGGCTCTGAAAGAAGCCGCAAGGTCGATAGTCTCGAATGAGAACCATATAGAAACTCAGCAGGGCGAAGCGGTGGAGCTTCGAGGAAAGCTCAAAAAACTCCGTAAGAATCGTCACGGGGAAATCGACGGATTGATTCTCGCCGATGGATCCATGATTCGATTCCCAGTTGAGATTGGACGTAAAGTTAAGGGAAAAATGCATCACGATGATGACGTGATGGTCATTGGAGTTTACCGCGACTCCTCCAAGGGTGAGCGGCAGGTGAAAGCCAGTTATCTCGAATGCCTGAAGTCCGAACTGACCATCGACATTGACATCAAAATTGATGCGTCAAGGGAGCCTGCGACCGATCCACATTGCAGCGAGTTGGTTTCGGGCAGTGTGACAACGATGCATGACAATGCTGTTCTTCAAGAACTAGTGCGTCTGCATTCGCTGTCGGAGAATCAACGCGTCATCGATGCGGCTGAGGGAAAATCACAACATGAAACGGTGTTGAAGGAATTGAAAGAAATCCGAATGCTGCTTCGATCAAAGTAAGGCTTGCCGTATCTTCGGCATTTGTCATTTCGCTCGCGACCTGAGACGCATCGCTCGAGGTTTACCAGAGGAGTCACTTTCTGATCCCAAATGGCCCAAACAGCCCGTTCCTCGAACTCTGCATCGAAAAGCAAAGCAACCCTAAAGGCAATGCGTGACGATATGGTTGATGGGTCGGGGCCGTTCGTGAGTCAATTTGCCAATCTCCCCGGCCTTCGCAGTGCCCGGTTGGTGTCGACGTAAAGACCCGATTCGGAGCCAATTACGGACATTTTCTGCGAGATTATCGCAAGTACCCGGAATATGACGACTGCTTTGGCTGTTGTTCTGAGCCTCCTTTGAGGCTACTATCACGGTCCCGCCTGCCCCACCAGCCTTCCAAAGCCTCAAGACCGAGGATTGTTATGAAGCGTCATCACCCGTGTGGATCGATGGAACATGGTCTCAGCCGTCGAGCGTTTCTCAACCGAACATCGCTGGGCTCTGTTGGCCTGGCCGCTGGACTTGGGGATATCATTACGTCACGGACCACAATCGCTGAACAGGTTCAGGCGAAGAGTAAACGAGTTCTCAATATCTTTCTCCATGGCGGCGTCAGCCAACTGGAAACATGGGATCCCAAACCCAACACTGATACTGGCGGGCCGTTTCGGGCCATTCCAACTTCCGTACCCGGCATGCATATTTGCGAGCTTCTGCCGCATACAGCAAAGCAGATGCATCGCCTGTCAATCGTTCGCAGCCTCGACACGAAGAATGGTGATCATGCTCGCGGTGTCGCGGAGATGACCACCGGACGCGGGCGGATGCCTGGAGCCGATTTTCCTCATCTTGGCGCCGTGACCGCTCGAGCCCTGATGCCAGAGACGTTCGTGCTGCCAGGGCATGTTCTGATTCGCAGTTCTCCCGGCGGAAGAAATGTGGAGTCCGAGTTTCACTCTGCCGCATATCTCGGTCCGCGTTACGCCAGCATGGCACTTTATGATGCCAATCCGCCTAAGTTTGAGGATCGCCCCAGCGAAATCACCGACGAGGCCGACGTCCGACGAAATGCTGTTCGTGCACGAGCCAACGAGCGATTCTTACGACGGCGTCGCACCGCAGAGACTGAGGCCTATAACTTTTCCTATGATCAGGCTCGCGAGCTACTGGCCAACCGACACGTGTTTGAAATCAGCCGCGAATCCGCAAGCGATCAGGAAAGATACGGCACCAGCCAGTTTGGAAAGCACTGCCTGCTTGCCAGAAGACTTCTGGAGAACGGAGTGCCCTATGTTCAGGTGAACCATGCCGACTACGATACGCATCATGAGAACTTCGATTTTCATATCGAACAACTGGGCGAATTCGACCAGCCGTTCGCAACGCTCGTCGCTGATCTGGCGGATCGAGGTTTGTTGGCCGACACTCTCATCTGCGTCATGAGTGAGTTCGGGCGAACTCCCAAAATCAACAAGACCTACGGGCGCGACCATTGGGGAACCGCATGGAGTGTTGTGCTGGGCGGCTCATCCATCCAGCCGGGGGCCGTGATTGGCAAGACGAACGCCAACGGAACTGAAGTTACCGATCGCGTGGTGGATCATGGTCACATCTTTCATACGATCCTTCAGGCAGTTGGTGTCGATTCGATGGGAGAGTTCGAGATCGCCGGACGAACATTTCCGGTTGCCGATCCTTCGCGAGGTGCCATTGCGGAGTTGTTGACATGACTGCGAACGCAACCGTTAATCCTCAACAGACGAAGCTGCTGCAGGAATACAAACTTGACCGCCCGCTGACCGCGTGCCACTGGGATCCGCAATCGCGTTTCATCTTCTGCGGCGCGGAAGACTTTCTGATTCATCGCATCGATCCAGCCAGTGGCGAGAAGATTACACTGGCCGCACACGACAGTTGGATTCGTGCCTTTGGATCATCGAGCGATGGAGAGACGCTTTATAGCGGAGGATACGACGGTCGGCTGGTTTTCTGGCCTGCTTGCGCAGCGAAGCCGGAGCCATTGCGAATTCTTGAAGCGCATCAGGGCTGGGTTCGCGCGATCGCAGTGAGTCCTGATGGAAAACATGTCGCAACGTGCGGCAATGATCGATTGGTCAAAGTCTGGGATGCGGCCACTGGAACGCTCGTCCGTGAGTTTTCCGGGCACGCAAATCACGTCTACAACCTGATCTATTCTCAGGATTCCCGCCAGTTGTTCTCATGTGACCTCAAGGGCATCGTCAACGCATGGGCACTTGATGCGGACAAGCCCCGGGCTCTCGTGACTGTCGAGCAACTGCATGGATATGACACGACGTTTCGAGCGGACATCGGAGGAGCTCGCAGTATTGCACTGCGAGGCGATGGCGGTCAGATTGCTCTGGGAGGAATTACAAAAGTCTCGAATGCGTTCGCGGGCGTGGGGGAAATCATCGTCGCTCTTGTGAATCCTGCCGATGGAAAACTGGATCTCGTTCTGCAGTCCAAAGACAAGATCACAGGAACCACCTGGGGACTGGCCTGGCATCCGGACGGATTCTGGGTTGGTGTTTCCGGCGGAGGCGGTGGAGGCTGGCTCTATTTCTGGAAGGGCGACATGGCCGAGGAATTCTTCCGGTTGCAACTGAAGAATGACGGACGTGGAATGAGTTTGTCGCCCGATGGCAAGCGGGTTGCCGTGGCCCATGTGGACAATCACCTTCGCACTTACTCACTGGTGTAACACGCAGGTTCGCAATTCCGCGCCTGATAAAGGACCAGCAGTTTCGTCACTTCAGATGGCTGTCAAACCACGCGAAGGCGTCTTCCTGCATCGGTCGGTCAAACTTGTGTCCGCCTGGGTAAAACATGCCGCGATACATGTCCTTTGCTCCCGCCCTTTCAAAAACCTCCTTGAGCATCGTGTCGGCACGCTGCATTTCACTGAGCGTGTACAGTGAGTCTTCATTGCAGTTTTGAACCATGGTCGCCGCGGGGGCTCGCAGTCCAAGGATTTCAGGAAAATCCAGATCCTTTGGCAATAGCGGAACGTATGTCATCCACGTATGCGTAAAGCACTTGTGCAGCAGAAAATCACGCCACGTCGACATGAATCCGACAGCAACCGCGCAGCGGATACGATCATCGAGTCCGCCCAGAAAAACGGTTCGCATGCCGCCTCCGGAAAGCCCCGCACAACCAACGCGGCTGGCATCGACTTCCGGCCGCTGGCAAAGCACGTCAAGTGCCCGCTGATCCTCCACCAGATAAACGCCCGGCCAGGTGGTTCCGGCACTCAGCAGTGATTTCTCCATGATGTGCTCATGCTGTCCTGCGAAGCGGTTGTACTTCGCGATGCCCTCCAGGTCCTGCGGATCCGGATCGACCCCGCCCGCGCGGATATTTGGTGGGACGTCCGCAACATGCACACGTCGACTGCCAAACGGAAAGGTGTCATGAACCAGAACTGCATAGCCTCGTTTCGCAATCTGATTGGCCCAGGCAAGACCATCGTAACTCTCTTCCTGATGCAGGCGCTGGACTTCCCACGGCGAATCGTCTGTCCTGACAATCTTTCGCCAGCCCAGATACTTATTGCCACCATGATCATGCAGACCCAGAATCCCCGGAAGTGGTCCGGTTGCGTTTGCCGGGCGTAAAAGGACAGCCTCGGACCCTGGGCCGCCCGGCAACTGCCACGACAAGTGTTCAATGTGCAGGCCATCGTAGTCGTGCTGAGAATCGACGCGAACTTCGGGAGTCTTGCCATGATCGACAGGAGCAATGCACTCCCATGTTCGCTCTCTGGCCGCCATCCTCCATGCGTCGATGTCGTTCCACGTACCGGATCGCAGTGAGAGTCTGCCGGGCTGATCTCCGAGCACCTGATTCGAAAGCCAGTCCCCGTACGGCCCGACCATGTTCAGTTCGTTGACCGAATTGAGTCCTGTCGCCGCTTTTGCTGCCTCATCGGCCCGAAGTTGTGAGTGGCCCAGACCGGCAGCAAGTGGCAACATCGGACTGCCTGCCAATGCAATGAGCATATCGCGTCGTGAAGTCATTTGCGTCTGCTTTCCAGAGGTTCAGAAAGTATGCGATCAGCACAGAGATCTGTTGGCTCAAATCGATAGCGTGCCGAGTTTCGGATGCCTGGGACACCTGCGCGATGCGCGGAGCGTACAGTCACCGGGAGAAGAGTCTACTCCCGGGATTTTACGGCAGGCTTGAGTGGGAGCGTTTTATTTTGAGAGGAAAGCTTGTCTGCGACGACCGGAGGCAGATCCGGGACAAGGCTGGCGTCGTACTTTGATCCCGCTGACACCTGGACTACCGTCATACGGACTTTTGTGGGAAAGAATTTCTCGTGATCCTTTCGCTTGTGCGCGTGGCCGCCGCCACCGCTGTTGTCCTTGATCACCAGGTGCATTTCCTTGATTCCCGCTTCCCAGACAATGGAGTCGTGCTGCCAGAACTTCGTCATGTCAATGTCCTTCTCAAAGACGCCGGCTTGCTCGTACACCGGCGTGTTGAAGCAGCCATATCCCTTATCACGGCCTTTGTTGGGGATGTAGCAAACGGACCACGTTGTCGCTTCGCCGCCTTCAGGCTTCTCCAGCACCTCCAGACGAACGTGCGCTGTTCCATTGCGGTAGTCGACGGGTGTCGTCCAGTTCTGAGGACGCTCCGCATTCATCATTTTGTCACGCACGTAATAATGTGACGGGCTCGGTTTTGAGTTATCCGCGTCGTTCTTCGTAAACGTGAAGGTTGCATCGAAGAGAACAAACTGGTCGGCCGTGGCAGAGGAGACTCCTATCCACAGCGAGCCAAGGCAGACCCATACCGACAGACATCCATGCGTCATTCGACGACTGATCCAAAGCATTGTTGTTTTCCTTTCTTTACGCCACCGTGACTGGCTCAGACAACTTCAGGATGGCGGACGTGACTGCGACTCCCAGAGCACCAGCAAGGCATAACATCAGACCGAGATCTTTGAGATCGCCGGCGATGAACAACCAGGCCGCCAATCCGGAAATCGCGAGGATCAGGAACAGCCTCAGCCAGAACACCAGCGAGTGACCTCGTCGAGCAGGTCCGATAAGCAACAGGATGCCGATCACGCAGACGGCCAGCCAGATCAATCCGAAGCCTTTGTGAACCGACTCTGAAGAACGGACGTCCAGAGCCAGGGCCGGATTGCCATCAACTCGCAGAAAGTCGATTCGCTGTCCATCTGTCGGGATTTCGAATTGCAACGACAACAGACCTGTGGGCGTAGCAACCTGAGCCGGCGCGTACATTCCGAAAGCCTGCTGCGTTGCATCATTCGGAGCGACATGTGGAATCTCGAAAGGATCGGATGACCGCTGAGCCTGTTCCTCTTTCTTGATGCTTTCCCTGACATCAGCATTCTCGGACGGCGAAGCTGATGCCTCCGTCTCACTCTTTGCATCCTGAGCCCCGGATCGCCGCAGCATCAATTTCGAACGGAGATTTGACTGTTGTCCTTCATATTCAGAGGCCTCGTCACCGGATGCTGGTTTCTCCGCCGGAGCGTCGTCTTTCATCATTCTCCTGCGACTATTCGGTCGTGGCGGCATTTGCTTGCTCTCACCAGACTTGCTCTCACCAGACTTCTTTTCACTCTTATCCGCCTGATCTTTCACGGCTTTTTCAACATCCTCAACTGTGATTCCAAACCGGAATGCATTCTCTGACACGGCAGCTCCGGACTGATTTGCTCGATTCAACTGAAGCTGCTGTGCTCCATTAACATTTGGCCGTCCCTCGGAAGTCGGGCAGTTGAAAACCATGAACTGGTTACACGTGTCGCCGTTGACTTTATTTTGCGCCGCATCCTGTTCGAACAGGAAACCATTGCCAGTAATGACCCGGCCAAGTTCGATCTGCGGCACACTGTTGGTTCCAACGTAGCTGTTCAGGCTGGAATTCGCCTCGTTGAGTTTTCCCAGCACAATTCCTCGCTGTTGTTCAACGCCGAGATCGTTCCCCGAGATGCGGCTGAGATCCTCATATTGTCTTTGCAGCTCCGTCTGCAGTCTTCGTTGCAGAAATCCGCCCTTGGTCCCCTTCGCAGCCTTCAATAACGATTCCGTTTGATCGACTGCACTTAACAGAACCAGATCTTCCAGTTGCTGAACATCAGCTTTCAGCACATTGGTCGCCGCCGGATCAACCACCGGAGTGGCATTCCATGATTCCGGCACGTACACACTCCAGCGATTTCGTGCGATGGAAATGCCGAAGTCGGGGTCTTCTCGGAATTCAGGGAATCGTGGTACAGGAATCGTCAGCCGGCGACTCTTCCATTCGTTGCGAATCCCTGCCGCAGCATCATCGAATCGACCGGCCAGAGCAAACTCCACTTCAAATCCCGCAGCCAGAGCGCCGGATTGAGGAATTGGAATCAGATGTCGAGTCTTCTCGCCTTCGCCTCGCACCACGACTCGGCTTGGTCGTCCCTGAACCAGGCAGTACATCAACCTGCTGTTCTCCGGCAAAATCACCGGAATGAACTGCCGCGATTCATTCATCACGCGCAACACATGTCGACTGCGCCAGCTTCCATCATCTGCGATGACCGTAGTGTGCGAAGCCAGATTCACAACGGCCGGTGATACCTGATGTTGCTCCGGATAAACCAGATTCCAAACCGCCGTTTCCGGACGAAGCTTGACGACAGCAATCGCCTGCTGCAAAAGCTCGGGTGGAATCTGGGTCGTAATCTGATCCGCGTTGATTTTGTCCTCTGGCTGATCCGCGCTCGGCTGCAGCAAACCATTCGATTGATTCACCAGCACCCAATAATGAGCCTGACCGGAAAGCGTCGAAGGAGCACCCTGTGGGATCACCATGTTCGGAACGCTGGAGCGAATCACCTTATCCGTTGGCAGCGGCAGGCTGGCCATGCCAAGGGCAAACAGACGATCTGTAACGGGCTGTTGCAGCAACAGAGTCACTCGAGTCAATCCGTTGCCCAGATCATCCCGAGTGACTTTGCGTTGTCCGGGAACCTGGAAAGTCATCAGCGACGCAAGCGACGTCGGCAGTTCGACCGCAAACTGATCCGCTGCCGCACGATTGATCTGCCAGTTGAGTGCCAGAGTAATCTCAGCGGCGGTTTCCGTGACATTGGTGACCGTCACTGATTCCCCGATCAGCGTCGAAACCGCCTGCCGCAGTTTGATGGCCAGAGCGCCCGGACGAACGGCATTGCTTTGGAAGGCCAGCAACGGAGCAGTCGGCGAGATTTCTCGATAACTTCCCTGCGCAGAAGCCGGAGACTTCACTGTCCAGTCAGCACCATCACCGACGCCGTTTTCATAGCCGGCGTTTTCCGAGGCCGCATCCAGCCAGACCGCGAGCTGCGAACTGGCTGTGGTTGAATTCAAAACGGTCGGAGGCGTCAGCTTCAGCAAGCTTCGATCGGCGTCGCGATTCATCTGTCCCTGCAATGCTATCTGCAGAGTCCCGCTGCGCGCATCCGTCAGTTGAATGCTCAACGTGCGCAGTTCCGCATCCGCTGTTTCTCCATCGACAAAGTACCAGTCTTTCAGAGCCGTCGCGGAAACATCCAAGGCCAGAAAGCTCTTCGGCACGGAAATATCGATTCGTGATCGCGGAGAACCCTGCACCACCAAAGTCAGACGACTGCTCCAAAGTTGGCGTTGCTCTTCCAGACGCACGGCGTGGACGGCCTCGGTACTGAGTTCATCGGCCGTGGGAGTCACTTTCACCGTGACCGAAGCAGGATGTCGCGTGTATCGCCAGGCCAGCATTGGCCGCCCCGGCAGATCTTCACCGTCCGGTGCGGGAGCTTCATTGGGATTAATCTGAGTCACCGCCGAAAGCGCATCAGAACGAACCTGGAACTGCCCGCCGGTTTTCAGGATGACTGTCCCAAGATCTCGACTGGCCCCGCGCACGATGGAGATTGGAATCGGCAGTGAATCCAGCTTCTCCGGCGTTGGTGCGTAGAGCTGAAAGAAAAACCTGGTTCCGTCGTTGACGCTTCTGCGAAACTGCAGCTTGACGGATCGACTGGCGTCCGTGTTCTGAACAGCCCATCCCGCGATATCGTCGCCGGTTACCGATTGGACAGAATATCCTTCGGGAATGGTGACATCGAGTTCAGAGATTTCTCCCTGGCGAACCGCCACGGTCATGCTTGTGCGCAACGTCAGACCGGAATCCTGCAGAGCCAGCGTGGACGCGGCGGTGGAATGGACGACCACGTCGCCAGCAACTTTCTGGATCGCAGGCAGCCATTGCAAGCGAAGTGTGGAGAGCTGAGCAATCGGAAGAATGACCTTCCGGCCTTCTCGACGATAGCCATTAGTTCGGCCAT
Organism: Planctomycetales bacterium; assembly: GCA_026400835.1. Lineage (GTDB taxonomy): Bacteria > Planctomycetota > Planctomycetia > Planctomycetales > Planctomycetaceae > SXXK01. The sequence goes on along the minus strand of JAPLOA010000055.1, from coordinate 89,651 downwards.
TCACTTTGGCATCGAGGCTGTCGGCCGGCAATGTCCATTCGAGCGTTCCTGTGGCTGCAGAACGCAGCGGCAGGTCGGCACGCCCAAGTTCTCCTTCGACCTGAGCTGTGATGTCGAACTTCACATCAACGACGTGAAATCCCTTGCCCTGAGTCTGCACGGAGTAAGCTGGTCCCTCAGTTCCGGGAGCAATCGGCCCGGCGGAATTGATGGACAGGACCTGTTGCGGTTGCTGCGGAACAACGGCCTGCTGGCTGGCAAAAGCGGGCAATTCAACGCCCTGTACTCCAACGAGTAACGGCTGAACGGAACTCTCTTTGCCATCGATCATGACCGATCGCACGGCCACTGGTCCCAGCGGCAGAGGAATGCTGGTGGTTTGTTCGGAATCGCACCAAACGACAAATCGCCCTTCGAAACTGAGGACAGACTTTGTTCCCTCAACCGGAGTCAGCGCGGTGGATTTCAGGTACGTAGAGACAACCGTCGAACCCAGAGGACTGATGACCGGTCCTCTGAGCGAATCCGGATTCGCCTGCTGATAGAGCTTCAGGAAATCTTTATGACGGATAAAGACCTGGTCAGCTCGCAACGCTGGCTTATCGGAATCATAAGGTACGACGATGTCCGGTGTTAGACTGGAAGAATCCTGCGCGAAAGACATGGTGCTTGCTGTCATCACCAGAATCACGGCCGCGAGCTTCTTCAATGAGTACGGTTTGCGACAGCATCGCTGCAACCACGTCAGTGGGCACGAACAGCAACTGCAACATCCGCAAACCACGGCCATGATGGCTCCGATGACACTGCCGATGGCGATACCGTCGAGCACACTTTGCCATTGATTGGAGACCAGGGGCAGCAGGGCCAGAGCCGTCAACAGCAGGATAATGGAAACAGTCAGCTTCCACAGGAACGGCGACTTTCGCATTCTCCACGCCACGAGTATCACGATCATCGCCGCGAACCAGCGAATCGCTCGGATCTGACTTCGTCGTTGGACCACAAGACTTAGCACGGACGGCTGATGAACCGTGTCTGCCACAGAAATAAACTCGCGAGTCTGGTAGTCAGCAGGAACATCGAGATTCACGTTCACAGAGAGTCGCGCGCTGCCTTTTTTGGCCTCGGGGAGAACGCCGTCTCGTTTTTCTATGTCCACTGCCAGCATATCCAACTCTGTGGGCTCATTGGCCGAACGTTCCATCAGTCTTCGCTCTGACTGAGGTTCAGCCTGAGGTATCGCAGCCAACTCGGCCCCCGCCATCGCTCCCACACCTCCCATACCTCCCGGAGCAGCTGGTTCTGGGGGTGTCATTCTGACAAACGCATCAGAAGCGACCAACGCAGCCCCGGCTTCCGCCGCAGGTGCCGAAAAGACATCCTGAGCTGCGGAGAATTCTTCAGCCATTGGTATCAGCTCACTTTGAACGGCCGGAGAAGACGTAGGGGCGGAAGCAGCCGGTGGCGCAGCATTGGAATATCTATCAGATTTATCGGAAGCGACTCGCGTAAACTCCAATGATGAGGACAGTGTGAGAACTGATAGTAAGGCGGCGAAGGAAAACATGATCACACCCACCATGCAGACGGCAGCCAGAGTCTTCCAGCGACGGCGACTGACGATCACAGTGATCACGAATAATACCAGCAGGAAAATTGTCAGCGGAATGAGCCTACGTGGCAGTTCGGAAACTTCCGGCAATGCCAGCTTCCCAAGTGACACCAGCCAGCCGGGTTGATCCACGTCCGCCGTCGGTCGAAACTGGCCCTCGCTTTCGACCAGCAGTGAAGTACGCGGATAATGCACCTTCCAAGTCTGTTCCAACACATCGATCGGAATCGACTGCTGATCCCCGGCATCAATTGTGAGCTGCACCGGGCCCTGCTCAAGCTGACCAAATGAACCGGCTTGCTTCGCTTCGGATTCAAAGAGCACCGTCAAAGAATAATCCTGACGATCTGAACCAGCCGGGACGGCAACCAGATACTCATCGGCTTCACGACGCACTTCCACCGGTTCACCGTTCAGCATTGTTGACCACAGAAACGATCGATCGCCGTCAGGCAACGTGAATCGCAGAGTCTGCACACCGCTCGAACGAATCTTTGCCTGGCACCAGCGTTGAATGCTGCCGGAATCATTCAGCGTGCACACGTTTGCCAATTGCTCACAAACTGCCGACGGTACGGCATTGGTCGCAAATCGAGTTTCCGCGACCTGAAACGAATAGCCAGGCTGCACGAATCGATAAGTCAAAGCAATTCGACGACCCGTTGAAGCCGCTGGTGCATCAACCAGACCGGGATCCGCCACAAACAAACCGGGGATCGCGCGAACTTCCGGACCAACAGTTAGCTGCTGCTCGGGCGTTGCTTCAAAGACGAGAACACCATGCTGACGAACGGCATCCTGCACCTGAACGACTGGCGCCGCAATCGGAGCACTGCCCTGACGCGCCTGCTGAATGTGTGCCTGCAGCGACAATGAACCGGCGAAGCGATGGTCCAGTTTCAATATGAATGGACGAAGTCCTTCTGCAGGAGTTCCCGCTGACTGTTCAATAATTGTGACCGGCCGAATTGCGCGAGTCTGCTGAATGCCGGGAACCGGCCCCACGTTTGTGACTTCAAAGCGAACATCCGGGCCGAGCGATTCCGAGAGGCGAATAACTAACGTTCGAATCGTACCGTTCAGAACATCGGTGATGATTTCAGCGTTCGTCGATTGCTGTCGACTGTCGGCCCATGTGGTCAGTACTGATCGAGCCGCCAGACGAGCCGGTTTTCGCGTAATGGAAAACTCCCCGGAAACGGTCGTGCCCAGATTCTGAAAGACCTGTTCTGTGCCACTTCCGGCCACCGGAGTTAACCCGGTCAGCGTCGTCGGAGCGACAACCAGATCGTCGGCAAATTGTACCTTGTAGAATCCTCCCACGGTCGTCACTTCAGCCGCGGTCGCGATTGGCAGCGGCATTTTCTGTTCCTGATCCGGATCACCAATCGTCCGATTCAGCGCCAGCGTCAGATTCATCAACTGTCCCGGCGCGATTGGCTGAGATGGCTTCACCAGAATTTGACTGGGCTGACTGCCGTTGGTCCATGTCAGCGGACTCAGCGCAGCCGCGTTGCTGGCATCCGAGGATGACTGCACGCTCGTCAATTGCCAGTCTGCTGGCAGATTGATCAGCAGCTCAAACAGTGGAGCATTCAGAGTTTCAATCGTCAGCGTCGTTTCAAACGTCGCCGATGTATCGTCGATGCGCAGCGTAGCATTGGATTCTGCGAAGAGTTCACGATCACGAGGACGAGCCGCGACTTTGAGCTCGAATTGCTGCAACCAAAAATCAAAGACAGAAGCTTCCAGGGAAACTCCCAGATCTGCCGCCGACATCGTACGCACGCCGCCTCCTGTTTCGGAGACGAGTCGCAATCCGTTTTCATGGGTTACGATCAGTCGGCCGGTATGAGCTGTCACTTCGGCGAACTGCAGCGTCGGAATTCTCTGTAAAGCCAATTTCCCGGGCGACGCTCCTGCGTCTGTGGATGTCGCTGCGGTCGCTGCCGAGACGCCATGAATTCGCACAACACGGTCGTTTGTAAAAGGCTGACGATAGGTCAAGGTGACTCGTGTTTGCCCGACGTTGGCGGGATCATCTTCCAGCGTCCAGCCTTCCAGCCCGGCTGATTCCACACGGGTCACTTCCAACTGCGACGGAACCTGAGCGACCACCTTGTTGATCGATCCACCAAAGACACTGATCCGCGAATCACTTTCCCAGCGCAGGGTTTCCTTCTGAACAGCGACGGTTCCATCCGTGCGAACGAAGACGAGAATCTGAGATTCCGATTCCTTCTGCTGCACCACCCAACGCAACCGCACATCGGGAGCGTTTCCGACCGGCATAACGTAATTCGCCACAGTGTCGGCACCGGCTGGACGTTCAAGTTTCAGATCATTGACGAGAAGATGCCGACCTGCGGGACATTCCACGTTCAGTTGCACAGCGGGCCTGACTGGTAGTTCAAAGGCCGCCGATTGATCACTGCCGGATTTCGCGAGGGGCGTCGACATGCTGATCTGAATTGTAAAGTCGCCGACTGTATCATGTGCGATCAACAGTGCGGATGGTTCCGCAGGATCTCGAGAAACCAAAGCCGCTTTCCCGTTGATTTCTGCTTTCTCAACCTGCAGGTTCCCGGCTCGCAGTTTCAGTAACTGCCAACCTTCTGCAAACTGTCGCACCTTTAGTTCCATGCGAACGGTCGCCTGATGCTCGCCCGGGGTCACGAAGAGATTAGCCTGCTCGGTAATAATCGGGATCGGAATCTCACTGGTCGCTGCATTCGCGCGGGCTTTCTCCAGCAGAGCTTTAAACTCATCTCGTTTCATCATGACGCCGCGACGGTCTCGTTCGAACACCGTGTCCAATTGATCGGCCGGAATAAACTGCTCGTTGGGCCTCTGGGTTTCAGCCACCGGTGGTGTGGGAGTTTCCTGTGCGAAAGAAACAGGAAGCAGAGACAGCATCAGCAGGCAAGCTGCGATTGTGGACAAACTTCGTGTCACAGGATGGCCATGTTCGCGATTAGTTTTTGCTTCTGTGTGCTGTATTCGATTGCGTTTAGTAGGTCCCGCTTGCCGAGCGGGACTTTCGCCGTAAGGCGAACCCTGTGTGCAATCTGCTGCAGAATGTGGGACCTGTTCATTGATTGACGTGCACACGAGTCGCGGCAAGCCGCGAAGTCCTGCCCGGCAGGCAGGACCTACTTGAACCGCTGCCCGGCAGGCAGGACCTACTGAAATTCGCGATCTCAGCCTGGCCTGTACTCTTGCAACCACAGACACAGCACGCATTCGCAGTTCTAATCGATGTCTTGAGAACGATCTTATCATTTGCCACCTCGCATCAGATCATTCATCATCCTGCGAACTTCCGGAGCCGGAGCAATTGTCCCGACTGGAAGCGACTGTCCTTCAGCACTCATCGGCGCGACCGGTGTGCTCGCTGCGGCTGGCACCAGCACTGGAGTTGGCGAGGCTTGAGGTGGAGCGGGCGGCGGTACAACAGGAGTTACCAACTGTTCAACAGCCGCTGAAGCTCCGTTTCCGTTTGTTCCATTCTTCGGCCCGATCAGCAGCCCCGTGATCCAGATACCACCGACAACAAGAATCCCCGGCCAGGCCATGGAGACATACTGCGGTGTGGAATTATCACCTTTCAATGAGTACATCGCGACGGCAAAGATCGCGAGCAGGACCAGAGTGATCCGGTTCTCCCAGGAAGTGCGACGCAGAATCAGTCCCAGCAGAACCAATGTTCCGCTGATCATCCAGAACAGGAATGGACGGCTCCACCACGTCACCGTAAGTTCTGCCTGTCGACCGACGGCTCGATAAACGGCAACACTCCCCTGAGTCGGGAAGTCTCCGGAAACCACATGCTGCGGATCGATCCATTCGTGCATTTCGTTTGCGGCTGCGATCGAAGAACCCGATCGCAGAGGACTGCTGATTGATGGCGGCACGGCCCCTTGTTGACTCCAGAGTTCCGGTTCGCCCAGAATCGCGATCTCTTCCGGAGCCCAGATCGCCAGTTGCACCTGTTGCACAACTGTTGAGCCGCCATTTTCGCCGACGACCGGCAGGCGAAGCTTCTGAAGGCCGCCCTGGAATCCGCTCTGTACGGTATAAGGTCGAGCTCCCTCTTCAACAATCGGGCAACGGTACTGCAACGTCAGCAGGAACTCCTGATCGGATGTCGTGTCGCGACTGATGTTGACATAATACGCTTCCCAATGTTCGTCAGCCTTGACGTCCGTGGCCTTTTCAATCGTTGTTCGCTGATCATTCAGCATCGGAGCCTGCAGATCAGAACCCGCTGGTAAGTCGACTCGCAGACGCTGACGTTCGCTCGTCGTGATCCGCAGGCGAGCTCTCCATGAGGCCAAAGCCTGTCGCTCAGTCACAACTTCGACGGCGATACGTGAGACGACTGTGGCCGCAACTTCGTGGATCTCATGTCGTCGAATGCGAATCGTGGCCGAGGCTGGCTGTGCAAAATAGCGATAAGCGAGGTAACCATCCTGCTCCATCAGTTCCAGTTCGCGGACATCAATCGCTTCCGTTGTCTCTCCTTGAGACTCCGCTGTAATGGATAACGACTCATGACGCAACAGGCGAATTTCGCCCCGAGTCTGCGTCAGTGTGACTCGACGACGATCAGCCTGATCGTCAGCGAATGGTGCGAGAACTCGTGGTGGTTCCACCGTCAGAGATTGTTCCGGAGCCACTGCAGCGGCGTTCGCATCATCCGAGCCAGCTGAGGCCGGTGCGACTTCTGGTTGAGCCAGTTTGACGTCCCAATCGACGCTCAGCTGAACGGTTCCCGTGGCTTCATCCTGCAACACCAGAGTCCATGTGACCCAGCCGTTTTCCGCCTGAGCCGCTTTGTCACGCTGTTGGATTGAGTGTCCCGGCGAGACCATCCGAAACCGCACATCATTGGCAACGGCTTCCGGCACGGCCACTCGCAAAGTATCAATTCCGGCATTCTGGATATCGAAAGTAATGATTGCATTCTGCTTGACGATTTCCGGCTCAACCTCAACCGTCGTTCCGACGGACGCCGCGATCTGAGCAGGCCGCGGTGATGTTCGCACGAATAACGCGATTGGTCGACGAGTAAAATTCCACGATGCGATATGTCGCAAGCGTGGCAAAGCTTCGACAGCCGCATCGCGCGACGGGAAGAGCCCGGCAAGTTTTTCATCGACCGTGATCACATCCAGAAACTCCGGCGCGTACACGGTGACAAGGCCCGTTTCTCGTTCTACACCGTCGGGAGCAATTGTTGGCAGTTCCATTTCGGCGTTCTCGACTGATGCATCAAACGCCTGATGCGCCTGAATCGTGACTTCGATTGTTCCCATGCGTTTTTGAGTCAACGATAAAGTAATCAGGCCACTGCCCTTGTCGACGTTGAACTCACTCATCCCGTCTGCGGACACGTTATCGATCGTCAGCGATTCGGGAACTTTCAGTGACAACTGGAACACGCCCGCACGTTCAACTTCATACTTCAGAACCGATCGCAGCCGCATCTCATCGTCGCGGAACACGTACTGCATTTTATGAGCCACCAGCAGCCGAGGTTCGACCGGCTTGATCTGGACGGTGAGTACTCCTGCTGAGCCACTGAACTCCCATGTGTTCGCCGCACTGGGAACTTCTCCCTTGGTCATCGCGCCGCCAGTATCGATTTGTTTCACGCCGGTTTGCGTTTTAATAACGGTTGTCAGCGACGGATCGGTCACGATCGTCAGTCGACCGGCTTCACGAACGACAGCATCGGCGTGAACTCCCTGCAGTTTGCCATCAGCCGACCTGCCAATCAGTTGCAACGTGTCGCCTTCGATTGGTCGTTCCGTCTGCAATTCGATCTGGAAACCCTCAGTGGCCGGGACCAGCAATTCAGCTTTGATCAACTGATGAGTTTCCCCGACCGGCTCGGCATTCCATGAGCGAATTCGCCCGGCCGCCGAAACGACGTCGATGATTCGTGCATCCTTCGGAACGAGCACCGTGACTTCTCGCAACTCGCCGCGCAGGACTTCGTAGTTAAGCAACGTACGTGTCTGCAACAGGCCTTGCTCAATTCGCACGCTGGTTTCGTTCATCACGCTGCTCAGCAGGTCCATCACCGGCTTCGAACCCGCGCGAGGATTCCAGTGAACCTCAAACTGATCGACCGCGCCAAGACTGGCTTTGGCCACCGTCCTGCCTTCAACGGCTAAGCCGTCTGTCGGCAGCAAGACCTGAAGCGGCGTGATTCGGATCGTCTGATCTTGTTCAGGAATCGTGACGACCAGTTCGCTGATGCCGGTGGGAGGACATTGAATGCCGAACGATCGATCTTCGGGAGATGTCAGGACGGTCACGAGTAATTCCAGTTTGACAGACTTCTGCCCGGCACCTTTCAACAGCAGTTCATAAGTGCCTTGTCCCGTTCCTTTCAGAAGTACAGTTCCATCATTCGGTTCCACTTTCCCAATCGCCGCTGAGCCGAAGTTAACCGGGAGCGTGGCCCAGCCTTCCGTTTTCAGCACATTGATTTTTAGCTCAACACTGATGCGAGCGACGTCTTTCTCGACAACCGCACTCCACTGAGACGATGTGATCACCGCGTCCTGATTGCCGGTTGTGACCGGAATCGCGTTGATCGCTCGCTTCATCAAGTCAAGATATTCAGCATACGGCAGAACAACCGAAGCCTCCTGGTTGTCAAAGACTTTCTGCAGTTCTTTGAATGGAACGTAGATCAGCCTGTCCCACTTCTCTGAGACCGATGTCGGCTTTGATTCCTCCGGTGCTGTGACCGGGGCCGTTGCAGCAGGAGCAGTTGCAGGCGGATCCTGAGTAGGTGTTGTGTCTTGAGCCGCCAGACCGGGAATACAGACAACGTTGGTCGAGAGCGTAATGGTGGCCAGCAAAAGGAGACAGCGAGCGATCTGACGCATGGAAGAACCTCAGGAACTGCTGGTGAGAGCGGTTAATGTATTCAGGCAGAGGAATTCGTTAGGAACGAATAACTCCGGAAGATATTTCGGGCCGACTGTATCATGGACCCAATCCAGCCATCCGTTGAGATGAAGGATGGGCGGATTGCGCCGAATTTACATTTTATCCGGGGCTGAATGAGTGTGTTGCAGCCCGGAAACATCCAAGTGTAGGTCAGAAATCTCACTGAGCGAGGCTCGTTCCTGAACGCCAGGAGCATTGAGCTGGCTCGGATTCCCCGGGAATTGTAGCGGATTGAAATGCACAGAACATGAATCTCTGAGGTCACTTGATGTTCACGAGAAGCCACTGTGAGTCGGGAGGAATTTGTTCGGGTGCCCTGCTGATTTCCTTTCCGCGTTGATTGTGGACTGGCGATCAGTCACAATGTCGTGTCTGAACGGGGTGACGATTTCGTGAGGAGAAGGAAATGATGCAGACGACAATCTCGGGCTTACTGACCTGTGCGTTGTTTGGCGCGATGCTGACATCAGATGGTGTCGCGGCCGAGTTTCCTGGCTTGGGGCCGAAGGGCGATCTGGTTCGAATTGAATTTGAATCGGTCGGCGCGACTTCTCTCGTGGGCCAGAATGCTCGTAAGCAGTTGCTTGTGACGGGCGTTTACTCCAGCGGGCAGAAGCATGATTTTACTCACGACGTCACGTACTCCGTGGACGCCGGGAATGTCTTGAGAGTCGACAAAGACGGTCTCGTCATTCCATTAGCGGATGGTTCCGCAACGATTACGGCAACAGAGTCATCAGGAAAATCCGCAACGATTGCCATAACGGCTTCCCGCTGCGCGGAAGAACTGCCGGTCAACTTTGAAAACGAGATCGTGCCAATCTTTACCAAGTTGGGATGCAATGCGGGCGGCTGTCACGGCAAGGCCGATGGGCAAAATGGTTTCAAGCTTTCGCTGCTGGGGTTTTATCCAGAGGAAGATTATGAGTACCTGGTACACGAAGATCGTGGTCGGCGAGTTTTCCCGGCCGATCCGGATTACAGCCTGCTGCTGCAGAAGCCTGCCAACGTGCTGCCGCATGGCGGTGGCCAGCGCATGTCGCCGGGATCGTACGAATGGGAGTTGATCAGTCGCTGGATTCGCCAGGGAATGCCGTACGGTGCAGAAACGGATCCCGTGCTGGAAAGAATCGAAGCTGTTCCCGCCGTTCGTGAAATGAACGTGCGAACTCGGCAACAATTGTCCGTGATCGCTCATTACAATGATGGCTCAATTCGCGATGTAACTCGACTGGCTTCCTACGACGCCAATTATCCGGAAATGGCGGTCTCGACATCATTGGGGCGAATCACCGTTGAAGATGTGCCCGGCGAAGTCGCCATGATGGTCCGGTTTCAAGGACAGGTTGGCGTCTTTCGAGCCATTATTCCTCAGGGGCTGCCGGTTCCTGCGACGCCGCCTGAGAAGACGTTTATAGATACTTTTGTTTTCGCTAAGCAGAGGCAACTTGGAATTCCGCCTTCACCGCTGTGTGACGATGCGACGTTTATTCGGCGAGTCTCCATCGACGTCGCCGGACGATTGCCGACAGTTTCCGAAGTGGAGCAATTCATCGCCGATCCTGATACTGCAAAGCGAGACAGGCTGGTGGATCGGCTGGTAGATAGTCCTGGCTATGCCGACTACTTTTCCAATAAGTGGGCCACCGTGTTGCGAAACAAACGCCGCAACGGGACCGACGTGCCATACACCTACAAGTTTCACGCATGGATCCGTCGTGCTCTGCGTGAAAACATGCCGTACGACCAATTAGTCCGTGGAGTGTTAACGGCGACTGGTGATCCGGAAACACATCCTCCCGTGGCCTGGTACCGTGAAGTCAGCACATCGACGCAACAGATGGAGGACGTGGCCCAATTGTTTCTTGGCATGCGTATGGCATGTGCCAAGTGCCATCATCATCCGTTCGAGCGCTGGAGCCAGCAGGACTACTATGGCTTCGAAGCCTTCTTTTCTCAGGTCGGATTGAAGAACAGCAAGTTCAATCCCAACGTGAATCAGCCGGATATGGTTTATCTGAAGACCAACGCCCCGGTGTCAAAGAATCCTCGTTCGCAGCTTGATGTGAAACCGATGGGACTCGGTGGTCCGGAGTTGAATATTTCTCCCTACGAAGATGCTCGACAGCATCTGGTTGACTGGATGGCGGCTCCTGAGAATCCATTCTTCGCAAAAGCCCTGGTCAATCGTTACTGGAAACATTTCTTTGGGCGAGGCATCGTAGATCCGGAAGACGATCTGCGTGTGACGAATCCTCCTTCAAACCCTGAGCTTCTGAATGCTCTGGCGAAGCATTTTCTGGATCATCGCTTTGATCTGAAAGATCTGGTTCGCACGATCTGCAAATCGAATGTTTATCAGCTCAGTTCTGAGCCGACCGAATTCAATAGTAACGATCAGCAGAGTTTTTCAAGCTTTTACCCTCGACGATTGACGGCTGAAGTTCTTTACGATGCCGTCAATTCTGTCGCGGATACTCCGTCAAACTTTGGTACGATTCCTCAGGGAACCACGGCCGTTCAGCTTCCGGACAATGGTTTCAACAACTACTTTCTGGAAGTGTTTGGCAAGCCGGAAGCAGAGAGTGCCTGCGAGTGTGAACGATCGGCCGAGGCCAATCTGTCACAGTCGTTGCACCTGTTGAACTCGGGCGACGTTCAGGGAAGATTGCAGAATGGTCAGGGCCGAGCAGCTCGATTCAATCGCGAGTCGGATCGACCGGATGCGGCGAAGGTTCGTGAACTGTATCTGGCCGCGTTTGCTCGCGAGCCGCGTCCGGAAGAATCCGAGTTCATCCTGTCACGTGTGGCTGACTATCAGAACAAGCAACAAGCATGGGAAGATGTGATCTGGGCGATTTTGAATGCTCGCGAGTTCCAGTTTGTAAAATGATTCTTCCTCACCAGGTTTGCAGTCAACGATGTGCAAAAGTTTGCAGATCGGACCGAGCGCAGCGAGTTCCGGCAAGTGGCGTTGACGCCGGAACTCACGTTGTTCGGTCCGGCCTACAAAGATATCGACTGCTGCTATGTGTGCTAACCTGCCTGATCACGCTGGCGTCGATACCGGGCAGTCATGTTGTCAGAGCTGACGAGGTTGACGAAGAAGACGCCAAGGTTGCAGCCGAGAGATTTCTCAAGGTTCTAGTGAAGAATCCTCGCTTCGGAACTGCGTTTGATCGCGTTTACGGCTTCTGCATCGATCGTGGTTCGATTGCCACGTTGAAAGAGTCGTTGCGGTCGACGGCGAATCTGCCGGTTGAACTTGCGCCGGCCGATGGAACGATCACAAGCGACATGGTGACTCTGGAGTTGCCTGCGACTGTGGATCCCGGTGCCGCATGTTTATTGTTTGGCATGATCGAGATGCGGCACTCAGAAGCGGATGCGGCCAGCAGAGTTCTCAAACAGGCTGCAGAGTTGCGTCCTAAAGATCCCGTGGCTCATTGGTATCTCGCCAAAGCGCTGGCCATGGGGCAGAAGTTTGATGAAGCGGCCGCAGCTCTGGAGTTAGCGATTGCATCTCGCCCTGCAAAGATCGATCTGCTGGAAATTTTCAAGGAACTGGCACGAACCCATCAGCGAGCGCAAAAGGCTGAGGCTGCGTTGGCCGTGTGGGAACGGCTGGAGAAAGAGTTTCCCGGCGACCTGCGGGTGAAGGAACAAATTGCCGCGACGCTGACCGAAGATGGACGATGGGAAGAGGCCTTAGTTCGCTATCAGGCGTTGGCAAAGGAAACCAGAAACGCAGATCAGCGAGTGCAGTCGAGTCTTGCCGCGAGCGATGTCCTGATCCAACTTGGCCGATCTCAGGAAGCGATTGCGGTCCTCGAAACTCAGTTGAGCGATCTGGATCCGGACAGTTGGTTGTACAAAGAAATTCGTCGTCGCATTGAAGGCACTTTTCGCGGTCGCAACGATCTGCCGGGGCTTGTCACCTATTATGAACAATGGCTGGCGACACACGCGGACGATGTGGACGCGATGGCTCGGCTGGCTCGCACCTTGTCCCTGAAGAACGACACGGCGAATGCGGCAGAGTGGTATCGCAAAGCGATTACTCTGGCGCCATCGAATGAATCACTTCGAGAATCTCTGATCGAGCAGTTAGTTCGAGAAGACAAGATTTCGGACGCCATCGTGCAGTACGAAGAGTTGTCGAAGTTTGATTCGGGAAATCCGGATCATCTCGAGGACTGGGGACAACTCATATTATCCCGGAAAGATTTGCCGCTGGAAGAGCGACAGAAACAGGCGGCCGGCGTCTGGTATCGGATGCTGGAAAATCGAGCAGAGGATTCCGTCACGCTGGCTCGCCTGGCCGGATTGTTTCGCCAAGCCGACGTTCGCGAACGAGCCATTGAGTTATATCGCCGGTCGATTGAGAAATCCCCCACAGAGCCGCAGTATCGCGAATATGTCGGTGAATATCTGCATCAGTTGCAGCGGACTGATGAAGCCGTCACGGAGTGGAAGCAGATTGCGGAAGGCGATCGTCGCACGAAAGCCAACTTGATCCGCCTGGCGGAAGTGCTGAATCGCTTTGGCCAGAATGAACTGGCATTGGCTCCAATGCGAGAAGCCTGCGAGATGTCTCCCGAACCGACAGAGCGTTTGCAGTTTGCCGAAATGCTCCGCAACTGGCGAGCGGCAGGGCGTGAGCCCTCCGAGAATTCAAATGAATTCGCGACAGGCGAATCGAGTAACGCACCTGCAAACTCGGAGGGCTCACACCCTCCGCTCGCCGAGGATGAATTCCTTGCCGAAGTCTTGCAGCAACTGGATCTGGCTGAGCAATCAACAGAAGCGGCAGACGAGCGGCAACAGATTCTGAACGAACGAGTCAAATGTTTGCAGGTGGCCGGACAACTGGAGTCACAGATTCAAAAGATTTCTGCAGAGCTGGCTGCTGGTACCAATGTCACCGCAGATCGCTGGAGAATCCTGGCGACTTATCAGGACGCCGCAGAGAAGCTGAACGAAGCCACTTCCTCCGCAATCAAGGTGATCGAACTGGAACCGGAATCGATCCCCGGCTGGTCGATCATGGCAGATCTTTATGAACGCACCGGGCGACTGGGAGATGCCGCGGATGCCATGAAGAAACTGGCTGCGCTGGATCGACGAGGAATCTCCGAATACCTTCGCAAGACCGCGCGGCTTCAGGTGCGACTGGGGCAGTTCGAAGACGCTTTGGCAACCGGCCGCGAAGTCATCAAAGCCACGCCGGGCAATCCCGAGGCCTATCAGTTCTTTGCGGACCTGGCTTTTGAAGTTGGGCAGCCAAAAGAGGCGGTTGAATCTTTGCGACGTGCTGTGCGAGTCAACCCGGGTGACGAAGCATCTTTGCGAGCACTCGCGAAGACCCTGGCGGATGAGTTTCAAACACCTGAAGCCATTGAACTCTACTGGCGTGCGTTCGAGAAAGCCGCCGATCTCGACAGCCAGACACAGATTGTGGTCGCTCTGGGTAATCTTTACCTGCGCAGCAATCAGTTTCCCAAACTCATTGAACGCCTGGAACTCCGCAGTCGAGAACTCGATCTTCCCACCGAGATGACACGATGCATTGCCACTGCGTATCGTGAGGCTGGAGATTTTCGTAAGGCGAGGGAGACGCTGGAGCGGTTCCTGATTGATGCTCCCAATGATGTGGGTGTGTTGCGAGAGCTCCTGCTCCTGGCACAGTCAGAAGGAAGTATTGGCGTCCAGATTCAGCTTCAGCGGCGGATTGCGGACCTGACGCATTCGGAAACGGACCAGAGGTTTCTTGTGAAGATTCTGCACGATTCCGGGCAAGAAGCTGAAGCCCGTCGCTTCGTGCAGTTGGAGACACAGACCATCACCGATCGGGGCACTTTGCTGCGCATCGCATATTTGGAGTGGCAGAATAATCGTTCGCAATCCGCGCGAGAAATACTCGAAAGATTGTTAAAGGTTGCCCCAAACGACTGGGAGGCTCTGCATTGGCTTCAATTTGCGACTGGCTTTGATGATGAGGCACGAAACGCCGAAGTCCGACTTCAGTGCCTTTCGCTGAACTTGCCGTTTGATGCTCCCGCAACCTTTAGCCACCAAGGGAAAGCCCCCCCGGCTCAAACTGGGCCGCTCACACCCGAGTCGCTTGAAGAGTGGCTGCGATCAACCACGGATGGCTCTTTCACACATTATGGTGCAGCGTACTGCGATGCGGCCCGAGATGTCGTGATGCATCTGAAGCGGCCTCCGACGAAGGCTGAACTTGATTCCGTTCTTCGACCGGAACTTCGCCCCGCTGACAGAATTCGTTTCGGCTGTTATCTCATGTCCGAGGTTCAGTCCCCTTTGATGGAGGCTGGGCCACTATTCGATTGCGTTTTAGAATACCTTGCAGAAGATTCGTCCGCGCCCGCTCTTGCTTTAAGGCTTTCTGCCATTTCCGAACGATCGCGATTTGCTGCCAATGCGAAAGGGAATGCTGTAACGGGAACGATCACCGAAGCAGAGAAGGCTGAGATTCGCGGCCTGATGCTGCAGCTTCTTGAGCGTGGTCCCGAATGGTTCGCTGAGGGAACTGTCATCAATTTTCAAGCGGTTCACCATTTGTCCGCAGATACCGAGATCCACAAACTTTTGCTGACGCAAATAGCATCAAACTCGGAACCCAAACAACTTCGCGGACTGCTGAAGTGTGTCAGTCTCCTCAGCAGTCGCGACCTTTATAGTTCGACTCTGCAATTGATGCTCGACCGGCTGAGAAAAGAGCCAACGTTTCGGCCTTTGTTTAACGATTCCGTGGTTACGAAGCCACCTGTTCTTAATCTGGTTCCATCAAGGGCAGACAATGAAGCCAATCGCCTGATTATGGAAATTCTCGTGCTGAGCGGTCTGAGGGATGCAGCCGACGTACGAGATGCTGACTCAACATTTGATGCAGTTCTAAAGGATCCCTTGCAGGATACCTTTCTCAATGATCAAGCCTTTTATCTTCATGTTATGCTGCTCGCTGGCCGAGAGTCGGAGTCCGATCCCGCATTGACCTGGATTAAATCGCAACTGGATCTGGCATCCGATAAAGCGAGGCCGGAACTTCAACTGCTACTGGCAGAGCATGCGAATCAAAGTGAAGACCCAACAGCAGAGCTTTACCATTTGATCCTGGCAGCTCAATCCAGGCCTTCTGACACGGCGATCAGGGCTGTCGTCGCGGAGCGTGCGGCGAGTCTTGGGTTGCATATACCTGCAATCGACTTGCTGGATTCACTCGAACTGAAGACCGCGAAACAACAGATTTGGCGTGAGATGTTTGTGTTGGAGAAACTCACAGAGTGTTCTGATGACAGAAAACGGCTTGCGGCAAAACGGCTATTTGCACTTCCTGTCTCCGGCGAAGAACAGCAGTTTCTGATTCCAATTCTCGAACGCCTTCAGATGAAGAGTGAACTGAGTGCTGTTCAGGCACGGCTGGGGCGAGGCTCAGAAACCCGTCAGTTCGTTCTCGCTCGTCAACTTCAGACTTACACAGCTCAGGGGAACAATGAACTGGGTGGGGAAGTGGCGTGGGAGTTATTGAAGCTGGCCTCGGGGGGAACGTTGTTCTCGGGCCAGAGGCCGAATGATGATCGCGATGACGGCGGGGAGAGATTGCAGGCGATCAAGGCACTGGGGAAACTTGGACGACTGCAGCCGCTGATCGATCGCTACGAAGCCATGTTGGAAGCTTCGCCGGAGTCTTTGGATCTGCTGGAAATTCTCTGTGAGTTTCATGAGGCCGCTGAACAGTTTCCGCTATTATCCGAAAAACGTGATCGCATTGCGTTGTTGTCGCAGAAAGCTTCGCCGAGCCTGAAAGCAAAAGCTATGGCTTTAGAGAATAGCGGCGATGTCAGTGGTGCGTGTGATATCTACCTGCAGATTCTGAAGGACGATCCGCAGGCCTTTGCCGAAGATATGGAAACCTACGTCCAGGCGTTTGAACGAGCAAAACGTCATGCGGATTTTCTGTCAGCAGTTTTGAGTGTCGACGAACAATACTGGAGTGAGCATGCCGGCCTGATCGTAAACATGATTGCAGACTTGGCTCGAGCAAAGACAAATGACGAGGTCGTGCAGAAGTCGATCGAAGCCATGCTCGCCAACGAGGAAACTCGGCGATTTGCCATCGGTGGTTTTTTGGCTCGGCCGGAAGTTATCGCCGAAGAAAACTTGCTGCCTGCGATGAAGAGCGAACTGACATCTGAGGAAGCCTTCAGTGATATCAGCCGCATCAACCAGTCATTCTTAATTCTGCAGGCCGTCAAAAACGAATCCAGCTTAAAGACGTTGCATGAATTTCTGCTCTCCCGGCGAGCGGCAGGGCGTCGGCCCTCCGAGCCATCTCTGGAACTGCCGCTGCTTTACATCGCCGCAAAATTGGGGCTTCGTGAACAGGTTGAACACCAGGTCGCCACAGTCACCAGCGGCAATGCCGAAGCCGAATTGCCTCAACCCGCCAAGGTTTTGACTCTCAACACACGCCTCAAAGAGTTGAGCAAAGACTGGGATCGCGTCAGAACTCAACTGCTGGAGTATCTGGTCTCGTTGAAGATTGAAGACACTGAAACGGCGGACACCGTTCTTGATGAACTGGGAGCTGCCTGGGAATCGCTCGGTGAACTTCAGAAGGCTCGTGGAATTCTGAATCAGCGAGTTCAAAAAATGCTGATCAACACGGGCGCCGCGACGGGGGATGCGTCGGAGTCAATTCGTCAGTTGTTACAGGCTGGGGAAAAGATCCAGCATTCCGGATTTCCGATCGAGGGTGCTCGTTTGTTGCTGAACGTTACGCCTCACGATATCGATGAATTCACGGATGATCTCGACGACGACAAAGCGATTGCATTCAAGTCTCGCTTCAATGCGTCTCAACGTTGGGCTCGCCAGCAGATCTCTGCAGAGAAGCTGGTTGCGTGGTACGCGATGGCTGTTGATGACGTCGTGGCTGCTGGGGCCGATCCGAAGAAGGTGAATGGGAATCTTGCCGATCAGCCTGCTGATTTGTTGCTCGAACTGTCCGGCACAACGGATCCTCGTTGCCGAGATGCGGAGGAGTTACGTGGCCTGCGTCTGGATAGTGTGCTGCTCGCCGTTGTCAGCAAATCGACGTTTGATTCAGAGGAACTCCGAAAGCGAATCAAAACAGCCACGGAGACTCTGTTAGCTCAGCCGGCGGCCGATGTTCGACTACTGACAGTTGCGTTGGCCTTTGCGATACAGGCGGCAGATGAGGAGATGGTTAGGAAGGTTTGCAATAAGTCCCTTGAAGTTGCTGGCTCTGCAGTGAATTTCAGCGTGGCGACTGAAAAGGGTGCAAACGTCGTCGGTCGGCCCAATCGAATTCCCGAGATTTTGCGTCGCGAGGCTGACTTGAGCTGTGTTCTAATGGCAGGGCTCGTCGTCAATCGCCCGGAGCAGAAGAGCTTGATCGAACGACTGCTTCAACGGTCGATTGGTGCGGCCAATGGGTCAGCGAACCGATTGATCAAAGTGGCTGTGTTGCAGGAGTGCGTTGCTGTCGCAAAGCGAGCTGGATTGGCTGACCTGGTCACTCAATGCGAACAGCTTGCAGCCGCGGCCGTGGATGAACAAATCAAGGCAACATCCGTAGGGATCGAAGGTGAAATTGATCTGGCCCATCAGATCAGAACGAGGTTACTGGGGAAGTAACCTTGGAGTGCTGCAGCCTGCTGCAGCTTTCCGTCCAACAGCCTGCTGTTGGACGCGAATTGATTCCGTTGCCCAGGATTCATAAGCAGCAGGCTGCTTATGGGAAAGCGGCAGCAGGCTGCCGCAGTCCAAAAAAGATGAAAACTCAATATCCAGCGTGGAGTTTGTCCTTCTGAAAACCTCAAACCTTAAACATCAAATGCCGCCGCAGGCGCTTTATGTTCATGTGCCATTTTGTTTGCATCACTGTGGGTACTGTGACTTTACGCTGGTGGCCAATCGCGATCATTTGATTCCGCAGTATCTGGAGATGCTGGGCCGAGAACTGAATCACTATTGTCGTGAGTTCACTCATCGCCGAAAAATCACCACCCTGTTTATTGGCGGTGGGACTCCAACTCATTTATCGCCCAAAGATCTACAGACGATCTTTGAACTGATTGGCCGTCATTTTGAACTCAGTGATGACGGAGAATTTTCGATTGAAGCGAATCCGGACGGGCTGTGTGATGAACGACTGAGCGTTCTTGAGGCCAACGGGATCAATCGCCTCAGTTTGGGAGTTCAGTCTTTCGACGATGCAGTGCTAAAGACGTTGGAACGGAAACACTCAGCCGCTGAAGCCACAGAGACGATTGCGCGAGCGTCAAACTTCATCCCGAATGTCAGTGTTGATCTGATTTTTGGCGTGCCCGGGCAAGGTTTGGAATCGTGGCAGCAGACGCTGGAACATTTGACGCAACTTCCAGTGAAGCATATTTCCACCTACGGTTTGACGTATGAACAGGGAACTCCATTCTATAGGCAGGAAAAAAGCGGCGTTCTGAAACGCATGCCGGATGATCTGGAGCGTGATATGTATCTGGCGGCGATGTCTCATCTGGAGTCGCGCGGATTTGAACACTATGAAGTTTCCAATTTTGGCCTGCCGGGATATCAGTGTCGGCACAATAACGTCTACTGGAACGCGGACGAGTACTATGCTTTCGGTCCTGGGGCGGCTCGGTATATTGACGGAATTCGCAGCACGAATGCTCGCAGCGTCGTTAAGTGGCTCAATTCGTGGAACAAAGGGGAACCATGCGAGGAAGATCGGGAACAGCTGACGACGGAAGAGAAAGCTCGTGAAGCCATCATGCTGTCATTACGACGCATGGCTGGATTGCATGTGGCGAGCTTTGAAGCCCGATTTCAGTTGTCATTGCAGGATCTGGCCGAGGAAGAGATTCGACAGCATGTTGAGGACGGGCTGCTGGAGTATTCCGGCGAGTGTTTGAGGTTGACTCAGAATGGACTTCTGATTGCGGACAGTGTGGTTTCTGATTTTTTGTAAGACTTTGTGTCCGCGCTTTTGGGGCGATAATCGTACGATGGGCATTCCTGCCCGTCGACTTGTTCCAGGAGACCATGGTCGGACAAGAATGTGCAACCTACGAGGGAATGTTCAGTAATACGGCATTGAACTTGATCCAAAAGCCGGGGCATTCGATACTCCGTCACCCACGCAAAGAGTTACGAGAACCTCGGCCATTGCCGATTGAATCCCAGGAGAGAACGGACGGTCAATGGCACGCATAGTGATTCTGCTGCTGACCGTTATTGCCACGGTTTTGTTGCTGCTGGTTTCCAATGTTCCTCTGGGAGTTCCTGACGAATGGGTTTGGCGTCGGCAACAGCTGCCCGAGAACCTGATCGAAGCGCTGGATCGCCTGGCGATCCCCGGAATTGTCGGCGCGATTGTGTTGGCTTTTTCGCAGTTTGTGGATCGGCGGATTGAGAGATCTTCGAAGCTGGTTTGTGCAATCTTTGTCGTGATGCTGGTGGTCGGGGCCTTCAGTTGGCTCAATGCGGTTCGGCAATCGGCCGCGACACCGCATCGAGAACTTCGGCCCTTGTGGGTGCTCTACGATCGCTTCGCCTCCGGCTATTTTTTTGAGGCTGCCTTTCATACATCTTCAACCAAAGAGCTGCTGGCGGGTTATGAGCAGCGGATGGCCAAAGGCGATGTGCTGCACGAGGGCACTCATCCGCCCGGACTGTTGCTGCTCAACTTCTGGGCCATCAAAGCAACGGAACGCAGCGACATACTGACTTCCTTAGCCGAATGGACAATCGGCGCGGAATCCGTGCGTCTGTTTCGGTTGATGGAAGCGGATGTCCAGATGGCTCGACCACTCACACGCAGTGAATTTGCGGCTTTGTGTCTCGTATCGTTTTTATCGACTCTGTTTTCCGCCATGACCGTTCTTCCGGTTTATGTGCTGGGCAGTCGACTGCTGAATCCGCGTGCGGGGTGGCGAGCGGCCTGTGTGATGCTGACGGTTCCCAGTCTGGCGGTTTTTGCACCGCGATCGGATATCGTTTATGCGTTTTCGGCCACGATGATTCTCTGCCTGCTGGTTCAGTCGGTCGTTGCGGAATCGAAGTTTGCGCGAAGCGTTTTCGCGGTGCTGGCTGGAATGGCTGTGTTTGTATCGTTGACGGTGAGTCTGGCCCACATCCCGGTGTTGATCGCCTGTGGTTTATTTTTTCTGGTGATCTGCATTGGCCCTCCCTCTTTGCGAGTCCCTTGGCAACATGTGGTATTGAGTGGCGGCGTGGCGTTGGCGGTGTTTGCTCTGGCGATCACCGTGTGGAGTTATGCGACCAACTGCAATCTGCTTCGTGTCTGGAGCTGGAATTTGGCGAACCATGCCGGGTTCTATAAACAATCATCCCGAACGTGGTGGAAGTGGTTTCTCGTGAACCCTGTGGAGCTGTCGTTTTCGATCGGCTTGCCTCTGACGTTTGTGTTTCTGGAATCTTTAATGCGGATTGGGAGCAGGCTTAAGGCGGATCTGATCCCGAAGTCAGAGAGCGCGGATTCTGGTCAGGGGACAGTGATGATTCGGCTTGCCTTGAGTTTGTTCGCCACATGGGCAGCACTGTGGCTTTCCGGAAAAAACATGGGCGAAGCGGCTCGGCTGTGGTGTTTCCTGACTCCGTGGTTTGTAATTGGGTCGGCGACTTGTCTGGGGCCGGAATTCTCTGCGAAGCGGATCGAGCAGAATCATCTTCATCGAAATCCGGGGACGGTCTATCATTCGTACTGGTTGATTCTGCTGATTGCTCAGATGATCGTCTGTACGGTGACGGTGGGCGGAGTGAGCGGTTATCAGGAGTTGACGAGCTTCGCCGGTTGATTGGGGTCATCGCAAAGAGTTACTCATAGCGAAGTTTGAGGTTGCGTGGGAAATCAGAAAAGCATCTGCTTCATTGTCGAAAATGTGTTTGTTTCATCTCGTTAGAGGAATTCGTCTGTTGGAAAACGCCCGTCATACCTACGTCGTTCGCGAAGCTTGTCGAGATGATATCCCGGGACTCGAGAGTCTTGTGGACCGATTTGTTCAGCGGAACAGACTATTGCCACGTACGACGGATGAATTGAGTGATCTCATTCCTTTTGGATTTGTGGCAGTTGATGGTGATGAGGTCGTCGGGTTTGCTGCGTTGGAGATCTATTCAGCCAAGCTGGCGGAAATTCGTAGTCTCGCAGTGCATGATGATTATCAGGGACGAGGAATCGGGAAAGCCCTTGTACAGAAATGCGTAGACCTGGCCGTTAAGCGCAATATCCTGGAAGTGATGGCGATTACCTCGGCTGATAGCTTCTTCCAGCGGTGCGGGTTCGACTTTACTCTGCCAGGCGAAAAGAAAGCACTGTTCATGCAGACAAGAGATGAGTACTAGAGACTTGCATCTGAATGACTCAGCAGACTCAATAAGCTCGGCAGTGGAGTTTGTGAGTCAGGCTCTTTCACGGGCTGGTTTGGCCAAGCCTTCAGTCGGTGTCATTTTGGGATCCGGCCTCGGCTGTGCGGCTGATCGGTTGATCAACGCTGGCGGCATTTCGGCGGATTATGTTGATATTCCAGGGATGCCTCAGCCTCGCGTCACGGGCCATCATGGAACTCTGGTCTGCGGTCGAGTGAAAGATCAGAGCGTGGTCATGCTGAAGGGACGCGTCCACTGGTATGAAGGACGTGTTCTGGATGACATCCTGTTTGGCGTACGTCTGTTGGCGGGATTAGGAATCCGGAATCTGCTCGTCACCAACGCGGCCGGGGGCATTAATCCTCAGTTTTCTCCCGGTGATTTAATGGTTATTAGTTCGCACCTGCGACCGTTACTTTACACGGTTCCAGCAACATTTCCGGGGCATTCACGAATGGCAAACGCCTTTGAGATTCAGGAAAGCCGTGGGCTGTGGTGCAATGTTCTGCGAACTGTGGCGTTGCAGACAAAGACACCGCTGAGGATTCACGAAGGCACGTACGCCATGATGCCCGGCCCGTGTTACGAAACACCGGCGGAGATCAGAATGCTTCAGAAAATCGGCGCAGATGCCGTGGGCATGAGCACTGTGCCGGAAGCCGTTGAGGCGGTTTCTTTAGGGATGTCAGTGCTCGGTGTGTCCTGCATTACGAATTGCGCCGCAGGCCTGACAGACCAGACGTTGAGCCATTCGGAAGTGACGGCAACAGCATCCGCCGTTTCAGAGCCTTTCTCTGAATGGATCTGGAACGTTGTCTGCGGCATGAAACCCTGATAATCAACGGGCTTCTGCTCGCATCTTTTCAACGAGCGGCTGGAGCTGTTTTTCGATTTCGGCCGCTTTGGATTCAGCTTCAGGAAGCGGCAAGCCGGTACCGGTCCCGGGGCGTTTGTGGCCGATATGCGACAGCCAGGCATCATGCAGAACGGAACCTTGTTGATTTGATAACTGAGTCATCTCGCCAGTGGGTTCAATCCACTTTGTGATGCCCCACGCTTTCAGGATGGCTTCTGCCAGAGTGCGATGGCCAGTTGAGTTGCAGTGGACTCCATCGGTAGCCACCGTGAAGGTCGGATCCTTCTTTCGCTGCTCAGTCCAGAATTCCATGCTGGGCGAATAAACATCCACGACCATCTCGACACGGTCTTTTTGTTCGAGAATCCATTTTCCGTACTTCTGGATCACATCATCGTAGCCTTCATAGACCGCGAACCATGCATATTTTTCCGCGCCGGCCGGCAGGAGTTTTCCGGCCGCCTTGAGTGGTGCGGCATCAAACGGCGGCGGAGTCAGCAGCACCAGCCTCGCATTCGCCGCATGGACCTTCTCGATCAGCAGATTGATGCCGCTCTGATACTTTTGAAAGCGTTCTTCACTGAATGGGTAGTAGATGCCATCGTTCATGCCATAACACGCCACGACAACATCCGGCTGGAACATGCTCAATGCGCGATCGAGGCGTTCGTGAACATTGGGACGAGGAAAAGGGTGATCGGGTTCGGAGAGCCCGGTTACGTTTTCGCTGGGCAATCCGGCGTTAATGATCGCGGGAATTGAGCCGGTCGACTGCAACCGCAATTGCATATCGATCATGTAGACATATTCTCCCGCCGCCGTGATTGAATCGCCCAGAAACAGGACTCGCTTTGCCTTGAGCGGAAAGACATCTTCAGCGGATGCCAGCGTGCAGGCAGTCACGGCAAGGACCAGAGCAAGGGCAGAGAAGCATCGTTTCATGGGAGAACTCAGGATGATTTGTGGCGGGAGTGGCAGGACCATCAGGGAAGGACCTTTTCCATAGACTTCACGAACGATAGCAGCCCTTCTGGTGGACTGCCAGTTGTGCGGTGCAAGCGGCTAAGTGCGATCCGATCAAGGCAGCAGAATATCGAAATGTCAGAACTCGCCGGAAGCTACGGCAACGAGGGAGATTCTACAAGAGGATGGTCGGCTGACGACGCGGAGACCCTGCTGGAGGGCACTTGTGATTTTCCTGCATTCGTGGTTGCCCCGGCATATGTGCTCGATGTGCAGTCTCGGCTGGAGTGGCTGAATTGCGGCGACGTTCAATGGACGGGTGTACTTAGATCCTGAACTGAAGGATTGAATCGTGCGATGACCCCGCCGACACAAGCGCGAGCGGGTGAATCTGGTGCGTGAGTCACGTTGTCGTTCGCAGCAGGGGTCTTGATTCGATAAACTTCTGCGGAGTCAGAAGCGTGTGGCTTTTCTGTCTCCGGCTGGCCTTCCTGAGTGGACGAATGATATGGACTCACGAATCTCGACGACCGTTGCTTTGACCGCTGTGATGATGACGGTAGTGTGGTCTTCGCCCTCTGCGTTTGCAGATGAATCAGGCGACGCATTGTTTGAGAATCAGATTCGCCCCGTGCTTCTGGAGAAATGCTTTAGTTGTCACGGCGGCAATAAAGTGTCAGGCGGACTGCGAATTGATTCGCGAGAAAGCCTGATGACCGGCGGTGAATCCGGAGTTGTCATTATCCCGGATGATCCGGACGGCAGTCTGTTGATCAAGGCTATCAGTCGACACGAAGATGTGTCTGCAATGCCGCCCGAAAAAAAAGACGCGTTGCGACCCGAACAGATCGCAGCCTTTAAACAATGGATTCGCGAAGGTGCCGAATGGCCAGCCACAACAGAGAAATTCGAAGCGATAAAGCACTGGGCATTTCAGCCGATCCAGGATTTCGCACCGCCCAAAGTGTCTGACGTCGAATGGTCGAAGAACAGCATTGATGCGTTCATTCACGCTCGCCAGGAAGCCGCTGGGGTCACAGCCGCACAGCCTGCAGACAAGAAAACGTTGATTCGCCGAGCGACCTTCGACCTGACGGGTTTGCCTCCGACGCCGGAAGAAGTTGCGGCCTTTGAACAGGATAATTCTCCTGAGGCTTATGCCAAATTGATCGATCGGCTTTTGGCATCGCCGCATTATGGTGAACGCTGGGGACGACACTGGCTGGATGTTGTTCGCTATGCTGACACGGCGGGCGAGACTGCGGATTATCCTGTTCCGCTGGCCTGGAAGTATCGCAACTATGTCATCGATGCGTTCAACTCGGACAAACCATATGACCAGTTCCTGCGAGAACAGATTGCAGGTGACATTCTGGGCAGCCAGCATCCTTCGGAAAACTACGCCGAGCAAGTCACAGCGACAGGATATCTGGCCATTTCGCGTCGCTTCGGGTTCGATTCAGAGAACTATCACCATCTGACAATTCAGGACACCATCGATACGCTGGGACAGTCGGTGATGGGGCTGAGCCTGGGTTGCGCGCGGTGTCATGATCATAAGTTTGATCCAGTCACGATGCATGACTACTACGCGATGTACGGAATCTTCGACAGCAGTCGGTATGCCTTCCCGGGCTCTGAGCAAAAGCAACGATTCCGCGCAATGGTACCACTGGTCCCAGCCAGCGAAGCGATCCCGGAGTGGCGCGAGTTTGATCATCGCGTGGCGTCACTGACGTCACTGCTCGAAAAGCAAAAGCAGCCTGTGCCCAGTGCAATTCTGCGTTCGCTGCACGACATGGACGGTGATTTTGAACTTCAGGCACCAGCAGCGGGCGGCAGCAACGGAGTCCTGGTGCCGCCATGGGTTTATAGTGGCCGGATCGCCGTGACCAATGCGGCTCAGAGTCCTTTCCGCAATCTTTATGCTCGAGGCAAAGTGGGGGCCAGCATCGCTGCAGACGGCGGAGCATATAAGATCGCTCAGGCCCTGCATCCTCATCGTGATACCAGCAACTGCGATCACTTGTCGGTGAATCTGGACTTTCGAGTCACCCCGACTCAACCCCCGACACCGGGCTTGCATGAGTTCAGAATCGGCGGTTACCCATCCTCACCGGCAATCATCGTGACGATTTCAACGGATACTGTTGCGATTAAAGTCGGAGAACGTCTGGAGAGCATCGCGGCTGTGACTCCCGGTCAGTGGCAGAACCTGCAGCTTGCAATCGACCTTCATGACCGCAGTTATACGATGACGGTCAGCAGCTTTGACAGCACCGGCGCTGTGCAGGTTACTGCGTCGCGACCGGGATTGCGGCTGAGTCCTGAGTGGTCAGGAATTATCAACTTTAGTGAACTGCTCAGCGATTCAAATCCGGCTCCTGGAATTGAGTTCGACAATCTGGGAGTTCAGGAACAGTCTATAGCCGCCGCGACGACGGAATCACCACTGACGACCGGCTCTGCTGCGTTGAATGTCGCCGAACTGTCAAAGCAGTTGCAGGAACTGGTCGGCCTCGGTGGTGACTTTGAAACTCAAACCAAAGACACGGCCCCCGCGAATCCCTGGAACCCCGGCCCTAACAGTGTCGTAAAGATTTCCGAACGTTCGCAGAGTCCTTATCAGAACATCTTTCCTGAGGGCAAATTCGGAGTGTTCATGCCGAATCGCGGCGAATACGACGGTTTCGGATTGACGTTACCTGTGATGTGGAAGCCTGAGGAAACTGAAGTCCTTTACACATGCTTTGACTTCAACTGCGCGGATGTTGCGACGGGCGGTGACGGTTCCTGGCGTTACTATGTGGGACATGGTCCGGGGAATTCTGCGGCCATCGAACTCTATATGAATGGCTCGCACTTCTTCCGTCGCAGCGGAGATACTCGCGATGCGGTCTGTGCATTAACAGTCGGTCAGTGGTATCAGGTGCAGGTTACACTGAATCTGAAAACTAACACCTACGAGGGCACGATTTCAACTCGAGCTGCGGCTGATTCAAATTCGGTAACACAAACGCCATTCCGTGGAGACGTCTCCACCGGCTGGGATGGCCAGATTGATTACTCATTCATCGACAGTTACGGCCATCTGGGTGGAGTTCGCCCCGCGTTGGATGTCGACAACTATGAGATCTCAACAAGGCCGCATGCAGCCTTTGATGCAATTTCCGTCGACACGACGGCACCCGAGTTGATCGCTCGCCGAGAAAAGGCGGCCGCTATTCAGAAGCAACTCGCGGCCGTCCGGGAGGAGGCTCAAAAGGCCGGGCAGGAATTGAACTCGTTGTTGACAGACGGTCCGTTTCCGATGGCTTATGGCATGGCCGAAGGAACTCCGCATGACGTGCAGATTCAGAAACGCGGTGAGCCTGCTCAGCCCGGTGATGTGGTGCCTCGTGGGTTCATTACATCGCTGGGAGGAATTTCTCTGCCAGCCGAGCTGCCGGGAAGTGGACGTCTCCAGCTTGCCGAATGGCTGACGAGTCCGGAGCACCCACTAACGGCTCGAGTCATAGCGAACCGTCTCTGGCAGTATCATTTTGGGCGAGGACTTGTGAAGACATCGAATGATTTCGGAGTACGTGGGCTTCCTCCGACACATCCGGAACTTCTGGATCATCTGGCATCGAAGTTTATGCAGAATGGCTGGTCGGTGAAATCCATGCATCGCCTGATCATGTTGAGTCGCACGTATCAACTGGCTTCAGAACAGGATGCGGCAACTCTGCAACATGCAGAGGCACAGACTTCCGCAGTTAATCCAATGGATTTGTACGTGCATTTTCAGGGACGACGTCTGAGTGCTGAAGAGATTCGAGATTCGATTCTGCAGGTCAGTGGTGAGCTGGATTCAGCGCGAGGTGAAGGCCATCCTTTTCCGTCGCCAGTGAGCTGGGGATTCTCACAACACGGTCCGTTCATTGCAGTTTACGATAACAACCTGAGAAGCGTTTACCTGATGACTCAACGATTGAAACGTCATCCGTTCCTTGGTTTGTTCGATGGATCAGATCCGAATGCTTCAACGCCCGATCGCCTCGGGACGACCGTGCCGACTCAGGCCTTGTTCTTTCTGAACGACGCTTTTGTCCACGCCAAAGCAGCAGCATGGGCCGACAAATTGATCGCTAACGGCCGCAGTGAAAGTCAACAGATTGATCTCGCGTGGCATCAGGCCTTCGACCGAGCAGCGACGACCGAGGAACAAATCTCGTCTACTGAGTATCTCGCAGCCGCTCGTGAAGAGCTGGCAGTATTGAATGCTGTTGATGCGGACCGACGAGCCTTAGCATCATGGTTGCGAACATTACTGGGCAGCAATGAGTTCCTGCACGTGGATTGAAGCGATTCGCAAGGAAGGGGAGGGCAGGGTGATCGGCGGAACTTGCTGGTACGCGGTGAGGAATTCTCTACAACGTTTGCCTGAGGAAAAGGTGACCCAGACTTTCTGACCCGCACAATCATCCAACTCAAGATGATCGTTACAAATGGTCGAACCAACCATTTGGCAGCCCGCAATTCGTCATGTGGAAACACGGGGCTCGCCTGATTGGGAACCAGATGCAACCCCGGCTCACCAGGTCTACGCGCGCTCAGCGGCCATGCTCGCCTGAACTGTTGCGGGCAGATTGCGAAGCGGAGATTTAAGCTCTCGTGCGTTTCTGATTCGAGCTTTGTGCGGCATGTTGCTGGCGAATCGTGGAAAAAGATTCTTTTGGAAATCTATATCAGCGTACGAAAACTATGGCAACCTTCCTGACACGGATATTTCATTCGAAATGAATCCATGCATTCTCGCCGCTCGATTTATCTTTACGAGCGAGGAGTTTATGGGGCGAACTCGGTGGCAGCGCATCATTCCCGCATAACAACGGCGCAGAATGAATGCTCCGTCAGCATTGGTCTGACAGAGGAACGGCGGACCGACGGTAGCCAGTTCCGGCCTTGTCGAGGTCCGTTGAATTGCCGGAACTCGCGGACGCTCGGTCCGGCCTACGAAACATGAACACTTAATCGGCAACAGTGACGCGAAGGTGGACGGACTGTCCATCGTCGCCATCGGAGAGTGTTTCGATCCAGCCGCAGGCATCAATCATCGTCAGCGATGAGTGCCAGGGACCAACGGAAATCAGCGAACTCTGAATCGTACCATCCGTGTGAATGAGCCCCAGCCATTGCTCAAGCTGACCCGAGTTCGCAACGTAATACATCACAGACTCGTCATCGTACATCCAGAGTCCGACGGCCTGTGCGGGAATACCACTCGCGGATACCTCTCGAGTCTTACGGAAACGTCCGTTCTCCTGCAGTTCAAGCGTCCACAGTTGAGATTCCTCCGCGTCATCCGCCGGATTGCTCATGAGCGCGAGGAATGTCTTCCCGTCGTGAGTCGCCAGGCCGTGAAGATGGCGATCCATTTCGCAGTCTTCGCTGAGCTGGATTGGCTGCTGCCAGGTTCCGTCAATGGATCGATCCGTCATGTACAGAGAAACGATGCCATCTGTCAGCTCATGCGCATGAAACAGACGTCGACCGTCCGGGGTGGCCGCACCCAGCAGTGATTCTCGCAGTTTGATATCGCTCCACGGAGCGTTGCCGATGCCTCCGGAAACGGGTTCGAAGGTTTTCAGACCGCCGTTATCTGGTGAATCCACGAATTGAAGCAGGTGAGCCCGCCTGCAATCGGTCACTCCCAGATCGACTTCATAAATGCCATCGCGATTCTGATCGTGAGGACGACCTGCATTTGGTGTGTGACGAATTACTACTGTGCCTGAGTCAGGATGCACGGCAAACAGGTCTGCATCAGCTCCACCGGAGATCTGATACATCGCCGCGACGCCATCAGGATCGTAGCACTGCAGTTTCACATCATTGAACGCGGTGTCACCATTCTCCAGACGAATATTCAGTGACTCGCCACCCCGGATTCCGGTAAAGCCTGGTGCTCCACTGGCTGCCACAGTATCGGCTCGGCCACTGGACAAAAACCTCTGTGCCGCGAACACAATTGACAAACCGGCGACCAAACCAGCTCCGGCCAGTAACCAACCTTTGGACGAACTACCCGAACGAACGGACGAGCCCAGACTTTTTTGAAATCGTCGTCGATCGCGCGAGTTGCCACCGTGGGCGAAACGATTCAGTTCCTGCTGAAACGCCTGTGCCGTCGCAAACCGATCGCGAGGATCGGGCGCGCAGGCTTTCATGATGATGTCCGCGAGATACTGGGGAACATCCGGCCGCAATTCTTTCAGAGGCGGAAGAGCAAGAATCGAACGATCCTGAATCGCCTGACGAGCCATCGTACCGGAAAATGCTTCGGTCCGTGAGACAAGTTCGTAAAGAGTCACCCCAAGACCGAACACATCGCTGCGTTCATCGGTGAAACCTCGCAGGGCTTCCGGCGACATATATCGTGGCGTACCAATTGTATCGCCGGTGCGACTGAGTTTACCGTCCTCGTCTCGAATCCTGGCCAGTCCAAAGTCGGCGATATACAAAGTCGCCTGACGGTCAAGCAGCAGATTGGCTGGCTTTATGTCTCGATGAATCATGCCATGCTGATGAGCATGCTGCAGACCGGACGCGGCCTGAGCCCCCAGGCGTGCAATTTTCTCCCACGAATCAACGGCGGCAAGGCATTCCTCGGGGGCCATATTCCCTTTCGGGACGCTGACGCCGGACTTCTTCAGGATGAGATGGCGAATGACCTGTTCCAGATTGCAGCCATCGATATAAAGCATGGCCAGGAACTGCAGTCCCTGAAACTCACCGTAGTCGAAGACGGGGACAATATTGGGATGATGCAGTCGAGAAGCCGCTTCTGCTTCCAGAGCAAATCGTTTGGGCAACGATCGAGACGTTGATGCCTGATCAGCCAGCACTTTAATCGCCAGACGACGGCTCAACCCGGACTTGCTGGCTTCGTAGACAAAGCCCATACCGCCGCGACCAATCAGCCGATGAATCTCGTAGTCGTCGAGCCGCATCAACGATGGCGGTTCCCGAAATCTCGCGGTGATCGGATCAGGATTCGCTCCTAACCGCTCAGCAAACATCATCATGCGACACTGGCGACGAACTTGTTCCGCATGGTCCGGAAATCGGTTCACCAATTCATCAATCGACGGACGTTCGCCGCGTCGTACCTGCGACAGAAACGCATCCGTTTCCGCATCAGGCAGACACCATTCAATGTCCGGATCAATTTCATAGCCAGGTTTCATGGGGCCGTCTCAATACAGACTTGTCGTGCCAGCCAGTTCATGGAGCCGTTCGAGGGCTCGCATATATCGTTTACTGGCCCCGGACGTTGTCAGATTCAGTCGTTCCGCGCATTCCTGATTGGTAAGATTCTCGGCATGCCGCAGCAGCAGTATTTCCCGATCAGCCTCATCCATACCGCAGATCAGCGAGTGGATTCGCTGCTGAGCTTCCTGGCGAACGAGCTGTGATGCCGGCCCGGCCATGGAGGCTGGCAAAGCTTCGACAAGGCGAGAAACGGTGGACTCATTGTCCATGCCTTGAAATCCTGGACGTTGCTCGCGATCGACCGTACGTTTGTCAGCTCCCCGATGAAAGCGACGCAAACGATTCACACTCTGGCGAACCACAAACTTCAGCCAGGCGCTCAGGGACATGTTCGTCGTTTGTTCCTTATCGCCAAACCGCGCGAACGCTTCGACCCAGGCGTCCTGGACTACGTCGGAAGGGCTGACTCGCGCACGGAGCTTCTTGTCCAGATTCGCATCAGCGACACGATGCAGCAACGGATACTCGCGCAGAAACGCGGCTTCGAGATCTTCAGTTTGAATGGTGGTCATTTTCAACATCTCCCCACAGCGCAGGATTCTTCAGTGTGGTCTGATTGAAACGTAGCTCAAAGATTTCGGCTGCGATTTCAGAGTCATCCGCTTTTGCTGAAATTTGTCGAGTTCTAAGGACGGCCGTTGTTTCGTTCAGTAGTCGTTGTTGGCCTGCTTGTGTTGCGATTAAATCGATTCTGTCGAAATGTCCACTTTGCTTTTGAGGACAGATTCACGTTTTCCACGCCGCGACAGGCTTTACGAGCTATGAGTTTCCCTGGGACATTCTGGATATTTCCCTGCGATCGTTGTTTGGCGGCGTTTCTCGTGTTTTGTGTGATGAGAACGCTTCCGACCACTGAGCCGTGTCTCGCAGGCATCGGCAGCGAGATCTGTTGATTTGATCGTTGAACGGCAAGCCGCCGGTATCGTTGCCCCTGTTTGCCTGCGCCTGCGGCTCGCCGTGAAATGAAAACGCTCAATACGCGACTAAAGTCTGATGAAGTTCAATCGTCTGATATCGCCTGCAAAGTCGACACCGCCCGGTGTTAAGGGCATGCCTGCGCGCGACAGACCTGAGCAACTCGAACCACTCCTGCTGATGTCGGCGTCGGCGCATGATTTCGACTTCGCCGAAGACATAAATCCCGATGAACTCAGCACAGTTGCCTCTGGACTTGATGCGGGGGCTGCCGAGGCTCTGACAGAATTCGCCACATTGTCAGACATGGATCTGTTTGATCTGGCCGCCATCGGATGCCCAGGTCAACTGACCACGGATATTGCTGACCGCAATTCGGATATCGCTGACGTTAATGTGGAACCTGTACCGGACACGGAACCGTTACGGGAGGTCGTGTTTATTGATTCGAATACTCCCGATCTCAACGCGTTACTCGCTGATTTACAAAACGAGTCGGATCCGAACCGAGAATTCATCGCAATCCTGCTGGACGCTGATCGCAGCGGCATTGATCAGATTACAGCCGCTTTGAGCAACCTGCATAACGTTGCGGCGATGCATGTCGTGTCGCACGGGTCTGAAGGTCGCGTTGAGCTGGGCAATGAGATTCTGGATGTGGGCACGGTTTCCAATCATTTGAAAGCGATTGAGTCCTGGGCGAATGCACTGACTTCGGATGCCGACATACTGATCTACGGTTGCGATCTGGCGGCTGCGGACTCCGGCCGAGCCCTGATGCAGATTATTGCCGAGGCCTCTGGAGGCGATGTGGCGGCCAGTGATGACGCGACCGGTGCTGAAACGCAGGGCGGCGACTGGATTCTCGAAGAACAAGTTGGCAACGTCTCCACAAAGGTCGCGTTCTCTGAAGAACTCTGGAACCTCTGGGACCATATCCTCGCAAACTACACCGGCACTGAAGGCGCCGATGTGATCGCGGCCACGAATGGCAACGATTCCATCGACGGCCTGGGGGGCATCGACACGGTGGTTTATTCCGGCAACTACGCCGAATACGTTATCAGCGGCAATCCAGATAAAATCATTGACGATCAAACTCCGGGGCGTGATGGGACAGACACGCTGACCAATATTGAACGCGCGGAGTTTCTGGACGGTCTCTACGATTTGACGAACCATACGTTCAGTCCGTTCGTGGCTCCATCACTGACGATCAGTGGCCTGACGCTGACTTATACTGAAGACAGTGGACCAATCGCGATTGATGACCAATTGACCATATCAGATGCCGACAGTGCAACTCTCAACTCAGCCACGGTTCGAATCACAGGCAACTATAACTCGACGCAGGATCTGCTGAGTTTTACCAATCAGTCGGGCATCAGCGGAGCCTGGGATTCATCAACTGGCACGCTGACTCTCACCGGTTCGGCCAGCGTTGCTGACTACGAAGCAGCGTTGCGATCTGTCACATATTCGAACAACAGTAACGCACCATCGACCAGCAACCGCACGATTTCAATCACCGCCACTGACGCCCAATTGACCAGTGTTGCGGCCACAAGAACGATTGCCGTGGTCGCTACAAATGACACGCCTGTCGGACTTCCCGCGATCACAGGATTTGTTCGCGAAGATCAAACGCTGACGGCCGATGTCTCAGGACTGGCGGACATTGATGGACTCGGAACCATCAGCTACCAATGGCTGCGAAATGGTGCGAGTATTTCCGGGGCGACGAATTCTACCTACACATCAACGGACGCCGACGTTGGTGCCGCGATTTCTGTCAGAGTTCGCTACACAGACGGTCACGGAACTCTGGAGTCTTTGACATCATCCTCGACGGATGCAATCACCGGAATAAACGATACTCCGGTGGGATTGCCCGTGATTCAGGGCACGATACGCGAGAACCAGACGCTGACTGCCAACACGTCCGCGATCAATGACGCTGATGGCCTCGGCGCGTTCAGTTATCAATGGCTGAGAAATGGTTCCGCAATTTCAGGCGCGACGGACTCGAATTATGCGACCGAAGACGCGGACGTCGGGACGAATCTGTCGGTGCAAATCAGCTACACCGACAATCAGGGTACGACGGAAACACTGACCTCCGTGTCAACCACTGCAGTGCAGAACGTTAATGACTTACCGATCGGCTTGCCGGTGCTTTCCGGTGTGTTTCAGGAAGATCAGACACTAACGGCAAACGTGGCAGGTATCTCAGATATTGAAGGGCTGGGCCCGTTTAATTATCAGTGGCTCCGTAATGGTTCCGCAATCTCCGGAGCGACTTCGGCCAACTACTCCACAACGGATGCCGATGTTGGAACTCGGATCAGCGTACGAGTCTCCTTCGTGGATGGTCTGGAAACGACGGAAACGCTGACGTCAGCGCAATCTTCGACGATAGCTGCGATCAATGACGCTCCGACCGGATTGCCGACGATTTCGGGAACTCTCGAGGAAGATCGGCCGCTGACAGTCAACGTATCGGGAATTAATGATGCGGATGGGCTGAATGCATTCAGCTATCAATGGCTCCGAAATGGTGCCGTGATCAGCGGTGCGACTGCAGCCAACTACACTCCACGTGATGCGGACGTGGGAACTCAGTTGAGCGTGCAAGTTTCCTGGACTGACGATCAGGGATTTCAGGAGTCGCTGACTTCGGCGGTGAGTTCGCCGGTCGCCAACATCAACGACACTCCAACCGGTCGGCCGACAGTGTCCGGATCAGCTCTGGAAGATCAGACGCTCCAGGCTGTTGTCGATGGCATTTCTGATATCGATGGACTCGGAACACTCCAATACCAATGGCTGCGAGACGACCAGGATATCTCTGAAGCGAACTCTTCCAACTACCAGTTGGTCGACGCGGATGTCGATGCACGAATCAGCTTGCGAGTTTCGTGGACAGACGGATATGGCACGACGGAATCAGTGACTTCATTGAAATCTTCAGAAGTTGTGAATATCAACGACACACCGGTGGGCGAACCAGTGATCGTTGGTATTGCCACCGAGGACCAGGTTCTTACGGCCGATGTCTCGAGCCTTTCGGACGGCGACGGGCTGGGCACATTCCGCTATCAATGGCTTTGCGATGGTGTCAACATCTCAGGCGCGACAGCTTCCACTTATCGACCGACGGATGCCGATGTTAACAGCCGTATTTCGGTCGAAGTCAGTTACACCGATGGTCACGGCCTCGATGAAGTTCTGACCTCGAATGAAACCACCAGAATCGCTGCAATTAACGACACTCCAGTTGGACTTCCCGAGGTCTCTGGCTTGCTCGTTGAAGACCAGACATTAACGGCACAAGTCAATACGGTTTCTGATGCTGATGGGATCGGAAGCATTCGATATCAGTGGCTGCGAAACGGTTCCGAAATTTCCGGAGCCACCTCAGCGACTTACACAACGGGTGATTCCGACGTCGGCACGCAGCTCAGCGTGGTGATCAGATACACCGACGCTCAGGGAACTCAGGAAACTCTGACATCTGTCCCCACGGCCGCAATTGAAAACGTGAACGATGAGGTCACAGGACGTCCTGAAATTCAGGGCAATGCCGTCGAAGATCAGTTCTTGACGGCCAGGACATCCTCGCTCGCCGACAATGATGGTCTGGGCGCATTCCAATATCAGTGGCTGCGCGATGGCCTTGCAATCTCAGGAGCGACGAACGACTCTTATCGGCTGAGTGACGCCGATGTTAACGCTCAGATCCTTCTACAGGTCACATATACGGATGCACTGGGTTCAACCGAGGTGATCACATCCGGCGCAACGGACGCTGTGGAGAACATCAACGATACGTTGACGGGGCAGATTTTTCTGGTTGGCAATGCCGAACAGAATTCGACATTGACCGTCGATAGTTCCGGACTGCGGGATGATGACGGGCTCGGAACGCTTCAATATCGGTGGTACCGTGACGGCGAAGAAATCGCCGGAGCCACATCGGCGTCTTACACACTTGTCGAGAATGACGTCAACACCCGAATCAGCACCAAGGTTGAATACACGGATGATCATGGCACCGCAGAATCCGCAAACTCTGATTCGACCGGACGGGTTCTGAATGTGAACGACAATCCCGTCGGACTGCCATCAATCACCGGCATCACGACGGAGGATCAAACCCTGACTGCCAACACGGACGGGATCAGAGATGATGACGGGGCTGGGGAATATCGCCTTCAGTGGTTGCGAGACGGCGTAGCTGTCGACGGGGCCGATGACGCAACCTATCGGCTGAGAGATGAAGATGTTGGCGGTGTGATCAGCCTGCGAGTGACCTACACAGACGGGCACGGGAAGATCGAGCAACTGGATTCGGCTGCAATGGCTGCTATCGCCAGTGTCGAAGACGCTCCGTCAGTCACCATCGTCAGCAATCAGCAGATCGACCAGTTGCGCGGAACCGGTTCCCTGCAGTTTCAGGTCTTTGACGTGGATACCCAGTCCCGTTTTCTGATCGTCACTGCAACGTCCAGCGATCTAAATGTTGTTCCGATCGAGAATATTGTTCTCGGAGGAATCGGCCAGTTCCGCACCATCGAGATTCTGCCGACATCAACGGATACTCAGGCTCAGACGGTGATCACCGTGACCGTATCTGACGGAACCACATCGACCACGATGTCCTTCACTGTCACGGCACGAGGTGTTCTGACCCCGAACAATAACAATGGAAACGGACGTGGGAACTCTGGCAAAGGGAATGGAAATGGTCCGAGCTACGCTCGTGGCAACGAGGTAAATCAGGATGAAGTCGACGCACTGATCCACGCCAACTCCGACAAAGACCAGAAAACGTCGTCAGACGACGACAGTGTGCAAGAGCAAAAGGTAGAGTCAGAGCGAGACAAAAACTTCTCCGAACGGCCCAAAGAGACAACCGTACAAACAGGCGAAAGCAATTGTGACGAAGCAGCGGCACCTGGCCAGCAGCCTGATTCAGAGTCACAGAATGAAACCGTGATCAGGACCGCAGATTCGGCAACACCTCCCGCCGCTCCGCGTGAAGCTGGTTCGCAGTCGCCTGACGTGATACTGACAGGCGTCGATGAGCTGTCACTTGTCCCGAACGAAGTTCACTCGGCAGCTCCCACCGATGTGGAGATCGCAGTGGAACAATCACTGACAGCAGACTCCATCGAAGATGCGTCTTCAGCAGTGCTGACCAGCGTCGTCGCCGTCGGAGCCATGTCGGCGATCGGCAAGGGCTCGGCCGTCGGAGTTCTGGGCACGAGCACCACCACGAATACTTATCTTTATGTGACATCCAAAGGGCAGCTGGCGGCCGCAAAGACGTTTGAAACAATCGTGGGCCATATGTCGAACCTCGGAGGCACCACGGCCAGCGGCGCTCTGATGGCTCAGCAAATCCAATCGTCCGGTGCAATCAGCTCCGGGGTGGTGACAGGCAGCAGCGCGGCTTTGGCGACTATCGCGTCGCAGATTCCCATCTGGTACTCATTCGATCCGATCACAATTCTCGACCGTTTCGCCACCGAGTATGCACCTCTCGATGCAGCAGAAAACAGTGGACTGCTTTCCCTGTTCAGCAAGCCAGTTTAGCAGCGTTCTGAAAAGGCGCCTGACACGCCACGTTCATACATTCACTGAGTTTACCATGGTCCGGAATGCATCCGCTCGGAAAGTATCCGTTAGGCCTGCATCAGTAGAGTAGGGGCAGAACTCAGGCCGCTCGGCGAATCTGCGATCGCTGGCGAGCAACAAAGGCAGCGTAGTCTTCCGGCGTGTCGATTCCCACGGCCGCATGATTCACCACGGCGACCGCCATTGATGCACCGGACTGCAGAGCTCGCAACTGTTCGAGTTTCTCAAGTTGCTCCAGCGGAGAAGGCGGCATGGTGGTCAGCTTCAGCAGAAAGTCACGACGGAAGGCATAGAGTCCGACGTGCAACAGCCACGGCGAGGGTTCACCTTCTCGAAAGTGATCTTCAATCGCGAGATCTCGACTGAACGGAATTGGCGAACGGCTGAAGTACATGGCTCGGCCATTCACATCCATCACGACTTTGACGCAACCAGGATCACGCACAACGGCTGGCGATGTGATCGGAGCAGCAACTGTCGCCATTTGGCAGCCAGAAGTTCGCATCTCACGAACCAAAGCCGCGACAACCTGTGGATCCAGTTCAGGCTCATCACCCTGCAAATTCACAATTACGTCGGCATCGGAAAAACAGCGGCGAGTCACCTCGGCAATCCGATCGGTTCCGCTGTTATGTGGTCCGGTCATTTCGGCCCGACCGCCGAACGAATGAACCACGCGAGCGATTTCTTCACTGTCTGTCGCAATCACGACGTCATGGAACTCAGGGCATTCGCAGGCCGTTTCCCAGACGTATTGAATCAGTGGCTTCCCGGTGACGTTCAGCAGCAACTTGCGGGGTAGTCGAGTGGACTGGAGACGAGCAGGAATAATGCCGACAGTTTTCATTTCTCACATCCTTGCTGAGCGACGGATTCAACGAAACCGCCGACTGACGAGCCACTAACGGTGACCTGTAAATTGCGGCCAATCCCCCGCCGCGTGACACAGTCTAGACCGAATCATGGTTTCATGTCAAAATGAACTGCAGGCAAGCCATGGAGGCCGTCAGTGGGAGGCCAGACTTTTGAATTGCTCGTCTAACGGCAAGCCGCAGGCGACTTGGCCCCATTTCGCCATGCCCGCGGCTCGCCGTTAAACGAGAATGCTCAATTTTCCACAAGACCGACCGACTACCAGCGCCTCGAGCTCAAATAGTGTTCTTGTTTTTTCATTCGTCTGACCGGGCATCTTCGTTCATTGACGACATCAGAAACGGATTTCTTCGATGAGAATTTTCTTTTCCGCCGGTGAACCCAGTGGCGACCAACATAGTGCTCGATTGATTCGCGAACTGCACTCGCGGCATGCCGAATTTCAGGCGGAAGGCTTTGGCGGTCCGAATATGCGAGACGCCGGGTGTCAGTTGCATTTTGAGCTGACCGAACTGGCCGTAATGGGTTTTTTGCGAGTCGTCCCGTTGCTGGCAAAATTTCGCCGTTTAGTGAAGCAGGCCGAAGCGTATTTCGACACCAATCCTCCTGATGCCGTGGTGCTCGTGGATTTCCCCGGCTTCAACTGGTGGATCGCTCGCGCGGCAAAGACCCGCGGTATTCCGGTTTACTATTATCTACCACCACAGCTTTGGGGCTGGGCTGGCTGGCGAGTGAAACGTGTTCGCAAATGGGTCGACCATGTGCTCTGTGCTCTGCCGTTCGAGTATGACTGGTATAAAGCTCGCGGTGTCAATGCGACGTGGGTCGGACATCCGTTCTTTGATCAGGTCGCTGAACGCCGGATCGATACAGAGGCCATCGCTGAAATGCGAGGAACTGCAAAGCAGACAGTTGTGACTCTGTTGCCAGGTTCCCGAAATCATGAGATCGAAAAGAACTGGCCAGTGATGCTGGAGGTTGTGCGGCGAGTTCAGTCTGTGGTTTCCAACGTTCGCTGGGTCGTTGGAAGTTATCGCGAGCGTCAGATGCAGCGGTGCCAGGAACTGCAGGCTGCGGCTGGTCTGTCTACGCCTCTGCATTACTTTGTGAACCAGACTCCCGAAACGATTGAAGCGGGTGATTGCTGTTACATGGTTAGCGGGTCGATCAGCCTCGAACTGCTGGGACGTCGTAAGCCCGGCATGGTGATCTATCGAGTGCCCACGATCGGGCGATTCTTTTCGAAGTTTCTAATGAAATGCCGATTTATCACGCTGCCAAACCTGATCGCTGACGACGAAGTCATGCCCGAGTTTATCTCTAACGGCGATCCGGAGAATGACATTCAGAAGATGACAGCAACACTCATTGACTGGCTGCAGAATCCGCAATCTCTGGCGCAACGTCGAGCCGTGATGAGTGACCTGGCCGACAAAGCCACCGACACCGGGGCAACTCGGCGCGCGGCCGATTTCCTGATGAATGCACTCGTTGGCAGTGCCGCGGGGAACAAGCCTGCTCGCAAAGTGGCGTGAGTCAAGCTTTTAGGAACAGTCCCAAATTAACTTCCGGATGTTTCCATGCCTTGAAATCCAAACCCGACACGTCAGTGAGGGATTTTGCACATCAACTCAATCCCTCGCTGACGCGTTTTCAAGTTGCGCGTTTCGGCGCTGAGGTTGTTCACTTGCGGAGAAACACTGGGTTTTATCACAACCCGAAGCGTCAGTTGTGAAGTTGCGCTGTTCAAGGCTGGGGCAGATCCACGGCGCGAAAACTCAGGGGATTATCATAACCCGACGCGTGAGCGAGGGATTTTTCCTAACACTGCGTCAAACGCAAAAGCTAAATCCCTTGCTGACGCTTCGGGTTGGGATAGACGAAACTTATTTCGGGACTATCCCTTAACGGTGAGCCAAAGGCGACTGCGCTATGGCTGCCGCTTTAATCTCTCAACTTCAGTCGCCGGGCTCACAGAGTCGGCGAGCTAAGTTCAACCCTTAATCTTCTTAAGCAGGCTGATCATCTCAATGGCCGCCAGCGTGGCTTCGTGACCTTTGTTGCCGACCTTGCCACCAGCACGGTCGAGAGCCTGGTCCATGGATTCACAGGTGATCACGCCAAAAGTCACCGGGATACCTGTTTCCCGAGTAATACTCATGATCCCGGCCGCGACCTGGCTGTTGATGTACTCGTGATGACTGGTCGATCCCTGAATCACGGCTCCAAGGCAGATCACGGCACTGTACTTGCCGGTTTTCGCGAGCGTTGATGCGGCGAGCGGGATCTCAAACGAACCGGGAACCCACGCCACCGTCACTTTGTCGGCACTTCCGCCATGACGGACGACAGTATCAATCGCACCCTCAAGCAATCGCTTTGTGATCAGATCGTTGAAGCGACTGACAACAACAGCAAAGGACGCATCAGCAGCGGTAAGCTGGCCATGGAGTTCGGTGGGCATGGAAAAGCCTGAAATCTAAAGTCGTGAAAGACGTTCATAATTCCCGTCGGCGGAGCGACGGGTGTACCGTACACCCGTCGCTCCGCCGACGGGGTCTTCGCTACTGGCTCAAATAGACCACAATCAAGCCAGGCTGATTCAATCATCAGCCAAGATTCATCGACAGCAAAAACTCTTCGTTCGACTTGGTGCGTTTCATTCGATTAATCAACAGTTCCATCGCCTCGGACGGATTCATATCGTTGAGAACTCGACGGAGCACCCAAACCAGTTTCAGCTCATCTTCGTTCAGCAAAAGCTCCTCGCGGCGAGTTCCCGAACGATTCACGTCGATCGCAGGCCAG
The DNA here is from genome assembly GCA_026400835.1 of Planctomycetales bacterium. Lineage (GTDB taxonomy): Bacteria > Planctomycetota > Planctomycetia > Planctomycetales > Planctomycetaceae > SXXK01. The sequence continues at coordinate 48,258 of JAPLOA010000055.1, read as the reverse complement.
ATTCGTTTTTCCACGAGCCGACGATCCAGGTGAAGTTCGGTGTTGCCGGTGCCTTTGAACTCTTCAAAAATCACTTCATCCATGCGACTTCCGGTATCCACCAGAGCCGTTGCGATGATCGTCAGGCTGCCGCCCTCTTCGACACAGCGAGCGGCCCCGAAGAATCGCTTGGGATGTTGCAGAGCATTTGCGTCAACACCGCCCGAAAGCGTCTTGCCGGAGTTTGGGATTTCCGTGTTCCAGGCACGCGCGAGGCGAGTAATACTGTCCAGGAAGATGATCACATCCTGGCCATATTCGACCATGCGTTTGGCTTTTTCGATGACCATTTCAGCCACCTGGATATGCCGTGACGTGGATTCATCGAACGTACTGCTGACGACTTCGCAATTGCGACCTTTCAGCTTCCGCTCCATGTCGGTCACTTCTTCGGGTCGCTCGTCAATCAACAGCACAATCACGTAGGCGTCCGGATGGTTCTGCAAGGTTGCCTTCGCCATCTGCTGCAGCAGCACCGTCTTGCCGGCACGAGGAGGCGACACGATGAGACCTCGCTGTCCAAGGCCGATTGGTGCAATCAGATCCACCACTCGAGTACTCATGAATTCCGCGTTGTCGGCGAGTCGCAGACGCTGTTCGGGATGGAGCGGGGTCAGGTCGTCGAAGAAGACTTTGTTCGTCAGCAGGTTTGGGTCTTCGCCATTGATCGCAGCAACTCGCAGCAATGCGAAGTAGCGTTCATTTTCCTTGGGCGGGCGAATCTGCCCGGCGACCGTGGCTCCCGTACGCAGACCGAAACGACGAATCTGACTGGGACTGACATAAATGTCATCGGGACAAGGCAGATAGTGATAATCGGGACTGCGAAGAAATCCAAAACCGTCCGGCAGAATCTCCAGCGTGCCTTCGCCGAACATCAGGCCATGCATCCGAGTTCGTTCTTTAAGGATCTTGAAAATCAGATCCTGTTTCTTCAGACCATGGTATTCAGTCAGCTTTTCCTGTTCCGCGATCGCCAGCAGATCCTTCATCGACATTCGCTGAAGCTCGGCGATATTGATCTCATTGCCTTCAGGCGGAGCGAAGGTTTCGGAGACCGGTTTTTCGACTTCGTCGGCAACTGAACTCTCGTCAGATCGCGGCGAGTCAGAACGACGAAGAAGGCGAGGATTTCCCGGGGGGCGTGATTCGTCAGGGCGTGGTGTTCGAGAAGACATGGCCGCTTCGGGCCTCCAGACAGGAAGTTTTGGAAGGTGGACCGGCAAAACAAAGAAGGGAGAGATCTTGTGACAGTTCAAACGCCGGTGAGATTTGAACATGTCGCCGTGGTGTCGAGGAGTGTCGAACAGCTCTGACAGAGGCCTGCGGAGAATTCCGTTCGACAACTTCAGATTTCACGGATCAGGATCTACGATGGAAATCAAAAAACCAGGAATTATCAGAGAAATACAGAGTTGGGAAACTTTTTCGTACGCGAAAATTGAGTCAATCGCCTGAACGATGCGTCTCGCAAAAACCAGGCCTCATTTTGTACCGTGCAAAGAAACATCATCAGCAATGATCTTCATCAAAGCTTGTTCCATCTGGTGAGCAGCCACGGAGATGTCGCCGGAGTTGTCCACACAGAAATCAGATCTTCGCCGTTTCTCCTCAAGACTCAGTTGCGAGGCTTCTCGCCGCTGAAGCTCTTCGGCCGACCAGCCTCGTGTCTCAGCCACTCGTTTTCGCCGCTGCTCAAGAGACGTGTCAATAAAAATGACGGCGTTACATTCGTCCGCCCAACCCGCTTCCAGCAGCAGAGCAGCATCCAGAATAATGGCATCCGCATCCTGCGGAGCCGAATTGATTTGACGACGAATCTCCGAGCGAATGGCCGGATGCACGATCGTGTTCAGTTGCTTTCGCTTGTCTTGTTTCTCAGAGGAATCACCAAAAACCTGAGCCGCCAGATCAGGCCGGCTGATGTCTCCGGAAGAATCCAGAACCTGAGTTCCAAACGTCTTCACAATCTGGTCTTTGATTTTCTTCACCGTCAGTTGATCATGTCCAATACGATCTGCATCAATGAAATGCAGTCGCAGAGATTTCACATTTCGCACAACCGAACTTTTGCCAGCCCCGACACCGCCGACAATGCCGACGAGTGGAACGCGCGCAACGGAACGTTCAGATGTGCTTTCGGATGACAAAGGAGAAATCGATGAGAAGACTGGAAAGACAGAGTCTCGCGACAGCGAGCAAGTGACGGGATTGTCTATCAATGACGCGGTACTCCATAACCAAACGTCAGTGAAGGGGATTTTGATGAGTTCTCACCGTTTCGGAGCAAGCCGCCGGCGTCAAACTCAAAAGATCGGAGTCAATCCCGGGGCATTTTTCCGCTACCCCAAGACTCACGCAAGTATGTTGCGGGTTGGTTTGCGCATTGTCAAATGCTGCAACGCCCGGAAATTCAGTTTTTAACGACTGCAAGCATTTCGACAGGCCAAACCTGACTGACGCGCTGCTCCATCGCGCCACTTTTGAAGCTGGGCATTTAGCGACCTGAACGGATCGAAACATGGAAGACTGCAGGGGTACATCCCAACCCGAAGCGTCAGTTTTGAAGTTGTGCATTTGCGTCTATCCCAACCCGCTGCGTGAGCAAGGGATTGTGTTTTAGCGTTTTAGGCAGTGTTTGCGTAAATCCCTCGCTGACGCTTCGGGTTATGATAAATCCCGGTGTTTCTCCGCAAATGAACAACCTCAGCGTTGAAACGCGCAACTTCAAAAAGCATCAGCGAGGGATTTTGGGGAACAACTCACCGAACGCGAAATCGCTATCCCTCACTGACGTTTCGGGTTGGGATCGTCTCAAATACGCAACCTCAAGAAGCGGAAGCCAGGACGCCGTCAAGAAAATCCCCCACTCCGGGATTTCAACCGGAGTTCGACCACTCCTGCATGGTGAGCCTTCGACAGCATTCCATGGACCCAGGGCCTGGTAGCTGCAAAAAAAGGCGTTCGCTATGATGCGCGGTTCACACGCCTGCCAGTCTGTTTTGTCGGAGTCTTTTGGAATGCGGTTACGCCGACCTTCTCGTCCCACGCTTTTCCTGACAATTCTGTGTTCGTTGTTTCCGGTGTTGCGTTCGCATGCTGCTGCTCAACAGGCGGAAGATCCATTTGCGTTGGGAGTTCGCACGAGCGAACCCATCAGCCCTGCGGAGCAACAGGCGACGTTCTCTGTGCCGCAGGGATTCACCGTTGAGCTGGTTGCTTCCGAGCCGAACGTTGCCAAGCCCATGAATCTGGCGTTCGACAAACGAGGCCGCTTGTGGGTCAGTAGTTCGCTTGAGTATCCGTTTGCGGCAGCCCCGGAGCAAACTCCCAGAGACACGATTCGCATCATGGAAGATCATGACGGCGATGGTAAAGCGGACAAAGTCACGGTGTTCGCTGACGAATTGAATATTCCGATCGGCCTGATTCCCTACGGTGACGGGGTGATCTGTTTCAGTATTCCGAACATCTGGTACCTGCGAGATACCGACGGAGATGACCGCTGCGACAAACGAGAAGTCTTATACGGGCCATTCGATACGACTCGGGATACTCACGGCATGTGCAATGCGTTTCGGCGCGGCGATGACGGTTGGATTTATTCTTGCCACGGATTCAACAATCGTTCAGAAGTCGCCGGGAAGGACGGTCATAAAGTGGTCCTCACGTCAGGGAACACATTTCGTTTCCGTCCCGACGGGTCTCGGCTTGAGCTGTATACTCAGGGCCAGGTGAATCCGTTCGGCATGTCGATCGACCAATATGGTGATATCTACACGGCTGACTGTCACACCAAGCCCGTGACGCTGTTGTTGCCGGAGGGTTGCTACGACAGCTTCGGACGCCCGCATGACGGTTTGGGATATGCTCCGAATGTTATGGAGCATCTGCACGGATCAACGGCGATTGCCGCATTGGCACTGGGCGAGCATTTGCGATTCCCAGCGGAGTATGCGAACAGCACGTTTGATGGAAATGTGATGACTTCGCGAGTGAATCAGAACACCTTGAAGCGCACAGGTTCCAGCGTTCGAGCGATTGAACAATCGGATATGGTCAGCAGCAGTGATCCCTGGTTTCGGCCGGTGGATCTGGTCGCAGGTCCGGATGGCGCGTTATACGTCGCGGACTTTTACAATCGAATCATCGGACATTATGAAGTTGACCTGAAGCATCCGGGCCGCGATCGGTTTCGTGGACGACTTTGGCGAGTTCGCTATGCTGGGACTGACGGTGCGACGAATGCCATCAAAGGCTATGGACAGGACCTGACAGCTCTGACCACCGAGCAATTGCTTGAAGTGATCAGGACAGCTCCCGAAATGCAAAAGCGACTGGCTCGCGATGTGATCGCGGATGATCTGTCAGCCGAGACGACTGCGACACTTAAAAAGCATCTTCACGACGATGACTCTGTAGTACGCCGTTTCGCTTTGCGACTACTGGCGCTGCGAGATGCGTCAGTGATTGATGAGATTTCCGCCGGGGCGTCTGACTATGATGAACTTGTCCGCGTCCACGCTTTTCGGGCGCTGCGAGAAGTGACTTTGCTGGAAGCCGATCAGACAGCGGCATCGCAGCTTCTGAAAAAGGGATTTGGTGACTTGTCGGCGATGGTGCGACGCTCGGCCGCAGCCGCGGCTTCTCGACAACAGTCGCAGGAACTCATCATACCGCTGCTTCGCATGTTTCATACGACCGATCTGGCTGACGTGCATTTGCGACATTCGATCCGGATTGCACTGCGGGATCATTTGCTGCATGAAGACTGGTTCCGCACAGTCGCTGCGGATGTGAAAGTCGGCATGGATCGTCTGGTTCTGGCGGATCTGAGTCTGGCCGTCAAAACACCAGCGGCGGCGGAATTCGTGGCTGGCAATATTCAGTTTCTGGGTTTGTCTCAGCCCACGCGGCTGGCTGAGTATCTGCAGTTCGCGGCGGCTCATGTTTCGCCGGAAGCAGCCGAGGGAGTTGTGGCGGCGGTGAGAGAGCGATTCTCCGGGGATCGCGAGCTGCAACGCGGGTTGTTGAATTCGATGCGTCAGGGGTTTGCTCAGCGCGGACAGCAGCCACCGGCGGCAGTACGAGCCTGGGCCATGGATGTTGCGATGCAGTTACTGAACATGAAAACGCCCGATGATCTTTCAGCACTCGACGTCGTGCCCGCAGTTAGCTGGAACTATCAGCCGCACTCGGATGCGTCTGATAACAATAATTGCTGGGGCGTTGTCCGGTCCCGCAAGTCGGCCGACGGCGTAGCAGGAGCAGCGTTGTACAGCAGCTTTGAGCAGGGTGAACGCCGGACGGGGATTTATCGTTCGGCACCGATTGAAGTCGGCGACAGTCTGTCGTTTTATATTGCGGGGCATGACGGAATTCCGGACGCGCCGTTGAAGAAGGCCAATTTTGTGCGGCTCCGCGATGCTGCGTCGGAAGAGTTGCTGCGGGAAGCGTCTCCATTGCGGAATGACGTGGCCCAAAAGGTCGAATGGAAAACGGATGATCTGCGAGGACGAAAGGTTATCCTGGAACTTGTCGACGGCGACAATGCATCCGCGTATGCCTGGATTGCGGTGGGGCGATTCTCGGACGATCGACTGAATCCATCCGACGATCAACAGCGACAACTCGCAGCCGCAGAACTGATCGGAGATTTCGGACTGCAGGAACTGCGACCTGCCATTGTTCGCCTGTCGATAGTGAGTGGAGTGTCTCGCAATTCGTTGGTCGCCATGGCGAATTCGCTTCTGAAGCTGCGTCCCAACTCACTGCTGACTGCCGTCTCAGTTGTTCCGACAATTACTGCTGCGTCGGATGCGTTGGCCCAGTCGGCGATGAATGCCATCGCGCTGGAGAACTCTGACGAAGCTCGCAAGGCTCTGGAAGCGGCATTTCAGGTGTCGACGGCCGCTGAGCAGTTGTTGATTGCTCAACCGCTTGCCGCAGATCTTACGGGCGCTGAAGAGCTGCTGAGACTCATGGAAGCCGGCAAGGCGTCCGCACGACTACTGCTCAAGCCCGCGATTCAGCAGCGTTTGAACGCGATCGCCACGGAGGAATTGAAATCACGAGTGGTCGTGCTCACAGAGAAGCTCCCCACGGAAGACAGCATCGTGGAAGAGTTGCTGACGAATCGCCGAAAAGCCATTCAACAAGCGGCAGGAGATATTCAAAACGGCAAAGAGTTGTTCAGAAAGAATTGTCAGATCTGCCATCAGATTGCCGGCGAAGGAAAACAAGTCGGACCGAATCTGGACGGAATTGGTAATCGCGGGCTGGACCGGGTTCTGGAAGATGTGTTGATCCCGAATCGAAATGTTGACGTGGCGTTTCGCACGACGACCGTTGTGACCGACGAAGGCAAAGCCTACAGCGGATTGCTGAAGGAACTGGAAGGCAATCGGATCAGCATCGTCGACAGCCAGGCGAAAGAAACAATTCTGCAGACGGACATCATCGAAGAGCGTAAGGCGTCTGCGAATTCACCGATGCCATCGAATGTAGGCGAGACATTGAACGAAGGGCAGTTGCGAGATCTTGTCAGTTTCCTGTTGTTGCAGAAGAAAATCGTCGAAGTCGCGAAGCCTTGAAGTTGGTTTCCTGTTAAAGCCGTTCGACCCGGAGATGGCTCGGTGAGCACCATGCTGGACTGCGGTACTCCCCCGGTTTTATCAAGTAAGATGAAAGACTGTCACCATGGAGATACTCAAAGAACTGCTCTCCACGAATACGTTTCAGGGAAAAGTCGACTGGATTGGAATCTCGTCGGGGCCACGATCAGAGATTAAGTCGCAGGACTCCGTTCGTATCGTGACGGGCGGCGTGGAAGGCGATCATCATTGCCGCCCGACGAGGAAGTCGAAGCGGCAGGTGACGTTGATTCAGGCTGAGCATATCCCGGTTGTGGAGGCGATTCTGGGGCGAGGAAAGATCGACCCGTCGTTACTGCGGCGAAATATTGTGGTTTCCGGCATCAACCTTGCTGCATTGAAGTATCAGACGTTTCGAATTGGGACGGCGGTGCTGGAAGGGTCTGGCAATTGTCCGCCTTGTTCAAGGATGGAAGAGAACCTGGGGCCGGGTGGTTATGCGTCAATGTTGGCCCATGGCGGAATCACGGCGGTGGTCGTCTCGGAAGGTATTGTGAGTCTGGGGGATACGGTTTCCGCTCTTCCGTTGGTGTAAGTGGCTGAAAATCTTGTAAAGTTGCAGATTGCTCTGCAGGTTCTGTGTTGGAATCGTGTAGCAAATTCGTCCAGTCGTTTCATTTTGCGTCGTGCATTGAGAGACGAAACTGACGGAAAACTGCTTCTGAGTAGAATTACGAGGCGGCTTTGGCAACGTTGAGGCCGGTCACTTTTCCGAAGTGGCGGGGTGGATGAGACTTGAAAAGAGTCAGGACGGTCCGACAATTGGCGGATTGATTGCTCTGGTGAAGATTTTTCAGGTGCAAGGCGACAACTGAAGATGTTTGCAAAGCTATTTTCCAGAAATTCGACTCGACGACGCCCCAGCGCGTGGGCTGCCTCTTGTGCGGCGGAGTCTCTGGAGGTTCGCAGCTTGCTTAGCGCGGTGGTCGTGCAATTGGCCGCCAGTCGCGACAATACAATTTACAGCGTGCCCACAGGTGACCACGCGAACGGTCAGGGACAGTTTATCGTGGCGGGTGGGGCGGGTGGTGCCGCCGCAGCTCGTCGAGGTTTGATCGCGTTCGACGTCGCCGCAGCCGGGATTCCGGAAGGCTCCACAATTCTTGACGTCGTGCTGACGATGAATCTCGCCCAGACGGCAGGTGGTTCAACCAATGTTGCAGTGCATCGATCACTGCGATTATGGGGCGAAGGTTTTTCAGATGCTTCCGGTACAGAGATGGAAGGTGCAGTGACCAATGGGCTTGATGCCACGTGGATGTTTCCTCAGTTTGGAGGTACAGCGTGGACGAAACTCGGTGGTGACTTCGCCAGCGCATCGTCGACTGTAGCAGCGAGTGCACTGGGGGCTTATGAGTGGTCCGGCGGAAATCTGGTCGCAGATGTTCAGGATTGGCTGGATAGTCCTAACTCGAATTTTGGCTGGTTCGTCAAGTCGGCTGAAGCGTCCGGAAACATGAAAGCGTTTGTTAGCCGAAACTCGGCTAATGCTGCACTGCGACCCACTCTCGAGATCACATACGAAGAACCCATCATTCCGGGGATTGTCGAGGGCCGAAAGTGGCACGACAAGAATGCGAATGGGATTCGTGAGTCAGAAGCGACACTGGGCCTGAATCTGCAATTCGCGGGTGGTGAATCGCGATACAATAACTTTGGCGGAAAAGAGTACTGGTACCAGTCCGCAGTTAACACGGCGTGGTACTTTTTGAGTCCAAACGGCAATCTGGTCAAGTGGAGCGGTAAAGCCAAATCGCTGACGGGGACTGTTGTGGATCAGCTTGATCCGCAGGTCTGGCACACTCCACAGACTTTGCTGGGGTCTTCCCAGAAGTCGCCGGAACCATGGATGAATGGGTTCGTTTTCGAGCTCGTTAATTCGGCTGGGAAAGTGGTGGCCACGGCGACGTCGCGGGATATCGACCGCAATGGGGACGGTGCGATTCAGCAGGAATCCGAGCGCGGCTGGTATCGCTTTGATAACCTGATGCCGGGTAAGTATACGGTCCGTGAAGTCGTTCCCGAGGGCTGGGTGCAAAGTGCATCACGAACTTCGTCGGGAGCGATGGAGGCTTATCAACTGGATCAGAGACTTGGCCTGACTCTTTCAGGTACTGATCGCCGGAATTTTGGTGGTCAGGATGAACGCTGGATGAGAGGATCAAGTGGCTGGTTCTACATCACACCAGCGGGAGATTTTTATCGCTGGGATGGCAAGGCTGTAACTGCCAAAACGCCGCTTTCAGGAACCTTTTTGGCTGATCCCGGGATTCCCTACTATCGCGACATTTCTCTGCTCCACGACGCTAAGAACCCAGTTCTGAACGTAACCGAAGGCGCTGTACTGACCAGAATCAACTTTGGCAATTACAAGCCAACGATTGTTACAGGACAGGGAACGCTCAGCCAGATCCCTGCGTGGATCAGGAATTCGCCCACATTCACGGCAGTGTTGAAGCCTGGTGGAACATCCCAGCCGGGTAGCGGTGCGCAGGTCTACGTTTGGACAATTTCTGTTGTTGATCCAAACGCCCGAACGGACGAACTGATCCATTACAATTCATCGGCCGCCAAGGGTACGAAAACCGTCGGCACGAAGAACCCGACAAGCACCTCAAGGACGACGTCACGCAGCACTTCTGGCGCAACATCGATCAATCTCAGCTCCATTGATCAGGGGAGATTTATGATCATGGACGTCGTGTTCGCAACGCTCTAATGGCCTCTGGAACCACCGGGCGGTCCACCGTTTTGGCATTGCCTCGATAAGGCTCTGCAGAGCTACTGTAATGCCCGACACAGGAATGCCCGACGTTGTCCCGTGATCGGGCTCGTGGTGACCGGGATTCTGGTCGACTCGGTATCCCTGAAATGGTGTGCCTTCACGTTCGCTTGTTGCGGCCTCGAAATTTCATTGTTCCTGCTGGCTGAAGCCGGTGAGCTTCAGCGAATGCAGGCACACCGGCTCAGTCTCCCCTCGATTCAGGTCGGAAGTTACTTCGCGGCTGCTCCCCACCTGAGCACTTCTGATTGTCGACAGAGAACAAACTACCGCGACAGCTTTTCATAAGCCACCCGGAACAGCTCATCGCAGTCTTCAAAGCTACCGGTCTTGAGGCCTTTTCTGAACCAGTAAACGCGTTGCGCTGATGTGCCATGTGTGAAGCGTTCAGGCACGACATATCCCTGAGCTTCCTTCTGCAGCGTATCATCGCCAATGCGATTCGCGGCATTGATACCTTCTTCGATGTCGCCCGACTCCAGAATGTTGTAATCCTTGTCTGCAAAATGAGCCCAGACGCCTGCCAGGTAGTCGGCCTGCAGCTCAAGTCGCACTGACATCTGGTTGGTCATCAATTCATCGCCCTGAGCCCGCACTTCGTTGACGCGGTCACTATAGCCGGTGAGGTTCTGCACATGATGAGCGACCTCGTGAGCAATCACATAAGCCTGTGCAAAGTCTCCAGCCGCTTTGTGTCGCTGAGCCAGTTCGTCGAAGAAAGCCGGATCGATGTACACCTTGGAATCGCCGGGGCAATAAAACGGTCCCATGGCCGCACTGCCGGTGCCACAGGCAGTACGCACGCTTCCACTATAGATTTCAAGTTTTGGAGGTGTGTAACCCCCGCCCTGAACCTGCTCGCGGAACAACTTCGTCCAGACATTCTCGGTGCTTTTCAGGATGCGAGCGATGAAGACTTTGGCTTCATCATTGATGCCCTCACCAGGCTTGGCAGGAGCCTGGGCTGCTCGTTGCTGCAGGGCTTTGGCGGCCCCAACGGCCAGCCTCTGCTTATTCTCGTCAACACCCATGAGGTTCATGACGATCATCATCACAACCAGCAACAACCCCCCGCCGCCTGCAGCCATCACTGGTCCGCGACGACCTCGGCTATCAATAACGTTTTTACTTTCCTCGTGTCCATCAAGTCGCATGGATCTGTCCTCTGTCGATGAATGCTTGTTAAATGTTGTTTATGAGAAACTAAGGGCACTGAAAAACCGGCTGATCTCCGATGGATGCAAAAGACGTCGCACCGATAAAAAGACAACCGGCATTCGGATGCTTCGTAAGCTGCTCGGCCGGCATATGTTCGACGGCAGAAGTCAGCACAAGACAAACCTGACCGTTACGTTCAATCAATTGCGGACATGTGACGCGAGGAGACCCCGGGCATGCCCAGACTGCTTCCAGTTCGCCTGTGCTGACGGAATACTGACGAGCAGCTCCGGCGGCAGGATCACCTGGATCATACAGAGCCACAATCAGGCTCTTATGATCCGGAGTCAGCAGCATGCCATCCGGAAAGACAGATTCGGCCGTCAGATCAACGACCACTTCAAGCTGCCCAACGGTTGCTTCGGCAATATTCAGTGAGCACCGCGTGATCTGCTTTGTACAGGAATCAATATCGAACAACGTCAGATTTCCTGACGCATCGCTGATGATCGCTTTTCCGTTCGAACAGATCTGGTCGTTACGCAGTTGGATTGTTTTTCCATCAAGGCGTCGCCACAAGTACAGACCGGCCTTCTGTGTCTTAAACTCCAGCTCCTTGCATCCGAAAATCAGGTTACCATCGTAGACTACGGCATCATTGATGATCGTGTTTGTCACAGCAGATTCAAGCCCCTCAACAAGCGGAGTAAACTGCCCACTTGAGGTGTCGAACAGCCCAACGGACCGCTCAAACCCTGTGACGAAAACTCCGGCACAATCCGTGGGAAACGCAAACCCCGGACGCCCGGGAAGATCAAAAGTCTGGTTGGTTCCGTCGTTCAGGTTCAAAATATTGATCGAGCCGACCGTGGAATCTGCTCCGTGCTGGATTCCAACCCAGCTCATCCGTCCCTGACCCAGTGAATAAGGGCCTTCCGGAAGAAATCGCAGAGCCGCCGACTCGGGACGAAACAACACTTCGGCTTCAATAGTATTCACAGGAACGTTTGCCTTCATTTGTGGACAATTTTCGGGACTGGTCAGATCGCCAACAGCATCCGTCGGATGGCAAATCAGGATCTCTGTTGTTGCCTGCTCAATAACCTGAATCATGACGATGTCGCAGGTCGCCTTGTCACCGAAGCCTTTCTCTTCAGCGAGGGCGTTGACATTCTCTTCGCAGGTTGTCGATTCACGGGAGGCGATTTCGAGCTTTGCTTCGGATTCCATTCTTTGCAGCGACAGGACGGCATGTCGAGCCGCATGTTGTTCGGCTTCCTTCTTGCTGCGACCGCGGCCGATTTCAAAGACCGCGTCTTTCACTCTCGCGGCTACGCCGAACTCACGCGCGTGATCGGGGCCGGTCTCTTCCAGCAGCAGATATTCGGGCGTCGTGCCGAGTTCGCGTTGAGTATACTCCTGAAGCTGGCTCTTAAAGTTTTCTGTATCCAACGGTCGGCACAACGCCAGCTCTTCGCGAAACCCGAACAAAATGAATTCGTGAGCCGCCGACAGACCACCATCGAAGTAGATACCGGCGATCAACGATTCGATCACTGCCGAAAGAATTGACTCCGGAATGCTCTGCAATCCTCGCCCCACAAGAATCAGAGGAGCGATCTCCAGCAGCCTGGCAACTCGTGCACAGACCTGACGGCTGACCAGATACGATTTCATCTGAGTCAACTGGCCCTCACGCTGATCGGGATAGAGCTGAAACAGATGGTCGCAGATCACCAGCCCCAAAACGGCATCGCCAAGGAACTCCAGACGCTCGTTGGAGTCGAGTCGTGTTTCCGCTGATGAACTGTGAGTCAGACAGCGTCGCAGTAGTGTGCGGTCTTTGAATTGATACCCGATGCGGGTTTCGCACAAACACAGAATCTCGTCAATGGATGACATGCAAATGCTTGGAGACGAAATGAGAAAGGAGAGATAAAAATGATGACCGGGATGATATCGACCGCCCCACACTAATGCGAATTATTTGAATTTCCCCCCAAAGACGTCTCAATTCTCTGAAGGAATAGGGCGGAAAAGTCGGCCGGAAAGGCTGTGGCCGGGGCCGTTTGAAGCCCTTGCTTCAGGCGGGAGGCCGAGTTCTCTGAATTATTCTGATCTCATCGCGGGTCATAAAGCATCGGAAAAAACTGCCCCTGTAGAGGAGTCCCGGGCGGAACAACGGGAACTCCCTCAAGCAGCGGTTTGTCGGAATCGCTCTTCACGCCGTCCAGAATCACGTTCAGCACGACCGCTCGGCGAGGATTGGGCGTGCGATTTTCGAATGAACCATGAATCGTCAGCGGATGATGAAAGACGCATTGCCCAGCTTTCAGTTCTACCGGAACGTGTTTGTTAAACTGTGCCCATTGCTCTTCGTTGAGAACTCCCTGAATGGCATTCATGTCTCCTGACAGCCCGGTGATTGGCAGCAGATTCCAATGATGACTGCCCGGCACATAATGCAGACAACCATTGTCGACGGTGCTGTCATCCAGACCAATCCAGCAGGTCAGATGAGCCAGCGGCTTCGTGCGAGTCCAATAGGAATAATCCTGATGCCAGGCCACGACACCGCCATGCATGGCCGGTTTGCAGAACAGTTGATCGTGCCAGAATCGAATTGGCCCACCCAGCAGCTGCGATGCGGGCGTTGTGAACGGAGCACTCCAGAGAATGTCATGCATCCCCATCGTAATTCGCCATGCACCGAGGGCATGGAAGAGAACCAGCGACGGATTCTTTGACTCATTGGAATTGTATTCGTACCAGAATTCAGACCCCGGATGGCCTGGCTCAGAAAGCATTGCCAATTCCGCCCGCAGATGGTCAATCTGTCGAGCGTTCAGGATCTGAGGCCCGGGGACGTATCCATTTTCGTGAAAGAACTGCAGTTGCTCTTCGGAGAGCCTCCATTGTTGTCGCTGTTCCGTCGAGGCATCGCAATCGAACAAATCGCTGATGGGGCCATGTTTCAGAGAGAGATCCTTGGCAGCTCCATGGTGCATAGCGAAAATCCTGCTGAGATTGGCCGTAGCTGAGATTTTGGGTGGTAATGTCGAGAGAACCGAGTCGAAATATTCCGGGAGGGTACGGCTCCGGGGGTTCTCATACAACAGGAAGAAAGGAACTGAGAATATGTCGGTTGCCAGCCACCATAATTTCGATAAACTCCGGCCCGCTCGAAACCTGTCAGTCCCGGCCGACAGCTCTTCGAGCCCCCTCAAGGTGCAAAAACGCACCCGTAGCTCAATTGGATAGAGCGTCGGTCTTCGGAACCGAAGGTTGTAGGTTCGAGCCCTACCGGGTGCACTTAGAGCCACAAGGACTTACGTCAAATTCACTTTTGACAAAAGTGGCTTGTCAGAGATTATGTCAGAGATTGACGGCCCTCACGGTGGCCGTCTGCGAGTCATCCGGTCTGCTCCGGTTGCAACCTTCTTTCCGGAGACTCGCTCATGCATTACCACGTCCCAAAACCGTTCTACCGCAAATCCCGTGATACTTGGTACGTCGAAGTAGACGGTCGCCAGATCAATCTGGGAAAAGATCGCGAACTCGCTTTTCAGCGATATCACGCAATCATGGCGGCACCGCCCGAAGTTCGCCCGACCCATGCAATGGGTACCGGCGAAGGGCTGAAGCTTACGGAACTCTTCGATCGTTTCCTCGACTGGGTCAAGCAACACCGCTCGCCGGATACGTATGTCTGGTATCAATATCGACTGCAGCGATTTGCCGATCGATTTCCGGACCTCACCATGGGACAAATGCGCCCATATCATGTGCAGGAATGGGTGGACACCGCGTCTGTCTCCTCACTCGTTTCGTGTGACAACGATCACTGATCTGCTCACGCAGGGCGTTCCGCTCGAAGACGTGCAACACCTCGCCGGCCACGCCGACCCTAGAACTACACGTCTCTACGACCGTCGCCATAAGACTGTGACAAGAAATATCGTCGAACGGATTTCTGTGTGACTCTCACTGCAGATTCATTGTTCCAGTGGTTTATGAACAGTTGAGACAACTGCTCTACAATCTGCTAGCGAAGCACATTTTGACAACCATCGGGTCGAGCAAGACACACCTCACGCTAAAAACCGATCAATTTCTTCAGGCAGTTCTGTCACATCATGGTAGCCGAAGAGTGTCAGGTTCCGATGTCCCTGCGACACAAGCGTTCGGAGTGCATCGAGAGAAGTTATCCGGTGTCAACCAGACACCACGATTCCCGCTTTGCACAAAACGCAAGTTTCACGTTTTCACGAGGAAATAAACAGCTGATTTTGAGAAAAAACAACAACCACACGCTTGACACTCTCTTGCAGGGATGCCGATACTCAGGCCTAAGGGGTTTCCTAGAAACGAGGGACATAAAACGTTGCCCACGCCGACTCTGCGTGTCTCTCGCCATGCACAGCTGTCGCGGTGATCCGTGATCGAGGTGGGCTACCACTTTCCTCCTTAGCTCATACCAGAACATCAATACAATAAGCCACTATAAGTTAATAACATCCTCTGAGAGTTATCGTCGTGTGAGTTGGAGAGGAGGCAGCAATGTTGCTGATACTTCGCTGCTTAATTGTTCTTTCGCTTCTTGCCAGTGCGGCGAGTACAATCCACGGCCAGCGCGCACTCTGGATAACCATGGCAAGCTGGGTTGCGCCATGGGTCAAGGTCTGGTACACCGCCTTCTATCTCGGTTTACATCGAAACCAGCTGGAAGGACACAATCATGCCGCGATCAAAAACGGCTGTCGACCTGAGTGAAGTTGTCGCTCACTTTGAAACACTGGAAGATCCTCGGTCGACGGTCAATCTTCTCCATCCCTTACCGTCCGTTGTCACCATTAGTTTAATGGCTGTCCTGGCAGGAGCGGATGGACCGACTGGAATTCATAAATGGGCGGTCGCAAAAGAAGATCTCCTGTTGAAGTCTCTGAATCTGCCTCATGGCCTGCCATCGAAAGATGTCATTCGCAGAGTTCTCTGTGCGTTGAAGGTGGAAGCATTCCAGGCTTGCTTCGGGAACTGGCTGAAGTCGTTGAGTGATGCGGCCGAGCAGAATCTCACTGGATCAGAGTGTTCGCGGAAGCATATGGCTGTGGATGGAAAGACGATGAAAGGCAGCCATGATCGAGCGAATGGTATTGGTCCGATGCATCTCGTCAGTGTCTGGCTGTCGAACTTTGGATTGACACTGGCGCAGGTGGCGACAGATCAGAAGTCCAATGAAATCACCGCAATTCCTGAAGTGCTGCGGCTTGTGGATCTCAATGGTGCCATCATCACGATTGATGCCATGGGAACTCAGGTGGATATTGCCGAGCAGATTGTTGATGGTGGAGGAGACTACGTGTTGGCTCTGAAAGGAAACCAGGGAACACTGCATGAAGAGGTCATTTCTTATGTTGATCAACATGTGAACAATGACTTCGCGGACATTCCAGTTCGACGGCTGGAGGAAAAAACAGAGAAGGGTCACGGTCGTCTGGATTCTCGGGTTTACATCCAGTTCAGCGTTCCGGATTCTTTTAAGGGGCGGTCACGCTGGAAAGGTCTGAGGACAATTGGCCTGGTCGTTTATAACAGCCAGGTGAATGGCAAAGAGCATATCGAGATTCGGTATTACATCAGCAGTCTGGCCCTGGGGATCAAACAGTTTGCGAAGGTCGTTCGTCAGCACTGGGGCATTGAGTCGACGTGTCATTGGAGCCTTGATGTGACTTATCGCGAAGACAGTTTGCGAACTCGGCAGCGATGTCTTGCAGAAAATCTCGCCTGGCTGAGACGCTTCACGTTGTCACTTCTCAAGCAGCATCCCGGAAAGGATAGCCTGGCAATGAAGCGAAGAATGTGCGGCTGGAATGATAACTTCCTGATGCAAGTCCTTGCTGGCAATGCACTTTAGTGTGCGCTGGCCGTGGAGTACAATCCATGTTTACCCGCATCAGCTTTGTTATTTCAATGAAGCAGCTGGCGGGGCAGTCGGCGGTCATAAACACCTGCTTCATAGTAACGTTGATTGGGGTCAAGATTTCTTGTTGTTGACGCAGGAGATGCGTCCTGTTGTATTCGTCGGCGCAGAGCTCATGCAACCCATGAGTTTTTTGCGTGGCTGCCGCGAGTCGGTTGCGAACGCAGGACCAATTAATGTTTGCATTGGGCGCACCGAATTTGCGTTGCTTGAGCAGGGGCGGTCGGAGCAGTCGTTTGGCAATAAACGGTTCCGGTTATTGGATGAATCCGTCACGGTTAAAGTAGTTTCTCCATCTTTGTTGTTGTTGTGCCCGACCTCACCGCATCCAGCTTCGGTGCAGAGTCCATGAATGCACTTTACGGTTGTTTCAATTGTCTTAGAAAGGCCGCATCTTCAATGAAATCTCGATTTTCTAGTCTTTTTGGATTGCTGTTTGTCTGTACCGCCATTGGTTGTTTGGCGTTTTCGGTGGTTGGACTTTACTGGAGTTTCATGCCGTCAGTTGCATTTGGCGCAGCAACGTGTGGTGGAGCGTGCGTGGAGTCGTCGCCTCTAGTGCAGTCTGAGTGCATGCATGAAAGTGGCGACCCGGTTGATCCTCCTGAAGACTGTCAGGCAAACGGGTGTTTAAAAAACATGATCTTCCGTGCCATGTGTGGTAATACAACCGAGGGTGAATGTCTGTTTACTCCCCCATGGGGAGGTCCGAATGAAAACGGAGTTCCTACGACTCCGATCGTTACCCAAGAGGAGTATGATACAGAGAATTGCGCATTCGGGACTCACGAGTGGCATTGGAACACACCCGGGGAGTGCGAATGGATGTTTACTTACCCGCCAAATGGCGAGGGTGCTCCTGTGGGGGAAGGAATTGGAACTCGCTGCCACACGGCTAGCTGTGGAGGTTCAATTGTGGATGTTCAATCACGTTATTGGGAAGCTCGGTTCTGCAGTCATTGATTGATCGCGTTGGATCTGAAGGAGTGCCACTTAATGATGCGGTTCATTATTCTACTGGTAATAACTGCCCATTCGCCGATACTCTTGGCTAATGAAGACGACACTGAAGCATTGCTGGAGGAGCTTCGGCGGATCGACGGGAGTGTCAGCGGAGTATTTGTAGAGTCTTCTTGGGTCATACCTCGTGAGAGCAGTGGTACATTTCCCGTTGCGTATTCCGGCGAATATACACAGCAAGGACTCCGCTGTGCGCTACAGCTTGAATTCAAGAACTTGATCATAGACTCCGGTGGGGGCCGTAATAAAGGACAGTTCAATAGGTTCCCTAGTGTTCCCGCACTAGTTTTCCAAGAATCTCACATATACGCTTCAGATTTCTCTGGCTTCCGTAAGGTTCAGTCGAAGGAGCCACGAAAGACTCTTGAGGACTTAGCGAGCAATGTTCCAGTACGGGGCAAGAATACAGCTGTTCTGCAGTATGTATATAACCCTGAGGCAACTGACGTAGCACATCGCATCTTCATATCAAAATGGGTGCTCGGTAGAGGGTTCAGTGAGCATCTGACGGGATTGACTTCTCGCAGCAGTCTTGAGGATGGTACGATAGAAGTCATTGGCCCAGGATTCATTACGTCCGCAAAGACTGGAATCTGGACGCTTCGACTGGATCCGAAGCTATCTCTTCTTGCGCGTGAAGCAACCTTTACGGCTGATGGTCGTTCAAGGGCAGACTTTCGGGTTGAAACTACCGGAGTGCTCGCGTCAGTTGGCGACAAGCCAAGTGCTGCTGCTTTCGCAGGGGAGGGGACTTATGTTCGTCTTGCGGGGCGAGAGGCGGTTTTTGAGGTGAAGAATGAGAGAATAGTTCGCCAGTTTAGCGATGCGTTGTTTTCTAAGGTGTACGACAGATTTGGTGAGAATCTGCCCATTGGCTCGCTCGTCGTTGATAAGAGAGGTGCTGAGGATTCTTACTTCACAGCAACTCCGCCAGTAAAGTTGGCGATCTCTCAGCCACTCGTCAAAGGCCCAAACGAGCTGTGGAGACTGCTGCTAATCAACGTAGGCGTTCTTGGTATTCTATTGCTCATATTGTACGTTCGTTTCCGGAGGACCATTGGTATAGAAAAAATACATCCAAACCAGCCCAACTCAAGATAACGAACACTCACTGTTTGGATACACCGACACATGTGGTTCAATAGACTAGTACTTGGTTTAACTGCACTTCTCGTGGGCATCTCCTTAATTATCGGATTGTTGCTGTGGAATAGTAATCACCTATTCACTAGAACGCAAGTTTCATCAAGCAATTTGACGAGTCGAGAACGCAGTCGTCTTGCATGCGGGCCGGTTTGCGTCGCAATTGCGTCACAGCTGACTGGCGTTTATCTCGCGCCGGAACGCCTAATTAGTGAGTGCAAACTCTCACCTAATGGCAGTTCGTTAGCTGATCTGGTCGAATTATTTAACAGGCACGAGATGGACGCATGGCAACGCAACTTGACTTGGGGGGATTTGGTGACGAGCCTGTATCCTGCGATACTCCATGTGGATGGTGACCACTATGTTGTGGCAAATCCAAACGAACTTGAGAAGGATTCGGAAGGGCGGACCACCTCAGTTCGAGTTTACGATCCTAATAGCGCCGCTGCGTTTCTGACCCGAGATGATATCGAATCGCGCTGGGATGGGCTTGCAGTGGTTTTTGTGCCTGCATTGCCTCAGGTTGATTTGAAGGTAGCGAAGTGGTGGGTGGATGTAGGTATGAAGGATAATTCGGAGTCAGCACAATACAACTTCCCAATTTGGAATAGTTCCAAGGGAAGGGTTCAGATCAAAATATTTGATACAAGTTGCAATTGCACGAAAGCAACGATTGATCGCGAGACTGCCGATATAGGCGAACAGTTTATTTTTGACGGAGCGATTGAGCTTGATGGAAAAAGAGGACCATTCCGCGAGCGCGTGGCAATCGCATTGAGCGGTAACCCGATGGATAGTCCTTTTACAATCACATTGGCAGGCACAGCTCTTGGTAAAGTTGAGTATTCTGCAAGTCAACTTCCGTTCGGGGAGTTGGACCAATTCGGATCCAAACAACTTTCGATCGTGGTAAGAGATAGCGGTGATGGTTCTTTGCGAATTACAAACATTGACTCTCGACTCACTCCCCCGGGAGTAGTTGAGTGTTCTGTATTGAGTCATCAACGGTTGGACCGGTCTAACATAAACTCAGTGCGAAGCAAACATCCTGTCGCTCAAGAAGGCGACTGGTTGATTAACATTAAGGTGGAGTCTCGACGCTCCAAGTATAGAGGGAAGGTAACTGGAACTCTAAATTGTACAGCATTTTCTGGCACGGGTACTCACAAGGAGCAACTAGAGTTAGCATGCCCCGTTTTAGGGGTTTTGAAATAGAGTTCTCTGCAATTGAGGATTGCGTTTGAGACCCATTCACAGGCTGGGATAATTGGGTTAAACAGGGCCTGTGTGGTGGCTTTAAAGAGATTCTCGGGATGACATCGAGCGACCACGAGCTTAGTGCGGCGCTTTTGAAGGTATCTTTGGAGAGTTTGATGCGTTGCCGGTTGCCATGAAACGAGGCTTTTGTCTGCTTAGTGCGCACGCTGAAGATCGACCGTGTTCGCCAGCTTCCTGTAGTCGGATACGTTCGTTCTTGGATTCGTCCAGATGGTCCGGGTATTTGACCAGTAGCCAGCGCATGCCCTTCAGAACGTTTCGGCTCATCATTTCTGCTTCACGTTGCAGATCGCGACGCAGTTGGGTGAGCTTTTCATTCATCAGTTTCACGATGTGAAAGCGGTCAAACACATGTTTCGCATCGGAAGGTTTTCAGCGTGGCCGTATAGTACGCACTAGCCATGTCAGTGGCGACCGCCTTGACCTTTGCCCTTGAGCCGCGAAGCCGTTTCCAGAATAGTTTCAGGGCTTTTTCTCCTTTTCCGTAACCGTACCCGACAACCATTGTAGCCAGGTATTGCATTCTGTTTTGGTTTGAGACTCATCAACCGAACAGGAGCGGAATTCATGGGACGGCAAATTGATTTGGAAAAACGGCGGGAGTGGGAAACAGTCGCACCCTGATTCGGTCCGTACCTACCGCTCCGAAGAACGCCGCGACACCGCCAACCGAACCAAACTCACCCGCGCCCAACGCCGACTACAAAACGCCAGAAAAAACGGTTCTGCGCGAAATGAAGTGCGCGCATGGGAATCGTTGTTTAGACCGCTCATGAACGCTAATGGATTCTGAGGGGCGGCGATGCTCGCCCAGAAGACGTCGTTGAGCAATGACAGCCTTCGTGTTGAATACGGATGATGCCATTGTTTCCCCACTTTTTTGCATTTATCAGCGTTCATTGGCGTTCATCAGCGGTTGAAACTCATGTCTTCTCGCCGTTCTCTGTTTCGCTGACGCTTAGGTCTGTCCATGGAGATTCCTCGCTGGTTCATTTGCTTCGTCCTGGGTTGCGCACTTCATTTCGCGCAGAACCGAAAAAACGATTCGCCGAAGTAGGACGATTCACTTTCGCCCCGACGAAGCCGTATATGGTGCTGGAGTACGGTTACAGGGACGACTAATTCCAGGGGAACCTTGATGAATCGAAGAATGAACGCAAACGACTGATGTGCCCTGTGGGACTGAATCAATCGCTGGCGATTGCCTACTACCTTAAAGAAGACCTCGCTCAAGTCTGGCAACAGCCAGACAAAGCTGCTGCCGGCACCTTTCTGAAAGACTGGTGTGGCCGTGCTTGAGCGTCAGGAGTAAAGGTGCTGCAGACGATGGCCAATACTCTGGAGGGCCACCCGACCGGGATCCTCCACTGGTACGACTTCCCGATCTCGGCGGGGCCTCTCGAAGGCATCAACAACAAGATCGGCGCTCTTCAAAGAATGGCCTACGGTTACCGAGACCACGATTATTTCATCGGAAAACTCTACGAATTACATCTCGCAAAGTTCGATCTCATCGGATAATCATCGATTCCTAGAACGCGCACTTCATTTGTTGTTGAACCAGAAAACGAACCTCAATGGCTCCATCAACACAACGACCAGCACTGCGGCGGCGTAGACTGCCATACTTGATTTCAAACGACTCTCATTGTAATGAGCGAAGGATTTCCTGTACTTGAAAGAGAGCTGCGGGTCATCTAGGAAACGAAATTCTTTGAGTCGCTTTCTGGCCATTTCAAATGCGCCAGCCATCCAGAACGCGAGCAGCAGAAAGATCCCTGGAAGCTGGGTTGGCTGAATAATCAACCAGCCCAGCAATAATCGGATCGGGCTGTTGATGGCCTCACTGAGGACGTCAAGATACGGTACATCTTTCATCCGCACGGGTGGCACGTTGTAAGCCATCGCCATGATCTGAAAACAGGAGGCAGTGGCGAAAAAGGTCATGCTGATCCGAGAGGCAAGGAACAGACCAATGGCTGCGAGTAAAAACCATTCGATGAAAGCGAATCTGCGAGAAACGTGACCGGCAGCCATCGGGCGGCCACTCTTGGATTTGTGAAACCGATCGTTTTGGGCATCCAGTATCTCATTGAGAACATAGTTACTGGAAGCAATGAGGCATGTGGCCGTCAAGCCGAGTCCAAGCATTCTGTACGTATCCGCTGAGGCCACTCCGGGACGTTGTAGTCCCGCCAAGAGAGCACCCAGAACGACCAGAACATTCTTTCCGTAGTGATGAGGGCGAGCCATCGCGATGTAGCGCAAAGCCTGCACTCTCATGGGGTGTCCTGCACCTCCGGTGTAGGAAAGTGGTTTGGTATGTGTTGACTCATGCTCCTCACTGGTGACTTCTCGATTCGAGGCGACATCCGGTCCACCTAAATGCGACTCCATATTCTCTATTCCTCTGCTTCCAGTGCGTTTATTTGTTCGGACTTGGGGTCGCAGCGACGGTACACAGAAATGACATCATAAGGCTCGTTCGAAAAAGTCCATGGGGCATACGATCCGCGTCCGCCCCCATGATAAAACGCACGATTCCGCCATGAATAGGATCGAGGTCCCGGCCAGCGATCCGGCATCGGGAATCGTTCAATCAATTCGAGGCAAGCCGTTGCATCAGGGAGCTGTGAGTCGCCAAAGCTGGCAAAGGCGTGAAGAGGGCCGGGGTTGCCGCCTCTTTCAACCGGCGTCCAGCCCGCTTTGTCAAGATAATGCTGCCAACCCCAGTGTCCGGAAAAGGTCCCGATCCCCATCGCGGCCACTTTGCCAGCGGCATCCTTGTGGGCAAACGCAAACTGCTGATCGTCAACGGCAATGCCAAATGAAACGACTGTGTTGATTGCAATTCCTGCCATAATCCATCGTTGAGAATGCTGGGCATTTCGGATGGCAAGCAGAGCAACGCCCGGAATAAAAGCGGCCCAATACCGCGTTGCGGCAAAGGCAACGAAGTAGAAGAAAGCTGTCCCTCCCAACGCCCATGCGGAAAGAATCGGGTCGCGTACGCGAGGTACGATGCTGAGAGTGAGGGCTCCAACGCCAGCTGATATGCTAAGAACAGTGGGAACTGTCTGAACAAGATTCAGTCCGGATAACCATGCAACGTTAAATCCAAGAATCGCTCCGACTACCACACCAACAATAGTTTCACTACGCCATATCAAAACCGGAAGAACACCTGCGCCGCCGAGCATTGCAATGCCCGCAACGCAAATGTGCATGGCATCGGAGAACGTCTTTTTTTGCCCGTCGTTCTGAGAAGCGAACATTACGAACAAGTGAATCTTGCCGTAGGCATGAATGTCATGGAGAACGAGCAGAAGAATTGGTATGGCAGAGATCAACGCCATCCTAGCACCACGCGAACCATAACGCGTCCAACCAGCCAGCACGAGAAGTGGAATTGCGGTGCAGCCCGAATAGCGAAAGAGTGCCGCACCGCCGGCGAGCAAAGCAAAGGCCCACTGAAACCGAGGGAAGGCCAGGAACCCAGCAATCCCAGCCGTCATACATGCAAATACCGGCAGGTCTGGAGTCAACGCGTGAGCTGAAATCACCACGACAGGGCACGTCAGGATGTACATGCATGACAGATAACCGGCACCATTCGCGAATTCACTCCCCAGCAGCCAACACCCCCACCCACCAAGTACAAGCCACGGCAGCATTGTGAGATGAAGCATCCATTCGGGCGAGTTTCGGACAGATGCAAGGTACCACGCAATGCCTGGCGGATTTGCCAGAATGTCGAAGGCGGGTTCAGTCTTGCCAGACCAGTTGACGAGGATGTTGTGCGGCCGCCAAGGGTCACGCGCCGCGCCTTCCGCAAGCATTAGAAAATTGGCATCATCGATATGGACAGGTTTGGATGCGAATGGAATATACAGAATTAAAAACAGGCTGCACACGAACAAAAATTTCCGAAAACCACATCCCCTAGAAACCTTGTCTGCAAAATCCATCTGCGATTTCTCATTCGTCGTTCCGGGACTGGACTTAGTTTGGAGCATTCTTCGGCGTCCTGTATTCACAAACAATCCGAAACCCTACGAACGGGCTAGACTTCCACGGAGGCATCGTCGGATAGCTGAGTTTGCAAAACTCTCCCACAAAGGTCCATGAACTGCCCCGGACAACCTTGAAATAACCATGCTTTGGCCCCAGTGGATCCTGCCCGGGAGATCGACTGTAATAATCGCGATCAAACCAGTCCTTGCACCATTCCCAAGCATTTCCTCGCATATCATAGAGTCCGAAAGCGTTCGCTGGATAGCTTCCCACCGGACTGAGAGGCAGAGGAGGATTTATACCGGCAGCATCGCCGGACACATCATTGGGGCGACGTGCAGACATGAAATCATATCGTGAGAGTTCGCCGCTGCGGCACGCATACTCCCACTCAGCCTCCGTCGGCAGCCGGTAAGATCGGCTGGCAGAACTCTCCTCTTCCATCGCTGAAAGTCTCCGGCAGAACTCCTCTGCTTCGTGCCATGTGATATCTGTCATAGGCAAGTCTGCTTCTTCAGGTAACTCGGTGTCATTCGTTGCACTTGATTTTTGCGATTGACCCATGATCTGATCAAACTGCAATCGTGTCACTTCATGTCTGCCCAGATAGAATGCACGGGAAATGGAAACCTGATGCTGCGGCGATTCCTCGGGAAGTTCATGGGTATTTCCCTTGTCCGCCAAACCCATCTCAAATGTGCCAGCCGGAATCTTTACAAAACGCATTCCAATCGAGTTTTCGATAGCCGCTTGATCCATTGGAGAAGGCTTCTGACCTTCACGATCATCGTTCTCTCCGTCTTCAGTCGTCATACTCGCAGCAATAGTTTCATCCAGGTTCCCGTTGAGTAGTTCCCGGGGAGTTTCGCGAGAGTGCATGACATGCCACAAGCCTGGATCAATGTGATCAGTCACAAACCTGGCGGAACCGTCAACCATCAAGATATTGACACCACCGTTATGTGCGCTACGGGATGCGGCTTGATAATTCAGATCGATATATGACACACAGGGGATTCGTTCCGTTTTGAGGAATTCTGAACCCAATGTCTGATGAAGCTTCGTCCCGTTCAGCAAATCGTCCGACTTAGGGTGTTGACTATTGGGACCATATGCATCACCGTTGACTCCGTGAGCCCACGTCACGCTTCCGCCGATATGGCCTAACGCCCAGACGCCTCTTGGATCGATCGCGTGGACGCCAGCCCGCACTTCCTCAAGAGCAACCAGGCTTGCGGCACCGTTTGTAAAGTCATCGTAAGAAAAACTAACGTTGAAACCAGCGATCCCATTCCCCCAAAAGCGGAACGTTCTTGGAGAATGGGACATTTCCAAATGAGAGTGATCTCCCGTCAGAAAAGCTGTGGAACCTGGCCCATCGTTGAAACAATGCGTGCCACCGTTGATGGCATAATTGCCTCTGGCGTATGAGACGGAATTTCTACGATCGGGTTGAAATACGAATGGATTCTCAGCCGTGGAATATGCATCACTTGCACAGGACATCAATGGGAGACGGGTATTTCTGGCCTTTTCGTTTTCAGGAGCGGCTGTTAACCGATTTGTGTCAAACATGGAGGCAAGGGGCATTTCGTTGGCATGCGGGAGCAACGCCTGAGCCCAGTTTGTTTTCACATACAAATCAATACGGCGACTCTTATGCAGCGCCAGAGACTGTAGATGTTCAGTGCTCCACACTGCTGCTGGCGGCAACACACGATGCATTTCGTGGTAAGAATTCAATGCAACGCCAAGCTGCCGCAGTCTGTTTTGACAGGCATGGTGGCGCGAGATTTCCCGAGCCGAAAGAATGAGCGGCCAGAACAGCGATATGAGCAAAGCCATGCCGAAGAATACGAGCAGTACTTCAATTCTTGTCAGGCCAGCGCGAATCGTGGCAGTCACTTCATCAGTTCGTCTGCTGTCCATCTCCATTTTCATTGTCTCTGTCCTCTTTTGCGGAAGAGATACACTACCACTGCAACCACCAGCAGGAAATTAATTTCAATGATCAGGTACGTGCCTAAGGAGGCGTCTTCCAATCCCAGCATTTTTGAAACTGGAGCCACAATGGCTGGCGCCACCTTTCCTGACAATGCGGATGTTCCCGGAGCAATGGCTTCCAGCCCTTCGTCCGTCGCCAACTCTTCTTCGCTCAGTTTGCCATCGTTATTCGCGTCTGCCGCTCGAAAAGACTCTTCTCGTTGAGCCAAAGCTGCTTCCTGATTGAGATCCACCCGGTCTCCCGGCTGAGTTCGACGCAGTTCCCCCAGGCACTCATCGAACGACAGGTGGCCGTTCGAATCCCGATCCAGAAACTCAATAACGACCTTCCTCGGCACTTTTGCGAAATCAAACGTGAAAGGCCATTCTTTCAAAGTCAGGGATTTGTCTTTGTCAGTGTCAAGTCTTTCAAAATAGGCCCGTGAAAGTGCCGCAAGTGGCGGAGCAGACATGAAACGAAATTCCACTGGGCTTAGCTTTCCATCGTTGTTGGAATCTTTAGCAAGATGCCAGTTGGCAAGTAAATTGACATGTGGCAGTAGTCGAAACTCCCGCAGAGAATAAGCACCATCACTGTCATCATCGAATCCTGGAAGCCAGTTCTTTCCGGGCGGGCTCCAGCCCTCAGGGAGACGGTCCATTTCCGCTGGACTCAAGAGACCATCAAGATCCTCATCCATATGAAGAAACTGCGATATTGGATCCGTTTTATGGTTACTGGTCAGATACTCTGTAACACCGAACAATTTTTGTTCAGTTGTAAAAAGCGTAGGGAACCATTCCTGATGCTTAAACGAAGTTCCCATCGACTTGATATAGGTCTCTCGCGGAACCTTGCCGTTTTCGTCCGGCTTCAGGGCAAGAAAGCCTCGCCAGTCAACAACGTGCCCTATGTCAGATCGCAGCAATTCGCCACTCGGAGACCGAACTCCAAAGGCGACGTCCAGCAGTAATGCCGCCTCCGCCTTTGAGACATTGCCGTCGCCGTCGGAATCCCAGTCGCTCAGGACTGTCATCTCTAGTCCTGGAATCAGTCGGCTTACTTCGGCGTCTCTGAACTCACCAGCGTTCATAAAGTCATCACTGTTCGTGTCCAACTCGCTCCATCTCGCTGCCAGTACCGAGAAAGCCTCTGCCGAGAGCAGCGTCACTGGATCGGAAATTTTCGTTCGTTGTTCCGGGGGAGCCCATTGAGGAATCGACAGGAATTCGACCCGAGTCATCCTGCCGTTTGCATCCCCATCGAAGACTTTAAAATCTCTTCGCAATCGGTCAGCAGGCAGACTCCCCTCAGCGAGGAATTCTGTTTCGGTCAGTTCACTGTCCGCATTGGCATCAAGTGCGTCGAATTTGGCTCCTGGATGAGTTGTTACGAATGGCCATTCCGAAAGTGACAGTTGGTCATCTCCGTTAAAGTCAAGCCGACGGAAATACTCAGCGGAAATAGCAGCATAGGCGATACCCGGAGCGAATCGAAACTCTTCTCTGCCGAGCATCCCATCGTGATTGACATCAATCGCAGCATGCCAGCCGGTGAGAATATTTATATAGGGAATCCTCATGAACTCACGCAGCGTGTAAACACCATCTCCATCATCATCGAACCCTGGCAACCATTTTTTCTGTGGAGGTCCCCAGGGAATGAGTTTCAAATCTTCGGCACTCAATCGACCATCAAGATCTGCATCTAACGCCAGGAATTGAGGTACAGGGCTGGTCCGATAGGTAAACTTTTCCAGTCCAAAACTGTCATCTCCATTTGCGGCTATGCTGCGAAAGTTCTCCTCGGCATTTGGCGTACTCCCCAAAATTTGTTTGTATTCCTGAAGCGTTACCCCGCCATTTTTGTCCGCATCCAGCGACTGGAAAAGTCCCCAGTCTACTATGCAACCAGACTTCGATCGTAAGACTCCTCCAGTTTCGGTACGGATACCATATGCAACATCCAATGCGAGGGATGCATCTTCCCGGGAAATCTGACCATCACCAGCCAAGTCCCATTCAGCAAATCCAAAGCTCTCCATTCCAGCAACCTTCGCAGATGACGGAATTGCAGAGAACTCAGCTTCAGACAGTGATTCGTCGCGATTCGTGTCCCATTCCTGCCAGTGGTCCACCATATCATTCCAACTAGCCTGAGATTGCAGAACAAACGGATCGAGTATTTCGGTCTGCAGGTTCTCGGGGACCCCGTGAGAAATCGTCTTAAACTCGGCTATGGTCAGGTTGCCGTTTCCGTCAGCGTCGAAGACCCTGAAATCACGTTGGAGTCGATCCGACGGCATGCTGCCTTCAGCGAGGAACTCAGCTATTTGCAGCATGCCATCTTCGTTTGTATCCAGCGCGGCAAATCTCGCATCCGGATGTGAGGAAACGAAAGGCCACTCCTTTAGCGACAGCGATTGATCCTGATTTGAATCCAATCGGCGAAAATACTCAGCAGAGAGTGCTGTCAAGGCTGGAAATTGTGGAAAGCGAAACTCTTCGAGACTCAGGCTGCCGTCCTGATTCGAATCAACCGCCATATGCCAGGCGACGAGAAGATTGACGTGCGGAATTAGCATGAACTCCCCAAGTGAATATGCACCATCCCCGTCATCATCAAATCCTGGCAGCCAGACATTTGTCGGAGGCCCCCAGTCGGCGGGAATGGCCGTCAACTCATCAGGAGTGAGCCGACCATCAACATTGACGTCCAGACTAAGGAACATTCCAACAGGGTCAGAATGGTAAGGCCCGGACGCAAACTCAGAGATTCCAAAACTTTCTTCGCCTTTGGAAAAGCTGCGGTACAATTCCTTGGCATTCGGAGTGCCGCCAGAAGTACGCATATACTCCTCTTCTGTCACCTTCCAGTCTGCATCTGAATCCCAGGCTCTGAAGGATCTCCAATCCGGCACATACCCTGATTTTGTCCTTAGCGATTCGCCTGTTATTGCTCGGGATCCGAAAGCTATGTCCAATACAAGTGAGACCTCATCCTGAGTCAGTTTGCTATCGACATTGAGATCCCAGTCTTTGAACAGAGTGGCATCAAGTCCCGCGACTTGTCCGCCAATCGCCGCAGCTTCAAACTCGATCAACGACAGCATCTCATCTTTATCTTTGTCCCATTCACTCCAATGCGTTTTCAAGACTGAGAGGCGAGCATCTGACAGCATGCAGACGGGATCAGGAATCGGTGTACGAAGACTTTCGGCCACCCAGTGCGGGATCGAGAGAAACTCCATCAGAGTCATGTGTCCATTGGCATCGGCGTCGAAGACTCTGTAGTCGCGGCGCAAGCGATCGATCGGCAGACTCCCTTCAGCGATGAATTCCGTTTCTGTGAGTTCCCCGTCTGAGTCCAAATCCAACCCGCGGAATTTGGCCTCAGGATGGTTTGTTCGAAACGTCCATTCCTGCAAAGTCAACACATCGTCGTTGTTAGAATCTAGTCTGGAAAAATACTCTGCAGACAGTGCCGCCAGCTCTACACCTGTTGAAAAACGAAACTCCGCCGGACTTAGCACTCCATCGTCGTTTATATCGAGGGAACCATGCCACGTGGCAAGAAGGTTAACCTGCGGAAGCAATTCAAATTCCTTCAGTGAATACGCACTGTCACCTTCATCATCAAATCCTGGCAACCAGTTTTTTCCAGGGGGCCCCCATCCTTCAGGAAGTGACTCCATTTCTGTCGGACTCAACTGACCATCCAGATTAACATCCATAGAAAGAAATGTGTTTACTGGATCGGTTCGATGACCACTGGTCGAGAACTCTGTCACGCCGAACCCACTCTCTCCAAAAGAACTGATTGAGGGAAACCATACTTCCGCCGCTTCAATCGAGCCCATTCGTTGAACATAAATCTCCTTTGCGATTTTCCCGTGCTCGTCAGGGTTCATTTCTCGAAACATTCGCCAGTCAACAACCCTCCCCGCTGGTGATCTCAGCAATTCACCGGTCAGAGTCCGTAGACCAAACGCCACCTCTAGAAGCTGCTTTGCTTCATCCTTGGAAATTCTTCCGTCCCCATCGTCATCCCATACGTCGAAGGTGATGGTCTCGATGCCTCGAATGCTCTGATTGATCTTTCCAGACGCGAACTCTTCAGCACTTAATAAAGTGTCCTGATCTTGATCGCACTCCTGCCAGTTCGTCATCAGCTTCCCAAACGCGGCGGCCACGAGCTCAATGATCGGATCAGAAATCACAATGCGATTGTCCTCAGCATTGAACGCAGGGACTGACAGAAATTCGGCAACCGTCATCCGGCCATCTTTGTTTGCGTCAAAGACTTTGAAATCACGCTTAAGAATGGTTTCATTCAGCCCGCCGCCCGCCAGAAATTCATCTTCGGTAAGAAACTCATCGTTATCGGAGTTTCGAACAATGAATGCCTGAGGACTTTCAACCTGTTCCGATCCCACAGCATCAGCCGTAGCAGTTGGTGGCTGCGCTATACAAGCCGATTCTGATCCCAACAAAAGCAACATCGCAATGACAGTTGATACCACAAACATCGCCAGACGTTTTTGCTGAGACATACGGCATTGACTCCCGTTGAGGGCTACAATCTGCTCAACGTGAAAGTTGTTTAAGGTTTCGACCACGAAAACAGTTCCGTTCAGAGATACTCACTCTGCATTGATGCGTGAATAACGTCGGATTATCAGATTGGCAAACCATTCCTGATAGCGTTCTTCCCCCAGCAGTTTCCAGTCCCCGGAGAGCGGCACGCGCCCCATTGAATCGTCTGCGTCAAGAGTCCAAATATTCTGATGGGATGATGCGTTAAGCCAAGCAGAATTCACATAATCTTTATCCTTCATCACAGGAGTTCCCTGATAGAAAGGATACCCATGTCGAGGCAGAAAACTGTAAACATTTGCTCGATCTTCGACATACGTCAACACAGATGTATAAAGCATCGGATTGCACACGACGAGAGGCTGATCACGTCGCATTTCAGCGAGCTTTGAAACGGCCGTCTGGATACCAGGCAGTTTTGCTGCCTCAGCTCGCCATCTGGATTGATCACGACAAGGAATGAAGGCCAAAATCAAAAGCATTGGAATTGCGATGAATCGACACAAACGAGGAAGTCGACAGACGAGCACAGCAACAGCCGCAAGGAAGAACATATGACTCAACATGAAATAGCGGGCAGCAACAATTGGCCGAGAAAGCCATGAAATCACAACAGCGGCAATCACCGGCAAACTCGTTGATACCACGATCAAGTAGTCTGCTGGTCTCCTGCCGATTGCGAGTCCAAGCAGCACAAGAACAGAGGCCTGAGTGACTGCCAGGCCTGTAACGGCAGTATATTGAGCACCCATTCCAGTAAACAGCTCATGGATTGCTCGCCCAAAGACTTCAAGGCTTGGTTCTGGCAAATAGAAATTGCTCTCAACTCGATCCCGCTGCTCCAAGAAATATGGCAGCCATGCCTGAAAGGAAAACCAAACCGCCAAAGCAGACAGTACGACAGGCTTGAGCCGCTCAGCCAACGTTCCCCAGCTATTTTGCCAGCGTTCAGCCAACGCATAAATGAACTGCCCGGCCACTAGGAAAAGACCAAACGAATGTGTGTGAATCAAGAGACTGACAGAGAGTGTGTATGGCAACCAATCTGAGACATGATTTTGTTTTGACTTGAGAGCCCGAACCAGAAAAAAAGCTGACCAAATACCAATGGCAAATGACAGCGAATACATCCGAATCTGAAGCGTCCAGAAAATCTCTAGAGGCCCAATTGCAACGAGTGCTGCCGCAACCAGAGCTGATAACTCGACCTTCAGAGGTTCTTTTTGCGACGAAGCCTGGG
Source organism: Planctomycetales bacterium (assembly GCA_026400835.1). Classification (GTDB taxonomy): domain Bacteria; phylum Planctomycetota; class Planctomycetia; order Planctomycetales; family Planctomycetaceae; genus SXXK01. The sequence continues at coordinate 16,369 of JAPLOA010000055.1, read as the reverse complement.
CTTCGCCGTAGGCAGCACGAACGAAAGCGTACATCCCGGCAACCGACAAAGTTCCGAAAATTGCAGTGAGACATCGCCCCGCGAAGACACTGCCTCCAAAGATATACCCCCACGTTTTCAGAATGAAATAGAACAACGGCGGATGTGTATCGAGACTGATCCGATCAACCATCTCTCCCCACGAAAACTCCACCATCCGCTGGCAGAAACTTTCATCGAATGAAACCCCCATCGTGGAGATTTCCTGAGTTCGAAGGGCCACTGCAACAACAAGGATGCAGAACAAAAAGCTGCGGCATATGAGAATCGAATGCCTCCAGCTCCGAGTTGTCATAATCTGTTGTCCGTGCTGGCCATAGTGTTGGGGGATAAGGTGGCTTATGGTGTCATCTTCTGCCCAATAACATCGAAGTGCTACCAAGAGCCTGCTGTCAGTGTTTGCTTTAGAAGGCCCTGGCTGGGTCCCTGAGGACTGACAAAAGCAGCATAAACATTCCCGTCAATGTGTTGTGAAACGAACTGCACATGCCCATCAGCAAACCCCATATTCACTCCCCCCTGATGAAAGGAGTTGGGGATTGGGGAAGTGCCCTCCGGGCGAGTCAGGCCCGAATTAATGGCCGCAATCCCGGCATTGGATCTTTGATAGTTCACGTTTCCGGCCAAACACACTCCTGAGAGACACGGATCACCAATGTAAAAACTGGTCAGCAAAGAATGCGGTGATGCCCAACTCGAAGTAAAAGGATCTGAAGAAGATGCGGGATTGTATCCTGTCCGCACATTCTCTGAGAGCAATACGGTGTTTGACAATCCGTCAGTCACCGATGCAAGCGTGTGATGCCGTCGCGAAACGCCCTCAAGCCATGTTTCATTGAAGAACATTCCCATGGCCAGAAACGTGCCCTTATCGCCTCCTGAATTAGGATCGTCACAGGAGAAGCCATCGCCATTAAGATCTAATCGAAACCCTTCAACATCAACCGGGCAGTCATGGATTCCGTTACTGTAAGTTGTGTATCCGATACCGCCGTTAACTACGTAGCTCAAATTGCCATATGATCCATGCTCATCCACTGGCTGAAAACTGATATCGGCAGGGCAAACCAGTACGGGAATCGAGAGCTGAGTGAGTGGTTGGTTTTGCGGATCTCTTATTGACGCTCCCAATTTCCATTGGTTGTAAATGGAGGATTGCTCAATGCCCGGCAACACATCGACAACCCAACTGTGCAGAAACTCAAATGGTGCCTTGTCAGTGAAGTTTCCGCATGCGGGAAATCGCCCGGTTGAATCAGCGACCGCAAGCATTGCCAAGTTGACATTCCGGATCTTGTTTGCACACTCGATTCTTCGGGCAGCACTTTGTGATTGAGCGACTGCTGGCAGTATCAGTGCTGCGAGGACTGCAATGATCCCTGTCACGACAATAACTTCCACGAGCGTGAACCCGCGGGAACAAGAGGCGGGCAATGCTTGCCTTGTGATTCGCTGAAACATCTGGGCCTCCTGTCATTGATGCGAAACATTACTCACCGTGTCGCCGACTCACGACCTGCGGTTGTGAACATTGCACTAAACACTGCAGAGTCCACGGCATCCTCAATAAAGTCAACCGATCCGTCGCAGAATAGAAAATTTGCACCCGCCGTATGCGAACTCCCAAAGGCTGCCCCGTGATTGGGACCTTTGCTTCCATCGCCGGTTCCCGGCAACGCCCATCCCAAATCTGAAGTTGTTTCTCCCACTGCAATCGTATTGCTTTGGCCATCAATGATGTCGGTAAGCTGAATGCTTTTGCCGAACACCCCAGTGGACCCTCGGGAGGTAGACCGTCCAAATCCACTGGAAAGACGGGCATCCCCAGGAAACGATGGACAGGTCGAAAGAGGAAGCGACTGTCCTGTGAGAGAGTCGGCGATCGCGGGGCGATCTTTGCTTTGGGGAGACAGCTCACCAAATAGCTGCGCATGCTCTACTTGTGGCAAAAGGAACACTACATACCCCCAGCCTCTCGCTCCGTCTTTGGGAAGCCTCCCAAATTGTGCAGAGTGGTTGAAGATTGCTTTCCCCAACTGACCTAACTGGCTTTTGCACTGAGTCCTTCTTGCCGACTCCCTTGCCATTTGAACTGCAGGAAGCAGCAACCCCAGCAAGAGTGTGATGAGTCCAATAACTACAATTAGCTCAATCAGGGAAAAACCCCAACGAACTTGAATTGCGTCAGCAACTTGACTTCTTCCCTTCCGAAATCGTTTCATGAGATGCCTTTACGGAAAACACCCTACAGGAATTTCCGGACCAAGACCCAGACGTTGGAGGTGTGATCTATCCCTCCGATCTGGATTCTATCCACTTTGCAGTGAAATACCCGAATACGCCAGACAAAATAGCCGCGTCAAATACAAGAAAAGAATATTCCAGGGGAGCACATGGTCCGTAAAGAGGAAAGGTCTTCTTTCCAGTTGCGAGTCGCTCTGGATCAGGAAATCGCAAATCCCTGTGTTCCGACCATCTCACAATGCCAAACGCGATGATGCCCGCCATTGCCAATGAAATGCCTGCCCTAAACCAAATCGCAAGCGATTGTCTTGATGCAATCTGCTCCACTCGCAAACAGATTCGGCGAAATCCGATCACCCGACCGAGAGCAACAAATAATCTCAGCGTCACTGAAATGAATGGGGCTACGAGGTAAAAACACAGATCTCTTCCGTGGCGAAAGAATCTCACGAGAAAGGCAGCCAGAGAAAAACTGTTCGCGGGGTTGTTCGCTCGGTTATCTTCTTCGCTCAGGATTTCGTGACGAGAATCCCACGCGTCTGCCGCCGCCGCAATGGCTGTCGCGAGTTCCGTAAACTCTGCTATTTCGACGGATCCTATCATGGCAAAATCATGCAGGTCTGAAAGAGCGGAGTGAGTGATGCCATTGCTATCTTCTGCCGATCTCTTAAGAACTGAACCTTTGCTGAGGTCTCTCTCTCGAACAACATCCTCCAACTTGTATTCCCAGATCTTCTCACTTTCAGCCTGCAAAAGCGGCTCCGCATTTTCGATGTCCGCAATAGAACTAGTCGGCCTTGCTTCTGCTCGCTCAACGGGAATTCGCTTTGCCATATTAAACAAACCGATGACAGAATCGGTCGTTTGCCACTCGGCGGAGTAACTGGGCCTGACCAGATCGTCCTCATTGAGGATCTTATCGCGAAGCATTGATGCAAGCGTCTGAAACGTATAAGGTCCCTGTTCTCCGTCGTTGCCACGCCAATACCAATTGGTCGCCATAAACTCATCCACGGTGAAAAACGGAACTCAGTTTATATTGAAACTCGACGTAACGCTGCCGTTGCGTTGCCGCCCAAAAGTCCTCTTTTGGGCAATCGGCAGCCCTGCGCAAGAGCCCCAAAGTCACATTGCGGAGTCGTCGTCAGAAACGCCCCTAGGATAAAAGGAAAGCGTCGAGTTGTCCATTGGGTACGTTTCTAGATGGGTTGCACGGAGTGTCAGTAGGGCGAATCTAATCCAGAGTGATGCGAGGGTATCCGTTGTGCGTTTCGATTTCAGGGAATGAGTAACGACGAAGTGACACAGGAAAATGCTGGCATCGGTCGCTTTACCGGGATGACCACAATCAGACCGAAAGCCATCCCTGAGACGGCAACGGCTGACACCGCGGCGGAAGTTGTTGCTGGCGTCTGTCCTGAGACGGTCGCGGCGTAGTAAATTCGAGGGGTCTATCCTTACACTGGCAGCGATGACAGGACTCCGGAAGCGGGAGTTGCTTGGGCTCGAATGGTCAGCCGTGAATCTCAGGGAGAGAGTTCTCTCAGTTCGCAGGACGCTGCAGGAAGTCAGGAAGAAAGGTTTGTCGGTCCAAAGAGCCAAAGACATCGCACGGACGCAGAGCGATTAATCTCGGGGCTCAGGCGATTCAGGCCCTTGAGGGTCGTCTGAGGAAAGCACATGACGAAGGCTTTGACCCTGAACCCATCCCGCTCGTATTCCCAAGCACGAACGGAAAATTCTATTGGGGTTCAAACTTCGACCGCAACGTGTGGCATCCGATCAGAGAAGCGGCCGAGATCCCTGACACGTTCACCTTCCACGACCTGAGGCACACTCAGGCGTCGTTGTTGCTGTACTCAGGTGTCAGCATGAAGGTGGTTCAGGCCGGACTTGGGCACTCGAAGTTTGAAACGACGGCAACCTTGTACACACATCTGCTCCAGGGTGCTCAAGCGGAAGCGACAACCAAACCCGAGGAACTGATGACACGTCCGAAGCCAGTGGGCACATTTGCTGGGCACACTCGGAAAACAAAAAAGCCAGTGCTGCCGATTGACTCGGTAAAACACTGGCTTTTCTGAGTGCACCCGGTAGGGCTCGAAGCTACCAAGTTCATGTTGGGGATGTGTTGACGACACGTTGGCCTTACGTCGTAAGTCGTTACTGCAGTACATCATCAGGCGGAAGTCGAGATGATGAAGCATTGTATTATTATTGGTCCTGAATTGCCAGTACTGCCCCGGATTTGCCCCAGGTTTTTCGCCAACTGCCGTGGGATGACGTTTGCCGATAGTTCACGATCGAATACGTGTGCAAACAGGGCTTGTGGGCTGCCAGTGAGTCAGAATTAGCACTTGGTTACGCAGAAACCTCGTCCGTGAATCGCACTTTATTCATCGTCCTCCATTTTTATACAAAAAAGTAACTTTCTTGAGTTGAAAAACTACGGGTGAATAGTACCATCCCCCCGATCACGTCAATAAACTCGCAGTTGATCGTGGTGGTCAGCTAGTTTCAGTTCGGAAACTCGCCCGAACTCTGCACGCGACGGTATGGGGCTGCTTGAGTTTTGGCGAGGGCTCTTGGCTCGTATTTCCTTGGAGGCAGTATGCGCATCAGTCTTGCCGCAGTTCTAGAGGCGTCATTGTATTTGTTGTTGTTGGTGAATTTTGTTTGCGTGGAAAGCTTTTTGGCTCCGGCAAAAGCCCAAGAAGCACTTGATGAGGATTATCCATATGGGGATTGTGGGCCTTGTCAAGAGTGCGATTAAGCACCGTTTTGTGTTTGGGCACGTTTGACTGGGTGTGGGCTTGCTGCTTGGTACTGTTCACGTGGTGAACGTCGCGAGTCTATTGTGTGGCCCACGTTTCAATGTGTTTTTTTCTTGGATGGAGTGATTATGCGACAGTTAGAGCTCATGCGAATACTCCCGGCATTTTCATGTGTTCTTGCGTCTCTTTGGTTCGCTTTTGCGACAGGCGGGATCGAGGATGTGGTTGGCGGTGATGGCCCCGCTTGCAATACGTCAAAGCCCCGTTCAGTAAATTGCAAAACACACCCCGGCGTCTCGACTGCCAATAAGAATTCCCCCACATGCAGTGGGAGTGTTAAAGCGAGGGCGGTCAATGTCCCAGATGGGAAGAGATGTCGGATCGTTATGTTAGACAACAACCAAGGCCAAGAGGAGTGTACTACATGCCCAACTATATATTATAACTACGTTGTGACACATTCAAGTGCTGTGGATCCCACGACTCCCGACTGTAGGAAAAATTGATTGGTTGTGTTATTGTTGCTGGACGCCCGCGCCGGGGTGAATTGATATTCAATGCCCAGTTGTTTGCGAGGATATGTAACGCAGGCTATCGCCGGACTTCTGAGTCAGTTTTCTGTCCGACGTGCACTGGCCGTGTTCTTATGTCTATATAGCAACAGAACGCGTTTTCGTGGCGACTGGCCTTGTTTGGAGTCTGCGTGACTTTAGTTTTCGAGAAGCCTTGTGCGGTGGCGGCGGAAGCGATTTTCTGAAAGCGGGCTTACAGCCTAGTTCTCTATCCGCTCGATTGGATGCTCTCAATGCGTTCCTTATTTCGTATAGCATTCGCCTTCATTCTTGCAGCATTCCTGCCTCAACATAATCTGGGGGCGCAGGTGCCGTTGAATAAAGGATCAGATCCTGCGACTGATGAGTTATTTTCACGCTACAAGGAGTTTGTCAACTCTATTCGCGCGTGCCGCTTCACCTACACGATGACTGGGCGCCGAAGCACGGGAAGTCGTAATGTAGAAGTTATTGAAAATGGTCATGTAAAAGTGGATGTCAGTGGTCGGTTGTACCACCGTGGTAGCGTGTTGAAGGCCTCGATTGATGGTGGAGCATCCTTCCGCGATCAAGGTACGTCTGAGCATCTATTGAACAGTTTTTCGCGATTGGAAGTGGATTCACCCAGCGATTTGGAATCTGTGAATGACCCATCTGAATTCAGTGTGAATCTAAAAGAAGATCCAGATGGGCTGGAGCTAGCAAGGGTTTTCGTCCGTCTGCCTCTGAGTGTTCTTTGGGGCTATTTTCCAATCATTGACGATGACAAGAATATTCTTGATATCGACCACACGCATGGTGAAATAGGAACCGCAAATGAAGGCTCGCAACTGCGCGGGTTTTCTATGGTGGACGGATCCGTCGTGGTTAAGGTGTGGTTCGATTTGGAGAATCCAGACGTTCCAAGAAGACTTGAGTGGACACGGAGCGATGCCACGCAAGTGCCCCATGGTGCCCAAGTCGGTGGATTACTTGAAGTAATTGAGGTAGCTCGTCTTGGTTCAAAGGGAATTCCCTCAAAGGTTGCGGTCACGCTAACTGAAGCCGGAGGAACATTTAGCAAACAGGATCTAGGGGAAAACGCTAAAATGCCGGGCCCAGCCGGCCCCGATGGTAAAGTAACTGTTCCGGCCACCGAGATAAGCTACAACTATGTGCTTGAGGGATTTCAAGAACTTGATCAGTCAGAGTCGTCGCAGTTTGTCCTTTCGAGGCCGATCCCAAATGGCGCTTATGTAGTTGTAGTCGGTAAGGAGAACCGGACTGATTTGTTCTGGAAGGACGGCAAAACCTGGCGCCTACCTCCCGATATCGACAAAGAGATTGCGGCTTCGCGTTTTCTGGCACCTAAAGACGCGTCTTGGAAAATGCCGCTGCTGGTACTTATGAATGTGGTTGTGTTGTCTTGCATTCTTGCCATTAAAAAATGGCGAAAGAAAAAGGCTTAAGAACCTCCTGATGTTGCGCATTGCTCGATTGCTATCGTTTGCCGCTACCAGCATTCGTTGTGCGTGCTGGGTGCGTCAACTTCACGCGGGGGTGTGTTGTTTCGCGTTTGTTGCTTCCATTCCTGAAGCGGGAATTGCCCGTGATGCTGTTAGTCCAAGCGGCTCAGAGATCGTTGCATATCGCGAAAGTCCCCAATACTGCGGAGTTGCGGCTGTGCTCGCTTGTTTGCGTGCATTGGGAGAAGACGCTGCATCGGACCTCGACTCGCTTGAATTTGTCTCGCAAGTTTCCGGCAGTACTCTTGCCGATCTCAAACGGTTGGCGGATGCCCATGGGGTCGCCAGTTTTGCCACGCAAGGTCTGCGCGTAGAAGATCTATATGTATTGCCCAACCCCGCAGTCCTTCACGTGCGATCTAACGTTGCTGACAAGCATATTAGTCATTGGGTAGCCTATCTTGGAATGGACAACGATAGCTTGTTTGTCATTTATGATGTCAATCAAGGCTACAAGCACATATTATCCGGGGAACTTGCCGCATCTTGGGATGGTACTGCTTTAGTTGTTGGGGCGTCGGAATGGGAGCGTGGCCTTAATTTAAGAACCGACCATATTCTGGTGATCTTAATGCTTTTGGCGTTCGTGGCCGTTCGGGCATTTGGCTCGTATTGTCCTAGGTACATTCGGAACGATGGTGGAGTCTCATCCATAGTGCAGTTTGCTGTCATGGCTGTGGCTGTGGCAGGAGTATATCAAACCGTTGCGTCTTCAGGCTTACTTCGCAACATACACTTCGCAAGTCGAATTGCGGCGCGGGATCGCATCAAGTCAGGATGTGTTGTCCATTTGGAAGAGTTGAAACGTCTTCGCACCGATGGCGGCGTGGTCCTTGTCGATGCGCGGCCGAGAGTCGCTTACGATGCTGGCACGATAGATGGAGCGGTTTCTCTTCCCGCTGGATCGGAGTTAGCAGAGGCGGCGGCAATTCTCGAAAGAATTCCGAAACATACGAACATCGTAGTGTTTTGTGGAAGTGCCTCGTGTTCTTACGCGGAACAAGTAGCTCGGTTTCTTGCAATCAATGATTATAGCCAAGTCTGTGTGTATCCCGGTGGATACTCGGATTGGGTCGCTGCCCACAAGTAACGATTGTGTTTCGACTGTTGAGGGGCGTAGCTGTGCTGGAAAAAAATGGACGCTTGTTTTCGGTCTACTGGTTTCTTAGTGAGCACCGTGTGACGCGATTTGTCTATGTCTTTGAAGTGGCGCTACGTTCTCTCGTCGCCTCACTGTTTATCGCATCTAGCTTTCCCCATGTGGCCAACCCGCTCGAATTCTTAAATACGGTGAATTCTTATCAAATCGTGTCAGTATACTCGGCTGTCTTCGTGGCTGCGATGGTTCCAATTCTGCAACTCACCAGTGCCATAGCGTTGCTAACAGATAGCTTTGTAGAGGCTGCTTGGTTTTGGTCAATGTGTTTGTTTGGGTTATTCGTATGCGCGCAGGCGATTGTCTTGTGGAAAGGCATGGATATTGAGTGCGGCTGCTTCGGGAATACTGTTCATTTCGATGTATCCGTAGTGTCTATGCTTGCCTTGTCCGCATTGGCGTGCTGTTCAGCCCTCTTCTGGCGGGTTCATGCCCTCCAACGCGTTCTCAACGTGGTAACTTCGTCATCGTCAATGGTGTAGAGGATATATGTCATCGGTGAACGGAGACAGCCAGTTTGCTTGTGTGGGAATCGGAGAACTGGAATTGGATCTTGATCCGGGCGTTGGTAAAAAATGGCGGAAATTGTTGTTGGTCCAATAGCAACTTTGCCCCTGCTGAGACCCGCATCTGAATTAACGGCTTTGGCCGCTAGTTTTGAAGTAAGCGAACCCGGGTTGGCGAATTGTGCGAATGGGGAATAAATGAATTCCCTTGTGATTTCTGGTGATTGATGGTGTTGACACGACAACAGCCACCGAGCAAAGGGGCTGATTGCGGTCGAGGCCAAGCCCTCTACAGTAGACGAAGATGACATTTTGAAGTGCTCGCGGATGCTTAGGCCAGCTTCTCCGCGTTCGATGGGCGTGGTTTTTCTATTCATTCCATCACCCACAGCATTGGTGATTGTCGGTACGATAGCTGACGACTTTCCGCAAGCGATCGTTGATGATTCTCGAGACGGTCTTAATGGGTTCGAGCTTTCGTGTGAATCACGCGTTTGTACAAGTGTCATTAAATCCGACTGTCGGTGATACTGCCGGGGCTCCAGAGAAGCATTGCTTTGTAGGCACATGAGTTTCTGGTCGAGAGTTGGAAGTCATACTTCGCAGAGAAATCTGACGGGCTTTAAGATGCAGTCTATCGGTAAGGTTCGTTTATTGCTGCGGGCTCAACGGGGAACTCCAAGTCCGCTCTGCCACTGTGGCATGCAGTTCATTCGAATCGTGCAGGCACATCGCGCACTACTGGTTCTGCTAATCATATTGCAATGCGGAGCCATCGGCTACTCTTCGTCCTTACACAGCCCAACAGATCTCGAGCCGGCAACCATTGTTGCAGGTCTGTCTATCTGGAAACTTGGTAGGTACGACCTCTATCGTGTCAATCCACCCTTAGTAAAGGCTGTCGCTGCATTGCCGTCTGTATTCATGGACATCAAGTGCGATTGGTCGCCATTGTTGCACAAGGATACTAGTCGGGTGGAGTATCCATGCGGGCATGCTTTCGTAGACGTGAATGGGCGTGTGGCATTGAACTGCATTTTGTATGGCCGGCTTGTCTGCATTGGCTTTAGCGCGCTGGGGCTTGTGTTCGCATATTTGTGGTCTAGAGACTTATACGGGAGGCGAGCTGGGCTTGTAGCGGCGGCAATGTACGCCACTGAACCTAATCTTCTGGCACATGGGGAACTGATAACGCCCGACAGTGCCTGTGTAGCTCTTGGGATCGCCAGTGGCTATACATTCTGGCGATGGTTAAAGCAGCCTGCTTATGGCTTGGCGATTCAGGCGGGCGTTGTTTTAGGGCTCGCCGAGCTAACTAAAATGAGCTGGCTTTTTCTTTTTGTTCTATGGCCCGTTCTTGTCGCAGCGTTCCGGTATAGTCGCGCAAATAGAGGTTTTGTCAATATGGGGGCGCACTACCGGGGGCTCTGCCTAATGTTTCTGACTGCGTTGTACGTCATGAATTGCGCGTATGGGTTTGATGGGAGCTTCACAAAAGTTGGTGAGTTCGGATTCAGGAGTCGCCTTTTGACCACTGACGGGATGAGCGGTGATAGGGTCAACCGATTTGCGGATACCTGGTGCGGCAATCTTCATGTTCCGCTGCCGATGCAATACGTTCTTGGATTTGACGAGCAAGTCCACGACCTAGAGTCGTTTCATATCGACAACTATTTGGCGGGTGAGATAAGTGATCACGGATGGTATCATTACTATGTTTATGGCCTGCTAGTAAAATGTCCATGGCCAAATCTAGTTCTGGGGCTCATCGTACTATCGCTTCGAATGTTTCCGGGACGGTCTGCGGTCAGGTTTGTAGGGGAGCTTGTGCCTCTGTCAATGGCCTTAATTCTGCTACTGATGGTGAGCTCTCAAACAGAGGTTAACTGTCACTTGCGCTACGCGTTTCCTGCATTAGCGCTCTACGTAGTCCTTGTTGCACAGTTGGCAGCTTTGCCGTTGTCTAGGCGATTGACGATGGTTGCATGCACCATGTATGCATCGACTGTATTGAGCGTTGCGGCAGTTTATCCGCACCAGCTTGCGTACTTCAATGAAGTTGCTGGTGGACCATATCGGGGATATAAGCATTTGTTGGGCAGCAGCGTGGACTGGGGGCAAGATTTGCTTTTGCTTCGAGAATACCAAGAACGGCATGATATGCGAATCGTTGGCTTTCGCGGAAGTTATGCGCATCCGGCCATTCTCCGGATATTGTTTCCACCAGCAAACTGGAGTGAATCGCACAAGCCGGGATTTGTTGCGATATCGCCCAATATATTGCTAAAAGAGAGGTTGCCGTTTCCCGACGATGGGATTCGTGTATCTCCGTCGATTATCTTGGTCCCGGAACGTTTGGAAGGTGCTTCAGAATAAGACACTTAAAATATCTTTCTCTCTTTCCTCCACTCGACTGTCAAATTTGGTGCGATTTTCGAATGTTACGATTTCCAGTCGTGCGAGTTATCCACAGACCGATCCTTGTGTGTTAAATACTAAACTAGGTTCAATTTGAGAAGCGGAGTTTTTCGATGGATTGGTCGAGTTCGAAGTTCGAAGCGTGGCCAGTCATGCCCCTCAGGCGGAGATTGTGGTCGACCGCTTTCATATTTCGAAGCATCTCAACGAAGGCGTCGACAAGGTACGGCGTGAAGAACATCGCGAATTGATGAAGGACGGCGACGATCGTCTCAAGGGCATGCGTTATCACTTCCTTTTCAATGCCGAGAAGCTCGATGAAGAACTTTAGGAAGAACTGAATGCTCTGCAGAAACAACAACTGCGAACCAGCCGGGCGTGGAGCATCAACGATTACTTTCGCTGGTTCTGGGATGAGCCCGATGCCATCGCCGGTCGGGAGTTCTTCGACCACTGGTACAACTGGGCGATCCGTTCACGACTGGAACCGATGAAGAAGGCCGCAAGGATGCTGAAGAACTGACTCGACAATATCCTCTCATGATTCCGCCATCGCATTACCAACTCTGTAAACGGCGGTGAGAAATCGTGGCGCTGGGCGGTTGAAAAGTGTGGCGCCCTGGAATGGAGAATTGGCTGCTGAGCGGGTCGGAGGAAGGCTCACAGCGGGATGGAAGAGACCAGTTTCAGATCAAAGTCTCTGAAGTTACTTCGACTTTGCCGAGCCGCGGCTTGAGTCGGTCGGAGGTTTTCGACGTCTGGCATCCTGAAGACGGAAGCTCTGGCCGGACGCTTCCAGGATATGGCAGCGATGAGTCAGCCGGTCCAGAGTCGCGCCTGTCAGACGTTCGCTGCTCAGCACTTCGGTCCAGTTCTCGAAAGGCAGATTGGTCGTCACAATCAGGCTCTGTGATTCGTACGCAGAGCTGATCACATCGAACAGAAGTTCTGAGCCGATCTTGCTTGCCGGCACGTAACCGAGCTCATCCAGAATCAGCAGATCGAGCTTGGAAAACTGCTTGCGAAGACGCAGCAATGAGCGTTCTTCGCGAGCCTCCATCAGTTCGGTAATCAGCTCGGTTACGCGGATGAATCGAACTCGCTTTCCCTGAGCACATGCGGCGATTCCCAGAGCTGTTGCGAGATGCGATTTACCGGTGCCCGAGTTGCCCACCAGAAGCACATTTTCCTTCTTGTCGATGTACTCGCCACGCATCAGTTCCGTCACCAGCACCTTGTTGATCGACGGCTGTTCTTTGAAGTCGAACGAATCCAGAGTTTTGTAGTTTGGAAAGCTGGCAGACTTGAGCCTTCTATCAGACGCACGCTGGTCTCGATGGATCAATTCCAGCTCACACAGTTGAAGCAGAAACGCCAGATGATCGACGTTGTCAGTCGCACATCGTGTGGCTACTTTCTCGCATTCACTCAGCATTGTCGGCAGCTTCAGCGACTTCAGATGATGAGCCAGCAGCACCGTACTTTTCGTTTCAGTTTTCTTCATGCGATCACTCCGTCTGTGAGCAAACTTTGATAAACAGAAATATCCGTCTGGGCCACACGCACCAGTTTCAAATGCGGACGCCCGTCCAGATTGAACAGCGCGATCGGCTCTTCATTCCGGTACTCCAGAATCACTCGAATGGCGTCACAATTTGTCGTTCCGATTTCCAACGCATGCTGCACGGCATCTTTCAACGCGGAGACGGGATTTGTCTCCAGCAGTCGCAGCACTTTGATGAATTCACGAGTTCCCGCGCCGCTGAGTTCACTCTCCAGACGACGCCTGAGCACACCGAAGCAGACTGGCAGATCCCAGTTTTCCAGCGGTCTTGCATGGTCGAATCCACCCGGTTTTCGCTCGAAAAGTGCGAGAAAATGCAGGGGTTCGAACAACAACTGCTGTTTGTTCCAGCATCGCGGATGTTGGGCGATCAGCATGTCTTCGAAGACGAACTTCACGTCATCAACGGTGGCAACGACCGTGACTTCGCGATGCGCATACTTGGTCGGCACGGAGTAGTCATTGCGATCAAAGCGAACCATCGACAGCGATGATGATGTCGCGAGAATGACTCGATGCGATTCAAACGTCTGAACAGGAAGAGCTCGCAAATGCTGCAGGCGCTCTTCTGCAGGCAGCTCACTCTTCGATGCCGTCTTACCTCGTAGTTGACGCTGCAGATCCTGCTGGCAGGAATGTGTCAATGCGCCGTTCAGCACATCGAGCGAGTCCACTCGAGGCACGGGGACCAGAGAATTGCGGCGTGCAAAATCGAGCAGTCGTTCGACGTGACCTTTCTCGTTGGGACGTCGCACAAGACAGAAGTGATCAACGAACAGATAGTGGCTTTTCAGTCGCTGAAATTCTTTCGTGACTTTGCGTTCACGCGAGCCTGTGATCGAGCCTACGGCGATCTTCGAATTGTCGTAACTGATGCGAGTTGGCACGCCACCGAAGAATTCAAACGCGCGGCGATGACCTTCGAGAAATACTTCCGTGCATTCTCGAGGAAATGCCTGGATGAAGATCGCGTCCGAGTACGGCAGCGTCATGACGAACAGTGCCACTTTCGTCAGCTCACCAGCGAGCCACACATCCGCAAATCCAAAGTCGACTTGCGCTTCGCCCGGCGGATGCGACAACGGCAGAAAGACTTCCTGATGCGTCTGCTTCCAGCTGCGTACAACGGACTTGACGATGGTCTCGCCGCCGTCATAGCCGTGCTCATCCCGCAGCCGCTCGAAGATCCGACGAGACGTGTGTCGCTGCTTGCGATGGACCTTACGATCGCTGGTGAGAATCTCTTCGATGACGGGTACGAACGGGTCGAGTTTTGATGTCCGCTTCGCCGTTTTCCGATACCCCGGCGGCTCACTGTGTGCGAGCATCTTTTCCAGTGTCTGCCAGTGCACGCCGTACTCGCGACAGGCCGCCCGCTTGCTGAGTTCGCCGGTCAAAACCCGCCGCCGAAGTTCGCTCCACAATTCCATGTCGGTGATCACCCTCGTCACCTGTCTCCCCCGGATTCCGCCGCCGGAAACACGCCACAATGACGCCTTTCCAACAGAATCTGAAGTCAACAACTGAACAAACGGGCGTTACACTTTTACACCGCCCACCAACCCCCCGCCCGGCGCCACGGTTTCTCACCGCCGTTTACACTGATCCCAGTCACGCTGAAGAACCTGCAGCAGCGCCTGCTGAATGAACCGATCCAGAACTGTCGGAATGCCAAGCTTACGCACACCGCCGTCAGGTTTCGGAATCTCCACTCGTTTCACAGGCTGAGGCTGATAAGTGCCATTCAGCAATTGCTCGCGGATCGTCGGCCAGTGCTGTCGAAAGTGGTCTTCCAGATCACGGACGGTCAATTCCTTTGACTACATCTGAACGTGACAACGTTTTGTCTATCTCGCGGTGTTCGAGAATTAAGTTGACAAGTGATTCGGCCTTTGTCTGGTCGAGCGTGAGGTATCCGTTAATTCCCTCAGCTGACATGCACTCCACAAGGCACTCACCAAAAATTGGCTGCCGTCGTTGAAATGCTTCATGATGCTTCGTGATCGCTTCATAGAGTGTTGACAGGAATTCCTCTCTCATGAGTATCAGCCTGACATCGCGATTGCTCGGTCGAACGCCATCTGATCCGAAGAAATACTTGGCAGTTGCGACCATGTCGGAATCCGATAGGTTGTTGCTGATAATCACATGAGCCTTCGGCTTCTCAACTTCACCCATGAAGCGACGTTTGCTTCGAATCTTATCGACGTACTCAACCATTTTTCTTCGTTCGGAAATGTCCAGACTGTAGCCATGAGATTTATCCGAATGCTTCGCGTCATATGTCCAGTTCCATGATCTACCATCGCCGATGTCGCGCTTTCCGTCTTGGCCGTAAGTCGGTACACAAACAAAGCCATCCGGTTCGGCAACACCCTGACGCCCTAATTTGTAGCTGTAAGGCAGAAACGACCGAAGCAAATTGAAGACATCTGTTTCGTACACATGTCCAGAGTCGCCTTTCGTTCCCGAACGAAGGTGCTGGAAAGAAATCTCAGCGGCTTTTGAAATCCGAATTGCGGTTGATCTGTGTAGATCTGTAATGACCTGCTTTAGAAGTTGTGAAAAGCCAGCAGACTGTTTTGGATCATTGGAGGTTGCAATGAGGTACGCAAGATTCAGTCGCCCCGTGCCGATCGAGTCAATGTAGATATGGCCGCCGGTGGTTCTACTCGACACAAGGAGTATCGCATGAGTTGATCGCTCCATTTGCTGCCTGGTCTTTTCCGAGAGGTTGTCTCGGAACAACAGCCAGATTGGATCGCCAGCCAAGTCACCCGGCGGCGTGATTGGAAAGTACTCGTTCGCCTCAAACGTTCTCTTGTCTCCAACACTCCAACCCACTTCTTCCAGCTTATTACCCACGAGTGATCGAATTACCGCGTCGTTTTTTGAAACTTCATTGAACTGATGTGGCTTGAGCGGACCATCGCAAACAGCACATTGATTCAAATCTGGATTTGATACTGGGCGTCGAAATCCGCTGCAGATGGGTCGTTTGCAAGCCGTGGCAGATTTTATTTGTTCTACCAACAGATCGTCTTTCTTCATTCGCTGATATTCTTTCTGCTGAAAGTCCTGAATTTCATGGTCCGTCTGGATATTGAGGAGAAAGCTGATAACCCCGACATTTCCGAGCGCAAATTTGCCTGGGTCTATAAGCTGATTCAATGGAATTCCAAATGCGTCACGAAATGCTCCTTTTACGCAGTCCGTATGATCTGCAGTACAATTCGAGTCATCCAGTGCGAATCGAACCGCGCCGCCACTAAGTGGTTGCACGTCGATTCTTGTCACCTTGTCACTTACGACGACGTGCAAATGTGCCAAATCATCAAGAGAGTCAATCGTGACGATTCCAGATTCTTTTAGTCGTTGAAGGTCGTTCCTGATTGATAGGCAATTCTCTCCGCTCGATACCGCAAGCGGCGAACGACTACTGAGAGTGCTACGGCGAAACGCGACGGCAGTGACTTGAAGATCGCTTTTTTCGTCGTACTCACCAAGAAGAGAATTCTTCAGGCGTTCAGGATCATAGCCAGAAAACGCCTGCCACTGCACGGGAGTCAGCGTCACGTCAAACTCAGTCTCGATAAATCTCTTTACTAAGTC
>JAPLOA010000046.1 GCA_026400835.1 Planctomycetales bacterium | reverse complement strand
GGCTCCGCTGTCATTGGTGTTGGTGACCGTATATGTGGCGAGAATGAAGTCTGCGTCGTCTTGAAAGTCGCTGGAGAACGCAACGTTCGTTGTCACTGTGCCAAGCTGATATTCCAGATCCCAGTCGGCGTTTCGATTGGCACCGCCGGTGGAATCTTCGCTGGCCGCAACATCGCAGTCCGTGAGGACGCTCATTTCCTGAAGCAGTTGCTGGCCATCCTCGGATCCGGCGAGGTTACAGCCGTAGAACAGAATGTCGGCCTTGTCCGACATCGAATGCTGCCATGCGCTGATCGCGTTACGATAGGTGTTCAGGTTGTTGATCGACAGCCACGTCGACCCCAGTTGCACCTGCGCGGTTCCGCCATGGGAAACGATATGGAGTCCGTCAACACCGTCGTGCTGCAGCAACGCCGAAGTGATCTGGGCGATGCCGTCTTTGGTGGAATCGAGAAAAATGAACTCCAGCCTTCGCGAAGGATCTGCGGCATTCACTGACATCAGATCGGCCTTCATCTGATCCAGGTTGTCAATGGACTCGTCGAGGAACACGAGCTCAAGAGTCTGGTCGTCTGTCGCCGCGGCGTCCGATGTGCTCTGGTCCGCTCCCTGACTCGGCAGCACCGAATCGGCGATCAGATCAAGAAACTGGGCGTCCGCAATTGGAAGTCGCTCTTCTGAGCCGGGCGAAACGTTGGCATCCGTCATCAGGCTTTCACCCAGCGAAGCCCCCGCCTCAGCCATTTCCGCCGCAATGGGCGCGATCGGCGATGCGCTGAACAAAACACGCTCTTCCAGACGCAGCAGCTGCACAGGCTGCTGATAGCCATCGTTCAGCGATGACGTTCGCGCCATGTGCAGACCATGCTGGATCAGCATTTGCGTCTGACGTAAGAAATCCCGAAGTGACATGGGGACAAACCCTTCCGAGACCATTCCGGCACGAACCGCGGACGTTTCCGCGCGTAATGAGTGCGCACTTGATCTCTGAGATAAACTCTCTAGGTCACTTCGGCAGAGTCTGCGGGTCAGGAAAGCTGGAGCATCCGCTTTGACTTTACTTGGGGAAGAATAACGGGGACTATGGCAACCCTAACGATTGTGCAGGAGGAATGCGGTCCGGGATTCTGAGGTTTTCGGAGTCAGTTGCCGGGATCTCTAGACTCTGGGTTCCCAGCCGGGCTCGTATTCGCGAGTCCACAGTGTCATGGCGGCTTCGTTGTTCAGCACATGCCCGTTGCTCGGATCACATTTCAACGAATCGCCAGTGCGATGAGCAATATTCCCCAGATGGCACAGCAGAGTTGACTTGTGACCTTCTTCGATATCCGAATTGAGAAGTTTCGGATCGTTGGCTCGAATGGCTGCTACAAAGTTCTCGATGTGAGCTTTCAAGCCATCGGAACCATCGACACTGGCGATTTCTTTGCCTTTGTCGTCGAAAATCTTATAGCCCCATTCGTGCATTTTCAGGGTTCCCTTTTCACCATGAAAAGTCGCCCCAAAGCCTGAGCCGTCCATGCCGTAGCGATTGCAACTCAGGCATTCCCAGACGATCTGCTTCTTACCAGGAAATTCAAACGAAACGACATGTGTGTCGGCCGTTGTCTGATCATCGTCGAAGACGTATCGCCCGCCCGATGAGACAACTCGCACGGGATAATCGACACCAAGACCCCAGCGTGAAAGATCGATGGAGTGAATGCCGTTGTTGCCCAGTTCGCCGTTGCCATAAACCCAGTTCCAATGCCAGTTGTAATGCAGGCGATTGGATGTGTAGGGCTGACGTGGCGCAGGTCCCTGCCAGAGTTCGTAGTCGATATGCGGAGGAACCTCCGCCGGTGTTCCCGTACCGATCGTTCCACGAGTCGCTGCGTACCAACTGCGACTGTAGTAGACTCGCCCAATCGTCCCCTCATGCAGCAGCTTCATCGCTTCCGCCAGCTTCGCCCCGCTGCGTCGTTGATTGCCCATCTGGACGCAGCGATTGTTCTTGCGAGCCGCCTCGATCAATAATTCGCCCTCGCGAGGATTGTGGCAACATGGCTTTTCAACGTAAGCATGCTTGCCAGCAGAACACGCCAGAATGCTGGCCGGCGCGTGCCAGTGATTCGGAGCCGCGCAGACCAACGCATCGACATCAGCGTCATCCAGAATGTTGCGGAAGTCCGTGACGGCTTTGACTTCGTAGCTGACCTTCCCCGCCAGAGTTTCTCGAAACAAGTTCAAACGATTCTTGTCGGTGTCGCAAACATACTTGACTTCCACGTCTGGCAATGACGCAAACACCTGAGCCAGGGCCGCTCCTCGACTCACGCCCATAACCCCCACAACGACTTTCTCGGCCGGTGATGAGGCTTTGGCGGACGTTGCCGTCAGTGTTGATGTCGCGGCCGCCGCAACAGCAGCAGAACCCAGAAACGAACGGCGAGAAGTTTCAGCAGAGGTCTGAGTCATGAGCGGAGTCCCGATTTCTGAATAGGCGAGTGAATTTGCGAGAATCGCATTTTCATGCAGGGCGAGTTCCGGATTGTGGCAACCATCCCGAGAGAATTCCAGGCATCCGGGTATTCCTGAAGTACGTTCCGCAACCAATCTTCTCGGGAGGCGGCAACAGCGGGGCTGGGCTTATGGTTGGCTGACAGGCCTGGGGAAATGAACGACCGCGCCGGGGTTATTCAGCCGTTTTGTGATCTGCACGAGGTCCATCTGTTCGCCGTCTCTCAGTAGTTCACCGGGGGCAACCGGAATGACTCCGAGACTGATCTGAGAGCGTCGACTGAAACCTTCTGTGACGGACTTCGGAGCCCCTTTCTTTGCATTCCTGAAGGGCAGCACTTTGTAGGTTTCTTTGTCAGACCAGACGGCCAGAGTAAACCGCTGCTCGGGAGGAATCGGATGGCTGGCTGTTTGTTCCAACAACACACCGCCGGGACCGGGGACGAGAAAAACTTCCTCCAGCACGCCGCCGGATTCGCGAGGCAGTTGAATGTTCGTCATAGCTCCGGCTGCAAGTTTCTCTTCCGGTGGTTGGCGAGGATCAAACAGATCCACGATCTGAACAACCAATGGATCTTTGCTGGTGTTCAGCAATGTCACCGAGGCCGGCGGCAGGTCAGGATTCGCAATGAACTGCCGACTGACAAGCTGCGGTGTATACGCGAGCAGAGGCATCGCGTACCCGGTTGACCAGGCAGAGCCGCTCCAGTTGGCGCAGACGAGTCTTCCCAGGGGATCAATCGTGAAGAATGTCCCGACAGCCGGAGCACAGGCAATCGGGGCTCCCATCATAAATCCCGGTCCGACAAGGTGATGGTTCCAGCCGACCATTGGATCATGAATCCAAACGTTCCAGTTTCCACCAGCACTGATCGTCGACACCATTGGGCCGAACGCAGTATGACCGATCTCCAAAGGTGCACCTGGCGATTGGCCGCTGGCAAGAACGACTGGTGGAAGCCACGGCAGGCCACTGGGTTTGCTCCACACAACAAGGTTCCCCGCTGGATCGACGGCCGCGACGTTCAGTCTTTGCACGGGTGGCAGCGTGAGCGAAAAAACATCGGCGGCTACCGGTGTGCCGGGCATCAGACCGCCAGCGATGGCCACGGAGTTCCAAACGCCACCGCTGCCGAAGTAGTAATGCATCGTGCCAAAATGATCGACCGCAAAAGCATGATACTGCCCACCCGCTGAGGCAGCGGAAACGACCGAGCCGAATGGGAATGATTCTGCCGCCGAGTTAATCTGATGACCTGTATTCGTCGCCGGGTCCACCGCCCACAAATCACCCGTGCCGGTGACTCCCAGCACCAGACTCTGAGCACCATTCTGCACAATTTCCAACGAAGCGCCGACGGGGAAGTTGTGAGCGGGCAACAGGATGTTCATTGGTCCGCCGTTGACAACCTGCACCAACTTGTTGCCACCGGAAACGGTGATGACTGTCGGCCAGGTATGTCCAGCAGCCTGAGGAAGCAATACGATCGGAGCCCCAGGCACCAGCAAATGCGGATAAGGAACCGCCCGAACGGTCCACGTTGGAGATCCTCCATCGAATAGAATCAGCTTTCCGGCGGGATCCAAATAGCCAGCGGTTGTGGCTGTACCAAATGGCGTCCAACCAATATTGACCGGTCCCGCGTGGACCGAACCGCAAAGAAGCATGAGACCGCACAGCAGCAGTCCCAACGTGCAGATTCTGCTACTTCGAATGATTGAGGCATCTCGCATCGTCAATCTCCTTCTAACGCGTGAATGAGAAGTTTGTGCATTCGTCAGGACGTCAGCAGTCCACAGACCTGGCGACTTCATCTGCCGCCGGATTCAATCACACGCACCGGACGGCATGAACGAAGTTGTGTTGGGACGTTCCATGTGGGCTGTGGCCTGGCAATGAATCAGCAAACGCGTCCACAGGAAGTCTGGATTACAACAATGATAGGCTTACCGAACATGCGATGAAAGCAGCATCGCAAAACAGAGTAAAGGGGGGTGTAGTCGGCGATTTCGGCAGGTCCTTTCTGCCGAACTCATCTTTGCCCACATTTTCTCAGGACATCTTCAACCCCAACGCGGTTACACAACGTCCGATGCTCGCACGCAAAACTTGCATTTGTGATGTGGAACCCCGTTGGGGTTCATGGAGTTGTGTGGGTGATTTCCTGGCGTGCGCCGTTGTTACGGCGACCCCAGGCTTTGTTGTATAACCCGGACCGGGTTGAATCGCAGGATTCCTCGCGGTGGACTCCTCAAGGTCGCAACCACAACTCACAACCACCCGCGACTATACCCCGCAAAGGGGGCTTCTGCTCCTGCTGCAGACAACCCCACGCGTAATGCCGTTAAGGAATTTGAACCGTTTAACCCGTGGCTGGCAGGCCAGTTGTTTGCAGCGTCCTGATGCATGGCCGTTCGGCCACGGATTAAACCTCCGTGTTTTATCACATAAGAATCCCTAACGGCGTTGCCCCCTGCCACGATGTTCCAGTCATCAGACGGCAAACAAATCCTCGACCTCGTTGCAGACGTAGTCGCCCAAACCCGAGAAGTAGAGATCAGCGTTTTCTCCCCCAAGCAGAACGTCGAGGTTGTTGTCCTCCAGGACCGTCAGTCCCGTCTGCTGATAAACATTGCCTTGTTGGATGGTGGTTCTGCGTTCCGATGCCGTTCCTGCTCCATTCCAGATGGATGCCAGCGAAAGAAGTGCTTCGTCAAGCTGGTCATAACTCGTGCTGCCGCCGATCAGAAGATCTTCACCACTTCCTCCGATCGCTCGATCCCAACCCGTGCCGCCGATCAGGATGTCACGTCCAAGGAATCCGTCGATCGTATCGTTTCCGTCTCCGCCGAGCACGATATCATTGCCTTCGCGGCCGTCCAGAAAGTCTCCGTCCGCGCCGCCTCGAATCAGATCATCCCCGCCCATGCCCCAGATGCGGTCAACGCCAGCGCCGCCATCAAGCAGGTCGCTGGCTGTACCTCCGGTGATGCGATCGTGACCATTCTGGCCAAAGATGGCGACTCGACTTCGGGCGTCCGTAGCAAAGATCTGATCATGACCATCGCCCGCCGACACAATCGTGCGGCCTGCAACAGGTACATTGTGCGAACCGTAGTTGACTCCATTCATCCACACGAAGACCTGTTGAGCATTCCCGCCGCTCCGGATGTAGATTGTATCGTTGCTGGCGCTGCCCTGAACCACCAGATCATCTCCGAACATCTGCACGGATGCCGGAGGCACTTCGACGACATCCTGCAGCTCAACCGTAATGATCGCTGTGTCGGAAAGAGAATCCGCGGCATCATCACTGACCTGAACATGAAGCGCGAAAATCGGATTTGTTTCAAAGTCGATTGCTGTGGCCTTGGCGACGGTGATCGCTCCGGTGGCCGCATTAATTGCGAAGGCTCCGGCAGTGTTACCGCTGACGATGGAGTACGTCAGTGCCTGACCGGCATCGGGATCTGCGGCGACCACCTGTCCGGCGAAAGCTCCCAGAGCAGCATTTTCAGCAATCTGAAACACCGCATCGTTAGCTATTGGAGCCTGATTGACGGGCAGAGCATTCTCTTCAGCGGCCGCGATGACCAGATCCGCAATGGTGTCGCCAAATGCCAAAGCAGAATCCCCGTTTTCCGCCGTGATGACTCGACCATCCACGACAACATCGTCGATCGCGGTACCGGCCACTCCATACTGCCCGGGAACTGTATTCGGGAAGGCGCCGTTGGCAGTAGCCTGTTCATACTGCCCCAGGGCCATGTTCGGGTAATTGATGCCGTTGTAGGTGAGGCCCGGGGAACCAATATACGGTACGGAAACCTGCTTGCCGGCAATCAGGCTGACGCCGTTCACTCGTGACCAGGCCGCGATTGTTGTCG
The DNA here is from genome assembly GCA_026400835.1 of Planctomycetales bacterium. Lineage (GTDB taxonomy): Bacteria > Planctomycetota > Planctomycetia > Planctomycetales > Planctomycetaceae > SXXK01. Next base: position 131,956 of record JAPLOA010000046.1, on the reverse strand, counting down.
CGTGACAAATGAAGCCCAGATACTTCTCTGCAGCATCGAACTCTCCGATCAGATTGTTCACCAAAGTTTTCGTGGCGATATCTCCGTCATAATGATTGTTGTAGTAATTGCCGGGAAACGCGGTGCTCTGGTACATTGAAGAACCCCAGCCGCCAACAAAAACGATTGCTGAATAGTCGTCGTCGTTGACCTGAGAGAGCGTTAGATCAGGGACGACGATTCCGCTTTGCCAGCCCTGCCCGGAATTCCAGTGCGGAGTGGACGGCGATGTTGTTGTCGCCGCCACCTCAACTGTCAGGCCTTCGGCTTCAAGGGAAATGCGGGTGTCGTTGTATTCCTTGTAATAGAAATCCTGCTGATCAGCGATCACCATCAGCACCGGCAGCGTTTGTGCGCTGAGCACCACTCGGGATTCCAGGACTTCCTGAGTCGTGCCTGCTAAGCTTCGTCGAGACCGTCGAGATGGCCCGCGAAACCATGATGGAATACGATTCTTCAGGAACTGTGTCAGTGACTGGTGAGTTTGCATGGTTTTAACTTTCTTGACAGGACTACAACACTTGCAGACAGGAATCGGTTTTTGCAAAAACCGCACGCTGTGAATGGCTCGTTTTTGACCAGCCGTTTGCGACAAAGTTTCTTTAGAAAAATCATGACCGACGTTTCTCCCCATTTTTCCACGGTTTCTCAGTGGATCGCCCAACTCAAAACGGGCGATGCTCACGCCGCCCAACGGCTTTGGGAAACCTACTTTCAACGAATGGTGCAGCTTGCTCGCCAACGTCTGGAAGGTGCACCGCGTCGCGCGGCAGATGAGGAAGATGTGGCGTTGAGCGCCTTCAAGAGTTTTTGTCTTGGCGCACAAGCTGGACGATTTTCGAAGCTGATGGATGCGGACAGTCTGTGGCCTTTGCTGATGGCGATTACGGCCAACAAGTCCGTGGATCTGATCCGAGAGAACAATCGACAGAAACGCGGCGGGACCGGCAAAAGTAGCGGAGTCGGTGAGAAGATGCCGGCTCATGAGTCTTCGTTAAGCGATCTGATCAGTCGTGAACCAACGCCGGAATTTGCGGCTCAGATTTCTGACAACCTGCAGCATCTGCTCAAGGTCCTGGACGCAACCGGTGATCAGGATCTGCGACGCATCGCGATTCTCAAAATGGATGGCTATTCCAATCAGGACATTGCAGAATCGGTGGGCTGCGTTCGGCGATCCGTCGAACGCAAACTGCAGTTGATCGCGGGCCTTTGGGAGAAAGACGGAGTCGCTTGAACCAATCTGCCGACAATCCCTCCGAAGGCCACGACTATGCTCGCCTGCCCAACGATCAGAAGCTGCTGATTGATCGGCTGTGCAGTCGCTTCGAAACGGCCCTGAAAACTGGCAGTCGACCAAAGGCCGAAGCCGTATTAAAGAAGCTTCCCGCCAACATGCGGTTGGCAGCTCTCGGTGAATTGTTGCCGCTTGAAGCGGACTATCGGCTTCGCGAAGGCAAGCCGCTTACGCTTCCCGAACTGGAACAACGTTTCCCGGATGTTGATCCCGCCTGGCTGGCCAACTGCGTGCGAACAGAAGCTCCGGAAACTGAATTCGGCGGTAGCGTACCTATTGAACCCGAGAATCCGCTGCCAGAGCGACTGGGTGACTATCGCATTGTCAGTCGGCTGGGTTCGGGCGGCATGGGCGCTGTTTACCGTGCCGTTCATGAACGCATGGGACGCGAGGTGGCCGTTAAGTTGCTGCGGCCCGAGATTCAGAAGAATCCCATGTTGCTGCAACGTTTTGATCGCGAAGTCCGCGCAGCAGCCAAGCTGTCTCATCCCAATATCGTTGCCGCGTTGGATGCTCGCGAACATGACGGCCTGCACTTTCTGGTGACGGAACTGGTCGAAGGACGCGATCTTGATCAAACCGTACGGCTCAGTGGTGCTCTGCCGATCGTGGACGCGGTGGAGTGTGCTCTGCAGGCGGCTCGAGGTCTCGCGTATGCTCATTCACAGGGCGTGATTCATCGCGATATCAAGCCGGCCAATCTGCTGCGATCCAAAGATGGCACGGTAAAGATTCTCGACATGGGTCTGGCGCGACTCAGTAACACGGATTCTTCGACGGACGTCAATCTGACCGGAACCGGTGTGATGATGGGCACGGCCGCTTATATGCCGCCGGAGCAGGCTCGGGATACTCGCAAAGCGGATGCTCGTTCTGATCTTTATAGTCTGGGTTGCACGCTGTTCTATCTGTTAACGGGACGGACAGCGTTCTCCGGGACGACACAGATGGACATGATCCTGTCGCATGTGAATCAGCCGATTCCTTCGTTGCGACAGATCAATGCTCAGATTCCGCTGGCCGTGGATCGCATCTTTCAACGGCTGGTCGCCAAGAGTCCTGACGACCGTTTTCAATCGGCTGAAGAATTGATACCGGTACTGCAGTCGGCTCTTGAAGAATGTCGCAATCCGAACGTTCATCAAACGCTGGTGGAACAATTGCAGTCGATCAAGCTTGATCCCCGCGGCCCTTCAAGGGTCGGCTCGAGGGAGAATACGGCGACGGCAGTCAGTCCCTCTGATTTCAAGTTTGCGACGACCGTGGCGGCGACAAGGGCCGCAGCACTTCCTGAACGCAAATCGAAAACGAAATCCGGCAGCGGGAGACGAAACCTGATGCTGGTTGGAGGATTCGGTGGGCTTGTTCTGATGCTGACGGCCATCTTCTATTCCGGTGGGAACGATCCGGGCCCGGATGAGCCGCCGGTGGTCGAGAATGGTGGCGGCGAGACGAATGCAGGCGACGATCGGAACGTGGCTGCGAAAGAATCTGCCAATGATACTCCGACCAAGCAGCCCCTGATTATTACTGATCGAACAGTTCTGCAATTCAACGGATCAAGCAGTTACGCGGTCGCCTCCAGCCTGAATCCCGAGGCCGGGGCAAACTACACAATTGAAGCCCGAATACGTCCGCAGTCGATTCGTTCCTCTCAGCCCTCGAACGTCGTTTCGTGGCTCGGGCCGGACTGGATGGCGATTTTTATCGGGCAGAACGGAACTGTCGGTCTGGCGCGAAGAACGGACGGTACATCCTTTGTCTATTCATCAACGCAGGTCATACAGCCAGGACAGTGGTACCACGTGGCGGCCTCGTTTGACTCTGCCACCATGCGGCTTTTCGTCAACGGTCGCGAAACGGAACTAAGTCGGCAACCATTTGAGCTTCCCGAAACACAAGGTGGCTTCTTTATCGGCGGCGTTGATCGACAAAGACTGCCCGCCAGTCAGAATGATCGCTTCTTTCACGGCTTGGTCGAATCCGTGCGAGTCACCAGCGGAGCTCGATACCCAGCCAACTTTGTTCCATCACCGCAATTGACCAGCGACGAGAAGACTCTGGCCGTATTTCCACTGCTCCGCTCGGTCAACGACTCCGCAGCGGCGCCAACGGACATTGCGAAGCGACACACTTTGCAGTTACATGACACGGAATGGGCTCCAGTGTCATTTCCTTAGGACTCATGACGCAGGGCGGACTGAGCGGAACGAGTTCCGGCATGCAACGCCATTGACCAAGTCGGAACTCGCTGGCACTCGGTCCGGCCTACGAATCCGAGCTGTCGATTCCTCGATCGGTTTTAACGTCCCATCAGGACCCCCATTGCAATTCCGGCAGGTGCAAACGAATCGCAGCTTCCAGTTCCGGGTTTCCGCGCTTCAAACTCGCCAGTGCAGCAATCGCTCCACGGCGTTCGGGTGCTCGTAACGACCTCGCGGCAACGGACAGAACCGGCAACAGCTTTGTCGCTTGTCGTGAATCTCGCAAAATTGCGGCCTGAATTTGTTGCATGGCTTTCAGTTTTGCTCGGCCCCCGCGATGAACTCCCAGCAGCACGGAACACCATAGGTGATTCAGCGAATTCACATCCGTATTCAGCAGAGTCGTTCGACGTTGCAGGCAGTCGACAAGCCGCAGCCGCACATCATCAAACGGCGTTTCAATCAATCGTGACCAAAGCACTGCATCATCGTGACCGTGAGACGAGGAATCCTCCAGCCACGTCATCGCGGCCCCCCGCATCGATTCCAGCAGGCCGTCAAAGAACTCGACGACAGAATCCACGGAATAGTTTTCGTCAGAATTCAACTGCCGCAGAGCCCATGCTGTCATCTCTTCTGCCGTCGCCGCGCATTGAGCACGAGACAACTGAACGAGCTCTGTTGGACTCAGCCTGCGTTGCTGATGTCGCTCCTGCAGCATGTGCAAACCCAACGCTGCGACGGGGACAGGTTCAGCGGTCGCCAGTAACAGCAGTTGAGAATTCTCCAGGCGAGCACCCGCGACATGCTTCGTCATCGCTTCGCAGATAACTGGCAGCAATGATCGGTCGGATTGTTGAAGGACCTCGAGCCACGTCGAGACCGTCATGCTGGCCAGTCCCTGATGATCTCGAAACAGTTGCGACGCAAATTCCTGAACTCGCGCGTCGCTATGTCTTAGCAACGACACAAGAATCTTCATGTCAATCTGACTGATCGCCTGCCGATGGTCGCGTTGAAGCAGTTCCATGGCCCAGAGTCGAACCAGACTGCTCTGAGCATCCCGGACCAGATTGATCAGGTGCGTTGCCCCTTCCGCAGTTTGCCAAACCTCCGGCCGATACGGCGCAGCGCTGAGAGTGGCCAATGACTGGCCAGGAGCAAGATTGGTGTGTGCGGCAGTAAACGTCAACAAGTCGCTGTGGAAATAGCAGGCGTGCATCAACGACCAGTTGTCGATAATGTTTTCGCCCTGCTTGAACTCCGCATCGGTGTACACAGACAGCGCGCGAGAGATCGATGCCAGGTACTCGGTGGGATTCTTGTAACTCAGCCAGCGAAAATACCGCCAGACTCGCCTCCGCAGGAAGTTGCGTGTTCGATGGCGGAACAGTCGATTCTTCGGCTTGTTGCGAATGTCGGGAAGCGGAAACGCCCGCTGATGTTTTCCAGTTCCGTAAGTCCCGGTACGCTCCGTTTCGGGGATCACGGTCTTGTTCGGGCGAGCAAACAAGTGTTCGTCCTGAATCAATTCTCGCGTCGATCGATCCCAGCGTGGTACCGCAATGCGAGTACGGCGAACCAGGCGATCAAAAGCGACCAGAAAGTGGGCCAGAATTTCGTGATCTCGGACTGATTCAAAATGCCGGTAAGCTCGCTTCACGAACAATTCGTGCCCCGGAAAATTGAGATCCATGGCGAGATAGTTGACAAGTTGCTGGCGGGCCCACGGGCGAGTATCCGCCAGCCACTGTTGCAGACATGCCCCGAGAATCTCCGGAGATCGGAACTTGATCCATTCAGACAGAAATCGATCATCAGCCGCCGCGAAGCATTCATCAAGAAGCAGCTTTGAGGGTTTAGGTTCAGCAGGGCTCATCGATTCCGTCCAGCAAATGATTCCGCAAATTTCATAGATCGTTCGTTACTGATACATCACAAACCGAAGCGTCAGTTTTGAAGCTGCGAGTTTTTGTCTATCCCAACCCGCTGCGTGAGCGAGGGATTGTGTTTTCGCGTTTTAGGCAGGGTTTCCGTAAATCCCTCGCTGACGCTTCGGGTTGTGATAAATCCCAGTGTTTCTCCGCAAGTTAACAACCTCAGCGCCGAAACGCGCAACTTCAAAAAGCGTCAGCGAGGAATTCACGGAGACGATTGTAATACGCTCCAGCGCAATCCCTCACTGATGTTTCGGGTTGTGATTCTTTGAATCACCAAAGGAACAAGACTTTTCCAACAGAAATCCAGTTACGGTGCTGTCGCCTCTTCGTGAATCGTTCGGTAAATCTCAGCCGCCTGATCGTAAGCCACTCTCGCGGCTTCTCGTTCGTCTGGCCTGATGTTGTTCTGCTTCGCGTTCCAGCAAACCTTCACCGCCTCCGCGCACCATTCCGCGCTACGGCGACTGGCTCGAATCGGCTTGCCTGCGACTTCGACAAACACGGGATTTGTGTGAACCGACGGCAGAATGCGCACGGCTACCCATGACGATTGTTTCAGCTCCACCGGGAACTTCATCGATTCGATATGACCATCAGCAGCCAGTTCACGAGTCGCCACAACTTCGCCGTTGACGATGATCTCGACCGGGACATTCCGCGTGTCGCCGATGCGACAGCGTTCCACATGCCAATACGGTTTGTCATCCAGACGACGACCGCGAATCGACTCGGTTAGTTCCGTGGGCTTCTCTTCAAGCAGCGCGGTGACATCGAAGGAAACATCAACAGTTCCCGGTTGATCCAGCTTCAACACACTGACGCTGCCATCGTCGCGACGTGCACCCACACCGACATCGTTCACTTTGAAATCCAGCACATGGCTAAGTCCATCGCCGCAGTAACTGCGTCCATCACGCAGGCCTTTGACCCAGTTGTCGTAGTTGAGCTCTTGGCCTTCGTTCAGTTTGACATAGATTCGACCCAGACCGACTCGATCACCGTAAATACACGGAAAGTCAGTTTCCCCGCTGATGCGTGAAGTCATGCCGCAGTTCAGCGTGTGATACCAGATATTGAGTTCCCAGATGGCCGGCGTGTCAACGGCCGAGATAAAATCACAGACGTTGTGCGCTGTCGTGACGACGTATTCATTCGCACCAATACCATCGAAACGTGGCATGGCGTAGTCGGGAAGTTTTGTCGCGGCTTTGCCCTGCCAGCCCTGCGGCGCACCTCCCCATGGCCGACCATGAAATTCACGACTGCCATCCGGCATCACGTCCGGCAGTGCGAGTCCCCAGCCGCTATGACTGTAACCGACAACTCCGCCCTGATCTTTTCCCCATTGCAGAACAGGCAAAGTCCAGCTCGGCCATTGTTCAAGGCGAGTCGTCCCGGGATAATCGTCCTCGGTCAGCTTTAAGAGGCAAAGATGTCCCGCGTGCGACGAGGGGAAGCCGCTGACTTCAACGTCATAGCGCATCAGATAATCACGCGTGGAAAGTGCCGACACCTGGCCGTTGAAGTGCTGCTTTTGAGTATACCAGCATGGCCCCCAGCTCAGGACGCAGCCGACGTTCAGGTCTTCACCCAGAATGTGTCGCATCATGGCTTCAGGACCAACACCTTCGGTCGGACTGTCGTAGTGTCCGCAACCTGCCGCATGCACATGATGATCCCCGGAGAACCAACCGCGTTTAGCCACATGGATCCAGCGTTTGAGATTCACATCGACAACATGTTCTTCAGTGTTTGGGACTGTCACATTCATTCGCTGCGGCAGGTATTCCGGCCCGCGATTCACGACGAATGAGTATTCGCCGGGCGGCAGCATCACCGACTCACCGTCGGTCCGATAAACCTGATCGTGAAAGAAAAAGTCGGGGGACAATCGTCGCGACGGCAACGGGTAAACTCGGCCCTTTATATCGCGAATCACGAAATTCGCGGTGGTCGGTTCACCGTCGACGTCTCGAATTCCGAGCGTGACCTTTGTCGCAGGCTGACAGTCAAACAAGACAGGTACTTCACTGCGAAAGCCCAGATCCTGAGTCCCCGCGCCGATGTTGAACGACAAGGTGGCTTCACGATCGCCGGCGTCTCGACTGTAAAGCAACAGTATCCGATACTCGACCAACAGTCCGGAGAGTTTTTCCTTGAGCGGTTCACGCTGCACCATCGTCATGTCGAGAAATCGATCGGGGACATCCTCCGGATTGACCAGCTTCTCCTTCGTTCGAGGTTCCTCCCGAGACCCTTTGCCCTGTTGATAAACGGGCAGTGCGTTCGGACTTTCGACCTGCAAAACAGGATTGATCCCGGCCTCGTTGTGTACCTTGATCAGGAAGGCACGCCAGCCCTGTTGCATGAGCTCTTTCTTCACCGGACCTTCGGTGACTTTGACGCGGCTTTCGGCGTTGATCGTAATCATTGCAAGGCACAATGGATCAAGGGTTTCCTGAATGTCTCCAATCGCTGCACGATCGTCTGTGGAGACCATCGCTGCCTGCACTTTCTTCATCACATCCGCTGAGAGAGGGGCTCCTGCGAAGTCTATGGCTTCGACCAGTCGCCGAGTCGCCGCGACAAACGGCTGACGCTCAAGGCCATTGATAATCGGGGCATCCTGAGCAGAGACCGTCCGCATCGTCGTCGTGTTTGAGATCATCGCAACGGCAGCGAATACACTGACCGCCCACATTGAAGCTGCAGTTCTCAGTCGAAAACAATTGGGTACGTTCATATCGCGCGTTTGCATGATCGGCCTTCTCTGGAATTCTCGCGGTGCGTTGCGTCAGCAGTGTAATCTTTGTCGCCGGTGATTAACCAGCCATCGCGCGTCAGCAATCACGACAAGAGACGCTGAATCCAAAGTACGACGGGCATTCATGCCCTGCCAGTGACTGTCGCACAAGAACGCCCAACGAACATTCCAGGGTGCAATCGCAGCATAAACGCTTCAGGATTCAGTGCGTCTTAAACTGCGGCGAGTCTACAACCGCATGAATCAGTGATCTCAGTGTTCTCTTGTTGGACTTCATGTGCTGCACGAGCTCGGTGACGGTCTTCTGATCGGCAAGCCCGAGCTCTCGTCCGAGTGCATAAGTCAGCATCTTTGAGGCCAGACATTTGAGGAACAGATCTTCACGAGCCACCAGGGCATCCTGCAAACTGCTGACGCCCGTTATCTTTGTTCCGTCGGGCAATTGCGACGAGGCATCGATGATCGGATCGTTTCGCTCGATGCGACCTTTGTAACCGTGGCCTTCTCGTTCACGGAATTCTCCGCATGCGTTGAAGTTCTCCAACGCGAACCCCAGCGGATCAATCTTGTTGTGACAGCGAGCACACTGTGGCAACGTGCGATGAATCTCCAGTCGCTGTCGGACTGTCGCCTTGTCGATCCCCGGCACCTTCGGAGCGATCTCACCGGCATTGGCCACCGGCAATCCGGGATCTGTTCCCAGCACATTCTTCATAATCCAGGTGCCGCGTTTCACCGGCGAAGTTCGAGTCCCGTTGGATGTAATGGTCAGGATCGAAGCCTGAGTCATCACGCCACCACGAGCCACATTCGCCGGCAAAGACACCGGCCGAAACTCATCGCCTTTCACCCCGTCGATGCCGTAGAACCGAGCAAGCCGTTCGTTAATTACGACGAAGTCCGATTTAACAAAGCTAAGAGCATCCAGATCTTTGTGGAGAATCTCAGCGAAGAACGCTTCCGACTCCCCGACCATCGACGTCTCCAGATGTCGATCGTATTGCGGATAAAGATCGGCGGCAGGCGGATTCGCTCCGACGTCCCGAAGTCCCAGCCATTGGCCGGCAAAATTCGTCACGAGGGCATCGCTTTTCGCATCGCCCAGCATACGATCGATTTGCTGCTGCAAAACTTCGGGCTTCAGAATCTGCCCGTTGTCCGCCAAAGCCCTCAACTCTGCATCCGGCATGCTGCTCCATAAAAAGTAACTCAGACGCGAAGCCAACTGGTGAGCATTTAATGGCGTTGCCGTAGCTTTCGCAGGGCCTGTCTGATCCTCTGTCAGGTACAGAAAGTTCGGCGACACCAACACAGCCGTCAGCGCTGCGCGAATGCTGTCTTCAAAGGAACTGCCGGCTTTGGAAATTCGCGTGAAGATGGCATGCTTCTCGGCGAGCTCCGCTTCAGTCACTGGTCGGCGATAGGCTCGCGTCAGGAATCGAGCGATGACGTCGCGAGCATACTCGGACTCATTCAGCTCACGAGTCTTCGACGCGAAGAGCAGGTTCGTATGACTGGCCGGCGGCCACGTCTCATACACCGGGCCCTCAATCTCTATCCAGTCGACGTATAGCTCCGGTCGTGCAAACGCGTCACCGGTTTGACACCAGAAATTCTCCAGTTCGCGAGGAATGCTGTAGGCGTAGTCGACAGTCACTCCAGAATTCTCGGCCGTGCAGCGAGTTCGGAACTCCAGAACCTGTGGCTGATCGGGAGCCGCCGTGACATCAAACTCGGCAATCACTCGCGGCTGACCGCCCTGCGTCACTGTCAAGCGCGCTCGCGGCGAACCATAGTCATACATTCGATGTGTCTGGAAGTGTTCTACATCCCGATCGAATTGTTCGCGATGGTACTTTTCGCCTTTGGGATTCTCCACCATCTGCTTATCAAGGCGATCCTGCAGAAACCCACGAGCCGACTCGACGACCATCTCTCTCGTCGGCACCTTGCCCGCCGCGCGAACTCGAATGATGTATTCGCCGGGATGCTTCAGGCGAAAGTCGCGGGCGTTGATATTCTTGTCCCAGCTCTCGTGGTGAATGATTCGAAAACCATCGCGAGCTGCATTGTTGCCGCCGTTCACGATCACTCGCTGACCATCGTAGACGACGCGATTGCTGTCCGAGTCACCGGATTCCGGCTCAAAACGCCACTTGATCGCCGGCGGTTGATCTGACGTCACGATTGCTCGATCCAGAATCTGCCGCGCGGCGTTGTAGTAAAGTTCCAGATGCAATGGCGACATCGTCAATGCACTGCCATTGTTATCGAAGCCCCCAGCGGGTGGATCCTGCGGAAAACCGGACGTATCAAGATCAACCCCGATGAGATCTCGAATGGTATTGCGGTACTCATTGCGATTCAGCCGACGCAGAACAATAGACGTCGATCGACTAATCGTTTCCGCCAGCAAAGTCTGGTTGGTAATGAAGTCGACCACCGCTGCCGCACTTTCGGCCTCTGGTTGAGGTTCACTCTCCGGCGGCATGGAATGACTGTTAAGCACATCCACCACTTCATTCCAGCGCTGACGATTGAGCCGATCTGAAAAGTCGGCCGTCAGTTGCGTGTCGACTCGAAAATCAGCTTCCTGAGTTTTCTCTCCGTGACAACGCAGACAATGTTCCTTTAAAAACGGAGTCACTGTCTGGTCATACGCAGCTTTATCCGGCATAAACTTTTGCTCGGCGGTTGCGTTTTGAGCAAGAGCGATTTGTTGAGCAAAGACAAAGTAACAAGCCGTCGTCAGCAGGAGAGACGTTTTCATGAAGATGCCGCAGGAATCAGATTTCGTGGGGAAAGGCTTCGGTGATTCTTTCCAACGACTGGCCGGTGTCAACTCAAGGGAAGATCTGAGCAAAAAAGGTGCAGAGCAAAAAAGGTGTCAGGAACCTTTTTTTGGAATTCGTGGCCTTCCTTGGGGGCGAGTGGTGATTTCAAGGCCCAGTTTCTTCGTGGCGGTAGTGGCCCATGTTTCGTCTCCGAACGGGGAGCCGCGATTGACGCTGCGGCGGAGTGCTGTGAGTTCTGCATCGGTCTGAGAAGAATTGACATGTTCCAGCCAGCCGGCTGATCGCCGCAGCGGCCATGCCGACAGCAGGGTTTTTTCGTCCGCCGTGCCGGAATACTACCGATGCAGACTGCTCCAACGCCAGTCCTCAGCTCGCTTCACCAGATTGGCTCGCAGAGCATTGCGTTCCACATACCGGCAGGCAGTATGGAAATGGGCATCGTCCTGAACCGGAAACGATTTGAATCGCCCTTGGTAGAGATGACCAGACCCCGTCGACGTTCGATAAGCATGCCAACGCTGGGTGTGTGTCAGCGTCAGCCAGCCCACAAACCGTGACAGCTCATTATCTTCCCGAGGCCACACGACGAGGCGCCAGTGATTTCCCATCACGCAATACGACAGAAGCCGAGTGCCAGTGCGAGCCACCGCTTTCTCAAGCACTGTCTCGAACGCGATGTAGTCTTCGTCCTTCGTAAAGATCGGCATCCGCGCGTTCGTACGGTTCAGCACATGATAAATCCACCGCCCGGGAGTTGATCGTTTTGGTCTTCCCATGACCCAAGATTACCCAAAAGCCTCTCCATCCACAATAAACGGTTCCTGACACCTTTTTGTCCTCCTCGACTAATTGTTTCAGCCAGCAGGGTCTGGTTTGTGATGAAGTCGACAACGGCTGCCGCACTTTCGGCCTTTGGCTGTGGTTCACTTTCCGGTGGCATGGAATGACTGTTGAGCACATCTACTACTTCATTCCAACGCTGACGATTAACGCGGTCAGAAAGGTCTGCCGTCAGTTGCGTGTCGACTCGAAAATCAGCTTCCTGAGTTGTCTCTCCATGACATCGCAGACAATGTTCCTTCAGAAACGGAGTCACGGTCTTCTCATACGCGGCCTGGTCCGGTGCGAACTTTTGCTCGCCGATCGCGTTTTGAGCAAGAGCGATTTTCGGAGCACAGGCAAAGCACCAGACCGCCGTCAGCAAGAAAGACGTTTTCATGGAGATGTCGCAGGAATCAGATTTCGTGGGGAAGGATGAGATGATTCTTTCCATCGATTGGCCCGTGTCAACCGAGGGGACGATCTGGAAAGGCAACGCATTTGTTCAAGCTCAGTGTGTTCCAGAGTGGGACCATCGCCGTGCAGGGTCAGCATCTTGCTGCCAGATGAGCATGCTTGCGGGGTGCTTGCGTTGCCATCGCTGCCTGTCTGCCGCACTGTTCGTCGCCGACATTCTTCGGGGAACTCCTTCGCAGTTGCCTTTAGCATGGAGTGCCATATAGAATTCCACCCCTGCTGGTGATTATGTGTATTGGAGTGGTTCCGGTGTGCCAACGTTGGGGAGTCCGAGATGTTCAGTTTGCTGAATGGATGCCTGTGGCTGTTGACCGTGCTGACTTCCGGGCTCATTGATATTCGAACGAGCTCCGGAACCATCAGCGTCGACTTTGTCGATGGTCCAGTGGTCTTGAACGTGTGCACGGTCGACGAGACGGCTGCGGAGTTTGAAGTTTCAACAGGGCCGAAGGGAGTGAAGATTTCCAGCGGGCAACATGAACTGCTTCTCCCTGTGGAATTCAAAGAGGTGAAAGTGGTCGACGATCAATTACAGATTGTCACAAACGCCGGTCACCAGATTCAGGTCACCTTCAAGCCCGACAGTGCCAACTCAGATCCACAGCCACCACTTAACACGCATTCGGATTCGAACCATAAGCTGCTTAGCGAATTGGAGTCGGTTAAGGTTGAGTCATCGGAGCCAGATGTTGAAGGTTATGAGTCGGAGAAGCTTTTTGAAGCCATCATGGAGCTTTCACAGCTCAGTCCCAACGCTTCCTATGCAGATTCAGAGACCGTCATTCTGAAGATCGCTCGAAATCTTCCACCGTCGTCGATACGGTCACAAAAACGGGAAGCCTTGTATCTGAAGGCGACTGAGCAATTGCTGGTGACTTTGATTGAGCAGACCAGAACGAATCGTTCGACGTCTGACGAACGGATCCTTTTAGCATCTCAACATGATCAGGCCCTGGAAGATGTGGTCTGCGTCTGGGTTAGTCCAGCGACACTGGCTGTCGATGTCCTTCGCATGATCGGGGCGGATTCTCCCCGACTCCGCTCTCTAATACAGGATGAAATGCAAACGGTCCTCAATCTGTATCCTCAGCCAGATGGTGCCTACGGCTTGAGCGGCTGGAAGTACAGCGTTGTTGAGAACATGATGTCAGCAGGTGACGGTCAATTAGGTCTCGTCGCAGCACTGGCTTCAGCAGATAAGAAGGCAGCGACCGTCGAGCTGACTCACTTGAACACATTGCTGCGAACATGGGAGGAATTCACCGGGGAAGCTATGGTCTTCCGCAGTTCTCCAACGGATTCTTTGGCCGGCCTGAATGGCGGACTTGTGATTGGACATTTGGATGACGCCGAGAAGCTGAGATATCTTCCTCAGGTGACGGTTTACGATCACCTTTCGTTCGATGAATGGATCTCGCGAGCGTCACAGCACTCAATGTCGCATACTGAGCTCGAAAAGCTGATGATGGCATTGAAGGCTGGCAGTGAGCACCTCGCTTACAGACAACGGTGCTCCGATATTCGCAATGATATTATTCAACGGACATTCAGCGAGCTGGAACCCTCTGAGGAATGGTATCGTCGCATTCGATGTGTTCTAAAGCCGGGACTTTCCGAGGATGAAGCACAGCGTTTGCTGAATCTGATCAGGGATCAACCGCCTGAAACACAGGAAGCCTTTCTGAAGAATGTGATCGCTCGCTGGAGGACCATCAACGCAAGATCGCTTGCATTGGGGCAAGATGGCGCTGCACAAGCTGTGCTTTCAACAGACTTTCAGTTTCTGGAGTCGCTGCTTGAGAGCGTCGAGCACAATCAAAGTGGCATTGAAATGGCTCCGGAAGATGGACCGCTCGCGAAGCTTCTTCACGACGACATTGATCGTTTTGAGGATTTTCCCAAAGGCTATCAGGACGCCCTTATGACAGTTTTTCGCTCCCGGCAGGGGTTATGGATGGCTCACAAACTGCTGCATGAGATAGCGAAGGACGAGAACCATCCTCGATGCCTGGAAGCTTCAATTACTCTTATTAGAACAGGATTCTCGAACGACAGTTTGCGCGACTCAATACCCCCCGTCGTGGTAAAGGCTGTTATTGATCGTTCCACTCAGCATGAATGGCTGGACGCGGCAGGTGCTCTTGGTATTTTGCTGGCCAACAAGTTTTCGGAAGAAACGGCTTTGCAGCTTGCCGCCTTGATTGTTGCCGATACGAAGACTGGAGATATCAGGCCTCTTCGGATCCGAATCCCGCAACCACTGACGACTCCCTACCGAGTTTTTTCTGATGACTATATTGCAGAGTCATCCGCTGAGGTCGTGATCAGTCGTCGCATTATGCTGGCCTATACGCTCGCGACTGCGGTGTCCGAGTCGAAGAAAGTACGCGAACGGGTTGCCGTGGCTTTGGCGGGCGCCATTTCGCCTGAAGTGCTCAATCAGGTACCTGCCATTCGGGAAGCGGAATTGCCGGAAGAATTTCTGTTCCGAATCTCGAACGACGTTTTTCGCGTTGGCTCTTCAACACCGGATGCATCGAATGCAATTGCCGGGATCGAACAGGATATGGCCAATCAGGCGATGGAGATGGCGATGTCTCGGCTAATCCAATCACCTGATTGGCGAACCACGCTCAAGCATTTGCAGATAGAGCAGCAGTCTCAGCCGACTGAGGATGGCACCACGAACTAGCCAGCATCGGGCCGTTGATGGTCTCGCGATTCCGCGTTCGGAGAACAAGGGGGGACACATCCAAAGTCTTCGGCAAAATGGCCCATTCTTCAGCAACGATGCTCGAATAGCGGCGACTTTTCAATAAGCTACGGCCGTGAGATCGATGGAGTTCGTGCCGGGAGTCGCATCGTGATTACTCTGTTTCCTCAACCGCTAAGTTGCCTGACGCGACGAGCCGCCTCAAGAATCAGTGCGCTGACCGCCACGGGGCTGATGATTCCTCGAGCCCTGGAAGCGGCGACGACAACTGCTCCTTCAACGGCAACAGCCAAACGGTGCATCTCGATCTTTCTTTGCGGCGGTCCTTCGCAGCCTGATCTCTGGGACATGAAGCCTGAGGCACCATCGGGCATCAGATCGTACTTCTCTCCGATCTCCACAGCGGTGCCCGGTCTTCCTTTTGGCGAGTTGATTCCGCAAGTCGCTCAGCATGCCGACAAACTGGCTCTGATCCGCTCGATGACGCATACCAACAATGATCACAGCGGAGCCATCGCGCACACGGTCATGGGCGAACTGCCTCGGATCGCCACAGATGTTTATGCCTCCCGGCGAGATCATCCGGGGCTCGGAGGAATTCTCCACAAGCTTCTCGGTGAAAAGGGAGATCTTCCGGCCTGGGTCGTTTTACCTCGTCCGTTTACAACCAGTTCCCCAAACTACAAA
Source organism: Planctomycetales bacterium (assembly GCA_026400835.1). Lineage (GTDB taxonomy): Bacteria > Planctomycetota > Planctomycetia > Planctomycetales > Planctomycetaceae > SXXK01. The sequence continues at coordinate 116,221 of JAPLOA010000046.1, read as the reverse complement.
GGCCAATCCGGTGGATTTCTGGGGCCTGGCTATGATCCGCTGATGTTCAACAAGGAGCGCAAAGGTTCTCTCACCGAAGCTCCGCTGAATCTTGATTCCGTGCAACTACTGCAGGATGTTTCGGCGACGCGTCTGACATCACGCCGCCAGCTTCGCCAGACCATCGGTCGCACGCTGCCAGACTCCGCAACTCAGCGGTACGATGGATTCTATGAGAAGTCGTTTCAGTTGCTGAGCGGTGCTGCGGCCAGCGACGCGTTCAATCTGGAGAATGAGTCCGCGACGATGCGAGATCGCTACGGCCGCAATGAGTACGGTCAAAGCTTTCTGATGGCTCGTCGACTGATTGAATCCGGAGTGCGAGTCGTCAACGTGTTCTGGACGTTTTTCGACACGAAGGGTTGCCAGTTCAATCTGTGGGATAATCACGGTGTGCCGAACGACGTTTGCGGCATTGATGGACAACTCACAGGACGCCAGCAGATTACTCATCAGTATTGTACGCCCTCGTTTGACCGATCGTTCTCGGCACTGCTGGAAGATCTTGAACAGCGAGGACTGCTGGACGACACGCTCGTTTCCGTCGCCGGAGAGTTTGGGCGGACACCGAAGATCAATGCAACAAATGGCCGCGACCATTGGGCTCATTGTTACACGAATTTGCTCGCCGGCGGAGGTATTCGCGGCGGTGCAATTTATGGAGCCAGCGATGCTCAGGGGGCGTATGTGAAAGACAATCCCGTCACTCCGGAAGACTACGCGGCGACTATTCTGCACGCGTTCGGATTCTCACCAGAAACTGCCATCCCGGATGAGTTCGGTCGCCCCGTCCGCATTTCCACCGGCAACCCGGTGACAGCAATTTTTGGTTGAGGGGTTCAGCAGAGGTCACCGTACTTTTTCAGGGAATGTGGAATTGTGGCCTCTGCTTCTTGCTGCTTCGCAACACCGCCTAACCGGGATGCGCCATGTTTGACGACTCAGATTCACTAAAGGAGCTTTGTGATCAGAATTTTCTGAGTGAAACGGCGCCCGTTATCCACCTCGGGGAGCGGGGGTAACACAGTCCAGTCCAGCTAAGAAATTCGATGCGTAGGGACAGGACGACCCGGTCGGAAGCTCTGCAAAGAAACGACGTTCTGAGTCGCTCCGATTGCCTTTGTCGCGGACTCCAATTCTTCCCGGACCATGACTTCAAGATCGGCCGGATCAATCGCGACACGAGCATTGACAACCACATTGGCCGTCGTCGTTTTCGTTGCTGATGCGAGGGAAAGTTCCGGGCCGGTTTGATTGCTGACAACATTGGCGACCGCATAGCTTGTGTCACACAGGCCAATCACTTTTAGATGAGCAGCCTCAGCACTGGCGGACAGCAATCGAGCGTGCAGGCGGCGAATTAAATCCACCAACAGTTGATCCAGTTCGAATTCCTGCTTTGACTCAACAACAACCTGACTGTTGAGCCATCCCAGTTCCGCTTCGCCTTCCGCGTAGATGTCGTAATCAACCTCCATCACTCGTTTGCCAAATTGACCACGCAGTGCCAGAGTTTCGACAAGAGCACCAAAACCTTCGCCGGTCTTTGCAGAGCATCTCAACACGGGACGGCCAGGGTATTCTTTTTCAATCAGCGACTGCAATTCAGAGACATCGGCTGCGGACAACTCATCCACGCGGTTGATGACGACAAAATCGGCTTCTTCAATCTGCTTGCGGAAGATGTAGTTCGCTTTCGGTGAGAATCCGCTGGTCGCTTCGCCACGCAGAATTCTTAGACCATGACTTGGCTTCAGGATGACTCCGTACGGTGCGATGTCCAGTGGAACGCCATAGACTTCCGTCAGCGGTCGAATCACAGTCGCCACAAGGTCTGTGCAACTGCCAACCGGTTCCGCCAGGATAATGTCCGGAAGCTCACCTTCACCTAGTCCCTCGACGGTCGACGTCAGCGCATTGAAGTTGCAGCAGAAACACGAACCCGCCACTTCCCCCACATCGAAGCCCTGTGACCGCAGACTCTGAGTATCGACCAGATCTGTGGTCTGGTCATTCGTCACGATGCCGACCTTTTTCCCCTCGCTCATGTAGTGACGGGCAAGTCGGGAAATGGTGGACGTTTTTCCGGCACCGAGGAATCCACCGACCATGATATAAACGGGTTTCATCGACTTCTTTTCTTGTCTGAGTGTCCTGGTGATTTCGAACGGCAATCAATTGACTGCCGATGTTGTGCGAATCGGAGGGCAGCTATTTTGGATCCGGAACTTCAAGTCTGCAGCAGCCGAGATCAAGAAGCCTTGTTCCCTTGCCCTTTGTGCACTGCAAGTCTTCATGAAGACGGTAATACATAAACCGCCCCTCACGCCGCACCTCAACGAGATTCGCGTACTTCATGATCTTCAGGTGGTGCGAGACCGTCACGACTTCCGCTTCGAGCAATTCCGCAATGTCGCCGACCGCGAGTTCGCCGTATCGCAGCGCATTTACGATCTTCAGGCGATGGGGGTCACCCAGCGCCTTGAGACGTTCCGCGCAGAAATTCGCGTCAAAAACTTCCTGTGCCACGAGAAATCGCCATTGAGGAAAAAATAATAAAAATCATGAGACTATTAGAATGATGTCAACCGCAAGGCGCCGAGCAGGCAAAGGTCCCGGCGATCAAACTGCCACTCTCGGACAGTTCCAACAACAACACTCGTATGTTCATTAGAAGGTGCGAGCGTGAGAATGGCAACCTTGCCACATTGGAATTTCTGCCGAGAACTTCAACTTCAATTCTTCCCTGTTGAGACACAGGGATATGCGATCCGAGTTTCTACAACTCATTCTCCGGTCCGGCCTACCGAGTGTATTGCCGTGACGGACTCAGTCATTCGAGGGAGACTCACAGCAACCACAGCACTCGGTATCCAAGGCGATCTGGAGCAGGTTTGAGTTTCGCTTGCCCTTCTCTGTTTTTGCGCAACCTCGGTTACGGCGCTTACAGCTTTGCCGGGATCGTCAGCGAAATACTGGCACTGGCGAGGCTTTGTGGATCGTTGCGTTGCTGGAGCGAAGTCGTCAGTGAGCGGACGGATCGAATGACACGGTGCTCGGTCTTTGTTTCATCGGGGAGGACGACGGTAATTGGCAAATCGAGATTTAACAGACGATCACTCAGAAGCACCGTCAGAGTTGCAGCAGAACTCTGCTGAATGTGAATCTGCTGTTCGCTCACTGTGGATATGATTTCATCACCGGCCTTTGCCGAGGCCAGATCTGTTTGCAGCCAATAAAACCTTGAGTGAGTGATGTCGTCCTGAACCCAGTGGACTTTCTTTGGCCAGGGATTGCGAGTGAACCTTGCCATCCACGGAACAGCCACAGCATCCTGCAGATTCATCCAATGGCCCTTATCTGGATGGATCGTCGTTTCATGGATGTAACTCTCGGGATCGGCGGCCTGTAACGCATCCAGCTTCTGCCCCCATTCCGCAGCGATCCTGTTGCGATTGTAGGCGGAATCATTGGCTCCCATGTGAATGGTAAAGCCGATATTGCGCAGGCCTTCCGGGCGAGCTTCATTTGGATGCCCGGCCATCATTGCGGCGGCAGCCAGACGATCGGCCATGCGAGGTGCCAACTGATAGACTCCGTCGCCACCGGCTGAATATCCCATGAAGTAAACTCGATCCGGATTCACGTTTTCGAACACAATCATGTCTGTGATCAACTGATCGAAAAAGATGTCGATATGGCCTTCGTGCCACAGGTTCCAGGTATTTGTGGGGGCTCGGGGAACAAGGTAAACGCCCTCTGCCGGCTGATAAAGCTGCTTCTGATTCTCATACTGCTGATCATTAACGGCCTTCGGAGCACCGCCGCCGCCGTGCATCGAGATGAACAAACTGCGTCCATACGCTGGAGCATCGCCAAAGGTCTTATACCAGAACGGCATACGGAGTTCGCCGCGGACAATCTCTCGCGTTTCCATCTCCGACGCTCGTTCCTTCCGCAGGAACTCACGACGAGCGTTCCAGAGCAGCGCTGAGGCTTTCTCTGAATCGTCCTTTGAGATTGCAGAGGCCGCCCATGGCTGAGCACTCAGGTCAGTCAGCGCGACATCATTCAATTCGTGAGACTTCAGCCAGGTCTCCAGCGACACGATGACCGAATCATCCGTTGTCTGTGCTGAGGCATTACCAGAATTCTGAAGCAGAACGACGAACACGAGAACCAGGAACCAACGAGTCACGATAAAACACTCCGCGGAAATGGCTTTGCGAGACCGGCGTTTCAGAGTAGGTTGAGCAAATGTGTCAGCAACCGATTGTACGAGTGTCTCAGGAGTTGGGTCCAGAGGCTCTTTGCCCCTACGACAACTCGCCAGTTGGACATTGCCACGTTGGGGCGAATGTTGAGATTTCTTGTGACGCTCTGCCTGCGGACTTATCAGAAGTATCTGTAAAACCTGCGGTCAAAAATTCAACTCCAATTGAATCAAGGATAACACTGTTCCCACAGATGGATCGCAGTTTCTGAAATGGAACGTCTTCGCCCTACACAATGAACTGACCGCAAGGTTCCGTTCCAGTTATGGAAAGAAAAATGACCATGAAACCCCGGGCTGTGCAGTTAGGCGTAGATCTCCCGAACGACATGGCCTTCTACATCGGTCAGACGGAAATCACGACCAGCGTAGCGATAAGTCAGGCGTTCATGATCAAGCCCCATGAGATCCAGAATTGTGGCGTGCAGGTCATGGATGTGGACTTTGTCTACGGCAGCGTAGTAGCCGTAATCGTCGGTTGAGCCGTACCGGAAACCGCCCTTTACGCCACCGCCGGCCAGCCACATCGTAAAGCCTTCCTGGTTGTGATCTCGCCCAGCCGCTGGGCCTGTCGATTCCGCCGTTGGCGTGCGTCCGAATTCACCACCCCACCAGATCAAAGTGTCTTCCAACAATCCACGCGTTTTCAAATCCTGCAACAAGGCAGCAATAGGCTGATCCACTTCGAGAGCATTCTTTGCATGAGCGGTTTTTAGTTCAGAATGCTGGTCCCACTGGACTTTGTCGTCGTTGTGAGTGACCTGGATGAATCGAACACCAGCCTCGGCGAATCGGCGAGCCATCATGCACATTCGCCCGAAGTTCGCAGTCACCGGATTATCCATGCCGTACATTTTGTGAGTCGACTCGGACTCCGTCGACAGGTCTTCGATTCTCGGCAACTCCGACTGCATTCGAAACGCCAGTTCGAACGACTGCATGCGTGCCTCCAGAGAAGCCTCGGCACCGGAGCGAGCCATGTGTTCCCGATTGCGCTGTTCAAGACGCTCCAGTTGGAGTTGCTGGATCTCACGGGGCAATCGCGAGTTGCGAATAAACTTTACCTGCGCCTTGGCGGAGGGAATGCTGGCGTTGCCAATGGCAGTGCCCTGATAGGTTGCCGGGAGAAATGCAGAACTCCAGTTATTAACTCCACCAAACGCGAGCGTCGGGCAGATCGTCACGAATGCTGGCAGGCCGGAGTTTTCTGTTCCCAATCCATAGCTGACCCACGATCCCATACTTGGCCGCACGAAATTGTCGCTGCCGGTGTGGAGTTTCATCACAGCTCCACCATGAGCTGGATTGGTGCCGTGCACCGAATGGATCATGCAGAGATCATCCACATGAGCCGCCACTTTCGGGAACAAATCGCTGACCCACAGACCGCTTTCACCGTACTGACGAAAACGCCACGGCGACTTAAGCAGGTTACTTGTTGCGTTAAACTGGATCTCGGGCTTTGCGAACGGCAGAGGCTTGCCGTCATCACGAGTTAACAGTGGCTTGGGATCAAACGTATCGACCTGTGAGGGTCCGCCACTCATGAATAAAAAGATGATCCGCCTGGCCCGAGCGAGGTGATGCGGCTGCGGGGCGCCCTGCTGGATCTGGCCAACGATGGAGCCCTGACTGTTCGGCTCTGAACCTGCAGTTGTCTCAGCAAGCAGCGAAGAGAACGCAAGCGACCCAAACCCGGCTGCGGTTCTTTGCAGAAGGTTTCTGCGAGAACTCTGTGGGAACGAGACATCCAAAGGCATTTGCAGGTCAGCCATCTACCATTCTCCATCTGGCTCACAGACAATCGTCCGGCAGCAGAATTCGAAAGTGTCGCCGTGTCGTATTCACTCAGGACCTATGAATGAACTACTCCGTCGACAGTGTAACATTCAGACAGCATACACAAGCCAATTCGTGCATTGAACCGGCTGTGTTGCGTTTTCACTGACGAGCAATGGAAATGAACCGGAGCTGACTCTCTGTTTGAAGACTGTCTTTCACCCTTAAGTGCCTGAACAATTTGCATTGACTTCACGAACGCAAGGGAATTGGGCTCCCCATTCATGGCAGACGTGATTCATGGCAGACCTGCGAGAATCGAGCAAGGGTTGACCAAGAACGAGTCCCGCTTCCCTGAACTGGCGGGGCAAGAAACAGGATCTTCAATTTTCAGTGAATCGCAAGTGAATCGCAAATCTGTGTTCTCTGAACAACTGCATCGACTTACATCAGTCGGTTCTCAACTTAGCCGTCTCGCTCCATCGAGACGAGTCCTTGCAGAGAGCCTGTCGCTGAGAAAACTCCGGAGCATTCGCCAGCACAACTATAGGATTGCGTTTTGGACATTGGCGGCCGGCTCCGGCATCGCAATGTGCATTGCCTAAGGCACATCTCGGCGGAGCGAGATGGCTACATGGGTCGGCATCGGATCGCCAGGCTGATTCTCCCGGGCGCAGACGCCGGACGGTCCACATCGTCGGAACGCGGTCGCGAATCCAGTTGACGAGGCTTCAACTATTTCTGTTCCTGATAATCTTTCCACATCCAGACCAGCGTATCAGCAAGGGTGTGCTGGAAGACACGGCCGTCGCAATGGCGAGACTCGCGGCTGAAGATGTAGCGGTATTCGTAGCCTCTGGCCTTCAATGCGGCGGCGGTACGTTCATTCGCCATGACCCAGTTATGATAAGTTTCTTCGGCATCCTTCGCTCGATTGTCGTGTTCTGCGACGTGAGTGAAAATTCGCAGAGGCTTCTTTTCGCTATTCTCAATCAGCTTCTTGCCGGAATGATATTCCCATGCCCCCAGCGGATACTCGGCTTCCTCGGCGGCATCGTCATCCTGTTGATCTACGAAGGTACCGGAATACGTAATCAGCCGCCGAAACAGATCTGGTCGAAACCAACCCATCGTCAGGGCGGCCGCGCCGCCGGAGCTGCAACCCATCACGCCTTTGCCCCATGGATCGTCAGTGAAGGCAATCTGCGGATAGGCCGCGCGAATCTCAGAATTGCTGAGCACCGCTGGCAGGACTTCATCATTAATGAAACGTGCCAGTCGATCGGACATGGTGTCATACTCGAGGCCCCGCTGACTGCCGTAGCTGTCGTCTCCGCCATTTTCTACGGCGATCACGATAAATGCTGGCAGCTTGCGATCAGGATCTTTCGAAATCGTCAGGTTATCGAGTGCATTGCGAACGAGATTGAATTGAGCAGGCCCGTCGTGAATCACCTGAATCGGAGCTTTCGTGCCGTCTTTATATGCGGCCGGAACGTAGACGAAGATCTTTCGTTCTTTGCGAACCGGCTTGCGAGGATCAAGGGTTTTGTCGTCACCTCGATAGATCCTGCTGTCTGCCAGAGCCATGGAGAACTGGAATGCTCGCCCAGTGGGATTACCCTTGTCCGTGAGATCCGGATCCACCTTGTAGTCGGGCCCGATGATGAAATTGCCGTTGCCTTTGGTGCCGGCGAAATCTTTTGATGCTTCGTCGGCGGAGGCAGGAGCCACCAGCAGATCGCCTGACAGAAGAGTCAATGTGAACGCAACAAAAAGAGAAGCTTTTGAAGATGTCATATTGGTACGGCCAAAACTCAGTGTGGGAAATAAGACCAGAGAGAAAAGATAATGGGAATCGAGGTGAAGTTACCGGGGGGCAAACCGGCCGGTGAATCAACACCCCGCTCATGCCCGCCGGCTGATGGATTGACTCAAGCAACAACCCGTGAGTGAAATTGCTACTTTGCAAAAACCGAATTCTGCTCCTGTCCGCCCGCTTGTACGAATGCCAGCAGATCCAGAATTTCATCTCGAGTAAACGTGATCAGAAGACTCATTGGCATCGTGGATACGTTGGAGGCCTCCAGTTCTTCGATATCCGCGCGAGCGATAGAGACCTTAGTTTCCGGTTTCAGCGGATTCGGCAGCAGCATGATTGAGGCATCGTTCTGCTCGAGCATCATGCCCGAGATGACTCGACCGTCGTTCAACGCAGCCACCCAAGTTTGATATTGCTTGTTGATCTCCGTGGATGGTTCCAGCATTTGCTGCAGAAGTTTCTGGCCCTTGAAACGCTCGGCGACCTTTGTCAGATCCGGACCAAGCACTGTGCCAACTTCGTTCAGCTTATGACACTTGCTGCATCCGGCGATCTCAAAAACCTTTCGCCCCTGTTCATAATTGCGGCCAGCAAGGTTGTCCGCATCGGCAGCCAGTTCAGCCGAGTTCCACATCTTCACGAACTTACGCACAGGAGCATTCGCGGACTCGGGCAACGGCTGACCATCGGGAATCACAAACAAGCTTCCCTGCATGACTCGCCAGTGTCCCGGATACGTACACACAAGTCGATATTCACCGGGCTCTTTGGGAGCTTCGAAGAACATTGTGTACTGATCGCCGGGCTGCAGAATGGGCGAGAAGCATATCTCGGCGGGATCATTCGGCACATAATGAGTGGCGATGGCTCGTGGGTTACTGGCCAACTGCATCGACTGCTCACCAAACTCATCGATATGGTCCGCCCTCACGACGGCAACATTATGCGGCATGCTGGGATCACCGTTTTTAAAAGCCAGCGAGACTAGCGTTCCCGGGGCCACTCGCAACTGGCGAGGCTCAAACTGCAGACCCGCCGACGCACTGACGGAGATCTTGAGAGAACTCGACACCCAGCCAAAATCTGTGCCCAGCTTTTCCTGCTGCACAAGTCGCGGATCCTGCTCGTACTTTTCGGCAATCGGAAAATCGGGGGCTCGTCGTTTTGGCACAGCGGCGTATTCGGGATACTTATCGAAATCCGGCCGCAGCTCATAAATCGACGCCAGAACATCTGGCTTAAACTCATGCCCGGCCGCTGTCTTGAGTCTCATGTGCACATGAAACTGCATCGCCGGATGCATTTGAGGAATCTCAAGGAAGATCGACTTCGCATCTTCCAGAAGTCGCACCGATTTCACATCGACCAGATCATGGCCTTGTCGGCCCGGTTCACGAATTGAGAACTCCGGCGAGCCATACCCTGCGCTGTAGAGATAATTCCATTGCTGGCAAAATGTGTTCCTGAGATTCACGGAACTCGGATCCAGCGTTTCACTGAACCGCAAGATCACGCCGTTATTGTGTGACTCAATTGTCGTCGGCAGGGGGAATGGTTTTCCCGTCAGGCGAACTCGATGCAGGCAGCCATCTTCAGCAGCATAGCTTTGCCAGCCTTCTGTTCCTGCCACATACATGCAGCCATCGTGGTTGTTGAACGCGACGCGGCAGACGCCGCTCAGATAATCACCCGGCAAAGGAACGACGGCTCCCTGAGCTTTCCCATTCACGACATCTCGCAGAACTACATAAGTCTGGCAGGCACCGAAAGAGGTCCCGACTGCAGCTCCACTGAGCGATCCCAGACGTTTGTCTGCTGGAAGAAATCCGATTTCACCGGACGAGTTGTCCAGTCCTCGAGGAAGGAATACCAGAGGCAAATCGTAGCCGTACTTTCCGTGATCGGGCTTGGGACCTTTCAAGCCATGGTAGCTGTGGCCCGCGACTTCAAAGATCGCAGAAGCTGGAGTCCAGGTTCCTTCCTGCACGCTGCTCAGGACAACGGAACCGTCGGGAGAAACACCGATTCCGTTGGAATTTCGCAAGCCATTTCCCAACGATTCAATCGCGCCCGAGGAGTCCATGCGAGCGACTCCGAAGTCTCCGGAAGAGATGGCCCAGTACAAGCGACCAGCCTGATCCTGCTGCAGCGAAGTGCAAAAGTCATGGCCGCCGGTTGTCGGGAATGCATTCGTGACGCATTCGTAAAAGTCCGTTTCATGATCGCCGTTGAAGTCGTGCAGTCGAGTAATCTGGTCGGATCCCAACACCAGAATCTTGTCATGCTGAATCACGATTCCGAGTGCCTGATAAAAGCCGGCGGCGATTCTCTGCCAGCGCAGAGGTTTTGTTGCCATGGAATCTATTCCGTCGACAAGCCAAACTTCGCCCATCAAGGTCGACACGACAACTCGGCCGTCTTCCAGACATCCCACGCCACCAATTCGCATCGCGGATTTGAAGGGATTGGAAGCGACTGGAGGCAACGTCACAGTATCAAGCGCCATCGGCCCTGAATCATCGGCCAATACGCCCCTGGTTTCGACAATCTTCTCAGCCCACTGTCCGGTGGCACCCGCAAGATACTGATCCCTGGTCACAATTAAGCCTGGATCAATTTTCGCCGGCGGTTGAAGGCTGTCTTTGGGACCGGAAGAGATCTGAATGGAAACCGCCCCGGGAACTTTTCCGCCGTCGAATTCAACACCCAGAGAACCATCGCGTTCGGCCAGTTTTACTCCGGCCGTGTTATCCAGAAGACTCAAACGAGTCACCACGCCATCAGTGGCAGTCGCCGTAATCTGAGCATTCGGTTCGCTTGCCACATCAATCTTTACGCCAGCCGGCGGCGTCACAATCTTCAGGAACGACGTGGGCAGAGATCCTTCAAACTGCAAAGTGCGAACGAGCTGGCCGTCAATGACCGAGACGTTATCCAGAATCGTCGCATCACCAATTTGTGTGGAGAAAGCGACTTGCTTGCCGTATCGATAGTAACCCAGATATCGACTGTTGATTCCTTGTGGAAGCTGCCATCCGCCTTGAGTGAAATCGAGGAATCGTTGGCCCGCCGGTTCGACGCCACCCATCAGACCAAAACGGACAAATCCCCACTTCACAAAGCCGCCCTTCCACGCATCAGTGAAGGTGATTCGCAGTGGGTCGTAGAGCATCGTCGTCTTGTTGTCAGCGTCGACTTCTACGTTGACGCCTTTAAACGTCGTCTGTCCAAAATGGCGAGTCAACTGGCAGACAACATTCCCCGAGTCGACTTCATTCAGACTTTGGTCAAAGCTGACCTCTTCCGGATTCTGACCCCAGTGCCCAAAACCTCCGCCATCCAGCCCCGGGAACTGCGGCAGCACGTCGACTGGCCCTGTCGGCCGATGATCCAGAAACTGTTCGGCTTGACGCGAGTAAAAATCTTTGACGCGGTTCTGAGGAAACGGCAGCTTAGGATCGGATTGTGCGGCAGCCTCCATGGTCAACAGCTGGAGGCAAATCAAACCTGTCAGAAGGAAACGTAAGTGAGACATGCGAGATCCAGGCAGGAAATAAACAATAATGTCCATGAGGAGTGGCACAGTTGAACGAATAGAAGTCGTCCTGTCTACCAGATGCTCGTCTGCGACACTGTTGTCGCCGAAGCGCGACATACGGCGCGCCTTTGAGCAGTCTGCACACACATCCGCAGCGCGTGGCGGATCGCATCGATACTCGTGTGGATGTCTTGCAGAGCCAGACACGCCGTCGCTGGAACTCTATCGCGAGTCATAGATTTCGTCGTTTGTCGCGGATCCGGAGATCATGGCGATGTCCGTTCGGCATGGCACGGTCCTTGCATCTCAGGATTTCTCATCCTGGCGATACGTTTGCTGCAAGAACTGCCCCCTGGCGAATGTGCAGCAGTCTCTCCCACCACTTGTTGATAAGGATAATGCCATGACCACACACGCTGCCGTAAGAGCTGCACTGGAAGCTCAGTTAGACGAACTGACTCGACGAGGTGCCGGGATTGAAGCTGATCTCAGCAATCCCGGGAGCAGTGACTGGAGCGAGAACGCTGTCGAATCTGAAGACGACGAGGTTCTGTCCCGTGTGGGGCGAGTAACGAAGGACGAGATTCAGGAGATCCGATTGGCTCTCAATCAAATTGAAACCGGCCATTACGGAACCTGTACGGCCTGTGGTGAAAAGATCTCGCAGGAGCGTTTGGCTGTGATGCCGTATGCCACGAAGTGTATTCGGTGTGCATGACGGTGCTGCTTCGTTGGATTTGCTGGCCCGTCCACGTGCATTCTGCCCTCGGAATGACATCGACATCCCCACACATGCCCCGACGTAGCCCCGGGTGAACTCTGAGTCTTGCCGAACAGTCAGCGCTCCATGAATCCACCGCGGAGTAGTACGGCAGGTTCAGGCGCGAGTTATCTGCAGATTCCGTGGAAAGTCGGTCCCTTTACTCTTAGTAAATCCGACACTTATTGATTTTCAGATTCCGGGGACTGGATATTCTTCTGAAGCTCCGCCAGTTGTTCCTGCAGTTGGCGAACTTGTTCCTGAAGCTGTTTGATAGCCGCCCGAGTTTCCGATGAAGCGGCAGTTGCTTCTGCGGCCGCTTCACCTTGGTCAGGGGCTGCAATTATGATCCTGGCAGCAGCATTCTCTGCGGGAGCGGTACTCTCGGCCATCTGACGCAGTTTCTCAATTAACGCCTCGACGTCCTTTTGTTCGCCCGGCACGCCCCCCTCAATCAGCAGGCCGGGATGAATGCGACGTACTCGCACGTCCGGATTTGCATTTCCCAGCAATTCATCAAAGTCCTCGGCGTCCATTCGTGCGGGAACGACCATTGTGGGCACTTGCATTTTTCGAGGAGTCACGGAGATCTCCTGCCGATCGCCTGCTCGTAGAATAATGAGTTTCACGGGGGAGCCGTCAGATTCTGAAACCGTCGCGACGAGCTGACTCAGCGATTCCAGAGCTTTGTCGTTGATGCCGACAATGATGTCATCTTTCCTGAGTCCGGCCTCTGCCGCCGGGGTTTCTTCTCGCACTTCCAGGACAACCAGTCCTGTGTTGCCCAGTTTCAGGTGACCTCGCAGAAGCTCACTGGATTCTTCGCACTGGACGCCAATTACGTATCGTTCTTCGGTGGTTGATTCCGGCAGAAGCCCGCTGTTTGAGTCACCGTTTGCCTTTGAGCCGTCTGCGGTTTCAACTTCAAAGGTCTCTGGATTCTGCGCGGGGTGCAACATTCTGGCCTGGTCGCCATTGAACTGATACTCCTTGCGTTTTCCTTCCGCGTCAATGATCACAATCTTCCCGCTGACGCGAGACTTAGGCTTCGTCGCCGTGTTCTCAACCGCATCCGCATCGCGGTTCTCGTCATCCCTGACGAACGTGACCGTAAGAGGCAACTCCTGAACTTCTATCGCAATGGACTTGTTTCCATTCGCGTTCAATTCTTTTTCAAGCTCTGACAAACCATTTTCGTCGTTCAGGAAATCTCCAGCGGCTTTCAGCGAATCACTCACAAGCGAGCCACTGAGAAGCGATTCATTGTCAAAACCGAGGACGGAAGCAGCAAGACTGCCACTGATCAGGCCACCAATCAGGAGGGCGGAAAGTGATTTCATGAGATGCTCCATCAGCCTTAAAGAATTACGGGAAGGATATGTTCACGACAAGTTGTGAGGTTCGAGCACTTCATTCTGTGCAGGCCCGCTTCGGTTAAGGAACAGCCGCAAATCAACTTCCGGATGCTTCTATGCCTTGAAATCACAACCCGCTGCGTGAGTTTTGAAGTTGCGCGTTTGCGGACTACGGAAGATCAAGGGGGCGAAAACACAGGGGATTATCATAACCCGACGCGTCAGCGAGGGATTTTCCCTAACACAGCCTAAACCGCGAAACGCAATCCCTCGCTTACGCAGCGGGTTGGGATAGAGACAAATGCGCAACTTCAAAATGCGTGAGCGAGGTATTTTGCTTTTGCATTTGCCGCGGTGTTTCGGAAAATCCCTCGCTGACGCGTCGGGTTGGGATTTCGGGAACTTGTTTCGGGACTGGTCCTAAGTGAGTGGTGGCGGATGATGATTCTGCCCGGCACGCAGAACAAAAGAAAATCTCGACAGCGGCATCAGTGGGTTGCAAAGCCAAATGCACTACTGCATGTCTGACGATGAGTCTTCAGAGACGGGAATCAGCATCGACTTGTTGCCTTCGACTGGCAGAACCATCCATTGCACGTTCTCAGATTTACCTTTTGAGCCCCGAAAGATCGGATGACGCCGGTCCAGTTCATAAAGTTTGCGCAGATCTGTCACAACCGGGATCTCTACGGAACGTCCGCCCGGCTGAAGTTCAACGCGATATTGTTGTTCCGCGTTCGCCACTGCGGGATAAAGCGGGGATCGAACCGTTGAGTTCGTTTGCGACAGTGAATTGTTGCCAGTTGACTTTGTACCGCGGAAATCCGGAATCAGCAGCCCGCTGACGAAGGCGATTGCTGCACACAGTGTCAGAGAAGTCACGGGGTGCGACCACCAAGTCCGCACCACGTCATTCAGCTTGATCACTTGCGGTTGATTCCTGCCTTTGGGGCTTAAGGACGGATCGCACTCGTTTGTGGAGGTAGAATGCTCGGTCCGTACTGCCGATTCATATGAATCCCTTGCAGGAAACGGTTGGGGCCAGGCCCGTGACGTCGCCGTGTGTTGCCCTTTGGTCAGGAAAGAGCGAATTCGACGGTCTTCCAACAACCCGCAAGCCAGCGTTTTCCAGCCGTCGGTCATGCTATCCAGCCGTCGCAGCAGGTCAGAAGTCTCCTGTGCGGACAATTCATGATCGACGCACTTTTGAATATTCAGCTCGTCACTTTCCCGCATCAACATGTTCCAGGTCCTTCATCGTCAAACCTTACGAGCAGCCGGCGGAGATTCTTTCGGGCTCGCAAAAGTCGGTACTCAATGGTGTCTTCCTGAACGCCCAGGTGGCTGGCCAGTTCTTTGTAGCTCCAGCCCTCTGCATACTTCAGCATCAGGATTTGTCGTTCGATCTCCGGAAGTTTCCCCAGCGCCTTCTGAATATTTTCCTGAGTTTCCGATGCCAAAAGGCCATCCAGTGGCGATGCGGGCGGCTCAATTCTGGCGGCTGGATCTGCGGCCACACGATCGTACATTTTTCTTCGCCGCCCCGATGATCTTCGGTACATCAGAACCTGACGAACTGCGATCTGATACAGCCAGGCGGGAATGCGATTAACCTTATTCAATATCTCACTGTGCTTCACGATCGCGAGGGCAATGTTCTGCATCACGTCCTCAACGGCATCCGGCTCATGCAAGCGACTGCGCACGACGGTCCGCAGCCAGCTTTCATGTTCGAGATAGACGGCTTGAGGACTTGCGGTGGTCACAATGATCGTCCGGACATTGTCACGAGAGCGTTCAGGAGTCTGATTGTGTGGTGAATTGATGCGAGGTGGGCAAAACCGTTTCTCTCGTCGAGGCCCGGGAGCCTGCAGAGGACTCGCGGTCGTCTCACGCAGAACCAATTCTCCGTAAAGGATTTTGTTTGTAGCCGAGTTCCTGAGAACTCGGGATTTTTCACGAAGCCTGTTTTAAAAATGCCAGCTGGAGCTCGGAAAACTGCTCCGTCAAGAGGGGTCGCTGGGAACTTTCGCAGGTTAGGTTGCTGAGATGGACGGTTTCCGGAAACAATTCTGGTCGAAAAGCAAAATATTGAGCTGCGGACGCCGAGATTATTGTCCGATTATTGACGCCCTGTTCGGCACAAATTCGCCAGGTTGACGCTCGACGTTTTTAACATTTTTTTAAAATTGTCGAGTCAAAATGCCATTGGGAGCCGATCTCAATTGCATACAACATTTTGTGTTGACAGATTGATTGGCCCCACTATATTGCGGTAGTTGGCGATTGGTCGGCTTGGCTGCTGTGGTGGCCCCGGTGGTCGCAAACCGTTATCTGAAAACGGTTTGAGTGACCCCGAAGCCGGTCGATTGACAGTGCGATGCAGCCGAATATCCTGCTGCTCGTCCGGTATGGATGCCCCCTTCGACAGGAGGTCGACGATGATGACGAATATGTCGTGTCAAACCCTTTCTGCAGTTCCCGTCGCTTGCTTTTTTCCTCAATCTGACCGCCCTGATTGAGGTGCCCCCGAAAGTCACTAGCGGTCGTTGCTGCGCGTCTGGTTTTTGCTGCGAAAAATCGTTGAGTGTTCTGGTGTTGATCGAACGTGAAATAGAACATTTTTTGTTTTCAAACGTGATGGAGTATCTGCGCAAGACGCGCAGTTTTCACCCGGAAGAAGAAAGAAGGGGAGTAGCGTCGAATGATTCGAGCAGTGTCAGAATGGATTATCCGTAAGCGAGATGGCCGAACCGTTCCGTTTGAGTCTCGTTTGATTAACAAGGCGATCCTCAATGCGTTCCGCGCAGAATTGAATCTGGCTGAAAATCAGCCGATCGACCGCGACATTGAGAAAGAGGTGGCTTCGATCACCGATCAGATCGTGAGTGACGCCAGCAGCGATGCGGCCACGGACCGCGGTGTTGGGGTTGAGCAGATTCAGGACTTCGTGGAAATGCAGTTGATGAAGCGCGGGCACTACCGGGTTGCTCGACGTTACATCGTCTACCGCGCCGAACATGCCAAAATCCGAGCTCTTCAGCAGCTTGATGCAGTCGAAGGTGCCGACGCTGTCGCGCCGCCTCGCATGTTTGTTAAGCTGGAGGACGGTGTACGAGTTCCTTTCGACGTGAATCGTATCCGTCGCCGCATGGAACTGGCTTGTGCCGGTCTGGTGGAGTGTGATGCTGAGGAACTGACTCAGGAAGTTATCAAGTCAGCCTTCGATGGCATTTCTGTTGGTGAAATCTACCGGGCGATGATCCTGGCGGCTCGCTGCCGCATCGAAACCGATCCAGCGTTTGATACTGTGGCGGCTCGCCTGCTGCGAATGGTGATCAGCAACGAAGCATTGGGAAGCTCGCCGCACAATCCAGCCGAATATGCGAAACTCTATCGCAACCAGTTCGAGCATTACGTCATCGACGGGATCAATGAGGATCGACTGACGCCGGATCTTCGCAATCTCAACCTGACTCGGATTGCCGGAGCTTTGCAGCCGGATCGGGACGGTTTGTTTAAGTATCCCGGTCTCCAGGCGGTATATGACCGCTATTTGTTGCACATCGAAGGTCGACGCATCGAAACGCCTCAGTACTTCTGGATGCGTGTTGCGATGGGGTTGGCTATGAATGAGCCAAATCCGGAAGACCGGGCGATTGAGTTTTACAACATGCTGTCTTCGATGCGGTTTACGTCTGCAACGCCGACGCTGTTCAACTCCGCGACCAATCATCCTCAACTCAGTTCATGCTACCTGTCGACTGTGAAAGACGATCTGGAACACATCTTCAAGTGTGTTTCTGATAACGCAAAGCTCAGCAAATGGGCGGGCGGTCTTGGCAACGACTGGACCAGCATCCGTGCAACGAACTCTCACATCAAGGGCACGAACGGTCGCAGCCAGGGTGTGATACCGTTTTTGAAGGTCGTGAACGATACGGCTGTGGCGGTTAATCAGGGCGGAAAACGCAAGGGTGCGGTTTGTTCGTACCTCGAAACCTGGCATATGGACATCGAGGAATTCCTTGATCTCCGCAAGAATACCGGGGACGATCGCCGTCGTACTCACGACATGCACACGGCTAACTGGATTCCAGACCTGTTCATGAAGCGAGTGGAAGAAGAGGGCGAATGGACACTGTTCAGCCCGAATGAAGTTCCGGACCTGCATGATCTTGTGGGCAAGGCTTTCGAGACTCGCTATGTCCAGTACGAAAAGATGGCTGAAGCTGGCGAAATCCGGATGGCTAAGAAGCTGCCAGCTCTCGAACTTTGGCGGAAGATGCTGACTCGCCTGTTCGAAACCGGTCATCCATGGATTACGTGGAAGGACCCATCGAATATCCGCTCGCCACAGGATCATGTGGGTGTTGTTCACAGCAGCAATCTCTGCACGGAGATTCTGTTGAACACATCTTCGACCGAAACTGCGGTGTGCAATCTGGGCTCGATCAACTTGCTGGCACATATCGTGGACGGCCAGTTTGACCTGCCGATGCTGGAAGAGACGATTCGCACGGCGATGCGAATGCTGGACAACGTGATTGACATTAACTTCTATCCGACGGAAGAAGCGAAGAATGCCAATCAGCGACATCGTCCCGTGGGTCTGGGTTTGATGGGCTTCCAGGACGCTTTGGCCGCTCTGAACATCAGCTATGCCAGCACGGCGGCTGTGGACTTTGCCGACTATAGCATGGAAGCCATTTCTTACTTTGCGATCAAGGCATCGACCGAATTGGCGGCTGAGCGAGGTGTTTACGGCACTTACGCGGGTTCCAAGTGGGATCGGGGAATGTTGCCGATCGACACGATGGATTTGCTGGAAGAGCAGCGTGGTTGCCGAATTGACGTCGACCGATCTGCTCGAATGGACTGGTCTGTTGTGCGAGCCGCCGTGGCAACTCATGGTATGCGTAACAGCAACTGTATGGCGATTGCCCCAACCGCAACGATCTCGACGATCATTGGGGTGGCTCAGTCGATCGAACCGATGTACAAGCATTTGTTCGTGAAGAGCAACCTGTCCGGTGAGTTTACTCATCTGAACAATTCGCTGGTCACAGAACTCAAGCAGCGTGGTCTGTGGGATGCCGACATGTTGGAAACCTTGAAGTACTACGACGGAACTCTGTCCCAAATCGGACGAATCCCCGGCGACATCAAGGCTCGCTATCTGACGGCGTTCGAAGTCGAGCCAAAATGGTTGATCGAATGTGCGGCTCGCCGCCAGAAATGGATCGACATGGGCCAGTCACTGAACCTTTACATGTGCGAACCAAACGGCAGGAAGCTGCATGAGATGTACATGTTGGCGTGGCGAAAAGGTCTCAAGACGACTTACTATTTACGCACCCTGGCGGCGACTCAGATCGAAAAGTCGACGGTCGACATCAACAAGTTTGGTGTTCAGCCACGATGGGTCAAGAGTCGCAGTGCCTCCAGCGACATCCAGATGGCTCGCATGGATGAAGATCGTTCTCCGGAACAGAGCCGGGCTGATATTCCGGCCCCGCATGTTGTGCCGGTGACTGAGGTTTCTCAGTACAAGGCGTGCAGCATTACGGATCCGGATTGCGAAGCGTGTCAGTAGTGATCGGAAACTGAGCCGCAATGATCGTTCGATTATTGCGGCCTCGTGATCTGGCGAGCGGTTGGGCGTCAGCCCTCCGAGCCGTGCGCTTGATACTCGGAGGGCTCACGCCCTCCGCTCGCCTGGTTCATCCTGCCAATGACGGAGCCCTTGTTTTGAACCACCTCAACCGCCGACATTTCATGAGCCGTTCTGTGTCTGCTCTGACTGGCACAGCAGCGGCTTCTTTTTTGCCGTGGGGCGTGGCTTCGCGAACGGCCGTTGCCGCATGGGATGAAACTCGCGTTGATCCTGCCAAAGCAGACCTGATTTATCGAACTCGAGCACCCCGCAACGGTGAGCCGCGACTTGAAGAACTGGTCAAAGACTGGATTACTCCGACGCCGCAGTTTTATATTCGCAGCCACGGTGCTAACCCAACCGTAGTAGCCGATCAGTTCAAAGTGTCGATCGAGGGCATGGTCGACAAGCCAGTGACGTTTTCGATTCCTGAACTGCTGGAAAAGTTCCCGAAATCCAGCGTGACCTGCACGGTGAGCTGTGCCGGAATTCGACGATATGAATTCATGAAGATCAAGGAAATGAAGGGCGTGCCATGGCAGGAAGGCCCCATCGGGAATGCCGTCTGGTCGGGAGTTCGCCTGTCTGATGTGCTCAAGGCCGCCGGAGTCAGTGCTGACGCTAAGCATGTCTGGTTTGAAGGGGCTGATCAGGTTGTTGATGGGAAGGCGACGTTTCCTTTTGGTGGCTCAGTGCCACTGAGCAAGCTGCTGGAAGAAGATGAAAAGCTTCCCGGAGTTTTGCTGGCAACTGAGATGAATGGCCAGCCTCTGCTGCCGGATCATGGCTTTCCGCTGCGAACCATCGTGCCGGGATACATCGGAGCCCGCAGCGTCAAGTGGTTGCAGAAGATTGTTGTAAGTGACAAGCCTTCTCCCAATCACTTCATTGCTGATGTCTACAAAATGGTGTATTCGGGAACTCCGGTCGAGATTGATGAAACTGCTCCGATTTACAGATACCCTGTGAATGCGGCGTTGTGTTCTGCGGACAGCAAAGACGGCAAGGTTGATGTGAAAGGATATGCTTTGCCATCGGGACGAAAGGGATGTTCGATTTCCAAAGTCGAAGTCTCACCTGATGGCGGAAAATCGTGGATCGATGCCACGCTTGGAGTGCAGAGCGGTGAGTTCTGCTGGCAGCTTTGGTCTGCGACCCTGACGATTATGAATGCTGAAACAGAGGTCTGTGTACGTGCGACAGATTCTCTGGGAAACACGATGCCCGAGTCTGTCCCGTGGAACCCGAAGGGCTACCTTTATAACGCATGGCATCGAGTTCCAGCGAGACAGCTTTTGAACTGATGTGATCGTGATTTGAAGATTGAGATTTCAAATTTGAACTTTGAAATCTCAAGATGCAAATCTGAAATTTGAACTGATGTGAAACCACTAAATTCGTTGTTCTGTTTTCCCCGACTCATGGAATGAGGTTGCCTATGTCTACACTCACTTTCGAAGATCAAACCACTATGCTGACCGGAACATCGGGCCGCGTGAAAGCCACTGCAAAGCGGCTGATCAACAATGCTCAGGTCGATGTCAATCAGCTCATGCCAATTAAATATCACTGGGCCTGGGAGCACTACAACAACGGCTGCGCTAATCACTGGATGCCGACCGAAGTACCGATGAACCAGGACGTGGAAGTGTGGCGGTCTGATCGTCTGACTGATGACGAGCGACTGGTGATCAAGCGAAACCTGGGCTTCTTCTCGACAGCCGAATCTCTGGTGGGCAACAACCTGGTTCTGGCCATTTTTAAGCACGTCACCAACGCAGAATGCCGTCAGTATCTGCTGCGTCAGGCGTTCGAAGAAGCGGTTCACTCCCATACGTTCCTGTATGTTGTCGAAAGTCTTGGGCTGAACGAAGGCGAAATCTTCAATATGTATCGGGAAATCCCGGCCATCGCTAAGAAAGACGCTTTCGAAATGGAACTGACGGCTGAAGTGCTGAACGATGGATTCACCACGGATACTCCGGAAGGTCGCCAGATGTTCCTGAAGAATCTGATCGGTTACTACGTGATCATGGAAGGGATCTTCTTTTACAGCGGATTCGTGATGGTGCTGTCGTTCCATCGCCGTAACCTGATGAAGGGAATTGGCGAACAGTTCCAGTACATTCTGCGTGACGAAACCGTTCATATGAACTTCGGCGTTGACCTCATCAATGGGATCAAAGCGGAAAACCCGGACATCTGGACGCCACAGTTCCAGGACGAAATGATTCAGCGGATTCGTGCCGCTGTAGAACTGGAAATTGAGTACGCTGAAGGCTGTCTGCCACGCGGAGTGCTCGGTCTTAACGCCGAATCATTCCGGGATTACGTTCAGCACATTGCTGATCGCCGCCTGGAACGCATTGGTCTGCCGACCCAGTACGGCTCACCGAATCCGTTCCCCTGGATGAGCGAAACGATCGACCTGTCGAAGGAAAAGAACTTCTTCGAAACGCGGGTCACCGAATACCAGAGCGCTGGTTCGCTGAGTTGGGATTAATCATGTTCGAATAAATTGATTCCGAGCCAAACGCCTCCGCGGGAAACTTCGGAGGCGTTTTTTGTTGACGATCTTCTGCGCGAAAACGTGTCGATACAAAGCGGTTCCACGCACTGTCTCAACAGGCGAATTGCGGCATCCTGACACCATCTTGTCCCGGAGGCGACACTGATACTCACCGAGGGCAAGCGCAAAGATTCCTGTTCTCCTCACTCGCCTCGGCTTCGGGCGAGTATCGCGGCAATGAATGGGGATTAACAAAGGTTGAGAGCATATCACTCCCGTTACGAAGACAGGTACTCCGCACTTCGAGAAACTGTAGGGAGCGAATCGCCAAAGCGGAGTTTTCGACCTATGAAGAGGGAGTGGCGAAAGAGATGACACATCGAAGGGAAACGTTCGGTCAGGCCAGACGGTTCAGATATCCGAGAACGTTCAGAGTCTCGAACTTGAGTGAAGTTGGTTCGATTCTTGCCTTCCCGGTCTACGGAAAACGCTTTTCGGCCTTCCTGCCTTCGAGAAAAGAAACTCGTGTACTTTTGGCCGCCTTGCCAGTCCGAAAGAGGACAGACAGAATCCAGAGAATGCCCTGTTCTGGGCTGGCACTAAACTTCGTTGGTTTCAGAAGTTGTGTCCATGTTCCGTTCGAGAACATGGCTTTCACCGAATCCTTTCCGACGGCTGGCAGGGTTGAATGACAGATCCAAAGCCTTCAACGAACGACATCCTGGCAAAAATTCGTGCGAAGAATGCCGAAGCGGCTGCGGCTGAGAAGCCTGCGGCAGCGGCTCCTTCGATCGAAGCACCGGCGCCAATCGGAGCATCCGCTGCGGAAGTGAAGCCTGCGGCTCCAAAGGGCACAGGCGATATCCTCGCTGCGGCCCGTGCTGCAGCCAAGCCTGCTGGTACGGCTGATATCCTTGCGGCTATCAAGAAACCTGCTGCTGCAGCACCAGCCGTGCCTGCTGCGGGTGCGCCGAAAAGTCCAGCGGACATTATGGCCGCAATTCGCGCCAAAGCTGGTGGTACTCCGGCTGCGGCGAGTGCTGCACCTGCTGCTGTTAAGCCTGCGGCTGAGGTGAAGGCAGCGGCGGCTCCTGTCGGGATGTCGGCGGCTGACATGATCAAGGCTGCTCGATCTGTGGCTGAGGGGGCTCCAGTTCTTCCGAAGGTGGTGCTTCCGGAAAAACCACTTCCAGCGAAAACTCCGGCTGCTTCGTCAAAGGCGCCTGCGGTTCAGGTGGAGCGTCGAAGCGTTGTTGGGGCGATCATTGCTTTTGTGTTGTCGCCTGTGTTTATTGCGTGGTCATCTTTCACGACTGCGTTCGGGGCTTTTGGGCTTGGGGTCGCTCGGTTCATGATGCCGAACGTGCTTGTTGAGCCTCCAACGAAATTCAAGATTGGTCCTCCGAACGATTACGCTCCGGGGACCGTTTCGACTAAGTGGCAGGCTCAGTTCAACATCTGGGTTGTTAATGGTGAAGTTGACGGGGCTCAGATGATTTACGCGTTGAGCACAGTCTGTACCCACCTGGGTTGTACTCCAAACTGGCTTGAGGGCGAGCAGAAATTCAAATGTCCTTGCCACGGTTCTGGTTTCTATAAGAACGGTGTGAACTTCGAAGGTCCGGCTCCTCGACCATTGGAGCGTGTGGGCATTCGGCTGGCTGAAGATGGGATGCTTGAGGTTGATAAGAGCGTTAAGTTCCAGAAGGAACTGGGGCAGTGGTCGAATCCATCGTGCTTTGTGGGTATGACTTAGTGCCGTTTAATGGTTGTGGCTTGCAGAGGCGTCTTGTCGCTGATTTTTTATTTGGCTGCCGCGGGTTCATGATGCGGCTTCGTCTGAGGGTCTGAAGGTGTCTGTAGGCGATTACATTCGTAACTCACAGATCTGGAAGAGTGTTTTTCGGCATCCCGCGCCGACCGATCGAAGAAATCGTGTCGTCGTGATGCTGACAAACTTCTTCCTTCACTTGCACCCGGTTTCTATTAAGCAGCAGGGGATCGCGCTGTCGTACACATGGTGTATGGGCGGGATTACGTTCTTCCTGTTTCTTGTGGAGACGATTACCGGGGTGTTGCTGATGTTTTACTACCGCCCAACTTTGGAGTGGGCGTTCTACGACATTCAGGCATTACGCGACGTGCAAACGCTGGGCATCATGCGAGAGATTCACCGTTGGGGTGCTCACGCAATGGTCATCACGGTGTGGTTACATATGTACCGTGTATTCCTGACGGGCAGCTATAAGCCGCCGCGGGAATTTAATTGGGTGATTGGTGTACTGTTGCTTGTGTTGACGCTTCTCCTGTCATTCACGGGTTATTTGTTGCCTTGGGATCAGTTGGCGATCTGGGCTATCACTGTAGGTTCCAATATGGCGAAAGCGACTCCGGGTCTCGGTACTGAAGGTCCGGGTTTTCAGTTGTTTAATACGAGCGGCTACGAGTTGATCACGAATGCCTCCGACGCGAAATTCCTGCTGTTGGGTGGTCGGTTCGTTGGTGAGGCGACTCTGAACCGGTTCTACATTTTGCACTGTGTGGCCATTCCATTGGTGGTGAGCGGGTTGATTGCGATCCACTTCTGGCGCGTGCGAAAAGATGGTGGGATCAGTCAGCCGTTGTAGTGGCTGCCGGTCTGCTCTCTTGTGTTCTTTTTGATTCTTCCGGATCTGGCGTATTTTTTCCGGGCGTTTGTCAATGCTGAATCCTCATCCCGATCTCACACCGAGCGTATTGGTCGGTCTTGGTTGGTTTTACCTTGTGATTTTCCTGATGAACCTGCTGTGGACGATCCGCAGTTTTAAGGTTGATGGGGAGTATCGGAGTGGTATGCCAAGGGCTTCGGTCTGGGCGGTGTACACCTCCATTCTGATGATGTTGTCGTTCTACCATTTCACGTATCCCGTGGAAGGGTTTATGTTCTCGATGCCTTTGGCATTCAAGGACTTCTTCGACGCGTACTTTTCGAATCCGGTACTGTACTTCTTCCTGACGATCGTTGGTCTCTGGGCCATGATTCAGTTTCGGGAGTGGTGGACTCGGCCAACGGTCGCCTGGGTTTTGCTCAACTGTTCGTTGATTTTTATGACATTGAGTCTGACTGACTACGACTTCCGTCAGATTGTGGGTAAGCCTGATAATGTGCCGATCGTCGCTATGTTGTTCATCGTGGCATTCTTCACATGGATCTACTTCAGCAGAGCAGTCGACAACGATCGCCGGATTGCAGAGGGGCGACCCCTGTTCGAGCAGGAAGACAACGAGAAGGTTCTGGTGTGGCCGGATCTTGTGTACACCGAATTGATCTGCATGGTTGTTCTGACCGCCGTGTTGGTTTTCTGGGGGATTGCCCTTCAGGCTCCTCTTGAAGAGCCTGCCTCATCGATGAAGACGCCAAATCCGTCAAAGGCGCCCTGGTATTTTCTGGGTCTGCAGGAGATGCTGGTTTACTTCGACCCGTGGTTGGCGGGTGTGGTTCTGCCCAGCATCATTCTGGGCGGATTAATTGCGGTGCCTTATATCGACTTTAATAAGGCTGGCAACGGTTACTACAGCTTCAAAGAACGTTCATTTGCGATCACCACGTTTCTCTTTGGGTTTATGCCCTTGTGGGTTGCTTTGATTGTTTTGGGAACGTTTCTGCGAGGCCCGAACTGGAACTTCTTCGGCATTTACGAGTACTGGGATGTTCACAAGGTCGAGGCGGCCAACAACGTCAATTTGAGTGAGTTCTTTTGGAACGGGCTTGGGCTTGGAATTCCAAAGGGATCGGGTGTTGGTGATATTCTGCTTCGGGAATCTCCAGGAATTATTTTGACGATTGTTTATTTCGCAGCGTTGCCGCCGGTTCTTGGACTGACGGTGCTGAGAAAGTATTTCGTTCGGATGGGTGTGCTTCGGTTCCTTGTGTTCTCGAACCTCATTCTCTGGATGGCGATTCTTCCGATCAAGATGTTGCTTCGCTGGGCATTTGCCTTGAAGTATATCGTCGGTATCCCTGAGTTCTTCTTCAATATCTAATGCCGGCGCGTGCCGCATTCAGGTTTCCGGTTTCTGAAATCCACTGAGGACGGGCGGAAGGCCCAGCCAAAGTCTCATGCCAGCAACTGACAATTTCCTCTGGAATCAAAAGACTCTGAACGGCGTGTTTGCCGCCAGCTCCGTGATTCTGCTTCTGTCCGTAATCCTGATGATGCGGGCTGATCAGGCTGACGAGTGGAAGGGTTATCAACGCACCAACTTCAAGCTGGACGCAACCGTGCGTAAGGCTGATCTTGCGAAGATTGAGTCGCCGGAATTCCGCAAACAACTTGCTGAGTTGGATGCTCAGGTGAAGGTGGCGGAAGAAAAGCTGGCTCAGGTCAGGATCGATCAGGCTCCGGTCTTTAAGGAACAGGACACTCTGCAACGCAGTGTTGATGCATTGGAAATCAACCTGAAGTTCAAGAACTCAATTCGCGATCAGGCCCGCGCGCAGTATGACCTCGCGGTGCGAGACGCGTTGGCTGCTGAGTTAACACAGGCTCGCTTCGCTGCTTTCCGCTCAAAGCAGGACGCGTGTGATGCGACTAAGGTTGAGCTGGACGCTGCCAAGGAATTGCTGGCTGCCAGCAATTCAGCGGTGAAGGCCCTGACTTCTGAGTATGATGAACTGGTCGCAGCTCGGGAAAAGCTCAACTTCGACGCGGAGCGTGTTCGTGCGTCAGTTGAGAACATCGCACCAACAAATCTCGTTTCCAGCTGGAAGCGGGCGATGATGGAACTGCCAATCATCGACGGATTTAACTCGCATCTGCGAATTGTTCAGGACTGGATGCCTCGGTTATCGCAGACTTTGGGGATGGCTGAGATTGCTCGGTTCGATCGCTGTCGTTCCTGCCACCAGAACATTGATAAAACAACGTCATCTGGCGATGCTGCGTTCCCTCCGGGGCATCCGACTACAGCTTCGGTCGAAGACTGGGTCAAAGAGAATAAGTTCCCTCAACCATTTTCCACTCACCCCAATAC
This sequence comes from Planctomycetales bacterium, assembly GCA_026400835.1. Taxonomy (GTDB): domain Bacteria; phylum Planctomycetota; class Planctomycetia; order Planctomycetales; family Planctomycetaceae; genus SXXK01. The sequence continues at coordinate 89,477 of JAPLOA010000046.1, read as the reverse complement.
AGAGTTATTCTGCACAGCGTCAAGTCCCCACCCCGTGGCCAAGTTTGGCTGTACTATTTGCCACGATGGTCAGGGTTCTGGTACGAGCTTTGGCAATGCCGAACACAGTCCCAATGACCCTCATTTGTCTCACGAGTGGCATGATGAGTACGGGTATCACCCGAATCACTTCTGGGAGTATCCGATGCAGCCGTCTCGCTTTGCCGAGTCGACTTGTATCAAATGTCACCATTCTGTGACTGAACTCGGTATTAGTCCGAAGTTCGGTGCATCAGCACCGAAAGTTGTGAAGGGTTACGAACTGATCCAGAAGTACGGCTGCTATGGTTGCCATGAGATGCACGGTTTCGATGGGGGAGTTGCCATCGGTCCTGATATGCGACTGGAGCCTCAAACTCCGGAAGAGGCGGCTCGAATTGCTGCAGATCCGACGCAGGTCGCCGGGAAGATGCGGAAAGTTGGTCCAAGTCTTCGTCACGTTGCTGCCAAGACGACCGACGCATTTATTCAGTATTGGACAGAGGATCCGTCTCGCTTCCGTCCGAGCACAAAGATGCCAAAGTTCTTTGGCCTGGCGGATCACTTGAGCGAGGCTGATGCGGCTCATACTGCGAAGTTCGAAGCGGCTGAACTCGCCGGCATCGCGGCTGTGTTGATCGGGACATCTCAACCAATTGATCTCCTTAAGCCCGAAGAGAATTATGTAGCCGACGCGGAACGAGGGAAGCAGTTGTTTGCTCAGCGTGGCTGTCTGGCGTGCCATGAGCACACGGCGGTTCCGGGGAATAAGGCTGATTTTGGTCCCAACATTTCTGACATTCACAAGAAGGTGCTTCGTAACGCTGATGATGATAACTTCAGCGATTGGTTGTACACCTGGATTCGCGAACCCGAGCGACACCACAAGCGAACCCGGATGCCAAATCTGTATCTGGACGTCTATACCGATGTAGACGGTACGACATTGATCGATCCGGCGGCTGACATTACTGCCTTTCTGCTGAGTCAGGGCAAGTCCGAGCAGTTTGCGGTGCATTCGGTTGAAGGCGAAGAGCTTGATAACCTCGTGAGCCTGTATCTCGAGAAGAGTCGGTTCAGTAAGTCTGCGGCACGTGGCATTATCGAATCGGGATCATTCCCGCAAAAGCTGGTTGATGTGGTGGGTGACGAGCAGGCACTTGCGTCAGAAGATGGCGCTGCCATCACAGATCCCGGTGTTTGGCGACAGAAGAAGCTCGAGTATGTCGGTCGAAAAACTATCGCTCGATATGGTTGCTATGCATGTCACGACATGCCCGGTTATGAGTTAGCTCGCCCGATCGGCGTTGCATTGCAGGATTGGGGTCGTAAGGACACCAGCAAGCTTGGATTCGAGCATATTGAGGAGTTCCTGCATCACCATGGCGAGCCTGCAGGCTCCGCATTCAAGTCGACCGGTGAGCGTGTGGTCGCAGCGAATCGCAAAGCAGAGGCGGGTGGTGCTGCGGCTGGTGTGTTTACCGAAGAAGAAGAAGCCAGTGAGATGTCTGCGGCGTTCTTCTATGACAGTATCCAGCGGCATGGGCGTCCCGGTTTTGCATGGCAGAAGCTGCGTGCTCCTCGAAGCTACGACTTTGAGAAAACGGAAACCAAGGGCTACGACGAGCGATTGCGTATGCCAAAATTTCCGCTGAAAGAAGATGAGATCGAGGCGATTGCAACCTTTGTCCTCGGTCTGGTGGCCGATCCGCCCGCAGAAGAGTACGTGTATACGCCAAATGAGCGAGACAAGAATCGTATTGAAGGTGAGTTCCTGCTGGCGAAGTATAATTGTACGGGTTGCCATATTATTGACCTTCCGAAGGTAACATACGCAACCGATCTGGAAAATGTCACTGCGTCAGTGTTGAGCAGTGCTGATCACCAGAATGCACTCGACATTCTTCTCAAAACGAGGCCGGTGACTCAGGCCCTGACTGGTGAGGTTCGGGATTTTGTAATTGACGACGAGAAGCAGTCGCTTCACCTGGCAACAATTCGCGCCATGGTGGCGGTGCGGCCAGACCTTGAAGAAGACATTGTGGATCAAGAGCACGGGTTCGATCTTTGGGAGACGGCCGAATTCGGGACCGGCGAAAGCATGAAGCGATTGCTCCCGGGGGAACGAATAACGATTCCCGCTCAGCAGTTGTTGAAGTACGAGCATGCTCGTGGGGGTGCTTTTGCTGAATGGCTTGTTGAGAATCTGATGGAAACGAGGACGGGCGGCAATCGATCGCTGGCGTGGCAACAGTCTCCTCCACCGTTGTATCAGGAAGGTGGAAAGGTTCAGACTTCGTGGTTGTATCAATTCCTGCTTGAGCCTGGGAAGATCCGCCATACGACTGTTCTTCGGATGCCTCGCTTCAATATGAGTGAGCATGAAGCACGTGTGCTGGCTAACTATTTTGCTGCAGCAGACGGTGCTGAGTTCCCATACCAGGAAAATCCAGCAACGGATCTGGATTACTTGTCTATGAGACAGGTAGAGCTTGCACATGCAGGAATGCTTGGTGATCAGCAGAGTTACCTGAATGAGTCGTGGAAACTGTTGAACGGCCAGTTGTGTGTCAAGTGTCACTCTCTGGGCGGTAAGAAGTTCAAGGCGTCTGATCCTGCGAAGGATATTCAGGGTCCGAACTTGAACATGGTGCAGAATCGACTGCGGGCAGATTGGGTAAAGCTTTGGCTTTACAAACCATCGTGGATTACGCCTTACACTTCGATGCCAGTGAACTATAAAAATAATACGAACGAAATGCCTGACTTGTTCAAAGGCAATGCTGATGCCCATGTGAATGCAACTCGTGATGCTCTGATGAACTACACGCGATTGTTGGAAGAGATTGGTCAAACGACCTACACACCTCCCGCTGCACCGGCGGCTGAGCCTGCTGCTCCGGCGGATGCGGCGAAGCCGGATAACGCGGCCGGGGCGGAATAGTCTTGAGCGATGCTGGTCAATAGCGTTCCTCTGTTTTTGGCGAATGTTTCAACTGGTTGGTTTCCATGAATAAGCCTTTGTTCACTGCTGTACTGCTTTCACTGGCTCTTGGAGCCGGTTGTGGTGAGTATCCCGGTGGTGCTTATGTGCAGCCGCGTGTGTCGTTTGTTGCTGCGGATTCATCCGCAGCGGCGGCAGACGGTGCTGCTGGAGAAGAGGCGGCTGCTGAGTCTGGCACACCAGGCGTGTTCTCCGGCAAGGTTGTGTTGAAGGGTGATAATGCGGCCTTGGCTCCGTTGATCACCAAGGGAGCTGACGTCAAAGACAAAGAGGTGTGTGCGGCAGTTGATGTTCCTGACGAGCGTCTTGTGCTTGGGGAAGGCAACGGTGTGGCAAATGTGTTTGTTTACCTCGCGAAAGCCCCAAAGAATGGGAAGAGTCTTGAAGTGCCGGCTGAACCATTCTTTTTTGACCAGAAGAATTGTCGCTTTCTCCCTCATTGCTTGATTGTTCCAACCGGGCGAACTGTCAAGGTGCTAAGTGACGACAGTGTCGCTCACAACACGCATACTTATCCAAATCGAAATACAGGCATCAGCTCGGTTGTAAGTGCCGGAGATCGAGTTGGTCAGGTTGAGTTTGTTTACAGTAAGGCGGAAACAGCGCCATTTGCTGTGACATGCGACTTCCACGGCTGGATGAAAGCTTATCACCTTCCTTTGGATCATCCCTACTATGCTGTGACCGATGCGAACGGCGGATTCAGTATTCCGGAGTTGCCTGCTGGTAAGCATACCTTCGTTGTATGGCACGAGGCAGCGGATGGGAATTATGTCGAGCGAAAGTTGGCAGTGGAGATTCAGTCTGGTGGCACGACGGAGCTGCAGATTGATTATCCTGTTGAGAAGTTAAAGCTGTAAATGGCTGGTATTTGGTTTCTGCGAACATCACTGAGCTGAGGTTTTGGGAATGTCACTGACTCCCAGTTGGAACAGATTTCTCCTTCTCCCCATGCTGACGGCTGTCGTCGCTGGAGGTTGTTCGGAGTACAATTCATCTTTCGTTTACAGCGAACGAACGACGTCGCTGATTCCTGAAGCCCAGGATGGATTCAAGGGCGAATCTGAGGCGGCCCCGGCGATCTCCGGGGTGAAGCAACTCGTGGACGATCGATTCGGTAATCCTCAGGATCTCAAGGCGTGGTTAAAGTTGCCTGTTGAGTTCGGTGGAACCCAATCTGCTGTGGCGGAGTATTCTGCGGTCGAGGGCGTGGCGACTGTCAAGTTCTCAGTCGAGGAAGGAAAGTCACTTCCGGAGACTGCGTCTTCTGTCCACGTTGTTTCCGGGGCACTCGCAGGTGAGACATTGCTCATCAGCAACTGGGATGCAACAACCGGTCAGGCAACTCTGGAGGGGTTGCCGTCGAAAGAGATTTCGGCTGGAGACTCCTGTGTGATCGACGGTGGCACTGTGATGCAGTCAGGGCGCGTTCTGTACATGCGTCATTGCAGTCACTGTCACGGAACATCCGGCGATGGTGCTGGCCCAACTGCTCAGTATCTGAATCCGCGACCTCGCGATTATCGTCATGGCATTTTCAAGTTCACGTCAACGACAGATGTTTCCAAGGCGAGCCGTCAGGATATCAAGCGCGTACTGCAGTATGGTATTCCCGGGACTTATATGCCGTCCTTCCTGTTGTTGACTGACAGCGAGATTAACTCTCTGGTCGAGTATGTTCGCTTCCTTTCGTTACGTGGGGAGTATGAGCGAAAACTGGTCAATGAGTTGGCAGGGGACTTTTCGCAGAAGGCTGTTGCCACTCGAACTGAGGGTGGTGAGTCTCGCGAAGCGATTGTTTCTGAGTTGAAGGAAATGCTGGCTGCTGACATTGTGGACGCAGCGAATTCCATTGGTGACGGGATGGCTGAAGATTGGTCTGTGTCTGATACTGCAGAGGCTGTGATTGTCCCGACTGTTGCTCGTGTTCCGGACAGCCCGGAATCTCGACGACGTGGTCGAGAACTTTATCTGAGTAAAACACTGAACTGTGCTGACTGTCACGGTGTTGACGGCGCAGGGAACGGTCCTCAGACCATTGCCTACGAGAAGAATCCGATCACGGGTGAGCCTTACAACGAGGCTGGCCTGCACGACGTCTGGGACAATTTGAATCAGCCACGAAATCTCCATCGGGGGATTTATCGAGGAGGGCGACGTCCTATTGATCTATTCGCTCGGATCCATGCCGGTATCAAGGGGTCTCGTATGCCTTCGTTCAAGAATACACCTCACGAAGATATCTGGCATGTCGTGAACTACGTCCTTAGCATTCCGTTTGAACCGGAGCCCGGAGCCACTGGTGTTGCTGTTGCTGCTCCTCCCGCTGCCGCAGCGGTCGCTCCTTAGTTTGCCGTCTTGAGTTTTGATCTCTGCAGGGGTTCCTGTTCGGAGTAATGTTGTGAAAAAGTTCTGGGCATTGTTTTTCATCTTCTGGCCGATTGTTGCACTCTACGTCTGCCTGGTCGCGCCATCGCGCAATTGGTGGTTTCCAAGTGCACCAATGTCGTCGGTGGGCCATCAGATTGATGGTTTGTTTTACCTGATTTTAATCATCGTGGCAGTGACCTTCGTTGGAACTCAGGTCGGCCTTGGTTATGCGTTGTGGAAAGGCGCGACTAAGAAGTCGGGTGAGAAAGCTGTGTTCTCGCACGGTAGTCACAAGCTTGAAATCATGTGGACGATTGTGCCTTCGTTTGTGCTGGTGTTCATTTCTCTAACGCAACTTGAGGTGCTCGCGAACATTCGTGTTTTGGCTCGCTTTCCAGATGAAGCACGAAAGACGCCAGTCGCCGAGGTGACAGCCCGACAGTTTGAATGGCGTATTCGTTACCCGAAGCCGGGCACTCAGTTGTCTACTGAACCTCAGGAGGGTGACTTGTACTTCGTCAATGAGCTGCATGTGCCTGTGTCTCAGCCAGTGATGGTTCACTTGAGAACTCAGGACGTCCAGCACGCGTTTTTCGCTCCGAAACTACGAGTGAAGCAGGACGCAGTTCCCGGGCTTGTGATTCCGATCTGGTTTGAGATCGAGAAGGCTGGCGAGTATGAACTGGTGTGTGCAGAGCTCTGCGGATGGGGCCACTACAAGATGAAGGCCCGGATTATTGCAGAGTCAGAAGAGTCTTATCTGAAGTACCTGGCCGCTCTTGAGACTGATCAGAATGAAGATGGCGTTGCGGACGAAGCAGCGTCCGCGTCCGACGAAGAGTGATTTTTTGCTCCGTTCAGCGACATTGACGTCGCTTTAAGAGTCATTAAGGTTTGTTGTCATGGCAACTGTTACTCCCTCGCTTGGTGCACATGTCCACTCAGATGATCATTCTCATGGTCACCACGAGCAGACATTTATTTCCAAGTACGTGTTTTCAATCGACCATAAGGTGATCGGGATTCAGTTCCTGGTGACCACTTTATTGATGTTGATGGTCGGTGGAGCACTTGCACTTGCGGTTCGCTGGCAGTTGGCGTTTCCGTGGGGAAGCATGCCGATCGTCGGGAAGTTGTTTGGATTGTTTCAGACCGAAGGCGGTCAGATCAGTCCTGAGTTTTATACCATGCTGTTTACGATGCATGCCTCGGTGATGATCTTCCTTGTGATCATCCCGGTGCTCGCCGGAGCGTTTGGAAACTTCCTGATTCCGCTGCAGATCGGTGCGGACGATATGGCGTTTCCGGTTCTGAATATGCTGAGCTACTGGTTCATGTGGCCCGCCATTGCATGCTTCGGGATCAGCTTTGTTGCAAGCGGTGCAACCGCAGGCCCGGGTAATGGATGGACGAGTTATCCGTTATTGAGTGACCTTGCTGATGCGGCACCGAGCTCCGGAGCTGCGCAAACGTGGTGGTTGTTCGGGCTGACGCTTGTGGGTGTGTCTTCGATGATGGGATCGGTCAACTACATGACCACCATCATCAACATGCGTGCTCCCGGGATGACTATGTTCCGGATGCCACTTACGATTTGGTCGATGTTCATTACGGCGATTCTCCAGGCATTCGCACTTCCCGTACTGACGGCTGCAGGCTTCATGCTGGTTTTCGACCGTCTTAGCAGCCTTTTGCCGACGGATGTTCATTCTGTTTTCTTCATTCCTGCGGGAATCGTAGTGAACAACGCAGCCCCGACGATTGGTGGCGGGCAGCCATTGCTCTGGCAGCATCTGTTCTGGTTCTATTCGCATCCAGCGGTGTACATCATGTTGTTGCCGGCGATGGGGATGGTTTCCGACATGCTCGCGTGTATGTGCCGCAAGCCTGTGTTCGGGTACAAGCCGATGGTTTACTCAATGGCTGCAATTGCCGGGCTGGGTTTCATCGTCTGGGGCCATCACATGTTTACCAGCGGGATGAACCCTGCTCTGGGCATGACCTTCATGACCTCGACCATGATGATTGCTCTTCCATCTGCGATTAAGGTCTTCAACTGGATCGGGACGATCTGGGACGGCAACATTAAGTTCAATGCGGTCTTCCTGAACTGTGCGGCCTTTGTGGCTTTGTTCGTTGTTGGTGGATTGAGTGGTATCTTCATGGCGGCGGTACCGGTGGATATTTACTTCCACGATACCTATTTCATTGTGGCTCACTTCCACTACGTGTTGTTCGGAGCGACGCTGTTTGGAGTATTCGCGGCGGTTCAGTTCTGGTACCCGAAGATGTTCGGTCGTGAGATGAACGACACCGTGCAGAAGTGGCACTTTGCCTTAACGTTCATCGGTATGAACGGAACGTTCTTCCCGATGCACTTGTTGGGGATTGCTGGGATGCCTCGCCGGTATGCAGATCCTTACCTCCACGGTTACCTTGAGCACTTGTTGCCTATGAATCAGTTCATGACGATCTCAGCGATCATCATGGGATTTGCTCAGTTTTTGTTGCTTGGAAACTTTGCCCTGAGCTTCTTCTTCGGAAAGAAGGCTGGACGAAATCCATGGGGTGCAAACGGTCTGGAATGGTCTGCTCCTTCTCCTCCGGGACATGGGAACTTCGATGTACCTCCAGTATGCTACCGCGGACCATACGAGTACTCGTCTCCCGAAGCTGAGGCGATGGGGCAGGACTTTATTCTGCAGACGTCACCGCCGCCCGCTGGCTACAAAGCATCTTCGAACCACGGTCACTAATCGTTGGACAAGCCCGGAAAGCTACAAGTGTCAGTTTCTCATGAGACAGTTCATCCATTGATTCGTAAGCTGGCGACGACGACCTGTCTCGTCGCCCTGCTTCCGATCGGCATGGGTGCGCTTGTGACGACGCTGAAAGCCGGGATGGCTTTTGCCGATTGGCCATCTTCTGATGGTCACAACATGCTGCTCTATCCTTGGTTCCGCGACTTCGCCACGAATCCGGAGAAGTTCACGGAGCATGGTCACCGGCTTGCCGGGATGCTCATTGGTTTTACCAGCATTGTCCTCTTTGCGGCGGCTTGGCGTCTTGGCAGAGGCTGGGTGCGCACATACGCCTTCAGCATCCTTGTCGCCGTGATACTGCAGGGACTTCTGGGTGGTGCTCGCGTTCTTTTCGATCGACAACATTTGGCGATGGTGCACAGCATCACAGGCGCTTCATTCTTTTGTATGTGCATTGTGTTTCGTTTAATGTGTTCGACTAAGTGGTCAGAATGGTTCGGGCAACGTGATGAGCGTCTGACACCGGTTGGAGCCGCTCTGGTTGCGTTAGCTCCTGTCACCATACTCGGGCAGTACGGGCTTGGTGGATTGCTTCGACACTTGCACATGATGTTGAACGAACACCTGATCGGCGCTGTGATTGCAACAATCGTGTGTACGAGTGCATCGATCTGTTTGCTTCGCTGCCAGAGTTCACTGTTGCGGAAGTCGGGCGTTGGTATCGCGGCAGCCCTGCTCGTTCAGTTACTTCTCGGGGCGGGGTCGTATGTGACTCGTTTCGGGTTGCCTCTCATTGGCTACGTGGCGACATCCGGATCGCTCCCTCAGGCCGTGATTTGCTCACTGCACACCGTGGGCGGAATGTCTTTGTTCGCGTCCACCCTGGTTGCGTTTGTCGGCATGGTTAAGTTGTGGCGAGCCGGTTGTTTAGCGGGTCTGCGGCTGGATTTTGGCGTGGCGGACGGAAGGGGGACAGCGATATGAGTGCGTTGTCTCCGGTTGTGGAATGCAAAGATTCGACCCGAACGGTCGGCTATCGTGGGCTTGATTTGGGTGTGCGAATTGCAGATTACCGCCAGATGGTTCGACCACGAATCATTGTCATGGCCGCTGCTGCTGTGTTTGCTGGATTTCTGCTGGCCTCGCCTATCACAGTTGCATGGCCTCAGTTGCTGAACGCTGTCTTCGGGATTTGCTGTCTGGTGGCAGCGTCGAGTGTGTTGAACCAGGTGTGGGAGTCTTCGACGGATTCTCGAATGGATCGCACTGGTGATCGTCCGATTGCGTCGGGGCGAATGACTCGGTTCGAGGGAACTGCTTTCGGCATCACACTGTCATTGACAGGTGCGGGGGTTCTGTATTTATTTGTCAATGAGCTTACCAGTGTTGCATCGCTCCTGACGATGTTGACGTACGTGCTTGTTTATACGCCTTTGAAGAGAGTCAGCATTCTCTGCACAACCGTCGGGGCAATTCCCGGAGCGATGCCGCCGGTGCTGGGGTGGTTGGCCGCCGGTGGAGGACTCACGGCTGAAGCTTTGGCCCTGTTCGCGGTGTTCTTCGTATGGCAGTTTCCTCATTTTCTGGCCATTGGCTGGATTTATCGGGATGACTACCAGGCGGCGGGCTTGAAAATGCTGCCTTCGTTTCATGATGAGGGACGTCGGACTGGCTGGGTTGCACTCGTGTACGCGGTTGCGTTCGTGCCTGTCAGTTGTCTTCCGCGTTTCGTGGGGCTTGCTGGTCCTGGATATCTGGCTGCGGCCTTGGTCCTGTCGCTGGGTTATCTCTGGTTGACTGCTCGGTTTTTTGCATCACGCACCAACATCACTGCCCGTCAGTTGATGGTTGGTTCATTGATCTGTCTTCCTGCGATGTTGATTTGTCTGGTCGCCGATTACCTTCGGCTGGTCTCGTTGTCCTGAATTCGTCTCACCTGCTGAGACTGACTTTTTGAATTGCCTTTAACGCCATGTCACATACTGCAGCACCTCCGGCCCTGAAGATGGGGATTCCCATTCCGAACTCAAAACTCGGACTGTGGCTTTTCCTCGGTACGGAAATCATGTTCTTTACCGCGTTCATCGGCTCCTACATTGTGTTGCGACTGGGGTCTCAGGGCTGGCCAGTTGATCCCAAAGACACCCACATCAACGTATTGCTGGGTGGGGTCAATACTTTTGTGTTGATCGTCTCCAGTTATCTGGTCGTTGTGGCGCACGAAGCCATGGCCCAGAAGAACTTCGGGAAGGCTCGCACTTACCTGACGGGAACAATGATTCTGGCATTCCTGTTCCTTGGCATTAAGTCGGTTGAGTATCTTGGTAAGATCCAGCACGACATCGTACCGGGGCATATCGCTGAGACGCCAACACAGGCTATCAGCAAAGTAAGCCGCGAAATGGAAGTTGTCGTTCGAAAGCGTTTCCGCGAATACACCGATGGTGGTGCGGTTGTTACTGAGCGTCCGAATGACATTGTGAACGTAGTGAATCTGATCGCGGCCATTCCTGATGGAAAGCCACCTGAGGGTATGCCGGATTACGTCTTTCGCGAGTATCAGGCTACAGCTCCGGGCGATCTCGAATTGTTCCGCAAGTGGATGAATCTGCATCAGCACATTGTGGCGAATGTTTCGCTGACCGTTCCAGCTCTTCCGGCTGAATACCTTGCCGCACGTGACAGCCTGAAGCAAGGCGACAAGTTTCCGGAATTGAAGTATGACGAAGTCAAAGACCTGCTGAAGGAAATGAAGGCTAACGAACAGTACGGTTCGTACGTCAGTGCCGGAGTTTTCGATCCTCATCCAATCGTGTACGGGAATATCTTCGCTTCGTGTTACTTTCTGATGACTGGCTTCCATGCTATCCACGTGATCGTGGGCATGATTCTGTTTGCTGTCGTTCTGAAGCAAGGCAGCGGACTGAATGAGAAGTGGACCGACTTCCTGGAGAATAGCGGTCTGTACTGGCACTTCGTGGACCTTGTCTGGATCTTCCTGTTCCCGATGCTGTATATCATCTGAGGCCGTCTTCAGTCGGCTGTGTTTTTGGCTCAGAAGCTGTTTTGTTCCTGAATGGGTTTCCAATGTCTCACGATGATCACTCCACTCATCACGTCAACTACCTCGCCATATTCTTTGTGCTCTGCGGCTGCACAGCGTTGTCTGTGATTTTTGACGTGTTGCATATGCCCAAGCCAGTCACGATTGTCCTGGTGTTGGCTGTGGCCTGTGCTAAAGCAATGTGCGTGATGATGTATTTCATGCACCTTAAGTTTGAAGGCAATTGGAAGTACGTTCTGCTGGCCCCGACAACGATTCTGTCCATCGGACTTCCACTGGCTTTGTTTCCGGACATTGGACGATCGTACTACATCAGTGTTGCTCCTCAGACTGGCGTCTGGGCCCCTGAGATCAGTGATTTCGAATCTCATGAGGCTGAACATGCTGAAGATCATCCTGCGGAACCTGCTCCGGCGGAGTAGTGTTCCGCAAGGTTCGATTTTGGGGGCAGAGATTGGCGTTCGTGCCTGTCCGAACTCAGTCAGACATGAATGCCGAACCTGTAAACTAAGGTCTGGCGAGACGGTAGGTTCGATGGTCGACTTTTGAAATTTCTTCAGCCCGGCCTCCTCTGGATGCCGGGCTTGTTTTTTCTGGCGTTAAGCCATGCCTGTGACTGCGATCAACGCGGAATCTCTTAGCTACTCCTACGGTGAGCGCGCCGCGATAAGAGAATTGAGCTTCTCCATTGGGGAAGGATGCCTGTTTGGTCTTCTGGGGCCTAACGGGTCGGGCAAGACAACTCTGTTTCGATTGCTTAGCACGCTGATCCCTGTCCAGAAGGGACGCCTTGATATCTGTGGGCATGATGTGTCCACAAAGCAGGAAGAGGTCAGGAAACAACTGGGGGTCACGTTTCAATCACCTGCCGTTGACGTGCGTTTAACAGTGCGTGAAAACTTGAGTTGCCATGGACGTATTTACGGCCTTCATGGATCTGTGCTGCGTGAGCGATTGGCATTGATGCTGGAGCGATTCGGGCTCGCCGATCGGGCTTCAACTCTCGTTGGGCAATTATCCGGAGGCTTGAAACGCCGGGTTGAGCTGGCGAAAGGATTGATGCACAGCCCGCGTGTTCTGCTGCTGGATGAGCCAACATCGGGCCTCGATCCTCGCGCTCGTCAGGATTTCTGGGACCTGGTCTTGAATCATATTCGCGGTTCGGGGACGACTGTTGTCGTTGCAACGCACCTGATGAGTGAAGCGGAGTTGTGTGATCAACTGCTGCTTCTGGATCAGGGGCAGAAGGTGGCTGAGGGCAGTCCGGTCGAGTTGCAAGGCCGACTTGCTGGTGAGCGCTTAACTTTAAGAATGCGTGATGCCGCCGCAGTTCAGACAGCGGTTGAGAAGGCCGTCAACTCATCAGTGATAGTATCGGGAAATCAGCTCTCTGTTCGAGTGAACGATCCGGCCACGCAGATCACGATACTCCTGAACCAGTTTCGCAATGAAATTCTGGGGCTTGAATTGACTCGGCCATCACTGGATGACGTCTTTCTGGAACTGACAGGTCGTTCACTTCTGGTTTCGGGAGACGCTCATGCATAGCGGAGCCATCATCGCGTTGACACAGCGTGAGCTCATTCGGTTTCTTCGCCAAAGAACTCGTATCATTGGCGCTGTTGGTCAGCCTGTAATTTTCTGGCTGCTGTTCGGGGCAGGCTTGAGGACATCGTTTCGACCTCCGTCGTGGGCCGCTGGTCTGACCCACGAAGTAACCTACCAGGAGTACTTTTTGCCCGGAGTCGCGACTCTGATCGTTCTCTTCACCGCGATCTTTTCGACGATTTCAATCATTGAGGATCGGCGCGAAGGATTTCTCCAGGGAGTGCTCGTCGCACCGGTTTCGCGTCTGGCGATTGTGCTCAGCAGGATTTCCGCCGGGACCATTCTGGCCATTCTGCAGGCCGGCTTGTTCCTGCTTATCGGTCCGATGTTATCGTGGATCGGGGCGGGTGCCGACATTCATGTCTCATGGTCGCTGAGTCGAATGCTGATGGCGGCCGTGTTTCTGATTCTGATCGCTGCAGAATTGACCGCACTGGGCTTTGTAATTGCGTGGCCGATGAATTCGACACAGGGATTTCATGCCATCATGAGTATTTTCCTGATGCCGATGTGGCTGGTTTCAGGAGCTTTTTTTCCGGGTGGTGATTCCGGTTGGTTGTTCTGGTTGATCCGCATCAATCCGTTAACCTATGGAGTTGCGGGCTTGCGGCGACTGTTGTATGAACAAGCGTTGCCCGTGACCCCCGAGCTGCCGTCGATGTTAACATGCCTGAGTGTGACAGTGTTCGCGACGATCGTGCTGATCGTCATCTCTGCAAAACTGGTTTCCCGAGCAAGCGCTAATAACTCGGCGTAGAGCGTGCCGTGCCATCGCCTGGGGCTGTCCCGGGACCGATGCTCAGAGAATTACTTGATGGTGTGCGATGGCCCGGTCTCGAAGTTTGCGGAACGGATGCTACTCGTTGCTGCGAAGTCCGGGCTACGCTGAGTGCTGGTCGGGTGTGAGCCGTGCAGCACTGTGATCTGAAGTTGAGCGTCCTGATGAGCATCGATGCCGATTTCCTGTGGAGAGTCTGAATGCAGGACCAGGAATGCAGTGCCATAAAGTGTACGTCGGGCCGTTGCTTTGCCTGTATGCTTCAGACTCAGGCAATCGACACGTGAACGCAACGGTGAAACGGCATCGTGGTCGACGCAGGCCTGTCGGATTGACCATTCTCGGAATAGCTCCGAGAATGGCGCGTGAGCCATCGTTGCAATGGACTTATCAAACGGTGTCGAATGGTGCAGAAGTTCTCTGATCGCATTTGCGTCAGACAGGTATTGCTGAAGAAAAGTGACACCGGCAACGCGACTGCCGGCTCGCCGGGATGTCAGGAAATGATCGTCGTCCTTCAGGATGATCGGACACTGGGCGGGATTTTGACGGAACGCGGATTCTCTTGCCGCGAAGCCGGCCGGGTTTGAGCAGAATTGACGCTCAACCCAGTGTGCCGCAGCTTCGTTAAGCCATGACGGGACGGCATGCTCCTTCAGCGGCGAATCATCTTCTGCTTCATGACGAATGCAGAACACGGCGGCGTGGGTCAACTCATGAGCCAGTAAGGCTCGCAGTTGTTCCTGTGGAGGAAGATGCTGATCCAGATACAGGATATCGCCAGTGAGCGAGTTCTGATCGTACTCTGTAAAGTCGTGGCGACGCACACAACCGAGGACGGGTGTCTCGTTCGAGGACTTTCGCCGATCCAGATCGGTCAGCACCACTGAGAGCTGGCGATCGCCATCGAGATCAGTAATGCGGCCGATCCATTGTTCAACCAACTGCAGTAGTTCGTTTTCGATCGTCTCGCAAGCCCTGTTTGCTGTGTCGCGCAGCGGATGGTTCTGTGGCAATTCGGAACGAGTATCGACGAGCGACAGGTCAATGTAGACCCTGACGCGAGACCCTTCCGCTATCGCCAACGCTTCGCGGGGTTCCTGAACTATCTGGTCGTGTTCGAAATGTGGGATCAGGAATCGACGCAGCCGTGATCTCGTCAGGGCCTGCAGTCTATCAAGTGGCTGCACAGTAGACTGCCGGAGACTGCTCGGAGGCATTGAATCTGTGATCGCGACGGCATCGTCGTTCGGCGTCTGTCCGCTCCGGTGAATCTCTGACAGGCTTGTAGACTGGATGTACAGCAGATCTCCAGGGCCTCTGGAGCTGTGGCTCGCGGAGGTCGACCAATTTCCGCCTGGTTGGGAGCTGATCCTCAGGGAATGAGCAGCCCCGGAAGTATCAAGACTTCCCACGATGATCAGCGAATTCGCAGGCACCTGAAATCGAATGACAGAATCCGAGCTCACCGGAAGTCGAATGATCGCTTCTTGATCTCGATCACGGTCGCTTTGAAGTTGCCCGACGATGTAACTGACGGGGCCGTTCTTGTCCCGGGTTCTCCGCCGAGCTTCAGAGCCTCCATCGGTTCTTCGCTCGAGGACCGAGACCGCCAAAGCGGCCAGCATGACCGCCAAAAGCGAAGGTAAAAAGCCGGAATGCCGCACCATTGAAGGTCCCCACCCCACGCGGCATCCGGCTCAAGCTTTAACTGCATCCGTATGACCTTTGCCGCCCCCAGGGACAGTATCGGCGTTATAATCCTAAAAATTGATACGTTCTGATCGTGTTTTCGGGCCGGCACGGCGTGGTGAAAATCCAGAAAGGTGCGATCTCGATCGGCCGCGATCGTTGGGGGGGAATGCAAAAACAGCCGCAAAATCAGAATTCTTTGCCAGCGGAGTTTGCGGAGTTGACCACCTCGCACGACCAATTGTGTCGAATTTTGCGTTGCCTCTTTGTTCTGACTGTTTTTACCGGGAATTCCTTTCCTGCTCATCCGAGAACGACTGTAGACTACTTCCCGCACTGCGCTCAGTTTGGTGAGCGTTGTGCGAGTCATGTCCATCGGACGGTCTGCTACTGCGGAACCTCAGGGGAATTCTCATGCGGCATTTGGCGGGTTCGTTGTGTTCACTGGGTCTGGGCGTTTCGGCATTTTGCCACGCCGTAATGGCTGATACGAAGACGGAGCAGCAGGCTCCCGACGCGGTTGTGTTTCGGACACCAGCCGTCGCGGGGCAGCAGCACTTCGCCGTCGCGATTCGCTCCTCGGCGGTCCCGGCAGAAATTCGTCGCCACGTGATCTTGATTGACACGTCCGCCAGCCAAACCGGCCGCTTTCGAGATGGCAGTATTGAATTGCTGACTTCTCTGATTGAGCGTCTGCCTGCTGGGCATCAGGTCAAAGTTGCCGCCGTTGATACAACGTTCGAACCACTGACAGAAGGCTTTCAGCTGACGGGTTCAGCGGACCTGAAGCAGTCCGTGAAATCACTCGCCTCCCGAACTCCAATGGGGGCAACCGATCTGACATCGGGGCTGCGAGCCGCATTTGCTGAGAACACCTCTGAACCGATGTCGGTGCTCTATATCGGTGATGGAATGAGTGCGGCCGATCAACTGTCAGTGAAGAATCTTGATTCACTTGTTGATGAGCTTCTTCAGCACAGTATCTCGTTCCACGCATTGCTGTTGGGACCAAACGTTGATACTCAACTTCCGGGAATCCTGGCTAATCAGACTGGTGGAACTTTTGAGCAGCCTGTCGCATTAGATGCCGCTGCTTCGGCGGAGCGATTGGCAACTCAGATGTCATCGGCTCCAGTGTTCGTAAAGGACGTGGAAGTTTCCGGAAGCGGACTTAAGCTGGCCGTCGGGGACAGCGTTGCTCTGAGAGCTGATCGACACACCGTTCTTTTCGGACAGGGATCTCCATCAGGAAGTCTCACGCTGTCCGGTCACGCTGCCGATGGCAGTGAACTGGTATGGAAATCTGCCCCTGGCGCGGTGAAAGAGGCGGGAGAAGAAGTTCGAGTTCTCTTCACGCGAGCTGCTCAATCCGACGGTTTGATTTCGGCAGTTGTTGGTCTTGAAGGACTGGCAAGTTCTTCTCAGCAGTTCCAACTGACGATTACAGATTCGATCACAGCGGCGGAGCGGTTCCAGAAGGCCGGTCAGAAAGAAACGGCTCTGGCCATCGTACGAAATGCTCTTTTGCTCGACTCAGGAAACGCCACCCTGACGGGACTGGCTGCGGCATTGCAGGACGGCGAAGCAACCGTCGAATCGCCTGTTGCTCCGGTTCCAGCCGACGAAGTGACCGAGCCATTGGCCGATTCCGGCAACGACAAACTGGGACCTCCAAGTGCCGCGGAAGGCGACGCGCTTTCGCGAGCCGCTGCGGAGAGAGAAATCGCGACTCAGCTGTTGGTGCAGTCCGTCAAGGCTGCTATTGACGAGGCTAATCGTGTGTCGGCCGAACAGCCCGAATACGCATTGACGCTTCTGAAAGATATGCTGGAAACGATTCGCAGTGCGGATGTGGCTCCGGAAAAGCGAAACGAACTTGATCGTCGTGTTGTTGACGCTTATTCATCTGTGACCTCAACTCGTCAGACAAATCAGATTCGTCAGCGAGACAAATCTGAACAGCTTGCCAACCGCGAAGCCATGGACCGTTTGCTGCAGGAAGCGCAGATTGAAGAGCAACGTCTGCAGACCCTGATTTCACAGGTCCGCGGACTTCTGGACCGTGCTCGTCATGGAGATATTCCAGCTTACGAAGAGGCAGAGATCGCAGCTCGTACAGCACTGGATATGGAGCCAGGCAACGGTACGGCCTCTGCTGCTGTGGTGATGTCGGAAGCATCCGGCCAACTTAGCAAAGCGTATGAGCTGGTCCATCTGCGAGCAGACCGCTTCCTTGAAGTGTTGTATCAGGTCGAATTGTCGCACGTTCCGTTTCCGGATGAACCACCAATTCAGTACCCACCAGCGGACGTATGGCGTCTTTTGACTCGAAGTCGTGAGAAACATCAGTCGGTGTCATTGCGGTCAGAAAGACCGGTTGAACTCTGGCTTGAGCAAATGTTGGACATGCCTGTCGATCTTGAGCATCCAGCCAACACTCCGCTGGAAGACATCATGACAGACATTGAGAATTACTTCACTGAGCTGGGTCCGTACACAATGCGGATCATGCTTGATGAGACAGATCCGGATATTGGCACAGACCCATTGTTCCTGACGACAACTGAAGTGCCCAGCGATATTGACCTGAAGGGGATTTCGTTGCGGAATGCTCTGAAGCTGATCTTTGCAAAGGTCAAAGATCAGGATCCGGGTTTGACCATCATGATCAAGAATGAAGTCATGCTCGTCACAACAACAGATACCGCGAACTCGGAAGAGAACCTGATCACTCGAATCTACGACGTCGCTGACCTCGTCGTCATCACTCAGCCAATGATGGGTGGCATGGGCGGAGGCATGGGTGGAGGAATGGGCGGAGGTATGGGCGGAGGCATGGGTGGTATGGGCGGAGGCATGGGCGGTATGGGTGGAGGCATGGGCGGCGGCCAGTTTGGTGGCGGCGGATTCATGAGCCTTCCTCCGGAGCCTGCTGCTGCTGAGGCGAAAGACGGTATCAAGCTGAATAACAGCTCGCTCAAAAAAAAACCGGTGAAGTAGTTCCCCGAAGTGAATCCGGGAAGCTTCGGCAATCTACGACGGACATGTTGGCACCTGAACACGGTGTTGACATGTCCGTTTTGCGTTCCCCATTGCTCCCCCAGGCTGCCGCGGACTACCTCTTCTGTGTAGCAACTCCGCAGCAGGCTCAGCGAGCGTCTGGTTCAAAGAGCCAGCAAAAGACAGAGGATAAGGCTGCTCAGATACAGGCAAAGCCTGAAGCTGGAGCATCGATCGCTCGCCGAATCATCGCTCAGCCTGACGTGATCAAAGCGTGGGATCAGGTCCTGTCGCAGGAATCCCTGACCAACAATCAGATCGCCGACGCTGTGGCCTGGTTACATGACAAGAAGCATTACGATGCGGCCGTTGAGGGATTGCAAAGCGCGATTCGGAATGATCGATCGGCTCCGTGGATTTACGATGTGCTGGCTCTGGAGATGAAACTGGCGGGCCGCTCCAGTAAAGATATCGCGCGGGTGTTGGAGTCGCGGATCGACTTCAGCACATCCGATGTTCAGCAGATGCTGATCACCGCTGCTCTGCTTTCACGATTTGAAGCGTGGAATGAAGCCATAGCAATCTGCCGTGAGGCGACGGAACTCAATCCCGAGGTTCCACAGGTGTGGCTGCTTGGCAGAAGCATCGCCGACAAATCAACACAGGTTGATGCTCAGGTCTTTTTTCGTTGCGGCATCCTGACCTACGACTGGGGTACCGACTTTGAGTCACATCATGAAGAGGCTCGGAAGGTCGTCAACGAACTGTGTCAGGACCTTGAAAAGCAGGACCAGAAAGAACAGGCCACAACTTTCCGTAAGCAATTAGCGGACGCGAATACCAGAGATCTCCTGATCAACCTGGTATGGGTCGGGGACGCGGATCTTGATCTGGCCGTTGTTGAGCCCGGCGGAGAAAAATGCAGCCGCAAACAGAAGTTAACAATGAATCGGGGGCGTCTTGTGCGTGAAGACAGTCCGGGCGATTCCGCGACTGCCAAACACATGGAAACTTATGTTTGCCAGACCGCGCCGTCCGGTGAGTATGAGTTGCGAGTTCAGTTTGTACTGGGCAAAGCCGTTTCCGGCACCGCTGTCCTCGAGATTATTCAGCACGCGGGAACACCTGCCGAGAAACGTACTGCGAAAACAGTCGCCCTCGGGAAAGAAGATTCCATTGTGAAAGTTACGCTGGACGGCGGGCGGAAAACGCAGTAGCGGCTGAGGTCGCTACGCGTCGCAGGAGCAGCAATGATCGAGTGCCTTGGCGGGCGAACAATAGACTTCAGGTCTCGGTGAGCTCAGCACGGTCCGCCGGTGCCGGGCCTGATGATGTGTGTGAGGCCTGCTGAAGATTTTGTGACCGGAAGATTTTGTGACCGGAAGATTTTGTGACCGAAAGATTTTGTGACCGAAAGATTTTGTGACCGAAAGATTTTGTGACCGAAAGATTTTGTGTTTCGGTCGTTCAATGTTTCGGTCGTTCAATGGTCCGGTCAAATCAGGCGGCTGCAATTGAACGAACAGTCTCCCGGCTCACGCTCGCAGACTGGCCGACAATCCTGATTCACATGCCGTGATGATGGACTTCACTGCGGAGTCCACTTCATCTGTCGTGAGTGTTCGATCCGATGCCATAAACCGACACGTAATCAAATACGACTTGCGATCGGCTGCAATCTGCTTTCCTCGATACTGCCCGCCAAACGATGTGCCAAGCAACAATTCTCCGGCGGCTTGAGAAACGGTCGAGTCCAACTGAGCCCAGCTGACGGATTCGGGCAGCACGAAATTCAGATCTCGTGAAACCGATGGGAACCGAGGCAGCGGGGTGTAACTTCGCGACGGCTCAAACAGTTCTTCAATCAGCGGGAATCGCAGTTCGGCGATCGTCACGGCGTCCTGAAGATCCGATCGATCCAGAACATCACGGCTAAGTTCTCCGATCCAGCCCCAGACTACGCCGTTCAAAGACACCGAGGCGCCGCGGCCAGCGGTGAATTCGGGATTTTCCACAGGAGCTGTGGTGATTACCGAATGAGGTGCCAATTTTTGAGCCAGTGCTTCTACGGCACCAAGCAGGATCGCAAAGGGTCGCCCGGAGACGATTCCGACCGTCAATGGCTCGGCAACATTTTCTGGCTTGCCCTGTCCGGCTGACAGATAGACTCGTGCGACTTCAAACAGTTCCGCATTCGCGCTGCCGTGACGTTCGTTCTGACGTCTGCACTGCAGCAGGCTGGGGATCAGGCTCTGACGCAACTGGTTCTCATGACTGCGGCTGGAGTGATTGACCGCCACCGCCGGAATATCACCCAGCGGCTGAAACAGCTTCCGCTGATCTTCACTGACGAATGACAATGTGAGTGCTTCGGAGAATCCGCAGGACACCAGTTGAGTGCGTACGGAATCCAGCACGCGTTCGCGACGAGTTCTCGCGGTGGAGACCACCGGCAGAGTCGCATCGGTCGGGATATGTTCATAACCATGAATGCGCGCGACTTCTTCAATCAGATCGCATTCACGCAGCAGGTCGGGGCGCCAGCTTGGTGGTTCCACGGTGACCGTTGACTCATCGCGAGCGACCAGCCGCAGGCCGAGATTCTCAAGAATCTTTACGCTGGTGTCATGGGGAATCTGAATGCCCAGCAGGCGTGAGATCTGAGCAAATCGCAGGCTGATGTGTTCGCGAGACTGCGGCGGAGCCTGACCGGCCACGACCGAACCGCTCAGCAACATACCACCAGCAACCTGCAGAATTAGTTCGCAGCAGCGGCGTGAAGCCCAGTCCAGTTGCAGTCGATCGACTTTGCGTTCGAAACGGTAGGATGAAGGACTGTGCAATTTCAGGCTTCGTGCCGTGGCGCGAACGGACAGCGAAGCAAACGCAGCGGCTTCAATCAGCACGTTCACCGTTGAGTCGGAAATTTCCGTGTCGAAACCGCCCATGACGCCAGCGACGGCCACTGGTCGAGTCGCATCGGCGATTACGCACATGTCTTCAGACAACGTGTATTGTCGCTGGTCAATCGCCGTGATGGTTTCACCCTTCACTGCGCGGCGCACAACGATACGACGACCACCCAGGCGATCCATGTCGAAGGCGTGCAGTGGCTGACCGCATTCCATCATCACGAAGTTGGTCACATCGACGATGTTGTTGACTGAATTAATGCCGACCGCGGTCAGGCGATCACGAAGCCATGCCGGGCTTGGTCCGATTTTCACCCCTCGAATGACGCGGGCATGATATTCGGGACACAGATCACTGGCTTCGATTGAGACTGCGGTGGCTGCCGAAGCTGGTTCGTTTGATTCTTTAACAGCGGCGGTTGGGACTTTCAGTTTCGTCCCAAAGAGCACGGACACTTCGCGAGCCACCCCGATATGTCCAAGGCAATCCGGGCGATTACTTGTAACTTCAATGTCGATGGCAACATCCGGGCTCGACATCGGTTCGGTAACGTCATGAAACTCTTCCAGATTCAGTCCCGACATAGTCAGACGATTGGTGAGTTCTTCCACACTTTGAGGCAGCGAAGTGTATTCCGCCAGCCAGTTCCTGCTCACGATCATGAATGATTTTCCACACTGTGTGAATTGAGGCCGGGTGTTCGCGGGATACCGTCAGATGATAGCCTCAATCGTGACCGCGCACTGAAGACACACTGAACCAAAACGAAAGCCTGTCCGAATCGCCCGCGTCGGTCCATTCCCATGCGTGCTCTGCGGAAAAGCAAGCAGTGTAATCAAACGTCCAGAAACTCCAAACCGCGTTAAGGTCTGTTCCTTCCGAAAGATGTTGACAGTGTGTATCAACTCCGTTAAAACCCCGACCGTCTGATCGCCGATGAACGGTACGACAGACGAATTTCCGGCTTTCGATCGTTAGCGAGGGCCTTTGGTAGGGAAACCGTCTTTTTGTAACAGCATGTTTTCAGAGGACTTCAGGTTCCTGGGAGACATGATGGCAAATCGGGCGTGTTTCCATGAGTTCGTTGGCGTCTTCGTCAGCAGTACGTTCGGCTCCTGCTGGTTTGTCAGCAGGACGTGCCGAAACCATTCAGGCCCTGCGTCGTCAGCTCGTTTCTGCCCAACAGACGCAATCATCACAACGTGTCATTCCCACCGGTTTAAAATCGCTGGATCAACTCCTGCCTGGTGGTGGTTTGCCTACGTCGGCTCTGATCGAATGGATCAGCGATGAAGCGGGACAGACCGCTGCTTCGGTGGCTCTTCGAGCCGTCGCTCCGTTGCTCAGTCTTCCCGGATGCCTGGCCGTGATCGATGAGCGGCATGATTTCCATGGCAATGCGGCAAAAGCTCAGGGGATTCCACTGTCAAAGATTCTTCTGGTTCGTCCGTCGCGCCCCACACCGGAGGAAGCCGCTGCCGCCAATCAGTCCCGCTATGTGCGGCGAGTTTCCGTGTGTCATGCCGAGGCCTTGTGGGCTCTGGAGCAATCAGGTCGTAATGCCGGTGTCCGAGCTGTTCTCTGTTGGCTGGATCGAGCGTCCCCGGCGGTGATGCGACGATTGCAGCTGGCCGTCGAACGGAGTGGTGTGACGATTCTGTTGATTCGACCAGCCACCGTCCTGGGAAGCGCTTCATTCGCGGACCTGCGATTGCAAATTCAGCCAGCCAATCTTCCGGAGCACATTCTTCGGGCCGCTCCGCCCAAAGCTCGTCCCCTGGAATGTCGCTCGTATTCGGTTCGCCTGTTGAGATCTCGCCATGGCCTTCAGCACGAAGGTACCGCCATGCTGCATCAGAATCCATGGGACGACCGAGTGCGTGATTGATCAAACGCTTTACAATCTGATGCCGATTGCATCCGCTACCCGGTCCAGAATACCATTCTCTGCCCACAGATGATTTCTTCCTTCAATTGTTTTCCGGATCAGAACCATGAAACTTCCGTTTCTGACGAGTCTCGCCCTGCTGCTCTTTACATCGTGCCTCCCGGCGGATGACGCCAACGATCCACAGAAAGCTTATCTGGACGCAGCCGAAGCCGGGATCGAGTTTGCTCTGCAGGGAGAATACGCCGGAGGTTTCAAGACCGGCGATGGCGAGGTCAGGATCGGCGTGCAGGTCATTGCCGAAGGACAAAACAAACTGGCCTGGGTGGCCTATATCGGTGGACTGCCCGGCGATGGCTGGGACGGCAATACTCCCATGCGCGGCGCCGGTGAAATTCAGGGCGACAAGGGAATCCTGAAAGGTGATGCCGGACGTGGAGAAATCAAAGATGGCAGCCTTGTGATCTATACTGCTGACAACGTGCGCGTGGGTGAAATCGCGAAGACAACTCGCGTGTCTTCGACAATCGGCCGCAAGCCTCCTGAAGGTGCCGTAGTGCTGTTTGATGGAACCACGGCCGACCATTTTGAGGGCGGTAGAATGTCTGAAGACAAACTCCTGATGCAGGGCGTAACCAGCAAAGAAAAATTCCCCGGTTGCGAACTGCATGTCGAGTTTATGCTGTCCTTCATGCCCAATGCTCGCGGACAGGGACGCAGTAACAGTGGGTGTTATCTGCAGGGCCGTTACGAAGTGCAGATGCTTGACTCATTCGGACTCAAGGGAGAGGATAACGAATGCGGTGGCATTTACTCGATCAAAAAGCCGTCCGTGAATATGTGCTACCCACCGCTCAGCTGGCAGACCTATGACATTGAGTATCATGCCGCAAAATTTGACGCGGCGGGCAAGAAAACAGAAGACGCATGGATGACGGTAAAACACAACGGTGTCACGATTCACGACAAGGTCAAGTTGCCTCATGCAACAACAGCCGCTCCCGTCGCTGAAGGGCCGGAGCCTGGTCCGCTTCATTTGCAGGATCACAGCAATCCCGTTCGCTATCGCAATATCTGGATCAAACCTCTGGCTGAGTAGTTGCCTGGGCACGCAGTGATTTCAAATTTGAGATCTGAGATCACCAATCACGCTAACGTTCCTGGCGCATCTCACGCAGCCTCGTCCAGTCAATAATCTCAACGCCCATCGCTTCGATCTGCTGACGTACTGCAGAATCCGAAAAGATCCTTCGGTCGTCATCGCGAAGAAAATGGCTTCCGGTGATCGCCTGCAATTCACTGTCGGAGTAACCGCAGTGAATGATCATCTGAGTGACTCCTGGCTTCAGATTTCTAATGGTATCCAGGTACCGCTTTTGACGAGCGTCGTGGTCTTTTCCGTCATAAAACTGGTACAGGTAATCAATCGGCGGCAGACCTTTGGCCTCCAGTTGTTCGATGTATTCGGCGTTGCGTCGCACCAGATCCGGATAGCCAGCCGCCAACGCCGGATCGATATGACGTATAATCATCACGGGCAGGTTGTATTCGACGCCGAGACGCACATAAATATCCAGCATATCCGCGGTTGAGACCACAGTTCCCATGTGAGTATCCAGGTGGCTCAGGCGAATTCCGGCCGCCAGGGCTCGATCGATCTGAGCTCGCAACTCAATTTCCACTTCCGCCGGGCGAGCCTTCGCGATGACTTCTTCTTTGGAACTGAAGAGATAGCCGTCCTTGTCGACCAGCGTGGGAACTTTGTCGCGTCCGGCCACGGAGCCCCACCGATAAGAGCCGAATTCCGAATTCAGCGTGAGGTGAATTCCGAAGTCTTTCTCCGGATGCTGGCGAGCCCACTCGGCGAACTCGGGAAACCACGGACAGGGAACCATGATACTGCAGGAGGAGACAAATCCCTTCTCCATCGAATCGATGGTCGCTCGATTCACGGAATGACTCATCGCTGCATCATCTGAGTGAATGATAAGATAGCGTTTCGATTCGTCTGTTTTATTCGTCACGGATGGTTCATCGCTGACTGCCGTGAGCCTCTGTGCACAAAGATTCAACAGGAAAACCACAGCGATACTCGTGGTCCGCACCAGGGTCATTTTCTGCACGTCTGGATCGACTCCGAAAAACAGGTCATTCTGCAAACAGTTAAGCCCGGATGTTGCAGAACCGGACGCTGATATCAAGCGACGTTAACTGGCCGCATCGTCGAATTCGGATGAATCGAGCGGGACGACCGTCTGGTTCAGTCGACTGGCCGGCTGAACTTCTCAGTCAGGATTCGGTCTCCTGGTTTGCCCCCGGCATCAAATGCCGAAATGCTGTGTCGATCCCCGGCGAACGAGGCCGCTTCAACGAATATTGCCGTCCGTTGTGCCCCGGAACGTTAACAATCACTTAGGGGAATGTTCAGCACCAGACCCTGATGCCGATAACGATACTAACGACAGGCCGCGTTATTTCTCCGGCGAAGTGTCCTCAATGCCAAGGATGATGTCATGTGTGGTATCGTTGGATATGTGGGCTATCGGCCTGTTGCGGAATTGCTGCTGGAAGGCCTGCATCGCCTTGAATACCGTGGCTATGACAGTGCCGGGATCGCGGTTCAATATGGAAATACAATTGAAGTCCGCAAGAAAGCGGGGCGTGTCTCTGAGTTGGCCGGCCTGCTAAAGGCACAACCGCTGGTTGGCAGGATTGGCATCGGACATACGCGTTGGGCGACTCACGGAGCTACCACCGATCAAAATTCGCACCCGCATGTTGGCGGCAACGGCGAAGTGGTGATTGTGCACAATGGCGTGATTGAGAACTACGACATACTCCGCAGGCAACTGCAGACACTGGGCTACGTGTTTCGTTCGCAAACCGATACCGAAGTCGTCGCCCATCTTCTGGCTCACAATCTGGAGGAACAGGCGCGCCTGCATGGCTCGCCGGAGGAACTTGATGTCTGCCTGAAGGCCGTCGAAGTGACACTGAATCTGCTGAAGGGGACCTATGGTCTGGGGATCCTTTTTCGAGATCTCCCGGACACCGTGATCGCGGCACGCTGCGGAAGTCCATTGGTCATCGGCGTTGGTAAGGATGAATATTTTCTCGCCAGCGACGCGAGTCCGCTCGTCGGATACACCAAAGAAGTTGTCTACTTGTCCGATAACGAAGTGGCGGTGTTGCGAGCCGATGCACTGCGAATCGATCATCGCAGCAATGGCAGTGTGAACGTCAGTGTGAAGACGTTGGAACAGGTGGCGTCTGATACAGATCTCGGGCAGTATGAACACTACATGCTGAAGGAGATCTACGAACAGCCAACAACCATCGAGAATGCTCTTCGTGGTCGCCTCGACAATGAAGAAGCAACCGCAGTGATTGGCGGATTGAATCTCTCTGCCAAGGATCTGCGACGGATCGATCGAATCGTCCTGACGGCCTGTGGAACCAGTTGGCACTCCGGACTGGTCGGCGAATATGTACTGGAAGAATTCGCACGAATGCCCACGGAAGTTGAGTATGCCAGCGAACTGCGTTATCGCAACCCTCCAATGAGCGATCGGACTCTTGTTTTCGCGATTACTCAAAGTGGCGAAACCGCAGATACTTTAGCAGCCATGCGCGAATGTAAACGCAAGGGCCACCCAACACTGGCCATCTGCAACGTCGTCGGTTCCACCATCGCGCGAGAAGCTGATGGGGGGATCTATCTCCACGCGGGGCCGGAAATCGGAGTCGCTTCCACGAAAGCGTTTACTTCTCAGGTTACCGTGCTCACGCTGTTGGCGCTATATCTGGGCCGTATGCGCCATATGTCATACCCGGCTGGCAAACGCATTATTCGTCAGTTGCGTGACATGCCGGAGAAGATCAGTAAGGCCCTGGAGTGTCACGATCAGGTGCGTGAAGTCGCTGATAAATATCATCACTTCAACAACTTTCTGTATCTCGGCCGCCTCTATAATTTTCCCGTAGCACTTGAAGGAGCACTGAAGCTCAAGGAAATCAGCTACATCCATGCGGAAGGGTATCCGGCCGCCGAAATGAAGCACGGCCCGATTGCGCTGGTGGATCAGCAGACACCGAGTGTGTTCGTGATTCCTCGCGGCGGCATCTATCCCAAAGTCGCCAGCAACATGGAAGAAATTCGTGCGCGGCGAGGCCCGGTGATTGCCATCGCCTGTGAGGGCGATACGGACATCGCCCGAATCGCCGATGATGTGATCTACGTGCCCGATGTGGAAGAGTACCTGCAACCGCTCGTCTGCGCGATTCCGCTGCAACTACTGGCCTATCACGTGGCGCTTCTGCGAGGCTGTAACGTGGATCGCCCGCGAAATCTGGCGAAGAGCGTGACTGTGGAGTAGTGATCCGCCATGCGAACGTGTACTTCGGCTTTTCGAATTTGCGGTCTGAGTTCATAATCGTTATTCATGTCGGCCTACTGTTTCTGCAGCACAAACACGGCATCACCAAGATCATTGTTGAGTGTCAGCGGTTCACTGAGGTCGTAGCAAAAATCGAAGACGTCCAGCAACCTGAGTGAAGGAACCGACCTCAGCAATGACCGGAATTGATCGGCGCGATAGATGCGCAACTGATGGTCTGTCGACAGCCGAATAATCTTTTTCGGTGTCGTGACTTTCAGGCTGAAACGAACGGTTTCAATTCTTTTGCGGCGACTGAAGTTCAGGACTCGAATCGTCGTCGTCACTCGTGTGGTGCGATGATTTATTGTCCATCGTTCACAGTCTTCCTCGGCGGCATCCGGAGGCAGCAAATGAAACCCCAGAAGGTAAATGCCGCCCGGACGTAGTGACTCGGCCACGCACTCAAGATGCTTTCGAGCGGCCTCTTCGGTCAGTAGATGTCGGAACGTATTGACGAGGCAATGCGCGAGATCAACTGATTGCGGGAGAACAAAGCTGGTCATGTCGCCACAGAAGACATCTGCGGTAAGTCGGCGACGCCTGAGTTGTCGTTGAGTCCAGGCGACGCAGGAACTGTTCAGATCAAACGCGGTCACGCGGAGGCCGCGCCTGGCGAGTTCCACAACCTGGCGTCCACCACCGCAGCCAATCTCAAGTATTCTTGGGCCATCCACTTTCAGATAATGTGAAGCAGTGGATTCAATAAAGTGGGCTTCATAAGGCGTCTCATCGCTGAAAGCCAGGTCCCAGTAGCCCGGAGCGTCATAGCAGTCCGGTGAAAGATTGCTCATGAACTACTTGCGATCTTCGAAGTCTTCGTATTCGTCTTCGTAGCTGTCTTCCATTGCATCTTCGTCGAAGAGTTGTTCGCCATTGTCTTCGACACCATCGGTGTCTTCAGCGAAATCGCTTTCGCCTTCTTCGACTTCATCACCCTCGACGGGCTGTGAAGATTTATTGCCGGGAGCAGCAGCAAACCCTGAGGCTCCTGCGGCCGCAGCGAGTGTCGGATCGGGCATCAGGCCCGGGAAGAACATGATTCCAAAGGGAAGGAAGGCCATGGACAGACTGCCCAATGCCGCGAGAACCCAAACAATCCAAAGAACAACCGAGACCCTCGCGCCATCGGAAAGCATGCCCTGCAGCAATCCAAGCACGAGGAATGCCAGCAGAGCAGCCGCAGGAATAGCTGCGACGAAGGAAACGGCAATATATTGTTTCTTGTTCATGAACCGGTTCTCGGATCTCAAGCGACGTGATAAATCCAGGGCTGGGCCGGAATCTGAAACGCGACAGCCTTGTTTCGATGGTTTCAAAGCAAAGAAACACAGCGAACATCGGCGACACAGTCTGGATTTATCGTCATCGTAAGTTCGGAGAATCAGTTGTCGCAATGGCTGACCTCAGACTTTAGCACTTTTACGGTTGAGTACGAGTTCTTGCGATTAACCGGGATTTAATGATTGTCCGGATCATGGACGGCTTGCCGTCGGACCGCGAAGCCGAAACAATGCCTGAACTTCGATGAATGGGGAGTGTTCGGACAACACTTCACGTGGGTTTCGAACGGTATTTTATCGAGGTTTCCGCTGTGAACCGCTGTTGCTCTGAGCCATGGGCGGTTAAAACGCGGCCGTCTGAGTTTGTCTGATCCGGCATGGAGCTTTGCATGTTTCGATTGAGTCCTGTCGCCCTGGTTTTCGCCTGCTGTCTCCTGAGAGTTGCCGCGTCGGGATCCGACCCGGTCCCGGACAGTGACTCCGCGAACGCTGCCGATGTCCCTCGACAGATTCAGGAACTGGCCATTGTGAACGACAAATCGCCAGTGGCTTACTGGGGGACTGACCCCGAGAAGTACACAGGCTGGAAATCTCATTCGAATCGGCTGATTCCGGTGTACACGTTTGGCACGAAAGGCGGAAAGCCGGGCGTAGACCTGAACTCATGGTTCGGAGAGGCCAGCCCATACCGTTCCGAGGCCAAAGTCCAGGCCCTCTACGGCTATCTTCCGGAGAGAACCGTCAACCCGGATGCTGTCTGGATGGACCAGACCAACATCTACGACCTTCAGAAAGCCGCGGCAGATTCGGGCAAGAAATATATCTTCCTGGTCGTTTTTGACGGCATGGATTGGCAGACTACCCAGGCGGCCGCTGTCTGGAATCAAAAAAAGGTCAGCTACATCGAAGGTCGTGGCGAGGGGACTCACTTCCAAAGCTACAACGCGGGCGGGACGACTCAATTTGGCTTTATGGTGACGAGTGCTCATAATGAAGGGACTGATGTCGACGTCAACTTGCAGGCAGTGAAGAATTCCGGCGGAACGATTCGCGGTGGTTACGATGCTTCACTTGCGGGTGCAACTCCGTGGTCTGTTCCTGCAGATCCGGGGTACCTGATTGCAAAGCCCGCCGACGGAAATCCAAGGCATGATTATACGGATTCTTCATCGTCGGCCAGTAGCATGACGGCAGGGCTGAAGACCTTCAACGGGGGCGTGAACGTTGACGCGACCGGTCAGCCGGTCTCCACGATCGCACATTACCTGCAGGAGAAGGGATGGCGTGTTGGTGCGGTGTCGTCTGTGCCGATCAGTCACGCGACACCTGCGGCAGCCTATGCTCAGAACGTATCTCGTGATGACTATCAGGATCTGACACGCGACATGCTGGGTCTGCTATCAGTCGTGCATCCGCAACAGGCTCTCCCCGGGCTGGATTTGGTTGTAGGCGGTGGTTTCGGAAACGATGGAGATCCAAAGAAGGGCGGCGAGAGTCAGGGTGACAACTATATTCAGGGAAACATCTATCTGGCAGACAAAGATCTACAGGCTTCAGATGTCCGAAACGGCGGACGCTACGTTACGGCCGTGAGAACGGCCGGTCAGGATGGGACTGATCTGTTGAAGACTGCGGCAACTCAGGCCATATCAAGCCAGCATCGTCTGTTAGGATTCTTTGGCGTTGGGAAGTATGCCGGGCATCTCCCGTTTGAAACGGCTGATGGTCGCTACGACCCTGTTCCGGGAGTCAACAAGAAGCCTGAAGAATACTCCGAGCAGGATCTTCTTGAGAACCCGACGCTCGCGGAAATGACCAGCATCTCGGTCGAGTTCCTGGCCAGCGAAAAGAAGCCGTTCTGGCTTATGGTCGAGGCTGGCGACGTCGACTGGGCTAATCACGATGACAACATTGATAACTCAATCGGCGCTGTCAATTCTGGTGATCGAGCTGTGAAGGCGATCACAGATTGGGTCGAAGCAAACAGCAACTGGGACGAATCACTATTGATCGTGACCGCTGATCATGGTCACATGCTGAATCTTGTGAACCCCGAGATGCTGATTCAGGGAGCAGTCGCTGCCGAATGATTTATTCGTTTCTTCGCAACATAAGCCGTGCTCTCATTGAGCGAGTGGCGCGGACGCTGATGACCACGCTGGGTCTGCTGCTGGCGATTGTGGTCTCGGCTGGTGCTGCGAATGCTCAGGCTGTCAATAGGCCAGGGCAGGCGGATTCCGACAAGTGGTATCTCGGCTACAATGGCTTTCGGATGCTGCTTGAGGAGCGAAGTCTGACCGTGCGGACCGACATGTCGGCCACGCTGCGGCGTCCGAAAGAATCCGTCATTGTCATGTTCGGCGATGTGACTCGCGTTTCACTGGCCGAATGGCGCAACTTGCGAGCTTATGTGGCTCAGGGCGGAAGTCTTCTTGTTGCTTCGGAACTCGGTTTTAAATTGCCGGGCGTGAATTCATTCTCCCTGGGCCCTGTAAGTTCGCTCGACAAAGACAGCCAGTATCAGGGTTTTGATGACTGTATTGTGCTGTCCGATTTGAATCAGTCGCATCCGCTATCGAAAGGTCTGCGGCGAATCATTGTGAACAAGACCGGGTGGATGTCGACTTCGGAAGACTCATCATTGCAATGGGAAGTCATTGCCGCGTTAGCTGAAGATGTCTTGCCCGGGGCTGCTCGTCAGCGTCCAGTGATTATGGCCGGGCTTGATGCGGCTCCCGGAACCGGAGTCATGATTCTGTCGGCCGATCAAAGTCTGTTCTCAGACGGCATGTTGTGGCATGGCGATAATTCTCTGTTCGCAATTCAGGTTTCAGATCTGTTGTGTCGTGGCAATCGGAAGTGGCTGACCGTGTATGACAACGGCCAGACACTTCCCAGTTACATAGCCAAACTGGCTCCTCCACCGACACCGCCACAAATTCCGCCGAATATCCCACCACAAATTCCTCCGGACAT
This sequence comes from Planctomycetales bacterium, assembly GCA_026400835.1. Classification (GTDB taxonomy): domain Bacteria; phylum Planctomycetota; class Planctomycetia; order Planctomycetales; family Planctomycetaceae; genus SXXK01. The sequence continues at coordinate 57,685 of JAPLOA010000046.1, read as the reverse complement.
TGACCCGCCGGAACCGGATCTCGCCACGATGCTGCGGATGGCGAATGAAGTCCTGGATGAGGTTCAGGAGTCCAACATTCTGAACGAAACGCTCAGAGAACGACCACGAAATATGCGGCCCATTGCCTGGGCTCGCACTATTCTGTTGGTCCTTTTTATTCTTTTTTTGCTGTTTCTGGTTTGGCGACTTGTGCAGAACCGCTGGCATTTGGTCCCCAATCGGCATGCGAGATTTTTGCAGTCGATGTATGGAGTGAACTCATCTCGCCAATTGGAGACTTCTGAATTCGGCGCGGCTGTGGAGATTCTGGCTCGCGATTTATGTCGTGAACTGACTGGATCGCAGGTGGAGGGCGATTGGCTCAAGCTTCTGGCTTCGAATCAGAATTCGCCATCTGTGACATTCTCAAGAGGCCAGAAGAAGGCTTTGAAGGAAGTCGTTGGGATTGCCACGCGAGGTTGTCGTGTGCATCTTTCACGGCGAAAGTTTGAGTCCCTTGGACGCAGCATCGAATTGGTGCGAGCCGGATGGCGGAGTGCAGCATTGGTGGCGGGTTAAATGCAACTCCGGAGCGTTGGCTGTTGAGAAAATCCCGCACCCGTGTTTACGGACCACTGTCGGCATTGACCGGGATTGCGATGATCAAGCCAGCGACACGATCACGAGTGCTCCTGCGATCCGGCATATGGCATTTGAGGCAATGACCGCTGAGCGTTATCGGGGCGGCTCTTCGATAGAGGCCGTCAGCGATGATCTCATGAGAGCGTTCTCCCGCCTTCAGTTTCTCTGCCGCCTGCCGTTCAAATTCGTCCGTCGGTTTATGGTCAGAATTCATCGCCAGTCCTTCAACCGACAACCAGCGAAATTTGACGTGCTGCTCAGTCTCGACGTCCTTGAAGACTTCACCAAGTATCGCAGCCGGGATTGGCAGTGCTTCATCCTCGCGATAGTACCGATCGTGAATCACGCGCAGCGATGAATGTAAAGTCGAATGCAGGATCTCCGCCTGTCGCCGCGCCTGGCTGACAGTTGTTGCCGCCTGTGTCGCCGCCAGCTCTGCAATTGCAGTCCCTGACGAGTCCCTGCTCGCAACCTTTTCGTCGGCGGGACTAACTCCCGGACCTGCTGCACAGGAGACCAACGCCGCGAAGATTGCTGACAGAGATACAGAACGAAGCATTTCGGTCATGGCAATCTTTCTTCTGGAGAACAAATCAGTCAGGAGCCGGCTATTGAGCGTTCGGCTCCGTCGCCACCGGGATGCTGATCACCAGCGCCGCAAACTTGCGATTCTTCGCGGGTTGACTAAAGACACCCGCATGACAACTAATGCAGCCGCCTGTCATCGGAATCGCAGTCGCTCGACGGTAATAGCCGTCTTCTGTTGTTTCAACGTCCGACTCGCCCGTCGCAATCTCTTTTGCAGCTCGCTTCTCGAACTCTGTCGATGGTTCATGATTAATACTCATGGCCTTGAGATTTACCGAAATCCAGCTGGCTTTGGATCCGGTCTCCTTTTCAATCTCCGAAAACACATCTTCCATCGCGCGAGCTGGCACGATGGATCGATCGACGTGAAAATAACGATCATGCATGACCCCCAGTGTCGTTGAGTAAATGCTGTGCATCAGCCTCGCTCGATCACGAGCAACACTGACAGGAACACGAGCAACCTTCTCTTCAGCGGCGACAGGACTCGATCCCGATTCGACAGGTTCCGGTTTCGTAGCGGCTTCGACCGGTTGATCAGAATCTTTCAGCTCATCGAAAACAGCAGCCGACAGAATTCCCGTCATCCAAAGCAGTCCTGTGCAGCTCGACAGGAGCAACGCGTTGCGAGCGATCATCGTTCTCATGAGTAGACTCCCGGGTTCAAATTTTTATCGAACTATCACCTGTCACAAAGCGGCACCATCCTGCTGTCAGATCGCAGGACTTCACCGATCGTTACTCGAGCAAATGCCTGCTCGGTCGCTGCGTAGGCCTGATCCAGTTCCAGATGTAAAGGACACAACTGAGTGTGCGACGGCAGGCCCAGAGGACAGTGACGAATTCGCTCCAGCGGCGCCACTGCATTGACCACATCCAGAATCGTGATGGCATCAGGATCCAGACTTAGTGAATAACCACCGCCCGGTCCGGATCGCGAATGCACGAGATTGGCACGCACGAGATCCTGCAGTACCTTGTGCAGGTAGCGGCGCGGAACCTGGGTGCGTGTACAAAGGCTTTCCGCTGATTCGGATTGCCCCGGTTCAGAACCCAGGCAGGCAATAGTTCGCAGTGCGTATTCTGCAGTTTTCGAAAGCATCTCAGTTCCTCTGTATGATAGCGCACAATACTACATGTTGATGTGTAGAATTGCAGGGCGCATTCAAGGACTGACGCAGGATTCTCGTATTTGCTTCCGAATGCCCATACTCTGAAGTGAAAACATCAAAAAACACGATTGGATGGAAACGAAAGAAGCCCGCGGTGATGACCGGGGCTTCTCGTAATCCAAACGAACAAAGTTCGAGTGATGCTTAGTAGCGGTAGTGTGCTGGCTTATATGGGCCGCTTGCAGCGACTCCGATGTACTCGGCCTGAGCCGGTGTCAGAGTTTCGAGCTTAGCACCCAGTTTGCCAAGGTGCAGCCGTGCCACTTCTTCGTCCAGTTCTTTTGGCAGCATGTGCACGCCGATCGAGAACTTTTCCGATTCAGTCCACAAGGCCAATTGCGCCATAACCTGATTTGTGAAGCTGTTGCTCATCACGAATGATGGATGTCCAGTCGCACAACCCAGATTCACAAGGCGTCCCTCAGCCAGAACGATCAGCGCCTTACCATTCGGGTACACGTACTTGTCCACAGGACCGCCTTCGTCGCCCGGGCCCTTGATGCGAATTCTGCGGATCGTTTTGCTGTTGTTCAGGTAAGAGATTTGGATTTCGGAGTCGAAGTGACCGATGTTGCACACGATGGCTTGGTGCTTCATCTTGTCCATGTGTTCGCTGCGGATGACGTCAATGTTGCCAGTCGTCGTTACGAAGATGTCGCCCTGAGCAGCGGCTTCATCCATCGTTGTGACCTGATAACCTTCCATCAACGCCTGCAGAGCACAGATCGGATCGATTTCCGTAACAATCACGCGAGCACCCAGGCCGTCCATTGCATCAGCACAGCCCTTGCCCACATCGCCGTAACCGCAGATCACAACAACCTTACCGGCAACCATTACGTCGGTGGCACGCTTGATGCCGTCGGCCAGAGATTCGCGGCAACCGTAGAGGTTGTCGAACTTGCTCTTGGTTACTGAATCGTTCACGTTGATTGCGGGAACCGCCAGTTTTCCGGCTGCCAGCATCTGATGAAGGCGATGAACGCCAGTTGTTGTCTCTTCTGACAGGCCCTTGATGCCCTTCAGCAGTTCAGGATACTTGTCGTGAACCATGGTCGTCAGGTCGCCACCATCGTCCAGGATCATGTTCAACGGCTGACCGTCCGGGAAGTAAATAGTCTGCTCGATGCACCAGTCGAATTCTTCATTGGTCATGCCTTTCCACGCATAGACAGGAAATCCTGCAGCCGCAACTGCAGCAGCAGCGTGGTCCTGAGTGGAGAAGATGTTGCAGCTTGACCACTGTACTTCAGCACCGAGGGCCTTCAGTGTTTCGATCAACACTGCGGTCTGAATTGTCATGTGCAGGCAGCCAGCAATTCGAGCGCCTTTCAGCGGCTGTGATACCGCGTATTTTTCACGCAGAGCCATCAGGCCGGGCATCTCGATCTCAGCAATCTCGATTTCCTTCCGGCCAAGTTCAGCAAGTTCAATATTCGCCACCTTGTAAGGAAGCGCAGACACGGTACTCATGGATTCAATCTCACTCAAAAAAATTGCGAAACTCTTACTCCTGGAGGCAGTATCCCCGCTGAATGGGGACAAGCTTAACAGTCAATTTTTGCCTCTGCCACGTGAAACAACTGCACACGCCAGAATCTGCCAGTCGCGAGAAACCCCGGAGGCCCGGAATGATCTTACGCCCCACATTTCCGAGTCTAACCAGCACAAAACGAGCATTGACAAGCGGAACGATAGTGAAGGACGCCTGGAGAAATCAATTCGCTGTTCAATGATCAGTCGGTTTTACACTGTTTTGTGCCTCAAAGAAGCGCATCGCAGCGGTCATTTGAGCGAAAAACAGCTCGAGACATCAAATGGACCGAAACAGGAGTGGCCTCACCGATCGGACGATGGCAGTAAGGCCCCATGCACACATTGCGTGGATCAGCGGCCGAAAAGGTGTCAGAAATCGTTCATATGTGTGGTATGTCGCCATCACCGTCAAAGAGTTGAGCACAAAGAGCAGCGCCAGGATGCGACACAACGGTGTCGCCCGACTGAACCACATCCCCACGGCACACAGGCCAAACAATGCTGCATGCTGTGGGCTGCCGAATTCCCAAAGTCGACTGAATTTCCACCACGTGAGCTGCAACAACATCTGAGGGTGCGACTTGATCCATTCCGAGGCGAAAGCAGCACCGAGTCGACAGTGTTCTTTTTCTAATTCAATTTCGCTGAGCCCCGCAAACTTTGGATCGTCTCGCAGCTCGTTGTTAATCCTGTCCGCTGTCTTTGAGGTCCAGCTTCCAAAATTCTCCATCGCACTGTCGCTAAAACCGTCGGCGATTCCGATGCCTCCCTGAGTTCCCGTCGGCATGATCGCATTCAACACGATACAATTTCGTACCCACCATGGGCCGGTCAATAAAAGGCTGCAGGTACCAAAAACAGCAGCGAGGCGAATCGCATCGCGTCGACTCTGGCATCCTTGACGAACACCGCACCACAAGACCCAAGCCACAGCGATCCATAAAACCGGATACCACGCGACATAGAACGAGCGAATGAACACCAATGCCGACAGCGATAATCCACAGAGAGTCGCGTGAAGAACCGTTTTGCGTTCAACAAACGCGGCGAAGGAAAGTGCAAAACCGCAGAGCCCCAGAGTCGCCAGGTTCTCGGTCAGGAATGATCCTGCAAACTCGCGAAATCGTGGATCAATACTGCAGGTCACGCTGGCCAGAAAGGCTGCCATCACGCAATGCCGACGAGCAAGCCAGAGACTTGCCAATGTCACTGCCGCCGCACAGGCCATACAATTGAGAACTCGCACGGCCCGGTAGTTCATCGGACTGAATCGATAAACCGCAGCGATCAGAAACGGAAACCCCGGCGGTCGATAGGCGGTGAGTTGAAACTCCTGAGCATCACAGCCGGCTTCACAATGCTGAACTACGGAAGGCTCTGCTGTTCCCGCCAGGATGGGCAAATCGGAAGGGCAGTACCCGAAACCTGATCCAGCGGCGAGGTTGTATCCAAGCCGCTCGTAGCTATCACTATCTCCGCCATTCTCCGGCGGCGAAAGCAGCCCGAAGTTCTGCGATGCGACAAACAGAAAAATCGTCAGCGTCCCAACGAAAATCAGCACCCCCGGGAACATCAGTCGAGCTTGTGAACCAGCGCAGTTCGGGCTGAGCATTTTTTCTGACGCTTCGTTCGGGGCTTTCCTCTCTCGCATTGAACTCTTCTACGTCTTTTCCGAATGCGAATCAAGAGCCCCGCGATTCGGCATCTTCCGGAATCTATCGAGATTGAACATCAGGAAGACAGGCAGTTCAAGTGTCACGTCTCTTTCAAAGGCTCCGGCATAATTCCGAAGATCACCGGCGCGATAACGATGAGAATTACCACAACCCGACGCATCAGCGAGGGATCTACTGAGAAACTGGTAAAACGCAAAAACGCAATCTCTCGCTGACGCGTTTTGAAGTTGCGCGTTTCGGCGCTGAGGTTGTTCGCTTGCGGAGAAACACTGGGATTTATCATAATCCGACTCGTCAGTGAGGGGTTCCCGGCCACCCTGCGTAAGCCGAGAAACGCAATCCCTCGCTTACGCGTCGGGTTGGGACAGGCGCAAACGCGCAACTTCAAAACTGACGCTTCGGGTTGCGATAGACTGAAGTTTTTTCGGGACTGTGCCTGAGTCGCTTCGTCCTCGAATCGTCATTATTCGAACGCACGCTTATGCCGGTAGTAGACTTCCAGCGTGAGCAACGCGAGTGATGTTGCGTAGACGCGGCCACCGGAACCATCGTGTCCTCCTTGTGGTGCCCAGCTACCACTTGCGTGTCCGTCTGTCGCCTGAGATTCAATCAGCAGATCTCGCATGACATGATTCCATTCATCCCACGGTTCGCCACCGTAATGATGCAGCACCTGAGTCGCATAGTACCAATAGTACAGCTCACCGCCGACGCGTGGCAGATGCTCCTGAAGATACTCGACCCCCGCACGAAGTTCACCGCGTCGGAGTTTGCTGGAGGTATAAACTCGACACAGCAGTCCTTCTGCAACCATTGCGTCCGTGATCCGATCACCCGGCATATATCGATAGCCGCTGCCCGCTTTGTCGGTCTGCACAGAATCAAGGTATACCGAAACCTTCGTGAACACTGACGTGGGGATTCTCAGGCCTCCCTGTTGAGCACTTCGCAAAGCGATCACCTGCCAGCCCGTTACGCTCGTATCTCCGGCTTGTCCCGGACCGTATCTCCAGCCACCGCCTTGATGTTGTGCCATCACAATGTAGTCGATGGCTCTCTGAGCTGGTGCTTTGAGTTTTGGGTCCTTTGTCATTGCGTATGCTTCACATAACGCAATTGACGCCACTCCATGAGCGTACAATGTGCCCGACATACAATTCTGAAAGGTACCTTCTTTAGTCTGATCGGCGATGAGCCAGTCCAGTCCTTTCTGGACTGTATTCCTGTATTTTCCGCTCTTGTGCGTGTATCCGGCTCCCAGAAACGGCAGCAGTCCGAAGCCGGTTGCCCCCGCATCGCTGTTCACGCCCGGATTGCGACAGTGGCCATCACAATCATCGACCTGCGAGAATGCATCCAAGCTCCATGCTCCGCTTTTGTCCTGATGCTTTGCCAGCCATTTGAGACCCTCTTCCACGGCTTTTTCACTGGCAGCATTTCCACCTTCCGACGCCGCCAGTTTCGCACGTTCTGCAGTGCCGCGACCTTCAAACATCCCCGGAGACTGTGCCTGAGCCTTTCCCTGCTCACCCTCTTCCGGTGACTGCAATGATTCAATAGGGGCAATGGTGTATTTCTGCTTCTGCGGTCGCTCGATGTCGGCGGCCTTGACGGTTGCTGCAGCCTCCGAAGAAGTCGCGATGTTCGTCGATGCTTTCAGATTATTCTGCTCCCCGGAAGCTTCGCCGGACGCATCTGTCTGTGCAGTGCTCGTGATGGCGCTCTCCTTATCAAAGACGGTGACCTCATCGTTGCCTGCGTCATCAGCAAGGGACGACCTGCCGTCGCCGACTCGACGCCCACGGCCGTTACCTGTTCCTCCGTCGGCATCAACTGATCCACCGCCGGCAACTGACGGCAGCCAGAACATCAGCATGAGCAGAGCAGCCAGCAGGAAGCAGGAGAACACTCCGATGATCGTGCCGAGGACAACTCGGGGAGCAAAATAAGCCTCATCAGCACCGCCGACAGATTGATCCGGCTGAACCTCTGTCTGCGATTCGACTTTTTGTGCCTCGTCGACTTGCTGAGACGATTTCATTGGGGAATTCACTGCGTTGACAGTTCGAAACGGCTTCCGCAGGCCGCTTTGTCGCACATTCACAGCAGAACACAAACATTCGCCGATGGGGGCGTTGAGAGCCTCCGAGTTTTAACGAATCCGGCTGTCCTGGAGGCTCGACTCGGAATCTAAACCGCTTCTGTGCCGACTTTGAATCGTTGGAGCTGACTGTTTCCAAACGACGTTGTGATCGCGACATCAGCAGCGTCACGTCCGCGAGCCATCAGGACGCGTCCAATGCGAGGCGTGTTGTTTCGGGCATCGAACGAGTACCACTGGCCACCAAGAAACACTTCAAACCAGGCACTAAAGTCCATTGGGCTCGGCTGAGCCGGGACACCAATATCGCCCAGATAGCCGGTGCAGTATCGAGCTGGAATATTCAGGCAGCGGCAAAGTGTAATCGCGAGATGCATGTAATCGCGGCATACTCCAACGCGTTCGCGATAAGCCTCCAGTGCGGTTCTCGTGGGACGAGCCTGCTGATAGTCGAAGCGGATGTGGCGATGCGTAAAATCACAAACAGCCTGAACTCGCGGCCAGCCCGGTGGTGTGTTGCGAAACAAAGTCCATGCCAGATCCTTCAATTCACTGTCCACTTCGCAGTAGCGACTTGGCAACAGGAACGGCAGTGTAAAATCAGGAAGGTCCTGAACGGCTGATTGAGCGGCCTCCGGAACAACGAGGTCCGGCAATCCGCTATCCTCCACAATCGCACTATTTCGAAAAACGACGAATCCGGCAGGCACGACCGCTCGTGCACAGCGGTTTCCGAAGTTGTCGATCAATCGCGACACGGGGACAGGCGGTTGAATCGAAAACTGCTCCTGACTTCGCACGGTCGAATCGCGAGATGGATGCAGAAACATCATGAGGACGACAGGTGTCGATTCGGGAAACGTAAAGGAGATTTCGAAATCGACTTGAAGCAGCATAAAGCGATCCTGAGCCTGAAAACGAAGAGCAGAGTGATAACGGCGGCTACGAGTCCAACCAACTGTTATTCGGCCATCGCAGCGTCGACAGCTTTGTCAAGATCCTGCCAGGCGGCTTCCGCTCCATCGCGGAGATCGCTCCACCCCAGCTCGCTGGCCGCACTGAGCGTCTTCAGTCTTTTCCTCGCCGCATCTCGACGAATCTCAAGTTCGCCGACTTTCTTGGTCCATTCGACTCTGGCTTCCTCCGTAAGGTCCCGCTCCTTGTTCGCGAGTTGCTCAATCTTCTGATCAATCGACTGGAGTCGAGTCTTCAGCTTCGCCAGGAATGCTGCTCGAGCGGGTCCGATTGCGTCCATACTACCATCGACTGCGTTGTCAACATGCTGCCTGACTTCCTTCACCGTTGACTTCAGCGATGTGTCATCCTGGGGCGATTCACTGCAGCCCGTGAACGCAGCGGTCGCCACGATACCAAGGCGCAGAGGGAAACAATGAGAGAATACGGGCCTATGCAACATGTTGCTTGTTCTCTATGAGACTGTTGAAGCTCATGATCTGTTAGTGCAATCTCGATCCGCATTTGTCTGTCGCATTTCGAAGTCGTGCGTGACGACGAATCACTGTGCCATTTCGATGGCTTATTGCTGCGGTCAGTAAGCGGCGATGAATTGATGCTGACTGATAGTGGCCGTGAATCAGAAAGTGTTTCGGCACGTGTTCAGACGACAGTGCCCGGTTCAATGTCCCGCCTGCTGAAAGATGGTTGGCGTGAGCCGAGATTGTTGGCGGCAGATTCCTCAATCGAGCCGAGACCAACCAGACAGGAGGGATTTAAGCACTCCCTGACCCAGACCTGAATTTTACCGTAAGTTGCCGCAATAGATAGACCTATACCGCAAGTTCGAGGAATCAGATGAGACCGGGACAAGTATTCAGGCTTGATGAAGCATGATGAATGGTCCTATTCCGAAGATGTACTCGAAGTTATGGGCGACTTCTGATCACAGTCGATATGTTGGCACCGGGCGACCAGGGCGAAAACTCTGAACTGAAACGAGGGTTTGGCTGGCTCCGATGGAACCTGTGGCTTCGCGCAGTTCTTCTCGCACTATTAATTCAAGTTCCTCGAAATCAATCGGGACGACGGGCACGCCCCGGTGATGATTTGATCACGGCAGCGTGCGTGTTGTCGAGGGTACGTGGCGCGGCAACCCAATAGAACTATATTTGTCGTAGAGAGGCTTGGCACTTCACGCCTCGGGCAAACAAGTTCTTCGTGATAATCTGAGTCTCCGTTCCGGTTTCGTTCCTGTTGATTTGGAGATGAGCGACGTAGCGTGATGACCACAATGATGGGCAGTGGCTATTCGTCTGATCGCTCAGAGGAATACGCGGAAACTGGTGGTGCATAATTTCCGGGGAAACGAGGATCTCACGCGCTGCGAGCGAATCGTTTCCCCGGATTTTTCTTTTTATTGGTTTCCTGGTTTATGCTTCGCCCGCGAGTTTTTGAGGGCAGATGCGTATTCCATCCCGCAGACGGGCAAACTCAGGTGGCTTCCGATCGGTACCTCCGGGAGGCGAGGGGAGGAGTCGCATCTCCGGACGCGGCAAGTCGTCCGCCGAGGCGGATGGTTTTGAGCATCGCGACAAACTCAGAACGGCACTAACGAGAAGGCTAAAGCGACCGGCTGCTGGTCTTGCATCGGTTGAGCAACAGGAATATCGCTGTTGTTCCCATCACTCACTCCCAGTCGTTTGAAGCTCTGCCGCAAGAAAAGGCTGGCGTCATTCGGCTCCCGGGCACAATTCTGCTCAAGACAAAGTTGCGCAAAACATTGTTGCTGTGCAGCGGCCATGTTGATGGCCGCTTGCAGCAGTCCTGTCCGGGCTACTTCTTCGGCAGTTCAGCCACTTCAATATGGAGGTCTTTCAGTTGGCGATCATCAACAGGAGCAGGAGCCCCGGTGAGCATATCGGCCGCTTTCTGAGTTTTCGGGAACGCAATCACGTCACGAATGTTCTCATCGCCTGCCAATAACATTACCCAGCGGTCCAGACCCAAAGCGATGCCGGCGTGCGGAGGTGCACCATATCGCAAAGCTTCAAGCAGAAATCCAAAGCGGCGTTCAGCTTCCTCGGACTTGATGTTCAGCAGATCAAACACCATCTGCTGAATCTCTGAATCATGAATACGCACGCTGCCACTGGCCGCTTCGTAGCCATTCACAACAAGGTCATAGCTATCCGCTCGAACTTTACCTGGGTCCGTTTTCAGGTATTCGGCATCTTCAGGGTTTGGCTGGCAGAACGGATGATGTTCCGCATCAAAACGACCTTCTTCAGCGTTCCATGTCAGCAGCGGGAAGTCCAGAACCCAGATGCACTTGAACTCAGATGGGTCATAGAGATTCAGCTCTTTCCCTAATCGGTTACGCAGTGCCGCAAGCGCAGCATTGGTGACCTTTGGAGTATCAGCGACAAACAGCAGCAGGTCTCCTTCTTCACCACCCATTCGTGCAATAATCTGTTGCTGATGATCGTCCGTAAAGAACTTGGCGATGGTCGATTCCAGCTTTCCGCCGGTGACCTTCATATAGGCGAGCCCCTTGGCTCCGAAATCTCCGACGAAGTTCTTAAGGTCCACGTCCAGCAGACGTCGGCTGTATTTTTCGGCCGCGCCTTTAACGTTGAGTCCTCGCACTCGTCCACCGGATGCAGTAACGGCCTTGAAGACTCCGAACCCGCTGGCCGCGGCGATATCGCCAATATCGACGATTTCCATGGCGAAGCGAACATCAGGCTTATCGCAACCAAAACGTTCCATGACGTCCGCGTAGGTATAACGTGGCAGAGGAGTCTGCATCGTGACTCCTCGTACCTTTTGCATCACAAATGACACCAGTCCGTCGATCGTATTGAGAATGTCGTCTCGCTCGACGAATGCCATCTCCACGTCGATCTGAGTAAACTCCGGCTGCCGGTCGGCTCGCAGATCCTCATCTCGGAAGCAGCGTGCAATCTGGTAATAGCGATCGTAGCCAGCCACCATCAAAATCTGCTTGTAGATCTGAGGAGACTGTGGCAATGCATAAAAGCTCCCATGGTGAACGCGGCTTGGCACAAGGTAATCACGAGCGCCTTCCGGAGTACTACGGCCCAGCATCGGCGTTTCGATTTCCAGAAAGTCGCGAGTATTGAAGTATTCGCGGACGGCCTGGACAAGGTTATGGCGCAGGATAATGCTCTTCTGGAGTTCCGGGCGTCGCAAGTCGACAAAGCGATATTTCAATCGCAGCTCTTCATTCGGAAGCTCGCCACCTTCAATTTCAAACGGCGGCGTTTTACTGCGTGATAAGACGGTGAGCTGAATTGCTCGCAGTTCAATGTCACCGGTCTGGAGCTTCGAATTGACCAGGGCCTCGCCACGGTAGCGAACTTCTCCGACGACTTTGATCACATCTTCGCGGCGTAGCTTACGAGCGATAGAATCGATCTTGCTGCCTTCTTCCGTGATGAAGGTCACCTGAGTTTTACCGTAGCGGTCTCGCAAGTCGACGAAGACCAGTTCTTTGCCCTGCTCGCGGTAACTGTTAACCCAGCCCGCCAGCGTGACAGTCTGACCGGCATGTTCGCGACGGAGTTCTCCGCAATTGTGAGTTCTGTGCACAGGAATTGAATCCGAAGAAATCGATGTGATTGATAACTGAAACGGCGTTACATCAGGGCAGAATTCGACCAGTTCTTCATGTGGACGATTCTGCTCCCGCCTGCCGCAAAGGCGGGAGTATAGAAGCCGTCGAATCATCCGGAAAGAAAGGATGCCATAAAGTCGGCAGTTCCCGGTTTTGTCAGGGGTCGCCGCAGTTCAAACGGCCGCCAAAGGCATCAGAAATCCAACTTCACTGGTGAAGAGACGATGAATAAGGCAGAATACTGCGGTTCTGTCGGGGAGCCGTGATTCTGCCGACGTTAGAGTTGCGAACGCAGGGTGGCGTTGGGCAGGTTTACAGCGACCATGGAAAAGCTCACAATTTTTGTTGCCGTTGTTTTGTATGGAGTCCTGCGGGGCTTCTTGCAGAGACGTCAAGTGAAAGCTGAATTGGAAGACCGAATGGCGAAGGCGCGTACGCGACCCGTCGTCAGGCGGCTTCCCGGTCGGCTGCAAAGAGATCTGGACAATACCAGCAGCGACATAGCCGCCGATAAACGTGAACGCGAATCGGCCTGACGGAATTCGAAGAACGGAGCGGGATGCATGCAGAATATTCTCGATTTCATTGTGCCACTCTTCGTGCTGATCTCGGTCATTGTCGGAATGATTAATTCCGTTAAGCAAGCCGCGGCCAGGAACCCCGCCGCGCCACCGCGACCTCCGATGACGCCTGCGCAGGAGAGTATGGGCAGATTTCTCGAGGGTTTGCCGCCCGAGGATCGGCAGCAAGCCAGTGCGCAACGGCCACAGAATCAGCCGAATCAGGGCTCACGTCAACAACAGCGACCAAAGCAGCCCCAGAAAAAGAATCCACAGAAACAGCCAACCGCCTCACAACAACAGCAGATGTCGAAGAAGGGCCAGAAGCCCCGAAGCGTCGGCTCGGGCGTTGCCGAACACGTCGACTCCTACATCGGTGACCACGTTCGCAGCCATATGGGGCGAGACGTCGACAACTTCGTCAAAAAAGATATCGACGAACGAGTTCGGAGTCATCTGGGATCTCAATCCAGCAAGCCTGTGGAAATGTCCGCCTCGGACACCGGTTCCGCTGCGGCCGATGACATTCTGTCAGTCCTCAAGACTCCAGCCGGCGTACGTCATGCCATACTGGTGAACGAAATCCTGTCGCGGCCTCGATCGCTGCGAAAGAAATAGCTTCAATCCTGCCTTTTCGCGGTCGGGACAATCTTTGGTAAGGCAAAACGCAACGCCGCGTCGCAGAATTCCAGTGAGACGCACTCTTTCAGTACTCTCCGGTTCGACTTCTCGGCACCGGATCAGCCGTGGACTCGTTCTCCATGCTGAGTTGACGCCTGTTACACCGGTTCATCACGTCCCGGACGTTTGAGCGAGTGCGGTTCACAAATTGCGGCGTACATTTCCGGACGACGATCCGCCATGCGATCAATCAAATGCTTTCCGGGCACACGGACGATACGCTTTGTGCGAGCGATCATCGGGTCGATTTCAGTTCGCAGAATTCCCGGCGAAGCGTCGTCGATGGAGTTGATCGTGGCTCCTACCGGGCTACAGATGCGGCTCTTGCCGATGAATGAAAAGCCGTTCTCCATGCCAATTCGATTCACCGCGGCAAAGTAAATCCCATTCTCCATCGCTCGACAGTTGATCGAAAATTCCGCCATATAACTGCCGCCTGGCGGCCAGTTTGTCGGCAGCACGATCAGGTCCGCGCCGCGAATCGAGAGAACTCGTGCTGCTTCCGGAAAACCGCCGTCGTAACAGATCAGCATCCCGATTCGAATACCAGCGGCCTCAAAGACTTCGAATGGTCGATCTCCGGGAGTTGTAAAACGATCAACGCCCAAATACGGCAGGTGTACTTTACGATAACAGCCAATAAGCCCATCCGGGCCAATCAGCACGGCCACGTTGAACAAATCGTCGCCGGATTTTTCCAGCATCCCGAAGACCACATAAGTTTTCAGCTCTGCACAGAGCTTTGCAACTCGATCCGTCGACGGCCCCGGAACAGATTCGCTGAACTCCATTGCTTCCGCGAGAGAATCGAAGCAATAGCCTGTCGAATAGCATTCCGGAAAGACTGTCAGTTCAGTCCCCTGATTCACCTCACTGCGTACCGTGGCTTCCAGCGAACTCAGGTTGGCGTTGATGTCTTTAAAAATGACGTCTGTCTGAACACAGGCAATCTTCATCGGGAACCATTCTGATTCTGTGGCGGCTTTATGCTGCAAACTGACTCACGCATCGAAAGGAACGCAGTTTATCCCACGCCTTTGAAAATGTCACTCTGTGACCTCTCTGATCATTTAACATGCTCGCGGCCAATGGGCCCCTGGCTTTCACTGCCGCCACGGGGCAGATCGTGGGCTGACCTCGGCCATTCCCGTTTCCTCGAGCGTCCTCTCCCGCCATTAGAACCGCTATATTCGTCAGAAGGGACGTGACCGTCGCCGGCTCCGTAGACTGTCGGATTTTCCTGAAAGGCAAAGTCAGATTCCCGGCAGCCTCAGCCGACAAAGCGACTTTGTGGCATGCTATGTCGAAGACCGGACGTCATCGAGAAAATCGCGGAACATCGGCTATTCGACGAATCTTCCGCGAGGTCGGTTTTTTCTGTGCATGGCCACGTTTGAGTCGACGTTCGGAATGTTGTCGCGCGGGGACACTCGGACTCAAGTCGTCCCGTGAAAAGAATCGTGTTCAGAGCCCGTGAATTCTCTGAATAACTCTCAGCAGCAGACCGGCGAGATCACCGTTTGTGGAAAGTAACGCTCAGTATGTCTAACTCAGTTCGTCCGCTGCGTATCGTGCTGGCTTCTTCCGAGGCAGTACCGTTTTCAAAAACTGGCGGCCTTGCAGACGTCGTCGGAGCACTCGCTAAGTCATTGGACCAACTGGGGCATGACGTTACCCTGATCGTGCCGGATTATTTCCTGATGCGGCAGTCAGCGAAAGGCCTGCCGACGATTTCAGAAACCGGGCTGCGATTTACAATCCCGATGAATGGCCGATCAGTCGCTGGCACGGTGAACTGGACTCAGTTGCCGGGCACAGGAGTTCGTGTTCTGCTGGTCCGCCAGCCCGACTATTTTGATCGTCGACAACTCTATCAGGAACTCGGGCACGGATACGTCGACAACTGCGAACGCTTCTGCTTCTTCAGCCGTGCCGTGCTGGAAATTTCACGGCAGATGATTCTGCGGCCCGATGTGATTCACTGCAATGATTGGCAGACCGGGATCATTCCGGCGTTGCTCAATAGTCAATATGCAAATCGGCCGGGATTCGAAAACACCAGCACGGTCATGACCCTGCATAACATGGCGTATCAGGGCCGATTCTGGCATTTTGATATGCCGCTCACAGGAATGGACTGGCGATACTTCAATCATCATCAGATGGAAGCGTGGGGCGATCTGAACCTGTTGAAGACAGGAATTGCCTTCGCCGATCAGATTACAACCGTCTCACCAACTTATGCAGAAGAGATTTGCCATCCGGAAGGTGGCTACGGTCTGGAAGGCCTTCTGCGATATCGTCATCGGGATCTCGTTGGAATTCTCAACGGCATCGACACTGATGTCTGGAATCCCGGAACTGATCCGCATCTCGCTTCGCACTTTACAGCAGCGACGGTGGCCGCCGGAAAGCCCCGCTGCAAATCACAACTGCAGCAACGCATGAAACTACCGCAGCAGAGCGGCACTCCGCTGATCGGTATGGTTTCGCGCATGGCCGATCAGAAAGGGTTTGATCTTGTCATGGGATCAGCTGACCGTCTGCTGTCGCAGGACATTCAGATGGTATTCCTTGGTACCGGCGATCCGACCTATGAAGCGCAGTTGCGAGATTTGGCGTTGCGGTACCCGACCAGGGTCGCAGTCGAGATCGGTTTTGATGAATCACTGGCTCATCAGATCGAAGGAGGCGCGGACGCGTTTCTGATGCCTAGTCGTTTTGAGCCCTGTGGTCTGAATCAAATGTACAGTTTGCGATACGGCACGGTGCCGATCGTTCGCAAAGTGGGAGGACTCGCGGACTCCGTGATCAATTACTCGTCCGATGCAAAAAGCCCTGAAGTCGCTGCAAAATCTCTGGAAACAGCAACCGGATTTGCATTCTCTGATTACAATCTCGAGGCATTTGCCGGCACGGTAGAACGCGCGATTCATTGCTATTCGCAAAAGTCGATCTGGCAAAAGCTTGTGCAGAACGGAATGACCGGTGACTGGTCGTGGACTCGCAGCGCGGAAAGCTATGTGGATGTCTATCGAGCTGCTCAGGGACGCCGATCGGCGCGGGTTGCAGAACGCCGTTGTTAGTGAGCGGGACAGCCCGCAGGCAACTCTTGAAGGGTAATTTCTGTGTCTGAAGTTGTTGGCGTCGGATTACTCTTTGGCGGGCTCCTGCTGCTGGTGGCTGGGCTTTTTTGGCTGATCGCTCAAGCCTCTCGTTCCAGAGGGATTTTTCTCGCGGCGTTGTTGGTGCTGACCACGCCCATCGGGCCGTTGCTTTATGGCCTGATTCATTTTCGCACCTCTCTGAAGCCGCTGATTCTGATTCTTGCGGGTCTGCTGATCGGTGCTGCTCCGTTTGCCTTCAGTCATGGACTTGAACTGCTGCTGGGGCTTGGTGAACGCGAACGTATCATCGCCGGTGAACGACATTTGGTGCTCACGGGCTGGGATCGGCCCGACTACAGCATTCTGAGTTCACGCACTGACGTCGTTGTCCTTGAAATTGCTAATCCTGATGTTGACGATGAAATGTTGAAGTTGTTGCTGCCGTTGACGAAACTGCGAGAACTGACGCTGAACGATTCAATGATCTCAGATGAGGGCCTGAAATTTCTCCGTCAGTTGCCAGCTCTGGAAAGCCTCAGAGTCGCTCGTACAAAGATCACAAAGGACGGCGTAGTTGTGTTCCTCGCTGATCCGCCCGCGAAACTGAAAGAGCTGGATGTGTCGGGAAACTCGGTCCCGGCGTCTGCTCTTCGGAAGTGGAAAAACCAGGAGCCGGAAATTCGCCGGTATGTGAACTAGCGATCGACATCACTCGGACGCTGCAGCGATACCGCCTTCGTTCCATGAGCGTTCTAAAATCAGGCGTGGTTCTCGCGGAATTGATCATCCATGTTTTCAACTGAATCGTAGCCGCGTACAGAACAGCTTTGACACTCCGGACAAGAAGACTCACGATGAAACTGACAGAAGATGTTGTTGGCTCGGTTGAGAACGCGAACTTTCTGTGCCTTGCCTGTCAGCTGGCCTACCTTCCTGAGGTAGAAGCAGTTCCGAAGTTTCGCGATCAACTGGGATTAAACGCAAAACTCATCAGCGTCGATAACACGCAGGTTTATGTGGCAGACAATGAGGAGCATATCGTTGTTGCATTTCGAGGGACCGAAGGGCCCACAACAATTGATGGGCTTAAGGATTGGTTGTTGACAGACGCGATGAATCTGTTGATCGTTCCTGAAGGTCGACTGGGCCATGATCTGGCGGCCGCTGGTGTCGGGGCGAAGTTTCACAAGGGATTCGTCGACGCGATTGCAGAGGTCTGGGAACCACTGAGAGACCCTGTCGAAGCGAAGTTCAAGGATATGGACCGGCCTCTGTGGGTGACTGGTCACAGCCTCGGCGGTGCGCTGGCCTTGTTTGGAGCCTGGTTACTAAAACGCCGTTTTATTCCGGTGCATCAAATCTATACCTACGGGGCGCCGATGGTTGGGAATCAGAAGGCCTGCGATGCGATCAATCGCGAGTTCTCCGGGATGATCTCGCGTTACGCGAACGGCAATGATCCTGTGCCGAAGTTACCCGGCCTAAGCCTGATCGCGAACGAGTTTGCCCACTGCAACACGGAAAGAATCGTCGGTCGTGACCCAATGACCTCGCTGGCGCAGTTCCTGGGAGGAATCGGATCAAAGGCCGTGGAAGGCATGTTATCCGGCGGATTGATTGATGATGTCTGGAAGCACGTCATTGATCGCGTCGCCGCTCACTCGCTGGATACCTATCAGTCACTACTGCCAAAATGATCCGTCAACATCTCGATGACCGCGCGGAAACGTGTGCAGACTTCGTCTGCATCTTCCGACGGCATCCCTTTCAAAGGCTTAATCCGACGCGTGCTTGTCGCGAGGGAAGTCGAAAAAGTTCAGGCGTGGCTCGCAAACTGGCTGACGGCTCTTCGACGGATCGGGACGATAAATTTCTGATGCAAGTCCTTGCCACACAAGCAACTTAGTGCATGTCGGCCTTGCTCTGCACAAGATTGACGCCCTCGCCGTTGTCCTGTAGCATGTTCGGCTTGGTTGCCTCAATGGTAAAAGATGATCGGTCCAAAAAATGATCGCAATTGCCATGCTTGACCGGCCCAGGCATGGGCAGAGCAAGCAGGGGCAATTTTCGAGGACTGCAGAAATGGTTTCAGCGTCGAAATGATCGTAATTGAACATGTTGGAGCGATCTGTGGACAGAGTGAATAGTCCGCTGAAATCAAGATCCTGTTTGATGTCGCGCATCGGTGCCGTCGTGCACTACTTTCGAAAGCTTCGCCATGCAGTGCGTCTGAGATCGCGATTGAAACTTGGGAAAAATATTCACTTTGGGTCTTCGTGCATTCTTTCACCACCTAACCTTCTGTCCATTGCAAATGATGTGTCTTTTGGCCGACGGGTCCTTGTTGAGGTCGACCTGGTTGTGGGGTCAGATACGCTGATCTCAAGCTTTGTCTGCTTTGTTGGAAATGATCATTCATTTGATGATCCGGATTCAACGGTATACTGGCAGGGCCGCAATCCTCCTTCCACGGTTGTTCTCGAAGGAGACAACCTGATCGGCGTTGGAGCAATTGTGGTCGGTAACGTCACGATCGGTCGCGGCGCAATCGTTGGAGCAGGAGCTGTCGTCACACGCGATCTTCCGCCTGGAATGATTTGCGTTGGCGTACCAGCGAAGCCAATCAAGCCCCGCTGGGTCAACAACAGCAAAAGCTCCTTCTGAATACACTCGTTGTGCGATTTGTTTGTCGCCGCCAAAAGGCAAGACCTACTTCATGAAACGTCAAATCAATCAGCTTCGAAAAGTATTCTTTGCGATTGTCCATCCTGCATGCTGGAAACCGCTGACACTTGGTGTTGGCGCGGCAATTGAGCATATCCATGGATTACGCGGACTGAGCGTCGATGGCATTATTGATGTTGGAGCCAACGTTGGGCAGTTCTCTTTGGCATGCCGCATTCTCTATCCGAATGTTCCCATTGTGGCATTTGAGCCAATTCCTGATGCGGCGACCTTGTTCCGCAACGTTCATGGAGGGTGCCGTGATGTCACTCTAAACCAATGCGCTCTCGGAACAGAAGCGGGGACAGCACTACTCCATTTGAGCAGATCCGCTGACAGCTCGTCACTTCTGCCAATCGGCGAACTGCAGACGCGTGTCTTTCCGAAGACCGAAGAGGTGGGGACAATCGAGGTTCCGGTGGCCCGTCTTGACGATTTTTCATCAACATGGAGCGGCCGGAACAATCAACTATTGAAACTTGATGTCCAGGGTTTCGAGCTCAATGTCCTGCTTGGCGGCCAACAAACACTTCAATCATGTCGATTTGTGTATGTTGAATGCTCTGAGATTCAGTTGTATCAGGGTCAGGCGGTCCGGCAGGAAGTGAGTAGCTTTCTGGAATCGAAAGGATTTGAACAAGCCGGGAGATTTAATGCCCAATTCCGGAGCGGCAGCCTGATACAAGCCGACTACTTGTTCGAGAAGGTCAAAAAGCTATGAGGACTCCAGCCATGGCCCAATGTACGCTGTCGACAGTTCCCGGAGCTTCGATGTAGACGTGTCTTTCGCTTTCCAGAGACGCGTACCACGACGCTCATCTGTTGGCCGGATTCGCTGCTTCCCAGCCCAACGATTCAGGAATGGGATCATTCGGTGCGATGCTCAATCGCGATTGAGACCCTGTTGCAGAGCTCTGTACGGCTACGTTTCATTCCATAAAACGTAGCGTGATGCTGACGGAGCAACACTTGTGCTGCCACTGCAATTTCGATTCAGGCGGCACGATGAGTCAATGTCGATTGAGTCACAGCCTTGAGTTCAGTGACCAGCGACTCATTCAGCACACACTCCAGACGCTTCAGCACGCGTGCCACCAGAGTGCCATCCATGATTCGGTGATCATACGCCAGCGTGACGCGAGAGACGTTTTGCTGATCAAGCGGTCCGTAGGTCAGGCATCCGGTTTGAACCGATGGCGGCAACTGAATCTCAACTCCCTGCGCGGACAGGGTTGAAACAAAGTATGTCCCCAGTCGCGAGGCACGCTTCCGCGTCTCTATTTTCAGGTTCCACCACCACAGCAGCCGCCGAAGGAAAGTTGGCAGATGTGCTAATCGCCACTGATTCTGAAAAACCAGTTTCGCGGGCTGAGATTGGAGCTGGTCGATGGTCGACTGAATTTCCTGCAAACCAAGCAGTTCCGGCGAACGAAAAAGGCCCCAGAAGAGCCACGGGGCGCCATTCAATTCTCTGTGAACAGTCAACGCCGCCACACTTGTTGCATGCTGATAAATGTGAGCCCATGGCCAAACGTACCAGGTCTGGCGAAGTTCTGGTATCTCCTGAGCCACGAGGGCATAGGCTTTGATGAATAACGCGGGCCAGGAAATTCTCTGAGTACACTCGGTTCTGGCCGTTGAGATCGCGGTCAAATCCATTTGCCGGTCATGCGCGCAGAGCGGAATCTCGCGATGAAATGTCAAGAGATCCCATGTTAGCCTGCGGTTAGCCGGGACAGCAAAGCGGCGTCCATTCCTGCGATCCGTCATCGTCTGGATTCCTTTCTGTGACCTCATGATAACGGCGAGCATTCGTCTTCAAAAGATCGCAATTCAGGCAAAGGCGCTTCGCCTGATGTTTTGCCGTGGACCAACTCAGGCATGTGGCAAGCTTTGCCTGTGTTGTGGACTTCACGACAGCAGGAGTTCCGGCCATTGCGCCGAACGCGATCCCGGCATAGGCGAATTTTCCAACGCGCGAAAAGTGAACACGACCGATTGCTTCGTCTCGTTCGAATAATTCCGTGTCGCCGCATGGAAGCATCGCGCATGGAAGAACAAGACATCCCCCGGCAGTAATTCCACGGACTTAGCGGTTTTCAACACCGACTGATTCTCCGGCAGATCAGTTCGCAGAAACAATGCCTGGTCCAGCAAAGACGCAGGCGCGGGACCAGTGTGTGTGCCAGGAAGAACCTGCAGGCAGCCATTCTGAGGTGACTCCGGGCCAAGGGCGATCCAGATGTTGACCAGTTCGCCACTGGTGAACGACCAGTAGCGAGTGTCCTGATGCCAGCCGGTATCGCTGCTGAAGCGAGGCTGCTTGGTCATAATGCAGTTATGGTGCGTGAGAGGCATCACTATGTGTGGCCCCAGCAACTGCTTGAGTCGATTCAAAAGAAACGGTTCACTGACGAGCTTCAGGAACACGGGATCGCGACTAATCGCCTGCCGCAACCTTCGCGCGGTCCGCCCACCTTCAGCATCCAGCGATTGCGGTGCGCCGGGATAATTCAGTTCGGCTTCGTACTCGATATCCCCTTGATGAGCCGCCAGATCTCGCTGAGTAATCTGCTTCATCGTTTCGATGTAAGTCCCCGGCATGATCCCCCGCGCGACAAAATAGCCGTCGCGCTGAAAGGAACGAACCTCCTGATCAAGAAAACAGTCAATTACGGAGTGATCTGACATCTTGGTGATGCGGGCCTCTGAGCTGACGAAGTAAAACCTGTATTTTGCGGAAACCGGCGACAATCAACTGGCCGGGAATTCTCACAAGCAGCACGATTCTGGCAAGACGCTAAACAGCAGAATCTCAACAAACGCATCGAGACAACCTGCCTGAGAAAACCGGCTGTCCGCAACCTGACGAGCGGTTGCCGCCGGGGACAAACGATGCTCTTTGGTGACTTCCGCGCGGTTCTCTGCCAGAATGCAGCCGATCCGCACTCCCACCGAGAAGTTCCTGCCTGCCAACTCACGGCCTCGCCCGAGGCACCAACTCTGTCGTTTTCCATGAGATCGGAGAAATTTTCCATGAGCATCAGCCGTCCATCTCTGCCTTCGCAGGTTACGTTTAACGGAGCTTTGTCTCGCCGAGGCTTCCTGGCCAGTTCGGCAGTGGCGGCCTTATGCTGCACCGGGGCCCGGCCAATCAGGGAGCGATCAACGGCGCAGATCGCAATCACTCTGGATCTGGAAATGTCTGCCAACTTCCCGGCCTGGGAAGATACGCATTGGAACTTTGAGAAGGGAAATCTCAACGAAGCCACCAAAGCCTACTCGGTCGAAGCCGGGCGAAGAGTCAAACAGGCTGGCGGATACATCCACTATTTCTGTGTCGGCCGAGTACTCGAACAACCTGACGTTTCCTGGTTGACTGAGCTGGCCAAAGAAGGCCATCCTGTCGGGAATCATACTTACGACCATGTTAATGTTCTGGCCACTCGGACTCAGGATCTGCAGTTTCGCTTTCAAAGAGCGCCGTGGCTGATTGAAGGGATGACCACCGAGCAGGTGATTCGCGAGAATGTGCGGCTGACGACCATGGGTCTCAAGCATCGAGCCGGCATTGATAATAGAGGCTTCCGGACTCCGGGAGGGTTTTCCGATGGACTCACCGGCAGAGAAGACATTCAGCAATTGCTTCTGGATGCAGGATTTCGCTGGGTCAGCAGCAAGTATCCGCCCCACGCTAACAGTGAAGCCATGAAAGAACCGTCCGCCGACGTTTACGCCGACATCGTGGCAAAACAGAAAGACGCACAACCGTTCGTTTATCCGACAGGGCTGATTGAAATCCCCATGAACCCGATTAGTGATATCGGAGCTTTTCGAACCGGCCGCTGGGAGCTGGAGTGGTTTCTGGAAGCGATTGAGCGTTGCGTGAACTGGGCGATCGAAAACAAGGCTGTGTTTGACTTTCTGGCACATCCCTCCTGTCTGGGTTACAGAGATCCTGACTTCCGCGCTGTGGAACTGATTTGTTCGCTGGTGAAGAATTCGCAGGGTAGGGCCCAACTGGTGACGTTGGATGAGATCGCTGACACTGTGGCCTGATTCACGCGAAGTTTGGATCGCAGATCGGAAGTCTGCATCGACTGCAGCTTGCGTGGGGTAATCAATTTCTGAGCAGATTCCGATGGGCGGATTGAGAAGCGGCGAGCGATGAGTTTTCGGACCGGAAGATTTAGTGACCGAGACATGTCTTTGTGCTCAATTTTTCGGTCGTTTAATTTTTCGGTCGTTTAGTACTGCGGAACAAATGCCCGGAATGGCGCTGCCAGCTTAAACCGGACGTTCGTCGGCGATACCGTATCGTTCCAGCAGCCGGTAGAGCTTTCGGCGGTGGATTCCAAGAATTCGGGCGGTGCGGGCTTTGTTGCCGTTCTGCTGCCGCAGGATTTCGACAATATGAGCCTTCTCCAGATCTTCCAAACGCGGCGATCCCGGTACGGCGACATGATTGGGACGTTCTGCGCTGTTGGCAGGAGTTCCGCTTCCGAGCTGAACGCTTTCCGATCCGGCATGCTCATGGGAGTCATAGACCTCAGCCGGAAGATCGTCGATCGTGATCACATGCTCGTTGGCCAGAATCTGAGCACGCTCGAGCGCATTCTTGAGTTGTCGAACGTTTCCAGGCCAGCGATAGATCTCCATCGCTCGGGATGCTTCATCCGTAATCGTCCAGTCTTTTTGCAGCATGGACTTGATTAACAGCGGAACGTCTCCTTCACGCTTTCTCAGAGGCGGAAGTTCCAGGGACATGACGTTGATTCGATAATAGAGATCTTCGCGAAATCGACCGGCCGCAACTTCATCGACCAGCGTTCGGTTCGTCGCTGCGATCAGTCGCACATCGACCCTGCGTTCTCGATGCGAGCCGACTCGACGAATCGATCCGTCTTCCAAAGCACGCAGGAGTTTAGGCTGCAGCGCACCAGGCAATTCACCAATTTCGTCGATGAACAGCGTGCCACCATCGGCCACTTCAAACAATCCCGCCCGGTCCTCGTTGGCTCCGGTGAACGCACCCTTGCGGTGGCCGAATAATTCACTTTCCACAAGCTGTTCCGGTAGTGCTGCGCAGTTGATTGTAACGAACGGGCGATTAGCACGATGGCTTTGTTGCTGCAGAGCACGAGCCACCAGTTCTTTACCCGTGCCGCTCTCACCCTGAATCAGAACCGGTTTGTCCGTCGGGGCGACTCGTTCAATCAGGCGAAACACTTCCCGCATGCGAGCTGATTCCCCAACGATTTTCACGGGAGTATGCGCGCGTTCGATGATGGCCTTGAGCTGTCGATTCTCGCGATGCAGCTTTGCGCGTTCAAACGCCATCAAACAGCGTTGTTCAAGCTCATCGAGCGGAAACGGTTTGGTCAAATAGTCACAAGCGCCAAGCTTCATGGCGTTTACTGCGCTCTCGATCGTTCCCTGGCCGGTCAGAATGATGACCTCTGTTTCCGGTTGCGAAACCTTCATCCGATCCAGAACCTCGAGCCCTGAGAGGCCCGGCATGTTCATGTCGACGATGGCGACATCGAACGAGCGACGCTCACAAATGTCCAGAGCTTCATGTCCGTTCGCAGCCCCGTGGACCTTATGCCCCTTACGCGTCATCCAGCGGACACACGTTTCACGAAAGTCCGGGTCGTCTTCGACAATCAGCAAATTCACAGGACTATTCGTAGGCATGTAGAACTCCAGCTCGACCACTCATCGTGCAAGTGTGCATCCCCGCACGCTTGTGTGCGAATGATGTCAGCATGCACGTTTTTTTAAACCACATCAGGAACGAGAACGCTTGTCGCTTCAAGAGCGAACCGCATTCCGAATCGGCATCCGGAGTGGAACAATCAGAACAATTTCTGCTCCTTTGGGGGTGAGAATCCCGGCAGAAACAAAGCCGGCATGGGCCGTCATAATGCGATTGACGATGGCCATCCCGAGGCCGGTACCTCTTTGCTTCGTCGTAAAGAATGGTTCGAAGACCTGCTGAGCAATTTCGGGGGTCAGTCCGACGCCATCATCCTGAACGGCGATCCGTCCGGCGGGTTCCCCCTGCCACTCGGTGATTGAAGAGCGGATCGTAATCACACCTGTGTCACCACAGGCGTGAATGGCGTTCTCCAGGATATTGCGAAAGACCTGCTCCATACGATGCACATCCACTTCGCAGGAAATATTCTGATTGCCCTCGGCTTCAATCAACTGGATCGTTCTGTCGCGACGGACGGTCGCGAGATTCTCCCATTCCTTCTTCCAGATCGTCGACAGCTCACACTGACGATATTCCAGATGAATAGGAGCCGCGTAACTACGAACTTCTTCATACAGTCGGTGCAGATCCTGCAACGCCGTTGTGGCCCGCCGCGCGAGATCCAACTGTTCGGGGCTGTTCTGCAGATCCAGTGACAACATATCGAGGCACGCCTGAGCGCGCTGCAGGGCATTGCGGCTTTCATGAGCCAGCCCGGTCACCATCTGCCCGATCGCGGCCAGACGTTCGGACTGCAGCAGTTGTTTCTGAACTCGTTCCAGTTCGCTCAAATCGCGAATAATACCGGTAAAGAAACGCACGCCGAGCACGGTGAATTCGCTCACGGCCAGATGCGCGGGAAACTCACGACCGTTCTTTTTCCGCCCCACAACCTGGCGTCCGATGCCGATGATCGATGGTATTCGCGTCTCCAGGTAACGTGACATGTAGGAATCATGTTCGCTTTTGTAGGGTTCGGGCATCAACATCGAGACGTTTCGCCCGATAAGCTCTGCCTCCTGATAGCCAAACATTCGGACCACAGACGGATTCACGGAGCAGATGATGCCCGTGGAGTTGATGGTGACAATCGAATCCACGGCCGTGTCCAGAACAGCGCGACTCCGTGCAACTTCGTCCGGCCCCGCACTAATGACCTGCACCCCGGAACACAGAGTGACCAGAAACATGCCCTCGTCGGTGCCTTTGTGCAACGGTATGGCATGAAACAGCATTCGTATTGGAGGGCCATTGGACGTCAGCAAAACATCCGTTTCTCCCTGAATACCGGATCGGCCGTTGATCATTTCCAGCCAGAGTTGCCGCAGGTCGGCGCTGGATCCGACGAGAGTAATGGCATCAAGTAACGAACTTCCTTCTGAGAAATCAGCACTCAATCCGGCATGGACCGCCAGCGATTTAATGCGCGACTCCCGATCGCAGACGAAAGCGAGTACATGAGCAGTTTCGGAATGCATAAGTCGATTCCAGCAAGTCGTCACGGAGAAACACGATGAAGGCCGCAGCCGGGGAGAAACCATTCCCGGCCCTGAAACGAACCAAAAAGAAAGCCCGGTCGGAATGATCCGCCGGGCCATCGTTCTTCAGGTCTGTACTTTCACATCAACTGGACTGATTACAGCCGAACGTTGCCTTCCGGCATCGGAACAGAGATCCACCGCACTGGAACATTCGGCCGCGACTTATCGTCTGAAGACTTGCCTGCGAAAGAAATCTTCGCTTTGGAGCCAATGGCTGGCAGTGATCGAGACGCCAATCGCTTTGGAGCGACAACTTCATTGAAAGTGCTGGAAAACGTCTGCAAAGAACTTTCAGGCTCCTCAACCTTCGTCGAACCATTCGCCTTTTTGTCGAGATCCAGAAACGAATCTGTGTTATCTGTGCCCGGTGCTGGATCGATCATGGGGGCCGCTGGATCTGCAGAATCCACTGGGGGAATATCAACAGCCGGATCATCCATTGGAGGCTTGTTCTTGATCTGTTCTCCAGCGGGATCCAATTCGAAGGAAGGATCATCGGCCGCTGTACCGCCCATGGGGCGAGAGCGGAAATCATCAACAGGATCCGGGTCAACCGGACGTTTCCGAGCCTGCGAATCGGCGGGATCGAGCGTCCGATCCGGATCATCCTGGCGACGTCGCAATGGTGCTCGGTCGAATTCGTCGTAGGTGTCGTTTTCCTTCGTGCCCTTTTCGAAGTTCGTATCCGTTTCAGGCTTCAGACTTCCGGAAGGATTAGTTCCGGCGCATGAGCCTGAACTGCAACCGGCAGCACCACAGGGATCACAGCAGGCTGGAGCACAGCAGTCCATCGGGGCATAGCCAGCCGAATAGTAACCCATCGGCGGAACATAAGGAGCATACCCGGCGCTGTAATAGCCACCATAACCAGCTCCCCACCATCCGCCAAAAGGCCAAAGACAGCAAGCGCTGGCTGAGCCGGATGAGGCCACAAAAAAACCGACCGTCAATACTGTCGCAATCAATCGCTTCATTTGGGATACGCCTCGCAGCGGAAAACCGCCACAAAAAACGACTACTTCCGAACGCGGCCACGATTGAGGCAATCCTCGATCGAGGTCTTCCGCGATCACCCGGCCTTCATGTACACCGTGCCGGAAAAAACTTCCCTGATCGACGTCCTGATCAAGGTCACCGAATTCACTACCGCCTGAACATGAGTTGCATGTTCCGCAGGCCTCCCGTTTTACAGTGGCGGAGGGACGTTTGTCAAACAGCACTTTCAGAAACCCTGAGGGCTTCGCTGCTCAGCAAGTAAATCCCTCCACATCCCCGGAAAACAGGGCGTAATTACGCTTCGTCGAGCAATTCAACCGCGGCGAATTTCTCACCTTCAAGCATGGACAAACTAGCTCCACCGCCCGTACTGACGTGTGAAACTTTGTCCGCAAAACCCAATTGCTGAATCGCCGCAGCACTGTCACCACCACCGATGATGCTGGTCGAGGAGCTGTTCGCAATCGCTTCGGCGACGGCTCGAGTCCCTGCATCGAACGGCGACATTTCAAAAACCCCCATCGGCCCGTTCCAGACCACCGTGCCGGCGTTAGCAACTTCGGCCGCGTAAAGCTTTGCGGTTTCGGGCCCGATATCGAACCCTTCGAATGTGTCCGGAATCTCTCCGGCCTTGACCACGACCTTATTGCAGTTCCCGTTGAACGCATCGCCGCAATGAGTATCCACCGGCAAAACCAGCTTTGCACCGCCAGCGGCCATCAGTTCTTTGGCGAGCTCGACTCGGTCCAGTTCGACTCGGCTCCGGCCTACTTTTCCACCCCTGGCGACCGCAAACGTGTAAGCCATGGCTCCGCCGATCAGAACTTTGTCGCAGATCGTGAGCAGATTCCTGATGACGTTGATCTTGTCAGAAACTTTGGCACCGCCGAGGATGGCAATGAATGGTCGCTTAGGATTCGCGATGGCATCGGAGAGGTACTTGACTTCCTTCTGCACAAGAAAACCAACGACGCGTGGTTTGCCGACCATGGCCTGCGGAACGGCGACCATCGAAGCGTCGGTGCGGTGACAGGTACCAAATGCATCGTTGCAGTAGATATCAGCAAACCCAGCCAGCTTTCCGGCGAAGACAGCATCACCCTTCTTCTCGCCCTTGTTGAATCGCAGGTTCTCCAGCAACACAACATCGCCGCTCTTCAAGGCTCCGACTTTCGCGACGGCATCTGCATCAACAGTGTCGGTTGCGAAAGCGACAGGCTTGCCCAGCAGTGACGCCAGCACAGCGGCCGCTGGTTTCAAGCTATACTTCGCCAGATCTTCTCCATCCTTCGGCTGGCCCAGATGGCTGCACAGTACCAGTTTCCCACCGCGGTCAATGACAGACTTGATGGAAGGCACGGCCATGCGAACACGACGATCGTCCGTCACATTGCACTGATCGTCCAGTGGCACATTGAAGTCCACTCGCATCAGAACGGTCTTACCAGCAACATCCACGTCAGCAATTGATTTCTTCGCCATGATCAGATTCTTACAACAGCTTTGCATACAGAAATGAAGAGACACCCACCGCCGGGATCGTAACGACCGGAAGCCGGGTCGCACAGTTAAGGCGAAGGAATTCCCTGAACGGATCAGTAGACGGAGTAAACCTCATTCAGCCACAATGCCGGCTCCACGACGACGCTGGTGCGGTGACGAGAGCGTTACGCAACAGCCTGTTGAAGCATCCGCAAATCCTGCCCTTTGCAATCTCCTGACAAGGATTCCTGTATGAAGACACACGTCGGCACCACGATTGTTCGAAATGGACAGCTTATTGACGGGAATGGCGGAAAGCCGGTTGCGAATGCGGTCGTCATTCTAAAGGATGGAAAAATCGCCTGGGCAGGGCCGGCGAATGAGGCTCCTGCTCAGGATCCGGATGCGAGAGTCATTGATGCCAAAGGAGGCTCGATTCTTCCGGGGCTCATCGAAGCTCATTTCCATCCGACCTACTTCAATGTCGCAGCCCTTGAAGATCTCGACATCAAATACCCCGTCGAATACGTGACTCTGCTGGCCGCTGCCAACGCAAAGCTGGCCGTTGAATGCGGTTATACCTCAGCACGCAGCGGAGGCAGTCTGTTCAATATTGACGTCTGGCTTAAGAAAGCGATCGAATCTGATATCTTCGTCGGCCCGCGTCTTGCGAGCAGCGGGCGAGAAATCTGCGGCGTCGGTGGACTGATGGACTGGAATCCGGACTTCCGAAAAATCGGTATGGAAGGTCTTGTCCTTCTCATCAACGGTCCCATCGAAGCACGCTCCGCTGTGAGGAAACTGGTGAAGGATGGAATCGAATGGGTGAAGACCTATCCCACGGGAGATGCCGCTGCTCCTGACACCAATGATCATCACACGCTGTGCATGACCTTCGAGGAAATGCATGCGGTTGTCGAGACTGCTCACAATCACGGAATGAAAGTCACCGGACATTGTCGAGCCACCGAAGGGATCAGGAACGCGTTGAAAGCCGGTTACGACTCCATCGAACACGGCACGTTTGTCGACGATGAATGCCTCGACCTGATTTTGCAGCGAGATGTCCCGTGCGTTCCGGCTCTGTATTTCGAATACGCCAGCATCCAGCGCGGGCCGGAGTTTGGGATGTCGCAGCAAGTGATCGACGGTCATCAGGAAACGCTCGATGGTGGTGCCGAGAGTGCTCGCAGAATTCTTAAGGCCGGCGGAACTCTGGGTATGGGCGGCGATTATGGCTTCGCCTGGAATCCTCACGGCGACTATGCTCGCGAACTTTCCTTCTTCGTGAACTTTGTCGGATTTTCTCCTCTTGAAGTTTTAACCTGCGCGACCAGGAACGGTGCGAGGATTCTGGGACGACTGCATGAGATTGGCACCGTCGAAGTCGGAAAACTGGCGGATCTGCTGATTGTTGACGGAGATCCGCTGCAGGATATACGAGTTCTGGAAGATCGCAGTCGGTTTATTGCTGTCATGCAGGGCGGGCTTGTGAAGGCGGGGCAGCTTGCGGCACCGGTCTTCTGATCGAGGGGGCTGTGTCGACCGCAGCATCGCCTGTTCACGGCGATATGAGATTGGTCAACAACATGACAATGAACAGGCGATTCTTTCTTGGGCAGTTGTCATGGGCGGCCGGATTACTGGCGTTCCCGGGAAAGCAACTGCAGTCGGCTGAGGCTGCGGTTCCCGGCTTCGAAATTGATCCGACATGGCCCGCCGAGTTTCCCGGCTCTGGTCAGGAACCCTGCCAGGTGGCGGGAGTTGCCATCGCAAAGGATGGCAGAATCCTCGTGCTGAACCGGGGTGAGAATCACTGGATGCCGTCTACGGGATATCGTCAGGAGCGAATTCAAAAGCCAGCGGTGCTGGTCTTTGATGACCTCGACGGCCGTCTTGTGGGTTCGTGGGGCGAAGGTCTGTTTGTGATGCCGCATCAGATCAGTGTCGATCCGGCCGGAAACATCTGGATCGTGGACTGCGGGCAGGACAAAGTGTTCCAATTCGACTCGACCGGAACGCTGTTGCTGGAGCTCGGCAGCGATCAAATTGGTTTTCGCAAACCGACCGATGTCGTTGTGCTGAGTGATGGCTGCTTCGTCGTCTCAGACGGCTACACGAATGCTCGAGTTGCAGTATTTGATCAGAAGGGCCGGATGATTCACGCGTGGGGCCAAAAAGGAAAACGTCCGCTCGAATTTCAGACACCACACAGCATTGCCAGAGACGAGAACGATCTTCTGTATGTGGCGGATCGAGAAAACCATCGAGTTCAGATCCTGAATCGGGAAGGGAAAGTTCAAACCATCTGGACTCACCTGGAGCGTCCTTTGACTGTTCGTTATGCGGCAGGTTCGCTTTTTGTTCTCTCCAATCTGGACGCGGACAGCGGGATTGTTCGGCAGCTCAATCGGCAGGGCGAAGTCCTCAGTTCATTCATGACGAAACCGACGGACTCGCAGGAAGACTTTGAATGGCCTCATGGACTGGCCGTCACTGACGATGCTTCGAAGATTTATGTAGGGTTTACTCTGACAGGTCGACGAGTTCATCGGTATCAGCGCGCGAGACAGTGAGAGTGGAGACCTCCGAGGACAACCTCGTTGCTCACTCAACCGCGTTGACTGGCAATTGGCTGCAGCTTTGTGGAAACTGAAACACCACGATGCCGCAAACGCACGGCAAGAGCGTCTCCGGGCCCACCCCGGGATACAATGTTCACAGGAGCTGTGATGAAATCGACTGATACCTACTGGCTTGGTTGTCTGGGATTGATTCTTCTTGCAGGATGCAGCGGCGAAAAACCGACACTCAAACCGGCAGCTTCCGATGAAACTTCGGCCGCAGCCACCGCGAATGATCTGGCGTCGAAGTCGGACGGCAGTCCGGAAGATTCTTTACCCGGCAGCGGAGGCGAAAAGAAGCTGACAATTGGCTTTTCCGCGCTGACATTGACTAATCCCTTCTTCAGGATCATCGCTGATGAAATGACGGCAGAGGGAAAGAAGCATGGTTATGAAGTGTCTGTCGTTTCCGCCGATCAGGATGTTAATCGCCAGACATCACAGGTCGAGGATTTTATCGTCAGGCAGGTCTCGGCCATTGTGCTCAACCCATGTGATTCAAGAGCTATTGGTGCAGCGATTAAGAAGGCGAACGACGCCGGTATCCCGGTCTTTACAAATGACATCAAGTACGATGGCACGGAAGGCAAGGTCGTCTGCCACGTCGCCACAAACAATTATCAGGGCGGCAAACTGGCGGGCGAAGCCATGGTGAAACTGCTGGGCGAGAGCGGCGGAAAAGTTGCCGTCCTGCATTATCCTGATGTGGAATCCTGTCAGCTGCGAGTCAAGGGGTTCACTGAAATTGTCGAGGCACACAATGCCGGCAGTGAAGCCGCAAAGATTGAGATTGCAACGACACTGAACGGCCAG
This sequence comes from Planctomycetales bacterium, assembly GCA_026400835.1. GTDB lineage: Bacteria > Planctomycetota > Planctomycetia > Planctomycetales > Planctomycetaceae > SXXK01. The sequence continues at coordinate 25,107 of JAPLOA010000046.1, read as the reverse complement.
GGAGCTCGTGAAGCGGGTTTCGCCGCAGCCAAAGACGCCATTGAAGCCTACCCGGATCTGGCGGCATTGTTTGCGATCAACGATCCGTCAGCTTTGGGTGCGCGAGCGGCTCTGGAAGCAGCCGGCAAGGCTGATCAGGTCAGGATCATCGGATTCGACGGCGCGATTGAAGGCAAGCAGGCTATTTTGAGGGGACAAATCGTGTGCGATCCCATCCAGTTTCCAGACCAGATGGGACGCACAACGATTGACATGATTATCAAGTACTTTAACGGCGACGATGTCTCGCCTGAGGTTCTGATTCCCTCAAGTCTGTATTACAAGGCCGATGCCGAGAAAGATCCTGCATTGGTTCCAAAATAGATCTGCAGTCCAGCCAGTATTCTACTTGCCGCGTTCCAGGAAGTGACTTGTCATCAACGTATCAACAGGAGCGTAGTCGTCGGTCAGCAGTGGCGACGAGTCACCTCGACGTTTCAACAGAGCCGTGACTTCATGCTCCGGGAAGATATGAGCGTATGACCGATCCTTCCACCATGTGGGCGATGACTGTGTTGAAGCTTGAGCTCCTGACGCACCAGTAGAGTTGGCCGGGAATCGCCCGCCAATTACGTACACACTGCGATCGCGTATCTTGTGTGTTTCGGGCGGAGCGAGCAGATGAGTTTCCCCGAATGAACTCTGCACGGTCCGTACGGCTGATGCGAGGAATCGGCCGGATTCCATGGCATCAATTACAGTCAGCAGGTAGACACCTTCCGGCTGCAGCAGTCGCTGAATGAGTCCGTTGTATTCGGCAGTCATTAAGTGATAAGGCACGGAGAAATCATTCACGGCGTCCTGAATCACAAGATCATAAGAAGCTGCCGGAGCGGCTTTCACGTACTGACGTCCATCCATATGAATCGAATTGATTCGTGTGCCACGAGACAGACCCAGAAGATCGTGAGCAATCTCTGTCACGGCTGGATCGATCTCCACGACGTCGATAACCACATCTTTCAGATCGGACTGTGATTCGACCCAACGAGGAAACGAATACCCTCCGCCGCCGATGACGAGAATTCTGGGGGCACGGCCGGCGGCTCGAGCATCCTTTGCAGCAGCGCGGGTGAAGTCGCCCTGAATCCGTTCATGCGGGTAATGCAGAAACGATGGGTCATCAAGATCAATGGCAGAATGAACGAGTCGATCCAGAACCAGCACCTTGACCTCACGTCCGTCAAGCACATCATCATCGACTTCGAGGCTGAAGTAGCGACTTTCGCGATCGTAGGGTGATTTGCAGGTCAGCAGCAGAGCAACCGCCGCTACCAGAAGTGCAGCAGGAATCGTTCGCAGATCAGACTTAACGGCGGACGTTTGAGAAACGTCGTCAGTGGCTTTGAGTGTCCCATTCCCTGTCAGCAATGCCAGAGCAACGGGGATCATGCCACAGAGGATGGTCGTTCGAACGGCGCCGAACGTTTCAATGGAGAACCAGGCTGCGGCCAGAATTCCCACGATGCAGCCAACCGTCGACCAGGCATAAAGTTGGCCCGAGATTTTCCCTGAATTCTTCACACTGCGGACAGACAACCGAATGACTTGCGGCGTTATCGTTCCGAACGCGATCGCAGGCAACAGAAACAGCGTGAATGACCAGGCCAGAATCTGCGGAATCAAAGGCATCTGCTTGAAGATGCCGCTGCTGACGACAAACTTCCAGAGAGGAGCCACAGCCAGGGTCGCCACTGCACAGGCAATGAGTGACTTCCGCAGAACCTGATGCGTTCCAAATCGTGTCGCAAGATGTCCGCCAAAAGCGTTGCCGAACGACATCCCGGCAAGAATGACTCCAACAACACCAGCGGACAGAAACATCGAAACGCCAACCAGTGGAGCCAGAATTCGAAACGCCGCGCCTTCCACAGCGCCAGTCACAAAGCTGCAGGCAAATACGATCAATAAGGCTTTACGATACCATTGACGATCGATATCACTAGTCGACCGATCTTCATCTGTGTTCGCGATCTCACGAGCAGTTTTCTGGTCCTGCCTCCCGCTAATCGCTTGTCGACGGCCCCCAAAGTACGTGGCGACTGCAAGAATGATGAGGCTGGCTGCGGTCATCGACGTAATCACGCGAACGCCGAAGATGGCGAGCAGCACAAAACCGGCGAGATAGTTTCCGGCGAGACTTCCAAACGTACCCCACGCAAAGATTCGTCCGGCCACCGAGCCGATTTCGCGTGGATCATTGACAATGCTGCGAATTGATGGAGGTGTCACAAGACTGAGCACGATCCCTGGCAGAAGACATACGAAGAATGCTCCGGTGAAGATCTGTACCGAGAGGGAAAGCTGTCCGAACGCAACCGAGCCGGCCAGATTGTCGGCGATCACGGGCATCAGCAGCATGGAAATCGCCCCCGCGGCAAGGCTGCCTGAGATCAGCGTCACGGCCGAAAAACGATCGGCCAGTTTGCCTGCATAATGATTGCCGATCGCAATACCCAGCAAAAAGACACCGATGATGGCGGACCATGTCTCGACAGAGGAACCGATCACCGGGGCCAGCAGACGAAAGGCGGACTGTTGCGCAATCAACAGGGCGGCATTAGAAACGATTGCAACAGCAACGATCGTGATTTTCCAGGCTGAGCTGACCAGAACTTTTTCGCCGGGTGTGGTTTGATTGAAGTGGTCCCGCGCGGGGCGAGTTGTTTTCGTTGAAGGAGTAGCGACACCGAGGGCTGTCATGACAGTCAGTCCTGAATAAGCTGCAGGCAGAACATTTTGCGATTCACGCTGAACGCGGCTCACACATACGGATTTCGATCTCCGTTGAGCGGTCGCCGCGAGAAAAACGTAGCCCGACAACCGGCAGCGCAGCGCAAGAAACCGTGATGGATTTCGGAAACACGCCAGCTCAATCGTTAAAAACGGCAAACTCATGACAGCCCGAGCGTGGTGGCGTGCGAGTTTTGAAGTTACGTTGTTCACGACTGCCGTGGATCAACGGACCGAAAACACAATGGACGATCATAACCCGACGCGTCAGCGAGGGATTTTGCCTAACACTGCGTAAAACGCAAAAGCACGATCCCACGCTGAGGCAGAGGGTTGGGATAGTCGCAGACCCGCAACTTCAAAACGTGCGACAGCAGGTTGCAGGCGTTCAGCCGCCCCTTCTGAAAGGTACGTTGGTCCCATGCGAGCACCAAATATTAAGCTGCAAACTAAGGCGAGGCTGTTTCGAAGGGTGCCATTGGCCGACGGCGATGCGAAAACGTGAGGCGATGAACGTCGGCGGTGGTGGCTCCGTCGGTGTTCACCCGGATCAGCCGACTGCATACAGGAGCATAGGCCGCGACTGGTGCATGCACGCCCTTAATCACGATCGCCGCAAAGTCAGCCGGGTTCAGTCCCTGCGAAAGCACCTGATGCAAACTCATCGGGGCGACTCGCAAGGTTGTCGCGATCACGGTCACGCCGGAATCACTTTCCAGAACAGCCGTTGGCCCCTGATTAAACTTCGAATATCCACCGTGCCGGGTTTCCGGTTCCAGGAACACACCATCGCTAAGGCTCTTCACTTCAAAGCGATCCACCAGCGGCGCGCCGTGGCGAGCTGGGTCGATTTTCCCTCCAACACTCAGCGAAAGCGTGGTACCAACACCGCTCCTGGTGGCAGTGTGAACAACATCCGGATCCGCTATCACTGTGAGCAGTTTGCCATGGCCATGCTGGAGCCATCCGTGAGTAATCCAGGTTCCGTCGCCCGGACTTCCGCCGCCGACGTTGTCGCCCATTTCGAGCAAGCCCACAGGACGAGTCTTGTCCGATGCTCGCACTTCATTGGCCATTGCGATGGCGTCTTCGACAGAAATCAACTGGCCCGTAAATTCATCCTTCATCGCCCACCAGAAGTCGGCTAGTTGTTTCGCCGCAGCTTCTGCAAGTTCCTGACTATGTTCAGAAACGGCCAGCACCGTGCCACCCATTTCTTCGACGTCTGAATAAGGAAAACCATAGAGCCCACAGGCATTGAGCATCCCTGGCTGTTTCTGCAGTCGATCGGCTTCGGCCCAGAATCGCTGACCGTGTTCCTCCTGCGTCGCTTGTCGTTCAATATTGACGCACAAAGGCAGTTGAACCAACGCGAGCCTGGGCGAGATTTCTCCGGCCAAAGTTCTTAACATGGTCTGCCCGGCGGCCAGCCCCTGTGCTTTCTGGTCAAGATGCGGATTCGTGCGATAACCAAACAATGCGTTACACTGCTGAGCCATCAGGGGGGAAACGTTCGCGTGCAGATCGAGTGTTCCGATAATCGGCATGTCCGGCCCGACGATCCTGCGAACTCGCTGCAGCCAATCACCATCTGCATCGCGTGCGGGTACGGCGACAGTGGCGCCATGAGGAGCAACCAGCAGACCATCCAGAGGCAATGAGCTTCGGAGAGCGTTCTCGAGTTGTTCGATCAGCGTTTGCCAGCAGTCTGTGGTGATGGCTCCATAAGGCATCGCTCGCGCGCCGAAGATTCCGACGAGTTCTATGTCTGGCTGATTCGACATCGCTTCGATGAATCCGCCGACTTCATGCTGGCTGCCCCGGAACGCATCGATCACTCCCTGACCGGTTGTCAGCAGGTTCGAACGGAAATGCTCGAGCGTTGTTGGCTCGTCGAGAAAGGTGTTGCTTTCATGCAATAGTGCAATAATGCCGACGCGTTTCATGGGCAGTGTCTTATGCGAAGAGATTGTGAAGTGATGGCAATCGCCGGGTGGGATAAGTGAGCATTGCGAACGCCGGCCCACCAATATGCAGTCATCACATCGGTGGGCCATCGCTGCGCTGGTCCCACCCTGCAAAAACTGGCGGGAAACGACATCCTGCGGATCGGTACTTTTTGAGGCCCAAAGTGACGCAATCTGTCGGCGGGAATAGATATCCTATGCGGATGCCCCTCTCGAAGTCACTCGTGCCCCGCTCCGAAAATTGCTGAGTCCTATGTTCACCCTCAATCACGTTACTCTGCGCGGAACCGATCGGCCTCGACTGAACGAGGTATCGTTGACGATTTCCGACCACAGGACAGCCGTAATGGGTTATTCGGGAGCCGGGAAAACGTCGCTGCTGAATCTGCTGGCGGGGTTTGAAACTCCGGATGGTGGTAAGATCATCGGTCGGAGGCCGGACCGAGCGGAGCGAGTTTCGGCTTTTGCAGGGGGCACAGAATTGCCGGAACTCGCTGGCGCTGGGTCCGGCCTGCGAATTGAACTCGACGAGCTTCGGAATGTGACCCAGCTGGGCCGTGCTGCGGGCCGTATTCCGCTCTTCTGGGTGCCTCAGAATGGTGGCTTGTGGCCTCACCTGTCCGCCCAACAACATCTGCACAGTGTCAATAAATCGAAGGAATTGGCAGACGAAATTCTGACGTCCCTGGATCTGAACCATCGAAAAGCAGTGTTTCCGGATGAACTGTCACAGGGGGAGAGATCTCGTTTGTCATTGGCTCGAGCTTTAGCGTCAAACGCTGACGTGCTGCTGATGGACGAACCGCTCAGTCATGTCGATCCGATACGAAAGCCGCGTTACTGGGATGTGGTGGCCACTCTGATCGAACGATCTTCTTCGTCGATTGTGTTTTCCTCACACGAACCAGAAACCGTTCTGCGACGTTCCGATTCGGTGATTTGTCTGCATGAAGGAGCCGTTGTTTTTCAGGGGCCAACGCGAGATCTTTATGACTCACCCGGCAGTGCGTTTCTGGCGGAATTTCTTGGGCCGGTGAACTGGTTCACTGCGGAGGAACTTCAACACTTTGGCTTTCATGTCGATCGGCCCGGCGGAATGGCGATTCGACCAGAACGCATGAGTGTCGTCGCGAATGAGAATGGAGAAGCCGAATACATAAAGTGCCTGTTTGACGGACCTTGCTCGGAATCCCTGATTCGCAGTGTTACTTCGGGGGCATCGCGAATCATCAAACATCAACGCCCGGAGGTTCCCTTGCAGGAGGGTGTTCGAGTATCCTTGGCATGGCGATGAGTGGAGACCCGCTTAATCGGAATCATAGCTTGGGAGTATGCAAGTTTTGTTCGGTTGTTTCGGGTTGTGTTTCGCAGCGTAGCTGCGGCAGCATTTAGTCCCAGGCTTCAGCTTGGGGGCTGATGCGAAAACACGATCCGTCAGCCGTGAAACGGTGAAAGCGATGGGTTTTCAGCGATATCAACATATTGCTGTCGCCGTTTCACGGCTAAACGATCATTTTCAAACGTCTTTCCCCAGGCTAAAGCCTCGGGCTACTTGTTGCCGCCTCTACGAGGCGAAATCAGAATGAAAGTTGTCCTGTCTAAATCCCGTTGCAATACCAAATCCAAGCCTGTTCAAAAACACCTGACCCTTCGAGTGACCTTTCCCATGTCTCCACAAACCAGCCAGCGAACACGCCGGAATCATGTTCCGATGTCGCGTCTTCGTGGCTTGTTGTCGATCATCCTGCTGATGCTGTCCGGCTGTGTTGATGGCGGAAATGATCCGGAGTTCTACGTTTCGAAATTTGACTCGTGGAAGATTCCGTCGTCGGGACGATTTTTGCCGGCACCGCGAGGACTCTATTCAGACGCCGATGATAACGTGTTCGTCCTTGATGATGCGGGACGGGTGCTCGTGTATGACAAGCATGGCAAGATCACTCAGCAGTGGGAGATGCCGGACTTTGCAGCTGGGAAGCCTGAAGGAATCTGGGAACTTCTGGACGGAAAAATCGGTGTCGCTGATACTCATTATCATCGAGTCGTGATCTTCAATGCTGACGGTACGGTTAGTCACATGTTTGGTACTCAGGGAACCGAGGCGGGGCAGTTTGTGTTTCCGGTTTCGATTGCTCAGGATCCCAATGGATTCATCTATGTGGGCGAATACGGAGACAAACAACGCATTCAGAAGTTTAGGCCGCAGGGTGAGTTCGTAACTGAGTTTGGTTCTCACGGAACCGGCGAAGGCCAGTTCCAAAGGCCCAGCGGGATGGCCTGGCAGAATGGTGAAGTCTTCGTGGTGGACGCATTCAACAATCGAATTCAGGTCTTTAGCGACGAGGGCAGATTTTTGCGAGTGATCAGTTTGCCGGAAACGACATCTCCGCTGGCATATCCCTATGACTTACGAGTAACCTCCAACAACTTAATCTACGTCATTGAAAACAAGACTGCTCGGCTGACGGTTCTTGAACCTGACGGGACGGTGGTTGGTCGATTCGGAAAACCCGGCCGTGGCATGGATGAGTTTTATCAGCCGTGGGACCTGACTGTGCTGAGCGACGGACGTGTGTTGATCGCTGATACCGGAAATCATCGATTGGTGGAATTGACTCCATGAACTGGCTGAAGAAGACAATTCGACGGATCGTGCCGCCGCCACATCGACCGGTTCGCTGGACCGCTGCGATTCCGCTGGTCGTGTTCGCCGTGCTCTTCGCGCTGGTTGTGTTTTCCATCCTGCCGACGTTTATCGTCACGCTCTCACGACGCACATGGGATCTGGGACTATTCAGAATTTCCAGGCCGCAATTCGAAGTAGTCCATGAACTGGAATTCCTGAAGCCCTGGGCGTTTTCTTTGCTGGTCTTCACTCCATGGTTATGGTGGATGCAGGCCGCTGGACATGCCGGCCTGCCGGAGAAACGCGGTGCGTGGGCAGCATTCATCAGATTAATGATTTGCGGATTGCTGATCATCGTTCTGGCAGAACCGCGAGCTGTCCGGAGCAGCGATGTGGTCGCCGTCGTCTACAACATCGACATGTCGGATTCCGTCAACGAAGCTCGCAATCAGGCGTTTGATCTTGTCGCAGGCACGGCTGCTCAAAAGCCAATGACCGATCAGGCCGGGATGGTCGTGTTCGGGCGAACGGCGGCCGTCGAGTATCCGCCGCGTGAAACATTCCCGTTCGAGAAGTATATCAACTCACAGGTCAGTCAGGACGCAACAAATCTCGAACAGTCGCTTGCCCTCAGCGCGGCGATGTTGCCGGAGGAGCATCTGGGACGAATCGTGCTGGTCAGCGACGGTACAGAAACCGTCGGCCAGTTGAAAGATATCGTGGATGACTTGCAGGCTCGGAACGTCCAGGTTGACGTTGTTCCGATTGAGTACGACTACAAACACGAAGTCCTGCTGGAACGACTGGACCTTCCGCGCTTCGTGAAGCTTGGAGAAACCTACGAAGCGTCGGTGGTGCTGACGTCGTTGGCCAGGGGCAAGGGAACTCTGGTGCTGATGGAAGGCGAGAATACGATTGCTCGCCAGGAAGTCGAATTCGAAGCGGGCAAGAGTCGTTACTCGATTCCTATCAAAGTGGCTCAGCCCGGTTACTACGAATACGCCGCGCGAATTGAAGTGTCGCCCGATCAGGACAGTCGCAGTGAGAATAACTCCGTTCGCAACTACCTGTATCTGGATGGTCCTGGTCGAGTTCTGCTGGTCATGGATCCTCAGAGCAATCCGGCTGAATGGAAGTCGATGGAAACGGCCTTGCGACAGGGCGAACGCCAGGTTGATGTGTTGAGTGCTCTTGAGTTTCCGCTGGATCCACTTTCGTTGATGCCTTACGACGCCGTGATTTTCGCGGATGTGGCGGCCGACTCGATGCTGTCGAACCAGATGCAGGCCATGCACGATGCGATTCGGAATCTGGGCATCGGCTTTATGATGGTCGGCGGGCCAAACAGTTTCGGCCCCGGGGGCTGGCAGGGATCAGTGATCGCGGACGCTTTGCCGATCTCCATGGAGATAAGCAACAAAAAGATTCTGCCCAAGGGGGCCCTGGCCATCATTCTGCACACCTGTGAATTTCCGCAGGGCAATAGTTGGGCTAAGCGAATCACCAAGAAGGCAATTCAGGTTCTGAATTCCGAGGACCTTGTCGGTGCGTTGGCGCAGACGATGAATGGCGATGAATGGATCTTTGAACTCACGCCTGCATCGAAGTATGCCGAACTGGTTCCGCTGATTAACAATGCCTCAATCGGCGATATGGGTACGTTTGCGACAACCATGGAGATGGGGCTTAAGGCACTCAAGGACTCCGATGCCTCCAGCCGTCATATGATTATTATTTCCGACGGCGACGCCTCACCGCCTCCACCTGCTCTGGTGAAAGCTTTCCAGGATGCGCAGGTTTCGGTGTCGACGGTGGCCGTGTTTCCTCATAACGGCGATGTGACGATCCTCGAAGAGATCGCTAAAGCGACCAACGGACGATTTTATTACCCCAATGATCCCAACCAGCTGCCGTCGATCTTTATCAAAGAAGCGAAGACGCTGCGACGCAGCCAGTTGCAGGTTCGTGATTTCGTCCCGGTTTTGACGAACGTCGATCCGATGCTCAAGGAGATTTCCGATTCGCCGCAGTTGCATGGTTATGTTTTAACGACGCCCCGCGACGATCCAAGGGCGACCGTTGTGCTGGCGGCTCCTCCGACAGAGAGTGAATTAAAGGCGGGCGAAACTGAGACAGATCCGATTCTCGCCGTCTGGCGATACGGTCTCGGGGTCACCGCGGCGTTCACTTCAGATCTGACCGAACGCTGGGGGAAGGACTGGGTGGGCTGGGATCAGTATCAAAAGCTGGTTAACCAGATGATTACTCGCATCGGCCGCGCCCGACGTGAACAGTTCCTGCGAGTTTACACGTACGTTAATGGCAATGAGGGCGTGGTGGTCGTTGAGGATTTCCATCCCGACGAAACACTGCTGGATGTGACCGTGTCGGTCTCCGGGCCGAATGGCTTTGAACAATCTCAGCAGGTGCGCCAGATTGCTCCTCGACGATATCAGACGAGTATGCCCCTGAAAGGCGAGGGACGTTATCAGGTCATGCTGGGAGCAACCGACGGGACTCGAAATGAAACTGCCTATGCAGGCTTTATTGTGTCGTATTCGCCCGAGTATCTGCGGTTTCGCGCGAATCCGATCGTACTGCGAGATATTGCCGAGAAGACGGGAGGTTCGGAACTGGAGACTGAGCAATCTTACGAAGATCTGGCCAAAACAATTTACGGAAATCGAAAACCTAAACGCAGCAGTCGGCCAATTTTTGACTGGTTCCTGATGGGGCTTGCGTGCTTGTTGCCGCTGGATGTGGCGATTCGTCGAGTTCAGATGGACCTCAGTTGGATTCGCCGATTGTTCCGTAAAGAGAAACGCGAATCCACAGCCACTATTGGCGCGTTGCTGCAACGGACCGGAGAAGTTCGGACGTCATTGAACAATCAACGTGACTCCGAAACCGCTCGGCCACGACCGGAATCAACGATCAGCCGCCCGATGCCAACTCGCCAGGCTCCTTCGTCTTCGACGCCGCCAGTGGCTGGATCATCAGGAACGTCCGGAACCAGTACTCCGAACCCGGATGCACCACCAGCCGGTGATGACGCTGGCACTACATCGCGGCTGCTGGCCATGAAGAAACGCCGCGAGCAGGGCGGCGATCAAAAGTAAGGTAATACGTTCGCCATGACCTGAATTCCTCTTATTCTCATTACTCATCAATCATTCCCATCTTCATAGTCGAGTCCAACAATGTCCGAGCAACTGAGTCCCGCAGAACTTCAGGCTGAAGCCGATCAGTTTCGTAATGAGTTTCAGGCGATCCGTGAAGCTGTGGGGAAAGTCATCGTCGGGCAACAACGCGTCGTGGAAGCGACGTTGACCGCTCTGCTGTGCGGAGGCAACGTGTTGCTGGAAGGCGTTCCGGGGCTTGGAAAAACCGAACTGGTCAAAGCTCTGTCGCAGGTTTTGAAACTGGATTTCAAACGTATCCAGTTTACCCCTGACCTGATGCCAGCGGACGTTATCGGTACGAACATCATGACGACCGATGATGCCGGAAAGTATCGTTTCGAATTCCGTCAGGGGCCGATCTTTACTCAACTTCTGCTGGCCGACGAAATCAACCGCGCGACACCCAAGACGCAGTCCGCATTGCTGGAAACGATGCAGGAAGGCACCGTCACCACCGGCGGCAATACGTATCACCTCGATCCTCCGTTCTTTGTGCTCGCGACGCAGAATCCGATTGAGCAGGAAGGCACATTTCCTCTGCCCGAAGCTCAGCTCGACCGCTTTATGTTCAAGGTGGTCGTCCCATTCCTGAACCGCTCAGAACTCAACGAAGTCGTGACTCGTACGATTCTGAAAAAGAAGATTGAAGTCAACAAAGTCATCGACGGGCCTCGCATCCTGCATCTCCGGACGGTGCTGGATCGAGTCGTCGTGAGTGATCCGATGCGTGACTATGCATGCCGATTGGTGCTCGCCACTCATCCTGATTCGGAGTTTGCGCCAGAGCGAGTCAAAAAGTATCTCCGCTGGGGCGCGAGTCCTCGGGCGGCTCAGGCTTTGATTCGCGCTGGTCGAGTTCGTGCGTTAAGCCATGGGCGAGCTCACGTGTCGTTTGATGATATCCGCTCGTTCGCACATGAAGTACTACAGCACCGCGTGCTGCTGAACTACGACGGCCAGGCCGAAAACGTCGAGGTCAAAGAGCTGATCGATGAGTGCGTCAACCGTCTGACAATAGACGGCTGAGATCGAATCCAGCCTGGCGCCGGAGGCGGAATCAGGCGTGCACTACCAGTGCATCACAAAGCCGCCATCGACGTTGATCGTTTGCCCGGTGACTTGTCGCGATCTTTCGGACGACAGGAAGGCAATCATGTCAGCAATGTCTTCGGGCGACTGCCACTGACCCATAGGGACGATCGATTGGATTTTCTTCGTCGCCCATGTGTCATAATCCATGCGTTCTGCGACGGGAGTTTGGTCGTGCCAGGCTTTCCACACGGAGCGATTCAACGGAGTCTGCACCATCCCGGGGCACACCGTGTTGACACGTACTCCGTGCTTCGCCAGATCCTTCGCCATGCACTGCGCAAAGTTGATATTGGCCGCCTTGCTGGCACTGTAGGGAGGGTCGGTCTGAGAACCAATCTGGCCCGCGACCGATGACAGGAACACAAAAGTTCCGGCCTTTCTTTCGACGAAATGCGGCGTGATAGCATGAGCCACATTCACCATTCCCAGAATGTTGATCTCCAGAATTCTCGGCCAGTCATTGGGCGACAGATTTGTGAAGGGGAAGCCGAATTTTCCGGACCCCGCTGCCGCACAGTGCACGACATGATCCAGTTGGCGGCCACTCTGCTGATAACTTCCGAACGCTGTCTGGACCGTTTTAAAGTCAACGATGTCCACGTGGGCTGAGGTGGCTTCAACACCATGAGTCGCACGGATTTCAGCAGCGACCTGCTCTGCGCTCGCCGCCAGATCCCATATAACGATCGAGCATCCTTCGCGAGCAAATAACTCAGCTGTGGCTCGGCCAATGCCACTGGCCCCGCCGGTGATCAGCGCCGTGTGACCCTTGATTTTCAGATCCATGCACAGACTCCAGTCGCTTACATCAATCTTTGGTTCACAGAGAACTGCGCCCACGATGCTGTTTTCGACACCGGAGGGCAGTATCAGTTTCTGCTCAGACTGACTTACCGAGCAACAGCGATCTGATTGTTAACCTTACGGACTCCGGGTTGAAGCCGAACGAGATTAGCGGCGAGCCGACTGGTGTCGATGCTGGGCGATGTTCCGGTCAGTACAGCGACGCCATCAGCCGTCAGTTCTACATTGATCCCGGATAGCTCAGGACGGTTCGAACTAAACTGAGTTAGCTGGACGGAATTCGAATAGGCCAGAGCGCCCGTCTGCTGAGCAAATGTCCCGGACGGCGCTGCGAACGAAATCCTTATCGTGGTTCGAATCGAGCGGGGCGTTCCGGTCTGGCTTGACTGAGTGTTCGAGGTGTTCTGAGTATTCTGGAACGCTCCGAACTGGCGATTTGTCGCCTGCTGATTGGTCGCCTGACGAGCTCCCCCCACGAAAGCCTGTGAGGAGTTGCTGCCGACGAAACCGGTCGCTGCATTCTGGACATTGTCAGTATTGATTGAGAACCCTGAAACACCAGCATTGGCGTTTCCGGAAGAGCCTGTACTGGAGGCTGAGCTTGAGGAACCAGTTGAGGAACTCGAGTTATTTCCAGTCAGCGAAGATGAGGAACCAAGCTGTCCCAATGCAGACGACAACGAACTGGTCGATTGGGCATTGGCTGTTGCCGACGTCAGGATCGTCAGGATCAGAATTGACCAAATGTTGATCGCAGGACGCAGCATCGAAGAATCCTCAGGAAGGGCGTTTCCAACGACAGACGCCAGCTCAGTAAACACGGCAGACCCGATCTGACTAAATCTGAGTAATATTGCCTTGCAGCAGAACTGTTGGCGGCAAAAGTCACCTGAATCTAGTATCGAACCCGAGAGAGAGTTGGTCCTGAGTCTAACAATCGAATCGTCTGAACGGATCTCAGTTTCCTGAGAATTCCGTGTTCCGTTCGCTACCTTCCGAAAACTGTTTTGTCCGAAGATTTGGGTCGTAGGGGTCCGCGAAACTGGGAATCATCCGGACTTTCCGGAGATCCTGACTGGCCAAAGCGGAATCTGCCGGTCTCTCGGCGACTGGCTTTGTTATACTGCACGCGTCAGATCATTGAGAAAATTCCGAAAGTTTCGATCCATGCCCCCGCGTCCACGTCCAGGTTCCCCCAATAATCGCCCAGACAAATCCCGCCCCGCAAAACGAGCTCCGGGACGCCCCGGTGGTGCATCCAGAAATTCTCGACGTCCCGACCAGGCAGCGGAATCACGCGGCAGCCGCATCTCTGCTGATTTGCCTCCTGAGATTGAGGAAGAGTCCGGCGAAGACGGCGATCGCATGCGGCTGCAGAAATTTCTGGCCATGGCCGGTGTCGATTCACGACGCAAATGCGAAGAGTACATCCGTACGGGGCGAGTGACTGTTGATGCCGAAGTCATCACTGACCCGGCTCGTTCTGTGAATCCACTGAAACAGGATGTGCGACTCGATTCCGAGCGTTTGCGGATGCCGCGATTACGCTACTTTCTGGTCAACAAGCCCAAGGGTTTTTTGTGTACCAATCATGATCCTCAGGGACGTCCGAAAGCCGTCGATCTGGTGCCTGCTTCCGAACAGCGAATGTTTACCGTCGGTCGGCTCGACGAGATGACTCAGGGGATGCTGCTGATCACAAATGATGGCGACCTGGCTCAGCGACTGGCTCATCCGCGTTTCGAAGTGATCCGCCGTTACCGCTGTCATGTCGCGGGAATTCCGCATCCGGAAACATTGAAGCAGCTTCGTGAAGGTATGTACTTCGCTGAAGGCTTCTTTAAGTTTCGCAACGTGCATATTCATCGCCGTAAAGGCCAGAGTTCCATTCTGGAGATGGAACTTCAGGAAGGCAAGAACCGTGAAATTCGCCGTCTGATGGCTCGAGTTGGTCACAAGGTACTGGCTTTAGAGAGAATTGAGTTCGGGCCATTGCAGTTGGGAAGCCTGGCTCCCGGACGACATCGCGAACTGCAGCCGTTTGAAATTCATGAGCTGCGTTACTTCGCCGAGCATGGCGAAAAGCCAGGTGCCGCACAGCCTCGCAAAGGCAGCAGCTTTGGCTATCGCACCGGTCAAACGCGGAACACTCGTCGACGTCCCGACGGACCGGTCGAGCGACCTGTACCGGCGACACCGGCGGCGGAGAGTGTTTCCACAAGACCGCCAAAGCCAACCGGACCAATTCCATCCCTCCGTGATCCGCGACCATCGGCTTCAGACGTTAAGTCTGCCGAAATCAAGACTGTGGCTCCGGAACGAGCCCCACGTCAGGATAGCCGCGGCAGAGTTCCCGAGCGGCGTGATTCGCAGCAGGAAACGAGAGGTCGAAGTAGTGAACGAGGTCCTGAGCGACGTCCAGCGATGAGGGAGCGTTCTGCGGTAAAGGAACGTCCTGCTAAGAAGGAACGCCCTGCCGTCAGAGAACGCCGACCGGCTAATCAGGAAGGGCTCGCCCCGGCACGCGAAGCGAGGCAGAAGAATCCCAACACTTCTCTGGATCCGATTCAAAAGCCTTCGCCACGCAAGCGACCATCCAGCAAAGCGGCTAAACGGAAACCGTTCCGGCCTGTTGACGATAAGCCAGTCAAGCCAATCAACAAAGGACGCGATCGCCGCAGAACCAAATAGGTTGTTGACTTACTCTACGGAGACGATTTTGGACGATTCAGGAACAGTCCCGAAGTAACTTCGTGTCTTTACTGCGCCGAGAAATCACAACCCGAAACGTCAGTGAGGGATTTCTCTACAAGGCACCGATCCCTCGCTTACGCGTCGGGTTATGATTGCGGAAGGGTATTTCGGGACTGGTCCTTAGCCTGTCGTTAGTGATTGGTGAAGGCCGGTCTTTTTTTTCCGGAAAGGTCATTCGCTACAGAACGCATCGTGCGTGCAATTGGCTCAAACCGTGAAGTCCTGTCCTGCAGGCAGAGGACCTATGCAAATGAACGACTACGCTCATTGCTGTGTTTCCGGGGCAATTGATTTGCGATCGACGATGCGGAAAAGTAGGATCTGATCGTCTTGGTTGATAATGTTTCGGCCTTGGCGGCTTGTCATTTTTGAATTCGAGTTTTCACCCACTGGTTCCTTCCTGAACAATTCTGGTCGGCATCTCCTGCTGAATGTACGACAGATTTCTTCAGTAAGGCCGTCCCTCCTGAACAATTTGGAGTTCTCGTAGATGTCGAACAAACCATCTGATTCCTCACGTCGTGGCTTTCTGAAGACCTCTGCAGTGGCTGCGGCCGGATCTTCTATCCTGACGAACCTTAGCCCCATCCGCGCGGCTCATGTTAACAGTGATGAGACCATTCGCATCGGTCTCATCGGTTGCGGTGGTCGAGGTCGAGGTGCTGCGGATCAGGCGATGAACACCGCTGGCCCGACAAAGCTTGTTGCTGTCGCCGATGCGTTTGACGATAACCTCAAGAGTGCCGTTGGTCAGTTGAAGCGTCAGCACGGCGACAAGGTCGACGTTCCGGAAGATCGTCAGTTCGTTGGTTTCGACGCCTACACAAAGGTGCTCGAGCAGGATTGCGATATCGTGATTCTGGCAACACCTCCAGGCTTCCGCCCGCTGCATTTTGAAGCCGCTATCAATGCCGGCAAACACGTTTTCATGGAAAAGCCGGTGGCTGTTGACGCCGTCGGTGTTCGCAAGGTGCTCGACGCCAACCAGGTGGCCAAGTCAAAGAATCTCGCGGTTGCCGTCGGTCTGCAGCGACACCATGAGCCAATCTATATCGAAACGATCAAGCGCCTGCAGGACGGCGAGATCGGACGTATCGTCGCGACTCGGTGCTATTGGAACGGCGACGGTGTTTGGGTTCGGCCACGCATCGATGGCCAGACGGAGATGGAGTACCAGATGCGCAATTGGTACTACTTCAACTGGTTGTGCGGTGACCATATCAATGAGCAGCACATTCACAACCTTGACGTTATCAACTGGCTGATGGGTGGTCCTCCGAAGAGGGCTCAGGGACAGGGTGGTCGTCAGGTACGAACCGGCAAAGAGCACGGAGAAATCTACGATCATCACTTCGTGGAATTCACCTATGAGAAAGACGGCGAAAGCTCCGTTCTGCTCAGCCAGTGCCGACACATTCCCAATTGCTGGAGTTCAGTGTCTGAATACGCTCACGGGTCGGACGGCTCGTGCAACATCGGTGACGGAAAGATTTTCGACGCCAAGGGTAACCTGAAGTGGGAATACAATCGGAAGTCTGAAGACGGCAAGCGAAAGAATATTCATGACGGCCACCAGGATGAGCATCACGACCTGTTTGCTTCCCTGCGAAAGGGCGAGATTCCAAACGAAGGTGACTACGGCGCTCACAGCACTATGACTTCAATTCTTGGACGCCTCGCAACTTACTCCGGCAAGGAGATTTCGTTCGAGGAAGCTCTGAAGTCAGATCTCTGTATTTCACCGGTCGAGACGTACCATTCGTTCAAGGATACTCCACCGATCCTTCCAAACGCCGACATGACCTACCCAATCCCGATGCCAGGGGTCACGAAGGTTCTGTAAGCGGAGTCAGCCGGAAAATTCCTGACTTTTTTACGCATCGAAAGAGGCCACGATTATCATGATCGTGGCCTCTTTTCGCGTTCTATGGAACCCCGGAACCTTGGACTGCTGCAGCCTGCTGCAGCCTGCTGCAGCTTTGGTTCAGGCAGCCTGCTGCCTGACTGGAGACTGCTGCCAAACAGCAGAATCTGAAGCAGCTAAAGTACGGAATGGTTGTCCACAGCAGGCTGTGGGCTCGAAAGCGGCAGCAGGCTGCCGCACTCCAAAAGGGTCTCACACGCGGGGCTTTGCGGCACCGCCGATGGCCTCGAGCTGCTGATCGCGTTTGGTGATGGCGTCGGAGATCACCTGCTGACTGGCGGCGTCAAGAGTCCTGTCACCAGCCGTCACGGTTTGCTCAATCTGCTGAGGGCTGCGAGCCCCCACAATCGCCGATGTCAGCTCGGGCCGGCGCAATGTCCAGGCGATCGCGACATCTGTTACCGACCACTGCAAAGACTCCGCGAGAACACCGAGCGTGTTCACGAATTCCAGATTGATTTCCAGTTGAGGCGAATGGAAACGAGGATCCTTCGAGCGATGATCTTTGCTCGACAATGCGGCGACTCGTTCGGCGGTGAATTTCCCTGTGAGCAGACCTTTGCCCATTGGGCTATAACAAACAACGCCGATGTTTTCTTTGCCGCAGAACGGCAGAATCTCAGCCTCGACATCGCGTGCAATCATGCTGTACGGTGGCTGCAGTGAGGCGATGGGATGGATCGCCTGAAGGCGCTGCATCTGACTGACGGAGTGATTCGAAACGCCGATGTGGCGAATCTTGCCCTGTTGCTTGAGATCAACCAGTGTCTGCCAGCCTTCTTCGATTTCCTCATCAGGCTCCGGCCAGTGCATCTGGTACCAGTCGATGCAGTCTGTGTTCAAACGACGCAGGCTCGCTTCGCATTCTGCGATCACGCTTTCGCGTTTCAGACACTTGCCGATTTCTCCGTTTCCCAGAGCAACTCGTCCGCACTTTGTCGCAACGATCGGCCGATCTGCCAGAGGAATAGCCTCAAGAGCCTTCGCGACCAGAATTTCACTGCGACCTTCGCCATAGATAGCGGCTGTATCGATCCAGTTGATCCCCAGCTCGACCGCACGCGCAATAGCCCCGATGGCTTCAGATTCGTCCTGGTCGCCCCAGCCGAATTTCCAGTCACCGCCGCCAATCGCCCACGTCCCGAGACCAATCACACTGATCTTGAGCCCACTTGAGCCTAATGTTCGAAACTGCACTTGTGGAATCCTTGGAATGAAGCCGAAATACGGGGCCTGTGGGAAGTTTGTTGTCTCCGTAGTGCCGACATCAGTCGGCTCGGGGAGACTCGCTTAAATGCCGGCTTTAGCCGGCTCTACAAACGTAATAGCTGGCTAAAGCCAGCACTACGATGGGAAAGTCGGCTAAAGCCAACACACCATTTTGAAACACAACTGAATCATCAGCCTCAGGATATCGGCAAGCCATGTCACTTTACAGTCCCGACACAGACCCCAAGTATCAAACCACCGACGAGCTGCGTCCGAACGGTCTGCCGGACGATGTGATCATCTCCGAAGATACTCATCGAGAAAATCGCCTGCCCGCCGGACAGCATCGTACTCGCAAATGGCCGGTGCTGCATGCGTCGACAGTTCCCGTGATTAATCCCGCTGCCTGGACACTGAAAGTTCATGGTCTGGTCAATAAGCCGCTGGAGTTTACTCTGGCAGAGTTTCGCGATCTGCCTCGCATCAAGGTCTTCGCGGATTTTCACTGCGTAACGACCTGGTCGCGACTCGGGAATTTGTGGGAAGGCGTATCACTCAGATCGTTGTTGTCGGAAGCTGGCGTAAAGGACTCCGCCGCCTTCGCGATCATCGGTGGATGTGATAACGGCTGGACAACAAATGTTCCGCTGTCAGCTCTGCTGGACAATGATGTGCTTCTGGCCGATCTGCACGATGGCGTGCCACTGGACGACGACCATGGCGGACCTGTTCGCCTTGTTGTGCCCAAACTGTTCGCATGGAAAAGTGCGAAGTGGGTGAATCGAATTGAACTAACCGAACACAATGTTCCGGGCTACTGGGAACAGGCCGGTTATCACAACGTTGGTGACCCCTGGAAAGAACAACGCTACCGGGACGATCCGGAGTGGCTGAGCGAAGGTACAGTCGCGGATGGCATTTGAAGGAGGCTGTTCTTCCCGGAAAGGCCTTCGCCGTCAGGCGACCCTCGACTGAAATTGCGTCAGTATTATGGACTGCATAGCCCCATTACATTCACAGAACGTGCGGCAAGCCGCGCAGTACTGCCCGGCAGGCAGCACCTTCAGAAATCCGCGACGACTGCTCGCTGCAGGAAGATCGCTGGAGTCCGGAAGACAAATCAAGTGATCTCGTTATCATCCGCGTTTTTCAGTGCGTTCGCTGGGGGCCGTCACCGGATGGTTGTCCCCCCGCAGAGCGCTGTTTTCTCTGATTTTCAGGCCAATTGGAATGGTTCGAGATTTTACGACCGAGAGTTTGTCCCACGACCCGATTCACGGCTACATCCCGTTTATCTCACGAGTCGGACTGCCGGCAGGGGAAGCGGCCGAACAGGATCTGATTGATCATCCGTGGGTTCAGCGGATGCGGCAGATCCACCAACTTCAGACCGCATGGTGGGTGTTTCCATCCGCCGAACATATGCGATTTCAGCACGTACTGGGCGTGATGCATCTGGGTTCGGTCACTGTCAATGCGTGGTATGAATCATTGTCGGACTGTTGCCGCAATGTGCCTTCGCGAGCTTGCGTCGAGAGCATGGTGCGCATTGCCGGTTTGTTGCACGATGTGGGGCACGGGCCTTTCGGTCACTTTTTCGATGATCACTATCTTGAACAGTTTAATCTGACGCACGAAGATATCGGTGGTCACGTCATCGAGCATGAACTTGGCGACATCATTCGTCGCATCCGCAGAAACCCCAACGGAAAACTCCAGCCACTGGAAGAGCTTGACCCCAGGCAAATCGCGTGGCTGATTCGGCGACCTTCCGGACATCCTGATGACCAGGAAGGGCATCCTGACTGGCTGAAGAAACTGCGAGCACTCTTCAGTGGCATTTACACGGTCGACAACATGGACTTCGTGCTGCGTGATGCGTACATGTCCGGCTACAACACGAAGGCGTTCGATATTTCCCGCCTGATTCACTACAGCTTCTTTACGGAGAACGGCCTGACGATTCATTCGCGAGGTCTGCCGACGCTGATTAACTTTATCGAAACTCGCGCAAATCTGTTCCGGACGATCTACTTCCATCGCACCGTTCGCGGCATCGACATTGCGCTGGAGGAATACTTTGCGGAGACGATGAAACGATTGTTCCCCGGGAATCCTCTGCAGCATTTGAAGGCTTATCAGGGGCTGACGGAGACTTCGTTTCTGGTCGATGTGGCTCGCTGGGCCGACAGCTCTGATCCCACACTTCGTGAGCTGGGGACGCATTGGAAGGCGATCATTAACCGCGAAGAAATGTGGCGGATGGCGTGTGAACGTACAATGCATTTCCACGGCGGTCAGGCGGAAAGCACAACGATCTTTTCAGAACCGGATCTGGTGGAGCGGCGGGTTCGTGAGTCGCTGCCGAAACCACTCCGGGAGATTCCTCTTCGCATCGACGTGGCTCGCCACTATCACCGGCCGAGTGCCAGAAAGCCGGCGGGCAAGCAGAATTACTGGTACGATCCGGCCAGTGGTCTCTCGCACGAGCTGGATGATGACGAGCTGTTTCGAAGTCTGCCGACCAGTTTCATCATCTTCCGCATTTACAGTCGCGATCACGGTCATGATCGCGAACTAAACGCCGCACTCCAGAAAGTCGCCGGCGGCTCGGGCGGAGATACAAAGACGAACATGTGACCTCGTCCGGGCGAGTTTCCGGGGGTCGTTCTCGTTTAACGGCTAGCCCCGGGCGTTGCCGAATGTCGCCTGCGCCTGTGGCCCGCCGTTAAACGAAGTTTCAGTTGGTAACTGAGGACGGGCGAACTGCGATGGACTGCATGAGTTCCACCCGTTTTTTGTTTTCGTGTCCATTCGTCGCGATATGCCACGCAGTCCTGCGCGTAACACAAGAACGAGAACAGACTTGCTGCCCGGCCGGACCGACCAGGATGTAGTCGCGGATGATTGTTAAGCTGGGAGGGCGAGGCTCCTGCCGAGCCACTGCACTACGGAAACGCACGGCTCGGCAGGAGCCTCGCCCTCCCGGAATTGCACTTCGTTGCGAGCTACCGAAATCCGCGACTGCACCCCTTCCTGGCGGAGGAGGCGGTTCGTAATTGATTTCGTTCGGGAAGCCTGCGAGACTGCGAGTGTGAGTGCAGGATGCCAGACTATTCTCGCCGTGAGTGAAGACTATGCCAGCGATTTCAATCCCTTGCCCCGCCTGTGGCGCGTCGTTGAAACTTCCGGATACAAGCCTCATCGGCAAGACAGCCAGGTGTCCCAAGTGTCGGCATCGGTTTGTCCTGGCACTGCCGGAAACTGACGAGGTTTCTCTGGCACTGGCCGATGTCCCCGTGCTGCCTTTGGCTCCCAGAATGGGCACTGGCGCGCGTTGGGTTCCGGATGAGGCACCGGCGTACCCCGCGGCACCGCCGGCCGCTCCCGTGTTCCCGCAGTTTCAGCAAACGCCGGATGCGGGTGCGTTTGGCTCGCCCCCATTGAATGGTGGCAGCAGCGAGATTGTTATCCCTGACTTTCTGGCGCCGCCGACCGCCGCGGGCGGGACGGCTTCCACAGCCGAGATCAATACCGGGGCTCCGTTTACAGCAAGTGCCGTTTCACCGAATGCGCTTGCAGGCTCAACACGGGCGAAGGGAAAACCTGCCGCAAAGAAGCGACGTCGCGGAAGTCGTGCCGGGATCATCGCGATGGTAATCACGACCATACTCGTTGCAGCCGGCGGATACGGCGCGTACGTAATCAATCAGCAGAAGACGCAGCAGGTCAGGAAAACGCCAGCGGTTAACAAGGGCTGGGAAGCGAAGAAAGTTGAATTGGCGGCGTCGAATGAAAGCGCTGAAGCATTAAGCCCCACTTCGGGGAAAGCGATTCCACTGGATTATCTGCCGTTCACGCCTCATCTGATCTGTCATTTGCGCCCGGCCGCGTTATGGAGAAAGTCGGATCGCACGACGGTTGAGTTTCAGGCCATCCTGGGTGATCTGGGGACATGGCTCCATGAGCAGATTCGGAGTCGAACTCACTTTGAGCCTGAAGATATTGAAGAGCTGACGTTGGCGGTGAACTTTGGGCCTCGCATGTCGGTGCCGGATGTTGCCGTTGTTGTGCGTCTGAAAGAAGCACAGACCAAAACCAATTTTCTCAAGCAGTTTAAAGGGCAGCGCAAAGCCGATTCTGAAGCGGAAATCTATGAGTCAGCCGAATACAGCTTTATGCTGATTGATGATCGCACGTTTGCGGCGGCCCCTCTGGGGCTGACGCAGGATCTGGAGTTGTCTCGCAACGACGCCGCTTTGGCGTCTCCGGATATGGAGCCATTGCTGCAGGCTTCAGATCGTGAACGACACGCGTCTTTGATTTTCGACCTGAAAATTCTTGACTCCCACCGCGAAGATATCTTTATGGCGCAGATGCAGAAGGTCGTCGACAAGTTCGTCGTATGGATGGGGAATGAGATCGAGACTGTCTCCTGGAGCATGCATCTTGAACCAAATTTTTACATGGAGACGCTGCTGCACAATTCGTCCGACAGTTCGGTGCTGAAGGTGCAGCGACATGCCCAGTTGCAGTTCAGCAAGCTGGCGGAGGAAATGTTGGCGGGCGTCGAGAAAATGAAGCCGGCCACGGTGGGATCTCGGCAAATGATCGGCCGTTTCCCGGCCATGCTGCAGGCTCTGGACGTTGGCACGACGGCCCATGTGGCTCCTTCGTTCGCGAGGCTGGTAACAGTCCTGCCAAAACAAGCTTCAGTGAATCTGGCCGCCGGGGCACTGCTGACCTGGAATCAGTCGTTGCTGACAAACTTCGATGATGAAAAAGTTGTTGCCAAAGGCGACACGACATCAATTCCGGATAAGTTGATTGATCGGCTGCAGATGAAGGTGTTGATTGACTTCCGCCGCACGCCGCTACAGGAAGCATTTGGTTACATCGGCGAATCTATCAAGACAGAGGTCGCGATTGACGGTGATGCGCTCAAGGGAGCTGGCTTTACTCAGAACATGCCGCAGACGTTTGATCTTGGATCAGTGACTGCCCAGGCGGCCCTGCATGAAATTATTCTGAAGTATGCCAAAGAGCGTGATCCGCTGGTGCTGATTGTGGATGCGGAAAAAGGAGTAAAACAGCCTGTGGTAGGCAACCCGTCGCAGCGCGGAGCCGGGGACGTTGGCAACACGTTTGCCATGAGGCCCCGGACGGTGGCGTCGATCGCGGACTGGGACCTGGTGTTCCGGACCTTTGTTGACTTCGGGAAGACGCACAACAACGACCGGTTGGCTGGCGTGGAGGCGGATCACACGCTGTTGGGAGCGGGGTTTGGCTTGGAGTTCCAGGTGTACAACCCGGCGTATCTGACCGTGCGCGCGGACCTCGGGTTTGCGCTGCGGGACGACGACCAGATCCAGGGCCGGGAGGTGAGCGCCGGGGACAGCCGACTGCACATGTCGGTGACATTGGCTTGGTAGGGCGGGGCGGGAGAAACCGAATTTTTTCAAACTCAAAGACGGGAGATTTTATGAAGGCACACCAGTATCTAGCGACCTCGATAGCGACCCTGTTGGCAACGATGAGCGCACAGCGTGCACATGCGCTGCCCCAGGGCGAGGCGGTGGCGCACGGCAAGGCAAGCTTCAAGCGGGACGGCGGCCGGATGGAGATCCGTGCATCGGACCGCGCGGTGATCAACTTTCGCGGGTTTAACATCGACCGGAAAGAGGCGGTGACGTTTGTGCAGCCGGGGGCGAAGTCGCGGGTGCTCAACCGGGTGACCGACGGCAATCCAACACGGGTCTTTGGTCAGCTCAAGGCAAACGGCCAGGTGGTGCTGGTGAACCCCTCGGGTGTGTTCTTTGAGAACGGTTCGATGGTGAACGTGGGCGGGATCATCGCGGCGGCGGGGAAGATCAGCGATGTGGATTTTATGGCGGGCCGGAACCGGTTTACCGAGTTAACCGGTGAGGTCAGCAACGCCGGGACAATCCGGGCGACCGGGGACGTGAGTTTGGTGGGCGCGCATGTTTCCAACTCGGGGATCATCCAGTCGGGCCGGGGAATGGTGTCGATGGTGGCCGGAGACGAGGTGTTGGTGGGCGAGCGCGGTGGGAATGTGTATGTGAGCGGAGCTGCAACGCCGGGTAAGGCGGCAAAGGCCGGGGTGAAGAACACGGGCAAAATCACGGCCAAGAAGGCGTTGCTGGGGGTGGGAGATTTTTATTCGTTGGCGGTGCAACACAGCGGGGAGATCCGCGCCGAGGAAGTGGCGGTGCGCGGCGGGAAAGGTGGACGGGTGGAGATCAGTGGAAAGATCGATGTGTCGGCGCGCGGGAAGGGACGAAAAGGCGGACGGATTGAGGTGACAGGTGAGACGGTGGCGTTGACGGGGGCGAAGCTGGACGCGAGCGGAGACAAGGGCGGTGGAGAGGTGTTGGTGGGCGGCGACTGGCAGGGGGGCGGCACGGTCAGCCGTGCGCAGACGACGACGGTGGACGCGGCGACGGTGATCCAGGCCGACGCGGTCAAACGCGGTGCGGGCGGCAAAGTGGTGGTGTGGGCGGACGGCGCGACGCAGTTTGACGGCCAGATCTCTGCGCGCGGGTTGGGCGTCGGGCAGGCGGGCGGCCAGGTGGAGACCTCTGGCAAACTGACTTTGGGAGTGGGCCAGACGGCGCGTGTGGACGCCGGTTCGCCCCACGGGAAAATGGGGAACTGGCTGTTGGACCCGGACAATCTGACGATCCGGGACGGGGTCAATATCGGAGGGATCAGCGATCCGACGGGCGACGTCTTCGTGGACGCGAGTGTCATTAATAC
>JAPLOA010000040.1 GCA_026400835.1 Planctomycetales bacterium | reverse complement strand
GATGACATAGTTCGTGCCCGCGCCCAGAGTAATCGTTTCGTTGCCTGCACCGGCGATGACGCGATACGTTCCGGATCCCAGATTGAAGGTGTCTGCAGCTCCGGCCGTGGAGTTTGTGCTTTCAGCCAGCGTCAGACTGCCCGATGAATCGAACGTGACTTGGCCTTCGTCACCCAGAATCGTGTTCGTGCCTGTTCCGGCCGTGATGGTATCAGCGCCGGTACCGCCGATGACCACATTGTTGCCGTTGCCTGCATTGATGGTTTCTGACACGCCGTTGTCTGTGCCGCTCACGGTAATCGCCGTGATCTTGTTGTTCACGATCGTGATCGTCGCTTCACCAGCCACGACCCAATCCGCAGCTGCTCCGCCGGTAATGTTATCCGTGCCCGTGCCGCCGACCAGCAGCGCATTGGTAGTGGAGTTCGTCAGCACATCGGCTGAGCCTGTTCCGGCATTCGCTGTTGCTGCGCTGCTGAGCAGCAACGTGATCGCGTCATAGGTGAACGTCGCGGAGTCACCGAAGATGATCATCAGATCCTGATTTGTGTTGGTCGCGGAGTTCGTGATCGTATCACTTCCGCCGCGTCCTTCGACAACCGTCACGCCGTCAACCGTACCGGTTGCACCCAGCGTGATCGTGTCGATAAACTCGCTGCCATGGATCGTGATCAGCTTCGCTTTCAACTGACCATTCAACAGCAGGCTCGTGCCAGTGACCATGTCGAGGTCATTAAGAGCCGAGCGAATCTCCAGCAGTCCCGGTGCGGTGACGCGGGAGCCACTCTGCAGGTTGATGTTGTCACCGGCTCGCAGATAGATTGAGCCGCCCGTGCTCGTGAGTGACCCAGCGCCCGTGATCGTGAGATCGTCACCCGCCGCGACTTCTTCGCTGGCCTCAACAGTAATGTCTCCCGCAGCCGTGACAGCTTCAGCAATGGTCACCGGGCTATTGGTCACAAAGCGGATTTGGCCCCCGGCGATCATGCCTGGATCTGCCCCGGGCACAACTCCACCGACAGTCAGATGGCCGGTGTTCTCAATGTACGTACTTCCGGACGTCGATTTGCCTTCGACGTTGCTGATCTTTGTCGTGATCGGATTTTCTGAAGAACCAATATCCTGAGCCGCAAACAGGTAGACGCGCCCGGACTCAATGTTGAACAAAGAAAGATTCGTGCGTCCATCCACGATCTTACCGGCCAGCGAGCTGATAAACGCTGTCGCTGTTGAACCAGTTCCGACTGTGTTCAAATACAAGTCACCAGCAAACTCGTTAACGTAGAGATTGCTCAGCAACGTTGACAGTGTCAGAGTTCCAGTGCCATTCTTTCGGCTGTCGATCTCCAGCTCGGCGTTTGCATTTCCGATTCCGCCGACCAGCGACGTAAGAGTCACGTTGTTACCGGTCACGTCGGCCGAAGCCAGCTCGGGATTCTGTCCGGCCGGCAAACCCGGATCAATGGCGGGATCGATATCAAGAATCGACTGGTGAGCCTTCAGCAGAACGTCGCCGGTGACAGCATTGACCGTGTCAACTCGCATCTCACCAAAGGTTTCCCACACATAGACATTGTTGCCCAGAGCATACAGGCTTCCTGATGGACCCTGATCAATGTCCAGCAGATTGCCGGCCGCTCCGATATCTCCACCCGTCGCCGTGAGACTGATGTTAGCCGCTTTGACGTCGGTGAGATCGTTGGCGAGTTGATCGAGAATGGATCCGGCCAGTGTCTTCAGAACCACGTTACCCTGTTGGGAATAGATGGTCTCAAGACGCATTGAACCGCTGCTCTCGGTCAGTACGACGTCGTTGTTCGCACGAGCGGTCAGTGTTGCGTTTGCGTTGAGGTTCATCAGCAGCGGCAGGAGAGTCGATCCGATGCCGCCACTCGCCGCTTCCAGAATCAGATCGTCCGTGGTGATAACGACCGTTGTTGTATTGGCTGCACCACTGATAATTGCGCCGCCTGATTTGATAGCCGCATCGCCGCCTGAGGTGATGGACTTCAGTGTCAGGCTGCCTTCGGATCCAACAAACAGCACTCCGGAAGCACTGGCTTCCAGAGTACCTGTGGAGGTAATGTCGATATCATCGCGCTGAGCGATTTCGATGAACGAGACTGTCACACCCGAAGCCAGCGGGTCGAGTACGACCGGAGTCACAACGACCGAACGATTAGTCTCGGCAATTGTCTGGCCCTTTCGTTCCAGTGTCAGTACGCTTCCGCTGACGCTGTCAATCTTCCAGTAGGCTCGAGCCGCCGTGAGATTGCCTGTTGTGCCTTCAACACGAATGTACTTGCCCGCTGCAAACCCATCAGACGCCCAGCTTGTGCCGTTGGTTCTGGTCAGTGTATCGCCCGTGAGAGCGTTAGCCGCGAACGTAACCGTGCCGGAGAACTTCGTGCCGCTGATGAAGATGACATCAGACCGTTCCGCAGAAGCCAGCAGAATCCGCTCATCATTCGTCAGTACCAGCGGACGCGGACGCACATCCAGAGTCACCGGTGCCGAGAACGCCCCGACGTTACCGCTGCCTGCTGTTCCGACAACAGTCAGCTTGATGTTTCTGCCGCTGATGTTGTCCGCTTCAATGGTCGTCTGAGTATCCGTGACTTCCTTCAACAGACCGGCACCGATTGTGAACAGCAGTTCGTCTTCCGTCCAGATCTTGATGCTTCCGCGGATGGCTGTGTCCTCTGCAGTACTCAGCACATAAGTAAAGCTTTCCACATAAGCATCGGTCAGATCACCCGCGCTGAATCCGCCACGGTCGTACGCCGCGAATTCTCCGTGCAGAGTGTGGTATTGAGTTGAGCGGCTGTTGACCAGAGTCTGAATTGCGCTGTTCACAAAGTTCGTCAACGTCTGACCGCTGTGTCCCAGAGCCTGGCCTTGTGCTGTAAAGACATCGCGGTAAGCGGCTTCTTCTTCCGACGTCAGGCTAATGACGGTTGCGGCATCGTAGACCGCAGGATTTGCAGTCTTATTTCGCCATGTCCAGTAGGCGATGTAATCACGGGACTTGTTTGCGGCAAAAGTCGCTGTCGTTTCCGTAATCTTGGCCTGCGCACCGCTGCCTTCGGTCAGGTTGAGACTGCCCCAGACGGTCGCGAGCAACTGATCACGAGTTCTCTCGTCACGTGTCTCGATGCGATTCGCATCGATCAGCGACCCCGCGTTGACCTTGATCTCGACGTCGCCGGTCGAAGACACGATCGACTGAGCATGCATGTTACCGGCGGTCTCTTCCAGGAAGATACTGCCAGTCGCGGTCACATTAATAACATGCGTCCCCTGATCGCCCTGATTGATCAACAGGAAGCCATCAGATGCTCCCACCCCGCCTGCGGAAACCGACAGAGTAATGGACCCGCCAAAGACTGTCGAAGTCGCCGTAGATCCCGCCGCTCGTGTGATGCCGCTCTTTCCTGAGATATTCACGGCCTGGCGACTTGTCGATTTCACTTCCTCCAGAGGCAGCGTACCGCTCTGTTCACTGATAGAAATCGCTCCAAAGGCGGTCGCAAACAGTCCGGTTCCAGCAGCATCATCGATGTTGGTGCGAACGTTCTGAATCACTCCGCCAGTTGACGTCAGCACCACTCGCTTGCCGCCCACACTGGCATTCTCGTTCGTTTGCACAATGCCGGCCGACGAGGTCAGCGTTGTTGTGCCGGATGGATTCAGAATCGGGCCAGCGACCAGAATTCGTCCGCCGCTGTTGGATGTCAGAGTCACCGCACCCGAGCTGCTGCCGATGAAGTCAATTGTAATCGGTCGGTCAGCGCGGAAGGTATGAGTCGATACCGTTTCCTGTTTCTTCTCATTCACCCACGTTTGATAGTGCGTCTTCTTGCCATACCAGGTACTGGTTGACCATTTGTCCTC
Organism: Planctomycetales bacterium; assembly: GCA_026400835.1. Classification (GTDB taxonomy): domain Bacteria; phylum Planctomycetota; class Planctomycetia; order Planctomycetales; family Planctomycetaceae; genus SXXK01. The sequence goes on along the minus strand of JAPLOA010000040.1, from coordinate 40,005 downwards.
CAGGAAATTCCTTGGAGGCTCGGTGTTATTTGTCGCAGAGCTGAATGTGTAGTTGCCCAGTGCAGAGGCCGCTTTGTAGAAGTAGGTTCCCTCCGGCATCAGTTTTGGCTGCGAGATAATCTCTGTCGTTGGTCCGCTGGTGATGTTTCCTGGGTCTGCCGCCAGTGCATCTATCCCCAGCCACGCGGAACTTCCATACGTCGTCCTCGTTCGAGTGGCGGTACGCATACCCACGGAGAAACCGTATCGCCAGTTCGCGGTTGGTGAGTAAGTGCCATCCGCTGGAGTGGTGGCTCCCGGAGTGTGTCCGTAAAGTGTCGCCAACGGTACTTGAACCCACTTATTCAGATCGCGGTAGTTCTGAGTTCCCAGATTGAGTGATGCCGCTGTGCCAACGTACTGATACACAGCGCCGGTAATTCCTCCGCCCGTATAAGTCGAAGCGAGTGAGACCGTATTTCCCTGACTGACCGACTGCGTACCACTGGCCGTGGTGAACGTCGGGCTTCCCGGTGCTTTGGCTTTGTCGGCGAGCAGCAATGTGCCGGCTCCGCGTTGAGACGCATCAATGCGCTCCACTTCCAGATCGACAGCCGTCTGATTATCGATACTGATGTTGCCGAAACCATCCAGCACTCGAATCGTACCGGCACCAGTGCTCAGAATATTCCCGGTCAACTGAACGTTGCCGCCGCTGACGCGCACTTCGCGAACCACGATCTTGTTTTCAACGCGGTCGTAGAAGACTTTGAAGTCTTTGTTGGAGACGGACAACAGTGTCAGCCGCGATGCCGATGATCCGTTGCGGATGTTTGTGATCTCGGTGCTGAGCGTGGACGGAAGCGTCAGCGAGTACGTTTCCTTGCCGCTCTGAATCAGGCCGTTGATGTTGATGTATTCGGCATTAATAATGACTGTGTCGCCCAGCAGATTAGCGACAACCGGTGCGTTCGTCAGCAAATTGATCGCATTTGTGGTGTTGTATTGAGAAATGCCATCTCCCAGAGACTTCAGCTTTCCGTAGGGATCGCCGCCGACGCTGTAGGTGGAGACCCCGTCGATAAAGACCGAGCCGCCCGCAATCGTCGTGATGTTGCCTGCACGAATGCTGGCTCGGTAGATGATGCTGCCCTCGGAGATCGAAGTCACACTGCCGCTGTAGTTGGTGATGTCGCCCGAAACCAGAATGTCAGGAGTTGGATACGTCACCGTGCCCGTGTAGCTTGATCCGTCGAACGTATTTGTCAGTGTGATGGCAGGACCGCTTCCGGTGGACGTCGTGGATGGCGTAATCGTGGCGAAACTTGCCGATCCCTGTCCTGCGATGTTGATTTGGGCGATAGCGGTGTTATTCAGAACGTTGATGCCGTTCATGAAAACTCCGCCGGTCTGTTCCGGAATGGTAATGCCTTCAATAATCAATCGCGCGGGTGTGTGGTTTGTCACGGTCAGATTCGCGTCACGCGGCGCGTTGAGAACTCCGGTTCCGACGAGTGCATCACCCCGCACGTCAATGATACCGGCCTGAGCTCGTGTGGGACGCAATGTGACCGTCAGAACATACAGCTCGACTGGTACAATGGTGGTGTTGCCCCCTGATGTTGGCACGACTTCCGCGAGCCCTTTGCTCAGCAGTTCCTGCTCGATGCGGTAGATTTCCGCCTCATAGAAGGCCAGCAGTGTTGTATTCGTGGTGCGATAACGCTCCATGTTTGTTCGTGCGGCACGCAACTGATCGAATAACCCGGATTCCAGCAACTGCAGACCCTGAGTGAACTCCAGATTCGAATCGTTTGAGATGGTCCCAATCACGCCGGTGGCTGTGTTCCACCCACTCCATTGCCCACCACTTTGCTCACCCAGTACCAGAGTTCGATTTCTCCTGATCCCGGTGCGCAGTGTTCCCTGGACATCAACAACACCTGTGGCACCGACGGTGACTGTTCCGTCAAACTGTTCAGAGCCTCCCAGCGCGCTGTTGATTGCTCCTGCGGCTGCTGACGCCCAGTTGACGGCTTTGGCTTTGCTGTCCATTACTCCGAAGCCAAATCGCTCCGCATGGACTTTCAGATCCTGAGCCGACTGCACGATCGCTCCGGCCGCGACATTAATCTGATTCGTCTGCAGCAGGGTCGCATCGGAATCCACTTTATCAAGCGGAATCGCACTGCCTGCAAAGCTGTCGGTGCGAGCTTTCACGGTGTACTGGTCACGATTGAAGTTCGTATCCGTGCCCGCTGAAATCAGCACGTTTCCAAGGCTAGTAATGGTTGAATTCGCGCCGATGGTCACGGTGTTGACTGGTCGCAGAATGGATTCTGTTTCCGCAATCGCAACTGTCGCTACGCCGTAGGTTTCCGCGTTGGCCTTGGTGCTGACGTCGCCCGTGCCTCGTGCCGAAATCACAATGTCGCCTGGATTCGTCAGTGTGGCTGAGGTCCCAAGCACGACAGCTGCGAAGTCGCCTTTTCCGGTGGCCGTACTGGTTTTGACGGTCGAATACGACCCGGCACCGCTTAATGCTCCCCCGGTGACGAAGCTGACTTTGTCGACAGCCCGGATATCGTTAACAGCCCGCAGAGCAAACTCGCCCGGTGACGCCTCGGTACCTCGTCCCGTCAAAGTCGCGTTGTTGCCGATGCTGACCTTCGTGTCAAAGGCAATGATTGTCTCACTGCTTGCATTCGCTCCGGAGATCAGACCGCCAGTGGTGCCACGAATGTTGTCGGTGCCAAGATCCGGCTTGCGAAACACATTGCCCGCGTCGATCGCAATATCTCGAGCGGCGATCTGCACGTTGTTGCCCACCTGAGCTGTCACGGTACTGTCGACAATGTTGTCGATCTCAGCCCCGGCACCGGCCAGAAGTCCACCGCTGAAAGTACGCACTCGACCGTTCAGCGTGGTTGTGCTGACAGCTCCCATATCGAATGTATTTGTCAGATTGATGTTGCCGGAGGCCGCGACACTTCCCAGAACCGTTCCGGTCTGAGCGGTATACGCTGTCGCGGAAGCTCCGGCCGCCACACCGCCACCACCAGCCAGATTGTCGGAGTATTGATTGTGATCACGAGTCGCCGCGATCATCAATGATCCGCCCGAAAACTGAGTACTGCTGCCGACCGTCGCTGTCACGTTCGTTGTTGAGACTGCCGATGCGTAGCTGACACCGACCGCCAACAGTCCCGCCGCGAAACTGTCGGCCTTTGCACTGTGACTCGCGACACTCGTGGCGATCACATTCGTGGTTCCGGAAACCGACATGTTGGATGACGCCGCAATACTGCTGGTTACAGACCCGCCGTGACTCACCAGCGTTCGCGTGGCATCGATTCCGATCAAACCGCCGGACGCCCCGGTCGTTTCCGCTGTGGCCGTGTTGCCGCTGTTTGGCTTCAGGGTCAACGCTTCAACATCCAGCGACGCAGCCTTCACGATCCCGCCGACCGTGGCAGAGACCGTCGGCACGATGTTGATGGTTGCCTTAGACGCTCCCACGGCCAGCGATCCGGCATTCACACCGTAGCCCTCTGCCGTGGCTTTCGGTGTGACAGTGCTGCGAACGTCAATGTCCTCCGCAATCACGTTCGAATTCGTGATGGATGCTGCGACGGTGGGAGTGAAAGTCACTTCCGCAACCGAACCGCCAGCCGCGATCGAAATGCCAGCGGCAAGGCTGACCGATCCGACGGTGGTCGTGGCGGTGGGGTTCACAGTTGTCTGAAGACTCAGATCTCCGGACAGTCGCAGGTTCGAATCCATCACTCGTGTCGCAGTCAGAGTGGCAACACTATTCGTCGATTGAGCACCTCCTCCGCTGACGGCTCCCATTCCCGCCGACAGCGCGGCGGCGGCTGAGATCGCCGAGATGGATGCTGTTTCCGTGGCGGACAGTGTCAAACCTTCGCTCACAGCACGCCATCGGGTTGTATCCGTGTAGTTCTGCGTGCCGAGATTCTGAAGACTGATGTTCTGCCAGACAGCCGTATTGCTGTAGTTTTCTTCAGACAGATCGGTGAGCGCAACTTCTTTCCATTTGGCCACGTCCAGATAGTTCTGTGTGCCGAGATTCAGGCTGGCGGAAGTTCCGATATACTGATAGATGCTGCCCGGGACCGCTTTCAACGCATCGTAGTCAGTGGCAATGCTGACACGATGACCCGGCGCGACCGTTTGAGTGCCGTTGGTGGTAGCGAACTGAATCGGTCGACCCAGATATCGGTACAGGGTTCCGGCGGTCCCGCCTGCGGTATGACCGGAAGACACAAGGACCGTTTCTCCGTCGTTCAATGCGGAACCGCTGACGTTCTTCCAGAAGCTTCCCGCAAAGTTCTCCGTTGACAATGTCAGCAGCGAGACGTCCTTCCAATTCCCGGTGTCGAGGTAATCTTCGTTGCTGAGATTAATGTTTGGATTGCCCGAGCCAATGTACTCATAGACTCGGCCCGCAACGCCCTTCGCTGCGTTATAGCCAGCCGCCAGCAACACTCGATCTCCCGCCGTGATCTGTTCTGATCCGCTGGCGGAAGTAAACTGATGGTTGCGTCCGAGATATTCATAAACATCGCCGACGGTTCCGCCTGAGGTATGGCCGGAGGCGACAAGGACTCGCTGCCCGCTCGTCACGACAACGGGTGCATTGGTCGACACATAGTCTCGATCATGAGCTGACGAGTGATTAATCGCATTTCCCAGGAATTCATAGACCGTGCCCGGTGTTCCGCTTCCTGTGAAACTATCCGCCAACCGCACCCGCTGTCCGGACAGGATCGACTGACTTCCCTGGCTCGAGAGCCAGGTCGATTCTGTCTTCACCGTCGAGTTCTGAACGTACGACTCCACTGTATTGGTGATCGAGTTGTTGGCAAGAGCCACGCTGATGGCCGCCGCGCCACCAATCCCCAGTGCCGCAGCAACCGCAGCGGCGCCTGCTGTGGCGTTGATCGTGGAATTGTCAGTCGCGGACAAAGTACCGCCACGGCTGCTGATGCCGTTGCCGATGGAGTTCACAATATAAGACTGAATCGTCTGGCCGATCCGGTTGGTTGTGTCGACACCCGCACCGGCTCCCGCTGCAACTCCGACTGGTCCAACAGCCGCCGCGACGGCTCCCGCGATGACGATCGACGAGATGTTTGCTGTTGAAGTCGCCGTCTGGTTCAACGCACCGTAAGCCAGAATTTCTGAACCTGTAACGTACGCTCGGATCGCCGACAGGGCCGCGGTGCCATTCGCATTGAAGCCGATGTAGTTCTCGGCAACAGACGCCCCGATGGCAACTCCGGCACCCGCGGCTCCCACAGCCATTGATGCGGCGACTGCGGCCACTTTGGAATTGACTGTGGCGGAACTTGAAGCCGTCAGATTTACATTTGTCTTCGACTCCAGCTTCGCATTGGTCACGTCGGCGATTGTATTCGACAGAATAACGTTGGTCGCGCGAGCACCCGCTCCACTGATGGCCACACCAATAGCACCTCCCCCGATCGCCAGCGAGGCCGCCGCCGTTTCTGAACGGATCGTTGAACTATCGGTCGCCTGCAGACTGATCGCACCGACAGTCGTCTGCACTTTCGTTCCGACATCGCGGATCGAAGCTCGGACTTCGTTTTCAATCTGATTGTGTGCGATTGCCACTCCGATGGAGATCGCTGCTCCGACGACGCCAAATCCGGCCGCAATCGAAGCCGCACCTGTCTTCGCATCGATCACAGAAGTATCATTCGCCTGCACCAGAATCACACCGGCGACAACACTCACGTTCCGATCATCGACGATCTCGGCAATCACATCATTCGCAATGCGATTTTCGCTGCTTACTCCGGCACCGCTCAATGCCACGCCAACCAGACCGCCGCCTGCTGCGAACGATCCGGCCATCACTTCCGCCCGAACTGCGGAGCTGGACGTGGACTTCACAGTCAGAGAATCTGCGATCGTCGCTGTGGTATCCTGCAGACGAGCCACGACTTCGGAATTAGCCGCCGTCAGATCCGTGCGCTGCCACAACTTCGTGTTGCCGTAGTCTTCCAGTCGCAGATTGACGCTGGTCTTATTCGTTCCGACGTAGCGGTAGACTTCGCCCTGACGAACACCAGAATCAATCTTCACGGTTTGATTGGTATTCAGATTGGCCACCGTCTGACCGGAGGCATGCGTGGCCGATGCGGTCCCGACCGTCCAGCCAATAAAGTTGCGAGCCAGCGAAACGCCAACGGAAGCACCCACACCCGCTTTGCCACCAATGCCCACGCCAACGGAAACAGCAAATACCAGTGATCGAATGCCGGCCGTATTGTTGGCTTCCACAACCACATCATCGCCAGCCGTCAGAATGCTGTTCTGAGCGTACGCTTTCGTCGACGTGTGGATCAGGTTCGCCGCGTCCGCCCCCGCACCGCTGACTGCAATCCCCGCGACTCCGCCCAGTCCTACGGCCAGTGCCGCCGCCGCTGTCATGGCCTGAATCGAAGCGGATTCCACCGCGCGAATTGTGAGATCGCCTGTGGTGGTTGTTACGCCACTGTCCGCGTTGATAATGTAAGCATGAACTTCATTGCCAATATCGTTGCGAGCAATCGCAGCTCCGGCTGACAGTGAAACTCCTGCTGTGCCACCAAGGGCCGCAGAGATCGATGCCGCGCCAGCGAACGCACTGATCAGCGATACGTCCGAAGCCAGCACTGAGATATTGACGGCACTGATGCCCGTGCCGTCGCCGCTGATGAACGCCAGCGAATCCATATCGATGCGATTTTCAACATAAACTCCCGATCCCGCAAACGCGACGCCCGCTGAACCACCGCCGGCCAGTGCGACCGAACCTGCAAAGACCACGGTGCCAATCTTCTGGCTGGAAACGGACTGCAGCACAAGATTACCAGCAGCGCTGATGGACGTGTTCGTTGAAGACGATTCGACCAGTGCCTGGCCAGCATCGCCGTCCGCTTCGTACCCGATCAGGTTCTTTGCGACCGCGATCCCAATTGATGCGCCAATGCCCGCAGAGCCGCCGACTCCGACCGAAGCCGATGCGGCGACGACCGTCGAGTTGATCACGGCTGAGTTCACAGAGTTGACATTGACGGCTCCCGTGCTGTTAATGACAGCACTGTCCAGCCTCGCTCGCGTTTTCGTCAGAATACTGTTCAGCGCAACAGCCCCCGCGCCGCTGACTGCCACGCCGGTTGATCCACCGATGGCAACTCCCGCCGCGGCCGCTGCCGCAATCGCACTGATGTTGGATCGGGAGACATCGATCTTTGTCGAATCAGTTGAATTCAGTGTCAGCGTGTAGCTGTCACCATTGCCGTCGACCAGCAACCAGGCCTTACCTTTGTCAAGAATGGAGAGCTTCAGGCTCGATGGAACAAGTTTCCAAAGTGCCGTATTGCCGTAGTTCTGCGTTGTGAGATTCAGACTGCCTTCGGAACCAAGATACTCGTACACTCGTCCGCCAACGCCCCCGTTGCGGTATCCGGTCTCCGGTCGGACTTTTTCACCCGGCTTAATCGTCCGAGTCCCATCATTGGTCGTGTAGTTCCAGTCAGAACGAACGTTTTCCGTGGTTGCCAATGTCAGAGAATTGCTTGTGAACGCTGAGTTCAGCGCCGTGAAGATCAATGCATCCGCCGTTGCGTCGTCCGTTTGTTCGTTGGCCCCGGTGCCATGTTCATCAGGATCGGCGATGGAGGCATCGTCGAGACGATCGGCAGCCGATGTTTCGCCGGAGTTGAAGACAAAGTCGAACAGCGGTGTCCCTCGAGAGATCGCCGTCACGTTCACCGCGCCCGAGTTCGTCGTGCTGACGTTCGCTGAACCGCTGATGTACGCGTCGGTTTCGCTGCTGATCTCGTTGAAGGCCAGTGACAGACCGATTGAAACCGACACGGCGGTGCTGCCCGCCAGAGACACGCTGACTGCAGCCGCTCCAGCAACGGCCTTGATGCTGGCCGCGTCGTCCGAGGAAACTGTAACACTCTTCGCGATGATCGTGCCGCCGACAATTCGGCCTTCGACGTCAGTGCGAATGGTGTTCTCAGTGTAAACGCCGGCCACAGCGACGCCCACGCCCGTCGAGCCCGCAGCTCCGATGCCCACGCTGCCCGTCAGAACCGTGGCGTCGATGAACGCATCGGATTCGGCTTCTACGTTCAATGCTCCGGCGGCTGCAATGTTGGCTCCGCTGGTGCCCGCATGAATCTGAGCTGCATTGGCGACAACATCCACAGGCCGCCAGGCGCTGCGGTCATGGTAGTTCTGACTGTTCAGCTTGATGTTGGCGGAACCGGACAGCGTCGCTCCGAAGTATTCGAAGACGCGCCCCGTCAGAGGACCACTGACGACCTTGACTTTGTTCCCGGCCACCAGCGTCGCTGGATCCGCATCGCTGTTGTACGTAGAGGTTGGGGACGAGTTGCTGAAGCCAATCAGGTTCTTCGCAACCGACATCCCCAAAGCCACACCCGGAGCACTGCCGGCTCCGATGGCCACGGCCACGGACAAAGTCTTCACGACGGCATCAATCTTCGATGTGTCGTCGGCTGTGATACTGACCGTGCCGAGATTTCCACCGCCAGCCGTGGTGGTCAGACTACCGCCGGTGATCTGTGCGTTGTTGGTTCCCAGAATCGTATTGAAAGCCAGAGATCCGCCGCCGCTGACGCCGATCGAAGTGCCGGTTCCTGCGGCGACACCGATCGATGTCGCAGAAACGCGAGAAATGATCTCACCGGACTTCTGAGTTGAGACAACGACGTCACCAGTGATTGCACCAGTCGCGTTTGAGATCAGGGCGTCCACAGTCTGATCAATCTCATTGCGACACATCGCCAGACTGACTGGCACCGAAAGACTCTTGCCGCTTCCGCTCAGAGAAACCGCAAGAGAGCTGGAGGCCACATCGGCCTTGATCTGCGACTCATCTTTTGCGGAAACGGTCACGTCATCGCCAGCATTGAACGTTGATGCTGTGGTGACCGTAGCATCCACATCTGTGGCCACTTTGTTCAGTGCCAGAACCGCACCGACAGCAACCGTGGTGGAAGCACCGGCCGGTGTCGCGCTGATGGATGTGCTGCTGTTGGCGATACGAGCATCTATGCGAGCGTCTGAATCGGCGGTAATCGTAATCTTGTCGGCCGAGTCAATCGTGGTGTTCAGTGTCCAGGCTTTGGTCGTTGATGCGGACCTGGTATCCGGTGTATTGCCAATGATAATGTCCACGGTGTTGAACAGGAAGTTCTGAGCATTCCAGCCGACAGTGTTGAATGCCAAAGTGACTCCAACGCCCACTCCATTGGATTCGATCGTTGACTTGATCAACGCGTCGATCTTCGATTCGTTGTTCGCGTCAATGATCACATCGCCGGAACCTGTGGTCGTTAACGAGCTGGTCTTGGCATAGGCATCAGCCGCTGACTTCACGAGATTCGTGGCGACAACGCCACCCACGGCAATGGAGTTGCCCTGACCCGTGATGCTGCCACCTTTCGCCGAAACCATGCTGATATCGATCGCTTTAATCGTTGCGGACTCATCAGCGCGGATCGTCAGATCGCCGCCCGCGCTGGCAGTGACTTTCTCCATGTAAGCATCGACATCACTGCGGGCATCGTTGCGAACGACCAGCATTCCAAACGCCGTCGCGCTGGACGATGATGGATTCAATTGCAGGCCAGGAACGAGGTCCGTCGGTGATGCCGTGGAAATCTTCGTCCATTTCGATGTGACCGTGTAGTCTTCTGTTTCCAGATTGATGCTGCCGGATGTTCCGACGTACTTATAGATTTCTGCCGCCGCGCCTTTGATTTTTCTCCATTTGGCAGCATCGGAATAGGTTTGCTCATCCAGATCCACGCCGTCAGTCAGATCTGTGCTGGAGATGTACTCCAGAACGTCACCGGCTTTAAATCCATTCGTGTCGAATTCCAGACGAACTCGCTGGCCTTTTGTCACTTCGTCCGGCACTTCGTTCGACGAATAATCGGCGTCGTCAACGTAGACATAGCTGCCATTGGCGACCGTGCGAGTTCCAGAGCGATCGGTGAAGTCAATCCCATGATTATCAACCAGCCCCTGCATGAGCAGACCGATTCCCAGGTCCTGCGATGTGCTGGCAATTGCGGCCAGTTTGCTCTTCGCGTCGATCTTTGCCGTGTCGCTGGCATGCACAGTCATTGTTCCGCCGGACGTTACACTGATCGGCGTTGCCGTGGTCGATCGTACATAAGCTTCAGCGTCACTGCTCACCAGATTCGAAGAAATCGCCACGCCAACAGCCAGCGCGCTTCCGCCTCGGATGGCGGCCGACTTCGATGTTGATTCATTGCTCAACAGGGCCTTCACTGTTGCTTCGGAAGTGGCCGTAACACTGACTTCACCATCCGCATTGATCGTGGAATCTTCAATAATGGCCGACGCTTTGACCGGCTGTTCGCTGCCGATTGCATTCTTACCCAGCAAGGTGTCGACCGTGTTAAAGAGCAGATTCTGAGCGGCCCAGCCGACAGTGTTAAAGGCCAGAGTTCCTGTGCCGCTGGTGTTTCCCGCACTGGTCGATGCCAGAGTTCTGGCGTTGATCAGTGCTGTGTTTTCAGCGTTGACAATCACATCGCCGCCGCCGTTGGCCGTCGTCGTTACGCTGCTGTCTTCGATCAGAGCGTCGGTGGTCGAGAGAACCAGATTGGTTGCAATGACCGCGTTCACGGCCAGAGACGTATCTTCGCCAAATGCACTGCCGCCATTCGCTGTCACTTCGCTGTCGATCAGGGCGTGAACGGAGGAGTCCTCGATCGCCTGAACCGTCACATTCCCGCCGGCGTTCACGGTCGCTTTGCTGAGTTTGCTGTCGACGTCAGATCGCACATCGTTCCGCACAACAAGAGCACCGACTCCCAATCCTTCGTTGTCACCGACGTCCAATGCGGCCGGAACGGAGAACGGTACCTGCAACTGCCAGTAACCTTTGTCGGTGAAGTCGGCTTCAGACAGATCGACAGCGCCGGTCTTTCCCATGTACTTATAGAAGTAGCCCGGATCACCGCCTGCTTCGTGGTCCTTTGCGACTTTCACCACGTTGCCGAATGACAGGTTCTGCGTCCCGTCCGAGCTGATAAAATTAAATGAAGGAGAGTTCAACGGACGAAGTGCATTCGTCAGCGTCTCTCGATAGTACGACGGACCTGCGTCGCCACCGGTCACGGCCGTGACCCCGGAAATGATGGCCGCTTTGTCTTTGGCATCGATCGTGATATCGCCGCCAGCCGTTACTGCTCCGACGGTGGAAGTAAAGCGAATCGCAGCATCGGCGTCAGTCTGCACGAGATTGCTGGCGATGAGAATGCTGGCGGCCGCATCGCCTGTGGCTTCACTGCCAAAGGCCGCATTCAGAGACGCCTCATTGTCGGCCGTAACGGAAACATCTCCGGAGACACCCACCGTCGTATCGACGATGGCCGCTTCGACTCTGGCAGGCTGCGCTGTGCCGATGCTTGTGCCCAGCAACGCGTCGATGGTATCAAACAGCACATTCTGAGACTGATAGCCGAGAGTATTAAAGGCCAGCGTCACTCCGGCCGCCACGGAACCTGGACCACCGCTTTCGGTGCTGCTGTTGATCGTGGCTTCAATGCCCGAGCGGTTTTCGGCAAAGACGGTGACGTCGGCACCCGTCGTGCTGGAGGGTGTTGTGATGTCGCTGTCGTTGATTGTGGCAATCGCAGAGCTCAGCACAAGATTGCTGGCCACTGTCGCGTTGACGCCAAGCACTGTCGAGTCTGCAAACTCACTGCCGCCAGCGACAGTCACTGTGCTTTCAATCGCTGCCTGCAGGTCCGCTTTTTCGATTGCGTTGACAGCAATGTCGCCGCTGACCGTCAGATTGACTTTGTTGATGTTCGCGACAACGCTGCTGACCACATCGTTGCGAACCACATGCACGCCAACTCCGGTAGCATCCGAAGCCGTGATGTTTCCAAACGACGGAATGAAATCGGCGAGTGTGGCGTCCTGATCAATTCGCTGCCATCTCGCAGTGTTGCCATAGTCTTCGTTCGTGAGGTTCACATTCCCGGCAGCGCCCAGATACCGGTATACGCCGCCAGCGACGCCGCCTGCTGCATGGCCCGGTGCGACTCGGACCTTTTGTGACGTGCGGCGATAAATCGGCTGCCAGCGAGCCGCATTCGTATAGTCTTCTGTGCCCAGATTCACGCTGGATGTCGATCCCGCGGCGACTCCGACGAACTGGTAGACCTGGTCTTTGGCACCGCTTGTGCCACGCTTCATGATTCGCGTGCCGCGACCGATGGTCCGCGTCCCGCTTGTGGTTTCATGCTGAAAATCAGGCCCACCAAGATTCCGAGTGCCCGAAAGACTCGTGTAATTGTAATCATTGGGCAGCGCCTGCGCGACATAGTTCTGCAGCGTGCTGATGCCGCCATCGTTGGTAGTTTCTGCAGTCACATCGAGATTTGACGTCGCGGAAATCCCCGCCGCATCCTGCGCATCAACCGTCAGGTCACCGGCCGCTGTGACGGCGCCGTTGCTGAGTGTCGTGAACTCTATTTTCGCTGACGCTGCACTCTTCACCATATTGCTGGACAACACTGTGCCAACAGCCATGCTGCTGGCGTTCATCAGTGCCGATGCGGCTGATGCCGTCTCATTGCTGATCTCGGAGGTGATCAACGATCCGGCTGTGGCCGTTACCGTCACATCGCCGGCAGAGTCTACCGGAGTGTCTCGAATGAAGGCCGTTGCGTTCGCACCCGGGGCCGTGCCCAGATTCGTCTTGATCAGCGCATCCAGAGTATTGAACAGCACGTTTTGCGATTCATGACCCACAGTATTAAAGGCCATCGTGACGCCAATGGCCTGGCTTCCGCTGGTGATCGCTGTGGCATTGGTCGCATCAATCGTGCCTGAGTTTACTGCCGTGACGCTCACGTTTCCGCTGTTGGTAGTGGTTAGACTGCTGGTCAGCACATGAGCTTCAGCGCCGCCCTGAACGGTATTTGTGACGATCGAACCACCAACGGCCAGCGATGTTCCTGTTCCGACAGCGCTGCCGCCGGACGAATTCGCGGTGGCATCGGCCGATGCGGTGAGCTGCTGAGTTCCATTGGCCGTGACTACGATATTACCCGCCGCGTTGACCGTGGCTTTCTCTATGACGCTGTCGACATCGGCGATGATGTCGTTGCGAACAACGAGTCCGCCAATGCCCATTGAGTCGGAGTCCGAAATGTTCAGTCCGACTGGCAGCACATTGACGGCATCCAACTTCTTCCAAAGACCGTAGTTCGTATAATCGGTGGTGCCAAGATTTACGGACGTGTCAGTGCCCATGTACTGATAGATCAGGCCTCGAGCCGCTGCCGTACTGTACGTCGAGGCGACTCGGACTTTGTCGCCAAACTTGACGCTCTTTGTTCCGGACAGGCTGGAATACGCATAATCCTGCTGCAATTGAGTGCCCAGCTTATTCAGCAGACTCGCACCGCCATCGTTGGTCGTTGTCGATGACGAAAGCAGAGTTGTTTCCGCTTCGATCGTATTGTCATCTGTCGCAGCGACGTTCACACTGTCCGCGCTGATGGAGATCGCAGAAGCGGTACTCTTGATCGCCGCGTCAACGTCCGTCGAAACCATGTTCGACGAGACAACCATGCCGACTGCCATGCCGCTGGCATTGATCAAGGCCGAGGCTGCCGAAGTGGCTTCGTTGCTGAGCGTCGAGTTGATACGGGCCGTGGATGTGGCTGTGACGGCCAGGTCTCCAGCCGCGTTGATCGGCGAGTTTATGATCTGAGCACTCGTCCTGGCCGGGGTCTGTGTGCCGATATCGGTACCGAGAATCGCGTCGATCGAGCTGAACAGAGTATTCTGCGGCTCGTAGCCAATCGTGTTGAACGCCAGAGTCACACCGACCGCGTTCTGTCCGGCCGTCACGATGCTCTTGTTGATCGCATCAATCTCGGAAGTATTGAGCGCGACCGCCGAGACGTTGCCAGTGTTCGGTGATGTTGAATTGGTCGTGATCGAACTGTTCTGAATCAACGCCGAAGCGTTGCTGAGGACGGTGTTGGTGGCAATGACTCCGTTGACGGCGAGACTCATTCCGCTGCCAAACGCGCTGCCACCGGAGGACTGAACCGTGGCGTCCGCTTCGGCTTTGATCGTCGCATCTTCGACTGCTCGCACGGCCACTGAACCCGCGTCTGTCAGCGTTGCGTTCAGCAGAGTGGCAGTCGCGGATGACTTGATATCATTCCGCACAACGATGCCGCCGACGGCGACCGAGCTGGAATCGGTGAGATTGATGCCCTGAGGAATGTACTCCGTGGCATCCACTGGCTTCCACAGATCCAGATTCGCGTAGTTCTGAGTTGTGAGATTCGTCGTGCCGGCCACTCCAAGATATTCATAAACGCTGCCAACGATTCCGCCAGCATTTGATCCCTGGAGAACGCGCACTTTGTCTCCGAATGCCAGAATCACGGAAGTCGCTGAGCTGGAATAGTCGTAGTCCAGAAGCGAGTTGATTCCATTCTGCAGCAGACGCATACCGCCGTCATTGGTCACGGTCGATGACGAGACCAGTTTGGCATTGCTGAAAGCGGCGGTGGTATCGTTCGCGGTGATGTTCAACGCGCCGGAGACGGCTGTTGTGGCCGCGGTGGCCAGTTTCCAGCTGGAAGCATTGCTGTAGTTTTGAGTCGACAAATTGACACTGCCAGCGGTCCCGATGAATTCGTAGATTGCACCAATTGTTCCGCCCGACGAGTGTCCTGTGGCGACTTTGACCTTTTGACCCACTGCAAGGCTGACCGTCCCTGCGCTGCTGTTGTGATCAAACGGCTTGACGAGAGCCATTGAAGAGCTGTTGATCAGGTTGCTCGCGACAATGCCGGACGCCGCCGACCCCGTGGCACCGCTGACGCCGGAAACATTGGATTCTACAGCATTGCTGACCGTCGCATTGGCTCGCGCGCCGGAATCTGATGTAACGGCCAATGAACCGGTCACATCAATAATCGTGTTATCAAACATCGCCAGTGTCTGAGACGCCGTGGCTGGAGTGACGCTCGTGCCCAGCAAAGTGTCGACCGTTCGCAACGCGGCGCTCAGCCCTGATCCGCCGATCAAATTGAATGCAATCGACGCACCAAACGACAACGAAGACGTATTAAACGCCGTCCCAAAACTTGTCGTCCGCGCGGTCAGGCCGGATTTGACGCTGGCTGTCGCGTCATCGTTGGCCGCAACTGTCGCGGCGCCAGTCGTGAAGGAACCACCCATGACGATGACCGTCACGCTGCCAGACAACTGGTTGGCGGCGTACGTCCCATTCAATGAGACTGTTTGCCCGCCGGGAATCGCGGCATAGGTCAGAGAATCCGTTTCTGCTTCCGCCGTGGCGACCAATCGACGATTGGCTTCGACCGTGGTGGCTCCGGAGCCTGTTTGTGTAACGGTGGAATTGGTGATGCTGACTTTCGTGTCGCCGGTGATCAGGTTCTGCGCCGCTGAAACGGCAATATTGGCAGGAAAGCCGAGTGCTCCCGGATCGATTACCTGCTGAGGACTCTTCGCCGTGGTTGTGATGCGGTTGTCAGCTTTGATCGAAAGGTCACCGCCCGATGTGATCTGAGCCGCCGTCCCTGAGCCACCGATGATCACTTTTGTGTCACCAGTAATCTCGTTCTTTGCACTCCGCCCCTGAGCAAGGTACGTCGTGGCGCGGTCCGCCAGAATCGTGACGCTGCTGGTCCCTTTGACGATGGCCCCGGCATTGACGGTCACAACAGCCGCGTCAGTCCACGTGTTTGTAGCCGATCCAAGACTTCCGGAACTAATTGTCGAGATCGTACCACTGGTCGCGGCTGACAGAGTTACCGCCGAACTGGTGACTTTGCCGCTGACCGTCACCGCTGCTGAGTTCGTCCATGTTGAAGCCGCAAGAAGTCCCGTTTCGTTGACGGTGCCGGCATTGGCTGTGGCGGTCAGACTCACCGAATTCGGCGCATCGACACGCACCGATGCATCGACAGTAATTGTTTCTGCAATCACAGACAGCGTATTCGAGACAGCTGTGTTGCCCGTGAACTTTACCGAGTCATTGCCCGTTCCGCCGGTGAATGCAAAGGAAACGGGGATCTCTGTCGTAATTGTTCCGCTGCCGTTCTCAGCATAGACGCCGCTTAGGTTAATCCATACATCATCCGCGCCGTTAGAGCCGGTGATTGTCAGCGAGCCCGTTGCGTTGTTCACAGCCTGCGTGGTGAGCACCGTATTGTCTGAGCGGTTCTTCAGAGTAATCGTGGCGTTGTTAGCGGAGCCGGACGCTTCCAGAAGAAACGGCGTTCCGGCCCATGTGGCGAGATTGATATTTGCCGCCAACAGCAGGCGCTCTTCCAGCATTTGAATGCGATGAGCCGTCACCGCTAATTGGCCAGCCCTCGCCCTTCGCCGCGGACTGGGAGTCGCACTCGACTGCCGCACGGCATTCAGTAAAACGTCGGCGACTTGTTCAGATTTCGTAGATCGGCGACGAGTTCGGCGATTAAACGGAAACTCCAGCACCATGACTCAAATCCTGTCGAGCGTTGATTTACGAATCTTTTGCGACCCTCGTGGTGCACTTGTTTTGACTGAGATTTGCTGTTGGGTTTATCAACCGTAGCGGGTTAGCGTCCGTTTAGCCGTTGACCCGTGTAGCCGTTGATTTAGTCGCCGCGGCCCCTGCTTCCGGGGTTTAATCTATTGCAGCCAATAGTCCAGAACACCAATCCCCGTCTCAAACAACCAGCCCAGCGCAGCCCGCGCACAAAATATGCGCAAGCTCCGTAGAGTCTGCTGGTGATTTCGACATTGAACCCATTTTCGATTACGTAAGGCGACCGCGTTCAGGCAGCCTGGGCAATCTCACGGCAACAATTCCGTCTATACAGATCAGATCATTTATCGGATCAGGGTTTTCCCGGACGGGTCGTGAGCTGGATGGGATGAGGGACACGACAGCGTACATCAGCGTGCGTAACGGAAGACGGAAGAGAACTCTTCCTGAAACGCGACTTTCTGCTTATGAGGCTAACCCTCAGATCCGTGTGCTTTTGGCCTGCGCAAACCGCTGCTGAATGATCAATGTTCAGCAGCTTGGACAGTTGATCTCGCTAATTCTGCACATCGCGTCGCAAAGAAATCATCCGGGCCGCTATTCGAGCAACCCGGGAACAGTCGACTGGATGTCTGAATTGTCCGCACATCATAAACAACATCAGCCAAGTGCCGGTTTCCCTCAGCAGCAGTCTTAATGGAGTTTAAAATTAGCATTCACTCAGTGCGGAGAGTCATTCATTTTGATCGGATAGGGGGCCGTAAGAGCAGCCCGTTTGTCAGGGGGCCGAACGAAACCTGAACAGACCCCTTGACCTCGGCTTGTTTTCGTGAAATCGATCGCTTTTGTCGGTGATTCCGACTTCTCGGCAGAAGCCCTTCCAGTCTCATCTGGCGTTCTTAGTCTTCGTCGTCCGGAATTGGCAATACGTAGCCGTCGGCATCGACTGCGTATTCGAGCAGGATCTCCATCGAAATGTGTTCGATCGCTGAGATGTGTGTGGATCGCAGGGCAAGTTTTGGGGCCAGGCCTGCGTCGAGTGCTTCCAGCCAGCGTGGTAAACACAGGCACCAGCGATCGCCGTCCTTGAGACCTGGAAAGCGATATTCAGGCACTGGCGTGGACAAATCGTTTCCGGCACGTTTTGAAAACTGCAGGAACTCGGTGGTCATAACAGCGCAGACAGTGTGCATGCCATGATCGTCGCCGCAGGTTTCGCATTTCCCGGTGCGAAAAAAACCAGTCAGCGGATCAGCCGAACAGACCGCCAGATCTTCACCAAAGACATTCTTGGCCAAGGACATGTTCCTCTGAAAAGTTATGACAGTCATCATGTTTCGAAACGAGGTTCAGCACCGACCACCAGTATAGTTTACTCATTGAATTCAATGGGTGCGAATGTTGGCCCAGGAATTCTTTCCTGCGGATCGGTTTCGTTCGTGATGCTCGATGATGGTGCTGTTTTGCATGGAGCAATCTCTCGTCCGGAGAGGCTGATCGGTATTTGGGATTGGTTGCCTCGAAGGGCCGACGGGGGGGGGGTGTTGAATTCGAATTGCTGCTCGGGAAACTTTGGAAGTTGTCAGACAAGATGAACAGTTGAGGAGATCTCGATGCTGGTTGAATTGGCTCGCCGCGTTCTGGAGCCTTTGACGGAGGTCGTTGGGGAGAAGGGATGAACGCGTTTATGCTGCCGAATTCGTGTTTCAAATCTCGAATGGATGCTCATGATCGCAATGGCGCAAATTGGGATCCGTCGCGTCAGGAATTACGCCCGGGAGGCTGTTGAAAATGACGCTGCTGGTGCTTCGTCAAGTCTTCATTTTGCAGTAGAATGGGCATTCTTCCCACGTCGCAGGTTTGTTGAACAAGCATGTCCCACGTTCGTTTTCAGGACTGACAGTGCATTGGACGTAACCGTTTGATCGCTCTGACTTTTTGGACATCCATGTCTCACGCCTCGATTTCTTCTTCCTTTGTTTCGGCCTTTGGAAAGCTTTCCGCAAACTCGGATGACTATGTCCCCGAGATCGTGCGGTTGATTCTGAGTGAAGCTCGAAAAGGTCGTGCCAGCGATGTGCATCTGGTGCCGTCCGAGTCGGCTCTAATGATGCAATGGCGAGTTGACGGTGTGCTGCACGCCGTCGCAGGGTTTGATCGCGAACTTGCGACTCGTATTATCGCCCGACTCAAAGTGATCAGCGGATTACTGACCTATCGAACGGATGTGCCGCAGGAAGGACGAGTGGCTCGGGAATACAGTCCGACGGAGGTGCGCGTCACGACATTCCCCACGTTGCATGGTGAAAAAGCTGCGATTCGCATGTTTGCTGAGAACGATCAGCTGCAGCGGTTGGGACACTTGGGGTTGCCGGACACCGTACGATCTCGACTTCTGGAGCATCTGGGAGCAACCGCCGGGGTGATTTTACTGACTGGCCCGTCGGGCAGTGGCAAGACCACTACGGTCTATGCGTGTCTGCGGGAAATCATTGCTCAGTCCATTGGTTCTCGCTGCATCATGACGTTGGAGGATCCGATTGAAGTCGCGGTTGACGGGGCGACTCAGTCCCAGGTGCGGCCATCGGCCGGTTTTGATCTGGCGACCGGATTACGATCACTGATGCGGCAGGATCCCGACGTGATTCTGGTGGGGGAGATTCGAGATCCTCAAACTGCGGAAGCGGCGTTTCAGGCCGCCTTGACCGGACATCTGGTGCTGACCACCTTTCATGCTGGCAGTGCGGCCGAAGCGTTGACTCGATTGCTGGACATGCAGATTGAACCGTATCTCCTGCGCAGTGGTTTGCGGAGTGTGATCTGCCAAAGATTGTTGCGTCGCCGTTGTGAGCATTGTGGGTCTCCGCCGCGAACTGAACCAGGACTGAATGAGAAATGTGAGAGAGTTGCGGAAGGGGCAGACAAATTCAGACTGGCGGAGACTCGTGGCAGTACCTGCGATCACTGTGGCTCGACGGGATATTCGGGCCGGATGGTTCTGGCGGAAATGCTGGATCCGGATCTTCCTGAAATCGCACGAGGGATTCTGCAGAGAACCGATGCGCGGCAGTTGGCCACGCTGGCGGAATCCGCGGGAATGGAGACACTGCAGCAGGCGGCGGTCAAGGCCATCGCGGCAGGTTTGACCAGTCATGAAGAGGTGTTGAGAGTGTTAGGATCGCTTAAATGACGGCTGCTTTAACACTGGAAGACATTCAGCATCTCTCGGAGGAGGTTCGACACCTCGTCCGCGCGGGGATGCCCCTGGAGGAAACTCTGGCGGATGCTGGTCGCGGCCGTGGACGGCGACTGCAACAGTTGACTCAGGCGATTTCTGATGGACTGAATCAAGGGCAGTCGCTGGAAGAGCTTGTTCAGAAAGAATCCGCCGGTGCGGGGCGAATGCTCGCCTCGGCGGTTGGAGCCGGGGTTCGTTCCGGAGATCTGGGGCTGACGGTCGAGATGATGGGAGACTTCGCCACGGATGTCGTCAGTCTTCGCGGTCGACTTCTGCAGGCCGCCGCTTATCCGCTCACCATTGTCGCGATGGCCTGCGTGCTGGTCGTTGTGATTCTTCAGCATACGTTACAGATGTTTCTGGACACGTTCGTTTACTGGGACGTTAAGACTCATTGGCTGCTCTGGAAACTGCTGGAGTGGAATCGTGATATGCCGTGGTGGACTCTGTTGATTCCTCTGGCGGGAATGGTGCTGCTGTTGATCTGGTCGGCATCCGGGCGAGCGGCTGCGATGGCGTTTAAAGGGCCGGAACGACTGCTCTTGTTGTTGCCCGGCGTGTATGCACTCGTGCGTGACCTGCAGAGCTATACGTTGTCGAGAATGCTGTCACTGCTGACTGAACGCGGCCTGCCATTGCAGGATTCTCTGAAACTGGCAGGTGGAGCGACCGGAAATTATCGACTTGAAATGGCTTGTCGAGACATCGCGAAGAAGATTGAAGCGGGTGGCTCGATGAGTCAGGAGGCGACTGTGTTGCAGACGTCTCGATATCGCCTGCCGTCTCTGTTGAGTGTGTGTTTACAGCAGGTGGAGCACGACGAAGCCAGGATGGTACATCGACTCAGATCGGTCGCTGAGTTCTATAGAACTCGTCTGGATCGAAATCTGGCCTGGCTGAAGCTGTTGATGCCGGTGATGCTGTTTGTTGTGATTGGCGGAGGCTGTGTACTGACTTACGCGATCATGGTGTTCTGGCCGGTGACAGAGCTTTATCGCAATATCGGAATGTGATCTGTATGCCAACGTTTAAATATCAAGCCGTGTTGCCTACAGGCGTTTCGATTTTTGGTGTCTTTGACGCCGAAGATCAGAACGTATTGCAGAGCTATCTGCAGTCGCGAAACATGACGCTGGTGAATGCGACCGAGCTTTCCATTAGTTCTGTTCTCTCGGGGCAAAATCAGGAATTGCCGCGGATGCTGCAGTTGCGGATTGGCGACCGATTGCGAGAAGCATTGTTGACAGACATGCCGGCTCACGTGGCGGTGCGAGCGATCGCGGCAGAGCCGATAGAGCACCCCGTGCTGATGTCTATGCCGTGGCTGCTGGTCTCCAGCGTCTTTGCCAGCGTTGTGATGATGTTGTTGTCGATCCTGATTCCGGATGGTCGCCCTGGGCTGGTGATC
Source organism: Planctomycetales bacterium (assembly GCA_026400835.1). GTDB lineage: Bacteria > Planctomycetota > Planctomycetia > Planctomycetales > Planctomycetaceae > SXXK01. The sequence continues at coordinate 18,738 of JAPLOA010000040.1, read as the reverse complement.
AGTGCGGGGCTGTTGCCGATGCTGGTCGTGTCGCTTTGGGCAGTTTCGTGGTTCTGGTTTGTGTATCGACCTCGCCGCATGCTGCTGCGGATGGCAGACCAGCTTGAAAGAGGTCAGCATGGATCGTTTACCGGACTGGGACTATTACCGGGTGAATTGAGCACCATTATGAACTCACAATTGAGTTCGCAGACGAAGGCAACGGCTGTTGCGGAGCTGGTTCCAACGCTCAGTGGGATGCGGCTGAAATCTCATCATTTTGCGGCGATGTTTCTGAGTCCTCTGATTGCATTGACGCTGCTGCTGATGGGCATGCATGTCATGTTGATTTCGATTGTGGTGCAGTTTAAGGAAATCTTCCTTGGGTTCGGTGTGGAGCTGCCCGGGATCACGATGCTGTTTATCAGCCTGAGTGACATCGCCAGCAGTTTGGGGCTGCCGGGTCTGTTCGCCATGGCAACGTTCATGATTGCCGCACTTGTGCTGCTGCATATTCTGTTGGTGTTGCCGAAGACAGCCGAGCTCTGGGAAAGCGTTCCCGGTCTGGGCTTATCGGTTCGCTGGTTGATGCAGGCTCGAGTGGCTCGCATTCTGGGAGTTCTGGTGCGGAATCGAGTTGGCCCGGCAGATGCGATCACCATCGCCGCTCAGGCCAGCGGTTTCAGTTCGGTGGCAGAAAGCGGTAAGAGAATCGCGGAAGTCATTGAATCAGGAACGCCTGAGCTGGCATATACTCGACAGCTTTCCGGGCTGCCTCTTTCGCTGCTGTTTCGCGTTTCGGGAAGTAAGAACTCCGAGGCCGCTCGCCAGGAGACGGCTCAGGCTTTTCAAAGTTACGCGTCAGCGCTGGAGCAGGCCGCGTCTGGTAACGGATCTTTTATCGCTGTCTTGTTTCAGATGCTGATCGTTGTCAGTGCCGGGCTCCTCGTGGGCTTTATGGTGATCGCGTTGTTTATGCCACTGATCAAGTTGCTGAATGATCTTTCTATGATTGTGTGGTGGCTGCCATGAACCATATTCAAATGTGGCTCTTCATGACTCACCAGTCTGAGCCTTTGCGGCAGACATCGCTGCTGATGTTGCTGGCCGGTGGAATCGGGCATGGCGAAACGCTTCTGCACAGCCTACGAGCTCATGAGGCAGAAAGTAGCGGAGAGTGGTGCAGCAAGATTGGACAATTGCGACTGCTGATGGAGCAGGGGCATTCTCTCGCGGCGTCGCTGACGATGGTGCGAGATTTACTTCCCGACCAGACTATTTCTGCCATTCGGACCGCCGAGAGTACAGGAACGTTGGCGGATGTCCTCGTTGATGAAGCGAAGCGGATCAGTCAGTCGGTGCAGACCGCGAGCGGTGGTGCGGTCACGATGGAGACTTTGCTGCTGATGACCTTCAGCATCGGCACGGTAATGTTTTCCGTTGTGTCATTCCTGATGCTGTTCATCATTCCGAAGTTCAAAGAAATCTTTATTGGCTTCGGAGTCGAGTTTCCGCCAATCACGATGGCTTTGATCTACTTAACGGATGTGGTTCTTTCTTACTGGTACATTTTTCTGTTGCCGATGACCAGTTGTGTCTTCATCGGCCTATGGTGGACATACACATCAAGTCGCAGCAAGTTGATTCACGGATATCACCGGCTGATGGAGCATTGGCCGAGGTACTGGGTGCCCGGTTTACTTCGGCAGTTGAGTCTTTCAGCGGCGACCGGGCAGCCGCTAAGTGCGGCACTCGATTCCGCGATGATCGACATGCCCCCGGGGCGAGCCTCAGAGCGTGTCAGTGGGCTGCGGCATCGAGTCATGAATGGCGAAGATACAATCGATGCTTTAAACGCCACACGGCTGCTGCGAGCTCGCGAAGCTGCGTTTTTACATTCGGCCCTGAAAACTCGACATCTGGACTGGGGTCTTCGACATCTGGCTGAAGCGATAGAAGCTCGCCGGATGAGATTCTGGCGACGCGTGCCTACGATCCTTGCCCCGATGATGATACTCGTGCTGGGATTAACAGTAATGTTCGTTTGTGTCGCTTTCTTTGCCCCGCTGATCAAGCTGTTAAATGATTTGAGCTGAAAACGACGCTCCGGATTTATAACTCATGCAGAAAACACACTTATCATTACTCAGGCAACGCTCCCGGCGCGGGGTGCTGGTCGTCGAAGCGATTGTCGGTGCCATCATTCTGGGAGCCGCTATTGCGATGTTGGTCCCAGCCATGACCGCCGTGCGCCGACAACGAATGGCTCAACGGTTTGAAACTCTGGCGATGATTGAACTGAATAACATCGAAGAACTCCTGCCGGAGACCATTGATCCTGCGATCTCGCCAAAGCTTACATCATTGTTTCAGGAGCGATATGAACAAGCGGTGCTGGAGGCCGAACTGCTGCCAGTTTCAGAGGACGCGAAATCGCTGCAACCGCTGAGACTGACGATTAGCAAACCTTCGATGGAAGCTATGCCAACGCAGAAAGTCTCGGTCGTTATCTGGCGAAAAGCGGCGGAGGCAATGCCATGAAACGTCGAGACCTCATGGAGAGTTCTTCGCAAAACCAGACTCGCAGCCTGCGGCAAACCCAACGGCGGGGGTCGCTGTTTCACTTGACCATTATTTACATGACGATGGCCTCCGCGTTGTTGACGTTAGCGGGGACGGTGTTGCATACCATTTTGAAGGCAGACACTTCCGATCGACGTGAAGCTTTGTTCCTGATGTCGTTGTTGAGAGCCGAGCAGCAGTTGCGAGACGATGCGGATGCCGGAAGTCTGAAAGCGGAGTCAGCCGAGATTCTGACCGCAACCAAAGCAGATCAAACGATCGTCACATGGAGCGCAGATCGAGGGATCCTGAATCGAGTGGCTCGGCAGGGTGAGACGAAGACCGCAACCGATCGATTTATTTTCCCGGCGGGCAGTCAGGTGGTGTTCGAACAGGACGAAGCCGGGACCGTTCGAATTCGAATTGTCGAGCCCTCAGCCTTCGTGAAGTATTCGGCAGCCGGACATGGCGGTTCGAATCTGCAGAAGCCCGGGGAAGTTACCCATCCGCCAGTCAACCCGGCGATCGCATCGCCGGGTTTCGTGGAGATTGTTCTCAAGGGAGCCGTACCATGAAGCGACTCTCCCCCCAACAAAGTTTCCACGAGGAGATGCAGCATTCAGCGACACCACGGCGTCGTGGAGCCGTCACGATTGTCGCCATGGTCGTGCTCATGATTTTGGCTGGGCTGATTGCCCAGCAGGTTAGTCGAGCGTTAAGTGATCGCCGGCATTCGCGTCAGCAAGTGCTTCATTTGCAGACAGAGAAGCTGGCCGATGCAGGACTCTCTCTGGCTGCGACTTCTTATGCAGCGGATCCCGCCTGGACAGGAACAAAGTGGGAAATTCCGGTGGGCCATTTTCATCAGACAAATTCGGCTGAGGTAACGATCCGAGTGCAGGATGGTAACTGTACGGTTGTTGCACGTTATCCAGCCAATACCGAAATTCCTCTTAAGGTCACACGAACCAGGAAATTGACACCATGATTATTGATACCCCGCAGGACTATGGTCCGGAAACATCATCTGGCACTTCGCACGGTCCTTCCTATGCGGCGAAGTCAAAAAGCGACCGCCAGTTGCACTTTCGACGTGGCTTCACGTTGATTGAGCTGCTGGTCGTCATCGCCATCATCGCGATTCTGATCGCGTTGTTATTGCCGGCCGTTCAGCAGGCTCGCGAGGCAGCTCGACGGACGCAATGCAAGAACAATCTGATGCAACTTGGTATTGCTATGCACACGTATGAGATGGCTTTTGAAATGTTGCCGCCCGGAACGGTGAATCTTACGGGGCCAATTCGTAATATTGAAGAAGGATACCATATGAGCTGGCTGGTGCAGATACTTCCGGCAACCGAACAGGCAGGACTGTTCGGCAACATCAACTTCAATGAAAGCGTTTATGCTCAAGCGAATGCTGGTCCACGAGCAATGGCGGTCGTTTCTTTTCTCTGTCCATCTGACAATCGACAGTCCGGTGGAGTTTCCAGCTATGCTGGATGTTTTGGAGGCGATGACGTAGCCATTGATATGGGCAACAATGGTCTGCTGTTTTTGAACAGCGGAGTTGGATATCAGGAGATTCGTGATGGCGCTTCTAACACGATTCTGGCGGGCGAAAAAATTCTGCCGGCCGGTCTCAAAGATCTGGGCTGGATGTCAGGCACCATGGCGACACTCAGAAATACTGGTGTAGCGATCAATACGGGCTGGGATATTGGCGGCCCGAGGACAACTCGGAATGGTTCCATGGCTCCTCTGCCAGCACCGTCTGATACGGCAACAAGCGGCTTCAGCAGTCAACACACGGGAGGTGCCCAGTTTGTGTTTGCGGATGGCTCCGTACGCTTTCTGAGTGAAAACATTGATCTGAAAACATACTCTCATCTGGGCAATCGCGAAGATCTTTCGGCACTGCAGGAGTTCTAGTAATGCTGGATCAAAGAGGTCGCCGTTCTCGCCAGCGTGGGTTTACACTGCTGGAACTTCTGGTGGTGATTGCGATCATTGCGATCCTGATTGCACTGCTGTTGCCATCGGTGCAGCAGGCTCGGGAGGCGGCCAGAAAGACGCAGTGTCTGAATAATCTGATGCAGATTGGCGTTGCGTTTCGGAGTTATCACCAGCAGCATTCGGTGCTGCCTCCTGGCTGCGTTAATCCTGTGGGGCCGATCCGCAGCCTGGAAGCAGGGATCGACGAACAAACTCCTGTCGCCACTGATCCGGGCTATCGCGTCGGCTGGATTCCACAACTGCTGCCGTTTCTTGGGCAGGAAGGCGTTTATCGCCAGATCGATTTCAACATGCCTGAGTTGTCGTTCATCAGCCCGGAGTCTCGAGCAGACTATTGGAAGGATCTTCAGATATGGAATGACTATCAGAAGACTCAGGCCAATCCGCCAGCAGAAGGTTCGCCAGCCGAGGCGACTTCGGCTGACGAGATGGCTGAGGAATCTCCGGGAGAATCTGTTGAGAGCGGGATGGAGATGCCCGGTTTTGCCTACGACCCCAGTCTAGGTCCTCCACAACGGGACGCATTATCTCCGTTGTCGATTCCTGTCATTCCCGGTTTAACGTGCCCCTCGGAGGCTGCCGCAAGCGTTGGTAAGAGCAGCTATGCCGGTGTCCATCACAGTGTGGAAAAGCCCATTGATACTGACAGCAACGGCCTACTGTATCTCAACAGTTCTGAATCGCTGGATACAATTCCTGACGGTGCTACGACAACCTTGCTGGCCGGGGAAGTCAAGCTTTCCGGTGACAAGTCAATCTGGCTTTACGGAGATCGGAGCACTCTGCGAAATGGCAATCGGCTGGGAAATGCGACTCGCATGAATGTCAATGAGATAGCGCTCGTCGGTGACTACGCCAACATGACTGAAGAAGAACGGCAACAGAATTTGATGCAGCAGCAACTGCAAGTGGGAAGCTTTGGGAGCAATCATTCATACCACGTGAATTTCGTCTACGCCGATGGCAGTGCAAAATCCATGAGTCGTCAGGTTGCCTCGGTTGTGCTGGAACAGCTGATCAATCGCCACGATGTGCTTGACACAAAGCCAGGCGAGTTCTGAGATCTGTACGGCGTGTCGATTGGACATTTCTGACCGACTGCGTTTCGGCGGGCCACGGTGCAGCCTCTCCCCCAAAAATCAGGTCCGGAAACAGCGCTCGTTCGTGTTGCCGACTTCAGTCGGAATTGCTGATTTGATCCACGATCTAATGCTGGCTGAAGCCAGCACTGCGGGAGCGAACCGGGACTCAGGAACAGTCTCGAACTGGATCCCTTTTATCCCCACTCGAAGCGTCAGCGGTGGACCAAAGTCCTGCGCCGAAGCCCTCACTGATGTTTCGGGTTGGAATTTCACGACACGGAAATATCGGGACGTTGATTTGAGACTGTGCCTAAGTCAGTAAATCGGCTATCGCCTCAGGCTCAAGTCAATCTTTTGAAGTTGCGCGTTTCGGCTCTGAGGTTGTTCGCTTGCGAAGAAACACTGGGATTTATCATAACCCGAAGCGTCAGCGAGGGATTTACGCAAACACTGCCTAAAACACAATCCCTCGCTCACGCAGCGGGTTGGGATAGACGCAAATGCGCAACTTCAAAAAGTCAATCCGGGGCCGGTGAATATGAGGCCAAATAAAACGAGCCGGGACATGCCCGGCTCGAGATTACATCAGATGGTTGTTGATCCCGCCTGCGTCATTACGCTGCGGCTGAGTCTCCGCGGTGGATGCTCTTGCGGTCGCCCTTCACAATTTCTTCGGTGATCACAAACTTCTGACCGCGTTCCAGTTCAGGCAATTCGAACATCAGTTCAAACATGACCTGTTCCAGAATGCTGCGAAGACCGCGAGCACCCGTTTCTCGTGACCGAGCCAGCTTGGCAATTTCTCGCAGAGCCCCGTCGGTGAATTCGAGACTGCATTCTTCCATCTCGAACATCTTCTTGTACTGGCGAACCAGAGCATTGCGAGGCTCGGTCAGAACCTGAACCAGAGCTTCTTCGTGCAGCGGAGCCAATGTTCCGATGACCGGCAGTCGTCCAAGCAATTCCGGAATCAGACCGAATTCCATCACGTCTTCGACTGTGGCATTGCTTAGCAGTTCTTCACGGGCTCGTTCTTCGTGAGTTTCGTTGTTGTTACCGAAGCCGATGACCTTCTTGCCCATACGGCGAGCCACAATGTCTTCCAGACCGACGAATGTTCCCCCGCAGATGAAGAGGATGTTTGTCGTGTCGATCTGTATGTATTGCTGCTCAGGATGCTTACGACCGCCCTGAGGTGGCACGTTGGCCACGGTGCCTTCGAGCATCTTCAACAGAGCCTGCTGCACGCCTTCGCCCGAGACGTCGCGAGTGATGCTGACGTTCTGACTGGTCTTGCCAATCTTGTCAATTTCGTCGATGAAGATGATGCCTCGCTGAGCCGCTTCGATGTCGAAGTCGGCCGCATGCAACAACTTGAGCAGCAGGTTTTCCACGTCTTCACCGACGTAGCCAGCTTCGGTCAGAGTCGTTGCGTCTCCGATGGCAAATGGCACCTGAAGAGACTTCGCAAGCGTCTTGGCCAGCAAAGTCTTGCCTGAACCCGTCGGGCCGATCAGAAGGATGTTGGACTTTTCAATCTCAACGTCTTCCGTCCCGATTTCAAGGTTGTGCATCAGTCGCTTGTAGTGGCTATGCACTGCGACGGACAACAACTTCTTGGACTTGTCCTGCCCGATGACGTACTGATCCAGCTCCTTCACAATTTCTCGCGGGGTTGGGACGCGATTGAAGAGCTTCTTGGATGATCCGCGGCGGCGGCGTTCCTGGTCGAGAATCGACTGGCACAGCTCGATACATTCACCGCAGATATAGACGTCTTCGGGCCCCTCTACCAGAGGTCCGACTTCCCGGTAGTTCTTTCGACAAAATGAACAGTTGGCATTTCTCTTGCCCTGCTGTGCGGTCTTGCCTGAACCAAATTCCTTACCTGATGCCATTGTTATCCCTTTGGATTTTCTGTCACGAGTCTCATACGGCCCATCATGACTGTGGAGTCAAAAGTCGGAAGGCTGAGTATGAACCACGTATACGGTTCGCAGGTGGTCGCTCCGGGTCGTCGGCGTCCCTGCCAACCGTGTCTCTTGTCGTTTATAGATCCCACTCTCTCGAAGTTGAATCCTGTCACAGTCTGTCATCCTCGACAGGGCCCGCAACTTCAATTCTCCGGGATGTGTGGATCCCTGTTTTTCGTCATTTGATCTGTGTCATTTGTCCCCTCACCTCTTTCGGATTCCGATGGCATCCGGCGTTCGGCCAGATCCGTGGTATTCTGTGAAGGCTTGGGAACATTTGTCGGACTGGTCAAGGTTTCCGGTTGGTCGGGTTCTGACGTCTCGGAAGACCCTTCCTCTGTCTCTTGATTTTGCTCTGCTGCTGACTCAGTCTCCGGAGAGAAAGAATCAACTTTGGAGCTCATGATCGAGGCTGCAGTTTTTGCTGAAGTCCCCGTTCTCTTTTTGTCACCCCAGGTCGCCTGAAGCCGGCCTGTAATTTGTCCCTTGATGGATCGGAATTCGTCCTCGGTCAGGTCACCCTCTCGTCGTAAATCGTTGAGAGCCAGGAGCATCTCCCGATCCGCTTCGGCAGGATCAACATCTTCGTTTACTCGTGATACCAGGCGAACAATCGCCCAAATCACTACGACCAAAAATGACGCCGCAATCAGAAGCGGAATCCATGAGATATCCGGCAGTTGCAGCAGCTTCCACCAGTCTGTCTTCCGAGACAGCCAGAAGTATTCTGAGGGGACCTTCCACTCATAAAATCTGTTCGAGTATTCGCAGATGAAGATCATGAAAATAACGGTGAATGAGTTCCGGCATGAATGGACACCTGAGTTGGTCGCATCATGATCGCAGTCATACCAGTTGAGAACAAGGAAGTTGATAAGCAATTGAAGTGCCAATGCAAAGACTACAAACCATGTTTAGCGCTGTTCCTGCTTTTTGCTGGCGATTCTGCTGAGTCTTTTCCCTCGCCGCCTTGCTTAGCCGCAGATTTTGCTGTGGGCGGCTTCGCGTCTGCCGAGGAATTGCAAACTTGACAATTTGCCCCGGCCAAGGTCCTGCAATTGCTTCGAAGCCAAAATTCACCTTCAGAAAGCCCTGCGATACCTTGGCAGGCTTCGCGGGAACTTGAAAGTTGCCGCAAGACTGAGCCGCCTTGTGGCCACCCCAATGAAACCTTGCCTTCCTCTGAACGGCAAATAATGGAATGCGTTAACGTTCAGTGCGTATGGTCGCGGATGGTTGTCGAGGTGGGTTCTTTCTGCCGGCAAGGACTTTCGCCGAAAGGCGAACCTTGTCTGTAAGTCGTTGAGAATTGCAGCCTGCACAGTGTTATGGCATACACAGAGGTCGCGGCATGCCGCCAGGGAACAGTCCGGAAGTAACATCCTGTTTCGACTGCGGCGAGAAATCGCAACCCGAAACGTCAGTGAGGGATTTCTCTGCAAAGCGCCGATTCCCCGCTTACGCGTTTTGAAGTTGCGCATTTGTGACTATCCCAACCCGACGCGTCAGCGAGGGATTATGTTTCGCGGTTTACGCAGGGTTGCCGGGAATCCCTCGCTGACGCTTCGGGTTATGATAAATCCCAGTGTTTCTCCGCAAGTGAACAACCTCAGCTCCGAAACTCGCAACTTCAAAACTTACGCGTCGGGTTGTGATTGCGGGAACTTATTTCGTAACAGGTCCTGAGTTCTGCCCGGGTAGACAGCACCTGCCGAAACAGGCAACGGCCCCCTGTTAAAGTCTGAATGTGCTTTTCTGCTGACAGCCTGCTGCCGCCGCTCTATACTGTCGGTCGTTCCCGTATACGGTGAACAGTTCCCGCCGGCAGGTTAACTCCATTCGTTGGACGGATATATGTTTTTGAGCACAACGTTCCTAAGAATTCTGTTAGAGATGTTCCCTGTCGCATTGGCCTGTGCTGGTTGCCTGACGTTGATCGGCTGCGGCGGGAATTCAGTGGCTCCGGTTGCTTCCACAGACACGCCGGCCGCTTCTGAAGCTTCCCAGCCGGCGCCATCTGCTACTGAAGCCGCCTCAGAAGAGAAGCCCGCCGCGACTGCTTCGACCAGTAAAACTCGTCACAAACGCGATGAGGTCTGGGTGGACGAAAATGGCCAGAAGTGGTTCGGTAATGTTCCGATGGACGCATTTTTTGACAATGCCTACGAAGTGGCCAGTAATCAGGAATCGATTGGTGGGGCAGTCGTGGCAGTGGCAGATGCCGGTGGAGCACAGGAACCTGCGATGACTCCGGCTGCCGCAGAGGGATCCGACGCAACGGCAGCGCCTGCTTCGGATTCTCCAAAGCCACCGATGGAGACGACCACAGCGCCGGCGGCCGGGGGTGAGAATTCATGGGCCACCCTGATTACGGCGGCCACCATCGATGAAGAAGTTAAATCGATTCGCAATTTCCTGAATGAGAATGTGCATTCTGTGGGCACGTTTAACTCATCCATGCTGATGATTCCCCCTAAGGCTGCAGCTTTGGGAGCTGTCGCGGGGATCGTCATGGAGCATCCGGAATCGATCTCATGGAAGGACGATGCAAAGTACGTGCGTGACCTGGCCAAGAAGATGAACTCGTCTGTTCTGCAACGCGGTGCGAAAGATCAAAAGCGTATCGAAGAGTTGTATGACGCCGTCGATGCCACGCTGAGCCGATCAAAGCCCGCCGGTCTCGAAGAGCCCCCTGAATCAGATTCATTTGCCGAAGTGGCCGAAATGCGGCTCCTGATGATGCGAATGGAAGAGGCCGAAAAACGACTCAAAACCGAAGCCGGCAACGAAAGCACAATGGGTGAGAAGAAGGCGATGGTGGCTCATGAAGCTTCTATGATGGCCGTGATGGCAAAAATTGTGTCGATGCCAGCCTACGGATACGGTGATGACCCCAAATTCACGGGCTATGCCAACGAAGTGCTGAAGGCATCACAGGATATCAAGACCGCCGCTGAGTCAGGTGACTTCGCAGGTTATGAGTCCGCGCTGACTCGAGTTTCCACTACCTGCAGTAACTGCCATTCCGACTACAAGAACGATTAATGCCCTGGCAGAAAAGTGACGGGGTGCCAGATTGCTGAGCCGGCGGTTCCCAGCATACATCCGCAATCGTGGGCGCTAACAATCGAGGCCGGGCCTGGACTTGGCCGCGCATCAACTGAGAGGCACCAACAAGACCGGGGCAGCCAACTCTGGCCGTCACTTTTCCTCTGGATTTCGGGATCTCTGCGGGAGCCATTCGTTTTTTCCGGCGTTAAGATCGGATCCGATGCTGTTCAATCAGGTCCCAGTCGACGTCGATCCCGAGCCCGGGTTCGGGATTCAACGAGGTGAAAGCTCCCTCGATCTTCAGGGGATTGCGCACGATCGAAAACTCGTGATAGCTTGGACCGAGGCAATCGCCGGGGATTTGTTCGATCTGTACGTTGGGTGTTGAGACAACAAACTGCATCATCGCCGCGGCGCCAATGTCCCATTCGAGATTGGATCCGATTGTGCAGGGAATCCCTGCATCGGCCGCAATCGCCGCCAATTTTCGCGCTTTCGCGATGCCGCCTTGTTTGCCCGGATACAGCGTCACGGCATCACAGCAGTCGTGCAAAATCAGTTCGCGCAAATGCACCTCATCGAAGCAGCTTTCGTCAGCCAGCACTTTGATGCCAGTGTCCTGTCGCAGCTTTCTGAGCTGCGAATAATCACCACGAGGAAGCGGTTGCTCGACCAGTTCAACATTGCAGTCTGCAATTCTCTTCAGGCAATATCGAGCCTGTTCATCGTTCCATCCGCCGTTAGCATCAACGGTAAGGTGGTTGTCCGGACCAATGGCTTCTCGCACCGCGTGCACTCGCTGAACATCCAGTTCCGGTCCAGTTCCAACCTTCACCTTGATCGTGGTAAATCCAGCCGCGATACGCTGTTTGGCTCGTTCAGCAGCAACTTCCGGAGCATACGCTCCCATGGAGAATCGATTGCGAATTGTCAGTGGCCTGACAGCACCACCCAGCAATTCATAAACCGGGCGCTGAGCCGCTTTGCCGAGAGCATCCCAGCAAGCCATCTCGATAGCGGACTTGGCAAACCAATTATCGATTGCCGCCAGATCCATGCGATTGTCAATGGCAGGAAGGTCGTCCAGGTCGAAACCCTGCAGCAGCGGAGCAAAAAGATTCTGAATGATCGCCTGAACGCCCCAAACTGTTTCGCCGCTCCAGCGAGGAGTCGCAGTGGCTTCTCCGGCTGCCACGATCCCATTGTCCGTTGTCAGTCGTACGACGACAAACTGCGAAACTTCATGACGCCCCAGCGCAGAGATCATCCGACGTTCTGCGGTGAGTGGAATACGAACCGGTATAGCTTCAATAGAGGCAATCTTCATCAGACGGTTCCTTCTGGCTAACAATTACTGTGATTCTTCAATGCAGTACAGATGCTGATACGTGCGAATGAAAATCTGACCGTTGGAGTAAGCTGGAGTTGCGCGAGTCATCTCTCCAAGTTCATTGATTCCAATCACTTGACACGCTGTGGGATCTGCCTGCAACAAAATCGTCGAACCCTTCATGGTGGTGACCTGAAGATGACCGTCGACCGCTGTCATGGAACTCCACGACGAGGCACCATCGAGCCTTTCCTTCCAGGTAATTTCTCCGGTCGGAATATGGATGCACCACGCGATTCCCGGTTCGTTCAGAATGTAGAGGTGTTCTCCAACCACGACCCCCGAGCCGACTCGTTGAGGATTTCCTTTCTCATGCAGCCAGACACGCTTGCTATCAGTGAGATCTCCCGTACCTTCCGCACGAACGGCAATGGCCGGGCCGTTGTATCCAGCCATCGACACGACGACATCACCGGCAATCAGCGGTGACGTGTACAGCAGTTTGCTGAGTCCTCCACAGGACCATCGATCCTCGCCAGTCAACGGCGACACAGCCCATAGACGATCCGGCATGGAGAGCAGGAGGGTTTCAGAATTCCCCTGTGGCATTATCACCGGAGTGCTCCAGGAGCCTCTATATTCTTCGTGTTTCGACGATACCTGTTCCGGAAATGTACGGCGCCAGACTTCGGCTCCATCCTTCAAGCTGAATGCCGCGACGTATGAATTCACGCCCGGACCGAAATTCAGCAGCACCAAATTCTGGTAGATGACGGGACTGGAGCCGTAACCCCAGATGTGATCGACCCTGCCGGTTTCGACCTTCCACCGTTGCTCACCATTCAGATCATAGCAATACAAACCGGCCGATCCGAACCAGGCGACGATTCGCTCACCATCACTCACCGGAGAACTTGCACAGAGCGGATTGGTCTGATGGGTAATCTCCTTCTCTGAGTATTCCGCCCCCTTCGTCCAGAGCAGCGTTCCGTCACTACGATCGCAACATCGCAGTTCGCGTTGAGCGGATCCGGTTGGAGCGTGAGTGATGAAGACTTTGGAGTCGACAACGATCGGGCTGGAATTACCTTCGCCGTCGAGTTTCACCTTCCAGCGGATGTTCTCGGTCTGCGACCACTTCTGCGGAACACCGGTCTCCTCGGAGATTCCCGTCCCGAGAGGACCTCGCCACTGCAGCCAGTCGTCAGCGGCCGCATCGAGTGACGCAGGAATGATCCAGATGCAGAACGCTGCGGCGATCACGGTTGTCGGGGTCCGCACCAGGACTCGTGCGTAAACCAAAGCGTCTCGGAGTCGACTGCATTGCCCATGTTCAGAAGGCCGAAGATCAACAGGCCCCGAGGCTGGAATTCGCGAATTCAGCATGCGACATCCTTACATTCGTTCGACTGCAGTTGCGGTACGTTGCAGGCGAGTTGTCGCGGAATCACGTGCGTCATTCCAGTGAACAAAAAAAGAGGTTGCAATCTTTTCAGATCACAACCTCTTTTAGTTTCAATGCGCAAGACAGGACTTGAACCTGCATGGGTTGCCCCACACGCCCCTCAAGCGTGCGCGTCTGCCAATTTCGCCACTTGCGCGAGACAGTCAAAACGAACAATCCAGAGCCTGGAAACGTTGCGACAGATGAGGAATCTGTCCCTTCCCGGACGGAAGTTCGTTAGTGCGGCGGAAGGATATCAATCTGATCCGGGAAGATTCAAGCCGACACAACTCCGAAGAACTCTTCCCGGGAAATTCACATCCTCTGCCTGCCGGACAATCGACACATTCCAGAGAGTCTGGTTCCACTCACATTCAGAAATTCGGTGGAACCCAGCGAATAAACCGGCTCGAATCCGTTATCGAAACGGCCAATTTCCCCCGGATTTGAAATCTCAGCTTCATGATAAGGCTGTCGTTTCGTCAAATTTTATCTGTAGGTTGGACATTCTTGTCCGACTGCGATTCCGAGTTGAAGAACGGGGCAGACGACGGGCAGGAATGCCCATCCTACCATGAGCCCCGTTTTCGCACCTGAGGTTTCTCGTTTCCGCAAAGCATTTTGGTGCTTGAGTTTCCGGCGAAGTTTCGTCACCATGCACAGTAATTGACTCCGGGCAAGTGGCAACTGATCTTTCAATTGTCCGGGAATCCTTAAAATGTCACTCTTTGACATTGGGACCGAGGGCTTAGGCCCTGCAGCAAGTTTCGTAAAGGGCGAAAGAAGAATTCGGAATGGCGAAGGAAGAAGCGATTCAGGTTGAAGGCAACGTTGTCGAGGCTCTTGCGAACACTCAGTTTCGCGTCGAACTGGAGAACGGCCATCAGGTTATGGCTCACGTTGCCGGTAAAATGCGTAAGCACTTCATCAGGATTGTGCCCGGTGACCGTGTGGTTGTGGAAGTCTCTCCGTATGACCTGAAACGAGGTCGCATTGTTTACCGCGAACGCTGATTGATTTCGCGAGTGGATTATCATCTGCCCTTGAGGCATGTCGGCCTGACGTGAATTTGACATGACCAGCACCGCCTCATCGCTCCCGTTCGTCCAGGTTTTCACCGATGGCGCCTGTCGAGGTAATCCGGGGCCCGGTGGCTGGGGCGTGATTCTGCGACATCCGGCTTCGTCGACAGAAAAAGAATTCAGCGGGGGTCATCCGATGACCACCAATAATCAAATGGAACTTCAGGCCGTGATTGAAGGCCTGAAACTGTTGACACGCAAATCGCGTGTGGAAGTGGTGACCGACAGCACCTACGTTGCCAAAGGTTCTAAAGAGTGGTTACCAGGCTGGAAACGTAACGGCTGGAAACGAAAAGATGGCAACAAGCTTGTTCCCATCAAGAACGAAAGTCAGTGGATTTCGCTGGATGCTCTGCTGACGAAGCATCAGGTCACATTCAAGCTTGTTCCGGGCCATGCAGGTCATCCGGAAAATGAACGCTGCGATGTCCTCGCCGTGGCCGCCGCTGAGCAGGCTCGGTATAGCAGCACGTGATTGAGTTGTCGACGGCTCGTGACCTTGGGTCTTACGGCGGAGACGGTCTGTTGACTTAATGCGTTTTCACAACCCGACACGTCAATGAGGGATACTCGTTGCCGCGTTGTGAACAATAATCCCTCGCTGACGCCTTTTGAAGTTGCGCCATTCAAGACTGGGGGAGATCAAGGGTGCGAAAACACAGGGAACTATCATAACCCGACGCGTCAGCGAGGGATTTACGCAAACACTGCCTAAAGCGCTAAAACACAATCCCTCGCTCACGCGGCGGGTTGGGACAGACGCAAATGCGCAACTTCAAAACTGACGCCGCGGGTGAGGATAAAATCAACAATCTCAAACGCCGTTTCGCCCATGAATTTATCAACTACGCCAGCGTTTTTCTGGCTTCCCGCAGCAGGTTGGCTGTTTCTTCGATGCTGATGCAGCCGTCCGTGATGCTCACGCCGTACTTCAGCTTTGAGAGATCTTCTGTCAATGCCTGAGCGCCTTCGACGAGATTGCTTTCCAGCATAAGCCCGACGATCTCTTCGTTCCCGGCCGCTCGCTGCCGAATAACATCCATCCACACTTCCGGCTGGCGGCGATAATCCTTGCTGGAATTCGCATGGCTGCAGTCAACGACCAGTCTGGGGGGCAGTTTGGCATCGCGCAACATCCGGCTGGCTTCGCTGACATGTTCGGCCTGATAATTGGGACCGTTGCGGCCGCCACGCAGAATCAAGTGCCCCAGCTCATTTCCACGAGTGCTCATGACACAGGTCTTGCCGTCATGATCGATGCCCAGAAAATTGTGCTGAGCCCGCGCGGCTTTCATGGCATTGATCGCCACTTCAAGACTACCTTCCGTGCTGTTCTTGAATCCGACCGGCATCGAAAGTCCACTGGCCATCTGGCGATGAGTCGGTGATTCCGTGGTTCGAGCCCCAATCGAGGCCAGAGTAATCAGGTCCGCGATGTATTGAGGAGTAATCGGTTCCAGCATTTCTGTTGCCGCTGGCAAACCGACCTTGTTGATGTCCAGCAAAATCTGGCGAGCTTTACGCAGTCCCGTGGCGATGTCGAATGTGTCGTTCAGATGGGGGTCGTTGATCAAGCCTTTCCATCCCACGGTCGTGCGAGGTTTCTCGAAGTAAACTCGCATGACCACAAACAGCCGATCGCTCACTTCATCAGCCACAGCCTTCAGTTGGCGTGCGTACTCCAGCGCCATGTCGGTATTGTGGATTGAACATGGGCCCACGATCGCGATGACTCGCTTGTCGTTTCCGCGGAGGATGTTTTCTACCACGCCTCGTGAGTCAGCCACGTGATCGGCGATGGCTGACGAGACCGGAAACTCTCGCTTGAGTTCTGCAGGAGAAATCAGAGGAAACGTCTCGATGATGTTGACGTCCTGCAAAGGGCGAGCAGGAGGGGTAGGGTTCGCAGCGTTCATTCGTTTTACGGCCGACTGGGCCATTTCCGGGAGTGTTCAGGGCAGGTGCCAGTCTGCAGGCTTCTCAGCCCGGTTTCTGGTTCAGGAAATTTCAGGATTGTAGATTATCAAACATCCGGCCACATCATTCAACGGCATACTCCGAATTGGCCGGATGCGGAAAAATCCTCGGTATTCGTTCCGTCTGAACAGGTGACACAGGCAAAAAGAGTGACGTGGGGTGTAAAGTGCGGCTACAACTTCCGGTCTGGTTAACGGTCTGAATGCGAAGGGATTGAAAACATAATGAAGGAACCAGTCCCTGATGATCAGTCCGGGTTTGCTCAGGGCGGCCTGATCGAAAACATCCTGATTTTGGCCGCGACGGCGGTGATCGCCGCCGCCGTGCTTCAGGCAGCGCCTCTGCAAAGCGCGAACGATCGGTCTCGCTGGGCGACTGTCTGGTCGCTGGTCGAACGTCGTACGTTTCAGATCGATGAAATCGATGCGGTAGGAGCCTGGTCTACGATTGATAAAGTCCGGTATCGATCGTCCGAATCGGAACCGTGGCACTTTTATTCATCCAAGCCTCCCCTGCTGTCCACCATGGTCGCGGGGTTATATGCGATTGAGCGAGCGATACTCGGCTACGGTCTGGTTCATCACACAGCCCTCGTGACGCGACTACTGTTGTTGGTTGTGAACGTGATCCCGTTCTATCTGTCATTACGTTCGCTGCGGGCATGCCTGCAGCTTTTGGGCAGTGGTCTTTATACAAGAATGTTTGTCCTGGCAGTCGCGGGTTTTGGGTCCATTCTTAATCCTTATCTCACGACTTTGAATAATCACACGCCGGCAGTTGCCTGCGCGATGTTTGCCATCACTGCGGCAGCAGGAATTCTTGTGTCTCGCAGCAGAACTCATTCTTCTGACAACCATGAAAAACCTTCGGAGCCACGGTCCCGGGACTTCGTATCGCTCGGGTTCTTCGCCTCGCTGACGTGCTGTTTTGAGCTGCCAGCCGCGCAAATGGGAGCGCTGGCGTTTCTGCTCGCGGTCTTTATCTGCTCTCGCAAAACGGCGATCTGGTTTGTTCCGGCGGCCGCTCTCCCGCTACTCGCATTCTTTGTCACTAACTGGATGGCAACTGGAGGCGTCAAGCCGTTTTATGCGACTTATGGAACTGAAACATACGTCTACGAGCACAACGGTATTCCGAGCTATTGGAAGAACCCGCGAGATCTCGACGCCAACACGGAATCAACACCCGTCTATTTGTTTCACTGCATTCTGGGGCATCACGGACTCTTGTCGCTGACGCCGGTTCTGCTTGTTGCGGTCTGTGGGACTCTGCTGGCTCTTCTTCTGGTTCTCAGGAGGAAAGCAGAAAGCCAAATCCTGCTGATTCTGGCCGGGGCGTTGATGACATTGGTTACTCTGGGGTTCTACCTGACTCGTACGGAGAACTATAACTACGGAGGTAACTCCGTCGGACTGCGCTGGATGATGTGGCTGTCGCCGTTTTGGTGGATTGCGATGGTTCCAGCTCTGGAATCAATCCAACGTCGACGTGTGCATATTGCCTGTGGACTACTGCTGGCTGGATCAATCGTATCCGTCAACTGGTCTGTCAATCGTCCGTGGAGACCTTCGTGGCTGTACGAGCAAATGGAAGCCGCAGGGTGGATTCATTATCGCACGCCAGTTAAACCGTTCGATTCCGCGCGATTTAGTGTGCTGGGGGAACTGCCGTCGGTTCCAAAAACATCGATGTCATGGAGAAGCAGTCGAGGCACCAGGCTGCAGCTGCAAATGGTAAGCAGCAATGCTGATACGCTGCAATTGCAGGTTCAACTAACGCCGACGGGCGAAGCAACGAAGACTTTTGTGTTCGCAGCCAGCCGAATTCAATTTCTTAAAGGGCAACGGTGGTTGAGCCTTCCTGAAGGAAAACCGGAAGAACAAGCTTCATCATCGCAACTGGCTGAGATCGAACGATTGTTGCAGGGGCTGCCTGCCATCCGGGCCTTCAATGCGGCCGGGCCAACATGGATTCCTTCTCGCAAAGATTCAATCAAAGCGTGGAAGGTTGAACGAGCCGCAATAAGAGTCGTGATCGACGATCCGGCATTGGGAAAAGTCTGGCATCGGTGTGATGTGCAGTATTGCGACCAATTGCCATTTGGTGTTTTGCAATGGCGGACATCTGTCACGGCCGAAGCAACGAACGAACTACTGGATACCGAGACCTGGACTGCCGATCAGCATTGATCAGTCGGATCCGGAAGTTTTGAAACAGAAGCAGTACAATTCGTTTAACGGCG
>JAPLOA010000076.1 GCA_026400835.1 Planctomycetales bacterium | reverse complement strand
TGGAGTCCTGTGTTCAAAGCGGAGTTGTAGCCAATTCGCGGGAATTGCAGAGTGATCAGCATAACCGGCCGGAAGGAAGATTGCATGACCGGGCTTGATGTTATGCTTTGGAAGAGATCCACTTGTAGGCACGAGCTGCGTTCTTTGAACAGAACTTTGCGGTCGCCTCGTCGCCTCGTTCAGCCGCATATTCCATAACGATTCTCTGCAGCGTTTCGTAGTCTGCGGCATTCTCGGAGACCGGCCAGTTGCTCCCGTAAATCACACGATCGTCCCCGAAGGCGTTCCACACAACATCGATGTAGGGCTTATAGAAGCTCACCTCCGCAGGAGCTTTTTGTCCATCGCGTGACGCTCCTTCAACCAGTGCTGAAATCTTGCAGAACACATTGGCGTGCTTTGCAGCAGCCTCAATACCAGCTTTCCAGTCGGCAGGTGGAGGATCAGCCGTAATACGCACATTGCCGATGTGGTTCTGCACGATTCTGAGTGCGGGAAGCTTTTCGGCCAGGTTTGCTACGATGCCGGGAGTATCAGGGCCGCCGTTAACATCCAATGACAGATCATGATCGATCATCTTCTTGAGATCATCCAGTGATGATGAGTTCAGCAGATCCGTCACTGTTTTCGAAGAAACCCGAATGCCACGGAACAGAGAATTTCTGGCGAAGCGATCAAGGTGTCCTGCGAACTCATCTTTCCCTGGCATCAGATTTCCGACGATGCCAACGATAAATGGATCCTCTTTGGCCAGATCCAGCAGCCAGGCGTTGTCTTCAACCAGAGGGCTTGCTTCGACGATCACAGTTCCAGTGATTTTGCGATACTGCTTCAATTCCCGCAGATGTTTCGGAAGTACGGTTCGATACAGCGACGAACCAGGAGTTGGCCATGGGACCCCTTCAGGACGCGTCGGGTCATAAAAATGCGTATGGCAGTCAATGATCTCCAGATCGTCGCGCTGATCCAGCGAATTTGCCAGAACGCTGTTTGTCGCCGTAGCAGCAGCGATACTCAGGCTGGTACCGAGAAATGTTCGACGAGAAATACTGGAGTTCGGCATGGCACAACTTTCAGCGGAGAAACAACTGGAGTCCTGTGTTCAAAGCGGAGTTGTAGCCAATTCGCGGGAATTGCAGAGTGATCAGGCTTAGTCACTGCAAGAGGATGCATTTTAGCTCCGCTGCAGCTTCTGCGTTTTGCAGGATTCCGGAATGCGTGGCTTTGACAAGTCGTTCAGTTC
The DNA here is from genome assembly GCA_026400835.1 of Planctomycetales bacterium. Classification (GTDB taxonomy): domain Bacteria; phylum Planctomycetota; class Planctomycetia; order Planctomycetales; family Planctomycetaceae; genus SXXK01. The sequence continues at coordinate 269,221 of JAPLOA010000076.1, read as the reverse complement.
TGACGTCGGGGCGATGAGCACTGATGATCGGAACGACGCCGTCTCCAAGCAATCTGTCTGGTGACTGATAGCCAGTACCGATAATTGAATGGGTGACGACCACGTCTGAATATCTCAGAGAGTTCGATGAACGGATCACGGGATTTCCGGGGATCAAATGATCGAGACTGGTCGGCGGTGTCGGCCCCGGATTTCGAAACAGGCCCGGATTGCCTCGTATCAATCGGCGATATTCGACCAGAGTGCTGTCCGGGACATTGATCAACCAGCGCCCCAGTCGTCCAAGGGGTTGTTGTGTCCAGTTCGAACCCTGATGTGGCGTTGCCATGTAGACAACTCGTTTCACATGAGGCACTGGTTGAAACAGGAATGCTGAAACCGTGTCATCCGGAATCGGACCTGCGTTGAGAGCATCATTCAGTGGGACGTCGGAGATCGCTCGCCAAAGCTTGTCATCGCTGTAACTCACTTGAAGCTTCGCCAGCAGCCCTCCCATGCTATGGCCCACGAGGACTGTCTGGTCGATCGCCGAGTCCAGCTTTTGTGGATCAAGGATTTCCCGTGTCGACATCAGTTCTCTGCGAAGATCGGCTGCCGTTCGAAGATAAGAGAGCCCGGTTGGGTACTGATAAAGCCAAATCTGGTATCGCGAGGAAATTGTCGGATCTGAGTCCAGTGTTGTAACAACTTGTTCCCATGTGAATGCATCTGATGCGAGGCCATGAATGAGTACGAGAGGTGTTCGTCCCGGCTGATAGGGACGCAGGAGATACAAACCACTCGCGTTAAAGCGGGAAGGATTGCTGAAGGCAGCCCAGTAATTTCTTCCCGGCGGGAGTGCTCGTCCGTCAAGAGTTTGCGCGGACCGATACACTAACGGCAGAGGTGCCTGATGATGCGCGCAGCCGCTGACGCCCAGAATGAAAATGATGGCTGGAATCAGCCATTGGCATTGACGAATCCTTGTCAAAGCCAGAAGCCCCCTTCAACAAAATCTGACCGATCGCTTCGGCGGAGTTTTGAGAACAAAGTCTATTCGAGGCTCAATAATTCAGGAAAGCACAGTTTTCTGGCTCGGCAGGAGTGGTTTTTTGTTGTAAACCGTTATTGGTAATTGGTTTACGTCGTATTTTTTGTGGGGTTTGCTACTATTCCGCGAGGATCTCCGCAGCGTTCCAATAGCCAAACTCATTCGACCAGTCATTTGCCTTGTTGAGCATTTCCAGCGTGACCGGTTGGCCAGCGAGATCGGTCAGGTCGATAGTGATCTCCTTCCAGTCCACGTCCTTGCCTTTGCATTTCACGATGGACTGATGGCGAATTTCGCCGTTTACGTTAACTGTGAGTTGCCAGTCTCCCTGAGCGTGTGAGGCAACACTGAGTCGCAAGGTGACTTTTGATGCTGACGGCAGCGTTGTTGAAGTTGTCAGCCGGCAGGCTTCTGTGCGGGACACGGGATGAGTTCGAACGGCCGGGCGACCGTGATAGTCCGCCAGAATCGCGACTCCGCCTTCGCCGACCTTTGCTGTCGTGAAGCCGGGCAGCAGTTGTTCCAACAAGGCGGGGAATTCATCGAACTTTGATGACTCTCCCGGCACAATTCGCGAGCCTGCCAGCAACCTCGCGCTCGGATCTTCGGGTGGCTTATCGAGTGTGATGAACGCGAACAGATCATGAAGTTCCTTGGGTTGCAGTTGCTTTTCGATCCCTTCAGGCATCAGAGATAACTTGCTGGGAACAACTTCGTCGATATCGCCCCGCGCGATGATCTCCTGCTTGTCGCCCTGGACTTTCAGAACAACTCGCTGCGGACTGTCTTCGGCAGGCAGACCAGAAACGACTCGTCCTTCTTTCGTAACCACTGTCAGACCCTGATACGCGGATCCAATCACAAGGCTTGGGTCAAACACGTTCGACAGCAATTGCTCAAACGATGCGCGGCCGTTGCGAGTAATGTCCGGCCCGACTTCGGCTCCCTCACCATACATCTTGTGACACTGCGCGCAGAGCCTCTTGAAGACGACTCGGCCAGCGACCGGATCGCCGTTGCTGGTTCGTAGTTCGTTCCGCATGCGAGCAATCAGTTCGACTCGCGCCGGATCGCGTTCCGTTCGAACGATTCCCCAGTGCTTGGTGACCAGATCTGCCAGCGGCTGGCTTTTCAGGCTGAGCATTTTCTGAGCCTGATTCGCGTTGATCAGCGTTGAAAGCACTTTTCCGTCGCGAACGAGCCCAAGCAATTCGGTGGCGGAGTCCGCTCGATCGGTGAGCGCTTCAATCGCCGCTGGCTGAACGTCAGCCGGAAGATTGGGAAGCTGGCTGATCAGAGCCGAGGTGCTTGCGGCTGTACCGATTCGGCCGATCGCTTGAACCGCTCGCCGACGGACCTCAGCCGATCTGTCTGAACCCAGAATCTTCTCCGCAAACGTAAGACCATCCGCAGACCCTGCCGTGACCAAAGCGTTAACGAGTCGCAACTCAACGGCTTCGTCGTTTGTTTGTGGCACAAGCTGGCGGGCTCGGTTGATCGCATCTTCCATTTTCAACGACGCCGCAAGTTCGATCGCAGACAGCGTAGATGGTCGCGAGGCATTGGCTTTCATTGCCGAATTGAGTGACTCTTCCAGTTCCTTTCGAATACTGGCCAGCGAGTCGCCCGAGATTTCTCCCGATCGAATTCGAGCGGTCAGCAACTGCAGGCACCGATCAGCCGATCCATCCGTAGCTTCGGTGCTGAGCAACAGCTTGACGAGCTCCGCGACGGCCAGAGTATCCGGCTTGCTGGTCGAAAGAATTCGATCGGCCGCGCGAGGCAGCAGGTCGATGACTGGCTTCGGGAACGAGCCTGAGTCGGCCGCGCGCAGCTTCAAAACTTCCGCCACGAAATCCGCCGTTTGCTTCTCCAGCAGCGGATGCAGATTCTGCCAGACAATTCGCGGGACCAGCGGATCATCTCCGGCCTGAGCCAGCACCGCGACGAGCGTTGGAATGGTCGGAATGGATTTCTGCTTAGCCGCAGCGATTGCAACTTGCAGACGAACTCGAGGTGATGGATCGTTGCGAAGAGCGAAGATTTGCTCGGCCGCTTCGTCGGAGAGCGACTTTTGATCTCCGGCCGATCGAACAGCCCACGACTTGTGGAAGTCATCACCGTTCGTCTTCAGCAGCATCTGTGTCTCAGGCGAGTTAATGCTGATGAGTACACCGAACACACCTTGATCTCTGCCAACCGGTCCCGGAAAGGCAATCGCCAGTGTCAGGTCTTCAATTAGGGCTTTGTGATCGCCGTCGTTCAGCAGTCGTTCCCTCAGCAATCGTTGAGCGATGTCGCGCTGATAGCCGTTGCCCGATCCGAGTCGAGTGACAAGCTCCTGATCATCCAACTTTGCCATGTCTTCCGGCTTTGCACGCGGCGTATTTTTGTATCGCAGTCGATACAGTCGCCCCTTAAAACGGTCGATGCCAGCCGGATCACGGTTCGCGTCCTGATAACAGTGATAGCGGTCATACCAGTCGAGAATATAAAGGCATCCATCCGGACCTGTTTTCTGAACCACCGGCATGAACCACGCATCGTTCGCGCTGAGCAGATCGGGTTCAGGAGATGCTTTGTATGTCGATTCAAAGCGTTCGATGCGATCGCTGTTGATGCAGCTTCCGTGGATGTTGCCCATGTAGAGTTTTTTGCGGTACTGCTCGGGATACGCATCGCTGTCGTACCAATGAATGCCGCAGTACGCGGCCTTCTGATGTTTATGGCTGACGATGCTTTCGATCTTCCACGTGAACGGCGGATACGGGCCACCCTGGCGATGGTAGTAACCCGTCTCCGTCAGATGCCACAAGTGATCAATCACGCAGGCGCTGATGAAGGCTTCTCCTTCATCGTTAAACGCGATGCCCCACGGATTGCTGGTGCCTTCGCAGAAGACCTGGAACTCGCGAGTCTTCGGGTGAATGCGAAACATCGCACACGTAATGTCCCACGGCTTCTGACCGTCTTTGAAATTTGGATTTTTCGGGCCGTAAACAACATGCGCTGGATTGAAGACTCCGTTCAGCCCGTAGAGCCAGCCATCGGGACCCCAGGTCAGTGAGTTCGGAAGTTCGTGAGTGTCATCGCGGCCGAACCCGGTGACGACAACTTCCGATGTATCCGCCTTGCCATCGCCGTCGGTGTCCTGCACGAACAGGATATCGGGCGAGTTCGCAATCCAGACTCCGCCATGTCCGACAGCGATGCCGCTCGGGATATTCAGGCCCTCCATGAACACGGTGAACGTGTCCGCCTTACCGTCGGCGTCGGTGTCTTCAAGGATCTTGATGCGGTCTTTGCCCGGCCCTGGCGATCGTCTCGGATATTCGATCGACTCGGTGATCCAAAAGCGGCCTCGTTCATCAATTGTCATCGCCACAGGATTGACGATGTCAGGTTCAGAAGCCACCAGTTCAACGGTAAAGCCTTCTGGCACGGTCATCTTCGCGATGGCTTCAGCAGGACTGAGAGCCGGTCCCGGTGGTTTGTCCTGAGCATGAGGAATGCGTTCTTCCTGAGCAGGGCAGGGCAGAGCCAACATAAAAAAAACAGCAAGTGGGATGAATAAATTGGCGGATCGCATTCGGGCATTTTCCCAGTGGTGGATGGGCCGGCAGAGTGTTGCCTTGCAGTCGTATCGTGACATCAAGCGATGATGATGGCAAACTCGCGACTCAGCAAAGCAAGCCCAACCTTTCGAACGATGAGGTCTCAACAGTCTGAAGTCCGGCCTATTGCTTGCGATTCGATGTGCGCAATTCGAAAGATGGCGTAGGTGTGTTCATATGATCAATTTTGGTAAGCCGTAGCCGGTTTTCTCCGTCTGTATTGCTCAGAATCAAAAATATCCTGGTTTACAGGTAGTAAATACACGCTATGTCGCCTCACGCGGCGATCCGGATTGCCAAAGGAATCACCCCTGACTTTATTCGTTCTGACAACGCTGGAAACCTCGGACAAGTTATGTCAGTGCTATCGCGATTGCTCGCCATTCTTGTTTTTGCATCGATGAATGTCATGTTGAGTGGCGTGCTCCCGGTGGGCGTGATCATTGGAAATCTCTCAGGAAATTCCGGCTCGGTCCATTCGTTCGATTCCACATCGACCATGTCTCTGGGTGTCACAATAGGTGCGTCATCCGTGACACTCACCAGTGTCAGCTTACGCCTGCAAGCCCAGGATTTGAGTGGTGAAGCGGGATTGTCGATCTATGGCGACGACTCCGGCAATCCAGGAACGATATTGCTCGCTGATCTGGGAACGCAGACCGTCTCTGGTGGCTCGTTCTCCAACTATCTCTTTGCTCCAGTAACTCAGCCGCTTCTGCTCGCTAACTCGAAATACTGGCTGACCATCACCACTACGATTTCAAATTCGAACGCTCTGTTGGTCGCCGCTGACAGCACGCTGACTCCACCGACTGGCTCATTTGCAACGTTTCCGGGGCTTCGGTTTGATGATGGCGTCTCGATCACGAATCTCGACTCCTCAGAGGTTCCGTCTTTTCAGGTCAACGGCGTTGTGGGGAGCGTCGCTGTTTCAGAGCCCGCGTATTTGCCGTTGATGATTCTCGTTGGGGGAGTAATGTTTCTACTTCGCAGGATGATGCGTTCAGAAGCCTGGGCCGGGACAAGTTCTGCGGCATGAACAGTCGATGAATCCGGACTCTTTATCCGACAGTGCCGTTGCCCCGCAGTTGCAATCATCCCGATCACCGACCAACTTCCATGCGGTTGACGAAACATACCCGAGGTGTGTAAAGCATACAGTTGCAAAAAAAGCCCGGCATTAACGAATGCCGGGCTTCAGAATTCCGGAGTCTTCATCAGATCTGAAATCAGTTTGGATTCAGTTCCTTGCCGTTTACATCTTCGCAGCGAAATGTCATGTGTTCGAGACAAACATCTGACTTCGCAACGATCACAATCTCCACTTCATTTTCTTCTTCAATCCGGATCAGTTCCTTACGTTTGCGATTATTCAGATAATTGCCCACGCGATCATGAACTTCGATCTGAATCTTAACGACGTTTTCCTGACTTGAAGCAGACATGACAAGACGCATGACTTCAATCGAGAGGCTTTCAGCCGTCTTCACCTGACCAACGCCATTACAGGCCGGACAGTTCTCGTACACACTGCGGCGCAGAGAAGGTCGAATTCGCTGACGTGTCATTTCAATCAGTCCGAACGGGCTGATCCGGAGCACTCGCGTTCTTGCTCGGTCTCGCATGACTGCATCACGCAAAGCTCGCTCAACTCCACGACGATGACGTTCTTCACGCATGTCGATAAAGTCGTTCACGATGACACCGCCCAGGTCACGCAGACGAATCTGGCGAGCAATCGCATTGGCCGCCTTCAGGTTCATCTGATACGCACTCTTTTCAGCGTCGTTATCGGCTCTGAAGCTTCCACTATTGACGTCAATGGCAACAAGGGCTTCCGTCTGATCAATCACGAGTGATCCACCACCGGGCAGAGGCACGTGGCGATCCTGAATGCGAGCGATCTCTTCTTCGATTCCGTATTGATTGAAGAGAGGTTCGCCGCCCTCGTAACGCTGCACGCGACTTACGTGAGTTGGCATGACGATTTTCATGAACTCACGAGCGCGTTCAAAAGCGCCGTCTTCGTCGATCAGGACGGAGTCGATCTCATTGTTGTAGATATCGCGGATCGTACGAATGATCATGTCGCTTTCTTCGTACAATCCGGCGGGTGCAGGAGTATTCTTTAATCGTTTGACGATCGTCTCCCACAGCCGCAGCAGATAGTTGAGGTCGCGTCGCAGATCTGCTTCTTCGCGGTCGATACCAGCGGTGCGGATAATAAAGCCCAGGCCGTTTGGTGGCTGGATGGCCTTCATTGTCTGACGAAGCTGGCGACGAGTTTTCTCGTCATCAATTTTGCGGCTGACACCAACTCGCTGAAGGCCTGGCATCAAAACCAGATATCGGCCCGGGATCGAGATATAAGTGGAAAGCGTCGGGCCTTTGTTTCCAATTCCCTCTTTGATCACCTGCACCAGCACTTCGCTGCCACGCTGGAAGACGCGCTGAATTGGCGGCTTGTTGCGAGCATTACGTTCATTCAGATGCTTTGGAGGCCGACCACCGCGACCGCCTTCGCGATCGTCTTCTTCTTCCGGCTCGTCCTTAACCAGATGTTTGTAGTACTGGTATTCGACATCACTAATATGAAGAAAACCGTTTCGTCCCACACCAAAGTCGACAAAGGCCGCCTGAATGCTGGGCTCGATATTGACGATTTTTCCCTTGTAGATATTGCCGACGTAGTTTTCTGCACTGCTGCGTTCTACGTACAACTCCTCCAGAATCCCATCTTCTACGATGGCAATTCGGCTTTCCTCCGGCTGGAGGACATTGATCAGCATCTCTTTTTTCATTGTCACAACTTTCGTTCTTACGAACGATCAGTCTGCATCATGGCCGGTTCCTTCTTCCGAATCGCAGCAGCGTCCTGAAAGCGAATTCGAAGCATGTCCCCATTGAAAGAATTTCCGACAGGAAATCGCATGACGCGAGGTCGGTACTGTTCAATCCGTGAGCCGCAAAGCGGGACAGTGGCAGCGGGCGTTAATCGCGGGCTGCATGACATGGTTCGTAAACTGCTTGTGAGTGCATTTGTGGTCGGAAGCGAACGGAACAGAAGAGGCGAAGCGGACGACATTACGGCGACACGGAAGCCCAATGAGGGACTCGTCGTTCGGATTGTCGTGGACGCTTTCGACTGGTTCATGACGCGATGATCATTTCTTTCGCCGGTTCGACCCGGCATTCCGTTTCTTCATGGTTGAGCGAACGTCGCCCAACACGAATACTTATCAATTTGAATTGGCGATGTTGCCGGCGATCGGCAGAGGACTGTTGCTTTTTTCGCTGACAGCCGTCCGACTGGTCGGAGACAACCCACCAGAATGTTACTTGCCGCCGGGACGAACCCGGCGGAAAATCAAAATCCAACTTCATCAACAAGATCAGGGCACAGCCGTGATAGCTCGCCCTGCAAATAATGTTCAACGTCCCGAGCCAGATCCAGCGAACACGCATGTTGCGAGATTCGTTCGGCTTCTGTGATGGACAGGTTTCTGACGACCTCCTTCAGTCGAGGAATCGCCTGAGGCGTTGCACTCAGACTTCTCAAACCCATGCCCAGCAGCAGCGGAATGAACCGCGGATCAGAACTCATTTGCCCGCAGACCGTCACTGGTTTCCCATGCTTTTCCGCGGCGCGAAGCACCATCTGGATGAGTCGCAGGATTGACGGGTCGCCTGAACGATACAGGTGCGCCACCGTCGGATCCGAACGATCACACGCGAGAGTGTATTGAATCAAATCGTTTGTACCAATCGAGAAGAAGTCGACTTCTCTTGCGAATTCTTCAGCCAGAATCACGGCTGACGGGACCTCAACCATCATTCCGATTGGTACGTTGCGCTGAAAAGGGATTCCTTCGTCCTCCAAATCCTCCATAACGTCCATCAGAATCATCTTCGCCTGCCGAAATTCCAGCAGTGTGGCGACCAGGGGAAACATGATGCGAACATTGCCATGAACCGAAGCTCGCAGGATGGCCCGAAGTTGCCTCTTGAACATCTGCGTGTTTCGCAGGCTCAGACGAATACTTCGCAGTCCCAGCATCGGGTTTGCGCTTTCGGCAAACTGGTCCGCCATTAACTGCGGAACCTTATCGGCCCCGATATCCAGCGTTCTGATGACGACCGGTAGATCGCCACAAGCCTCGACCACGCGGCAGTAGGCTTCGTAGTGGTCTGATTCTGACGGTTCACGATTTCCGCTGAGAAACAAGAATTCGGTTCGGTACAGCCCGACACCATCCGCGCCGCGTTTGATGCACTGTCGAACTTCTTCCGGAAACTCGATATTGCCACAGATTGTGACGCGTTGGCCATCCTGTGTTTCTGATGGCAGTGAACCCATTTCGCCAAGTCGATCACGAACACGCTGGCTGCGTGCCTGTGAATGCTGAACTCTGGCAAGCGTTTCGTCGTCAGGATCAATGATCACACGGCCATGATCACCGTCCAGAATAACGGATTCTCCACCGGAGATTTCAGCAAGGCATCGCCCCAATCCAACGATCGCTGGAATCTCCAGAGCACCAGCGAGGATCGCGGTATGACTAGTGTGACCGCCCACTTCGGTGGCAAAGCCGAGCACATACTTCGTGTTGAGAGTTGCGGTCTCTCCCGGCGTCAGGTCATGAGCCAGAATGATGACTGGTTCCGTCAGGTTGCTCAGTTCTTCCCGACTTTCGCCAAGGAGTTTACGGAGAAGTCGTTTCTCCAGATCAAAGATGTCGAGAGCACGCTCTGACAAATAGCGGTCACCCATTTTCTGAAGTTGTTCCGCGTAACTGCGTAATACTCGACTGACGGCAAATTCCGGGGAGCGGCACTGGTCGCGAATCAGCGACTCAACTTCGCGAATCAGCCGCGGGTCCTGCGCCATCTGTAAATGTGCAGAAAAAATTGCGCCGTACTGAGCACCAAGCTGGGAAGAAACCAGTTGCTCATTGCCTTTGATATCTTTGCAGACCAGATCCAACGCGACATGAAATCGCTGGAGTTCGGCATCGATCGCGTCTTTGCTGACGAACTTTCGCGGGATGCGGAAGTTCTCGGACCCCAGCACTAACGCTGGGCCGGAAACCATTCCTGGCGAAACCGCAATTCCCGAGAAAACCTTCATTGGCGCTGGCGAGTCTTTTCTGATAGCCGTGACACAAACGGACGAGGTTCACCCGGTAGTCTAGGCCCGGGAAACTTGCAGGACAATCAACTACGCCTGGGCTTAGCCACTTCAGCGGTGATCAGTACCCGGAACGGAAAAGCCGTCCTCGAACAGGCGGCATATCGCATCCGCCGCCGCCTCCGCATCCGCCCCGGCGACCTCCATGTTCAGGATTGCACCACTGGGCACGGCCATCAGCATCAGGTCGAATGCTGACTTCGCATCCGCCCGATGACCGTCAAAGAAGAGGGAGATTGAAGAAGAAAATGTCGTAGCGCAACGCACCAACAGGGTGATCGGACGCAGGTGCAGACCATCCTCGGGCGTAACCTTGACCTGTCGTCGGACGACGTCCTCCGATTGCATACTGAATCCTCCGCCGGGCGTGGCAGTTCCTGAAATGCCTCCACGCCCATGACTCTGGCCTGAAATTCGTGCATACGATTCAGGGCAGACTCAACTTACGCATCTCGATCGCCATCATCTGCTTCCACGAGCAGATCCCAGATATCCGCTGTCGTCATGGACTGCTTCAGGAAGTTGCAGAAGTCCTGACTGCGAAGGTGGCGGGAGATGTTTTCAAGTCCACGAAGGTGATCGCCCGGGCGGTCAGGCGGAGAAACCAACAAAAACAGGATGAATACGTCTTCTCCGTCAAGGCTCGCGAAGTCGACACCATTTCGGGAGATCGCAACTGTTGCGGACAGCTTTTCGACCGAGGCGTGCTTCGTGTGCGGGACTGCAACACCATTACCAATCCCAGTAGATCCCAGCTCTTCGCGCTTCAGAATCGCCGCAATTACGGCCTCTTCTTCAGCAGCCTTGATTGCCCCAGTGGCCTTCAGGCTGGCCACCATTTCCCGTATCACATCTTCTTTTTTAGATGATTTAAGATCCGGAAGAATGGCATCGCGAATAACGAATTCAGTCAATTTCATTGCAACTCTCTCAACTTAACAAGCAGGCGAAACCAGGAAGTGGTCGCCAGAAAAAGGTCCTTTGACTTCTGCCAACAGTGTCAAACCTAACCTGTGCAGAACAGTAAACAGTATATCGGGACATTGAGCCCACAGGCATCCGAAAGTCATAGACGTTGATGTGCTTTGAACATCACCGAACTCTTTCTCGGCCCACAGACTTCCCAGACGCGAACAGGGCACAGTTCACTTGAGCAGCGATTGAGTTTTTAAACCGGCGCTTAGGTGATCGGATCGTCCATTTTTGTGGGCATGTCTTTAATGGAAGGCTGATGCTTGTGGTCTCGGTGTTTCTCTTTGTACTTGTGGACCTGGTGCTCCATCTTGTGAAGGCATTTATCGAATGTTGCACTCGCGTCTTCGCCTTCAACATGGGCCACAATGGTGTGGAAACCATCTATTTCTACCAGCATTTCCACGTCAACCCGAGGGCCTTCAAACTCCAGAGTGACGTCGATTTCGCTGACCGTGTTCAGGTAGCGAAGAAGTTTCTCCGCTTTTTGAGTGATGTGCTCTCGCAGTTCCGGTCGGATACTGCCGTGTCGACAGGTGATAGCAACCTGCATTCCAGATTTCCTTCAATTCAGTGAAACGTTCGATAGGTGTATCGAAGGTGGGGAATCCCCGAATTTTCCAATCAGGCTTCGCCGCTGATGCCTGCTCGTAAGGCAATCATAACACCGCGAATGAATCGGAAGGGTCGATTCTAGAAGGAAGAGCCAGACAGGAAAAGCGGTTCATCGGGGTTCTTCGGCCGAAGAATCAAAGTTCAGAGCAAAATCCGTGAATCCTGACGCCTTCCAATGATCGCGTGACCAGTCGAGGCTGTTCGGGGCTCGCTGTGCCGTGAATCATGGGGGTGCGGTGAACCCAGACTTAAAAGGGCCACCGAGATTTCGCTCGTGCTGCCCCGGAGTTGCTCACTTTGACGATTTGGCCGATTGGCGAGTATTCGCTTTCCTGTTCAAGCACGATCCAGAGTGTCGGCTTTCAGCACGTCGATTTGAAGGACTTTGAAGGAATCGTCCAGCAGCAACGGACTGCTGCCGCCCATTAAACACGAACCTCCCGGTCGGATTTCTGAGGACCAGCTTCCGGAATCACCAACCGTAATGCTCAGCATCACTACTTGATTGCGTGTTCCAGTGTCGCTTCACGCCTGAGGCGAGGTGACATTCGGGCTCATTGTCGTCGGTTTTGGTTTTTGGCGACTGAGTAGGCTTGCGATGGCTTCTTTTGCATCCATCACGAGGCTGAAACCTGCAGGAATCAGCACGAGTGTGAAGAACGTGGAGACGATCATTCCGCCAAGAACTACTGCCCCAAGTCCCTGATAGAGTTCGCTGCCGGCGCCGACACTCCATACCCATGCGCCGTCGGCCCATACCGGAAGTGGAACAACCAAAGGAAACATTCCGAGCACCGTTGAAAGGGTACTCATCAGAATTGGTCGCATACGAGTTCGCACGGTTTCGCACACGGCGTCGACCGAATTCATCCCCTCTTCTCGCATATAGTTGAGTCCCTGATGCACGATCAGGATCGCATTGTTAACCACCGTTCCGATCAGGATCACAAATCCCAACATGGTGAGCATGTCGAGAGGCTGGAAGACAAACTGATTCATAATCTTCAGGCCACCAAGACCTCCCACAAGTGCCAGAGCGACGCTGATCATGACCACCAGCGGATAGAGAAACGACTCGAACAGGGCAGCCATCAACAGATATGTCAAAAGCAGAGCAAGCAAAAGGTTCCATTTGAGGTCATACCATGTATCTGCCAGTTTATCTGCGGTGCCGGCCAGCCGGACCTGATACACCCCACTCTGGAATCGCGGAGACTGCATCAGCACACTGCGAACTTTGTCATCCACCGTTTTCATCGCCGTTTCCAGCGGGACTCCCGGGGCGGGCTTAAGCTGGATGGTGATGGAACGTGATCGTTCGATATGGTTGACCTGTTCCGGACCGCGGCTCAGCACAACGTCAGCCACTGAAGACAGTCGCACTGTTTCGCCGGACGGCGTTCGGATCGGAAGGTTCTCTATGTCATGTGAATGGCTGGTGTAATCTGCATCGCCACAGATCACGAGGTCAATTCGTCGACCTTCATGCCAGTAGTCGCCCGCGAATGCACCGTCGACGAGAGCATTGACGCCGTAACCGAGGGATTGCGATGTCACTCCAAGTTCAGCCGCCTTCTCCAGCTTTGGAATGATATGGACTTCCGGGCTGGACAGATCCAGTCCCGGAATCGGACGTAATTGATTTCCCTGATCCATTGGGAACTGAGCCATGCAGAGCCCAAAGGCCTTCTGTGCTTCCTCGACCAGTCCCTCCAGATCCGGGCCTGTGATGTCAATATCGATAGTTCGTCCACCGCTTAATCCGCTGTCGAAAAGGCTTGACTGACTCACGATGGGAATGACCCCGGGCTGTGAACCGGCCGCCCTGGCAAGGATTGGAATCAGTTCTGCCGCGCGAAGTTCGTCAACAGCTTTTGCTCCGAGGAACAACATTCGTCCCCGAGCCACAAAAAAGAAGTCATTAATTCGTGGTGAACCCGGAGGAGCATCTTCTGCCCAATAAGGGGTCAACTGTCGTTCGATTCCTTCTCCCAGTTCGATCATTTTGTCGATGTTGTATCCCGGGGGCGGAAGCAGGATCGCAATGATCAGATTGCGGTTTCCTGTTGGCAGATATTCGGTATCCGGCCACAACAAGATGCTGCTCCAGACTGATCCCAGACAGAACAGCACCACGACCAGGAGCCGCCAGAACCAACTGCCGCGAGCCGACATCATCCTGCGCATCGCGCCGGCGAATAGTTCATTCATCCAGTGGCTGACTCGAACAAGTCCGAACAGTCCGGAGAAGCCATAGCTGGTATCGTATTCCAGGCTGGCAGATTTCTGATTCTTCAGGAGCCAGCAGGCCGCCGCAGGAATCACGGTGACACTCACCAGCATTGAAATACCCACGGAGCATGCAATTGCAATCGAGATGTCTCTAAAGAGTTGTCCGGCCTGACCCTCGACAAAGATCACCGGAACGAACACCACGATCATCGCCAATGTGGCTGCAAGCACCGCTCCCCAGACTTCCTGAGTTCCCTGCAACGCGGCTTCGCGAGGTGACTTGCCCATCTGAAAGTGTCGATAAATGTTTTCGAGAACGGTGATGGCATTGTCGGCTACCATTCCGACAGCAAACGCCATCCCGGCAAGACTGATGACATTGATGCTTCTTCCGAAAATCTTAACGAACATAAATGTCGCGATCACGCTGATCGGAATCGACAGGCCGATAATGATTACCGAACGCACGCTCTTCAGAAACAGCAGCAGGATCAGGACCGCGAGCGCTCCGCCGGAATAAACATTGCTTTCAACGAGGGCCGTTGCCGAATCCAGGTACAAGGTCTGATCGTAGACCTGTTCCATATACAGGCCCTTGGTCGCCAGAATTCCAAGGTTCAGTTCCTCGCAGGCAATACGGAGGTTGTTACCGTAGATTCGAGTGCACTCACCGAGCTCAAGCAGAGTGATCTCCCCGTCTTTGTTCAGGTCCAGATCCTCGCGCGGCGGCCCCATGACTTGTTTGATGTTTGTGTTCGGGGCCTGCTGAGCATTCACGGCAAGGGCATTGAGCCCCATCTGGCGCACGACACCGTCAGGTTTCTTGTAGGCGACGCCAACTGTTGCCACGTCACGAACTCGCACAGGTGAATTGTCACGGTTAACGATAATCGTGTCTTCGACCTGTTCGGGCGTCTGGAATTGTCCGAGTGTTCGAACGACATTCCGCTGCCGACCTTCGGGAATATCCCCGGCTGACGTATTCTGGTTTTGTGCAATCAACGCCGTGCGGAGCTGATCGATGGTCACGCCAAAAGCTGCCAATCGAGTTGGATTCACTTCAACGCGGAACTCCTGTTCCTGGCCGCCGAACACATTCCCGTTGGCAACGCCCGGGACTCGCTCGAAGACTGCTTCAATGTACTCTTCGGCAAACTTTCGCATGAGCGCGGGATTGTTGCGGCCCATCGTGAAAGTCTTCAGTACAGGATACTGATCGGCCAACAGATTCAGCTTGGGGAGATTGATTGGCTTCGTGCCCTCCATCAACGGGGCCAGCGGTTCCTTCAACGCGGGATCCTGAGCGATCAGGTTATTGAGATCTTCGCGAGTGGGCGGGACAGGCTTCAGAATAAACCAGGCAATCGCGTTGACATTTGCATTGACTGTTGAGATCACCGGCTCTCGAGCATCGTCCGGGTAATTGGGAACCTGATTGAGCTTCTCGGCGACTCTCGCACGAGCATCGGCGATATCGGTTCCGACTGCGAAACGCATGGTGATGGTTCCCATTGAGTCCGAGCTTTCGCTTTTGAACTCGTCCATTCCCTCCACGCTCTTCAGCTGTTCTTCCTGCTCATCAATGATCTCACGTTCCACCTCCTGAGCACTGGCACCGGGCCAGAGTGTCGTAATCGTCAGCTCTGGTTCGGTAACGTCCGGCGTCAGCTGGACCGGCGTTGCGAGATACGCGATGACACCAAACAGAAGCGACAGAATCACTCCGACGGTGAGTTTCACCGGGTTCTCGATGGAGAATTTTATGAGGTCCATAGTTTATTCGTCGCTGTGGTAAGAGCTTGAGCCAGAATCAGCAGGGCTGTCGTGTTATTCCATGATCTGCACCGTCTGAAATGCTCGAAGCCGTTCCGCCCCTTCGGTCACTACCTGCTGGTTGGCCACGAGGCCTTCACCGATCACCTGAATCGAAGTGCCGGAACTGACACCCGTCGACACGAGCACCTGGCGAACGCTCGTCGGTTTACCCTCAGACGCTGCATTGATTACGTACACGAATGTTCCGCGTGAGGTTCGAACGAGTGAGTCCTTTGGCACCAAAACGGCATCAACATTCTGACCGCTGAACTTTGCTTCAGCCATCATGCCCTCACGAAGAGCAGGAGTCGGAGTTGTCGTCGACGTATCGATCCTGTTGTCGATCCGAATGATGACCGGGAAGCTGCGGGAGCCATCTTCCCAATTGCTTCTGGGAACAACGGACGCGACTTCACCTTCCCAGTCACTTGCGAGCCCGTTGCGAGATCCTGTTCCCTGAATGCCGAGAACGACAGGACGCCCAGGAGTAATCTGGTCGATGTACTGCTGATCGATCTGAACTTCGACTTCGACTTCATCAAGCTTCGCCAGGGTCAGAACAGGAGCTCCTTTGGAAAGCCATTGTCCGATGTAGGTATGCTCCTCGACAACGAACCCATCGAAAGGGGCGCGCGTGAATCGCTTTTCTCGCTCGGCCTTCAGGAAGGCCACATGTTTTTCCTGAGCCTCTACACGAGCCATGGCCTGCTGAACTGTCTCTTTGCGAGGTGCAGAAATTCTGGCCAGCACTGCGGCCGCCGCGAGTCGATTTTGTTCGGCCGAGTCGACATTATCCTGAGCATCTTTGACTTCGGTAGGATTAGCCGCTCCGCGCTTGCTGAGTGCCAGCAATTCATCCAGCCGTCGGGTTGCGTTGGAATACATCACCTCCGCGGCCTGTTTTCGTGCTTGTGCTTCGTCCTGATCTTCTTTACGTGGCGATTTGATCTCTTCCAGTTCTGCGCGCCGTTCGGTCAGGATCGCTTCCTGTTCGGCAATATCGAGATCAGTTGACTCCATCCGCAGTTGAGAAAGTAGTGTGCCCTTCGTGACAAACGCGCCGACCTCGAGCGGAAACTCTTCAACAATGCCATCAGATCCGGATGCGACAATGCTTGCATGTCGAGGTCTCACGTTGCCGAGGGCTCGGAACTCCGGAGCGATACTTTCCTGACGAATTGGGGCGACTTTGACAAGTGCCGGCGGTGGTCCCGCCGCAGATCCAGACTTTGGATCGGAATTCCCCGCTTCGCCTGCGATCTGCGTCGAAGACTGCGTACATCCGGCGAACACCATTAAGAATCCGGCCGAAAGCAGGGCCACGAGAACGCTTGAGGGCTGATGTTTCATGATGACTTATTCGGGCAGGCGAGGGCAGGGCAGTCTCAAATCCACTGTGCAGGTTAGCCGCATTATACAGGCTGCCGCCACAAAGTGTTTCACCGTTTGTCCTGATTTCCCGCAGCGCATTCTTTGCTGTTGGCTTTCCATTGCCTGCCGGTTGTGAGAATGATGCGATTCTGCTTCATTTCAATGGTGGCCGAGTGCCGCGTAAAGTACTTGTGATTGGCAGCGGATGCAGCGGTTTGCCACGTACATGCAGCGAGCGTAAATTTTTTGCTGCCGCTCAATCCACGGCGAGCTGTTCAAGCCATTGGCGAAATCGGTTCACGCAGCGTCGGGCACCTATTCCCGGGTCAACAAATCAGCAGCCTGTTCGAGATGCTGTTCGATCTCTTCATGCGGTCTTCTGCGTTGAGAAGGTGGTAGTAGAGGATTGTACTTGTCGAGGAAGCTTTCGACAGCGTCTCCGGGCATCGGCTTCGAATAAAGATAGCCCTGAGCGTGCGTTGATCGCATTTCAAACAATAGTTGCTGCTGCTCAGGAGTCTCTACGCCTTCAGCAACGACATCTAGATTCAGACTCTGCGCCAACGCGATGATCGTGCGGACGATTTCACGAGTCTCGCTGCACGTGTGCATATTGCGCACGAACGACTTGTCAATCTTCAAAAGATCCAGAGGCAGTCGATGCAGGTAAGCGAGTGACGAGTAGCCCGTTCCGAAGTCATCGATTCCGATGCGAATTCCGGCGTCGCGAAGTTCACCGATGATCTGTTGGACGAGTTCCGGATTCTGCATCAGGGTACTCTCGGTCACTTCGATCTTCAGCATTCTCGGATCGATGCCAGCTCTCGCCACCGTCATCAGCAATTCGCTTCGGAAGAGCGGTTGGCCAAACTCTCCCGATGAGCAGTTCACCGTCACACTGACGATATCTTCGGCCGTACGGTTACGATTCCATTCCTGAACCTGATCACACGCCAGTTCAAGAACAACTCGTCCGAGACGACCGATGAGTCCCAGCGACTCAATGACAGGCACGAAGACATCCGGCCCAACGTGCTCACCGCGCGGATGTTTCCATCGACACAGGGCCTCGAATCCTTCAACCCTGCCAGTCGCGAGTCGAACGATTGGCTGGTACTCAAGGTAGAACTGATGACTCTTGATAGCCTGACGCAGATCACATTCAAGGGCCAGCCTGGCAGAAGCAACTGTTTGCATCTCCGGATCAAAAATGCGATAGCCACCTCGGCCGCCAGTCTTGGCGTAGTACATGGCCGTGTCCGCTTCGCGGATTGCATCGGTAGCTGATTTGCCATCACCATCACCAAAAGCAATACCGATGCTGACCCCGACGGCGACTTCATGAACACCCACCGCGAAGGGCTCAGAGAGAGCTGCGATGAGGCGTTCTGCCACTACTTCTGCGTCAATGTGGTTTTGCAGACAATGCAGCAGGACCGTGAATTCGTCTCCACCGTGTCGTGCGACTGACCATTTCGTGCGATTTCTGGCTACGACATCCGTCTGACGCAAACAGCTTTCCAGTTTCTTGGCAACACTGCACAGGAGCAGGTCGCCAGCATCATGGCCCAGACTGTCGTTGACCAGTTTAAAGTTGTCGAGGTCCAGAAACAAAATGGCAGAGAAGCCAAAGGTTGCCTGATCAAGATGCAGGACTCGATTCAATTGCTCTTCAAACAGCAGACGGTTCGGCAAGCCGGTCAGAACATCTCGAACTTTCCCCTCGGTAACGTCGGCGAGGGAACCAGCGAGACGTCGAGGTATACCGTTTGCATCGGACTGAACAACTCCGCTGCACAGCATCCAGCGGAAAGTGCCGTCGCGATGACGCATCCGAATTTCTGTCTCGAAGCGACCATGCTCCAGTGAACTGCGGCTTCCGAGCAATTCGGTGAACTGATCTCGATCCTCGACATGGATGCGTTCGAACCAGGAGTCTACCGAAGAATCCAGTTCGTTGTCGCTATAGCCCAGCATCTCTTTCCAGCGCGCCGAAAGAAAGATCTGTCGCTGAGCTACATCCCAGTCCCAGAGACCTATTCTGGAACCTTGCGCCGCGAGTGCATAACGTTCCTGACTGCGTTTCAGTTCAGAGAGGGCGCGGCTGAGCTTTAGCTGAAGAGAAACGCGGGCCAGCGTAATCTGGGGATCAAGTGGCTTTGTGAGGTAGTCATTGGCCCCTTCTGTGAAGGCTCGAACAACATTCTCCCCTTCCGCTTCGGCCGTAACCATAATGACGGGCAGCGCGGCGTCAGGATATCGAGAGCGAATTGATTTCAGGACATCAAATCCGCTCATGCCGGACATGATGACATCCAGCAGGACCAGATCAGGTAATTCTTCTTCGAGACGCTC
Source organism: Planctomycetales bacterium (assembly GCA_026400835.1). Lineage (GTDB taxonomy): Bacteria > Planctomycetota > Planctomycetia > Planctomycetales > Planctomycetaceae > SXXK01. The sequence goes on along the minus strand of JAPLOA010000076.1, from coordinate 250,029 downwards.
AAGTGCGGCTTCGCCACTATCGGCAGTGAGGACATCATGCCCATTGCGTGACAGCATGCGGCTCAGGATCTCTCGATTGATTCGCTCGTCATCAACCACAAGTACCAACGCGCGTTCACCTGGCAATGACAAAGCACCATGAGCGGGCGACTTTTCTGCGAGCTTAGCGGGTGGTTGTTGTCCGATTAACTGCACGGGATCGTCCTGCTGACGCGACCAGAGTGAGGGGAGCGAATTTCTCAAGTCAGTGGGAACACTTCAATTTCCGGATCGACGTGCCCGACGGTCTTCAAGCCTAGGTCGCAAAATTTCAACGTGCTTACAGTGAAGAACGTTTTGGTGGAATCACCTGCTGCGGCTGTCGATATGTCATCCACAAAAGACGCACATTCCGCGCTAATCGCTACAACCTGTCCGGTGAATTCGCGTCGCATAATCCCACTGAGCGTATTGAGAGGAGTCGTTATCAGTTGGGATTTGGGCCGAATGAAACAAAAACGCTTCAATCAGCAAGTGCACAACACATTTGTCATGTTGGGTGTCTTTGATCGAATGCCAATGTCTGCGAAGAGATCCTGCCGTTCACTACAGTGAGATTAATCTCATCGGGGATCCCGTACTTGTTGGTCAACGGTTTGCTGAAAGGCGATCCGGGGCCTTTGTTTCGAGTAGCGTGCTCCATGCTGAATCTGATCCCGCAATGAAATCTTGACGTAATCACATTTGCAGTCCTGACGCTTGTTGGGGTATTGCTGGCTGATCACTATTTTTTCAGTCGTTCGTTCGACAAAAGGCACCGTGGCGTTCTCAGAAGTTCAGCGATGATTCTGATCTGCGGCGGCGTTTATCTCGCGATAAACTGAGCGAGCGTAATTGCGCGGTTCGATTGATGGATTTGCCACTGGCTACGCCGATGAAATGCGTGAGCACGGTCACTCCGGGATTTCCGAGTTCACACCGGCAGACGATCCAACCTATCTGCTGCTGAACAAAGAAGTGAAGTGGCTAAGATTGAGCAAAACGTTGATGATGTTTGCGCGATCAGACGCAGCAAGGATGGGAATCTGCGGCTGCCTGTGGATTCTGAGACAGACTAAAATAACAACGGAACCATCGACGATCTTCGCGAACAGGAAACACCGATTGGGGAGATCTACGAGGACTCCTTCGCCACTTGTGCCAGTGTAGTGTCTCACTCAGATGAGATCTTATTGAGTGCCGCTCTGGCTCGCTTCACTTTTTCCAGAATGTCTTCCGCTTTCTTCGTCCACACGAATGTCTTTGGGTTTGCGTTGTGATGGTCAATATAGTCCCTGATCGCCTGTTCCAATTGCTCCACGCTGCGGAAGACTCCGTTGCGAACTCGATTGCAGGTAATGTCGCGGAACCAGCGTTCGATAACGTTCAGCCATGAACTGCTGGTCGGGGTAAAGTGCATGTGGAATCTCTTGTGACGCTTCAGCCAGTTCTGAACTTTGGGGTGCTTGTGCGTGGCATGGTTATCGACGATCAGATGGCTTCGTCACTTCAGATTGCTTCCTGAATTTGTGCTGGTTTTGGCCAGGCATCAGAAATTTTCGGGGTTCCCGGATTGGGCAAATCAGGAGAAACGGCCTGAAAAGAAGATAATCGACGCGAACCTTGCACACATTGTGTGTCGACAGTTGAATTCAGGTCGACGACTTGGCACTATTCCACGCCTCAGCACGACGAACGTCTTTTCAATGTGCGTAGTTGGCATCAGCAGCGAGAGTGGCGAAATTGGCAGACGCGCTGGATTTAGGATCCTGTGCCTTAAACGGCGTGGGGGTTCAACTCCCCCCTCTCGCATTTAATTGATATGCTGAATGCGCTCGAAGCCCGGCCAAATTTCTGGTCGGGTTTCTTCGTTGATGGATTGATAGGCGACTATGTTTTCCGCCCTGAAGAACCAGGCAGCCTTCTTTCGCCAGTTTCGACAGCGGTTCGAAACGACGGGGGCAATTGCTCCCAGTAGTCGCTTTCTGGCACGGTCCATGACCAGCTTTCTGGCCGCACGAAATGGGGCGACTCCCGTGCGTGTGCTGGAGATCGGGCCGGGAACCGGACCGGTGACGGAAGCCATTGTGAAGCTGCTTCGGCCTGGAGACGTTTTTGATCTGGTTGAGCTGAATGAAGAGTTCGTCTCAATCCTGAAAGCTCGTTTTGATAGCGAGGGCGATTGGCATCGTGTTCGAACTCAGGCGACAATTCACCAACTGCCCGTGCAGGACTTCGTTGCGGCAGAACCCTATCACTTTGTGATCTCCGGGCTTCCTCTGAATAACTTTCCGGCAGACCTTGTGACTTCGATCACGGAGACCTATTTCCGTCTTCTGAAGCCCGGTGGAGTTCTCAGTTACTTCGAGTACATGTATGTGAGACCCGTTCGAAAAGCTATCACGCATGGCGCGGAAAGAGTTCGGATCAGTTCAATAGATCAGACATTGCGAGGGCACTGTGATCGATGTCGAATCCGTCGCGACAATATCTGGCTGAATGTGCCGCCTGCCTGGGTGCAACACCTTCGTAAAGAGTCCTAGATTCTGCAGGGCTCATGGTTCGTGATATGTTGAGGCGTGATGGGGATGGGCGGGCTGCGCAGGTAACGCACGTCTGTGCCAGGCACCCAACTTAAAGTTCAGAAGAACTTCCCGAGCCTTATCACCGTCTTCAAGGGTCTCGAGTTCCACCGTTTTCTTGTTCAGGAAATTGCTGTAGCCGGGCAGTTGTAACAGTTTGCCGCCAGAGGCATCAAAGAACCCCATTTCCCAGTCGTGAAACGATCTGTGGTCGATCTCGAAACGGGCAATCAGCATGATCTTGTCGTGTCGATTGTCGGCAGCAATTCGCTGGTACGTTGTTTCAACAACTTCATTTTCGCCCTCGAGAACCTGAAGAAAAGTACCGTCCTCGTAAAGTAACATTCCTGTGATACCGGAACGGTCATTATTGCGGCGTGCAGTCAGCATCAACGCCTGCAGTTCACCAGGCGAGAATTTCTTCTTCGCTTCGCTTGTGTAGATCATCTGTAGCATTTTAAGGACTCATTGTCGTTCCCGAGAAAGACAAGCAACAAAGTCTACCTCCCAGAAGCCCTCTGACTAAGAGAACTGAGAACCTGTGGTTTACGCAGGAAGAAGTCTCTGCAGAATCTGACGATTATGCAGACTCGATTCCGGTGGGAGAATTGCTCGTGACTGCGTCGGCAGAAAGTCTGCGGGGAACCGGGGGGAAACGCACCCGGATCTTCACTTATCCAGAGCACGGGTGATTCCTACCAAAGCCGATGCAGACCTTCCGTCTTTCGTGGAATCTCATGAAGGTAATCAATCAGTTCCTGCCAGTCGCTTTCGTCAATAGAATCGAACGTGGCTTGCACAGCTCGCCGGTCGTTCGTAACGCAACCTGCAAGTTTCGGATGGAACGTAGCCCAGTGATCATTCTGATCCGGAGCCGGTTCGTACACCGCAACTCCCACCACACGTTGATTCTTCCGAGGCGGGCCATCGCACATTTTGTAAATTGGCTGACGTAGAATTCGAATTGCAGGATAGCTGCCGTCGCCTGTCGACAGATCCGTACAGAATGCGACTAACTGATGTTCGACAGAGATAATAATTCCGGGCAACGCGCAGCCGTTCAGGAAGTGTTCGCGGACCCGGGTCCAATACAACCACAGGAGGATTCCGCTCAGGATTGCGAAGACCAGCATCGCCGTGGAAACAATAGCCCCGAGGCTGAAAAGAGTGGTCGCGACGATCCAGATCGTGGGCCAGCGAGGAAAGGAGCTCCAGTACTTCAGAATGTTGACTCGAACACCGCCCGGATTTGAGGCATGAGTATCGTTGTCGAGCGTGATGGATTTCGTTGGTCGTGGAGCCGCTTTTCGTTCTGCCTCTTCTTCAAACGGTCGACGGGTTCGACGGGCTGGCTGAGGCGCTGCAATCTGAACGTCTTCGACGTCAATGATTTCTTCACTGGGGACAGTCACAGGTTCTTTGCAGCCCGGGCAGCGAATACGCCGGCCAGCAAGGTCGTCAGCGACTCGAGTTGGGCGGCCACAATTTGGGCATTCAAATGAAACAGGCATGGTCAGTCTGTCAGGGGGCGGGGGACATGATACCTTTTTAGTTTTCGATCCAGCGTGGAACGTTCGATCCCCAGGATCTGGGCAGATTTTGATTTATTCCACCCGGTGTGTTCCAGAGTTTTCAGGATATGTTCCTGCTCAATGTCGGCCATGGACACTTCACGGTACTCTCCGGGAGTACCACGATCAATGACCGGGGCTGCAGGGCGACTGCCAAGGCTGGACAACTGAATGTCGGAAACGCGAACGACTTCGTTTCGACAGAGAATTACGGTTCTTTCGATCGTGTTCTGCAGTTCCCGGACATTTCCCGGCCAGTTGTATTCGCGCAGCAATTGCATCGCTTCGTCGGTAAAGCCCTTGATGACGCGACCGGTTTTCTCGACAAACTTTTTCAGGAACGCGTTCGCGAGCAGCTCGATGTCATCTCGACGTTCACGAAGCGGGCTGGCGGTGATCTCAGCCACTTGCAGGCGAAAGTAAAGGTCTTTCCGGAAGTCACCATCTTCAACGGCCTCTTCGAGATCTCGATTGGTAGCGGCCACGATCCGGACATTGACCTGAATGGGTTTGCGTCCGCCGATTCGTTCAAACGGGTAACCTTCCAGAACTCGCAGGAACTTTGCCTGGATCGACGGACTCATTTCACCGACTTCATCCAGGAACAGAGTGCCACCGTCCGCCTGTTCAAATCGTCCGATTTTCCGATCCACGGCCCCGGTGAACGCACCTTTTTCGTGGCCGAACAGTTCACTTTCAAGAAGGCTTTCGTTTAATGCCGCGCAGTTGATGCAGACAAACGGTGCATCTTTTCGTGGGCTAAGCGAATGAATACTCCGCGCGATCAGTTCTTTTCCACATCCGCTCTCACCACGAATTAAAACATTGGCGTGAGTTTCGGCGATCAGCGAGATACGTTCCTTCAGCTCTGTCATGCTGGCGGTTTCGCCGATCAGGTTTTGTTCCTGTGACAATTGAGAACGAAGAGATTCGTTAACACTGCGAGCCTGAGCCAGGCCGGTTTGAAGCGAGTCGCGTTCGTGAAGGTGCCCGAGTGAAACGGCGAGCTGATTGGCCACTGCGAGTGTAAATTCGAGATCATGTTTATCCAGCGGATTGTCAGGATTCGTCGAGTACAGATGAATCAATCCGAGAACGCGTTCGGCCGAGGTGATCGGCGCGCAGATGACACTGAGGGCTTTCATTTCTCCGAGGCTGTCAAACACGGACAACTGACGATCATCACCAACGTCGCGGGCGAGGATGGCTTCGCGGCGAGAGAGAACAACGCGGGAAAGGTTGTCGGAGACCCTTCGATAGGGCAGATCTTTCAAGCTGTGATAGGCGACAACGTGAAGGTCAGATGGCATTGGCGGGCCGCCGGCTTCCTGCGACGCAAGCAGAATGGCGGAGATGCTGGCAACCGTTTCACGGGCGAGGCTGACCAGAACAACATCGGTCAGTTGCTGGCGAGTTTTGGCGGCCCCCATTTCAAGTCCAAGTCCATACAGCTTAGCCAGCTCAGCACCATAATTGAGGGCACTTGCTGAGGCAGCGCCCGGGGACAGGAATTCAGGTTTCGCCGTTCGATGCAGAATGCTGGGCTCGCGTTCATGGCTGACGGCCGTTTGCGTCGGCGACGTGGCCCGCTCACCCGGTGCCCCTGGCAATCCGGGCGGAGAAACCGGCGCTGATTCCAGGCTTGTAGTAAATGCCAGTCGACATTCACCGATGCTGATCACATCACCCGACTGCAACGTGAAATCGCCGGAGACGGTCTTTCCACGAACGCTCGTGCCGTTCCGGCTCTTCAGATCACGCAGACGCCATTCACCGTCGGAGAAGAAGATCTCGCAGTGATTTCGGCTGCTGGCATCATCTTCAAGGACAATCCGATTCGTTGCCGAGCGACCGATCGTGGTAACGTGGCCCTGACGCAACCGTACTACGTCACGCCAACTGGCCCCATCCCAGGTAAGAATAAAAGCGTACTCGTCATGACCTGAGCTGGGAGATGTCACGTTGTGGCTCGTAAAAAGATATGCGGTTGGGAACCTATGGAAGCGGAAGACATAAGAATGGTATTTGGAACGGCTAATAAAACCGGGCCTGGTTCCTGTAGAGGTCCCGGAATCATAGAGAAAAGCCGCCGCCGATGGTGCCCGTCCCGGTTTTGTCAGGGCCTCTTATTCATGAATGCCGGAAGTCCAGTAAGATTAGCCAGCTACTCTTTTAACTATGAACACGAGGAAGCTCACATCCTTCCTCTACAATTGCAGCTTCCAGCACCGCCAGTTCCTGCAGCCGCAGGTTGACAGAGTGATCATCGGAGAATTGCTTTGCCAGACGAACATAGGTTGCATGATGCCGTGCTTCAGACTCGTACAGGCTGCCATAAAATGCCTGTAGTGCAGGATCCTCCAGATGATCTCTCAGAAGAACAAATCTTTCGCAACTGCGAGCTTCAATCAACGCTGCTACCAGCAGGCGATCGACAGCTCGCTGTGGTTCCTGACGCCGAACAAGTTCTTTGAGTTTCCGTCCGTAAGTTCCGGGCTTGAGCCGCAGAAAACGAATGCTGCGGTCTTTCAGCAGTTTTCGGACGAGTTCAAAATGTTCCAGTTCTTCTCGAACGATTTCCGTCATTTCATGGCAGAGATCTTCATTTTCGACGTAGTCGAACATGAGATCCATGGCCGTTGAGGCGGCCTTCTGTTCGCAGTGCGCATGGTCAATCAGGACATCTGCGAGGTGTTGTTTCACCTGAAGAAGCCAGCGGTCGGGTGATGTTGAGTGAAGATGCAGCATGTTCTGCATTATAGTTTTGGACGGATCGCTTCTCCAGACTTTGAAGCAGGATTTGCCGTCGACGACGGTAATCTTGTTCGGCTTCGCGGTCTTTAGTCCCTGCTGTTTATCAGGCTTCGTTCAGGACTGCGGAATTTTTCAACGACTGCCGTCTGACGAGTTTTGATCGTTAAACAAAAACAGGAGCCGCCGAAATTCGGGGCTCCTGTGAGTCAGATCCGGTTTTGCTGTTCAACCAGTTTATGGGAGGAATGGAGCAAAGCCAAGGTTCGGGAAGGCGGGATCCGCCGCAGCTCGGATGTTGTAGTTTCCGGTTGTGAAAGCTGCCTGAATATCCTGCGTCACTCCGAAGTTTGTAAAGACGTTGTTTGGATTGTTCAGGTTTGGTCCGTTATCAACCTGGAACAGACCCGCGTCTCGCAGGGTGACTCCGATGGCTCCGAAGAACTGCTGCTTCAGAGGATCTGCATTCGTGTAGATAGCTCCAAAGTCGCTTGGTGCCACCTGATTGCCGCTATTGTTCAGGAATCGCATGTCGAGTTGAGCTGTGTCATCCAGATAGACATAGTCGAAGGTCAGGTCACCGGAATCATCAACCGAGTCGAATGTATTTCCAGCTGACAAGAAGGATGAAGTGACCAGGTCTTCCTGCAGGTTTCCTCCCAAAGCATTGTTACGGATATCAGCAGCCACATAAGCCCCTGTTCCCACGTCAATGCGGATACCTTCCCCTGTGATACCGTTCACGCCGTTGTTCTGAACAGTGTTGTTTGTCACGGTGAACAAGCTGTTCTGGACTGTTCGCAGATTCAGGTAAGGAGCAAGGTAAGCCGTATTGCCGTTGACGCTGCCTACATTGAAGTTCAGGAACTGTGCCTGAAACGGACTAAAGTTCAGGTTGTCAAAGCCTGCAAATGGAGGATCCGGGAAGTTCTGCAGGAACACGAAGCGACTCTGGTTCATGTCAGAATCTGCACGGTAGAAGATACCTTCTGCTCCGTTCGAGACGATCGTGTTGTCATCAAGCCGGATGCGGACAGGATCAAAGATTGCATTGCCGAATTCGCGATCTCTTCTCCCTGACGCACCCGTCAGAGCAATGTTGACGCCTCGTCCGTTGTTGTTGCTGACAATATTCTCCGTCATGGTGAATTGTGGAATTGCACCTGTTTCAGAGACACCCAGTCTTCCGTTGAACGCGTCTGTCCCTGGTGAAGCTGCTGTGATTGAGTTATCTACTGCCGCAGGGGCAATTCCAACGGCAGTACCTCCGAAGACGTTCAGACTGACACCGTCTCCACCATTTCCGGCCTGCAGGCCGTTGAGTGTGCCACCAATGATGTTATCCGTGATGGTGATAATCGGTCGTGGGTTTCCAGTAACATCAGAACCGGTTGCCGTGATCGCGATACCATCATCTTCATTGTTCTGAATCCTGTTTCCTTCTCCCACGTTACCGACAACCAAAGTTGCAGTCGCGTTGTCAGAGAAGTTGGCCTGGATGCCGTCACCATCGGCCACATCAATGTCACCGTTGTTGTTGAGATCTTCGCCGGCGTCAAGGATACCGTTATTGTTGACGTCTTCAGATGCTCCGGCGACGCTTCCTCGGATGCCTGTCTTTGTGACTCGCACAACACCCTCGGATGCTCCGCTTGCATCCCATCGAACACCATTACCACCTGCCGTGGTGCCATTACCACTGATCGTCGTTGTGGCAGCTCCGGAAGTGATCAGGATATCTGAACGACCCCCGGTCGTGGTAATACCAACTCCGTCTCCACCATTGTTGGAGATGCTTGTTGGGTTCACAGTACTATTGATTTCCAGAAGAGTACGAGAGTTCTGTGTGGCCGTAATCTGTACGCCATCATTCCCGTTGTCTTCAACAATCAGACCATTGAACAGTGAACGTCGACCGGGAGGAGGCCCGATTGTTGGGTCACCGAACGAAGAGTTCTCGGCCGTCTGAACCACGATGCCGTTCTGGCCATTGTTTGTAATCTGGCTGTTGGACATGTCACCAATCAGCGTTGAATCGCCGCGTGTCTGGAAGAACGCACCATTCAGAGTGTTGTTCGAGAAATCGCTATCTGTGACAATCACCGTGTTTGGAGTGTTCGGGATCGGAAGGTTCGGATCTGTCTTGTCACTGCCCTGGGTCTCTACTCGAAGACCATCACCTGCATTACCTGTTGAAGTGACATTGTCGAGGGTCGCTGTCAGGAGCGATGAGTCGGCTCGATTGAGGTGAATGCCTGATCCATTGAGTAGTGGATCAGCACCATTTATTGTGCCTGTGACGGTCGTATTTGTGATCGTTACGTCTGCAGAACCGTTGCCGGCAACCTGGACACCAATTCCCACGTCACCGTTGGCATTGATTGTATTGGCGTCTGTGGCTGCTGTGCCGCCTACTACCAGATTGAGACGATTGTTGTTTGGTGTCACCGGGGCTGCAGGCGGATTGTTGTTGGCTCCGTTCAGGCGTGACAGGATGCCGCCGCCCGCGTTGTTTGACAGCGTATTCCCAAGCACCGTGGCGTCCAGTTGTGCTTCTGTGTCCGGATTTGTCAGCTGATTAAGCAGCAGGCCCGCTCTGCCGTTACCAGTAATCGTGTTTCCACTGATGACTCGATTGTTGACAACTGTGCCGAAGTCGACAAAGCCACCGTTGTCAATCATCAGAGCCGCACCATTACCAAGGTTGTTGGTCAGGCTGTTGTCCAGCAGATTGCCGTTAATGGTGCCCCCGTTGGCAGCCAGAGCACGGAAGCCATCTCCGGCGTTATTATCAACTGTGTTCCCCTGATTAAAGACGACCCCATTATAGGTGTTGGTTCCACTCCCGCCGACATTCGCAGTCGTGATTTCCGCGTTCGCTCCATCAGCAACAAGATTGATACCGTTTCCTCCGCCATTCGTAATTGCATTGGACTGGATCGTGACGCGATCGGCCACTGCACTGTCGTTCATCACAACTGAGATACCGTTCTGACTTGCTGCCCTGATTGTGTTATTGTTGAACGTCGAGTTCAGCAGTCGAGCGTTGTCAGAGGCGTTGATAACAATCCCGTTTTCCGTTGGGCTGCCGGATGATGCAGCTCGCAATCCGACTGCGGCCGCAAGCTGGTCGATGTCAAATTGCTGTCGAGTTGTGTCTCCGGGGCCTTCTGCAAGGTGAGTTGCAGAAAATGCAAACTCGGCTGGCTCGATGAGCGTCTGAATCGGCAGCAGGTATGGAGGTGCCGGGGTGCCCATGATTGGGTTAGCTCCTGTCGGTGTTACGGCTCCCGTATCGTCGACGTGTTCCAGCGAAAGGTTGTGTCCGATTTCATGTGAGACAACCAGTCCCAGTGCTCGACGCGTAAACGTCAGATTACCGGATGTCAGTGCTGCAGCCGCGTGAGCCGGAGCGTCACTGAGTGACTGAGCTCGGATATCAAACGCATTGGCAGGCGTTAGAGGTCCGAAGGTTGTCAACGTGTCTGCATAAACGGTGCCGGTATCGTCACCGTTGACAACGAAGTTCGGACCATTTCCAGATGCGTTTCTTATCGCTCCCAGGATCGCAAGCCCGCCAGCTGCTGTTGAGCCTGCTGTTGTGTCCCCAATATTCATTACGTAGTACTCAGTGGCTCCGTTAGATGGAGCAACACCGTTGTCGCCGATGATGAAGTCGATATCTAACTCCATTCCATCAGGAATAGAGCTTCGTGCGTCCTGAGTGACGGTAGGAATCTGGCGATAGTAGTTACGCACTGTATCGAGCACTGAGTTAGTAACAATGTCATACTGAGCCGGAGCGAATCCGTAGTTCGTGACATCGAACGGGTTCAACGTTTCGCCGAACAGATCCACGAATCCCGCCTGGCCCGGATCAATGAAGTCAAGTACCACTGTGAAGCTGGCTGGCGTTCCCGCAGAGCTTCCTGTCACGGTATTAAACAGGGCGTTGATCCTCGCTGTTGAGGTATCCTGCAGGTCTGTTGACACCCCCGCAAACTCGTTTCCGAGGAAGGTGTTTCCAAGAGTCTGTGATGGACCGCCAATGTCAAAGACGCCGTTGCTGGCGTCTTCACCAATTATCGAGAGGCCGGAAACACTGTTCTGGTTCATGTTGTTCGATACGATCCCAAGGTCGAGCCGATCATTGCCATTCAGATCTTCACCCGCATCCAGAGTGCCATCTCCATCAAGATCTTCTGTGCTTGATGTGAAGAGACCGCCGTTCAGGAAATGAATGAATGCACCATTCCCCAGGTTGTTGCTGAAGACGTTGTCGGCCATGCTCACGAGATTGTAGGTGCTGCCCGCACCATTCGCTGTGGCTGAGAAGCCATCAAGAGTGTTGCCTGTCGCTGTGTTTCCTTCGACCAGGGCGTTGAAGGTCGCTCCAGCCAATGCTTCGGTTCTGAAGCCGGTTCCGTTATCGATAGCTGTGTTGTCGAGAATTCCAGTGACGCAGTGAGCCCCATCCGGATCGTCAGCTTCGATTGTGCTTCCAGCCTTTGCAACAACCGTGAATCCTGTAAGGCTGTTATTAGAGGCAGTGTTGTTGGACAGCAGCAGGTCGACGTCCGACCCTGCAGCGGCCGAAAGATTGACGCCGTCAGTTGAAACTCCTGCCAGGCCTGTGAACTGATTCCCGACGATTTCAATCTTGCCAGTGACATCTTGCAGGTTGGCACCCGTCACGTAGTTTCTAACAACGTTTGAGGTCAGGTAAGCGTTTGTGATCGGCAATGCATTCCGGAAGCCATCTCCGAAGATGGTGCCAGCAGCATTAGCTGCGTTAAGTCGCATTCCAACGACGCGGTTGTTGTTGGCAAGGTGAATCACGCTGCCGCCAGCACCCATCGTGGGATTGCTGACCAGTGGTCCCAGATTCGTTGTCGTTGGAACCCCGAGGATTACACTTCCGGTCGTTCCGGGAGCACCGAGGTTGTAGTCCTGGATGGACGACAACATGATCTGATCGTCAAACAGAGAGAATCCGCCGTTGACTGTCAGCCCCGTACCCGAGTCGTCGGCCCGCGGTGCAATTCGGAAGATATCAATACCTGCATTGTTCGCGAGTGCTGCCGCCTGAAGCGTGCTGAATGGATCTTCAAAGGTACCTGTACCCGGGGCGGTTGCATTGGGATCAATATGGGTCAGGAAGTAGGGCAGTGCGCTGCCTGTATCCAGAATTCCGTCGCAGTCGATATCTTCACCGGCATCCAGCAGCCCGTTGTTATTAAAGTCTTCGCCATTGTTGACAAGTGCTTCCAGCGTGACCGTCGTATCGATGCTTTCGTGGACTCGGTTGTGACGATACACTGGATCCTGCAGGCGTTCACGCACGGAAGAGTGCGGTCGCAGAATTCTTCGATCCTTGTAGTTCGGAATCTCGTACTGCAATGCCGTCCAGATGTTCGTACCAAACGTGTCGTCTGATGTCAGGCGAGTGTTCACGGTGAGGTTCTGAGTGATCAGAGCCTCCCATCGAGCCTGGAAGCCAACAGTGTCGCCACCGTTATTGTTGGTCAGGTAGTAGGCTCCTCCATAGAGGTTCTGACCGTACTGACCAAGCAATGGGATTGGTCCACCAGTTTCAAGGTCGAATCCAGAGTAGGCATTTGATGCAACCTGCTGACGCTGGTTAAATGCATTGTTGCCCTGCAATTGCAGACCTGCGAGCAGCGTGTTACTCAAAATGGATGTGTCGTCACCCAACATGAAGTAACCGTTTGCACGGAAGTCGACATAGCGACCGAGTGATTCAAAACCCAACGTTCCCCGATACCACTCGTTGTAGCCGTAGCCCTTGTCGTAATCGAGGAAGGCGTTCACACCGAAAATTCGGTTATAGGCGTCGTCGTAGCGGCGGTACACAAGCCCGCCATTCGCCACTGGCAACCCATCGAATGTTACCGATGCGGACAAATCCGTGATCAACACATTCGTGTTAGGAATGATGTGATACGGCAATCGGGCATTCACTCGCTGGTAGCCATTGTTGAACCCGATCCCGTCATCAGTGTTCGTTTCGAACATGACAATCGGGCCGAATGGCTGAACCGGCTGATAGAAGACGTTTGGCACCGCTTCCGTCACGGCAAACGAACGCTCAAAGTAGGGAGCATAGTTGCCGGGTTGTGGATACAGCTCAGAGGACGCAGGCGGCTGATTCATTGTTGCCACACCATCTGATCCCACGGGATCCGGTGTCGGGGCCGGAGCAGATGCTCCGTCCTGTGGCTTAAACGCTGCCATCCGGACAACACCGGGTTCATCTCCGACGGAGATACTGGCGGCTGTTATCAGAGCAACGCTGCTGATGATCAGAGAAGCCGTGGCAAAGATTCGTGTGGGTTTCATCGATTGTTCCGATCGAGCCGTACAGAGAATGTGTGCCGGATGCGCCGGCAGTGACGGTTACTCATATCGATCGGCGGTTCAAACCTGTTCTGTTGAGTTAAAATGTGAGGGATGTGCGGATGATTCCGGATTTGACACTTCTGCGGAAAGCACCGGTCGTGACGCTAAAGAAGTATTTTGGAGAGCTGGACGAGCAAGTCTTGCGGCCAATGACCTGGATAGTGCTATCGCTGCCGGATTTCGAGGCGATAGTCGGTCGCGGAGGCGTTTTCTGCTCCTTGGACTCTGAGCGGAGCTGTGGATTCTCCAGGATTTTTTTGGGTAACTCGAAGACTCCGAATCTGCAGAAACTGCCGGACGGTTGATATGCTGTCGTTGAGTGCCAGGTGTCGACCTCTATACTCCGGGGCCGTGAAGATTATCAACTCTTCCCAAACGCCTCTTTCCGCTACGGCGACCCACATGGCTCGAATCTCGATTCTCGGTGCAACCGGCTATACCGCTCTTGAACTCCTGAAGATCCTCGCCCGCCATCCGCAGGCGGAAGTTGTCGCTGCGACGACTCGTCAGGAGAACAAACCCCTTTTGAGCGAAGTTCACCCGTCGCTAACAGGGCTCTTCAGTTTGCGATGCGAAAACCTCTCGGCAGAACAGGCCGGAAAGCTGTGTGACATTGCGTTTTGCTGTCTGCCGCACACGGCGAGTATGGAGGCGATCCCGCAGTTGCTTGAGGCCGGCTGTCGCGTTGTTGATCTCAGTGCGGACTATCGGCTCAGAGATCCGGGCGTTTATGAAACGTGGTACGAGCATGTTCACACGGACCCTACACGTCTGAGCACTGCTGTCTATGGCTTGCCCGAGATTTATGCCGATCGTATTCCGAATGCGGAGTTGGTTGCGAATCCTGGCTGCTATACCAGCACGTCTATTCTGGCTCTGGCTCCGCTACTTCAGGCAAAAGTGATTGAACCCATCGGAATCATTATCGATGCAAAGAGCGGCATCAGCGGAGCAGGGCGGACGCCGAAGTTGTCCAATCTGTTTTCCGAGTGCAATGAGTCTGTGACCGCGTACAGCATTGGCAAACACAGACATACGCCAGAGATTGAACAGGTGCTCACGGATGTCTGTGGTGCTGGCGTTCAGGTTGCCTTCAACCCTCATCTGATGCCGATGGATCGAGGAATCTTCTGTTCCATTTATCCTCGCTTGAAGGCTCCGCAAACGCAGGCTCAGTTGCTTGAGATTTACCGCAGCTTTTATGCTGGGCAGCCATTCATTCGAATTGTTGACCATATCCCAAACACAAAAGACGTCTCGTATACAAACTTTTGTGACATCTCAGTCCGCTTCAATCGAGATCAGTTGGTGGTGTTTGCGGCGATCGACAATCTGATCAAAGGGGCTAGTGGAGTTGCCGTACAGAATATGAACATCATGCTGGGTCTTGATCAAAGAACCGGGATGTTATTGCCGAACTAAGGCGAGTGTTACGGCGTTAGCCGACCGGTCAGGGTTTTCGGTGTTCAGTTTTCGGACGAACGCCTCTCGGCAAAGGAATGAGGTTGTAGGCCGACGTGTTCGAGGTCGGCGTGAGGGCAGTGTCGCCGAGGTTTCTGGTTTTCGGTTCTTGCACAAACGCATTATTTCAGAGTCTCCCATGAAAATCGCCCGTATCTTTGCGCATCGAGTTGACCTTCCGTTGCACGAGGGGACTTACAAGTGGTCTGGCGGTAAGTCTGTCTCTGTTTTTGACAGTACCGTCGTCGGGGTCGAAACAGATTGTGGGCTGATCGGTTACGGTGAAGTGTGTCCTTTGGGGCCGTTCTATCTGCCAGCCTATGCCGAAGGCGTGCGTGCTGGACTGAAGGAACTCGGTCCACATCTGATCGGTTATGATCCGCGACAGCTTTATGTCCTGAATCATCGCATGGATGCTGCTCTCAAGGGGCATCCTTACGTGAAAGCAGGAATCGATATCGCTTGTTGGGATATCCTCGGAAAGGCAACTGGACTGCCGGTCTGTGTGCTGATGGGCGGCCGTTTTGGCGAAAGTGTCCGACTTTACAGAGCGATCTCTCAGGAATCTGCCGAAGAGATGGCTCGCAAAGTCGCCGGATATCGAGCTGATGGCTACACCCGCTTTCAGCTTAAAGTTGGTGGTGATCCGGATACTGATATTGAACGGATCCACGCTGTTCGTTCGATGTTGCTCCCGTCGGATCGACTGGTTGCTGATGCAAATACCGGATGGACGCAGCACGAAGCGATGCGAGTTGTTCGTGCCGTTCGAAGTGTCGATGTCTATATCGAACAACCCTGCCTGACTTACGAAGAATGTCTCGCAGTCCGCAGAAACACAGACCATCCGTTCGTGCTTGATGAGAATGTCGACAGCCTCGAAATGTTGCTGCGAGCCAAAGCAGATCTTGCGATGGACGTTGTTAATCTGAAAATCAGCAAGCTCGGTGGACTGACGAAGACTAAGCAGGTTCGTGACCTGTGTGTGTCGATGGGAATCGGAATGACGCTTGAAGACAGTTGGGGTGGCGACATCACAACTGCTGCCATCGCACATCTTGCTCACAGCACGCCTGAAGAATTCCGTTTCACCAGCACGGATTTCAACAGCTATGTCAACGTTAGTAATGCCTCAGGTGCTCCCCAGCGCGTGAACGGGTATATGCAGGCAAGCACAAAGCCAGGGCTTGGGATAGAGCCGCGTTTCGAAGTTCTCGGCCCGAGGATAGTTGACATTGCCTGAGCTGCACGTACTTGAGGGGTCTGCTTTCGCTTTTTTTTGAAGAGTGGTGCAGCGTTCGGAACGCAGACGCTTCGTTGCTGAAGAACCTCTGGTCGCTTGTGCCGCAAGTCTTTAGACTTCAGCTCCTGCCTCGTAGTAAGCACCGACCTCAAAAAAAGGTTACTCCATGCGATTTGCCACGCTTGCCAGTCTTGTTTTGTCAGCAGTTGTCTCAGTTTCGCCGGGATTCGTGAACGCCGATGAGGCGGAAGAACTGACAGCGCGAGCCCAGGCTGTGAAGTCTGAGGCAGCTCAATTGCTTGAGAACGGCCATAAGGATGAAGCCGAGAAGCTGTTTCAGGAGTCAAAGGAACTCATCGCTCGGGTGATGGAGCTATCAGGAGAGAAAGGTCCGAATCACCGACCGGAGAATCCGGATATTGCTCATCTGAAAGAGCGGCTACAGGATCTTAGAGCAGCACGAGAAAAAGCTGAGGCTGCAAAGGCCCCGGAGCATGAGATTTTCGAGTTGCGTGAACAGATCACCGGTACGGAGCGCAAACTTGGCGAGCTAATCAAACGTCATCAGAAGCCTGAGATTCCGCCGCAACATCGAGAGCATGCCGAAAAGCTGGAGCAAGCATCGCGACGAATCAGGCATGTGCGAATGGCTGCGGAGAATCTGAAGGCTGCAGAGATGCACGACATGGCTCATGAACTCATGAATCGTGCTGAAGCGATGGAGAAAGAACGACACGCTGCGAAAGAGGAACTTGCCCGTGCGATCGAGGCTTCAATGAAGGCCCATCGACCTGAAGTTGGTGACGAGATTCACAAGCTTCGCAATGAAAATGAACATCTGCGTTCCGAGCTGAACGAGCTGCGGAAAGCCGTTGAGGAACTTCGACAGACCAAAGCACAGTAACGAGTAGCAGATACCACTTACGTTCTGAATTAGCGTCCAGGTTAATCTTCAGAGAGGCGACAACGCCTCTCTGAAGATTCTTTCTGAAGTATTGATTCTGCTCACTGTCGAGATCTGCGCTGCTATCAAGATTCGCGCATATTCAGCGACCCCACTACGATTGTTGTCGCCTCTGGAAGATATGGCGACTTTCAATCGTAAAGGATTGAGACTCATCCCGGAAAAGAAAGTGAGAGACTGTCAGTGTCTGTTTTCTGAACTCGATCAGGTTCAGTGAATTTCTGCCGGCTTCTCTGCCTCGTCCGCGTCTTGAGGTCGTCGTCCCGCAGTGCACAATTCGAATGCTTCGATCGCGAGGCATGGCTGGATAAAAGTCCGATGATTCACCGGCGTAGGCGCGGTGCAGATGTCCGCCCAGTACCAGTTCGATATCCAGTTCCCCGAAGATCTTCATTGCTCGGACTGCTCGTTGCACTCGTTTGTCGCGCAGGCAATCCGGAGCCGGAACAAACGGATGATGAGCCACCACAATCCGAATCGCATCGGCGGGAGCATTGCGAAACAACTCCGCGCACGTCTCAAGTTGACGTCGAAAGATCCGACCATTACTGATCGCCGTGTGTGGCGACGTCGAATCGATTCCTGCGATGATCGCTTTGCCAACTTTCAACACGGGATTCAGTTCCGAAGAGATGATCTTCTGATAAAGCCCATGGGGAGTCATTATCCTCTCAAAGAAACGATAGAGCGGCACATCGTGGTTTCCCGGAATGACCAACTGTGGTACCGAAGGCAGTCGCGACAGAAAATCTCGAGCCGCCTCAAATTGCTCCCGCGTTGCGCGCTGCGTCAGATCGCCGCTGACAATGATGGCGTCAATGGCTGATTTATTGGCCAGACGCAGAACAGCCTCACCAGCCTCTGCTCGATAGGGCGGTCCAAAATGCAGATCCGATATCTGCAGAAGAGTCAGTTCTGGTTTCTCCGATTCGTCCACAGATTCATGACTTTCGATTGTCTTTGCAGAACTATGCAAAGGTCCTTGTTGGAGATTCCTGAGCTGATGAACGCAGTCCCGGGACTGGTTATCCTGAAGAATACCGTTTGCGAAGCGTTCGTCCCACAGTCAGTCGGTTGTTTCCCCGGGCAGACTCAAAGACTGATTTGGAAATTCGGGACTCAGAAAAGATGCTGCTGACCGCCGGATGTTCGAGGAGGTCTGAAGAGGTCTGTTCGCAATGCGGGCAATGTTTCGGTCAGCCCACAGCGTTTTCGATGCAGATTGAATAAGGCGCTGATCTGGTCGGCAATTGGCCCGGTTCCTCGCATGCGAAGTCCGAACTCACTCTGATTCAGCTTTCCTTCACGAACAACTCGCAGGCGAGACTCTACTTTGGCGGCCTGAGTCGGATGATGACGTTTCAGCCAGTCCAGAAAAACAGTTTCTACCGTCAGTGGCAGGCGAATCATAATGAAGCTGGCCGATTTGGCTCCTGCTTCAGAAACCTCCTTCAGGACGGCAGGGATTTCGTGATCATTAATCCCCGGGATAATTGGAGCAATCATGGCGTGAACCGGGATGCCGGCAGACGACAGGCGAGAGATCGCCTCAATACGGCCTGCCGGAGCGGTGCAGGCAGGCTCCAGCCGTTTTGTCAGTGATTGATCCAGACTGTTGATACTGATGGCGGCTCGACACAAGCCCTGATCCGCCAGTTCGCGAAGCAGGTCAATGTCTCGTGTAATCAAGGAGTTTTTAGTGATTATGGAAATGGGCTGTCGAGCTTCACAGGCGACCTCAATGCACTGTCGAGTAATCTGCAATTTACGTTCGACGGGCTGGTAACAGTCCGTAACACCGGAGAGCATGACTGCCTGACATTCGTATCTTGGTCGAGTCAGCCAGTCGCGAAACAATGAAGCAGCATTCCGTTTCACCAGAATCGTAGTTTCAAAGTCAAGTCCCGCGCTGAACCCGAGGTACTCATGCGATGGGCGAGCGTAACAGTAGCTGCATCCGTGCAAACAACCACGGTACGGATTCAAGCTGTATTGAAAGGGGACATCAGGGCTGTCGTTTTCTGAAATGATCGTCCGTGATGTGTCATCGAAATACATTGTCCTCGGGCGTTCAAGCTCTGACCGGAAGTCGTCGTCGAACTCCATCTGCTCGTAGTCGGCCTCCACGAGAATCGGCAGAAACCGGTTTGCCGGATTATCAGCCGCGCCTCGGCCAATGGGAACAACCAACGCAAGCTCCTTCTTCGAGTGGAAACCATTGAATGAGAAGACAGGGTGAGTGAAAAAGGTATCGTCAGGGGTATTCAATGCTCGGTCAAGTTAGCCGCTGAGTTTGGGCGAGATGAAAATCTCCCGGTCTTTCCTGAGTTTCGTCAACTCAGTTTGCTCATGGAAAAACTCCGCCCTGGACCATTTCTGCGAAAGCTGCCGGTCCGGGTTTTTCTGCGGAATCTGTTTTTTCTGGCTGTTCCGAATGTAGCACTCTCTCTGCCTTTGTCGATGAATCGATCAAGTGCGATTTTCAACGATCGGTCTTTCCCGGGCTATTTGTGTTCGGGGGGTATGGGATGGCTGAGGGCTACCCAACGAGTCGTGGCTGTCGCAATGCGTCGATCGACGGCGACTGACATTAATGAAAAGGTCTCAAAGAGATGCAAAAGTACTCATCATTGAACAAAGCCGCCAGCATCGCGGTATGCTTTGGGATCCTGATCTCCAACACAGCTGTTGCTTTCGATAACGACCGTGCTGGAAGATCTGCCTCTGACAGCGGTGCTGCTATTGAGCGAGCAAGGATTGCTCGTGATGTCGAATTGCAAGCCGACGGGGCATTGCGTGGCAAAGTTTTTACCTCGGACCAGAGACCCGTAGAGAACGCTCAGATTGAACTGAAGTTCGAGGGGACCACGATTGCTCGTACGACGACTGGTACCGACGGAGATTTCCTGATCACTGGAGTTCGGGGCGGAGCCCACGAAATTTCTGTGGGATCTATGACTTCATCTGTGCGACTTTGGAAAAACGGGACAGCTCCGTCCGGTGCCGTGGATGGGTTTGTGGTTGCAGCCAGCGAAGAGATTGTTCGGGGCCAGGCCTACGAACACTATAATGATCCTTACTACGATAACTATAACCAGCCAAGTTCCGGCTTTGGTCTCATGGACGTCGTGGCCCTCGCGGTTATTGGTGCTGCTGCGACTGGTGTGGCCATCGCAATTCATGAACACAACGAAGATCCACCAGCCCAGGTTGCTTCACCATAGTCTGAGAGCCGGCCGGAGAATGTTACAAATAGAAAGACGCCAACCATTTTTGGTTGGCGTCTTTCTGCTTTAGTGGTTGCGATAAAGTGACAGGCGAATCTTACAGAGCACCCTCACCTGTAATGACCACACGCACTGTTCGAAACAGGATTTTGATGTCGTTCCAGACACTGCAGTTTTGCAGATAGAGCAGATCGTAAGACACTTTGCGGCGAAAGCCTTCCAGTTCGTTGTCATATCCGTTGACGACTTGCGCGATCCCGGTCAATCCGGGCTTCAGTCCCAATCGGTCGATGAAGTTCGGGATTTGTTCCTGAAGCTTCATCATGAATTCAGGACGCTCCGGACGGGGCCCTATCAGAGACATGTCGCCCTTGAGGATATTCCAGAGTTGTGGCAGTTCATCAATTCGCGTTCTGCGAAGAAATCGTCCAATTGATGTGATTCTTGCGTCACCTTGTTTCGCAAACTGAGCCCCATTGCGTTCGGCGTCGGTTCGCATTGTGCGAAACTTATAGATCGTGAATGGGCGACCATAGTTACTCAACTCGCGGCGATCACGATCAGGATTGCGGCGTTCGGAATGATCAGCAGCAAGACCTTGTGCTTGTTCACGACGATCTTTTTTCTTCTTTGTTCGAAGATTCAAACCGACGCGGGTCTGAGAGTAGATCACCGAGCCTGGTGATGTCAGTTTGACCAGCATGGCCGCCATAAACAGAAGTGGTGAAGTCAAAATGACCAGCGTCAGCGCGCATGTAATATCGAACGCTCGCTTTATGAATCGGTGAGGCAGCGACAGGCATCTCACGTTTTCCCGGGGTGATACCAGTGGGATTCGCGTGAGCCATTCTGTGCCGGGTAGGTCGACCGTGTGCTGAGCTACAAGGTTTGAGAAGTTCTGAGTCTGCTCAGCCGCCGCGTCTGCGGCAGGGCGGACTTCTCTTGGGCGTTCCAAAACTGACGTTGTCTGCATTGAAGCCGTTTTCCGAAGATATCCTGAATGAAAACGAGGTTTACGCATCGCTGCGCACACCCTGAATGTTTTCAAACTTAGGTCTCAATGACGGTTTCTTTGTCTGTCTTTCAAGCGAATTTGGTTTAATCCCGGGAACACGATTCATCCGTCCTGTCTATGCAACAAGGTTGCCACACCGAAACGGGGGAAGTCCTCAAGAGCCGGATCATGTTGTAGAAAATCAACACCTGGCAGACTGTTGGAGGACCTTTTCCGGCCCGGATATTCAGACAGTTCAGAGAAACCCTTACAACTGCTTCACCTTAAATCCACCAGCGAAAGAATCGCGATGTCCCCAGCACGGGGCTGACAACAGGCCGTTGCTCCGGAGCCTGTTCGACAGTCCTTGCTTCTCATTATCGATCAGCTTTTCAATGCTGCAAAAGCAGCCCGGGCCGCAAGGATTGTTTGCTCAATATCTGCCGGTGTATGCACTGCAGAAACAAACAGGGCTTCAAACTGGCTGCAGGGGAGATAGACGCCTCGATTCAGCAAGCCATGAAACCATTTTGAAAACAAGGCTGTATCTGATGACGTTGCTGACGCCAGATCACTGACTCCATTCGAGGTGAGAAACACTGTGAGCATACTACCGACGCGATTAATCGTGACAGGAATTCCATGTTCTGCCGCCGCCGCTTGAAAGCCCTCAGCCAACATGGCACTTGTTGTCTCAAGCCTCGGGTACGGATTCTCATCGCGGATCAGATTCAGCATCGCGATTCCGGCGGCCATCGCCACAGGATTGCCGGAGAGCGTGCCAGCCTGGTAGACCTTCCCTACAGGTGAAACGCAATTCATAATCTCTGCGCGACCACCGTAGGCACCAACTGGCATGCCTGCACCGATGATTTTTCCTAGTGTCGTCATATCGGGCATGACGCCGAATAGCTGCTGAGCACCTCCGGAGGCAACGCGAAAGCCCGTCATGACTTCGTCGAAAATCAACACGGTCCCGTGTTGCGTACATAACGACCGCAACAACGATAGAAACTCGGGCGTTGGAATCACGCAGCCCATATTGCCAACCACTGGCTCCAGAATGACGGCCGCTAATTGATCACCGTTCTTTTGAAACGCGGCCAGCAGACTTTCGCAGTCGTTATACGGCAGAACCAATGTGTCTGCAGTAGCCCCGGCTGGAACACCTGGACTGGAAGGGCACCCCAAAGTCAAAGCCGCACTACCAGCAGCCACCAACAAACTATCAACATGGCCGTGATAACAGCCGGCAAACTTCACGATCCCGTTACGCCCCGTGAATCCTCGTGCGACGCGAATGGCCGACATCGTGGCTTCAGTACCCGAATTCACCATTCGCACCATCTCGATCGACGGCACCATTTCAATGACAAGTTGAGCCAGCTCCGCTTCTGCCTCCGTCGGCGCGCCGAAGCTGGTGCCGATTGTCAATGCATGTTCAATCGCCTGAAGAATCTTCGGATGGCGATGGCCAAACAGATGTGGGCCCCACGAACAGATGTAGTCGATGAAACGATTGCCATCAACGTCGTACAGGTACGCGCCATCTCCTCGCTTCATGAACGGTGGTGTGCCGCCGACTCCGCCAAAAGCTCGAGCAGGACTGTTGACTCCACCCGGAATCAACTTGGCTGCGTGCTTAAATAACGATTCGCTGCGAGTGCGTTTTGAGGTATCGGTCAGCATATGTGTTTTTGTTTCGTTCGATCTTGAGTGGTCGTTTATGGCGAGCGGCAGGGTGTCAGCCCTCCGTGTGAATAGTCAGCCGAAGACGCGGAGGGCTGACGCCCAGCCGCTCGCCTTCGGGAATGTTCAGATGCCTTAATTCGCTGCGCTCAGGATCTCCATGTCTGGCCTGGCCGCTTTCAGTGCTTTAATCGTATCCTCTGTTGGGTTAGAGGCCGTCAGGTCCAGCCACTTCAATGCTGGAAGCTGTCCCAGCTGCACGATTCCGGCATCGCCCATCTGAGATCCTGCCACACTCAACCGTTCCAGCTTCTGCATCTTCAGGAGCACTGCGGCAGATTCATCTGTAATTCGAGTCGCAGAGACGTTCAGATCAACAAGATTCGTCAGCGTGGCCAGAGCCGCAAAACTCTCATCTTTGACCTTCTTGATTTCTCGCAGTTCCAGAAATGTCAGCCCTGTCAACTTGCCAAGCCTGGCGATGCCATCCCCGGAGATCAATCGGCATTCACTGATGTCGAGATACGTGAGTTTGGGAAGATTGCTGACAACTTCCAGGCCTTCGTCATCAAGCGAAGTCTCCCGCAATTCCAGTCGAGTCAACTCAGTGAGTCCAGCCAGATGCTTTACGCCAGCTCCGGTCACGTCGGCCAATCGACAGCCAAAACGTTTCAGCTTCTTCAGTTTTGCGACTTCCACCATACCGACATCCGTCAGCCGAGACGCTTCCATCTGGAGTGATTCGAGCGTACCGATACTCCCGATGGCTGGCATGGCCAAATCCGTTACCGCGGTGTAATTCAGATTCAAGGATTTCAAAGGAAGCCCCTGCAGATGTTCAATTCCTGCGTCGGTCACCTTGGATTTCTCCAACTGCACATCCACAAGTGACTTGATTCCCGCCAGATGAGCAACTCCGGCATCCGTTACGTTGCTGTTTCGTAAATCAATCGCGCGGAGCTTTGTCAGGCTTTTGACACTCTCCAGGCCAGCGTCGGTAAAGCCTGCACGACGCAGCACCAGGGCTTCCATATTTGTCAGCCCTCCGATAACTGCCAAAGTCCCGTCGCCGATGGCAGAGCAGTCTGTCAGGTCGAGCCGTTTGAGCAACTTCAGATTGGCCAGCGACTGCATCCCGGAGTCATTCATCCCTGGCCCTCCAAAGCGGGCCACTGTGATATTGGGAACGCCAGCCAGATGCTTCATGGATTCCGCAAAATCCGTATCGGCCGAAACGGCAATTTCTGTCACCAGGCCGTCGGTATTCTTTTTCAGGCTGCAACCCGCTTTCTCCAGAGCAGCGACGGATGCCGCGTCATCAGGAGTTATGGCAGATTGTTTCGCATCCTGTTCCTTTGATGAAGGGCCAGTAGATTGTTCACAACCCGTCGAGACCAACATCAGGATCACGATACTCAACAAACCACATCGACTGGCTAAGAAATTCATCACCAGGACAGTCCTTCCGAACAGAATAAGACAACGAGATCCAGCAGAGTATTGCGATTCCCTGCCTTTCGCAATGGTGCAGAGATTTGTCTCGTTTCCATGGTCGATCGTATGTGGATGCCATGCATATGGCAACAGGCTAATCCGTGTGTGGTCGCGAAGAATCAATTCTGTGCATGAATCCGGCAGCACTCAGGCCGTTTCTCAATTCATGAGGAGAATAGTGCTTACCCGGAGGTTGCGAGTTCACTGAATTCCGAACGTGGCCGAATAGGCGTCAGAAAGCAGGGACGTGAGATCCTTCCAGAGAGTCAGGGCCGGGCTAATCATCCCCTCATATTGCGCCGGAGGAGTTCATCGTTTTCATCAGGGCCTGGCACGGCCAGCGGGAATGGTCAGCAGTTTTGGTTCCGAATCGCCTTCCGGGATTGGCTCGCTGATAAAGGTTTCGCCAACCAGCTCATCCCAGTCGCAGCTTAGCAGCAGATCAAACCCTGGGTTCTGTTCTTTCACCTGACACGAACACGGCCCCGCAATGAACGACGATGCTTTGCGAATCGTGTCGGCCGAGATTCCCTGTCCGACAACCGCGTAGAGCACTCGACCTCGCCCAAAGACCGGGAAGGCCATCGGTTCCTTATAATCACGCAGATCTGATTCGCTGTTCAGCAAACAATCGATCAGGAATTGTTCCTTCGGGTCGTCTCTCCTGACGGAGACCACAGAGAACTGAATCTGCAATCGAATCTTTGCGCCGTCAAGCAGTTCAGGAGTGATCTCCATTTCCTCGGGTGACGGCAGCTTCAGCCACTCTGTGTCTTTTTCAAGCTGTTCCTGCAGTCGCGTTAGTGCCGCATGATCTTTGGCTGCGTCTCCTGACTCCAGAAAAATCCAAACTGCCGAATACCCTTCGGACAATTTCTGGATAATCTCTTTTCTGGCCGGAGAGTCTACAACCTGTGCCACGCTCTGTGCAGACAGAGGGGAAGAGCTGGCCACTTGCTCTGCATTGATCGACGACCGTTCCGGATAAAGTGCCACCATCAGCGGACTGGAATCCTTCTCTCGACCTTTCCAGAGCTGCTTCACAAAAGCGTCTTTGGTCGTCGAAACATCATGCACCTTGATCGTCGCTTGAGCCGGACGTTCCGACGTATCTTCCAGCGTCTTCAAAGCTGCCTGGTGTTCAGCATCCAGCGGTCCTTTCGTAAGTACCAGAATTCGATATTGGTCCGAGCTCCAGCGTTCCAGTGCATAACGAAACACGGGGACCTGACAGGCCATCAAGGAGCTGGCAATCGTCAGGACGGTCAGGCCTGCCAAAATCCGACGACAGCATAGTCGTCGGGAATACACTCGTCGGGCAACGGATTTCATGACGAAGCCAACTTTCCTGTCTGATGAGATGGTTGATAGCGGGTTGAGTTGGTTGAGCGGGTTAAGTTGGAGAAGCGAAATGTTCCCCCGAGACTGAGCCTTATCTCTGCCGTGATTCCGAATCGATTCAGTCAGGTTACTCATCATGATGATCGTGAAGAATGACTTCGATCGCCGTAATTGTTGGCTGCGGCTTATCGCCCGACCATTTTACATCCACAGCCAGATTCTTTTCCACTCTGACGGTTGACTACAGCTCCTCAACGACAGCCTGCCTCTGGCTGCTGCCTGGGGTCTGAGTCTCCCCTGAATGTTCCTCTCCCTGAAAACTCACCTTCACATCATCAAGATCCGTTGGGCTGATATCGGTGAAGAACATTCTGACATCGTAACTGGCAGATTTATCTTCCGGCCCCAGCAGTGGAATCTCGAAACGTTCAAGCCCGCGCACCTCCGAGGCGAACAGCCACGAAGCTTCTTCACTTTCCACCTGAACGGCGTCCGGATCGTCTGAATGCAATAAACACTCAACCCGAATCGGCTCGATTCCACCGTATCCTCTGCGCAAGTCAGCAGCGAATGTATCGTAACGTGACCATGTTTTCCGTCGTCGCAGCAGATCGTTCACGAAAAGTTAAGACTTCAGGCGAACCACTTAACGGCATCTGAACGGACCGTCGGCCATAATGCGCCGGGCGAAACACACATAACGACGATCATTCAGATCGGTGCTTGCAACGGGAAGCCATCGGTCCCTCAGGATATGTGGTTGCGTCGCGGTTGCGAGTGCGATACAAACAAAAGTTGCGAGCGGATCCATGTTATTGCAGACAGGAATTCAAAGTTCGATTTCTGCTGACCACTGGCTTCGATCCCATCGAACACTTCGAATCTTGAATGAGGGTTTGAGCATGTCAAAGACCGCAGTCGCAATGCTCGCTTCGCTGCTGGCCCTGGCTGGGATGACGTGGACATTGATGAAGAGTGATGTTCGACGAACGTCTACTCCGCCCGATTCTTCGCAGCCGGATTCTGCTACGAAGCTGGAGAACTCCGCATCTACCGAGCTCTCACTTTTCTGTGCGGCAAGTAACCAGGCGGTGATGGAAGAGATCCGTCGCGAATACGAAGCCGAGACGGGCCGACGAGTCGTGATTCAGTATGGGTCTTCACAGTCGCTGCTGTCTCAGATTGAAGTCAGCGGAACCGGCGATTTGTACCTTCCGGCAGACGATAGTTTTCTGAAGATGGGGCGAGAAAAAAAGCTGATTATGGAAACGATTGAGATAGCCACGATGAAATGCGGAATTGTCGTCCCCAAAGGCAACCCGAAAGGCATCGATGAATTGTCGGACCTCTTTGCGACAGATGTGCGACTGGTTCAGGCCAATCCTGATGCCGCGGCCATCGCGAAACTCACGAGACAAATCACGACCGCGAGCGGCCTCTGGGATCAACTCGATAAAGCGACTGCCGCTTATCGTACCACAGTAACGGATGTGGCGAACGACGTGCTTGTCGGCGCGGCGGATGCGGGCATTGTTTACGACGCGGTCCTGCATACCTATCCCGATCTGCAGTTTGTTAGCGTCCCGGAACTGTCGGAAGGTGTTTCCCAGGTTTCCATCGGCGTGATTGCTTCTTCTCCTCAGCCATCCGCCGCTTTGCATTTTGCCCGCTATGTATCGGCTCTTGATCGTGGCTTGAAGCATTATGAGTCGCATGGTTTCAGGACTTCAGGCGGAGACGAATGGCACGAGGAACCAGAACTGACAATCTATGCCGGCTCCATGTTGCGGCCTGCCATTGAAGACACCATCATTAAGTTTGAAGAACGAGAAGGCGTGCGAGTGTCTCGTGCCTACAACGGCTGCGGTATCCTGGTGGCTCAGATGAAGAGCGGTCAACATCCAGACGCTTACTTCGCCTGTGACCTGGAGTTCATGAATCAGGTCAAGGACCTGTTTCCCGATCCTGTTTCTGTGTCACAAAATGAGCTGGTGATTCTGGTCGAAAAAGGCAACCCCAGGAAAATCAGTTCGCTGCGAGATCTGACGAAAGAAGGTTTGCGTGTTGGCATCGGTCATGAAAAACAATGTGCCATGGGCTGGATCACTCAGAACACCTTCAAGGAAAGCGGACTTCAGACGGAACTAATGGCCAACGTGACCGTGCAGACCCCCACCGGCGACATGCTGGTGAATCAGTTACGTACCGGATCATTGGACGCCGCCGTCGCCTACCTGAGCAACGCGGCCGGCGCGGCGGAGTTTCTCGATGCGGTTCAGATTCGAGGCATCCCTTGTTCTACAGCGACTCAACCGTGGGCCGTGGCGAAGGAATCTCGATTTCCCAGACTGGCCGGTCGACTGTTTGATCATCTGTCATCTGCAGACAGTCAGGAAATCTTCGCGGCGGAAGGTTTTCAGTGGAAGCTTGGAAAGTAACGCACACGTGCCCTCTGCAACTTTTTCAAAGGCCCCACTTCTGAAACGTAACCGGACTCGACAATTCAGCGACGTTGTGTTCTTTCTGACCATGGGAGGACTCTCAGCGTGCTTCATTTTGCTGATCGTACTTCTGCTGGTGGCCGACGTGATGTTCACGTCGCCGCAGGAGTTCGCCAGCGCGCTGCGAAAGCCGGAGATTCAGGCGGCCTTTCGACTAACGATTTTGACTTGCACCATTGCCGCGGTGTTGTCGCTGTGGGTCGCCACACCGCTCGGATATCTGCTGTCGCGATTCCAATTTCCCGGCCGACGGATCGTGGACACCATCGTGGACATTCCAATTGTACTGCCGCCGCTGGTGCTGGGATTGAGCCTTCTCATTCTGTTTCATCAACCGTTTCCGTTTACCCAGTGGCTTTTTCCTGACAACAACTGGACGCTGGAAACGTGGCTGCGAGAAGACGTTGGCTTTCCGATCACCTATCGCTGGCCAGCGGTGATTCTCGCTCAGTTTGCTGTGTCGTGTGCGTTCGCGGTGCGCACTATGCGAGTCACCTTTGATCAAATCAACCCGCGTGCCGAAGATGTGGCGAGAACTCTTGGTTGCACTCGGTCTCAGGCCTTCATGAAGGTCGCATTACCTCAGGCCTGGCGAGGCATGATCACGGCTGGAACAATCGCGTGGGCCAGAGCGCTCGGAGAGTTCGGGCCGATTCTGGTCTTTGCCGGAGCGACTCGCTTTCGCACGGAAGTTCTTTCGACAACCGTGTTCCTGGAACTCAGCGTGGGACAACTTGATGCCGCCGTTGCAGTATCACTGCTGATGGTGGCCATGGCGATTGTTGTCCTGCTGATTCTGCGATGGATCGGAGCTGGTTTGACATCATGATCGAACTTTCTTCCGTCACGATTCGGATCGGTGACTTTCAGCTCAAAGATCTGTCTTTTCGAATTAACACTGGTCAATACGCCGTGGTCATGGGCAAAACCGGGATCGGAAAAACGACGATTCTGGAAGCCATCTGCGGGCTACGTGCAGTTCACTCTGGGCGTATTCTGATCAACGGCGTCGATGTGACTCGCTGGACTCCCGCCGATCGCAATGTGGGCTACATGCCTCAGGATCTGGCCTTGTTTCCTTCGATGACTGTTCGCGAACATATTGAGTTTGCGATGAAGGTCAGGAGTCGACCGGCGAAAGAGATGGCCGAACGAGTGACGGAACTGGCAAGTCTGCTGGAGATTACTCCTCTGCTCAATAGACGCATCAAAGGGCTCAGCGGCGGTGAGTCGCAACGCGTCGCGCTCGGAAGAGCCTTGTCATTTCGTCCCGGCGTTTTATTGTTGGATGAACCCTTGAGTGCCCTGGATGAGGAAACTCGTGTGACGGCTCAGGGACTGCTCAAGAATCTGAACAAAGTGACTGGAGTCACCATCCTGCACGTGACGCACAATCAGGAAGAAGCAGATGCTTTGGGAGATTGTTGCATCTGGCTGACCAAAGAAAAATCCACGGGCAAAGTGATCATGCAAAAGGCTGGCGATTGAAGAATCATGACGAACCAGAATCAAATCCTGATCGAACTGACTGGTCCTCTCGAACGCGCCGCAGGCTGTTCGCAGGTTGCGATCCCGTGTGATTCCTCTCAAACACTGGGAGCCGTGTTCGCGTGGCTGTTGAACCAGTATCCTGCCGCGAAAAATGTGCTGGGTGATTCCAGCCGCTATACGGCCACCGAAGGCGATCTCCCGCCGGGGTTGCTGGTGGTCTGCGATTCCGTCAGCTTAAAGGCTCGTCTGGAGACGGCTGTCAAAGCGGGCGATCGGCTAACACTGATGCCCATGATCAGCGGTGGATAAGCAATGCAAAACGAATCCTCGAAACAATCTCTCGGACGGCTGCCGCAGAACATGAACTCCTGTTCGTTGACCGATGAAGAACGCGAAACCTATGCATGGCAAATGGATGTTCGTGACTTCGGCGAAACAGGACAGCAGAAGCTCAAAAGAGCCAGCGTGCTTATCAGCCGGGTGGGCGGACTGGGCTCAGTCGTCGCTTACGAACTGGCCGCTGCCGGCATCGGAAGACTGATCCTTGCACATGCCGGGAATGTCCAGCCGTCGGATCTGAATCGACAATTATTGATGACACATGACGGGATTGGGAAACCACGCATTGATTCGGCCGTGCGGCGATTGAAGGAACTGAATCCGCGTCTCGAGATTGTCAGTATTCCCGAGAACATCTCTGCGGGAAACGCGGATCGCATTATCGCAATGTCCGACTGCATCGTTGACGCCGCACCGATGTTCCAGGAACGTCTGGCGATGAATGACGCGGCCGAGAAACAAGGCAAGCCGGTGATTGAAGCGGCCATGTACGAGCTTGAAGCGTCGCTCACCGTGATTCATCCTCCGCGAACACAACGCTTTCGGGATCTCGTTCCGGATGTTCCTCAAGGCTGGCAGCGACGCTTTCCTGTCTTCGGAGCTGTCAGCGGTACGGTAGGATGCATGGCGGCGATGGAAGTGATCAAACTGGTCGCGGAGTTCGGTGACCCGTTGCTGAATCGCATGGTTCGTATCGATCTGAGGTCAATGCGATTTGATACGATTCGATTGTTGTAGAGTGGTTCTCTGATCTTCGGAATGGACATTTCTATGAAAATCAATGCCGATCACTCAACGACGAATCTGCTGACTCGCTGCAGCCTTATCGCGGGCTTGGTCGTCACCTGCGCAATGTCGCTCGACGCGAACGCCGGTGACTGGCCGATGTGGCGATACGACGCGGGACGCACGGCCGCTTCGCCCGAAAATCTGCCGGACGATCTTCAACTGCTGTGGACGCGGGAGGGAACTCCGAGAGTTCAGGCGTGGAATGATCCGCTCAATCTGGATCTTATGACTTACGATCGACTCTTCGAACCCATCGTGATGAATGGGCGGATGTTTGTCGGTCACAGCGACAGTGACAAACTCTCCGCGATCGATGTCAACAACGGCAAAGAATTGTGGACCGTTTACGCCGATGCCCCTGTGCGATTGCCGCCTGTGGGCTGGAATGACGCCGTGTATTTCACCAGCGACGATGGCCGCTTGTACTGCGTTGATGCAGAAACCGGAGCGATCCGATGGCAGTTCGCCGGAGCCCGTGGACCGCGAAAGGTCGTCGGCAACCTGCGTTTGATTTCCGCCTGGCCAGCGCGAGGTGGCGTCGTTGTGCGCGATGGTAAGGTGTATTTTGCATCGAGCATCTGGCCGTTCATGGGCGTATTCATTTACTCCCTCGATGCTGAAACCGGCACGGTCGAATGGGTTAACGATTCCGCTGGCTCAACGTATATCAAACAGCCGCACAGTGCGCCGTCGTTTGCCGGAGTGGGGCCGCAAGGCGCACTGGTGGCGACGAAGGATGATCTGATTGTGCCTGGCGGTCGATCGGTGCCAGCGGTGTTCAATCGCAAGACCGGCGAACTGCGTTACTTTGAACTGAACGCGGGCGGCAAGAGTTCCGGCGGTTCGTTTGTCGCCGCCGATGATTCTGTGTTCTATGTCCATACGCGAATGAAAGGGGTTCGCGAATTCAATCTTCCGAACGGAGAAAAGACCGCCTTCCAGCCCAATGAACCTGTTCTGCACGGCAACATGGTGTACTCGGCTGAAACCACCAAAGAAGGTTCGCCGGTCATTCGAGCTTACAATGCGGAACGCGCGATGGTCTGGGAAGTCGCGGCCGATGGACGAGGCGATCTGATTCTGGCCGGCGATAAACTCTACGCTGCTGGTCCTGACGGCTTGGACGCAGTGAAGTTGCCTTCGGCCGATTCCAACGAAAAACCTGGCGTTGTCTGGTCGATGAAAACGGACGGGCAGATTGAACGACTGTTGGCGGCGAACGAGAAACTTTTCGCCGTGACTCTGGATGGCTGCATTCTGGCCTTTGGAGAATCATCTTCGGCAACGCCAACCGATACCGCCTCGCGTGTTGCAGTCGTTCCGGAACCGCTGCACATTGCCGACGAGCAATCGCAACTCGCCAGGCAGCTGTTGGCTGTCGGCGATGCGCAGGGATTCTCGCTATGGTTCGGTTCGGCCGATGAGAAGGTGATTGATGCGATTGCAGTTCAATCTCCGTTCGTTCAACTCGCAGTTGTCGATCAGGATGCCGAACGAGTCGCCACGCTGCGTCGTCGTTTAGACGCGGCTGGAGTGCTGGGCCGCGTGACTGCTCATCAGGGATCCGTCGTCGGCTTTGATGCGTCGCCCTATTTGTCAAACATGATCTTTGTGGGGTCTGATCTCGCCCCGACACTCGCTGCCGATCCTTCCTCGCTGGCCAAAGCTTACGAATCAGTGCGGCCCTATGGCGGAGTATTGCAGTTCCTCGCGACCGGCGCCGACTGTCAGAAGCTTGCTGACCAGATCACCGCTGCTGGCCTCGAGAAGGCCGAGGTCTCGCTCACGGATCAATCGGTCGTCGTTCGTCGCGTCGGAGCGTTGCCGGGATCCGCAGACTGGACGCATCTGCACGGCGATATTGGGAACACTCGCAAGTCAAACGATTCGCGAGTCAAGTTGCCTCTGGGAGTGCTATGGTTCGGCGGCAGCAGCAACATGGATGTTCTGCCGCGACACGGACACGGGCCGCCCCAACAAGTCGTCGACGGTCGTCTGTTCATTCAGGGCATTAATAAACTGAGTGCTCGCGATGTTTACACCGGTCGCGTGCTCTGGATACGCGACTTTAAAGATCTCGGCACCTACGACGTTTACTACGATGAAACCTACAAAGACACTCCGCTGGATCCCGCTTACAACCAGGTTCATATCCCGGGTGCGAATGCTCGCGGGACTAATTATGTGGTCACGTCCGATCGCATTTACATTCTGGAAGGTGCTGTGTGCCTTGTGCTCGATCCAGCCACCGGCGAAACACTGCAAACCATCGAGCTGCCTCAGGAAGATCCTCAGAACCCGCAGGAATGGAGCTACATCGGCGTCTACGAAGATGTGCTGATCGGCGGACTCGGGTTCGCCAGGTATCGTGATCGGCTGAACCTGTCGTTCGAAGAGGAAGACCAGAAAGCCAAAGGAAATAAGGCGGGCTTTGGGTCGAAGAGCTTTGACCGAGCTGGCAGCCTGGCCCTCGTGGGCTTCGATCGCATTAGTGGCAAACAGCTCTGGAAAGTGGATGCTCGTCATAGTTTCTGGAATAACGCGATCGTGGCCGGACGCGGCAAGATTTATTGCCTCGATCGCAACCCGCGAATCGTCGAAGAGAAGCTGGCTCGCCGCGGTATCCCCGCGCCGACCACGTATCGTTTGCTCGCTTTGGATGCTCACACCGGTGAGACCAAATGGCAGGTTGAAAACGGTATCTTTGGAACCTGGCTGGGTTATTCGGAACAACGGGACCTGCTGCTTCAGGCCGGCGCGGCGGCGAGCGATCGTCTGGTGGGAGAAACCGACAGAGGCATGACGGTGTATCAAGGCTTGGACGGTTCAGAGGTCTGGTCGAAGCCCGATTTGAAGTATTCCGGTCCCTGCATTCTGCACAACGACCTGATCATTACGAATGCAAACTCTTACAACGAGTCAGCCGGTGCGTTTTATCTGAGCAACGGGGAACCTCAGATGATCACAAATCCGCTGACCGGCGAGAAATCCCCGTGGAAGATTTCGCGGGCATATGGATGCAACACCATTCTGGCCAGCGAAAACATGCTGACGTTTCGATCGGGAGCCGCCGGATTCTACGACCTGAAAACGCATGGGGGGACCGGCAACTTTGGTGGTTTTAAGTCTGGCTGCACCGGCAACTTGATCGCAGCCGGCGGAGTGCTGAACGCTCCGGACTACACTCGAACCTGCAGTTGTTCGTATCAGAATCAGACGTCGCTGGCGCTGGTTCATATGCCGGACATCGAAACGTGGACCGTGAATTCGCTCAGCAGCATCGACGGCAAAAAGCATCCGATTCAAACGCTCGGTATCAACTTCGGCGCGCCGGGGCAGTATCGCGATGCGAACGGAACGCTGTGGGTGGAGTGGCCGAATTCGGCGAATGAGGTTTCTCCGTTGACGATTACCGTGAATGAGCAAACTCGATTCTTCAAGCGTCACTCGTCGGCCATCACCGGAACAGAGACACCCTGGATTTTCGCTTCCGGTCTGGAAGGCGCTGCGGACTTGCAGATTGGAATGACGCTGGAAGGCAAAGCCAAAGTCTCCGAAACGGACCCGGCAAAAGCGGACTCAGTCCCGGCACCGGAACCGACGAAGATTATGGCTGAGCCAAGACCTTATTCGATCCGTTTGTTCTTCGGAGCCCCGATGGGCGGCCCCGTTTCTGGAGAACGCGTCTTCGATGTGGTATTGAATGACGTGACTGTGCTGACAGACGTTTCCATCGCCGACGGTCAAACACTGGTGCGCGAACTGCCCGTGGTCAACATCGGTGAATCCTTCCGCCTGCAGTTGGTTTCCAAAGTCGGTGTGCCTGTTCTCTCGGGAATAGAGCTTCGCCGCGTTGCGAAGGATTAGTGGAGTGCGTTGTTTAATTTGGGCAGATCGGTTTACGAAGATCCCACACCTCAGTGAAATATCATCGTCTTTCGTTCAGAACGGCGTCATACTCAGTGGCCTTCTCGTTGCGATCGGTGACGCGGCATAGCTGAGCCATTGTGGAGGCGAAACGATGATCCCGGCGAAACTGAGCGTCCAGCGGCAGAAGATTCTGATACGCCAGCTCGAACTCACGACCATACATCAATAGCTCGGCCTGCAGAAGTTGACAATCCAGATCGCGCGGCGCTGCAAGAAGAAGTTCACGAACCGACCGAAGAGCAGACTCCGCATCACCGCGATCTCGCATAATCTCCGCCTGAATGCGGCGAACGGGAAGAAAGTCCGGTTGTCGCTCAAGGCACCACTGCACATGCTGATCCGCCTCATCCAGCATCCCGCAGAACCGCAGCGCGAAAGCCAGATTGGCGTGGGCTCCGAAATGATCGGGGGCCAGTTGCAGAACAGTCTCCAGCGGATCCAGCATTTCATCGGTGCGATGCAAACGAAACAGCAGTTCTGATTGAAGCAGACAAATTGCAATGCTGTCTGATTGACTCGTTCGATTCGAATCACCGGAGAAGCCTGTCGTTTTCAGCAGCATCGCCGCCGCGTTGTCCGCATGTTGAAGAGCCGTTTCGAAATCGCCTCGCTCCGCCGCGCGTCGCGCCCTGGACAGCTCCCATATGTGTTCACGCAGCTCTATTGGACCGGAGACGGTTCGAGCTGAGGGCTTTTGGAACACTTGCCAAACGACAGCACCGGCGATTGCGATCAGAATCACCAGAACCAGGCAGGCCACAATCGTCCGCACGAACACGGCGTGAGTTTTATCTTCGGAGGGATGATCAGGCGGCGTCATGGTGCGACTCGCATCACTGGCAGCAATTTTGCGTCGTGGCCCTCGACAATGATCATCCGCGTTCCGGGTGACACCCCGGTAACAGTCTGTAGAGCACCGCTCGGCCATTGAATTCGAAAGGACACCGCCTGTGAAATCTCTCCCAGACCGATCAACAACGACGCGTCATTGCACGATAGATAGCTGGAGCTGCCTTCACGACACCGCACAAGGATTTGATCCGGCAGCACGACTTCGACTCGTGCCCCGATGCCGTCACGATTTCCACTGCGCCCTTTCAGGAGCAGCGAAATGGATTGATTCTGTGAGTCCCCCGAGTTCTGCAGCAGCGCCGTCGGGCCATTGAGATCCTGAACGACAATGTCCGAAAATCCATCCAGATTGAAATCACCCGATGCACACCCGCGTCCGACGATCTCCTTCTGAAACCAGGCACCGGCTCCAGCAGAGGCTTCTCGAAATCGGGCTCCCCGGGCATTCATGAAAAGCTGGCATCGTTGCCGGAAGGGAATCTTCAGTCCAAGTTCGTTCAACCGATCTGACAGATGTCCATTGGCAACAAAGGCGTCCAGCCAGGTATCGTTATTGAAGTCGGTCAGCAGAGTTCCAAACGTCAGCCGAGTGCGGCTTGGTGCGGCCAGTCCGTATTCGGCAGTCACATCCAGAAAAACACCCTGCGCTTCACTGCGATACAGAGTGTTTGATTCGCCGTAGTAGTTGCCCACAAACAGATCGAGCCGTCCGTCTCCATCGACGTCGCCGCTGGAAACGCCCATGCCGGCTTCGCCCTCGCCGAGGCGGTTGAAGGCAGCACCTGCGAGAATCGCGTGATCCTGAAAGTGGCCCTGTCCGTCATTGATCAAAAGAAAATTGGCGGTCGTGTCGTTAGCCACATAAAGGTCGATGATCTGGTCGCCGTTAAAATCTCCTGCCACGACTCCAAGGCCAGCCGACTTCTCACAATCGTGCAGTCCGGCGGACTGA
Source organism: Planctomycetales bacterium (assembly GCA_026400835.1). GTDB lineage: Bacteria > Planctomycetota > Planctomycetia > Planctomycetales > Planctomycetaceae > SXXK01. The sequence continues at coordinate 213,420 of JAPLOA010000076.1, read as the reverse complement.
GAAACATCCATAAACCGGCCATCTCCCATGTTCCTGTAGAGTGTGTCGGCTGGCCAGGGATACTTTCGAGGCGGACATGGAATCGGGACCGTTCGATTTCGATGAGACTGAGTGCAGACGGCGTAGTTATTGAGATCAATCTCCACGTAGTTGGTGACGTAGAGATCAAGCAGGCCATCCTGATCACAATCAATCCACGTGCAACTCGCCGACAGAATCGACGGGACACTGTTTAACTGCGAAGAGACATCATCGAAGGTACCGTCGCCGTTGTTGCGATAGAGCAGATGCGATCCAAAACACGAGATCATGAGATCCACAAAACCGTCGTTGTCCAGATCTCCCGCTGCCAGCCCCATCGAATAACGAGCATTGAGGAGGCCTGCTTCCAAAGTCACATCCGTAAACTTTCCTCGCTGATTTCGGAAGATCCGATCGAGCGACGAATTCTCGTTGATCTGCGCAGTGGACTCCGGCCACGCGGTTCCCTGACCGAAGCAGAGATCCGGCCAACCGTCCTGATCAATGTCCAGCCATGCAACGCCGGACCCCATCGCGAGGTGCAGATGACGTTCTTCGCTGAAGGGTGAATGGTGTCGCAAGCTCAGGCCCGTCGATTCGCTGACATCTTCAAAGTGAGCCGATGTGACTCCGGCTGCTTGCCCGAATGCTGGTCGCTCAATCGCGGGACTTACCGCCAGTAAAAAGCTCGCAGTGATCATCCACCAGAATCGTTTCATGGCCTTTTCCGTTCGACGGGTCATCGTGCCTTCAGTCGGATGTTGCGGAACTGCACCTTGTCAGATCCCCAACTGTGCAGGCCGATGGTGCCTGCGGAAAAAGTTGTGTCGCTGGCTTCCAGAAGACGTTGCTCATCAAGATCGATCTGCAGGTTCGCACCATCCATTGTGATCTTCAGCCGATGCCATTTGCCCGGTTGGTAAGCTCGATCGGAAGTCGCAAGAACTCGGTATTCGGCACCGTTCTTGACGGCCAGAATACTGAAGTTTCGCTGTCGATCGCTGCTGAAAAGATAATGTTGTTTCTCATCCCGGCAGCGAAAGACTATGCCAAAAGAATCGTCATCATCAGATCGCATTTCCAGTTCCATGTGACCATCAGTAAACGCCATGGCGTCCTGATAGATTCGCAGCGTTCCGTAACGCTCCAATTCGGAACTTGCTTCAGTCGCGCTGCCCAGAAAGATATTGGACAACTGGGAAATCGTGCCATCTTTGGCCGACCAGCGACCTGGAGATGACGAGACCCCTTCACCACTGATGTCCCAGACGCGCCAGTGAGCGTCTTCAATCGGAAGGATAGCGGGATCGATCACAAAATCGGTCTCCACCATCCGACCTGGCCGATTATTCGCGTCGAAGGTTCTCGCCTTCAGAGAGATATTCGCATCCACTCGAATCGCCCCGTGGACTTCCGGCGACGCGGCGTTTGGAGTGGTGCCATCCATTGTGTAACGCACCGTTTGTCCGGGTTCATCAGGAGTCAGAGTCACTTCGACGGGCTCTCGAAACGCTCCGCCCTTGGGCGAAATCGCAGGGGGACGCAGACCATCCGGCTCAAGCGCAAACCATGATTGATTCAGATAACTGCAAACGCAGCCCGCTGACGCATCCGGAACCAGCACCAGGCCGCCGGCCGGAATGGCGTTGATCCAGCAACCCGGACGAATGCCCCCAAAGTTGTCCGTCTTCTCCTGATGTTTAAAGTCAAAATAGCCAAGCGTCGCAGATCGAAAGACCATGGTGTGCTTCGATCCCGCCAAAACACCGCAGCCGTAAGAACGGCTGAAGCTGAAAGGCTGCTCTTCTCCTGTCAGCAGATCCCATGCGCCGCCCTGCGCATAAATCGTACGATCATTGATCATCGGTCGCGACCTGTACGTGGCGGACTTTCTCCAGAGCTGTTCGCCCGTTTTCAGATCGAAGACCGCCACACTGTTGCCTGGTTCGGAAGCCAGTGCGAAACTTGTCGGCTGAGATCCCATCAGAAGAACCGGATGCTTTTCACTTAGCGCGAGCAGTGTTCCGTCGATTTCCTTAACACTCTTCCAGCGTTGCTTTCCGGTGCTTGCGTCGAGGGCCACGATAGAGCCCGTCGGGTGGTAATCCGGCTTTGCATTTTTAACCAGATCGAATCGAGCGACCGGGCGGTCGATGAAGTAGACGCCGTCCCCGTCGAAGGCGATGGCGTTGTGACGAAGGGACGCATCGGCATCGAATCGCCAGAGCGTTTCGCCGGATGTTGCATCCATCGCAAACAGCGTTTTGGACTCAGTCAGCAGAGACTTCATGTCTCCACCCCGATTCACATAGCGGAATGTCACGACATGTTCCGGGTCAGCCAGCGTGCCAATCAGAATCCCGTTCTGACACGCGATGAATCCCCATGTTCCGGGCTGACCGTCGGGCTGCAGTGGAGCTTTGAATTCTTCAATCAGTTGGCCGGTGATGCGATCAATTCGCAGGCAGCGCGATTCACGTCGCACGTACAAGCCAGTATCGGCGATGCAGTAATTGCTGTGAGTTCCCGCAGTGCCCATCAGCTCATCGCCGTCGTACGCCTTTAGAATTCCAGGCAGGGGATACTTCCATAAGAGTCGGCCGTTGTATGCATCCACGCAGGCGAGTTCGTTCAACCCCATCGAATACAAACGACCGTCATAAAACAGAGGCCCTGGGCCTCGCCCGTGACGCTGAGGCATCTCAAGTTCAATGTCGCGGAACCAGAGCAGACCCAGCGGACCTTTCACCAGTTCGTCGGTTGAACATGTAGAATTTCCTGCCGTTGAATACTGATGAGTCCACTGGCCAGCACCAACGAGCGGGCCTCGTTCATGGCGTATCAATGCGTCGGGAGCACCAAGAACCCAGACGCCACCGTAAGGACGCAGCAGCCGCTCCAGTTCGCCTAATGGCAGGCTTTCGACGCCGTCCTTTAGAGCCTTCTGCGAAACAATCAGGTTCGCAAAGTAATTCGGCAAGCTGGTGTCGGCCAGATCCGTAGTCGCCAGCACTGTGACCCGTGAACCCAGCAAATTGGCCGCCAGTAATCGTTCACGCGCCTGCTGAAGCAACTGAGGATCACTTTCGATCGCGATAATCTGCAGGTCACTTTGCTGAGCCAGTGCCATCGCCAACTGACCGTCGCCGCAACCCAGGTCCAGGCAGTAACCCGCTCGCATATTTGACCGAGTGAGAATCTGCTCCGCAGCAGCCGTTAGTTGCGCGTCAACAACTGGAATCGGTGAGTCGGCATTCGTTGATACCCGCGTGTTTTCTTTTTCAGAGGCATCAGCAGCAGTCAACGCAGGAGTTGTCGGCTGAAAGCAGTAGAGAGTTCCTGCGTTTGTGGAGACCAGTAAACATCCATCGCTCACGGCAAGTCCCATCGCCGTGCCGTCGACATCTGTTTGCCATGTGATCGACTGCTTTTCGCTGTCGACCGCGAGAACTTTTTTCTCCCCGCCAATTACAGCCGTGGTATTGGCCATAATCAATTCCTGAGGAACAGGCACATCGTTTACGCTCCACAATGAAGCAAGAGCTGGAGCTTGGTAAGAAACTCCTTTGCGGTCTTTTTTCTCCACGATCTCCCAGCGAGAACCTTCCAATGCGTTACCCGAGTGCTTGACGACGCCATTCGCAGTTGACACCACTGCGCCGGCTCCGATGGTTTCAAGTGACTCGCCAGTGACCGTATCAAACGCCATGCCGCTGTTCAGAAAGTAGCGATCGCTCGCCACAACGCTTGAGCTGCCCTTATGGCCGTACTTCTGAAGATTGAAGTATTGGAACTGTCCGGTCGCACGGTCAAAAGCCGCTGGCACCGCACGGCCTGTAGGAACCAGCAACCATGCACGCCCTTCATTCTTTCCGGATTTTCCCACCTGGCTGGTGTTTGTTGCAACCAGATACCCCTGCGCGGCCACACCACTTTCGGCATTCGCGCCGCCGTGAGGTTGCGGCATGTAAATGCTGCCGGAGTTATCATTCACCCAGATTGGTTCGCCGCTGCGAGCGTCCAGAGCATGCAGGAAGATTCCATCCGAAGGCCAGATTCCCGCGCCGTAGTAGACGATGTTTTCGACAACGACCGCTCCACCTCGCGCCGGCCAGCGGGAGATCATGCGTTCGTTGCCGAGGCGACGACTGTGATCGGGGCCGCCCTGATGTTTCCAGAGCAACTGACCACTGGACAGATTAAGAGCATACAGGCAGCCGTCATCACTGATCACGAACAGCCGATCTTCAAACACCACAGGAGCAAAACGAATGGGGCCTTCAGTGAAGAAACGCCATTTGAGAGTTCCCGTTTTCAGATCCAGAGCGTTGATCACTCCAGTCACGGTGTCTCCGAAATAGACGATCCCGCCAGCGATCACAGGTTGAATCGCACGGTCGAAAGTTTGTCGATCTGAACGGGGCCACGCGGAGTGCGGAGCATGCGGCGCGCGATAGATCCAGCCTTGCTGCAGTGGTCCTTCAAGTGACTGAGTCGTGTAGCCGCTGCGAGCCGCATCATTGCGGTACATCGGCCAGTCGGCCCACAGAGACGAACCCGTCATCAGCACGATGATGCCTGCAATGGCGCCGCGAAAAACTTCATTGCTTCGAGATCGAAACAAACCGCCGTGGTTGGATGTCTTCATGGTCCGATCTCCATAGCGAGAAACGACAGAACTGAAAAACAGACACCTGACTCTTCCTGTGTGACCGCTGTGAATCAAACTCAATGATTGTCAAGAATTCATGAGGAAGGCCGAGACCAAAAAAAACTTCTGATTCGCCACGTATTGATGACACGACATTGCTGCAGGTGAGAACCACTGATGAAAGAATTCAGCCGCAACATTATTCAGTGTCCGGAGCACAGATCAACCGTGGTACTGACTTGTGGTCAAGAGTACACAAGTTGCGGGCTTTATTGTGAATTATCTGAGTAGGCCAACAGTCCTGATGACCTTGTGGGGACTCTGTGTCAATCACCTCGTCGACGCACTGTGAAAGGATAAATGGTCTATGGCCGGTTGCTCAGGCCACCATAAGGCTTGAGAAACTGAAAATTCAGAAAATGGTTATCGCTTCACGCAAACTTAACGGCACGCGTCGAACATGAGTTTGCGCCCCAGGAGTTGCTTCTTTTGAGTCCACCGAATTGCATTTCCATTCGAAGGAGACAGGCCGTATGAAACGAATCAAGTCAAAGCAGGGTTTTACACTCATTGAACTGTTGGTGGTCATCGCCATCATCGCAATTCTGATTGCATTGCTGTTGCCAGCAGTGCAGCAGGCACGTGAAGCGGCTCGCAGAACTCAGTGCAAGAACAACCTGAAACAACTGGCTCTGGCTCTGCACAACTATCATGACACGCACAGTGTTTTTCCGCCGGGTACCGTGAATCCAGTGGGGGATGATCCCAACGGCCGAAACGGAGCGGGAACACCCGGCATTGGTGGTCCATGGATTTGCTTTCTGTTGCCGTTCTTTGAACAGACCGCACAGTATCAGTCTTATGCGAAAATTGTGGCTGAAAGACCAGAAGTCGTCGACTGGTTTGGTAACGGAGCCTACACAGTACAGGGCGTGACCATTGGAGCGGATCCTCTTCCGGCGATGTCCTGTCCGTCCCATCCAACAACCGAAGAGCGTCTTGCAAACGGCACGGGTATGGAACATCTGGCTCGCGGCAACTATGCCGCCAGCTATGGTAAAGCGGGCTATGGTCGAGTCCACACTGACAATCCAACAGTTGGCGGAGTCTGTGGAAACAATTCCCGTTTCAGCATGCGAGACATGACGGATGGAACATCAAACACGATCGCCATCAGCGAACTAAAGTTTCGCCTGACCAGCGCGACCGGTCCTTCTCTTCAGGACACTCGGGGCACGTGGTCGTATGGTGTGATGGGGGCCAATATTTTCAGCACTCGGACAGGCCCGAACAGCACTACACCGGACGGAGTCTGGGGATGTCGCAACTTTCCCGCCCAGGGGATGCCGTGTGTGCAGATTGGTTCGCCATATACAGAGATGTATTCGGCCGCTCGCAGCTACCACATCGGTGGTGTTCAGGGTGCGCTTGCTGACGGCTCGGTCCGCTTTTTCTCAGAGAACGTCGACCTGCTGCTGTGGCAGGCCATTGGCACACGTGGCGGTGGGGAAACTAACGGCGAGTTATAGGCGACTCGATTGCCCCGTATGTTGAGTCGACATGCGGGCGGGATCGGTTGATGAAGGAATTGAGTTATGAAGACAATAAAGAACATCCTGTGGCCTGCATTTATGATGACGCTTACAGCGATCATTGCTGGCTGTGGAGGTAGTGAAAACGTTGAGGTCTTTCCTGCTCGGGGGATCGTCAAGTTCAATGGCAAGCCGATGACCGGAGGAGGCGCAATTTCTCTGGTCCCTGTGGTCTCGCAGAACGGAAAAAATGCCGGCGGAATCATAAACGCTGATGGAACATTTGTGCTGACAACTTACGAAGATGGCGATGGTGCCATGCCGGGAAGTTTTCGCGTGATTATCAATCAGTCAACTTCGCAGGAGCCGGATTATGGTGGCGACAGCGATGCGCCTGGAAAAGCAGCTGTGAAGGCTGTGCAAACCGTGACCTCAGCCGATATCATTCCAACAATCTATTCTGATCCGGTCTCGTCCCCGGTTGAGGTCAAAATCGAAGCCCGCGAGTTGAATGAGCTGACGATTAATCTGGAACGCAACGTGCCAGGCAGCTTTGTACCGGGTGCCTGATGGCTCACGCTGAACCATTGCCTTTCGATCAATCGACTTCGGCATCGCGAAAGACAGACGCATCAGATCGCATCGCGGGAACTCGTGCGGAAACCAGACAATGGATTCTTAGCCGAGCCTGTGATGCGTTCTTTATTGCCAACATTTTCTGGCCGTTGCTGCTGCTGTTGCAGTCTACCCCGGGGTTCGAGGGTCGATCGGGCATCCAGTTCTGGCAGTTGTACTTTATTACGACTCCTCATCGCTGGTCCACGTTGCTGATCGTTCTGCTGGATCAGGAACGCTTTCAGCAGCGAAAACAGGCTTTCATTGCTGTAGCAGCCGTCATTGTGGTGTCCTGCCTTGGCATTCGAATGACCACGGGAACACTCACGTGTCTGCTGGCCTTCGACTATTTGTGGAATGCATGGCACTTCGCCGCTCAGCATCATGGAATCTATCGGATCTACAGCCGCCTCGGGTCCGATTCGAATTCATCATCGGACAAACTGGAAAAGTGGCTCTTTCGCAGTTTTCTGTTGTACGTCATTTTCCGCACGGCGTCAGCCGCCGCGGCCCCTGGTGCAATAGATGTGTGGTTGAGCCGCGCAGACTGGATAAGTCTTATTGCTCCCGGCTGGCTTGTGTTACGGGAACTCCAGTCACTCAATCAGGGCCTAAGTGGTCGCAGTCTTTATTTGATAAGTCTTCTGAGTCTGTACGTCAGCCTGCTCTGGGCCGTACATACTCATCGTCCCGACATTGTGCTGTCTCTGGCCACCGCCTCTGCGTGGTTCCATGCCAGCGAATACCTTGCGATCATTGGCTGGCACATGCAGCGTAGAGCGGATTCATCCGGGGAGCGAAATGTCCTACTGCAATGGATCGCCCCGCGCTGGGGACTCACGCTGTTGACGTATGCGATTGTAATCGGCAGCGGCTCATTGCTGATGGATCGTGATGTTCCTGAAATGTGGTTGCTGGTCAATGTGATCGTGGCCTTCCTGCACTACACCTATGACGGCATGATCTGGAAAAGCAGGCGTCCTGCAGGTTTGCCATCTGATCCGTAGCCTGATTCCTGAGTATGAACTTGCTGTCCACATGCCGCTGCATTCTATTCGCTGTTGACCAACTTGGTTATGCATCAAAGTACGGAATCAATCCGAGAATCTGTTGTTCGTGTTCCCTTGTTGCTGGGCACAATCGGTGTTCTGGCTGCTCTGATTGGAATCCACGACGGATCACTTCCCGTTGGCCAGCCGGTTGGTGCCATCTTATTGCCATTCGTCTACCGTGACGTGGCGGTGGTCTGCCTGCTGAGCACCGCGCCTGTAGCGTGGGTGTTGGGGCATCTGCTGCAAAAGCGATTGACAAAAATTTCATGCCGCCTGTTGGCTGCTCTGTTATGGACAATCGCCTGGAATCTCTTTTTCAGGTTTCAGGAGACGGCCGGGCGTGTCGATGAGCTGGCTGCATTTGCGGGGTTCAGCCGCCTCGTCACATCATTCTGCATCACTTTCGGTGCGACTTTGGTTACGCAATCCGTGATCAACGCTTCTGATGAACATCGCAGGAATGATCTCCCGACAAGCATCCTGCGAGCAGCCTGTTGCCTGATAGTGCTGGCTTTGGTCCCTCGGATTTATATCGACGCTCGAGGTCGTCATGATTCAGAGCAGTACCTTAGTCTTCGTCAGCAATCAAGGCTGGGAGAAGCCAGCTTGCTGCTCAGACGGATGCTGATTCTGGACCCAACGATTCGGAAAGACGGACACCTTCTGCGACGCGAGCAGTCCGAACTGGACCGAGAGATCGATTCGCTGAACCGGCAGGCCAGCACTGAACCTCCCGCAACGGCTTCCTTCAACCAACAACTCCAGCGAGCACGCGTGCTCGCGATGCTGGGTCATACGAATGACGCAATTAACATACTGATCGAAAAATCAGAAACGACCAACAGCGTTGAAGCATGCAGCCTGCTGGGAACGATGCATGAAAACAAACACGACTGGAAATCGGCGATGCGATTTTATGGCACGGCTGAAACTCTGCTGAAATCAACTCCGGGCGATACCTCTGCTTCTGCAGAGGCGTATCAAGTCGCCATGGGATCCGCATACTGCTACCGCCGACTGGGCCGACTGAGTGAGGCTCGTGCTTGTTATCTGAGGCTGCTGGAAATTAATCCGAACGCGGACACTCATTTCCTGCTGGCTCAGTTTTTTGAAGATATCCAGGAAACGTCATCGGCCCAGCATCATGCACTGGAGGCCGCACGGCTTGATCCAAACCGCTACCGCGAAAGAGGACATCAGCTGATCAGAAAAATGCGAGCCCTGCATTTTCGCTGTCTGAGCATATCTGGCGATTCGACCGGAAATGACTTAGAAAACCCGGCAAACTGAGACGGGCTTCTGGAGATCTCGGTAGGTCGAAGTCAGGGCCTCTCTGCCGATTCTGGTTCAGAGGGCAGGCCGGGGCCAGAATCCGGGTAAGTGAGCTTTTGCTGACCAATCATCAGCACAATGATCATTACAAAGGCCCCGATGAAGCTCGCCGCATGGATCCAGGCGAGCGCGAGGGTAGCCCCGATTCCAGGCGCGTGGCTGTTGAGTGATTCGAAGATCCCCAGTGTGGTTTGGGCTTTCAGCTTTGGTGTTAATCCCTGAGGCGGGAAGGTTCTGTTCACTTCATCCATAATCCGAATGGCCAGTTCTTTCGGGATGTCGTCCGTTTCAGAGTCACACTGGATCCCCTCATTATGCAAGGCATGGACGATTCTGCCTGAGCGTAGAGCGGTCGGAATTCCGATGGCCGTCAGGAATCCAAGAAATCCAAAGAACCAGTCGCCAAACATAACAGCCAGGGCGGCTGCGATGCATGCGGTCAGAACTCGGAAGCCCACATCGAACGCATAATGTCTGGCAAAGAAGAGTTCCTGAACAACTCGTCCGCCATCAAGTGGCAGCAGCGGCAGAAGATTCATGCCGTTGAGAATCAGGCACAGCACGGCCGCATTGATCATCCATGTGATCTTCAGAGCGATGCCCGCGATTCCCAGTGCTGTTCCGAAGAGAATTCCCGGTACGGGACCAGCCAAAGAAACGACGGCCTTTTTCCAGCCAGGAATGTTGTAGCTCCGGCCGGAGACTGCGGCTCCGAAGAAAGGAATGAAGAACATCTTAAGGTTGCGATACCCACTCAGCTTCATCGCAACGAAGTGTCCGGATTCATGAAGCAACATCAGCAGGATCAAAGTCGTGGCATGTTCCAGTGACCATGATGCAGAGCCAGTCCCGACAAAGAGCGCCATTGATACGACCAGCATCATCACGACACCGCTCCAGGATGACGTCTGATTCTGAAGATTGTGCATCTCCTGCAATTCGGCTGCGTATCGATCAGAATCTTCCGGCGGGGTTTGGTTGTCCATTCAAGTTTGTCCCGAGTGTTGTCGAAGAGTTGCCACTGGCAGAAAACCGCGATTCGCTTTTTGTAATGGGGCTGGTGTGCGTTCCCAAGTGTTCATCAGGGTGACTTTATTTGATGGAAACTCTGAAGGCCTTGAAAGTCGGCCGAATCGTTGCTGTTTCCCCCGGTGTTGCTATCGTAATTGGTTCTGTTCGGGCAACTGGCCCGATTTTTTGTCCGGTGGAATGCATTGGTTGCTGCCAGCAGTCAGCGTTTCCTACGGAACCCTCCGTTTTTTGTCCCACTGACTTCCTGAGGTACGCTCATGACAAGAAAGACATCACGTCGCAGTTTTCTCGGCAGTTCTGCCGCATTGGGAACTGCGTTCTGGGTTGCTCCACAGACATTCGGAAAGCCGACACGTTCGGCGCTGGAAGGTTTGACGGCCGCCTGTATTGGAGTCGGTGGTAAAGGTGACAGCGACAGCAGTCACATCGCCGATCAGGATGTGGAAATCGTTGGCATCTGTGATGTCGATAAGCGTACACTGGCCAAGAAGTCGAAAGAATTCACCAAGGCCGAACAGTTCACCGACTTCCGTGAGATGCTGGACAAGCTCGGTGATAAAGTTGACATCGTTAGTGTCAGCACTCCGGACCATACTCATGCTGCAGCCGCGATCAAGGCGATGAAGGCCAAGAAGCACGTCTATGTTCAGAAGCCTCTGACCTGGTCCATCCGCGAAGCTCGTATCATGCGAGAAGTTGCTGCGGAAACGGGTGTGGTTACTCAGATGGGTAATCAGGGCACCGCTGAAGACGGACTGCGTGAAGCTGTCGAAGTGATTCGCTCGGGTGCGATCGGATCCGTCTCTGAACTGCACGTCTGGACAAATCGTCCGGTATGGCCACAGGGGATTGGTCGCCCCGCCGGCGAAGACAAAGTGCCTGATTTTCTCGACTGGGATTCGTGGATCGGTCCTGCCCCAATGCGTCCATACAAAGAAGGCGTTTATCACTCCTTCAACTGGCGCGGCTGGGTCGACTTCGGAACCGGTGCTCTGGGCGACATGGCCTGTCATACAACGAATATGCCTGTGATGGCTCTGGAACTGTGGGATCCAATTGCTGTCACAGCAGTCAAGAACCCAGGCATCGTTGAAGGCGAAACCTTCCCTGGTGCTACGACGCTGATGTTCGAATTCCCTGAACGCAACGGTCTGGCTGCTACGAAGTTCTACTGGTATGACGGTGGCAGTCTGCCATCAGACGACCTGATTGCTCAATTGCCGGAAGGTTTCCGTAAGCGTATTGCTGAACAGAAAAAAGGCGGTGGCAAGACCAGTGCGGCTTTGGTTGTGGGAAGCAAGGGCATGCTGTTGTCAGAGAATGACTACGGCGCAGCCTACACGCTGCTGCCAGATGCGGACTTCAAGGGCTTCAAGAAGCCAGATCAGTCCATTCCTCGTATTCCTTTCAAGGGCAGTAACGACGAGCGAAACAAGTGGGAGTTCGTGGAATCCTGCCGCGGCAACTACAAGCCCGGTACGATGTCCAACTTCGGTTACGCTGGTCGTCTGACCGAGACAATTCTTGTTGGTAACCTCGCAGTGCGGGCCGGCGAAGGTCAGCGTATTGAGTGGGATGCCAGGAATCTGGTCAGCACAAACCTGCCAGAACTGAATCAGTACGTTCAGCGCGAATACCGTGAAGGCTGGTCACTGTAATTTACAACATCCACCTTTGAACTGAATCGAAGGCCCGGCTTCTGCAAAAGATGCCGGGCCTTTTTCGTTTTGACCAGGATACGGATTTCAGGCTGCGTCCGTCGCCACTGGGCTGGGCCTGTTGATCGATGGCAGCCGCTTAAAGTGATCAACTTTCGTCGGTAGGCGATGGTTCCGCCGCAATTCTTCATTCGTTAGACTTCGGCGATTGATCCCTCCACCTTCTCCTGACAACTGGAGTGCTCCATGATCGCGTCGAAGATCCGATCCATTGGCTTATCTGTTTGCATGACGACAGCGTTATTGACGCCGCTGACCATGGTTGCTGCTGAAGAAAAGAAATCAGATGCGACCACGGCTGTAATCTTCGATGGCAAAACGTTGGAAGGCTGGGATGGCGACACGTCCGTATTTCGCGTCGAAAAAGAATCGATCATCGGTGGGCAACTGAAGGACAAGATTCCTCACAACTTCTTTCTGTCATCGAAGGAAGAGTATTCCGATTTTGAGCTGACGCTGGAGTTTCGCCTGATTGGTGAAGGCACAAACGCTGGCGTCCAGCTTCGCAGTAAGCGTATCCCTGATCATCATGAGATGATCGGTTATCAGGCTGACCTTGGCCAGAATTACTGGGGCGCGTTGTACGATGAATCACGACGCAACAAGATCCTGGCAGCACCGAAGAAGGAGGAACTGAATAAGGTGCTGAAACGTGACGACTGGAACAAGTATCGCATTCTTTGCGAAGGTAGGCACATCCAATTGTGGATCAACGATTTCAAAACGGTCGACTACACAGAGGCCGATGAAGCGATCGAACAAAAGGGATTCATTGCTCTTCAGATTCACGGTGGTCCTTCCGGAGAAGCTCATTACCGCAACATTCGCATCCAACGTATTGGCCAGTAGTTTCGAACGAAAAGATACTCATTTTCGCCATTGGGGTTTACCCCGGTGGTTTAAAGGCTTCTGCACTACTCGTCGTTTCAAATCACTAAAATACCGCTTATAAGTTTTCGTTAATCTATTTCCGCCCCCATCCTCACAAACTGATTTAAACCCCATGCTTAACTGGAACAGCAACAAACTGACTCATGGCTGGCAAAAAGGTATCACGGCGTTTTACTACGCAGTGGGCATGACAGCCGACGATTTTAACAAGCCTCAGGTTGGCATTGGCGTGCCACTGCTCGAGGGCAACACATGCAACATTCATGCGTACTCATTGGCACAGGAAATTGCCGCAGGATGTCGTGAAGCTGGGATGCTGGGATTTCCTTTCGGAACCCCCGGCGTCAGTGACAACATTACTCAGGGGCATGAAGGCGGGAACGCCAGCCTGCCGTCTCGCAACCTGATCGCCAACAGCGCTGAGTGTGTAGTAACCTCCCATTGCTACGATGCGATGGTCGGGTTACATAATTGTGACAAGAATGGTCCCGGCTTTGCGATGGCCCTGGCTCGCTCAAATTATCCAGGGTTAATCGTCAGCGGCGGAAGTATTCTGCCTGGTTGCCATAAGGGCAAGGATATTACGATTCTGGACGTTTACGATTCGCAGGCGGCCGCTTCCGTCGGAGCGATGACGCATGAAGAATCGGAAGAGATTATTCGCAAGGCCTGCCCGGGACCGGGCGGTTGCGGAATCGCGGCGTCCTTTAATACGTGGGGCCTCGCCATGGAAGCTATCGGCTTGATGCTTCCAGCCAGCAGCTCTATCCCGGCTGTGGATCCCGGGAAGCAGGCGGAATGTCGTCAGGTAGGACATGCGATCATGAACCTGCTGAAATTGAACCTTCGACCTCGCGATATCCTGACAAAAGCCGCCTTCAAGAACTGTGCTGTGACAATTGCCGCGGCAGGAGGTTCCACCAACGGCGTTCTGCATATTCTGGCGCTGGCCCGTGAAGCGGGCGTGGACTTTACTCTGCGAGATCTTCAGGCGATCTTCCGAGAAACTCCGGTGCTCTGCAGCTTTGCACCACGCGGCCTGCGAACGATGGTTGATCTGCACAAGATTGGTGGCACGCCAATTCTACTGAAGCATTTGCTGGACAGCGGATTGCTTGACGGATCGTGCATGACTGTCACCGGAAAGACGATGGCAGAGAACCTGAAGGACGTTCCGCAACCACCGGTCGGTCAGGATCTCATCGTAACGAAGGAAAACTGCTACAAGCCATTTGCCGACATGCAGATTTGTTTCGGCAACCTCGCTCCGGAGGGAATTGTGTTCAAAGTCTCCAGCATGAAAAACCCGCAGTTTGAGGGCAAGGCAGTCTGCTTTGAAGATCCTCGCGATATCGTGCGTGCTGTTGAGCAGCGAAAGATTACTCCGGGAAGCGTCATTGTGCTTCGCAATATGGGACCAGTGGCCAGTGGGATGCCAGAAGTTCTGATCGCCACGGCCGCACTCGCGGTTCCGGAGCTGGACGGGAAAATCGCCTTCATCTCTGATGCTCGCGTGTCCGGTGTCTCTCACGGGGCGATTGGAGTTCACTGTGCTCCAGAGGCTGCTGTAGGTGGGCCGATCGGATGTGTTCAGGACGGCGACCTGATCGGCTTCGATCTTCTCAAGGGCTCGATTACGGTCAACATCAGTGATGATGAGATGACAGCACGGCGTTCGAAGCTTGCGCCTCGTCGTCCTCTGGAAGTAAAGCGAGGATATCTGGCCGATTGGTCAGCGACGGTTGCTCAGGCCAGCCATGGCTGCGTCAGCAAGGCACTGCATCCGGAATGCAGTTGACAGGTCGCAAGTCACTCGAAGTTGATCAAGCCCGGGAAGGATCGCCGTCCCGGGCTTTTTTGTAGTGTGAGGGTGAGAAACTTAACGCCTGGAAATGTTGTTGATCCGCGGCGTGTGTCTGAGTTTCTTGCTTCACTGGATTTGCCGTTTTTTGAAAAGCCCATTCGAAAGAGTCTTCCATGGCATCGATCAGTTCGCATCGCCACTGTCTGGTTATTGTTTTCACTCTGGCGTTGCAGTTCATTGGTCAGGCAAGCCTCAGTCCTGCGAGTGAGCCAGTTCGCCGGCCGAACGTTCTGCTGATTTGCGTGGATGACCTGAAACCAGTGCTGAGTTGTTATGGCGACAAGATTGCAAAGACACCTAACATCGATCGATTGGCAGGGCAGGGCGTGCTCTTTGAGTCGGCCTATTGCAATCAGGCGGTTTGCTCACCGTCTCGTAATGCGTTGATGACCAGCCTGAGACCTCAGTCGCTTGGCATTTACGATCTGGCCACGAACTTTCGCCGTAGCCGACCGGATGCCGTGACGATCGCCCAGCATTTTCAACAGCACGGGTATATCACTCAGGCATTAGGCAAAGTGTTTCATGTGGGACACGGAAACGCAGAAGACGAAGTATCATGGACAGTTCCGCACTGGCGACCAAAAGCAGCGCAGTATCAGCTTGCAGCAAGTCAGGCCAATAGGCGAACGTCCAACAATGGTCCGCGCGGGACAGCGACAGAATCGGCAGATGTCGCGGATGATGCCTATGGCGATGGACAGATTGCCGTCGAGGCTGCTGCAAGAATCAAGGCGGCCGCTGAGAACAAGGATCAGCCGTTCTTTATCGCATGCGGCTTTCTGAAGCCACACCTGCCATTCGTGGCGCCGAAGAAGTATTGGGATCTCTACGATCCGAAGACCGTCCCCATGCCTCAGGTTGCTGATGTTCCAGAAAACGCGCCGAGCTACGCACCACAGTTTGGTGGTGAATTACGCCAATACAGTGACATGCCGCGAGAAGGCGCGATTTCGGAGCAGGACACTCGACGGCTGATCCATGGATACTATGCCGCGACAAGTTATACCGATGCGCAGATCGGAAGAATTCTCGACGCGCTGGATGCAACGGGGGCCAGAAGCAACACGATCGTTGTGCTCTGGGGTGATCACGGCTGGCATCTGGGCGATCATGGAATGTGGTGCAAGCATACGAATTATGAACAGGCGACTCGAATTCCTCTGATCATTTCGTCGCCCGGATGTGCAGCCGGTCAGAAATCTCGCTCTCTCATTGAAACCGTTGACGTTTACCCGACGCTGTCTGAGCTTGCAGGATTACCTGCTCGAGACGGGTTGGATGGATTGAGCGCGGCAGCAACCCTGAAATCTCCGGATGTGCAGACTCGTGAGAGCGTGATTCATGTCTATCCGCGAGGTGAACGGCTGGGGCGAGCGATCCGGACAAATCATTTTCGGATGGTGGAATGGAAAGTTCCCGGAGCTGATGCGTCAGAGGCGGAGTACGAACTCTATGACTATGAAAAAGATCCATCGGAGACAGCGAACATTGCCGCCCAGCATCCGGAGATCCTGGAAAAACTGAAGTCTTTGCTTGCACAACACCGGGAAGCGATCCCGCAAATTTCGGCTCAGAAAGCTGCGGCTGCAGCGAAGCCCGGCAAATCACAGGATCGTGCCGCGATGTTTCGTAATCGAGACAAGAACAAAGATGCAACTCTGTCTCTCGAGGAATTCCTGGCTGGTCAGCCTGATCATGATCAGGCACCTAAGCGATTTCCTCGGTTCGATAAGAACGGTGATGGGGTGCTGACAGAGCAGGAGTTTGTGAGCAGCGGCAAACAGACAGAATCCGCGAAGGAATGAGTGAAGTTGCCTGTTTGTCGAGCATGCTCAGGACTGGCTACGGCTTTTGATAAACTCGGACATAGTCGACTTCAAACTGAGCAGGGAACTTTGTTGACGCATCCGGGTTGCCGACAAAACCGCCACCTACAGCGAGGTTCAAAACCATGTGAAAGTTTTGATCAAAAGGAGCCGGGAACTTGCCTCCAGCAGACTCCCATTTGGTCTGAGTCTGGTAAAGATTTCCATCAATCAACCAGCGGACAACACCCTCTTCCCACTCGAGTGTAAACGTATGGAAGTCGCGAGTGAAGTCGACATCCGGGCTGCGAAACTGTGATCCTGAATGTTTATTGTCGGGCCACTGTTTGCCGTAATGAAGAGTCCCCCAGATGACGCCTGGTTCCTGACCTTTGAACTCCACGATGTCGATTTCCCCACTGGACGACCATGTGCCGTAAACTTCGTCGGTCGGCAACATCCAGATCGCTGGCCAAACGCCCTGTCCGCCAGGAAGCTTCGCGCGGATCTCGAACTTTCCGTACTTCCAGTCTCCGCGGTTCTTACTGCGAATGCGGCCTGACGAGTACACCCGAACGGTCCCTGCGATTCCGTGATTATCTTTTCTGGCCTGCAGAATGAGTCGTCCTTCTTCGATGCGCACATTCTCTCTGCGATCGGTGTAGATCTGGAGTTCGTTGTTCCCGCCACCGAATGCGTTCACTTCGATCTCCCATTTGCTGTAGTCCAGCTTTGGGCCATCGAATTCATCGTTCCAGACCATCTTCCATTCCGTCTCCTGCGCGAACGCAGTGGAAGCGGTCGCGAAGAAGAACAGAGCCACGAAGATTCGTGAAGACATGGGATACCTTATGAGGGAGGTTTGGCTATGACAGGATTCCAGGCAATGATTTCCCGGACGCAAAGTGTACGCCAGGAAACGGAAGAAGAAATATCTTTGTCGACGGCTATTTTTCGTCTGTCATTTTTTCCGTTTTCTTCATCAGCTGGTGAACTTTGTCGACGATCCGGGATTCCACGGATTCGGCGAACGGGCCGGGCAATGTTGTGAACTCCATGGCTCCGCCGCCTTCGTATCCGCCCTCTTTGAGCACTCGCAGTGAAGGCACGTAGCCGAACACATCATTGCTGTAGCCTGCAACCCAGACGGCTGCGTTTCCCTTTAACTCCTGCTTGAGTCGCAGGGAGTAGTCAACAACGACTTCACCGGAGAGAGCCACCATTGTTGCTTGATCTCCGAGGCGGACGACCTGCACAAGATACTGATAGTCAGTCGGAATTCGGCCTTGCTCATCGAGTTGCTTAAGCAAGGCGTTGGCTCGCCGCTGAGAATACTCGACGGTAGATTTTTGAAGGGCTTCAAGTTCGTCACGGTTCGGCGGCGTGGCGAATTCCAGCTCAACAGGTTCGATAGCTGATCGAATGGTTCCCTGGACAGGACGAATTGGTCCGAGAAGTCCGGCCTTAACAGCGAGTGCAAGAGTGCTGCCGTGATGTTCAGCCAGAGCGAGTTCGCCTCGGGGCTGTGGATTCTGATCACCGCCGCAGCCGGTCATAAACATGGCCACCGCGCCGGGAAAGGCGGTTTCGAGATCGTACTGAGCGAACCCGGCGTAGTCTCCGCAGAACTGATAGAAGCTGAGCGTTGTATTGTGGCAGGCGTATCCAAACAGCAGTGCTTTCAGTTCGCCTGCTTCCGATTCAACCTTCAGGATGGGAACATCATGATCCACAGGGCCGTCCGGATAAGGAGCGTTACGTGGTTCTGTTTCTGTCGGAAGCCGTCGATTCATGGCGAATCCTGCTCGGCCGTGGGTGTAGCCGACTTTAGCTGGCTGAAGGTTCTGCAGTGCGGTGCCCACCAACTCGAGGATTTGTTGCTTGAGGTTGTTGTAGTAATTCTCTGTATGTGAAACCTGTTCAGCTGCGGCGCCGTAAAGGGAAACTTTGCTGGAACGGAGTTCCGGGCCGCAGTGGGTATGGGAGGCATTCAGCAGGAGTGAATCAGGGCTCAGGGAATACTTCTTTTGACACTCATCCTGTAACCAGTTGCGAAGGTCTCGAGGTATGCTGATCAGATCTGCCGTCACAATGACCATGCGATGCTCATCCTGATCTTCAAGAGCCAGGGCCTTGACGTGAAGATCATGGACCTTGCCTTCGGACGGTTTGTTTCGAGAAGCATAGCCGGCCATCCACATCGACGTCTCCGGTGTCACCGCCACTTTGGCAACTCCGGCCTTCCACATCGCTTCGTCGGCCAGTAATTGATCGCCACGATTTGCGAACAGACAAGCCATCAGGCAAAAGCAAAGTTTGATCTTCATTGTTGAACCTGTTTGGAGAAGGTTTGACGGAGTGCCACTTCTTTCAGAGCCGGTTTCGACCGGCCGGAATCTTTTGATTGTCGGCCCGTTTCATGGGTGAGTCAATTCGCCAGCAGGAACCGGCCCTACGCTGCTGGACCTCTACTCTATTCGAATCCCGCACTCGATACATGCCCAGCGACAGGCAGAAACAGAGCTGCTCAGCAGACACGCATGTGGAGGAACGCGACGGACGACCAGAAGAAGGCAGTGAATGAAGCTGCCACGCAGAGTGCTTTCCAGAGCCAGTGCCAACGCCTCTGACGAAACAAAATCTTGCCTGTCAGCGAAAAGGGGATTGCAGCGGCAAAGCCGCCAAGGAAAACCCATTCAAACACAAGGCTCAATCGGCGACAGGCGAGAAAATACAAAAGGCATACGCTGAGAAAAACTAAACACGCGAGTCTCGATCGCCATCGCGATTGGCGAGTTTGAGCTGAATGACTCTGATCCGAATGATTGAGCTCACCCCGTCGAACAACGATCCTGTCCATAAGGGGCTGAAACGCAGCGAACAGGCAGACGGGCCATGTGAAGATAAAGTCGCTCATTCGCGGGCTGAGAAATGTTGTTCCCAAAGCACCCATCAAGAAGACGAGAAACCAGCCAGTCGTCTCACGTGTTTCCGGCGAGAGGCGGCGGACAGAGGGAAACACCATGGTCATCAGAATAAACGCGAAGCAACCGCCAATGATTCCAACGAGACACACCTGATACCATTTTTTGAGCCATTCCGGTGAAGGAAGATCAAACGCATACTCGGGCTCGACCCCAAGAATAATGGCCGCCCAGTCAAAGTATTCGGACTGCGGAATTGATGCCGCTGTTGTGGCCGAGTGTTGCAGTTCCGCATCCAGCGACTCCGGTCGTCCAAGATAAAGGCAGGCTGCTCGGCTGTGATTGCGAACAAACAAACGCCCCTGAGACAGCGCGGGCTGGGTCCAGCAGATTTCGCCGGCCAGAACGGAAACACGTCCCAGTTCGTCGTATCGTTCCGGGGTCGCGCGTGCCAGAATCAGTTCGCCCAGATCGTTGAACAGGATCAGTTTGTTGTCGGCCACGATGACAGTTGCATGTCCGATCATGGGCTTTGGTGCTTCGACGGTGGCACTTTTTGTTTTCACTTCATAATTGCGGATCGGTCGTCCATCTCCGACGGACCATCGTTCGTCTCCTGTCATCAGATCAATACATCGGAAAATGCCTCGAGTGGAACGGTGAGTTTTTGCCTGAGGTTCCAGCACGTCGAATCCATAAACGGATCCCTCCACCAGAACGCTGGGGAAAATGTCGTTGGAAATCAGGCGTTGTTTCATCACGGAACGAACAGCAAACTCGTTCTGAGCCGACAATTCCAGAAGTTCCGCGCCAGCCTTGAAGGGGCTCGAAATCCAAAGATGGGGCTCGTGGTAGAGAGGCCATGACGAATGTTCGTCGTAGCCTTCTGAAAGCTTATGCTGCCAAAGAATCTGACCGGTTTTTCGATCATGGCAGACAAGCGAGTTCTCACCGTATCCCAGAACCAGATCACGTCCCTGAAAGGAGATCGGATACGCAGGCGCATAGCTGGATGCATAGTTTCCGGCCTGCCATCGCACTACGCCGGTTTTTGCATCCAGAGCAACCATGCCGGCATTGGGGCAACCGACAGGCAGAATCACCAGGCCATCGACCAATGTTGGTGAGCAGGCATAGCCAAAGCCGGTCAGTTCACCGCCAAACGTTTTCGCAATTTCCAGCGACCAGATCACATCGCCGGTTTCTGCATTCAGACAACCGATCAATCCTGCAGGGCTGGCAAAGTAGAGACAGCCGTCAGCATAAGTCGGAGTCGCTCGCGGTCCCGGATAAACCCCGGCCGGATCGTACGGCCAGTCATAGCGATGCTCCCAGATGGTCGACCCCGTGTTGGCGTCGAGGCAAATGACAAATTGCCCTCGCAGCGTCTGGTACTGAGTTGCAATGCGAGCATTCCAGGCTATGAAAGCAGAATAGCCCTGACCCAGTTCTCGCGTCCACAGAACCGGCGGCCCTTCCTTCGGCCACGAATCAGCGAGTTGCGTTTCTTCGGAGTGGCCATTCCATTGCGGCCCACGAATCGACGGCCAGTTGTGGGGACTCTGTTTCGTTTCGGCAGACTTGCTTCCGTCTGAACACGGGACGATGTCATGCGGTTCATCGGCAACCAATGACAGAAGACTCTGCAGAAAGAGCAGGGCGGCAATCTGCAGAATTCTCATGCGACAATCCCCTGATTAATCCACAAAACAGAATTCATTGGAAAGCAACAGAGCCTGAACGTATTCATGCCACGAGTCGAATGCTGCCGACGGATCTCCTGCCGCCGATCTCGAAGGTAAAACTTCGACCAAAGACGTTTCGCTTAGAAATAGGCGGCCCAATTCAACTTCATCCGGCGCAGCACTGCGAGATAAAACTGTCTGATACAACGCATCAATCAGTTGTTCAGAACTGATTGGATTGCTCCCATCTTTCATGGAAAGGACTCGTGCCGCCGTGGCAGTCGTTTGCTGACGCATGAAAGGACTGTTTAACAGGTAGAGAGCCTGCTGCGGTACCGTGGTCTGTAGTCGTTTTGGAGCAGAACTGTCCGGTGCGACAAAGTCAAAGGTCCTGAATAGTCCGGGTAAATTCTGGCGATCAATGAAGCCGTAGATTGTGCGGCGGGTGGAGAAAGGTTCGGATAACAACGGTACCGATGTGCCTCCCATCGTGAAGTCGATCTGGCCTGAAACAGTCAACAGAGAATCTCGCAATGACTCCCAATCCAGTCGCCTTCGATTCATTTTCCAGAGCCATCGATTCTCAGGATCTTTTGACTCGCCATCTGAACGGCTCTGACTTTGCTGCTGATAAGTCTCAGACAACATGATTGTGCGGTGAAGCGTTTTGATAGACCAGCCGTTGGCCATAAACTGACTTGCCAGATAGTCCAGCAAATCCGGATGCGTTGGCGCCTCGCCGCGTAACCCAAAATCGCTGGGTGTGCGGACAAGTCCATTTCCAAAATGATGCAACCAGACGCGATTGACCACGACCCTGGCCGTCAATGGATTCTCAGGATTCACGATCGCCATCGCCAATTCCAGACGGCCACTGCCTGTCTGGAAAGGACGTCGATCCGGAGGACTTAGAACTTGCAGGAATTGTCGAGGGACTTTCTCACCTGGGTTACTTGCATTGCCTCTGAGGAAGATATGTGAGTCCGCCGGGGTTTCTGAGTCCAGCAAAACATGTGCATGTGGCGCGGCTCCGGGAGAGGCGATCCAGTCCTCCATCTGCCGTTGCTGTTCGTGGAATTGATTCTGTGTCGTCGTGTCAACAAACAGGAAGTCCTGAATCTCGTTCAGAGAGACCACCGCAGGCGATTCGGCTCCGTACAGCAGTTGCCTGATCTCTTCCAGATCCGAATCTGTCAGTGCAGTTGCTCCTGTAGACTTCGCGATATTCCACAGAGCGTCAACGTTTGCGAATACTTCACTGTAGCACTTTGAGACATCATTCAGATTGTTGATCGGGGCCGACTTGAGAGCATCCAGTATGGCTCGATTAACACGCTGGCCATTCCCATCGGCGTACCACTTCGCGATCATCTCAGCAGAAGCCTGAGCAAACGCTTCATTTGATTCAGTTTCTGTGAGCTGAGCTAGTTTGTGCCACGGCGTGAGAACGGGATCATGATGTCGCCGACTTTTCTCCAGCAAGCGAGCCCAGCGTTGGATAACGGCAGGGTTGAGGTCCTTCGACGCGTCGATTAAGAACATGACCGGCAAAAAATTGGCCTGAACTTTCTCGAATTGTCCGGCAAGTAAATACTCGCCTGCACGTTTCCGAAATGATAACTCCAATTCCGTCTTCTTTGCGTGCCGGAAATCGTCGAACTGCTTTGTTCGTCGCTCAAGTTCTTTCAGGTAGGCCTGGTGTTGTGCAAGTTCAGTCGTCGGCAGGATCAGTGGTGGAACCTCAGGCTCGTACGAACTGGCAAAGACGCCATGCAGGCTGTAATAGTCGGCCGTAGGAACGGGGTCAAACTTATGGTCGTGGCAACGGGCACAGGTGACTGTGAGACCCAACAGACCGCGTGTGACAACATCAATTCGATCGTCAATGATGTCGTTCGGGCTGTTAATGAATCGTTGGCCCAAAGTCAAAAAGCCCATTGCCGCTAATGATTTTGGATTCCTGCCAGCAACAAGATTGCCTGTCCCGGGATGCACCGCCGACCACCGACCTGCTGGCAGCTGATCGGCCGCCAATTGCTCCAGCACAAACTGATTGTACGGAAGGTCTTCGTTGAACGACTGGATCACATAGTCGCGGTAAGTCCAGGCTGCTGGATAAAGCGGATTATCTTTTAGACGTACATAGCCTTTGGTGTCTGAGTATCGTGCGACATCCAGCCAGTGCCTTGCCCATCGTTCGCCGTATCGAGGTGATGCGAGAAGTCGATCGATCAGGCGTGGCCATGCATCTTTGGTAGAGTCACTTTCAAATACTTTGACCTCTTGTGGAGTCGGAGGCACTCCATGCAAGTCCAATGTCGCGCGGCGGATCAATGTGCGTCGGTCTGCAATCTGATTTCGATACAGACCCGCTTGTTGCAGACCAGCGTCTATCAATTTGTCGATCACAGCAGCATCACGGCGATATATCTGCGAAGGCTCGACATCCGCCGGAACAATCTCCTTTCGAATCGGCTGAAAGGCCCAGTGATCCTTTGCCTGTTCGAAAACAGAAGACTTTGCCTTGCTCGGGTGCGGAACAACTTCTGCAGGCCACACCGCACCAGCCTTGACCCATTGCTCAACGGCGTTGATCTGTTCGTCGGAGAGACGTCCGTCGGGCGGCATGCGAATGTCGTCCTCATATCGTACCGCACGCAGAATCAAACTGTCATGAGGGAGGTTGGAGTCAAAGATCAGTCCGCTGTCGCTGCCTTGTCTGAAGCCTTCGCCGGAATCGAGTCGCAGTCCCGCTTCCTGGTGACTTTCACCATGACATCCAATGCAATGCTCAACCAGAATCGGCCGGATACGGGACTCGAAGTGCTCCGGCGATGAGGGATCCTGTGCATGGATCGGTGCGGTGACCGTTACCAGCAGAAGACAGAGGGATGCAGAGTGCCGGATCATGTTATGGCTCACAAGAAAATGAGCACAGAAGATGGAAGAGCACCAAAGAGGAGCAGTTATATCCGTGTCAAAATAACAATCGCCTGCCTCACGGAGTAAGGCAGGCGACGTTATGGAATTCACAATCCGAGCAACAAGTCCAAGGCCGTTACAGGTCGGCTCTGGCAAATGTGCGTCAGGAAGAAGTTTACTTCTTCGCGGCCAGTTCTTCAGCTTTTGCCTTTAGCTCGGCTGCCTTCTTCACGGCTTCTTCTGACTTCGTCTTCAGTTCGGTCAGTTTTGCGGTCGCTTCGTCTGCTTTCTTCTTCGCTTCCTCAGCCGCTTTTTTTGTGTCTTCAGCCGGCTTTTTCAAAGGCTCAACGGCAGCAGTTGCGGCCTCGACAGCCTTCTGAGCCTCAACAGCGGCTGCTTCTGCAGCGGTGACCGCATCCTTTGGAGAATTTGGATCCGCTTTCAGGTCCGAAACAGCTTTATCTGCGGCTACCTTTGCGGCGTTGGCGGTTTCCAGAACCTTGTTGGCAGCATCCAATGCGGTCTGAGCGTCTGCCTGAGCCTTAGCGGCGGCTTCAGAAGCGGCTGCTGTTTCAGTGATCGTCTTTCCCTGACCTTCGATCTGTGCTGCCAGTTCTTCTACAAGCTTGGCAGAGTCTTCCGCAGCGCGACCGGCTTCTACGATCTCTCGTTCGCGATCCTTCTTGAAGTCCGGCACGATATCGATTTCCGGGATGGCCGCCTTCAGTGCTTCTTCACCAGCCTCGGTGACGGTCGTCTGCCACACGAAGAGGCGACGCAAAGATTTGATCGCCCCAAGCTGAGCAAGCCCAGCATCAGTGATCTTCGTTTCGTAGACATTCAGGTATTCCAACGCAGGCAGCGCCGCCAGATGTGCGACACCGGCGTCTGTAATGGCCGTCTTTTCCAGGTGCAGGCGAGTCAGCCCCTTCAAACCAGCCAGATGAGCCAAACCTGCGTCCGTTACTTTTGTGCCACGCAGATTGAGCGAATGAATCGCAGCCGCGTCTTTCAAGACAGCCAGCGTCTCGTCTGTGATTTCTTTGTCGGACAAATGGAAGGCAACTGACAGTCGAGCGTCATTCTTCGCCAGGGGCATGGCCTGCCCACCAGCTGCCTGGATGGCCTGAATCAATTGCTTGTCAGCGTCAGAAAGCTCTTCCTGAGCAACGGCGAATCCTGGAACCAGCAGGAAAAAAGCCAGGAATCCTGAAAGCTTCATATAGCACCCCTCGATCGAAAACTCGCCCCAAACACAGTTTCAACAGACCTCCACTAACGGTCTTTTCGTTACCGAGGTTACCTGGACCGCTGTCTCAGTGCAATCCTGCGGCGAAAAGTCGTCTTCGGGAACTGTCCCTGGGCCATCCGGAATCTGTTCTGGAATCCGGTCAGGCAACGCATGGCGACAGGGGCACGAAATGCAACGGCCTGTCTACTGACCGTGCAGAGCTTCACTTCTCAGCGAGCCTGCTCGTTGCAGGACATCACTGGACTGACCAATTTTCTTGGGCTCAAGCTGAAACGTAAACTGACGATGGTCGGTCACATGCTTGCCGAGAAAGTTGTCGCTGGCAAAATCGAACGGAAACTTCTGATACCACGGAGCATTGATGTCAACGTGCTCCGTGCGAGTTTCATAACCGTCCATCAGGAGCTGGACTTCTCGAGTTCCGTACCACGTGAAGTCAAATGAAGCCGGCGTGTAGCCGATATCGCGGCCATCAACTTTGACCAGTGCTCCCTGAGGATAGGAGTTCACCGTGACGCGCCGATGCACGCAGCCGGTTTGCATCACGGCTGTGAGGAGCAATAGCAGGAGTACCGGGCGCGACATCATTAATTCGGCTTCCATGCCGGACGACAGAAACGGTCTTTACCATGCAGTAGGATAAGAGCCACTGAAAATCGGGCCAAGAGCAGTATTACCTGTGTTCAGGCGGATCGCATGGGGGTGTAGGGAAACTGGGATGTTAGGTGGGAGTGCTGGTGTGGCTGGATTTATCGGTTTCCTTTCATAACACTGCGAGAATATCAGGAAGCTTTGGGCAGGTAGACGCACCGCAATGAGAGCGCAGCAGGAGTTTGGCAGTGGCAATTGTCATCAATTGTCAGCAATGTGAGGCAAGATTTTCCGTTAAGGATGCTCTTAGCGGAAAGCGTATCCGCTGCGTGAAGTGTCAGGGCGTGATTACAGTGCCCGAAGTTAACGGACTCGAATCTCATAACAGCACAGGCGCGACGACCGGGAAAGCTCCGGCTACAGATCGTGCTGCCGGCGGCAAGATCTCACCAGCACCCGTCAGAGAAAACCCGGACAGCAGAGGAGCGATAATATCCGAGCCCACAAATGCAGGTGCCTCTCCGCGTCCTGCGGAGTCTGCCGCGCCAGTGATCCGCCGCGCTCGTCGAATTACCGACTCCGAACCTGCAGATCCGTCTATCGTAATTCAGGCCTCGATTCAGAACGCTAAGCCTGTTCAGGCGGTGGCGAGTCCGGCTGGTTCAAGTGTAGCTTCGGCGGCATCAGGTGCAGGGGCTGTGCGAGCACGAGTTGTTGCCGGACCTCGCGATGTACAGGCTGATGCGTTGCGTCACACGGCGGCTACGCTGTCAACTCCACCGGAGGATTCTGAAACGATCCGGCGGAAAGTTTTCGCCGCGTTCACTCATCCGAAAATTGCGCCGGTGCCAGTTTCTGGTGGCTATCGATTCGGAATTGTGCTGGTTTCATTTTTCATGGTCATGTTGCCGCTGATTTATGTTGCTCTGATTGGTGCGGTTGGCTGGTTGGTTTGGTACCACGCTGTGAATCACACCGGAATGATTTCCGCCGCAAGCGGAGTTGGTTCGGGACGTAACGCGGGGCGAGCGGTGGTGTTGGCCTTCCTCGCCTATCTGGCTCCGATTGTTGCTGGCGTGGGACTTGTGTTGTTCATGATCAAACCGTTGTTTTCAAAGCCAGCGACGGATTCCGGGCGACGAACTCTGAAGCCCGAAGATGAGCCATTGCTGTTTGAGTTCGTGGATCGGATCTGCAAAGCCGTCAACTCTCCTCGTCCTCAGCGGATTGACATCGACTGCAACATCAACGCCAGTGCCAGTTTTAATCGTGGAATTCTCAGCATGGCTGGAAATGATCTTGTGCTGACTCTTGGAATGCCGCTGGTTGCCGGTTTGACCATGCGACAGTTCGGCGGTGTTCTTGCCCACGAGTTCGGTCATTTCGCGCAGGGAGCCGGGATGCGGCTCAGCTATCTGATTCGTTCGATCAGCTACTGGTTCACTCGCGTTGTTTACGAACGCGACGCGTGGGATGAGAAGCTGGCAGATCTGTCTGGAAGTCTTGATATCCGTATCGGCTGGCTGTTGTACCTCACGAGATTCGGAATCTGGCTCACTCGAATTGTGCTCTGGGTTCTCATGATTATCGGGCATTTTGTCAGCGGCATTCTGTTGCGGCAAATGGAGTTTGATGCTGACCGCCATGAAGCTCGACTGGCTGGCAGCCGAACATTTGCCACGACAGCTCGACAGCTTGCAGTTCTGGGCGTTGCTTATCGAGGCGCATTGTCTGATCTGGGGAATTTCTACCGCGAAGGTCGACTGGGAGATAACCTCCCGAAGCTGATCCTTCTGAATGTGGATCAGTTGCCGGAAAAGGTGCATGCAAAGATTGATGAGAAGATACTGGAATCGAAAACCGGCTTGTTTGATACGCATCCCGCCGATCCGGAACGTATGGCGAGTGCCGCCAAAGAAAACACAGAAGGAATCTTCACGCTGCGACTACCGGCCGCGCATCTCTTTCGGCGATTCGATTTTCTTTCTCGCGCTGTAACGTGGGATTACTACAAAGAGATCTTTGGCGCTGAGTTGAAGAAGTCCGATCTTCATCCGGTTGATAAGTTGATGGAGATGCAGAAGCAACAGCAGGATGCCTGGAAGGCACTGCGGCGATTTTTTCAGGGGCATGTGGCATGGTATCGCCCGATGCCAACCCCGACCATTGCATTCAAAGCGACTGGCCGTCCTTCGGATACGCTTGCATTGATGGAAAAGCAGCGGGCTGCAATGCTTGCGGCAGCAGAAGAGTACGCAGAGGTCTGGA
Source organism: Planctomycetales bacterium (assembly GCA_026400835.1). Lineage (GTDB taxonomy): Bacteria > Planctomycetota > Planctomycetia > Planctomycetales > Planctomycetaceae > SXXK01. The sequence goes on along the minus strand of JAPLOA010000076.1, from coordinate 185,262 downwards.
AGAAATATGACGCTGTTGATACCGAGCTGATCGAGATTGGCCTTGCCGATATTCTGCTGAAGTCAGGCCTTCGTGTGCGTCGGAAGGATTTCTCGATTCCTCTGACAAGTCGTGATGAAGTTCGGAATGCTCGCGATACTGCTGAGAGGCGAATTGGAAAGCTGGAGCCGAAGCTGGTTCCTTTTGAAGATGCCGCAGCCGATCGACTGTACGCAGCGCTGCAGCTCGCGCGGACGCCGCAGGTCCGTGAAGTTCTGGACGGGCAGGGGGCGACCGTCCCTGAGCTGGATCAATTGTTGGCTCTGTTTAACCATGTGAACGAAAGACTCGGGCAGCTTCTGGTGATACGGGATGCTCAGATTGCGATGGGAAAGCTGCTTTCTCTGTTGAGTGAAAGCAATGACAATCCTCAATTGATATCGCAAATCACGGATCGCATGGCAGAGATGAAAAACCACATTCTTCATTTGCGCGAGTCCTTCGAAGGCATTTTGTATCCGTTTGACCATGCTTGTGCAGACATCAGCGTTGCCGACTACCTGTTAAAGGCGATTCCCGACGGGGAAAATCCGTTTGAGCTCTACGAAGCGGCCGACTCGATCGGGAACGCGCTTCCACCGATGCAGGCGCGTGTTACGGGGAGGCTCTGTCAGATTGCCGAGATGGTGGAGACTCACTTCGGATTACCGCTGCTCGAGGATCCTGAAGACGACGAGGAAGTCGATCTGGGTGATGACGATGGGGATGATGAATAGTCCGGGACGTTGGCGAGTGCCCAATGTCGACGCGTTTCTGCATAAATTTGGAGCGTTCAGCGGTAGCAAATTTTCAGGAAATCCCGGGTGGCGGGACCGCCTTCCTCGAAGAAGACAATCAGGCCCGTTATAGTCTGGTCCGCTGTTAGAGAGCCGGACTCCTCAGAAATGCGGAGAATGGTCAATGATGGTTGCGAGAAAACTTTTTCATTATTCCTGAACGTGATTGTGCTCCATGAAGATTCATGAATATCAGGCCAAGCAGCTCTTTAAGGCTGCTGGGGTGCCAGTTCCTCAGGGTATTGTGGCGAAGTCTGCTGAAGAAGCGGCGGCTGCATTCACAACGCTCGGCGGGCCGATTGCCGTTGTGAAATCGCAGATCCATGCGGGCGGGAGAGGGAAAGGGACATTCAAAGAGCACCCGACCCAGCGTGGTGTCGTGCTGGTGAAATCTGCTGCAGAGGCTGCAGAGAACGCAAATCGCATGCTGGGCAGCACCCTTGTTACGATTCAGACCGGTGACGACGGCAAACAGGTGAACACGCTGTTTGTCGAGCAGGGTCTGAAGATTGCTCGCGAGCTTTATCTGGGAATTGTTGTCGATCGCGAAGTCGGCGGGCCAGTGCTGATCATGTCTTCCGAGGGTGGGATGGACATTGAGGAGGTTGCCAGGCATTCGCCGGAAAAGATCATCGCTGAACCGTTTGATGCGGTCGCGGGGCTTTATCCCTATCAGGCTCGCAAGATGGCCTATGCGTTGGGGTTTGATGCCATAGGTGTGCGCAATGCCGAAAAGTTCTTGCCTCAGATCTGCAAGTTCTTTGTGGCCTACGACTGCAGTATGGTCGAAATCAATCCGTTGATCCTGACCGAAGACAGCCAGTTGCTTGCTCTCGATGGCAAGGTCACATTTGATGATAACGCACTGTTCCGCCATAAAGATGTCGTCGCTTTAAGAGATCTTTCTGAGGAGGATCCGGCCGAAGTGCGAGCCGCTGATACGGGCTTAAGCTACGTTAAGCTGAATGGTAATATTGGCTGCCTTGTCAACGGGGCTGGTCTTGCGATGAGCACGATGGACCTGATCAAGTTGCATGGCGGTGAGCCGGCCAATTTTCTTGATGTAGGCGGCGGGGCCAATGAAGATCAGGTGACCGAAGCGTTTCGCATCATCCTTGCAGACAAGAACGTGAAGGCCGTTCTGGTCAACATCTTTGGTGGCATTATGAAGTGTGACATCATTGTGTCGGCTCTTCTTAACGCCTATGAGAAGGTTGGTTTCAACGTTCCGCTTGTCGTGCGACTTGAAGGCACGAATGTGGAAATTGCCCGGGAAATGCTGAAGGCCAGTGGTCGCGATATTATTTCCGCAACCGATCTGGCGGATGCTGCTCAGAAAGTGGTTAAGTCGCTTGGTGCGTAGTGCCGTGAGGGGGATTCGGCGAGTTGATTGCCCGGGTTCTTCAGCAATGTCTTCGAGTGCAATTGTTTAGCCCGTAGAAGTTGTGTTGCTGGCGATGAAATCGTCAGTAATGCAGTCCTGATCTCAGATCTCAAACTGGTGAATTCAAACCGATGAGTATTCTTGTTTCCAAATCGACGCGAGTGATCACTCAGGGGATCACGGGCAACTCCGGCTTGTTCCATAGTCAGCAATGCCGAGCTTATGCGGCGGAGTGTCAGCCGGGGGTTGATGTGTTCGTCGGTGGGGTCACGCCGGGGAAGGGTGGAACCACGGTCGACGGTTTTCCGGTCTTCAATTCCGTGCGGGACGCCAAAGAGAAAACTGGCGCGAACACATCCATGGTGTTCGTTCCTCCTCCGTTTTGTGCAGACGCGATTCTGGAAGCTGCGGATGCCGGGATGGAACTGATCGTGGCCATTACCGAAGGCATTCCGGTGATGGACATGCTGCGAGTAAAGCGTGGGATGGCCGGGTCGAAATCAAGATTGATTGGCCCGAACTGCCCGGGAGTGATTACTCCAGGCATCGCCAAGATTGGAATCATGCCCGGATATATTCACAAGCCGGGGACGATTGGGATTATCAGCAAGAGTGGGACTTTGACCTATGAGGCCGCCTGGCAGTTAGGGCGCGTAGGACTTGGTCAGAGTACGGCGGTTGGGATTGGTGGCGATCCAATTAACGGCACAAATTATATCGAACTGCTTGAGATGTTTCAGAATGATCCGGGCACAGAGGGGATCCTCGTGATCGGAGAAATTGGGGGAAGTGCAGAGCAGTTGGCGGCCGAGTACATCAAGTCTCATGTTGCGAAGCCTGTTGCTGGGTTTATCGCGGGCCAGACAGCCCCTCCGGGTAAGCGGATGGGACATGCAGGGGCGATTATCTCTGGGGGCGGTGGGGGTGCAGCCGAGAAAATGGCGGCTTTGCGAGCAGCCGGGGTGATCGTTTCCGACAGTCCCGGTGGGATGGGCGACGCTATGAAAAAGGCGATGCAGAAGGCATAAACAGTCGCTGGAGAGCTGAGTATCTCGCAGCAAACCCACGTTGCTGTCGGATTGGTTTTCTGATACACCATAGGCTTCTCTCATCGGTGCTTTTTGCCGGATGTCTGGCAGAAACACTGGGAAATGCGTCTTCAAGGGCTCTCCTTTTGAAGGCTGTTTTGCGCAATAGACTGTGCTCAGCATGAGGCTGAGTACCTTGGCCATGGAGTCGGCGGTGGGTACCAGGAAACGACAAAGCCTGCGAGTTCTCTTCGTTGATGATGAGAATTCCATTGCAGAATTAATGCGGTCTGAGTTGCCCCGAATGGGCCATGTGGCCACGGTGAGGCAATCTCCGGGGGCTGCCATTGAGGCGATTCAAAAGAACGTCTTTGATGCAGCCATTATAGATTTGCGTATGCCGGGCGGCAGTGGCTGGGACGTGATTGACTATCTTCGTGAGCATTCTCCGGAGACCGTCTGCGTCATCAGCACTGGACATGGTGATCGAGACGATGCGATTCGCGCAATCCGGATGGGGGCCTATGACTTTCTTCCGAAGCCCGTGTCGCTGTTCGAGATTTCGAATGTGCTGGATCGGATCGGCGAGCGGAAGGCACTTGAAAATAAGACGCTGGCTCTTGAGAGCCGTCTTCAGAGAGTTGAAGGCCGCTCGGACCTCATCGGCAATTCTGCGCCGATGGCTCGTGTGCACAAACTGATCGCCAAGATCGCTCCGACGGATTCTGCCGTCCTGATTCTTGGAGAGACCGGCACTGGAAAAGAGATGGTCGCACGACGCGTTCATGAACAGAGTGATCGTCGTGACGCGCCGTTTGTGGCGGTCAACTGTGGTGCGATCCCGGAAAACCTTGTCGAGAGTGAGTTCTTTGGTCATCGCAAGGGTGCGTTCACCGGGGCGGACTCAAATCGAGCCGGTCTCTTTGAAGTCGCGAATCACGGGACTCTGTTTCTTGATGAACTTGGGGAACTGGATAAATCCATGCAGGTCAAGCTGCTGCGATTTCTGGAGTCGGGTGAAGTTCGAAGAGTTGGTGACAACGAACCTTTTCATGTCGACGTTCGAATCGTGTGCGCGACAAATCGCGAACTGCAGCAGATGGTTGCGGCTGGGACGTTTCGCGAAGACCTGTTCTTCCGAGTCAATACGTTCGAAATTTATCTACCTCCGTTACGAGAACGACTTGACGACATTCCGAGTTTGGCACTGCACCTGATTGCAAGGCACTTAAAACGCGACAGTGTTCCAGCAGAAATACTGCCGCCGGAGACAATTCGGCTTTTGCAGTCTCATCATTGGTCAGGAAATGTACGAGAGCTTGCCAATGTGCTTGAGCACGCTGCCATTCTGTCTGATGGAAAAACCATTCAGCCCGAAGATTTGCCGCGCAGCATCCTCCGCAGTTCCAACTCCGGTGTAACTTCTGGCTATGAGCAGGCACGTAGTTCAGCAGCCACTTCAAGTCATGCCGATGTTGCCGCAGACCTTATCAACTCAGAGCCCATCACGCTTCGGGAAATGGAAGAGAGATTGATTCTGAGGGTGCTCGACAAATTCCAGGGAGACAAGCCTAAGGCGGCCAAGGAACTTGGGATAGCGCTGAAGACCCTCTACAACCGGCTAAGCCAAATGGGCCAGCATCGGCATGCAGGTTGATTCGTGGGATGAGGCGGGCTGACGATTCAGTCTGCCCTCCTTAGCTCGAGTTTTGGGTGGCCACAAATTCATACGTTCGCGTGGTTTAAAAAAAGATTAAGCTGACTTGAGTTCAGCATTGTCTGACTGAAGCCAGCTTTTGTGGCTGGTGGATTCACCTGGTGCTGTAGCGACTACTTCAGTTCGGTAGTAGTTGCGGCCACCGGAACAGTGGGGATTCGGAACTTTCGAATGACTCCTGTGATGACGCCAAGGACCTGACGGGTTGTTGAATTAAATGCTCCTGATATCGCGGGAACAAGATGATTTGTTCCTTCCTGAACGACACAGATGATCACAGAGTGACGATCGTCAAGTGCGGCCACATGGCATCCAGGCTGCACAGGGGCTTCTCGATTGATGATCAGGAAGTCCCCGCTGCAGATATGTAAAGGAGCAAACAGATTGCCTTCGACTTTCAGGCAGCCAACGTCCACACCTTCAAACATCGCCGAAAAAGAAATCAATTCGTCTGATGAGACATTCGGCTGTACCGGACCGCCAGAAGCTGTGCTGCCAATCAGGGAAACTGAGAGGCGGTTTTGGGGAGAATCAGCCAACTGGATCGCTCGGGACATGTTCTGCTCTCGTGAGATCAGTCCTTTTCGCTCCAGGGCCTTAAGATGGCACATGACCCCGTTGGGGGATCGGATTTCAAAGTGTTGTCCGATTTCACGAACCGTAGGGCCGTAGCCTCGATTGATAATCTTGTCGCGAAGAAACTCATAGATTTCGCGTTGCCGCCTCGTGAGCGAGATCTTCTTTCCTGTACCAGACATTCCAGACTCTTTCGTGTTGGATAAACGCTGAAATCAAGAACCTTCAACGTCAACCCGCTTCAAGATTCCCTGATGAACGAATGAAGCGCATGACTGCCGCTTCTTGGACTTTGGTGGCAGACCGCCAAGTACAACACAGGCCGTAACCGGTAATTGAAGTGGCAAAGATGAACGAACTGTTCAGAACCAGTCACTCACGTGGTTACCCTGCTGACGATTTGTCGGGACCCGACCTAATGAGCAAACTCGATGCCAACACTGTAGACAAAAATACAGTATCTCGTCGAGATTTTCGATCTGCTTCCTTGTTTGGCTCATCCTGACGCAAAGCTGGGAGAGGTCTCCGCCAAAGAAATCGCTGGTAAGGCAGGATGTACTGGCAGTTCTGCGTTATGTCTTGCTTTCCTGTGGGATTCTATTCTCCAGAGAGCGGCTCAACGTGAACTGCCAATGCACTCGTCAGCCATGCTGAGTTTTGCGACTCCATGGGCATTGCTTAGGGGTGTTGATAAGTACTGTAGTCGAAATGAGTCCGAAGTCATGTCGTCGGTGCCGGTTTCTTAAGATCAAATCAATTGGGAGCAGTTCTTTGTGTTCGTGAAAAATGAAACCAGATGTATCTGGATCACCTGTCTTTTCTTTTTGGAGTTGGCGTGCTTTCGAGATCCACGTCCGTTGACAGTTTTCTGTCTTGAGGGACGGTGGGGCTCGAATGTTTTTCGCTCAGAATCTTTCCAGACCTCTGATTTGACTCGAAAATGTTTGATTTTCCCGCGAACAGTTCAATTGACATCGACTTGAGATCCGTTAATACTAAAGGAGTCAGACTGTTCTTGAGCTGACGGGTGCCATCTCAAGTTGGCACAAAAGTTGTGATGATGCCCGGTTTTGAGATGCGCTGAATTCCTTGGTGCATCGAGTGTTATTGCTCAGTGGAACTCTCCTGAAGCTTCCATTTCGCTGACTGAGCTTTCCGGTTGGTGGCCTGTTTTCGGTCGCCATGAAGACCTTGGTCGCAAAAAGACCTCAGTGTTTCCGGTCAGTTCTGGCATTTGAAGGCTGGATCGCTGTCGCCTCTTCTATTTTGAGGTGGTCCCCTGGAGTCTCGATGTAAGATGTAATTCGAGGTGTGTGAGTCAGGTTGTCACGCGAAGGCGTCGGAACTTGAATCACCGATGGTGGGCAGCGGTTTTTTCAGCAGGAGTGAGGTGAATGTCTTTTTTTGGCAGGCACCGAATGACTCTACTGAGTCTCACATCCGATTTGGGATGTGCCGTTTCGTCCCTTTGAACGAGCGAACTCCGTGTTCTTTTCGTGTTTTCTCGGTCGCTATGCAGCGAGCAAGGTGCTTTCTGCCAAACCTCTTTTTGTGGCATCGTGCCCGAAATCGCAGGGTTTGTTGATACCGTGAAAATTAAATGTTCGAGAGGTTTGAGGCAATTTCGCCTGCTGCCTCCACTTTTACCCAGGCCCAATCAGGTTACATCTATGCCGACCAGCAGTTCCGATTCTGAAGGAACCAGCGAACGACCACGTCGACGAACGTCGCCCCGTTCCCCATCGTCAACTCCGGCTCGCCGACCATCAACACGTTCCAAAAAGATTGGCACTGAGGACAGCGTCGCACCGGCGCCTTCTGTTTCAGACGATGATTTTGGTTCGGGTGTCGTCAATGAAGAGCGTCCGGCCCGTCAACCACGGGAGCGGAAAAGTTCGACAGCCGCTGAACCCAAGCCGTCCGTGCAGAGTCCCCCGGAAGAGCCGAGAGTTCCGAAAGCTCGAAGTGAGCGTCCCCCAGCGAGGCGTGGAACTCGCAGCACGCGGCCGGTTCCTTCAGATGCTCCTCCCGAATCGACCTCTGCCGAATCAGAGCGAAGTGAAAGAACTTCAAGCCGATTTGAGCGACAGATTGCTGATGTTGAGCCCCAGACCGGAATGAGATACTTCAGCTCAGAAGAGCTGGATTTTGGGGATGATGACGGACCAGCGCCAGTGCGTGATGCAGCTCCCTCAAGAGATAGCGCACCAATAAGGGATGGGGCATCTGATCGGGGCGGAAGATCTCCGCGTCATTCTGGCAGAGGCCGTTCGCCTTATCGTGGTGACAGTGACTTGGATCGAGGGCCCTCAGTGGATCGACGTCCAGAGTCTGATCAGCCGTATGATCCCGATCGGGATTTCGCGAGTGATCGTGAACTGGACGATGATCGTTATCAAATGTCTGATGATTATGAGGCCGGAGGCTCTGGTGACGGTGAAGACGGCGCGCCACTGCGACAGGGTGAATTGTTTGACGGAGATCGCCGGCCTCGCCGCCGCCGCCGTCGTCGTCGTCGAGGTGGTGAGGGAGTAGGTGACGGAGATAATGGGCCACGGGGACCAGAACCGGGTCGCAACGACCTGCGTGAACCTGGTCGCAGTGATGGGCGCGAACCGGGCCGGAATGATCTGCGTGAACCTGGCCGCAATGATCTGCGTGAGCCTGGCCGCAATGATGGGCGTGAACCCGGTCGCAATGACCTGCGTGAGCCGCGCCGCAATGATGGGCGTGAACCCAGCCGATTTCAGAGTAGTGGACGGCCTGAAGGCAACCGAGGCAGAAATGATGGTCCTCGTGGGGGCGATGGAAGAAACGACGGGAATCGTGGGCGTCGTGGTGGGCGAAATGACGGCGGTCGCAACGATGGCGGTCGTGGTCGACGTAGTGAAGGCGGACCACCTCGTGGTGGCCGGGATATGGGACGCGGACGCGATCTGGGAGGTCCGCGACGCGGCCGAACGATTCAGCCGTCCGGTGAAGTCGTTGAAGGCACGTTCGATGGCGTGCTGGAACTTCATCCAAGGGGATATGGTTTTCTTCGCGACCCAAAACGAAACTACGCTGCTGAAGATTCCAACCCATTTGTCTCCAGTTCACTGGTAGAAAAATACAAGCTGCGACAAGGCGTGCTGATTCGCGGTGACGTAGGGCAGGGCACGCGTAATCAGGGACCGCGACTCCGCGAAGTAGAACTCATTGATGGGTTCACTCCGGAGGAGTACTTGAATGTCAAAAACTTCGACAACCTCACGGCGATTAACCCGTTTGAGCAAATCAAGCTGGAAATTGGTCCCAAGCCGCTGACGATGCGAGTCATGGACTTGCTGTGTCCGATTGGTAAGGGACAACGGGCACTGTTGGTTGCGCCTCCTCGTACAGGCAAGACCATGCTGCTTCAGGATATGGCGAATTCTGTCAGCATTAACCATCCGGAAATTCATCTGATGGTATTGCTGATTGATGAGCGGCCTGAGGAAGTGACCGAGATGCGGCGAATGGTGAAGGGCGAGGTCATTTCGTCATCGCTCGACAGCGATGTCGAAAGCCACATTCGTATCGCGGAGTTGATTATCGAGAGAGCAAAACGTCTGGCTGAAGAGGGCAAAGATGTCTTCATTCTGCTCGACAGCATTACTCGATTGGCTCGTGCCTTCAACAAGGCCAACAATTCCGGACGGACGGGAACCGGCGGTCTGGATATTCGTGCCATGGATATTCCCAAGAAGCTTTTTGGGCAGGCACGTCGCTTTGACGAAGGTGGTTCTCTAACAGTCTGTGGAACGGCCCTGATTGATACTGGCGGCAGAATTGACGAAGCCATCTTTCAGGAATTCAAAGGTACGGGCAACATGGAAATGGTGCTCAGTCGTGAATTGGCTGACAGACGCATTTGGCCGTCGATTGACATCACGAAATCCGGCACTCGACGGGAAGAGAAGATTCTTGCACCTGACCTGCAGGAAGGGATCACGATGCTGCGTCGAAGCTTGATCAGCCTCAGTCCTGTCGAAGCGATGGAGCAACTGACGAAGACGATGGATCGATTTCCAACGAATCGCGAGTTTTTGACGAAGATTAAGGCAGTGCTTTAACCTTCGGCACTTAAATGGCGATGAGTGATTTGCGAAAGCCCGGCTCCGAAAAGAGTCGGGCTTTCTTAATGGAATTTGATCCCCGGGGAGTTCCGTTTTTGCACCTCTGTCGCTCCGTAAATGGCATCGCGGAGTTTGGGTTGAATGCGAAGCTTTTGGCTGTAGAGCGAAAAGAATGATGAACGGTTCACTGAATGCCGATGCTCATGAGGGCGTCGATTCTGCCAGCAAGGATGCGTTGCGCAGATTGTGCCGCTGGGCGTTCTGACCTGGCTTCAGACAGTCCAATTCTGAAAATATCTGCTTAACCGAGGTTACAGCCATGGAACGGCTTAAGATCGTGCTCATTATCGCAGCAATGGTTGCGACTGCACGGACCTCTCCCGGACAGCAGGCAACCCGGTCTTCGTCCTCCAACGCGGATCACGCACAACCGACATTCGTGGTGATCGGAGATGTTCGAAACCATAACTACTTCGTACTTTCGCCGCATGCGAGAACCACGATTCATCAGGCAGTTATCCAGGCGGGAATGCTTGGTGATTCAGTCAGTGTTTCAGTCTTGCGAGGAAAACAGCAGAGAGCCGCGTTTACTCAGATGGTCTCTGGTGCATCGACTGATACTGGTGAGTTGGTCATGGAAGGCGACGTTCTTGTCGTGCAGTCCATGCAGCCTATCCAGGAAACTCATCAAAAGAACGCGGCATTGCGAACCGATGGCGGTGTCGTTCCTGTGACCCTGGCCGATGAATTTATTGCTGTAGGTGATGTTCTTCAGGGGACAGGTGGGCTTCCATCGGCGGACCAACAAGTCAAAATCGCCTGCCGTTTCCGAGGACGTCCGTTACTGGAAAACGCTACCCTTTCAGATCGTGTTGAACATGGCGATGTGATAGCGGTCGTACACAGGGCTCAGGCAACTTCTCGTGGCTTCGGGAATATGGTCCCGGCATCTTCTGAGTGGCAGACCTCTGAAGTGACTCAACCTGAACCGGCCAGCTTAAATGCGGCAGGGAACCTTGTTCCTGAAGTAGCCCCGGCAACTCCTCTTGAGTTCCCTGTTCAGGCTTCTGACGCGAGGACTTTTAATGATTCTCGAAATCCGTTTGCGGACCCTGCTGAGCCCGCAGATGATGCAACTCTGGAATCGCATACAGAAACGGAACAGAGTGAATCGGAACTCTCTGTCAGATCCGTTTCTCAAGCCGCAGCAGTACCATTTGCTCCTGCAGAGAACATCGCACCTCCGGCTCCAGTGGAGATTGCTGTTCCTCTTGAAGCTGCTCGGCAAGCACCAGCCGCATCGATGGGACTGTGGAATATCCTGTTCATTGGTGGGCTGCTCGTTGCAGGATCGATGATTCTGATTGGCTCATTGAGAACTGAAGACGAAAATCTCAGTTCCGAAAGCTCCGCAATGCATTTTAACGCGAACTCTGAAAACGTTGTCAAGAACTTTGCGGCGCCGGTTAGTTCATCGATTGAGCCTGGGACAGTCCCCGCACCTTCTGTGCCTGAGAAGAAGATTACAGCAACGGCCACCACAGCAGTTGTTACAGCACTACGTGCAAAGCCACTTCTGACATCGGAACATCTTCCCAGTGCAACAGAGACGCAGGCTTGGTTCGGTGGTGACTGGAGGAGTACACAAGTCGGGGCTTCTGTTTCTTCAATGGCAACAGAGCAAGCCGCCACTTGTGATTCTGTGATTGTTGCTGCCGGAATTGATCATCGCGGACAAGTCGATTCCCCATCAATCTATCTGATGGAGAAGATGGTTGTTGATTCGTTGAGTGATTCGAAGTCTGCTCATCCTCTGATGATGGCAGAGAGCGTAGCATTTGAGCACAACGCGGTATCTGTGGCCCCCACAACAAAGCCAATCGCCGCCATTCCCGCAGCTGGTGCTGTTGAGCCGGAAATGCTGTCTTCTATGCCAATCCGACCGGTGGTATCCGAGTCTGTCGTGAATAGTGCAAAAGACTTCTCAGATCTGGAAGATCTGCTTCAGAATCGACTGCCGATTGATCTGTGTCAGGTAGAGCTTCCTCTGCGAGTTTCTTTGTTCGGGCGCCCTGCTGGTCCGCGTCGGCTGCGAATCGATGCGGCGCATTCTCGAGTACCAGCTCCTCACATGCACATGTCATCCGAGCGCCGGCGTGATGAATCTGCCACGGTGTCAGCGCAGCGGTCAGCCTTTGAGATGCCATCGCAGGAAGAACAGGCAGGAGAGAAGAAGTCGGCAGCGACCTCTGCAAGCCTGGACCGGGCTCTCCACTATCTTCAGGATCGGACAGACATATGATTTGCGCCATCGACTTTGGCAGTTGCTGGATTCGTTCGGTGTTTCGCAATCCCCGGACACCGGACCGGTTATCGATGTATGCTGAGAAATCAGAGTACGCTTTGATTCCGGACACTGGGCATCATCGAAGATCTTTGGCTGATCAACAGATCCCGTTCGCGGAATGCGAGGGATCACTTGCGGTCGTTGGAAATAACGCTGCGAGAGCCCAGTGGTTAAGTCGAGTTCCCTGCACTCCTCTGTTCGTTGAGGGGGCAGTTCCGTCGGATGATCCTCCGGCTCGGCAGATGCTCAGCGTATTGACGGAAGCGATGCTGCCTCCGGTGGACGCAGAACGAAGTCTTTGCGTGTTGACTGTGCCCGGCGTACCGGATGAATCGCATCGCGTTCAGAAGAATGCCGAATTTCTCTCACGGCTGGTTCGAATGCGAGGATACTCGCCGTTCGTCGTTAACCCGGCCGAGGCCTCACTTCTGGCCACCTGTCACGACGCCACCTTTACCGGCATCAGCATTGTGATGGGGGCCGAAACAACCAGTGTCTGCATCGCGCGATATGGAGTTTCGCTGGCGAAGAAGTCGATTTCGATCGGCAGTAACTGGATCGATACGGAAGTTGCCAGGCAGTTTCAGATACAGGTTTGGGATGAGGACGGAAATGCGTTCATCGACATGGAAAGCATCCGTCAGTGGAAGCAGCAAAGTTGTCCCCATCTGCGGAATGCTGTGGGAGATCGCGAGCGAATGATGTCACGTTTGTACTCGGTTGTGCTTGACCGAGTGACTCGGACCGTCGCTCAACTGCTGCAGTCAACACCGGTCCGAAATGCACTCCACCGTCAGAAACTGGCTGTGATGCTTTCCGGCGGTGCCACGATGATCGAGGGCTTTAGAAGTCTGCTGACAGAGCGATTTATTGAGCACGAAGTCGCCGAACGAATTCAGTCAATCAGGTTGGCTCCCGATCCAGCAACAGCCGTCGTACGTGGAGCCCTGATCTTCGGCGAACTGGAAGCACGAGCCCCTGCGGTTGAAGAAGCCGCCTAGCGCCCTGATGTCGTCCCTCTGGTGTCCAATCCCTCTGTCTCTGTTTTAGTGTATGGAGAGGATCATGATCAGGGTCTGAACGACCTGTGACGTGTGCTTAAAGAATTAGGTTAAGCTGATATGACGCGGTGTGACGGTCGTTCGGATCTGGGTTCGCCGCTGATTGAGAAAGTCCCGGTCAATTGTTGGCAACCAACGACTTTTTTGGGGCACTGCAGCCATAGGTTTCATTGCTCCGCTCGCGATCGATGGCCCTGTTACCAGCCCGTTGTTTTGCAACTGGGGCTGGCAGTCCCTGGTCCCGGAGTTGAAACCCGGTGACATCGTGGTGATGGATTATTTCTCCAGTTGCAAGGTCTTGTGAGGTGCTGGAGGAAAGAGTGAGGAACGTTGCAAGCAGGAGTGTGTGAAAAAGTTTTATCCGTTGATGCGAACAGATTACGAGATCAAATCCTTGATAACAGTGCCGCCAAACTGGCTGAGCTGTTTGAAGCGGCCAGCGTGATAAAAGGTGAGTTTGTTGTCATCGAGCCCGAGGAGTTGCAGAAGGGTGACGTGGAAGTCACGGATGTGGGCTTTGCCTTCGACGGCTTCCATTCCAAGTTCGTCGGTGGCACCGATCGTGTGACCCGCATTGCAGCCGCCACCGGCCAGCCAGATAGTCATGGCGTTGGGATTGTGATCTCGACCGTAAGCCGTTCCGCCACGCACACCGTTGTCAGGAGTGCGGCCAAACTCGCCGCACCAGACGATAAGCGTACTTTCGAGCAGGCCCCGTTGCTTGAGATCAGTAATGAGCGCGGCAATGGGTTGATCGACGCCTCGAACAAGATTGCCGTGGGCGCGCTCGATGTAGTCGTGACTGTCCCATGAGCCGTTGTAGAGCTGCACGAAGCGCACTCCCTTCTCGACCAGTTTGCGTGCCAACAAACATTTGCGTCCAAAGGAATCGGTTGCGTCGTTTCCGATACCGTAGAGCTCCTTTGTCTTCGCGTCTTCCTTCGAGATGTCGAGCGTCTCTGGAACTTGCATCTGCATCCGAAAAGCAAGTTCATAATTGTCCATACGCGCAGCGAGTTCATCGTGGCCGGGATGCTTCGCTGCGTGCTCGGTGTTCAGTTTAGCAATCAGGTCGAGATTCTTGCGTTGACGCGCAGTGCTCACTCCAGCTGGCGGTGTGAGATCGAGAATCGGCGATCCTTTCGCACGCAGCGGTGTGCCTTGGAATTTCGCGGGCAAGTAGCCGTTACTCCAGTTTGCGGAACCGCCCTGAGGGTAACTCACTTCGGGCAACACGATAAAGCCGGGCAGATCCTGATTGATTGAGCCAAGGCCATAGTTGACCCATGCGCCGATGCCGGGATCACCGCCGAATCGATTGCCGCAGTTCATCTGATACATGGCGGTTGGATGATTGACGCTGTCCACCGTGCAACCACGGAAGAAACAGATGTCATCTGCAACTTTGGCAAGATGCATCCAGTTTTCCGCCATGTCCGCGCCGCTCTGGCCAGCCTTAACAAACTTAAAGGGGCTTTGCACATAGTAGCGTTTGCCACTCTGCATGGCGGAGATCTGCTGTTCTTCGCGAACGAACTCCCTGAGGTGTAGCTTTTCCAGCATCGGCTTCGGATCGAACGTGTCGATGTGCGACGGCCCACCTTCCATCATGAGGAAGATGACGTTCTTTGCCTTCGCGAAAGAAGGTTGAAGGAGGGAGGCGGAAGGAGGAATGTTGAGGGAGGAAGGTTGAGTGTCGTCGGCCTTCAGCATTGAGTTGAATGCGATCGTGCCGAGTATCGAACTCATACCAAGAAGTGTATCTCGTCGGTACATTTGATTATCTTCCATAGCGTTCATTCTCCATGAGGAAGGAGGAGGGCTGAAGGTGGAAAGAGGAAGGTTGAGTGTCTTCATCCTTCATCCTTCATCCTTCTAACTTTATCAATACACATATGCAAACTCGTTTGAGTTAAGGAGGGCGAGGCAGACATCTGCGAGTGCGCGAGTGTGTGCGGGAACGTCGGCAGGTTGTAAGTCGGGCACGAACTCGGCATAGGCGTGAAGCGTCTCGTTGAAAGAAAACTTCTCGCCAGTGTTTTCTTCAATGGCGTCACGACGGACTTCGAGCAGTGGCTTCTGAGCAGCCGGAACTTCTTCGCCGAGTAATGCTTCGATGTCGCGCCAGTGAGCGATGCAGCTTTGCAGCTCCTCAGCATTGGGCGGACGCGAGAAGGTGATCGCGAAGACCCTCGCAATAGCTTCTTCATCACTTCGCGTTTCCTTTACAACGCGATTGGCGAGGGCGAGCGCTCGGGATTGTGTGCTCTGGCCGTTGAACAGACTGAAGACCTGCGGCGTGACGGTGGAGGCCTCGCGGCGCTCACACGAAAAATCGGGCGAGGGTGCGTTGAAGACTTCCTGCAATGGGTCGGGCAGCCCTCGAATCTTTAACGCATAGAGTGAACGGCGATGACGCTGCTGTGGCAACGGATTCGGCGTCCACGCAGCGGCGAAAGTCCCCATGACCTGACGCGGTTGCAAAGCAGCTTCCAGATTGATCTCGGGGCGATTAGGAATACCGCCCAGCATCGGATTGAGCTCACCTGTGACGATGAGCATGGCATCACGCAATTCCTCGGCGGTAAGTCGACGCGGTTTGAAGACTGCGTAGCTTGTGCCGATCGGGTCTTTGTCGGCGAGTGTTTTCAAATCGGGATGCGTGGCGCTACGCCGATACGCCTCGGAATTCATGATGATCCGGTGCATGGCTTTGAAGCTCCAGCCTTTCTCGACAAAGGTCGCGGCAAGCCAGTCGAGCAGTTCGGGATGCGTGGGTTTCTTGCCGGTGCTGCCGAAGTTGTTCGGATTGCCAGCGATAGGCTGATCGAAATGCCAGAGCCAGATGCGATTTACGATAGCACGCGTTGTGAGTGGGTTCTCTGCGTTGGCAACCCAATCTGCGAAAGTCATTCGTCGGCCTTCGATGCTGTCGGGGATTGGTGACTTCTGTGCGGCAGCAAGCACACTGAGCACGCCCGGTTTCACTTTTTCGCCCGAGCCAAAAGGATCGCCGCCGGGGAGCACGCAGGTCTCCTCCAACTCGCCCATAGTCATTCGGTCGGCCGGCACGCGCAGCGGTGTAAAGATAGTTTTGTATTGCCGCGTGCGGCCCCCATACACAGCGAGCGCGTAGGGTTCGTACCGGTCGAGTTCCCACCGGAGGCGTTCGAGTCCTTTGCGGGCAACTCTTTCCAGTCCGAACTGTTCCGGCGTGAAGCCGACAAATTTTGGAGGAAAGTCACTTTCGAGCACGCCGGCATTGGTGAGGGCAATGCGTGCGGCTGAAAACAGGTCCGAATACACTCCAAGCCTCTTCGCAGGTCCTTGTTTCCGCGTGGAAGGTTTACTCGCGGCTTCGACAGCAGTGTTCCACTTCGTCGGGTCTTTAGCGTTATCCTTGAACCAACGCTGCGCGTTCTCCAGTAGCACAGCGTCCAGCCTGGACAGCATGGCCTCATGTTCCGCCAGGGTCTTTTCCAAATAGGTACGCTCCTCGAAGCCATTCGTGTTTTCCACCGGCAGGAAGGGCGCGGCACGTTCTGAGAGCTGTGTCGTCGCAAAGACGGCCTGGATAGAGTAATAGTCGCGGGTAGGCACCGGATCGAACTTGTGATCGTGGCAGCGAGCGCATTGCAGCGAGTGAGCGAGGAACGTCTCACCGGTGCTGTTGACGACATCGTCGAGAAAACGCTGCCGCGCGATCTTCTCGACCTCCATCCCGGTCAACTCCCAGGGCCCCATGCGCAGGAAACCGGTGGCAATGATCAACTCAGGATTGTCTGGGTCGATTTCGTCGCCAGCGATTTGCTCTTTGATGAACTGGTCATAGGGCTTATCGCTGTTGAAGGCACGCACCACGTAATCGCGATAGCGCCAGGCATTCCCTCGTTCGTAATCGTTCGAGAAACCGGACGAATCCGCGTATCTTGTCACGTCCAGCCAATGCTGTGCCATCCGCTCGCCGTAGTGCGGGGACTCCAGCAGTCGCTCGATGAGCGATGCGATGGCTTTATCTGCTTGCGGCGAGGACAAGGAGATAATGAGACCAGGAGACGGGGTGTCAGCGTTCTCGCGCACTCGTTTTGTCTGAATCTCTCCTCCGCATTCCTTCACAAACGCTGCCACCTCTTCCGGTGTTGGTGGCAGGCCCGTGAGGTCAAACGAAGCACGGCGGATGAAAGTGATCGCGTCCGCGGCTGGCGCGGGCTCCAGGCCAGCGGGCAACTTCTTCGCGATGAGTGAATCAATGGGATTCCTCTCCTCGTCTCCCTGTCGCCTTGTCTCCACGTCTGGCCTTCGCACTGGCTGATAGGCCCACAACCCATCGGGTTTGTATTTCCGATTCGACCACTCCTGCGAGAGGCCGCCGGATGTCTTCATCACGGTTCCATCTTCAAGCGACCATTTCGCTTCATGGGCTTTCGCTATAGCCTGCATACGAGCTTCATCCAGCCACGGCGCACCGCCGGCGATCCAGTCCTTGACCCAGGAGATTTGCTCAGCATCAAGCTTGTCCGCTTCCTTTGGCGGCATTGGCGACCAGTCAGCATGCTGCCGCGTGACTGCGAGATACAGCGGGCTTTCTTTCGGCTTGCCAGCAGTCAAACCCGGCGTTTCACTGTCGCCGCCTTTCAACATGGAGGCAAGTGTCCGCATATCGAGGCCTCCACTGATCTTCGCCTCGTCATTACCATGACAGGCGAGACACTTTTCATGGAGCAGTGGCGCTATGCGACGCACGAAAAGCAATTCCGTCTGCTCATCCGCAGATACGGCTGTGGCAGCGACGGAGAGCAACAGAGCGAATGGTAAAGCGATAGAAGTTTTCAATTCGGTTTTCCTTCTTCAAAAATCGCCTGAATCTCAGTCGCATCAAGCACTCCATTGTAAATCGCAAACTCGTCGATCGCCCCGTTGAGCGTGCGGATGGGAAACTGGTGACCTTGTGTCGGCAACCCCCAGTTGCCAAGCTCGCATGGGCCGAAGACAATTGTACGACCGGGCTGATGGAGTGACGAGATATCGCGGCCGACTTCCTCGCCGTCAAAGTATTGCAACACCGCGCCGGAAGCATTGCTATAGGTCACCGCAAGATGATGCCAACGACCAAGGCTGTCTGCTGTGAAGACGGGCTTAGAATGATAAATCTGGTTGTTCTTCATCGTGATGCGTTTCTCACCCGCAGTTGCATAGCCAATGGAGAACATCAGGCTGCCATCTTCATAGATCTGCCAGTGCGGTTCGCCAGATTCGTAGCCATCTGTTAATAGCAGCGAGTTGTACTTCTTGTCCACCGAATCGACCTTGATCCAACAGGCGAGTGTCAGTGCGTCATAAGTCCCGTCCAGATTCATGCGCACTCGGTCGCCTGGCCGTTTGAATTCGAGTGCTTCCTTTCCTGGCCACCGACCTTGCGTCCACTGAGCACCGACCGCGCCGCCGGTGCGTGACTTCAACGTCGGTTCGGCGAAGTTATTCACCAGGCGATCCCAGTCATCGTTCTCCCAATGCTTGAAGGGATAGTAGGCGATGAGTCGTAGATCTTGCCGAGTCTGCATGGACCAGGTCTGCCACTGCTCAAAACGACTCTGCTCATGCTGCCGGATCAGGCCCTGCAGCTCGCGGATGGGAAGGAAATCTTGCGGTGCGACGCTGACGGACGCAGAGGCCAATGTCATACCCATCTTCAAACTCGCGGGCGAATTGGCTTTGGAATGCGCGATGACCTCGCCGTCAAAGACATGGACCGTGCTGTCCTGGCCCTTGACATTCATCGCAAACTCTGTGCCAAGGTCCTCCAGCTTCATGTTGGGCGCATGCATGAGGAAGCCCTTTGCTGCCGGCGGCACATGCACGCGCATGCGGCCGCTTACACAGCGCGCTTCCCAGGCCGAGATGATCTCGATTTGCGTTTCACCCTCGATCAAAACCGTCGCACCGCTGAAGAACTCAATCTGCGCCAGGCCCTTTTTTAACGTAAGCTTTCCCGGCGCGATCGTGTCACCACCGCGGATCGTCGTTGGAGCAAACTCAGCATTCAAAGTTTGACTGATCATTGCGACTCCATTGGAGGTCGCCTCCGAATCAACCACCTTGCGAGGCCAGACCACAAACGCTGTCAGCAAAACTACTGCCGCAGATGCAATGAGTGCCGATTTCCTCCAAGGTACCGTTCGGCTGATAACGTGTGTTTGTTTGAGCCTGCCGGTATTCACCTCGGGCTGCTGAAGCAACCTCGCATGCTGATCGGCAAGCTCCAGATAGAGACGCCGCGCTTGCCAGTTATTGCGCAGATGGTCCTCGAGCTGCGAGTGCTGCTCCGGAGTGATCTCGCCGTCGAGCTTAGCGTAGATAAGTGATTCAAGATTCATGAGAGCCCGTCCGATTGGAGCTGGCTTGTGACACATTCATGCAATCGCTGGCGCAGCAGTTCCAGTTTCCGAAACAGCGTGCGACGACTGATCGGAAATCTTTTCATCATCTCCTCAGCACTCTGTCGCATCGCATATCGACTGGTCACTAATTCTCTATCGTGTGCCGTCAATTTACTCAGACAACCATCCAAAAGCTGAAGCCGCTGGTCGAGTTCCGGCTCGACCCGCTCCCGTTCCTGCGCCAGCAAATCCATGACATCCTCGCTGAACAAGAGCTGCGAGCGTGTCTTTTTCTCGCGATGCTTCTGCACTTTCAAGTAAGCGAATCGATAAGCCCAGGGCAAAAACGGCCGCGACGCATCATACTGGTCGAACGTCCGATACAGCGACAGACTTGTCTCCTGCAAAATATCCCGCGCATCCGCCTCGCTTCCCACCAGGCTGAAAATGTAACGAAAGAGCGGCTCCTGATGCTGGGTCAGCAACAGCACAAGCTGTTCGGTGGATGGGGAAGGCTCAGGACTCATTCTTGTATTACCGTGGAATCCGCTCCGAGTGCCAGTTTTTCTGAACGTGCGGAGGGAATAACAGCGGTTCAGGGCGTGCAAGTATTTTGGAGTCGGCGAAACTCCATCGCACCTGCGTTTTCGCCTTCGGAACCACCGGAATCACCGCCGAGACCGAAGGAGAGTTCCTGCACGGCGACGCACGGGGCCATTGCAGTGATCGGAGTATCATCAAAAGTTGCCGTCATCGTCTCCCCACTGAACCCCAACCTAACTCGATGCCACTCACCAATGGCGAGCGGGTGCGCCTGCTTGAACAGTTCTACGGACTCGCCCTTGCTTGGGGATGCGAGGACTCGGATATGATCCTTCCTCAAGACAAGATGCACGATGTGGCCCAGCGGTTTCCGGTCATTGACAATGATGTATGGAGATCAGCTTTAAGATCGGACCCACTTCGGCCCGGAAAACGGATCCGCATGGCTTGTACAGTCTTTCGTTAAACGCATGAGTTCGAATTGCTTCACTCGCGTTTTGCAGTCTTCTTACATTCCGCTGCCTGCGGCATCATTCAGTCGGCTGATATCAGAAATCTGCTGATCAATCGCTTTCTGTGACAGCTTCTGAAAATCGCCTTCCATCAAGGAATCAGACAATTGACCGGGGCGGCCTTCCTGAACCCGGTCAAGCTCTGACGCGAGACGTTGCATCCAGTCGGGGGGTTCGATACCTGAGCCGATTCGAGTGCTCATAAAGTCTGCGATTTCCTGACGCAGCGTCTGGAAGTTACTGTTTACTTCTTCCTGTGACAGTCCAGCCGCGTCTGAGCAGGCTCGCGAAACCAGAGCCGCCATGCGGTTTTGAGCCAGCGCGCCGACAACTCGTTCGCCCACATGATCATGCAGGGCCGGAAGTCGGACTCCATACTCGGCTTCCAGTTGCACGAGTTCTTCGACAAATGAGTTCGCGATGTCCCGGGATTCGTCACCGACATACTCTTCGACGCCGGCTGCGACTTCCAGTTCTCCTTTTCGAACCATCGTCTCGTGAGCGACCTGCCACGGGATCGTGTTCCATTCGAAGCGATCGTACAACGCTTCAAGCCGGAGAAAGTCCAGCAGACAATACAGGCGATTCCCGTAGTCCGAGTGAGTTGTCGTCGTGTTGTATTCGAGGAAGCGATCAAAATTGTCCACGACGCACTCGTAGACAAACTCCGCCAGTTCCGCGGCATCCTCACGGTCCAGTTCGCCGCTTTCGAGATCTTCCAGAATCTTTACGTTCTGAGTTAGTGCGACCGTCTGCTGGAGTTCATCGAAAAGCGACTCCGCACCGTGATGAAGAATGGCTCGCGCATTGCCGAGCGTCAGCATTCGCGTGTGGAACAGATCTTCTCCATATGTTTCGATAAACTGTTTAACGTCTTCGGCATATTCTTCGTCGTGAAGATCTTCCACAACCGAGAGACGCATGGAGCCACTGTGTCGAGTCCAGAGGTCTGAGTATGCATCGAGAAGCCTCTGAATACGCTTCAGGATATTGCGCACTTTCTGGCTCGATTCACCCTTCCATTTTACAGCAGACTGAAGAACGGCTTCGACAGAGCTGCTGAGCCCTATTCGGAACAGGCGATCAAATTCCGTCACGGCCTGCCCTGATGGCCGTGAAGTTCGCTCCATCTGCAGAGCGACCTGCAACAGTTCGAACGTTTCCGACAACAATCCAAGCCGCGGGAGCTGACTCAACAGTACTCGAATCACCGACTGCAATGTGCGCGCTTTGAGGATCGCTGCGGGCTGACCACCATTTTCGAACGGAACATAGAGAAGTGGGCGTCGCTTCAGTTCTTTGCAGAGACCCGGAAAACACTGGCGAGCAGTTTCAGCACTGCGAGCAAACACGGCACCAAACATTCGCGAGAGCTGTCGATCCAGTGACGCGGTGTCCTTGGTAATGGATTCTTCTGAGATGACCGCGCCAATGAGTCGCTCGGCCATCAGGAATTCGACGGTCGTGGAAAGAGCGTTCTGCATGAGGAGAAATCGACATTGCATCTGAATGTCGTACTCGATGTTGCCTTCCAGTCCGGAACCCAGCGTCGTAATTTCGTAATCGCGGACCTCACGGACCAGTTCACCGAGTCCGTGCAGTCGTCCCCGAATCGAAGCCAGCCATTCTCGGAGGTGTTCTTTCTGATCGTCCGCAGCGGTCAAAGTGGCGGCTGAACGTGAAATCCAGACGGCAGCAATTCCCCACAGTGAGCCTACGGTATGCAGGAACTTCAGTCGAGGTTCCATTTGTCGATAGAGCACTTCAAACTCAGTCGTCCCCGGAGCAGATGCACCATCCATCGTGTCTGATGCGTTGCCGTCATCCGTGGAATCTCGATAGGTGACGTCATCCCAGGCCGCTTCCAGAATCTTATCTTCAGATTCGTCGCCATCGAACAGATGTTCGATATCGAGATCGTCCTTGGCCTTTTCTTTGCCACCTTTCCGGCCACGTTTACGCTGCTCGGCAAATTCTCCAAGACTTGGAATTTCCCAGAACAGCCCCGCGTTCGCTTCGATGAATGCAAACAGTCTGCGGAGATGATTCCAGCGTTTTTCAGGCTCCGACTGATCGCAGATGCATTGCAACAAACGGTGCAGCATACGGTGAATGGAATGCGGTCCGTTCTCTAAAGGAACTGTTTCCGCCTGCCCCAGCCACTGCATTAGTAATCCCATCGCTGCCACATGATCTTTCCGATCGAGCAGGGCAGTGACAACCTGAGCAAAGCTGCTTGTCGCATCAAAATCTTCGACATGCCGCCGCCAGAAGTTAATGTCGCCGGCCGACTCGCCGGCTGTTCTCCATTCGGCAAGCACTCGGGCGACCTGAGTTGCCGCTTCCACCGACTTCATACCTTCGACCTGAGTCAGATCGTTAACTGTTGTCGTGGCATATCGATCCCAATGTTCGGCCAGTTCGCGGAAGTCCTTCAGCACGGAATCATGCAGATCTTTTCGGCCTGTTGCCGCAGCTTCGCTCATCGTGAGCGAACAGACGTCGAAGATCTGTCCCATGATGTCCAGCAGGACCTCAACGCGTGAATCCGGAATCGAATCCTCACGAGTAAAGAACAGCGGAAACAAGCCTTGAAATCCGAGGATATTCCATGGATCGACGAGACCGCCGCATTCGATGCCACGGTGCAGGAATTCAATGACTTCAGTAATCAATCGACGCGCGGTATCCAGTTGTCCTGCACGCACTGTCCGAGGGACCATGACAAGTCGCGACTGAATTTCCGATTCAAACCGGGCGGAGAGGCAGGGGATTACCGATGCTTCTTCGCAGCTGGCTTCCTCAAATCCCATCCGCGCGAACATCCACGACAAATGTCGATGCTGCACCTGATCAGCACCGTACTTTGCGAGGTACATATTGAGTTCATGGCGAACGTGCCCGAATGGCTGTCGCGATTCGTTCGCCAGCTTTTTCAGACGCCGCGCCCGATCTCCGGCTGCCGTGTCCAGTAGTCGCTGATAGAAGTGATCTCGTTGTCGAGCGACAATCGGCAGCAGGGACGTCAATGAGACGCTGGAATCATAAGTCTGCGGCCCGGATCCACTAATCGCTGACGCCATGAGGATTGTCCCGGCCAGCACCGCCGAAGCATCGTACAGCCGTTCGGGATCGTCCGGACCGTCTCCGCGATTGATCCAGTCGATCAGCGAGTCAAGAATAAGTCGTCTGACGACGAAACGCCGGTAAAAACCCTTGGTGTCAATCTCATCCGGGTCCCATTCGCCAAACACATAGTTCGTGCGTTTATTGACTGGATGCAAATGGTCGTGCGATCTCATATCCAGACTGAGTTCAGCAAGTCGCTCCAGAGCAAAGTGCGAACTGCCCACGAGATCTTCAGGGAGTCCTTGCATGAATGCGATCGTCGCGTTGACAATCTTCTCGTATGGGCCTGCAGCCGCTCCGACGTCACCAAAATACAGAGGCAGCGGGCAGAATCTCTCACCCGAGTAAACTTCTGAACGGCGATCATTCTCGAGCACTGCAACAGGACGATAGCCAACAAAATGGTTCAACCGCTTCAAGGCTGATTCGATAACTTTTGAGGCTTTGTCATCCCCAACCTCCGCACGTGCTGCGAGCACAGATTCAAACATTCTGGCCAGCAGAAACGGCGCATAGAAGTCCGATTCTGACAGATGTCCCAGCAAGTCCGAATGATGAGATCGATAGGCCGGGATAAACTGATCGATGGTGAAACGAATAACAGATTCAGCTTGCGCAGGATCCGCGCAGGCGGCATCACCCGACTTTGACAACCGCTGCAATTCCTTGATCAGAAAATCTCGAAGGGCCGCCGGAGACGTTGCTCTCTCCGGATCTCGAAACAGGCTGTTCAGTGTGGAACGAAATCGAGGGCTAATGGTTCCCTGTGAAAAATTCAGATACCCCAAAAGATCACGAAGCGCATCCGGATCAACCGGCTGGATTGCAGACTTTGACGTTGTTTTCCTGGTACTCACGCGAGAATTATTCTGTCTAAACAAGAAAAATCGCAGCGGACGCCACGAGAATTGGTTTTTCAGTGCGCGGCCACGATTGAGTTAATGATCCGAATGATAGATCCCGCGAACACCCGGCCTCAATTTACGCCGCCCGAAGAAGACTTTGCTGTTGAAGCCTGGTGTTCAAACTTCAACAGAATTTCGGCAACAAGTGTCCCGCAGATGCTTCATGGACACCGGCAAGTTGTTCAACGTATGAGCAGATAAGCACAGGTCGGGTGAGTTCTTATTTTGCGTACTCCACGTTGCGAGTTTCGCGAAGTACTGTGACTTTGATTTCTCCGGGATATGTCAATGACTGTTCAATCGCGCTGGCGATATCACGACTCATTCGAGCTGCCTGACGATCGTTGACTCGACTTGAATCCACGATCACGCGAATCTCACGACCGGCTTGAACTGCGAAGGCATGGTCTACACCCGGGAAGCCGCAGGCGAGCCCTTCCAGTTCTTCGAGACGACGAACGTATTTTTCCAGAGTTTCACGTCGCGCACCCGGGCGAGCTGCAGAGATCGCATCGGCTGCCGCGACAAGCACCGTATAGATGTGCTCCGGACGAATATCATCATGATGCCCGGCAGCAGCATGAACAACTTCTGAACCCTCGCCGTATCGCTTCAGTAATTCCGCACCGACTGCAGGATGGCCGCCTTCCATTTCGTGGTCGGCCGCTTTGCCAATATCGTGCAGAAATCCGCAGCGACGAGCGATCGTTCCGTCGAGGCCAAGCTGCTCGGCCATCATGCCAGTCAGATGAGCGACTTCGATAGAGTGCTGACGAACATTCTGGCTGTAGCTGACGCGGAAATGCAGGCGTCCCATCAGATCGACAATCTTCGGGTGCAAACCACGAACACTTGCTTCTTCGCAGGCCTGCATGCCCAGCTTGCGGATATGGTCGTCCATTTCCTTCGTTGTCTCGGCGACGATTTCTTCGATCCGAGACGGATGAATTCGACCGTCCTGAATCAGTTTGGCCAGAGACATCTTGCCGATCTCGCGACGAACATTGTCGAAGGCCGAGACAATAACAACACCGGGAGTATCGTCGACAATCACGTCCACGCCCGTTGCTTTTTCAAAGGCCCGGATATTTCGGCCTTCGCGACCGATGATACGCCCCTTAACTTCGTCACTCGGAATATCGACCGTGGAGACAGTTGTTTCCGAGGTGTGTGCTGAAGCGTAGCGCTGGACGGCCATCCCGATGATTTCGCGGGCTTTTCGTTCGCAATCCAGCTTGATTTCCGCTTCATGCTTCAGAATCATCGCCCCGGTCTGATCAGACAATTCGCGATCCAGTCGCTTCAACAACTGCTCGGTTGCCTGCTCACGGGTCAGCTCACTGATCTTGTACAGAACTTCCTGCTCGTCCTTCAGAAGTCGATTCAGCTCTGTTTCTTTAGCTTCCATCGCCTTTGTGCGATCAGCCAATTTCTGTTGAGTACCCTGCAGCATCTTTTCCTTCTTGCGGAAGGAATCCTGTTGTTCTTCGAGGTGCGCCTGCTGTTTGTCCAGCTCACGTTCTCGACTTCGCAGTTGATTACGGGACTCTTCAAGCTTGGCTTCAAGCTCTTCGCGCCGCTTGAGCATGTCCTCTTTGATCTTGAGTTCCTGGTCCTTCCGCAGGCTCTCGGCATCGCGCTGAGCCTGCTGGACGATTTCGTCACGGGTCTTGTAGGCCCCTCCTTTGATCAGACGATCAATAAAGTAGCCAACACCAACACCCACGATCCCGGCGAAACTGCCGACGATCAGCGGATCTGCCATGGAAACGCCTCTCACTTCAATTCATAAACCAACTCTGCCCGCTCAGAAAGAGCAGTGAAGAGCTGAAGGCAGGATCAGATCCGAGGACTGCGCGGGGCTTGCCGCCTGACAGTCAGTCGAAATCATCGGCCAGAGAGGCAGCAGGGTCTGAACAGCCGAAATCGATACACAATCCGACACATGGCCACGATAAAGGAGATCGGACTGTCGCCACACAGCCTGCGAGCCGGGCGGTCCCGTTGCAGAAGGCAACGAGAGGTCTTTTTCATCGACAGCCGGAGATTCTGTCAGGGAGCATTGAATGCCACTGACAGCCATCCAGAAATCGCGCGCACCGCAGGCTGGTCGCAGAAAAACTGCGACCCCGAGCATGCATGAGACCAGTAGAATTAGTAGTCCGAGTAAAACCATGTGTGTCGTGGGTCAAGAGACTCTATTGAGCCTAAAGCCGGATTCAGGCTGCGCAGCACTGGAGAACCAACGCCGAGCGATCATACTTTCAGTTTCACAGCAGGTCGGGAAGACCAAATCTGTAGACACTCTTTCTTCCCCGCAGAACAACTTTTCGACGAGTTCAAAAAAGAGACAGGGGAATGCTACCAAAGCGGGACTGCGAATCAACCGGTCTGAACAGTTTCACAGTAACCCCCATGGATCAGGGCTCTCCTTTCCTGACGGGATTGCTTGATGGACTGGATCGACTTGTTGCTGCAGGGCAGGGGATGTTGGTTGCGGTCTCCGGCGGCGCAGACAGCATGGCGATGCTGAAGGGTTTGGCGGAGATTGGTCGCCAATCATTGTCGGGGAGGATCGCAGTTGCTCATCTGAATCATGGCCTGCGGGGCGAGGAAAGTGATGAAGACGCACGATTCGTCGAAGAAACGTGCTCAGCTCTGGGGGTCGAGTGTCTCGTCGAGCGACTCGTTCCGGGGTCGCTGGACGTCGATTCCCGAGGAAGCCTGGAAGAGGCCGCAAGGAAAGCTCGTTACGAATTCCTGGCTCGTGCTGCAGAATCACTCAATCTGTCACTTATCCTGACCGCTCATCACCAGCAGGACCAAACGGAAACCCTCGTTTTCCACATCCTGCGTGGCACGGGCCTGCGTGGATTGGTGGGAATTCCGGAGTATCGTGAACTGGTTCCTGGTGTTCGGGTGATTCGCCCGATGCTGAAGCTCAGTCAGGCGACAATTCGGGACTTCGTGTGTGACCGCAGAATCTTGTTTCGTGAGGACTCATCCAATGCGACATCGCAGTTTACAAGAAATCAGATTCGGCAGGTCCTTAAATCAATGCCGGCTGACGTTTCTTGTTTACTTGGGGCAAGTCTGCAGGCTCTAAGCGACCAGGCTGGCCGGACAATGAGCGTGATTGATGAGATGTCAGCTCGAATTCTCAGCAACTCAGTTCTGGAAGAGAGTGAAGCTTATGTCCAGCTTGATTGCAGGGCGTTGACCATTTGGCCGGAGCCCTTCATTCGGCACGCACTCATATTCCTGTGGGCTCGCAAGCGATGGCCCAGACAGCAAATGAACGCCGCGCAATGGATGAGGCTTTCTGCCGCAGCTCTGACAGGTCAACCGCGACGGTGGGCATTTCCTGGCGGAATCAGTTCGTGTGTCAGACGACGATTACTGACACTACAGCTTGAAAGAGCCTCTTCACCAGAGTGAAAATTGGATTTCGAACTGCGATATCCTGTACCGTGAACAAAACCCGGCTGCGACGGCACGAAGAGACAGAACAATTTGCCATGCCGGTGATTGATCGGCGGCCTCTTCCAGTACACAATTTGATTTCGCTTCCAGTCCCTAAAATGCCGGGCTCCGTTTCTTTCCCTTCTGGTAAGTACTCGCAGCGAGAATCCTTTATGCAGATTTTCCAGTTCCTGAGTCGGCAGATCTGCTCGATCGGGAAGTTACTGTTGTGGGTGCTGGTTTGCGTCCTGGCGATTTGTATTCGTGGTGATGCTGTCGAAGGGCAAGAGCTTGAGCGATGGGTTTACGCGCCTGTGAACTTTCTTGTCTCGGCCGAGGTCGATCGCCTCGAGAAGTTAATGCGGGAGGCGAAGGGCCTCGGATATACTCATTTCCTAATTACCGATTCAAAGTTTTGTCGCCTGCATGAGTTAGGCGAGAAATACTTTACACATATCGAAAGGGTTAAGGGGCTCGCCCGGGAGTTGGATCTGAAGTTGGTGCCAGCTGTTTTTCCGGTTGGTTATTCGAACAATCTTCTGTCTCAGAATGTGAATCTGGCGGAGGGACTTCCCGTTCGAGATGCTCTATTCGAAGTTCGCGACAGTGAAGCTCGACTTGTGCCCGACCCTATTGTTTCTTTGCCATCTTTTTCTGAACGCAAAGAATGGCGGTTTATTGATGAGCCGCTCAAGCCGGATGGTAGCGGTCTGCGAGTGACTGAACCGAATGGTGAAAACTGCCGCGCGATGAAGACGCTGACTGTGTCGCCGTTTCGGCACTATCACATTTCGGTGAGAGTGAAGACCGAGAACTTTCGAGGACAGCCGCAAATCACGGTTCTGGAGTCTGAAACGGGACGCCGGTTGACTCACACCAATCTGAAGGTCGCGCGGACTCAGGACTGGTCGGTTCAGCACATCACATTTAACTCTCTCTCGAACAGTTCTGTGAATATCTACATCGGTTCGTGGGGACCGACTGGAGGATCAATGTGGCTGGCTGATCCTGCGATTGAGGAATGTGGACTGCTGAACGTATTGCGTCGACCGGGAACGCCTTTGAAGGTCACGACGGATGAAGATCGGACGCGCGAGCTGCAGGAAGGCTTTGATTATGATGTTGTTCGAGACGAGCTGTTGGGAAACGTACCATATTCAGGGGAGTATGAAGTCTGGCATGAGTCGCCACCGATCCGTATGAAGGGGCACTGGCCAAATGGAACTCGTCTGCGGGTCTCTTGGTACCATCCGCATGTGATTTATGATGGTCAGGTATGTGCCTGTGTGACTGAGCCTGAGTTTGTTCGGCTGTTGCAGGAGCATGCAGCGGGGGTTGAAAAAATCTTCCCTGGCACAGATCGCATGATGTCGCATGATGAATGGCGAGTGATGGGATGGGATGAATCTTTCCAGAGAGCGAAGAAGACCCCTGGAGAAATTGCAGCTGAAAACGTGCAACTCTGCACAAGAATTCTTCGTGATCAGCGGGCTCATTGCAGGATCTTCGTATGGAACGACATGTTTGATCCTCATCACAATGCGGTCGACAACTACTACCTCGTTAATGGGGACTTGTCAGGTTCGTGGAACGGGCTGGACAAAGCTGTTGTCATCATGAACTGGAACTTTGGCGTTCGCGCGGAAAGTCTGAAGTTCTTTGCTGAGCGAGGTCACAAGCAGGTCCTCGCAGGTTTCTACGATGCGGACGCTGAGCAGATCGGTAAATGGCTGGATACCGTCAGGAAGAACAATGTGCCGAATGTACTGGGTGTCATGTACACAACATGGCAGCGGGACTATTCGCAGCTAAAAGAATTCAGCGAAGTTGTTGATCGGTTTGAGGCGTCCTCACCGCAATAGTTCCGGCCCGGAGCGTGGATTGGGTCGGGGGATTTCTTTGATCGTTGAAAGGCTCCATGGAAGCAGAGATCCGACTGGCCGGCAACGGTTTAACGGGTGTTCTCGGCTCCTCATTGAGTATCCTGAGTGACAGTCGAAAGCGCCCGCGTTAGAATCGGGGTTCTCTGACTTTCTTCTCCGGAGCCTGTGTCACATGGAAATGCTGGCCATCGTCGGCTGTTCAGCAGTCGTTCTCACTATTGCGTACTTTACCTATGGCCGATTGCTGGCGCAATTGTTTCAGCTCAACGATGCCGTGCCGACTCCTGCTAATACGATGCGGGACGATGTGGACTATGTTCCGTGTGAAACCGCGCCGCTTCTGGGCCAGCACTTTTCTGCGATAGCTGCCGCTGGTCCGATCGTCGGGCCGATCTTTGCAGCACTCGCGTTCGGGTGGCTTCCAGCGCTGCTGTGGATTCTGTTTGGTTCGATCTTTATCGGAGGAGTTCACGATTTCGCGGCACTGGTCGCATCGATCCGGCATCGAGCATCGTCCATCATCGAAGTCGTACGAGTACACATCAGTCAACGGGCCTACCTGCTCTTCCTTGCCTTCGTCTGGCTGGCTTTGGTTTATATTGTGGTGGCGTTTACCGACATTACGGCTTCGATGTTTGTCGGGGCCATCGATCTGCAGACGAACACTCCCTACAAGACAATGGCAGAGGCCGCTGAAAAAGTTGGCAATGCCGAAACTGCGATGTTGGTCAAATCTGGTGGTGTGGCAACGTCGTCGTTGATCTATCTGATGCTGCCGCTGCTGATGGGAATCCTTGTTCGCTTTAAGGTCATGTCGATGGAGAAAGCGACATGGGTCTTTTTGCCACTCGTCGGGGTTGCCATCTGGATTGGTCAATTCATCCCGCTGAATGTGGATGCGATCTTTATGGCGTGGATTCCGGGGCTGTCCGTGGCGGACGCGAATCTATACGCCGTACGCACGTGGGATATCTTTCTCTTGATCTATTGCGTCGCTGCATCCATGACCCCGATGTGGCTTTTGCTGCAGCCTCGTGGACAGCTTGGCGGCTACTTTATGTATGCGGCTCTCGGTACAGCAGCCATCGGCTTGGCACTCGGAGGAAAGCCGATTCTGCAGCCAGCGACTCTGGGCTGGATGACACCAAAAGGAACGACGCTTTTTCCGTTCCTGTTCATCATGATTGCCTGCGGGGCCTGCTCAGGATTTCATGCCCTGATTGCATCGGGAACAACATCCAAACAATTGAACCGTGAGACCAATTCACGACCAATCGGCTACGGCACGATGTTGCTGGAGGCGATGGTGGCAATCGTTTCTCTGTGCTGCGTGATGATGCTGCCACTTGATTCGCCGTTGGTAACGGCGGAGAACCCGAACCCCAGCCTGATCTATGCGAACGGGATTGGTTCGTTCCTTAGTCTTGTTGGGCTTGCGCCGCGAGTTGGGATTGTCTTCGCGCTGGTAGCCTTCAATACCTTCGTTTTCGATACTCTGGATGTGTGTACGCGACTTGGTCGTTTCATCATTCAGGAACTCACCGGCTGGCGCAATTCGGGTGGGCGCTGGTTTGGGACAATTCTGACTGCGGGAGTTCCTGCATTCTTTGTGACGCAGAAGCTGATGCTCAACGGCAAGCCTGCACCTGCCTGGCGAATCTTTTGGGAACTCTTTGGGGCCAGCAATCAACTGCTGGCCGCATTGACGCTTTTGGGCGTGACCGTCTGGCTGTGGAGAACTCGCCGAGCGATCTGGGTTTTGTTTGTTACCGGAGTGCCGGCGATATTCATGTACGTTATGAGTTCGTGGGCGCTGACAACGATGGTGAAGGCGAAGTTTGCGAATGGAGTCAACTCTGA
Organism: Planctomycetales bacterium; assembly: GCA_026400835.1. GTDB lineage: Bacteria > Planctomycetota > Planctomycetia > Planctomycetales > Planctomycetaceae > SXXK01. The sequence goes on along the minus strand of JAPLOA010000076.1, from coordinate 153,566 downwards.
TCCAGTGGCCTGGATCGCCGTCGTGCTGCTGGTGCTGGCCGCACTGATGCTGCTGGAAGGTATTGCCGCGATGCTGCGTCGCGATGATAGTAACTCACCGCTTCTGCAGCCGGCGTAGGCTGAAGAAGCGGGTGCAGCAACGCTTCTGCACAACTTCATAATGTTTGCTGTCGGGCGGTTGTGTTCAACTGCGGATCGATGCAGATGTCCTCGAGGGCGGGCGGGGCTCGCATGAGATTTCAACGGCGGCAGTTCACTTCGTGAACCTGGAGCGGCCTTCCATTGATACTGAAACGGTCACTCCGCACGAAGATTTTTCAAATGCAAATCCGACGCGCAGAATCTGCGTGAAAAAATTGTTGACGAATGGCGGTCAACCTCAAAACACGGACAATCCATACTGTTTGAAAACTCACCTGCGTCCTGACCAGATTAACACGACTCTGATGCCTGTAGTGATTGTTCGGGCCGGAGATTCGCCTGCAACTCCTCCATCTTCCATAACCGTTACATGTGGACCGAAAAACGGCGCAAGTAATTGCCTGGCAATCATCTGTGGAAACTCAAGGGAAGGAAACAGCTTCGACGATAGACCTGTCCAGCCCCTCGAACTGCAGATGGCAAACGTTGAGATCATGGAGATCTCAATGGCCCGAAATACAGATGAGAAATCATCGACTGTACATCCAGTTTGGTTGTCCGTGATTCTGAGTAGTAGCGACGTGGTGTGAAGGTTCAAACCAGTCCCGCCGCAGGTCGAGGGAATCGGCAATGGTTTTGCCGACACGATAGTTCTTCACGGATGGTCAGGTTGGTCAGGTCGGTCGAAGGAACGATTTCCATGAGAAGGAGACTCTTCAAGATGAAATGGACTCGCGTATTCAGTGCGGTACTCGCACTGGCTGGAATGACTGCTTCGGCTGATGCCGGGCTGTTTGGTTCCGGCGGATGTAAGAGCTGCGGTTGTGCTGAAGATTGTCAGCCAGCCTGCTGCAAGCCAACGATTGCTCGTCCGTGTCACACGAATGTGTACACGTACCAGCGCAAGTGTTCAGACATTAAGCCGCCATGCTGTGATACATGCGGCGACCCCGGTTCAGGCTGCTGCCCAGTAACATGCAGTGCTCCAGCTGACGCTTGTGGCAACGGTTGCAATGCTGACCCAAGCTGCTGTGCTCCAGCCGGCAACGGTTGCGTTGCGGATCCTAGTTGCGTTGCTCGAGCTGACGCTCGTGGCTACGGTTGCAATACTGACCCATGCTGCAGCGCTCCAGCTGACGCTTGTGGCAACGGTTGCAATACTGACCCAAGCTGCAGCGCTCCAGCTGGGGCTTGCGGCAACGGTTGCAATGCTGATCCAAGCTGCTGTGCACCAGCTGCTTGTGGCAACGGTTGCAATGCTGACCCAAGCTGCTGTGCTCCAGCGGCTTGTGGCAACGGCTGCAATGCTGACCCAAGCTGCTGTGCTCCAGCGGCTTGTGGTGACAACGGCTGCTGCGATGCTGGCAATACCTGCGGCGAAGGCTGCGATTGCTGCAACGATGACGCCTGCGAGATTGCCAAGCTGATCTATACTTCAATGACAGCTTGCCATGGTTCAGAACGCCGCCGTGCTCTGGACAAGCTTGGACGTAAATTCGACTGCTGCTGCCATCCGGAAATCATGAACGCTTTCGTCTACGGTCTGAATGACACGGACGAACGAGTTCGCCGGGAAGCTGCTGACGAAATTGGTGACCAGGTTCGTCGCAACAAGTGCTGCTGCAGCCCATGCGTTGTGTCAGCTCTGACATGTGCACTGGCTGACTGCGACCGAAGCGTACGTCGTGAAGCAGAACAGGCTCTGCGAAATTGTGGTTACGAGATTGTTGACGGATGCTGCGACGGCTGCACAGACGCTGGATGCTGCTCAACAGGCTGTGGTTCAAACGCCTGCGGTGCAACTCCAACTGCTGCTCCTGCAGAAGCTCAGCAGCCAACCCCAGCTGCTGAAGCTGCTCCGGTAGCTGCTCCTCCAGCTGATCCACAGGCATTCTTCCCTTCTCGTCTGCACAAGCAGTCGAGCAGCAAGAATGGTCTGGCTGGTTTGTTCGGAATGGCCCGATAATCAGGTCGACCTGAGGTGGGAAAGAACTGCTTCCTGTTCTAGCTCGTCCTCGCTCTAACTCAGAAACCAGCAGCTTCCGAGAGCACCCTCTCTCGGAAGCTGTTTTCGTTTACGCTGGCAAAAATTGCAGAACTGGTACCTGATAAAGTTTTCGACTCTCAGGAGATAAACCATCGTTTGACCACCAGAGTGCAAGTGGTCTCATCGCCGATTCGAATTTGCAGACTCTGCTCTGTTCAGAATCTCTGACGAGACAGGTTTCCGTAGATTTTCCCTCGGCGATCCATTTAACGACGTAAGCAAGGTGACCTGAACTCCTGTAGAACGCTGGGCTTGTTTCAGATATCTGGCGTTTTGAGGTTGTTCGTATGGAATTGTGATTGAATGGGCTATTGTTGTCTGACTGACCACATCGGAAAGGCATTACTGGTCTGAGCTTCTGTGGAGCCAATGTTGAACTCCGACTCTGCGAAACGAAAAGAAATACCACTGTGGTTGCGGATCATCGCCGCAGGATGCATGGTGTTTTTTCTCTATTGGTGGTTCCGGCAACCTCTTGAAGCACCCGAGCTAAAGAGGTCTGATCTGTGGTTGATGTTGGCGGACACCGTTCTGGGCGTTGGAGATTCGGGAACTGATTCCGAAGCTGCGAGGCCTGCATCCGGACTGCAGTTTCTGCCTCAACAACTGCGACTGCTTGGTTGGGCGTTCGTTGTGCTTTGTCTTGCCTGCTGCCACGGTTTGGCGATTGTTCGCAGGCTGAATCTGGGTTTGCTGTTTTACAGAACTGAACTTATCGCGCTGGTCGGAGGAACCGGGCTCGCGGTTCAGTCTGTGATCACACTCTTCGCTGGTCTTGCTGGGCAACTCAACCCAATAGCAATTTGCCTTCCCTCGGTTGTGAGCCTGTGGGTGGCATGGCGTTTCGGAAGTTCAGAACCTTTGGTCCTGAAAAGTCGTTCGAGCACTGCGGTTGTCGTGCGTCCGTCCAGCCTGCTTGTGGCTATTGTCCTGATGGTTATTGTTCCATTTGCCATTTATCTGTTGTTAGGCTCATTATCACCGCCGACAGACTTCGATGTCCGAGAATATCATCTTCAAGGGCCCAAAGAGTGGTTTCAGCAGGGACGCATCTCCTACCTGAGACACAATGTCTACACCAGCTTTCCCTTTCTCAGTGAAATGTTGCCTCTGACGGCCATGGTGCTGGTTGGCGATTGGTGGGAAGGCGCTTTGGCAGGGCAGGCTGTACTGGCGTGTTTTCAGTTATTGACGGCTTGCGTTGTCTTTGCAATCTGCACTCGCTGGCTCAGCGTTTCGGTTGCGTGGCTGGCAACTCTCATTTATCTGACAACGCCATGGACATTGAGAATATCCCTTATTGCTTATGCCGAGGGATCCCTGACCTTCTACCTGATCAGCTCGGCGATGGTTGCATTCTGGTTGAAGGAACAGATAGGTCATCGTCACGCAACATCGTTTTTGGCGGGCCTGTTGGGTGGATGCGCGATGGCTTCCAAGTATACCGGGCTCGTCTCTGTTATTGCTCCAACTGTGCTGATCATCTGCTGGGCATTGTTTTCTCCATCAGTGAAGGATCCGCTGGGTTCGCATGGTGAGATCTTTCTCAGGGACAGGTTGCGGGGCCTGATTCCGGCGATGGGCTACTTCGCCGTGGGAGTATCGTTGATGATCGCTCCCTGGCTCTTCAGAAATTTATACGACACCGGCAATCCGGTTTATCCTCTGGGCTATTCGATTTTTGGTGGCTCGGAATGGTCGCCTGAAATGAATGCTCGCTGGATTCCCGCCCACTCGTCCCGTGAGCACAGCCTTGCTCTGCTTCCGCGCCACTTCATGGACGTGGCTGTTTACAATATGTGGACCAGCAGTCTTTTGTTTGCGCTTTCAATTCCTTCGATGCTGTTGATTCGTCGCATTCGCACGGTGCGTACCAGCTTCCTTCTGATTGTATGGGGTTTCGCGACGTGGTGGGCATTGACTCATCGAATTGACCGCTTCTGGATTCCTCTGATTCCCCTGCTGAGTATCACTGCAGCCTGCTCATGGCTGCTGCATTCGTCAGGTCTCTGGCGAGGTTTTCTGTCAGTGCTGATCACTGCCGGGACAAGCTACAATGTCTACTTCTGCACTCTGGCGCTGGTCGGATTTCACGCGGGCCTGATGGATCCGGACGCCGCGCGAAAGTTGACGATTCGATCTGATATTCAAACGCTGAACGCCATGCTGCCTTCAACTTCGAAGGTGTTGATGGTTGGTGACGCAGAAGTTTTTGATGCAACTTTTCCGCTCGTCTACAACACCGTTTTCGACGACAACATTTTTGAGGAATGGACTGTCGACTCCTCTGACATCACGACGCCGCTCCGAGAACGCAGAATGTTGCCCCCTGAAGAGATCCGCCATGTTTTGAAGTCACAGCGGATCACACATGTCTTTGTTCACTGGGGTGAGATACTCCGTTATCGCCTGCCTGATTCGTATGACTACACGGCCTATGTGCAGCCGAATCGTTTCAGCGAGCTTGTGTCAGCAGGAGTTCTTGCGCCGCCACGAGTCATGCTTGAGCGACCTTGGACATCTCTCTCGGCTGTGGAGCAGAAGACTGTCAGTTCGTGGGTTGGATACGAGAGCCTTCTGAATCGTAACGCATTCTCAATCGTCCAGGTGTACGAGGTTGCTGAATAAAGCAGTCCCTCGAGTTGTGGTGATTGAGGAGGCGAGAAATCTCTACGATAGGCGCCAGACTCGTCGCATGGTCCATTCAAATGCCAGCAACGTGACCAGTAAAAACATCAGCCAGCCTCGATCCCATAAAGTTCGCAATTGCTCATCAACGATGATCGGTTGGCTTTGGTCAGGCAGCAACGATGGTAGTGTTGAGATCTCTGCAAGACTCAAGTAACGGCCCTGAGTATCTCGAGTGAGGTTTGAAAGAAGCTCTACGTTTTGAGTTGGATTTTGAGCTTCGAGGTTGGGTACCACGACGTCAATTGTTGTTTGAAGCACATCTGAAGATTCCGGAACCGGTACAGAGATACGATAAGCACCTGACCGGGGCGGACGAAAGCTGTTGACATATTGCCCCGCGCCGCGGCCATCCGCGTTAAGTCGATCTGGAACGTTAATTGTGCGACCTTCCGCATCAACAATGGACATTGGAACCGAGTCTGTGACGAGCGGCTGAAGTCGAGCATCATAGAGTTGTGCGCGAATACTGACGGGTTGACCGGGAGCAACCTCTGTTCGATCCAGCAGCAACAGTCCTTTGGCGGTGCCTCGGCTTCTTCGTCCCTGGCCAACCTCCCGAATCAGGCTGGTCCAGAAGCGCTGATGTCCTTCAGGCGAGATTTCTCGCAGACGCCATGTTTCTGCCGAGCCAACAAATACTGTTCGTCCAGTCCCGTAAAACTGAGATGCCAGGAAAGGAGGTTGACCGAGTTCAGTTCGAGCTCGAGGATTTCCATATTCAATGAGTACAACGGCACCATCACGAATTCCCCGGACGGGGTATGATCGATAGATGCCTTTAAACGTTGACCATAGGTCAACGCTGGCATTTCCTGTTGCATCAGCGATCTTAAGAAAGTCTGTGGTGCGTCCTTCAGGAGTCAGTGTCACAGGCCAAGGCTCATCAGCAAGTTGCGACAACTGCATATCAGGCAGCATTCGATTCAGGAGTACCGGGTACAGCACATTCACATCGCGAAAAGAATCCGGCTCCTGAGCGAGTTTTGGGGTGAAGATTTCCCCAGCGATAACGACGAGACCACCGGAATGTTCAGAGACCCAGCGATTCAGAAATGTCTGTTGCTCTGCAGACAGTCGACTCCAGTCCGGGTCAAATGCGACGATGACGTCGTAAGAGAAAAGTTCGGCCTCTGTGGTTGGAAACTTTGTCAACAAAGTTTTGGCTTCCTGCGATACGAAGCCTACATTTTCGTCCGTCACAGACTGCAGCCAGACATCGGACTCAATCCCACTGTGCCGGAACAACGCGTTTCTAACGAATTGATAGTCTCTCATGGGACCGCTGGAAATCAGCAGTACTTTCATTCGACGGTCAGTGACTTCGATGGTACGACGACGTTCATTGTCGTCAGTTGTCATCTCGGTAATGCCGTTCGGCGATTCAATTTGAACGACAAACTCATACTTGCCGGGCACAGTGAGTTGCTGATTGAATCGCGTTGAAATGGGCAATGTGTCTTCTACAAAATCGATTGACTGTTCACTCACCTGACGCCGGTCTTTACCATCGCTGTCTGCTGATTGCTGAAACAATCGGACTGTGCCTTTTTGGCCAGCAGAGCCGGTTCCCTGGACCATGACGTTGATGTCAAAGGGATCACCCTGGTGGACGTCCGTCGGTGATTGCATTCCAGCAATCCATAGGTTCATTTGGGGCTTCTGGCTGCCAAGTCCGACCGTGATGAGTCTTGTTCCCGAGCGTTCGGCGCGAACTCGAGCCGGTTCTGTATCCAGGCCTGCATTGGTCCGACCGTCTGAGACAACAACAACTCCACTCAGCGTACGCCCTGATAACTGACCAATCATCTGATAGAGCGATTCACCAAGTCGAGTTTCTGCGCCTCTTGGCTGGAGGATTGTGTTCCATCGAGTGAGAGATGCAGGGGCTTCAATCGCGTTTGCTGCATCTGATGTTGGTTCATCCAGATTTACGGTCGCCAGAGAAGAGCTATCGCCAGACTCAGGATCTTTGTTTTTTGAATCGACGAAGCGAACCGTTTCATCACTGGCAACGGCCAGTGGACCTGCCAATTGAGAATCAAAGGAGTAAACTGTTACCGCGTGAGTTCTGCTCAGTTCTTTCAGGACGCCTGATGTCACAAGTGATTGAAGAGCAGCGTTGGCTCGGGAACTGACCTCAGGATTCGGAGTGGTTGATGCAGGTTCCGCTTTGCTGTCTGTTTTCTCCGGAGTCGAAGCTGCGTCCATGGCTGGAAACGCCATTGACAATGAGGTGTCCAGAAGAATCCCAACGCGAGATTTCTCGACTCGACTGAGTTGAGTTCGACGCTGCGGATTGAGCACGATAAACAGGACGAGGGCCAGAACAAACAAACGTGGCACGAGCAACACGATCCGTGCCTGTCGACTCAGGAATCGTGAGTCTCGCAGCGAGGTTCTGACCGTCAGGGCCAGCAGCGATATAAGGCCGACGAACAGCAGCAGAATTCCGGCGGTCGATTCTGGCAAGTCCAATTCAGTCGTCTGAAAAGACTGCGAATCGACCTGAGTGCCGGCCACAGCTGGCGAGGGGGAGGCCGCGCTGGCAGCGACAGACGGCACTGCCAATTCGGGTTCAGATTGCTGAAGTAAAATCATCATTCTGGGACTTTAGCGAATGACAGTTCCGGATTGAACCATCGCAGGGGCTGATTGCCAGCCGCAAAATTAACAGGGATACCGGGAAACTGAACAAGAGTGAGGTCGGAGGGGCTATGATGCAGGCTGTTTGTTTCTGGCTCCCGTGATTCGTGACTCTGCAAGGTGAGTGCCGCCCTTCTCGACACCATTCCCGGCAATTGGTTTGATCGCGAACCATCGTCGATTGACATGGCTCTTTCGGAATCGTTCAATCCCACCGGTTCGGAGTCTGAACTGTGCCTGTCTCCGATCTTTGATAACTCGGCCATCGACGGAATCAGTGCTGCGGCGGAAGATGTATTCGCAGTGTTTCGCATTCCTGCTCCTCCTGCCCCTATGATTCAGCCATGCCACGTTTTGAATTGATTGCCACGACCACTTTTGGTCTTGAGACTGTCGTTTCCAGAGAACTGGAAAAGCTGGGCTACACCGAACTGCGCGTTTTAGATGGCAAAGTTCATTTTTCCGGAGATGACCGGGATATCGCACGCTGCAACATGTGGTTGAGAAGTGCGGATCGATTGTTGATCAAGGTTGGTGAGTTTCAGGCACCCGATTTCGGTGCGCTGTTTGACAAGACCGTTGATTTGCCATGGAGCGATTACATCCCCGTTGACGCAAAGTTTCCGGTGGCGGGCCGAAGTGTTCAGTCAAGACTGCACGCTGTGCCGGCAGTGCAGGGGGCTGTCAAAAAAGCGATCGTTGAAAGTCTGAAGAAAAAATACAACCGGTTTCGCTTTGAAGAGACGGGAGCAGAGTTCCCCGTTGAGGTTTCCCTGCTTCGCGATGTGGCGACGCTAACCATCGATACGTCCGGAGAAGGGCTGCATAAACGTGGGTATCGAGAATACGCGGGACCTGCTCCGCTACGAGAAACGATGGCCGCTGGCCTGATTCAGTTGAGCTACTGGAACCGTGATCGCCAATTCGTTGATCCTTTTTGTGGCAGTGGAACGCTTGCCGTGGAAGCTGCCATGATTGGTCGAAACATTGCTCCTGGATCAGGTCGTTCTTTTCTGGCCGAAGACTGGCCGTGGATGGATCGCAGGATGTGGAAAGAGGTTCGCAGCGAAGCCAAGGATCTGCGTTTACCAAGAATGCCAGAACCAATTCTGGGCTACGACCATGACCCCGCCGCCATGCGGCTTTGTGAACGCAGTGCCTCGGAAGCCGGTGTCAGCGGCGACATTCAGTTTCGCGTGCAGGAAATCAGTGAGTTCAAATCAAATCGTGAGTATGGCGTTATTGTCTGCAATCCGCCTTATGGAGAACGGATGGGCGATCAGCAGGAAGTTGAAGCCGTCTATCGAGAGTTGGGACGGATCTGTGATTTGCTTCCAACCTGGGGCGTCTATGTAATCACTTCCAATCAGTGGTTTGAGAAACATTTCGGTCGTCGAGCGCCGCGTCGCAGGAAGCTCTATAATGGTCGGCTTGAATGCCAGTACTATCAGTATCTGGGACCAGCTCCACCGAGATTAGCAGACGGTGCGACCGGCGTAGATGTTGAAGAGAATAAACCGGAGTAACTCGATCCTCCGGGATTGAATCGCGAGTTCCCGGGAAGATGGAAACTGGTACGTTGCAGTTTTTTTTCGCGCTGACTCTTGTTGGAATACGATAGTCGATGTCTGCTGCACAGCCATGGCTTGAGAATAACTGGGTAGAGCATACTCAGATCCTGTTGAACTCGTTTCGGCGATTTGTCGGAAGAGATTTGATTGAACGGTTGGGTGATCCGATCGATGAGGCACGAGCCGTGTTTGAGGCGCCGTTCGTTGTTGTCTCGCACGCGACTCAGGACGATCCTGTTTTGAACTACGGGAATCAGACGGCTCTTGGGCTTTGGGAAATGGATGTTCCCACGTTGACCTCAATGCCTTCGAGGTTGACCGCTGAACCAATGCATCGTGATGAGCGTGCTCAATTGATGGCTCGTGCTGCCAGAGATGGTTACGTGGACGATTATCGAGGTGTTCGCATCAGCAGTTCTGGAAAGCGATTTCTGATCGAACAGGCGGTCGTCTGGAATCTGGTTGACGGCGAGGGAAATCGGGTTGGACAGGCAGCCACGTTTTCTCAATGGAAACCATTGAATTAGGCTTGGCGAGCAGCAGATATTGGAAGTTTCGGCAGTCGATCTGCAGGAAGAAGTTCCGATCGGTCGATTCTTATGGTAGTCTTTTCACAGAATGCTGCCTCAGGGCGGTATTGCCTACCAGCTTTATGCCCACCCATAACATCGAGAGACCCTGCTCATGCTCTCAATCTTCGGTCATAGCCGCAGTACGCTTTGCGATGGACTGACTCGTCGAGATACGCTCCGCCTTGGAGCTTTAACACTCGGCGGTCTTACGCTGCCTCAGTTGTTGCAGGCCGAACAATTGGCAGGGATCAGGAAGTCGCACAAAGCAGTGATCATGATCTACATGTGCGGTGCTCCTGGGCATCAGGACATGTACGATCTGAAGATGGATGCACCTTCCGAGATTCGAGGTGAGTTTCAGCCGATTCCGACAAATGTCTCAGGCATCGAGATCTGCGAACATATGCCACGCATGGCCTCGATTATGGACAAGTGCGTTCCGTTGCGGAGCGTTTACGGTTCTCCTGATGGAGATCACGATTCGTTCATTTGCTACACCGGACATTCCAAGCGAAATCAGCCCGCCGGTGGATGGCCATCGATGGGTTCAGTCGCATCAAAACTTCTGGGGCCTGAGAATAAAGCTGTGCCTCCATTCGTCGGGCTCTCGCCGGACGCGGGGCATCCACCGTATGGTTCACCCGGGCTGCCGGGGTTCCTCGGGGTTGCCAATTCCGCTTTTCGACCTTCGGGACCGGCCAGTGCTGATATGAGACTGGAAGGCATCAGCAGTGATCGCCTGAGTGATCGGAAATCTTTGCTGAGCAGTGTGGATCGACTTCGCCGAGATATGGATAACAGCGGCACGTTGTCTGGTCTGGACGCATTGTCACAGCAGGCCTTCAATATTCTGACCAGCAGCGAGCTTGTTGATGCTCTGGATATTTCCAAAGAGCCAGCGTCTGTCCGAGAGAGATATGGAAAAGGTGACCCAAATCGATTTGGCGACGGGGCTCCTCGCAATCTTGAACATTTTCTGATGGCTCGACGTCTTGTTGAAGCTGGCTGTCGAGTAGTAACTCTGAACTTTGGTCGCTGGGATTTTCACAGCGACAATTTTAACGGCATGAAGAATACTCATTTGCCCCAGTTCGATCAGGGACTCTCGGCACTGATTGAAGATCTCCATCAGCGAGGTATGGATAAAGATGTGGCCGTGATAGCCTGGGGCGAGTTTGGCAGAACGCCTCGAATCAATCCTGACGCTGGTCGAGATCATTGGCCCCAGGTCGGCGGCGGTTTGTTGGCTGGCGGTGGTTTTCGCACGGGGCAGGTAATTGGTGCGACTGATCGACTGGGGGCAGAAATCGCGGATCGTCCGGTGCACTTTGCAGAAGTTCTTGCGGCCTTGTACCGTCATCTCGGGATTGAACCCGAAACCACCAAAATGAATGACCTAAGTGGGCGACCTCAATATCTGCTGGAGAAGACCACACCGATGCCGGAACTGGTGTGAGATCTCATTGACGCTTAAACAAGTATCTCCGGAATGAGTCCCTCACGCAAAAAAGGGCCCGACAAAGTCAAATTTGTCGGGCCCTGAGTTTTTGCACTCATTCAGACTGTCGAGCGATCTTTGCTAAGAAGATTATTCATCATCCTCACGCAACTTCGCCAGCACGTTCAGGTCTTCCAGAGTGGAGGTGTCCTGAACCGATTCGCGACCAGCAGCGATGTCACGCAGAAGACGTCGCATGATTTTTCCGCTGCGTGTTTTGGGCAGAGCGGCCGCGAACTGAATCTTGTCTGGAGTTGCGAGAGCACCGATCGTCTGGCGAACGTGATTGATCAGTTCCTTCTTCAGTGCGTCGTCGCCGGAGCCACCTTTCAGGGAGACAAAGCAGCAGATGCCTTCGCCCTTGATCTCGTGAGGAAATCCGACAACTGCGGCTTCAGCAACCTTAGGATGAGCCACCAGGGCACTTTCGACTTCCATCGTGCTGAGACGATGGCCAGAAACGTTGAGCACATCGTCGACTCGGCCCATGACCCAGATGTAACCATCTTCGTCATGGCGAGCACCGTCGCCAGCAAAGTAGCACCCGGGAATATCATTGAAGTAGGTTGTCTTGAAGCGATCATGGTCGCCATACAGAGTTCGCAGCATCGACGGCCATGGCTGCCGCATCACGAGCAGTCCACCCTCGTTCGGGCCCAGACTTTGACCGTCGCGAGTTACAATGTCCGGTACTACGCCTGGCAACGGACGAGCACAACTGCCTGGCTTTGTTGCGGTCACACCCGGCAATGGGCTGATCATGATTGAGCCCGTTTCCGTTTGCCACCAGGTGTCCACGATCGGACAGCGTTCCTGGCCGATGATTTTGTGGTACCACATCCATGCTTCCGGATTGATCGGCTCACCAACGGAGCCCAGCAATCTCAGGCTCGACAGATCGTACTTCTCCGGCCATTGATTACCCCACTTGATGAATGCGCGAATGGCGGTAGGGGCCGTGTAGAAGATGCTGACTTTGTATTTCTCGATCATTTCCCAGAAGCGGCCTTCATCCGGCCAGTTCGGGGCCCCTTCATACATCACGACGGTCGCCCCGTTGGAAAGAGGGCCGTAGCAGATATAGCTGTGACCGGTGATCCAGCCGATGTCCGCGGTGCACCAGTATGTGTCATCGCTCTTGAGGTCGAAGACCCACTTTGAGGTCATCGTTGTGCCCAGCAGATATCCCCCGGTTGTATGCATTACGCCTTTCGGCTTGCCGGTTGAGCCTGATGTGTACAGGATAAACAGAGGGTGTTCACTGTCGAGTTGTACGGCATCGCAATCCGCTGACATTCCTTCCATCAATTCATGCCACCAGAAATCGCGATCCGGCACCATATCGACATCTCCGCCGGTGCGGCGAACGACGACAACCTTTTCAACAGACGGTGATTTTTCAAGGCTGGCATCAACAGCAGCTTTCAGAGGGACCTCTTTCCCTCGACGCCATCCCCCATCAGACGTCACGACGACCTTCGACTGAGCATCGTTATTGCGATCAGCGACAGCATCAGCACTGAAGCCACCAAAGATGATAGAGTGCACGGCACCGATTCGAGCACACGCCAGCATCGCAATCGTGAGCTCTGGAATCATCGGCATGTACAAGGTGACTCGATCGCCAGTTTGCACGCCGAGCTTCTTCAGCACATTGGCGAATTTGCAGACTTCACGGTGAAGATCCTGGTAGCGGAGAACTCGAGTGTCCCCGGGTTCGCCTTCCCAGATGATCGCAGCTTTGTTGCGAGATGGTCCGTTCAGGTGGCGATCGACACAGTTGTAGCTGGCATTGATTTTGCCGCCGACAAACCACTTAGTATCCGGCATGTGCCCCTGAACGACAGTGTCCCATTTGCGGAACCAATCCAGGTTGCCTGCCATCTCGCCCCAGAATCCTGCCGGATCATCTTTGGCTCGATGCCACATCGCCTCATACTGCTGTTCACTGCTGATATGGGCATTGGCAGAAAAGGTGGCTGGTGGTGCAAATGATCGAGTTTCCTTCAGAACGCTTTGAATGCTCTGACTTCCCGGTTGAGACATCTGTCAATTTGCTCCTGGGCAATAATGGGCGTGGCTGGAAGAGGAAGGAGTGGTCCACAGGCCGAATTTTTGATTCGCGCCGATTCCTCCAACGCCAGCGTCGGAAGTATTTCTGTGGTTGACTCATTTTGTGGACGTTTCAGGCGATTGTCTACTAGACCGCCCCGGTTTACCCGGATGCCGTGAAAATGTTGCGACCAATGGCCCCCGAGTCGAAGAAATGCACATGGGAATCGCATGATTTGTCGAGGAGGTCAGCGAGCAACGCTTCAAAAGCTTTTTTGAATCTCCTGCATCAAGATTGAAGAATCATCTCAATGGCAAAATTCAGATAGCGTGTATGCAGTTGTATCCACCATGGTTCTGATCGCAGGTTTTTGTGGTTCGTATTTGGCACCTGGTCGAACACCACTCAACCGGACATCTTTGGCGTCGGATCGGGAAGTTTTGAACACATCACGCAGTCGCCTGTCGCGATGGCATCGGTGACTCGGCAATCACGATTCGCGCTGAAAGATCGCCGACCTGCAAATTCCGAGGCGGTTGCACCAGAACTGGAACATAACCCAGAGTGTCAGCAATCCGTAACGAGTACTGCGGCGAAAATTGATGCTGGAGGCTTCCGCAAAATAGCGGACTGGAACGGGGATATCGCCGAGACGGAAGTTGAAGAAGACGGCTTGAGCAAGAAACTGCGTATCGAAGACAAAATCGTTGGAGTTTTCCTGCCATGGAACATTCTCCAGGACTTCACGCCGATAGGCTCGAAAGCCACTGTGAAAGTCTCCCAGGTTTTGTCCGAGGGCGACGTTCTCGAAGATTGTGAGGCAACGATTCGCTATGTACTTCCAGGCAGGCATTCCGCCTTCCAGTGCTTCCTGTCGAGTGCGAATCCGCGACCCAAGAATTACGTCGCAATTGCCAAGACGAATTAATTCTGCTGCCACCGGGATCACGCGGCTGTCGTACTGATAATCCGGGTGGATCATAACGACGATGTCAGCTCCGCGTTCAAGGGCAGCTGTATAACAAGTCTTTTGATTGCCACCGTAACCGGTGTTCTTCTCGTGCCGAATCACGGTCAGCCCGAGTGATTTGGCCAGCTCGACTGTGTTGTCCCGACTGCAATCGTCAACGAGAATGATTTCGTCGACTGTTCCCGGAGGGATATCTTTCAGCGTTCGCTCCAGCGTGGTGGCCGCATTGTAGGCTGGCATCACAGCGATGATTTTGGGCTTAGCGGTGTCTTGCATGCGCGGAGTGACTTCAAAGGCCGGAAGCAGAGGATTCGGACCAGTAACCATGCCTCAGAACGGCACGTTTTGCGGGTGTTTATTGCAGGAAACAAGGGATCTATACCGGCAGATTTGATTTTGTCCGGACAACCGTCATGACCAGATCAGCTTCTGACGCACCGTCATGGTTCAAGCTATCAATTCGGAGCGGGTGCAGGCGTTTCGCTGACGGGAGTTGCTGCACCAGCCCGTGCTTCCGCCGACTGACGAAGTTGTTCGATTTCCTGTGCTTCTCGCAGACGCTTGTCACCCGCAAAAAACAGAGTCAGCGATTCGCCCATTTTTGCACACAGCTTTTCGACCTTTTTGCGGGCTCCAGCATTCTTCTGCTGATCAGCTTTTGTTAACGCATCCGTCTTGATCTTGTTGAGTAATTCATCAAACCGCTTTTGTCCTGGCAGGGCATCAAGCTGAGTGATTGCAGCTTCCATCCCCGGAACATTTCCTTCAGCTGCCGACTTTTTCGCAATGCTCATGTAGACGGCTTTCTGGGCGACCATATCAACAAGCTGATCTCGCAACAGGTACAGTTCTCCTTCAACACCAAGCCGCACAGAGTCATCCGGCAATTTCAGAGTATCGCGAGGAATCAAACCCGGAGCGTAAGGCACGCGAGCCAGCAATACGCTGCCGCTGTAGACATAGAGCCAGAAGGTTGGATTCTGTGGATCGACTTCAATCTCAATATCTCCGTTGCGATCCGACAACATGCGCATGCCGGGCGCTTCGTTGACATCGGTTTGACGAAGCTTTGAAACTCGGTCAACACGAAAACAGATCAGTGGTCGATCCGGACGCGACTGCAGCACCAGTCGCACTCGACTTTTTGTTGCGGCCGGACGTTGACGCAGGGCAATCTGCTGAACACTTCTTGCTCGCCCGCCGAACGGCACCAGGCCATGCGAGATGAGGACGCCTTTTACATGACCATTGTCTGTATAACTTGCCGGAACACTTGTGACGTCTTCAACTCGAACAGGCGCATCCTCCGGTGACACGGCATCTGTTCGAAGTTCCTGATTGAATGAAGTGACTCTTATGTAACTCAGGTCAAGTCTTTGCAGGCTTTTGACTTTTCCGGGATTGCGACGGTCCAATTGTCGGAGAAATGGTCGAAGAACGTCGCCGTCTGCAATTTGTGCCGCACCAGGATCAGGCGGAGTCAGTGTCCCAGCCTGCAGTTCGAATTCCAGTACCGTCTTGTCGACAGATGGAGCAAGGAACATCGTCACAGGGCGAAAACTATCGCGAGCCAGACGGCATGCGATGGCTCCCACCTCCTGAACATCATTCGTTTGCAGCTTCAGAAGCGGCGTCAGTTCCTGAACCCTGACATCGAATTCTCGACAGCTCACCTCAAACGCATTTTGATTTCCGGAGACACCAATCAGAATAACCTTTTCCACCGTGGAGCCATCGTAGTGAGACTGAACGTCTGCTTCTGTGAGACGCTCAAGCCGGTAGGAGCTGGCGGGAATCAGCCAGCCACTGTTGCGTACATCGGCATTCCACATATGTCCATACATTCGCTGCAGACCCTTGCGGATGTCTTCAGTCAGTAAACCTTGGGTCAGTGGACCGCGAGTATCGCTGCCATCAAAGCCTACCTCGACCACGACCTGGTAAGGGCGCTGAGGCAGAGGCAGCTCAACAACGGGTTTAGTGGTCGGAGCGTCGGTGTTGGACGATGCGAGGTTGGCAGCAACAGCGGGAGACTCGGAAGTCCCGGTATTTGCTGTCGGAGCTGAGGCTGTTTCACCTGCAGTTGGGGTCTGACCGCCGCACTGTTTTGCGGAGTAAGTGCTTAACACAACAGCCGTCAGCAGCAATGATCGGCAATTTAGTAGAATCAACTTCATGGTCGCACGATCCAGCGTTCAACGTTCTGATATGTAGACAGAGGACGTTCGGGCATACCGATGATGGATTTTCGCCATACGGCGAAGTCATCGACTTCCCAAAGCGGAATCAGAAACGCTTCCGCAGCGATATGATTGTGAATCGTAAACAGTCGCGTCTGCGCATCCTGGAAGCTTGAGGCATAGTCCAGATTGATCAGCTCCTGACGCATCCAGTCAGGAAACATTCCGAGGCGGCTCATTTCAAGGGAGTTGTCATTGGCCAGCAGTGGCCAAAGCTCAAGCAGCGGTTCTTCCATTCGAACGCGACGATAACACATGTCCCATTCGCCATCTGTCAGAGGCTCCCCGGGCTGATCACCTTTGACGAGATCCACTTCAAAGCCGATCTTCTGCCAGTAGAGCATGATTCGCTCTGCAGCAGCGATGCAGGTTGGCTCAGGCTCAACAACGAATCTCAGACGCGGCAACTTGATGTAGTCGACCTTGGTTTCAGCTCGGAATACTTCTGGCTCAAAGGCTTCTTTCTTCTTCTTTGCTTCAGCTCGAGCGGCATCCGTCAGCCTGGTCAATTCTGCCAGCTGAAGCTGTCGCTCGGCCGCAAAACGCAATGCGTAGGCCAGTCGAATATTGTAAGCCGGTGGAACCTCATTTGGTTCCGTTGCATAGCTTTCCAGATGCCACGCTGCACTCGTTGGTCGGCCGTGCTGCATGGTATCGTCCTTCAGGACAATCGATTTCAGAATTCCTTCGCGATTGACAGCAAACGAGAGGGCTCTTCGCATCTGTGCATTCACGATGCGGTCAGACATCGGGTTAAAAGCAATGACATGCGTCATTGGAATAGCGTACTGCTTTGTCGTGAACTCGCTGGAAGCTTTGAATGCATCAACTTCACTGGGAAGCAGATGTGGCAAGTAATCCAGTTCTCCACGAATCATGCTCTGCAGCAGCTTATCACGGCTGCCGAAACGAACCTCCTGAACTTCAGCGACATGGTACTGACTCCCGTCCAGGCCATCTGGTTCCGGCGTATTGCGTATAAATACGCGGCCTGTGTCGTCCGACGCAGCTTTTCGAAAACGAGTCGACAAGACGGCAGGTAACGGTGAAGTTCCGGAGCCATCAGCTGTCACGGCAGCGTTGTCTGTATCTATGGCTGTGCGATTGGCTGTTGCCGCATCGATGTTCTCCGTGAGGGCCTGTTGGGGAAACCCGGTCACGGGAAACCTAAGCAACGATTCGATGTTCAGGGGCACGCGAGAAAAACGAATTCGAAGCTGAGTCGGGGATCTGACGGAGATTTCTTTTACGAATGAAGACAGTCTTGAGCTGAAAAAAGGGCTGGACTCATCAATTCGATGTCCCAATGCTTCGGCCACTGTGTTTGCGGTCAGAACGGGCTGTGATTGCCAGTGTGGTCGAGTTTCTCTTAAGGAAAAGATCACTTCTCGACCAAGATCTGCCGGATCCCAGATTTCGAAATAACTGGAGCGGAAATAGGTCAGCTCATCGGCAGCAGAAGGCTCAAATAGTGGAACCTCAATCAGTTCCGTTAGTCGCTCTCGCGATTCCTGCGGCACAGGGAAAATCTGTTTATCATTGTCCGAGTCTTCAACACCGACACGCAGCACCTGATGGCGAGCCACAATACGTGAGAAGGCCGCCTTTTCGTTACCTTGAAGCGGCAGCACAGTACTCGCCTTCCATGCGAGCTTTGCCGCTGCAGGAAAATCACGCTGTTGGTACTGCTGTTCTGCAGTTTCCAGAAGCGTTACAACCAGTTGCTGCAGACGATTCTTTGACTGCGGAACAAGTTCGTGGTCAGGCACGACTTTTTCTATTCGCGAGATCAGATATCGGACCTTGCGATAATCTTCCTTGTCCATCGCATCCTGAATCATCGGTCCAACAATCTGACCGAAGCGAGGACGCAATTCCGGGTTCTGAAGATTTCGAGCTGCTGCTTCGTCCAGTAATGCGAGAGCCGCATAAGCATCACCTTCATTGGCTCGAATTGTGGACTCCGCGAGGATCAGTTGCTCAAATCGAGGAACAGATTTTTCCCAGTTCGGAATCTCCCTTTCGACACTCAGCAAAAGCTCATAAGCTTTTCGAATGTCTCCCTCTTTGATCAGTTCATCAACTCGGAGAAGCATGAGATCTTCAAAGAGAAGGATCTGGTCAATTGCTGACATCGGAAGGCTGTACTCTGTCAACTGATCCCCCATCAGTGTCACGACAAGCCTCTGCAGTTCCTTCATCCGCTTCACTCGCTCTTCTCGCTCCTTCTGATTCTGAGGCTTGCTGGTTTCGAGTTTCTTATACTCCTCAGCCATCTTCTTCAGAGTATCCGGGCGAGGAAAGATCGGATTCACAACAATGACCGTACGGTCCTCAGGGGCGGCGGCGGGCAGGACGATCCAGTCGAATTCTTTGTCGTTTTCATCGGCCGTAAACAACTCTTCGGCGGTCGGGATCGGCATGTCTGCAAGTTTGGGCAACTCGGTGCGATCGACTTTTTCATCTGCAATCGCATTACCGATGAAGATAAACAGCAAACCAACGGCAGCAAGACGCATGGGAGAACTCACACACCGTCGGAGGCTTCGCACTGGATGACGCAGATTTTGACTCATGTCGTTTCTTCGAGAACAGCCGACTGTGTAAACCGGATCAGGGGAAAATCTGCCTACAAAGAGCTTGTATCAATTTGGTACAGGCTGCCGTCATAGCCAACAACGAGAGTCTGGCCATTGATCACCAGAGGACCTTGTTGAACCAACTGCCCAAGTGATCTGGAACCAAGCGTTGTGGCACCGGTAGCGTCCAGCTTCATCAGCATCCCGTCTCGTCGTACGGCCAGAAATCCGTCACTCAGTGCCAGCGGATTTCCGGCCAGCGGATTTCCATCCAGAGGAAAAACACCCGTTTGAGGCAGTGAATTTTCAATATGGAAGACTTTAACTTCCTGATTCGCCACCTCAACAAAAACATACTCTCCAGCGATCTTCGGTGTCGCACTGGGAACGCCACCCAGATCAATCTGAGCGAGGATCTCGAGGCTTGATGCCTGCATCAGCAGCAGTTTGCCCTCGACAGTGGCTACAAACAGAAAACCATTGGCAGAGGCTGGTGGCACTTCGATGATTTGAGGCATTTTCGTCACACTGACCTCCGTCAACTGAGGCCTTGGTGTTGCTCTGTACTCAACTCGAATAAACGAGTTGTCACCGGTTATGGCCAGGACCTGATTCGCCGAGATTGCAGTCAGCGATTTCCATGGTTGTTGACCATCAGCCGTTTGGGACGAACGATAATCTTCGGCAGGCTTTCCTCCTGCAGTGGCTGAAATATGCAGCCGTCCGGGCATCGCAAAAACGACACCGCCATCGAGTGTCACCGGAGCAATCTGCGGACTGTCCGGGAGCACCCATTTTCGTTCCAGTTGTCCTGTGTTTGTAAAGGTCCACATTGAAGGTTCAGGGCTGCCGCACCAGGCGGCCGGTCGACCATCTTTCAGAACAACTCCTTCAACCGCAGTGGAGAGTTTGTCCGGCAGCCTAAAGCGACTAACAGACTCCATTGTAAAACCACCGGATTGGACTTCCGACATCTGGGCTCTATAGGTTTCACCGTAATCTGTCACTGCCAAAAGCGACTGACCGCCAGCCGAAGGAGCCAGGGCAACGACGTTTGACCCCAGCACAGTTCGCCACGTTCCCTTCATCTGTTCGCGATCAGCACGGGTCAGGAATGTCGAGTTCGAATTCGGATTGCGTGTTGTCAGATAGACCGCTTCGTCGGCGAATTGGATAGGCTGCAAATGGATGCCTTCAGCCGTGATTCCCGGATCCAGCAGCACTGTGTTCGTTCGAGTTTGAAATTTACGAAGATCGCGCCCGCCCATCCACAACTGGCCTCCGGGACCGGCTAAGAGAAACATCTTCGTTTGTAGTCCTTCTTCAAGCTGATTGGCTCCGACTTTTGCCAGTGGCGGTTGTCCGGCGTCGTCCGTAACTCGAAAAGCCGTAACTCGCTGAGGTGTCGACGGCACAAACAGCTCGTAACCTCGCAGCAGACAAGGGTCGTTCACCTGTCCATCAACACTGTCTTCTGAAACAGAACTAAGTTGTCCGGCATCATCCATCTGCAATGTCTGGATACGTGCTTTGTCTGCAGCATTGTTATCCACCATCAAAAAATAACGCCCGGCCGTGACCATAGGGGACTTGATGCTGCCGGTCAAATGTGGGATGTAGGATACGGCAAGACAGGCAAATGGGTTGAGCCCGATCGTGTAGACCATTGTCTGATCACCCGGAATCACCAGACGCAGAGAGTCACTGGAAACGGCAGGAGGCCCGATGACGGACTGTGAGAACTTCAGCTTGGCAATGGCTCGCCCATCATTGGCGGCGATTTGCCAGAGTTCACCAGCCTGAGTTGTTACGTAGAAATTGTCGGCAATCAAAGTCGGCGCACCTGTCGGACGGCTTTCGACACTCTGACGCCACAATAGTTGCCCGTCTTTCTGGGACAGCATCTGCAGTTCTTCAGACATCGTGCTATAGACCAGCACTCCCGCAGGATCAATAACTTTGACTGGCATTGGTGAGAATGGTGCGTTGTCACCAATTGGACGTCGCCAAAGCGGAGAGCCCGTGTCCGAATCAACGGCAAAACAACTGTCCATACCAAACGAGAAGACTGCACGGCCCTGGGACGAAAGATCCGTTGTTGCCTGAGTTCTTAGTGTCAGAGCCAGCGAAGGAAGAACCAACCCATTTTCAGCGGGGCCAAGTCCATCTTTTCCAATCTCCGTGCGGACAACAAATTCCTTCTCCTTCCCCAGAATATCCTGCAGAAGTTTGGAGACATCCTTGTCATCCTTCAGCAAGGGATATTTTGTGATGAGATCGTTGCGGGCACCGATGGCCCCCATTGTGTCGCCTGCTTCAAGTTGTTCTTTGACCTTTGCCAGTGTTCCAAGAAAGTCGTTCTTTTTGGCCACAGAGGCAGATGCCATTCGTTGACGATCCACCAGAGCTTGTTCGCGGGCAGGAGGAATTCCGCCTTCACCAGAGTACTTCCTGAGTAATTCAAGAGACTCCACACTGACGTCCAGAGCTTCCTGAGACTGTGCGACTTCCGCCACATAGGCACCGGCATAAGTCAGACGATCTGCGTAACGCTTGAGATTTTCCTTCTGAGCATCGAAGCCTTCCAGCTCGCGACACTCTTCTATCATGCTCTTCAGTTCTTTCAGTCCTCGAATCACGTCGGGGGTTTCTGTCAGAATGAATTTTTCAACGCGAGCCCGATGCAGGCCAATCTTGGCGACTGGAGTCATACTCGTCTTGGGGTAGATCGAGATGAATCTCTCGAATTGTCCTTCAGCATCCAGATACTTCTGCTGTTCCAGAGAGGCGGTCGCTTCTTTGATCAGTCGATCTTCTGTATTGCGTGCATTGATAAACCAGAAAATCGCCGACAGAATCGATCCGCCGACAGTGCAGCCAACCAGCAGCATCACGACCGGCGAGCGTGCAATCTTCTGCTGACCGGGACGTTCCGGCCCCCCAGTCAGTTTCTCGGCAAGTTCACTCAGTTTTCCGCGGCGAAGCTGCCTGCGAGCTTTCTCGCTGATGACCTCTCGCGACTGCTCGCGATCATCGGCTTCCACCTCTTCAACTTCATCGTCATATTCTTCAGATGCCACTTTTGATTCCACTTCTCACTTGGGCGAGGCCGGAAAGACGGCAAAACACACCAGACTGAAAATGACCTACTGAAACTCCACAATCTTGTTTCGCACGCGAGTGAATCCGGCCTGCGTTGCCGCATCAATCACGATAATTCGCATTTCATGAAACGACTCCGGGTCGAGTTCAAGATCCAGATCACTGACTCCTGATGCTGCATTCTTCTCTGCCGTCAGGAGATCATAAATCTCCTGATAGGTCGTTGCCTTTTTACTGTCGACATACATCACGTTATTCGGATCAACCTGGACTTTGACTCCCGGGCTTTCGTCCAGAGGCACTGTGACATTCAGCGAAACGCCTTCAACATTCTTGGCGGGCGGAACATCAAACGCTTTTTGCATACTGAATGAAGCGGTCACCATGAAGAAAATCAGAAGCTGGAACGTCACGTCGACTGCAGGTGTCAGGTCAATAAAGTCGTTCGGCGGTCCAGAACTTTTTCGAACGTACGGCACGTCGTCATCGTCATCAACAGTGATCACTGCCGGCGCAGGAGCGACCTTCTTCTTTGGCTGCTCCGCCACAAAGTTTTCTGCCGCCCAGCGACTGGGCATTACGGCCGTCTGATTGACCGGAGCTGCTGCAGGCAGCTCAAGCCCGACATCATCAAAGCCCTCAGGAGGAATTGTGCCTCCCGCTTTCAGGTGCTTCGCACGTTCTTCTTCGGCCAGCTTTTCCAGCTCTTCAAGTCGAGGAAGCTTGACCAGATCCAGTGACCGCCCCTGCTTATGTGCGGTGACCAGTTTCTTGAGGTCTTCCAGAACTTCATCGGCTGACTGATATCTGAGCGACCTTCGCTTGGCCATCATGCGATGGACTACGCGGCAAAGTATGTCAGGCAACGCGGGATTTTTTTCTTTAAGCGGCGGTGGTGGATTCTTCAAATGCTGCATCGCGATCGCGACGGGGTTTGCACCCTTGAACGGCGTTTCGCCGCTTAGTAACTGGTAGCAGGTGACTCCGAAGGAATAGACGTCTGATCTCGGATCAAGCTCGCGACCGCTGACTTGTTCCGGACTCATGTAAAGCGGCGTGCCCATCGTCACGCCTTCTTTTTCGCTTCCCGAGCCGTCCCCCAGTTGAGCCAGACCAAAGTCCGCGACCTTCACTTCACCTTTCTTGGTGACAAGGATGTTCTCCGGTTTGATATCGCGATGAACGATTCCTGCCTGGCCAGACGCTTTGAGTGCCGCAGCAACCTGGCGAATGACATGCAAAGCAGAAGAAATATCCGGCTTGCCACGTTCCTTGATAATACTCGCGAGATCTTTGCCCTGGACATACTCCTGAGCGATGTAATGCAGATCGCCTTCCTGGCCGATCGTGTAAACCTGAACAATATTGGGATGATTCAGACCGGCCGCCATCATCGCTTCTTGTTTAAAGCGACTGACCATATCCTGGCCGGAGTGGGCCATCAGAGAAGGCTTCATGACCTTCACTGCCACATATCTCTGCAGCGTGGTCTGTTCTGCCAGAAATACGTCGGCCATTCCACCACTGCCCAGTCGGCGCAGCAGGTGAAATTCGCCAAGTTGTTTATCAGTCAGGTCTGTCATGAGAAATCAGGTCTGCTAACGTCGGTCCTGAACCGCAAAGTGGTAAGTCACGCCTTCGATCTCGCCGATCATGGATTCGACTTCTCCCGTAAATCGGTTCGGGACAGTTCTGTCAGCCATGATCATGACGTCGATTCCCTGGGTGCTTGCACCCGCGGCATCGCCGATTCTTGCACGAAGCTCTTCCAGAGTTGTTGGCTTCTTGTCAATTTCAATAACGGGATCAACCGTCGCACTCACCGGAGCTTTAATCACAATCAAGATAACCTTCGCGGTTTCAATGGAACCGCCCGAACTCGACTTCGGAATCTCGGCTGGTGGATTTCCCTGCATGGTCGAAGTGACCATGAAGAAGATCAACAACTGGAATGTCACATCGATCATCGGAGTAATGTCGATCTCCGTGTCCGGTTCCGGTTGCTTCTTTCGCACATATGGTTCGTCATCGTCTTCAACCGACATAACTTATCCAGCAGCATCTTGAGTCAGGAATTCTGATTCCAAAAACAGCGACACCAAACTATTTCGCTTCTTGAGCCTTGGCCGCTGCGAATTCATCAAGGAACAGTCCAGTTCCTTCGTCGACTGACTCCTGCAATTTCTTAATACTGTTTGAAGCCGCTGATTGAAGCACAATCAAGGGAATAGAAATCGCCATTCCCGCTGCCGTTGTCCACAAGGCGAAGCTGATGTCCGCAGACAGTTCCTTGGGGTCCACTCCGGATGCCGCTGCCCCCGCGATTTTTGCAAAGGCATTGATCATCCCAAGAACCGTTCCAAGCAGACCCAACTGAGGACCGGTCTTGATGCTTGTACCGACCCAGGAATTCAGCACTTCAAGGCTTGCCAGAACATCGCGTTCGAAACGCTCTCCCACGATCTGGCGAATCTTCTTCATCGGTTCGCCACGATTCTGGATCGCCAGCAGTGCTAACTGAGGCAACGCTTTATTCCAGACAGCTGGATCATCGCATACTTGAGCCGCTCCATCAAAGTCCCGCTTCTCCAGTCGCTCACTGAGATCATCAAGGAACGCCTGCTCCGCTTCCGCGCCGGGAAACTTCTTCTGCTTAACACGTCGCAGTAACAGGATCCCGCAATACATCCCCAATGCGGCGCAAGCACCGATACCGATCCAGATCGATTGCTCAACTAACCACATGAAGGTCGAAACTTGCGCCGCTGCGAATGTTGAGGGCATAAGAAGTAAATCTGGAAGACTGATCATTGGACATCCCGAAAAATCAACAACAAAATGAAATCGCAATATCTGCCAACGAGTTATCTCAATTGCTGCCGGGTGACGACAAATTCATATCCTGTCCCGGCTTTCTTCACCTGAAAATAAGTACGACGAATTTCGGTGGCTGCTTTGTTGCCATACTCGAATTCTTTTGTCGCCAGCATCTCCTCTGTTGCAGCCGGATAGAAATGCATCACAACGGCAGGTCCTGCATCAATCCCGGCCTTCTGGAATAGTTCGAGGTCGGCTGCACGACGTTGCTCACTGCCGTCCTGCCAGCTCATAAACAAACGCTTCTCAGAATCCCCGGTCTTGACTTCACGGGTTGTCGGAGGATCCTGGGCGAGGTTACTCAAGTAAACAAGGCGACCTTCATCCTGAAACATTGCACCTAATTCGATACCGAAGAAGTCCAGTTGCGTGGCGTAGCTTTTCAGGTCACCCTTGTCGCCGAATTCGACGAACCATCTCTGTTCACGTTTTGCCCCGCCACGCCCCGGACCGCCGCTTCCCAACGGCCGACCGCCGGTACCTTCGGCACTTCCGGGAATCCCCGACGTGTTTTGGTCCATGTTTTCATTGGGCGCAACCATTGTGGCTGCATTATCGGCGACTTCAATCACCTGCTCGGTGACTTCCTCCAGTTGCGTGACGTCAGTTTCTTCATTTGCCATGGAAGGATCGAGTGAGGCGTCTTCAGGAGAATCAACGTTGGGGGTTGCATTGGGATCTCCATCTTCCCATCCGCCGTCTCCGGCAGGCAACATCGTGACCTGCTTGGAAACCGGTGAGGGAAGCATATTCGAGAGCCAAATGAACAGCATCACCATAAACGCCAGCCCGGCACACGTTGCTGTTGTCATCAAGATCGACACCGCAACGTCATATTTGGTCAACTTGATGTGCGGTGCAACTGTCCGGCGAGTTCGCTCAGATGTGGAATTAGCAGCGGACATGAAATCGCCCTATGACCCTGGATTAACTCGATGACGGTAAACCGACTCTCCCAAAACCGACGAAGTTTGAGCCGGGTTCTAGCGAATTGCCTGCAGTCTGACAAAGAAGGCAGTGGCTTTAAAGACAGGTTTGGCAGACTGTACAGATCGACAATCTGTAGTGTCAACGAATGAGTCTCGCAAAGGGGCTGCGGAAGGCAGTATGTCCGTTTAGTGTGTTCCGAAAACCTGGCCGGGCGAGTACGATGTCTGCACCGGCGTGATTTTCGGGCCTGCTCTGTGAGACCATTTCAATGAATTTCGCATATCTGCTTATTCTGGCTGCCTGTTTCGAAGCCGTTTCTAAAGAGTTTCAAACAGCAAGTTTGGACCGAGCCGTCTTTCAACCAATATTCGACGAAAAGCCCGGGACAGAGCCCCCCGGGGTTGAGGAAGCAGAGTCCGGTAAGGTTGCAAAGCAGCCTGAGTCAATGGTCGCATTCCGACGTATGCCGATCGATCAGGTTCAAGCTCGCTTACTGCAGTGGATGGCTTTGGCAAAAGTGGATGAACCGACGGCTCGTAAAGTCGGTGCTTTTTGGAAAGATAAGGCTGAGCTGCAAAATCTGACAGCCGAAGAAACGCTCGACCGAATCGTGGACTCGTTGGCGATTGCCGATGAATCTGCTCGGAAAGTTGTCGAGGCCTGCCGATCTGGTTCCCCATTCGAGCCTCCAAACTTCGAAGGTGTCCGATCGGACTCATTCTATCGTGACCATGTTCAGCTCTACTATGCCCGCTGGTTGACGCAGCATCGGTTCTACGATGAAGCGATCTCGATAATGGAATCGCTGACTCCTGAGGCAGTCGCAGATCCGGCGAGCCTGTTTTTTTATCGTGCCATATGCCGACTTCGATTACTGAAGGCGTCTGAGGCCAGTGATGATCTGGCCCTGCTGTTGAACAACACGCTCGATGTCCCAACGCGTTTTCGCACGGTCGCCGAACTGATGCAGGCTGAAGCCGCAGATAACTCTTCTGGACTGCCGGAGGTTGCAAAGTTGATGTCCGACGTGCAGCGAAGGCTCGATCTGGGGAACTCCAATGATCCTGTGCAAAAACGCGAAGAAGAAGTTATTGCTGCCCTCGACAAGCTTCTGAAGCAAATGGAAGATCAACAAAAACAGCAGGAGCAACAACAGCAATCAGGGCAGGGCGGTGGTCAACAACAGAATCAGCCCGGTCAACAGGGGATTGCTCAAAGCACGATCAAAGGTTCCAGCGCCGAAGGCGAAGCTGACCCTAAAGATCTGACGGAAAACGGCAACTGGGGGATGCTGGATAAGCAAGCCGAAGCCCAGGCGAAAGAGCTGATTCGTCAGCAGTTTCCTCCCAATTTTCTGGATGCAATCAGCCGGTACACAAAGCGGATTGCGGAGCAGAAAAAGTAGGTTGTGAAGACACGATGTGTATCGCTGCGACAGCATGAAGCGAGATTTTTTTCAGGTTGCAAAGCCTTGGTTTTGAGGGCGGTTCAGAACAGTGAATAGATCGATTGTTGAATTGAGGGATCGCATGAAAGCTCTGACACTTCTGTTACTTATGGCTTTGCCTGTCGCAGCGGTTGCCCAGACCGACACGAACACAAAAGTGTCTCTGCTTGATGGCACTGTTCATCAGGGGGCGCTGACCCTGATCTCGCCGGAAGAAGTGGAATTGCAGGTCGATTCTGCAAGCGTCAAGCTGCCCATGTCCGACATCATGCTGATCGATTTTCCTGAAACGAAGTCTGTTGTTTCCGATCAGCCGCAGATCGTCAGTTTTGTCGACGGCAGCCAACTGAATTGTGCCGGGGCTAATCGAACAGCAATGGAGCTAACGGTTTCCTCTGCCACCTTTGGCGAACTCAGAATTGCCAACAAAAATGTTCACTCCATTCGACTTCAGGCAGATAACCCTGCCTATAGAAGTCAGTGGAATACATTCCTTAAGCGAGAAACGGACAGGGATCTATTGATCGTTGCCAAACGCGATGGTTCCGGCCTGGATTTTCTGGCGGGAGTCGTCAGTGCTATCGGATCGGAAAAGACAGAGTTCCTGCTGGATGGAGAAACAGTTCCTGTTCCAGCCGCCCGGGTTTACGGAGTTGTATTCGCGTCGATGATTTCAACGGAATCCGCTCAGCCCGTTAATGTGACGTCTGCTGCGAGAGTAACCAGCCACAGCGGCGATCAGTTTGCGGCCAGTACCATAAGATTTTCGAATGGAGCTTTTGAGATTGAAACGGCCTGGGGCCAGTCTCTGCAGGTTGCCAGTACTTTGATTCGTAGTATTGATCTCAGTAGTGGTCGAGTGCAATATTTGTCGGACCTTGAGCCTCTGGAAGAACGACTTGATGGGATTGACCCGGATGGAAGTCTGCTGGCTGGACTTATCAGCAAGGAAGAAGAAGCACTTCTTTTTGGTCCGCGTCGCGACACAACCATGGAACGAACGTCACGGCTCCGTTTAAGAGGTCGCGAATTCTCAAAGGGACTTTGCATCCATTCACGGACAGAAATCTCGTGGGCACTGGACGAAAAATACACATCACTGGATTGCCTTGTCGGAATCGATGATGAAGTTGCCTACAGTGGTAAGCATATCGTGGCGTTGAAGATCACTGGTGATGGAAACGTTCTGTTCGAGAAGAATATTGCGACGACAGATGATCCATTGCCATTGCAGCTACCGCTGAGTGGCGTATCAACACTCACGATCCTCGTCGATTTTGGGGATAACGAGAGTACCTGCGATTGGCTGAATCTTGCCGATGCAAAGCTGCTGATCGCTAAGGAAAAACAAAAATGACGCGTCTGAGTCAGCTTTCTTCGTTGCTGCTGTTTCTTTCTTTTTGGTTCACTGCCGCATCTGATGTTCATTCGCAGCAAACGCTGGTGCAGCGCGAGTCTGCTCGGGTGGAAACGATTGGCCGAATCTCCCCCAGCGTTGTTTGCGTCATGGCTCCGAATGGAGAAGGCGGCGGATCAGGCGTCCTGATTTCGGCGGACGGATTCGCGATCAGTAACTTCCACGTGACTTCTGGTTCCGGCTCGTTCATGAAGTGCGGGCTTGATAACAGCAAGCTTTATGACGCGGTGATCGTAGGCATCGACCCCACGGGCGACGTCGCTCTGATTCAACTTCAGGGCAGAACAGATTTTGTGGCTGCTCAGCGCGGAGACAGCGACCAGGTGCGAGTTGGTGACGAAGTCATGGCATTAGGCAACCCCTTCCTGCTGGCCTCTGACTTTACTCCGACTGTGACATACGGCATCGTCAGCGGAGTTCGCAGATACCAGTATCCCGCCAACACGTTTCTGGAATATACCGACTGCATTCAGATCGATGCCTCAATCAATCCCGGCAACTCCGGTGGTCCCTTGTTTGATATTCAGGGACGCTGGATTGGGATCAATGGCCGAGCGTCCTTCGAGAAGCGCGGACGCGTGAATTCAGGGGCTGCTTACGCGATCAGTGTGAATCAGGTTCAGTTATTCATTGAGCATTTGAAGTGCGGGTTGATCGTTGACCACGGAGTTCCCGAATTTACTGTCGAAACGGTAGAGGGCGAAGTCGTCGTCAGCCAGGTTTCTGAGCTGTCTGAAGCATGGCGACGCGGGCTTCGTGCGCGGGCGCAGATTGTTTCATTCGCTGGTCGCCTGGTAAGCTCGGCTAATGATTTCCAGAATGTGCTGGGGATCTATCCGGAAGGAACCCGTTTGCCTTTGACGTGGCGTGACAAAGAAGGTGTGCATTCCGCCACAATTCGACTGCGTCCGTTACATGATTTTCAGAAGGCACCGGAGCTTCCGGAGGAACGAAAGCCGAAAGACGAAAAACATCCCGAAACGCCAGACGACCAGAAACAAAAATTCGAAGCTCCAGAGGAATTGCCGAAAGAGCTGAACAGGCTTTTTGTGGAGCGGGATGGTTTCTGTAACTACCACTTCAACGAAGTCCAGCAGAGTAAACTGCTGGACCCGATGCGGGCACGAATCGGAACAAAAGGTGATCCGAAGAATGTCTGGCAGATTTCATTAGCTTCGTCCGGATCAGAAACAAAAGAAGCGAAGACGCCCCCGATATCTCTCACCGGCGAGTTAACCATTGGCCCAACTGCGGCGGGGCTAAAGCTCGACGGTGTGCCGTATCTTCAGAACGCAGAAAATCCCGTTGCTGCCGAAGAACCAGCTCAGCTGCCTGGTTTGTTAACGGCGGTACTTCAGCTTCGCAAGTTGTTGAGTGGTGAGAAGGCTGCCTTCAACGAGCAACTCGCCATGGGACAAACTCTGCATCTGCCTTTGCAGAAGTCCGTTCATATTCTTGTGACTCGCGAAGGGGCTCGCACCTCCCGGTGGTACTTCACATCAGAGTCACCGTTTCCCGTTGGCGTTGACGTGGAGTATGGGCAGGGTATTGACGAAGCGCGGTTGGTCTTTGAGAACTGGCAGGAATCCGAAAACGCTGTCTTCCCGGGGCGTATTGGCATCGTTGCAGGTGTTCAGGAGCAGCTGACCTGGCTGACAATGGGCGAAGTGAAGGTGAAACAATGACATCTGTACTTCGTAGAAACGTAGCGATTCTTCAGGTGCTTGTCGGAGTCGTTCTGGTTCTGACAAGTCCCACAGCAACATTGATGGCTCAGATGCTCTCACCGACGCATCTGGAAGTTGTCGCCTTGCGGCAGCCTGTGATCGTCAAGCTGTTCGGGGCCAGTGCCGGAAGTCTGGATTCGTATGGAACAGGCATTCTGGTTTCGAAAGAAGGCCACGTTTTGACGGTCTGGAACCATCTCGTCAGCACAGGCTTTTTGACCGCGGTGACGGCTGACGGTAAAAGGTTCCCGGTCGACACCATCGGCACCAGTGCGGAACATGACGCAGCGTTACTCAAGCTGAAAACAGAGCCGGGTGAGACATTTCCTTTTGTGGATCTGGCACAGGCCACAGATCCTGAAGTTGGTGCGTCGGTGTATGCCTTTTCGAACATGTTTCGAGTGGCTGCGGGCAATGAACCCGTTTCGGTTGTTCATGGAGTTATCGCGGCTAGAGTTCCCCTTGAAGCAACGCAGGGACGCTGGAAGTTTCCTGTTAAATCTCCAATCTGGCTGATCGATGCCATCACGAATAACTCCGGAGCTGCTGGCGGGCTATTGACTGACGCCGCAGGAATGCCGGTTGGTTTGATTGGTCGAGAAATTCGTCATGCGTCGAGTCGCACCTGGGTCAACTATGCAGTTCCTCTGACGATGTTGAAGCCGGTGGTCGATGCGATTATGGCTGGTAAGAAAGTCGATCAGAAGCCTAAAGATGCGACTGCTGATGTGGCCATGATTTCAGATAAAGATCTGACGTCGAAGTACGGTCTGACAATGGTCCCCAACGTTGTTGAACGAACCCCCGCATTTGTTGACGATGTGGCAAAGGATTCTTTATCCGAAAAGTCGGGCCTGCAGAGAGGGGACCTGATTGTGCTTGTTGAGGATGCTGTAATCACCAGCATCACCGATTTTCAGCAACAACTCGCCAACTTCCGCACTGGTCAGCGATTGTCTCTGACGATCAACCGTGATGAAGAACTGAAAACGGTTGAACTTCGGGTCCCATGACACAGTCTTCTGCCGACATGGACGTCCGATTTCCAACGACCCGATGACGCCTGCAGAATAATCCAACTGCCGACGCCCACAATTCCCGGAGTGGTGACTCGCCATTTGGAGTTACAGTGCCGGTACCCAACCCCGGGATCAAAATCGTCATTTTCCCGTTTTGGTCGACTGATGCCACAATGTCTTGTGCAGAAATACCGAGTCCTGAAATCGCTGTCAAAGTGCCGCGATAGTTCCCGAGCAGCGGATTTGAAGTTGTCCCTGCGACAATAACATTAGCCGCCTGTGCACACGCTGGCTCAAGCCCATTTAACGGCAATGCAATGACAGACAGAACCGTCAGTAAGGAAACGATAGGTCTGAACGGCCCGTAAGTTTCTGTTCGATGATCCGCAAAAGTCATTTCAAAACCTGAGAGAGACAGTGTGCGAGGGGCGTCGCAACAGATTCTTGTGGGTGCCAGATTTCTTTCCAGTGTCTCCGGAGTGTTAAATCGCCTGCCGCGCGAAACCACACCAAAGTTTCCGCCAGAGAAAGATCCTGACATCGCGTCGCTGATACCTTGTTCAGTGACACGCCCCGAGTCGCTGGTTATCCTGATGACGCAGTAGTCCCTGACTGAAACGGGAGCCCACGCGCGAGGCCATTGGGATGTTTTGTTTTCGAATGATTGCATCGAGAAGTATTCTGGTGCTTTTGACTTTTGTGACGTCGATGCGGATCGTCGCCGCTGACGAAGCTACAGATTTTGATCGAACGATTGCACCTTTGTTCGTACAGCGATGCCTTAGCTGTCACGAGGGGCCGGACGCCAAGGGAAAGCTGGATCTCTCCAGTCGCGATTCCGCCATGGCCGGAGGAGAGTCGGGACCTGTTGTCGAACCCGGTGATTTGGAGAATAGTCTTCTTTGGCAGCATGTCGCATCGGACACGATGCCGCCGAAGAAACCGTTGACGAATGAAGAAAAATCGACGCTGAAAGCCTGGATCACTGGCGGTGCGAAGTGGGGGACTGAGAAAATCGATCCGTTTCGATTCACGACGGATTCGCGAGCTGGTGTTGATTGGTGGTCCCTGAAACCTTTGCAGAGCCCTACACCACCTCAGGTTGAGCTGGCTGGCTGGTCAAAAAATCCTGTCGATGCGTTCGTTTTGGAGAGACTTCAAAAAGCAGGTCTGTCGCCGTCACCGATCGCTGATAAACGATCGCTGATTCGGCGACTCAGTTTTGATCTTTTGGGGCTGCCACCGACTCCTGATGAAGTTAATGCATTTCTCGTCGACAACTCTGATGATGCCTGGGAGAAACTTGTCGACCGCATGCTGGCCTCGCCTCATTATGGCGAACGCTGGGCAAGGCATTGGCTGGATGTTGCAAGGTTTGGAGAAAGCAACGGGTTCGAGTACGACGAGCCCAGGGATAACTTTTGGCACTATCGAAACTGGGTCATCAATGCGTTGAATCAGGACATGCCATATGATCAATTTGTCAGATTGCAGTTAGCCGGCGACGTACTGTATCCGGATGATTTCAATGCAGTTTCGGCCAGCGGATTTCTGGTGGCTGGACCGCACAATACAACTCTGCCATCGAACGACAAGATGCGGATGTCGATGGCTCAGGATGAGTTGGAAGATCTGGTTGGCTCTGTAGGTCAGACATTTCTTGGACTCACGGCTAACTGTGCAAGGTGTCATGATCACAAGTTTGATCCGATCTCACAGCAGAACTACTACCAGTTTGCTGCAACACTCAACGGAGTGACTCACGGGGAACGGAACATTCGAGTCCCACTGTCGGCCGAACAGCAGCAACGAATTCAGTGGATTGATCAACGAACGAAAGTACTGCAAGACGAACTCGATGCGATTGAGAAACCGGTTCGGGATACCATCATCGCAGAACGCAAAGTAGCAGGCTACAAGGGGCCGGAGCCTCCCAAAGCATTGGCACGATGGGAATTCAACGAAGACGTGAATGAAAGCGCGGGCACGATCAAGGCGACGCTCAGCGGCGGAACGCGGCTGGAGAAAGGAATGCTGGTCGTCGACGGTAAAGATGGCTTCGTCGCCTCGACCCCGATTGCGACTGACATTGCCGAGAAGACTCTGGAGGCATGGGTTCAGTTGGATAACCTGGAGCAGGGCGGGGGAGGAGCGATCAGCCTGCAGACTTTAGATGGCGCTACGTTTGACGCAATTGTGTTTGGCGAACGAGAGGCTCACAAATGGATGGCCGGAAGCAACGGTTTTGTTCGAACAATGTCGTTTAATGGAGCGGAAGAAACCGAGGCGACTCAACGGCCGGTTCACTTCGCCATCGTCTACCAGGCTGACGGGACAATTATGGGTTATCGCGATGGAAAGCCGTATGGTGCTGCGTATCGACCGGGTGAACTCCAAAAGTATGCTGCAGGAAAGTTTCAGCTCCTCTTCGGTCTGCGTCATGGGCCACCGGGCGGTAATCGAATGCTGGCTGGTCGTATTGATCGAGCCTTGCTCTACGATCGCGCACTGACGGCCGAGGAAGTCGCCGCCTCTGCAGGTGCATCAGACATGAACCATGTGTCTGACAAAGATATGCTGGCGAGACTGACGGAAACACAACGTAAAAACCATCAGGCATTAGTGGATGAAAAGAACCTGTTGAGCAATGAACGCCATAGCCTTGTGAACTCCGAATCACGAGTACTCTATACCTGTGTCTCGAGCGATCCAGGTGCTTCGCGAGTTCTGCGTCGAGGCGATGTGGGAAGTCCCGGCGATGTTGTAACGCCAACCGGATTGTTGGCTGTGCCCGGAGGCGAGGCTGGCTTTGGACTGGCTCCAGATGCTCCCGATGCAGAGCGTCGAATTCGGCTGGCCGACTGGATTACTCATCATGACAACCCGTTGTTTGTCAGAGTCATGGTGAATCGAGTTTGGCACTACCACTTTGGTCAGGGGCTGATCGCCACGCCCAGCGATTTCGGTTTTAACGGTGGGCAGCCAAGCCATCCGGAACTGCTGGAATGGCTTGCTGTGCAGTTTCAGTCAATGAGATATCGGCTCAAGCCATTGCATCGGTTGATCGTGACTTCAGCGACTTATCGGCAAGGCTCGGCACCTGTTGAAGCTAACAGCAGTATTGATGCGGACAATCGACTCCTGTGGAGAAAGTCCCCTCAGCGTCTGGACGCAGAAGAGCTTCGCGATGCGGTGTTGGTGGTCACAGGGCGATTGAATCCGGAAATCGGGGGCCGCGGTTATCGCGATGTCGAGCATTTCAAATTTAAAGGCAGCAATTTCTACAAGCTGCTTGAGGAAGCGAACTTTGAAACTCATCGTCGCACGATCTATCGCTTTATGCCGCGTGGTGGACGGAATCCGTTTCTTGATACATTTGATTGTCCGGATCCCTCAACCACAGCGCCGAAGCGAGCGAATACGATCACTCCGTTGCAGGCCTTGTCGCTGATGAATAACTCGCTGGTCTTTACGATGGCCGATTACTTCGCAAAGCAGGTGAAGCAGGAGGCGGGTGAAGAGGTCAAAACGCAGGTGTCTCGAGTCTATCTTCGAGCCTTTGGACGCGAGGCGACTCCGGAGGAGATCGATTTGGCGGACGATTTTGTTGCGAGCCGGGGACTTGCAGCGTTTTGCAGAGTGATTCTGAACAGTAATGAGTTTTTGTATTTGCGGTGACGAATTGCGTGAACAAGAAGTGCCCGTCGACGGAGCGACGGGTTTACGGTACGCCCGTCGCTTCGTCGACGGGAAACAACCAGCAGATGGCTTGGGTTAAGGGCAATGCCCTTGTTTGAGGTGTGTTATGACGATTGACCGAATCTCCCGACGTGGAGTGCTCGATTTTTCCACCGCTTCACTCACCGGTGCTGCTTTCACTTCATTGCTGATGAGGGATCGCATTGTGAGAGCTGATGCTGTTCCGGCCGAAGCGAAAGGGACACCTCATCTTCCCGTGAAGGCGAAGCGAGTCATCCACCTGTGTCTGTGTGGCGGAGTGAGTCATATCGACTCGTTCGACTACAAGCCGGAACTGGAGAAGTTTCACGGGAAGTCTTTGCAGTCCGAAGAACGACCTGCGACGTTTTTCAATCAGGTTGGATTGATTCGAAAGAATGACTGGGACTTCAAACAGCGAGGCCAAAGTGGACTGTGGGTTTCCGATCTGTTTCCTCATATCGCCGAGGTTGCCGATGAACTGACTGTTGTGCGTTCTATGGTTGCGGAATCAGCCAATCATACGCCTGCGACGTTTGAGGAAAATACAGGATTCCGTCTCAACGGCTTTCCGGTGATGGGAGCCTGGGTGTCTTATGGGCTTGGCTGTGAAACAGATGAGCTTCCTTCGTACGTTGTTTTGCCTGACGGGCGAGGTCTTCCTGCTGGAGGCACGATCAACTGGTCAAACGGATTTTTGCCGGCTCAGCATCAGGGCGTCACGTTTCAAAGCCAGGGGCCACCGATTTACGATCTGTTTCCGTCGCGTGAGCTTCCTGCTGGCTCGGATTTGGCCAGCCGTAAACTTCTTGAAGAGATCAATCGCCGACATCTGGCTGTTACCGGAACGGAAGACGCGTTGTTGGCAAGAATGAAAAGCTACGAGCTGGCTGCGAAAATGCAGCTCGCGGTACCAGATGTGACTGACCTCAAACAGGAGACGGCAGCGACTCGTCTGATGTATGGTCTGGACAAGGAGGAGACATCTGATTTTGGTAGTCGCTGTTTGCTGGCTCGCCGGCTTCTGGAGAAGGGCGTTCGTTTCGTGCAGTTGTTTTCCGGTGGCTCGTTTGGTTCTCCCCGTATCAACTGGGATGGCCACGAAGACGTGAAGGAGAATCATACGCGTGAAGCCGGCCGGCTCGATCAACCGGTCGCGGCACTGCTGAAGGATCTGCGCCAGCGCGGGATGCTGGAGGATACTTTGATCCTGTGTACCTCCGAGTTTGGGAGAACACCGTTTACGCAATCCGGTGCTGATCAGGTCGGTACGGGCCGTGATCATAACATGTATGGGTTTTCCATCTGGATGGCAGGAGCCGGTCTGAAGCATGGAGTAGCCTATGGCGCAACCGACGAGATCGGCTGGAAGGCCGTTGAAAAGCCGGTGCATTGGTACGACTACCACGCGACAGTGCTGCATCTGCTTGGAATCGACCACGAGCGGCTGACCTATTACCACAACGGTATCCAGCGACGTCTGACGAATGTCCACGGCGAAGTTCTGCACGACATTATGGTCTAGTCACTGACGAGCGGCATGGCGTTAGCTCTCCGAGTCAGAATCTGTTGCTGTTGCCGATATGGCCGCTTGCGAACATTGACCACAGAGAACACGGAGTTAAATCGCAGAGTTTGGTGACGTCTGGGCGCATATCGACGGCGTTTGGTTGATGCATTGAGAACGCTGACAGAATTCTCAGTGCTTGCTTTCAGAATTCAATCTCCAGCAGGTCTTCGGCGAGATGCGTGTTTGGAAAGATCTCGCGGATGGCGGATAGGCCGACGGGATCATCGTCTGGTCGTTGTGGATCGACGTGAATCAAGAATAGTTCACGGACGTTGGCCTGTTTGGCCAGTAAAGCGACTGGCGTTGCGCAGCTGTGGCCGGTTTTTTGAGCCCAGTCGTGCAGCTCATCCGGGAAATAGCACTCGTGAATCAGCAGGTCGACGCCTGTGATGAATTCGCAGTAATCTCCGGGAGCCGTTGTGTCGGTGATATAGGCCAGCGACCGATCATGCCAGTCGATGCGAAATCCCACAGAGCCTCCCGGATGAGTGAGCGGTGTCCAAAGTAAATGTCCGCCTTCCGGAACGGGGATCTCCAAAACTGTATCCAGTTCAACCCACTCGAAATCCGGCAGCACAGGAAACATCTCACTCGCCAGCAAGTGAGTCTTCACTGCCTCAAGTGTGGTACGAAGTCCAAACACACGAACTTGGGAGATTTCACCTCGCAGCATGGGCACAAGAATGAATGTCAGTCCGCAGACGTGATCGAGGTGAGCATGAGTCAGGTATACATCAAGATTGGAGGTTTTCAGGCGTGCAGGCAGACGAAAAAAACCAGTTCCCGCATCCAATGCAATACCCAGCTCCGGCAGCAGTATGCTGGCGGTATGTCTTCGCTCGTTGGGGTGGTAGCCACCGGTTCCCAGAAAAATCAGACGCATGATGTGGACAGTTTGAAATGAAACCGAAAACGATGGGCCGAAGCCAGCTCTTGCCGACCCCTGAAGTCCCTGGAGCCCTGCTGGGAATACAGTGTTGCAGATTCCGTGGCTTCTCCACAGGTTGACAACCGGCAACTCCTCAGAAAACACGGACTTTCTGCTGGGTAACTCCCGGTAGATGCCGTTCAGCAACAAACCATACTTTCTCAGACCTGCGACACGTTCGCACAAGGTTTGAGAGATCACAGTTCCGGCTCAACAAAGATCGTGAGACTTGTCGAACAGACCGTGTAGTATTCATCCCAATCTGAGACTAATGTTCTACAGAACTGAGCGAACAAAGGTGCTGCGATGACTGCTCGAAACGCACGACGAATTCTGGGCGTTGCATTGATGGTCACAATGTGTGCCGGATCCGCGATGACTTTGGATCTGTCGGTGCTTTCCAATCCGACGAACACGGTGGCTGCTCGCTATCATCTGAGAACACGAACGTCGAATTTTTACCAGCGTGCTTCAAGTCAGCGATCGACTGGTGTGTCGCGAGGGATCTTCCGTCGATAATCTCCAGTCGCTTGCGTCTGAGTGAAATCCTGTTGAAACTTTCAGGGCTGTGGCATTTTGTCACAGCCCTGTTTCGTTGAACCGGACGATCGTGGAGACGCCGATGCGATGTTGCTCATTTCCTGTCGTGGCCCTGCTGACTCTATCCATGGCCGATGCGATGATCACATCCGTCGAGGCTCAGGATTGGTCACTTCGCGAGAATCCTGAACTTGCGGCTTACTTCGAATCTGAAGTGAGTAAACTCGAACAGCAGAACGAGCTGTCACAGTTTCAGTCGGCGGCAGAATGGAATGAAGCCAAGCCGAAGTTGCGAGAGCAACTGTTCGATATGCTTGGGCTGAATCCGCTGCCGGCAAAAACACCGCTGCAGCCTGTGGTGGAGGGAATGACCGAAGAAGCGGAATTCGTTGTCGAACGAGTTCACTTTCAGTCCATGCCAGGGCTCTACGTCACAGGTAATTTCTACCGGCCAAAGAACGCTGATAAACCGCTGCCCACCATTCTGTATGTCTGTGGGCACGGGCAGGTCAAAAAGGATGGCGTCAGCTACGGCAATAAGACTCATTATCACTATCACGGAAGCTGGTTTGCCCGCAACGGGTACAACTGCCTGATCATTGATACTCTGCAATTGGGCGAGATTGAGGGGATTCATCATGGCACCTACAAGATGAATCGCTGGTGGTGGAACTCCCGCGGCTACACGCCCGCGGGAGTCGAAGCGTGGAACTGTATTCGATCGCTGGATTATCTTGAGACTCGTCCGGAGGTGGATGCGACCAGAATTGGCGTCACAGGTCGGTCCGGTGGCGGTGCCTACAGCTGGTGGATCTCCGCACTTGATGAACGCATTCGCTGTGCTGTTCCTGTCGCTGGAACTACGTCGCTGCGCGATCATGTGGTGAACGGCTGCGTCGAAGGTCATTGCGACTGCATGTTCATGGTTAACACATACCGGTGGGATTATGCCAAAGTCGCCGCCCTCGTTGCTCCTCGACCGCTGTTGATTTCCAACACCGACAAAGACACGATTTTTCCGCTGGAAGGAGTTGTCGACATTCATCGTCAGGTACGGCACATCTATCGGTTGCTGGATGCTGATAAGAATCTGGGCCTGCAAATCACCGAAGGTCCGCACTCCGACACTCAGGAGCTGCATATTCATGCGTTTCGCTGGTTTAATCGCTTCCTCAAAGACGACATGTCCATGATTGATAAAACGGCGGTCAGATATTTTCAGCCCGAACAGTTGAAAGTGCTGGGACAGACTCCTGCCGATGAAATCAATACTCGAGTTGATGAGTTGTTTGTTCCCGCTGCCACACCGCTGTCGGTCGGAGAAGTGCTGAAGAATCAGGATACGCTTTTAAATGAATTTGGAACTCGGCTACTGGATCGCAGCTTTCGAGCGTGGCCGCAGATGGATAGCTCCGCGATCTCGAATACGGTTCACGTTGAGCAAATCTCTGAAGGAGATAAGCAGGATGTGCACCGACTCCGCTTCGATAGTGAACCGCACGTTTCTCTGTCCGTCGACGTCAGCGTCCCTCATGGCCAATCGCTGACGGAGATTACGTCGCTGGAACTTATGGTCGAACTGAACTCTGATCCGGAGAAGGGCAGTGTGAATGTGGATCTGCCTCCTGTTCAGGCGCAGGCTGTGACTGCTCCGCGAGGTGCAGGCCGCGGGGCATGGGTCGGTAACGAAGCCAAACAGATCCAGATCCGTCGCCGGTTTCAGTTGTTGGGGATGACCGTTGATGGGATGCGAGTCTGGGATATTCGACGAGCTATCCAGGTTGTGCGTCAGGAATGCCCTCAGTTACAGGAACTGAGGCTGCGTGCTCGGTCCGGGGCTGAGTCGATCGTGCTTCTGGCATCGCTGTACGAACCGCCGGTCGAAATCGTTATTGCCCCGATGATCAATGGCGGAGTCGATCAGCAGCCCTCCATCCTGAACCTCACTCGTTCAATGCCGATTGAGATGCTGCCGGTGCTGGTGGCGTCCAGATCGCGGTTATTCACTGCAACGGTAAAAGCTGATGCACAGTTCGCAGCAGAATCCACATCCAGCAAAGACTGGAAAGGTAATTCCATCGTCTTTGGTGACTGAAGCCTTTTGATCAGTCCGTCACGATCCGGTGGATCGTCATCTCCCGTACAACCAGACACCGTTGTCGGTGACGCTGTCGGTAAATCTTCTGGCTCTCTCCGCAGGGCCGATCCCATGACCAAGACTGGATCTGTATCCGGGAAGATCCGCTTTCCAGGTTCGTCCTTCTCCGGACTTTTCTGACAGGCGTCTTTTCATGTTCCTCAGCATAGTTTCTGGTTTGCAGCGGTGGGCGATGCAGATTCAGAAGATCCTGACTCACAAGATGGATCATCTGTCTCCGCAGGACTACTGCATCATGCTGGTCTTTGCGATCGCTATTGGTTACTGCCTGCTGAAGGGGCAGGACGTCTGAACATGTTTTCGGACTGTCTGACTTCCCCGACGTTGCAGTAGCTTAGCTTATTCAGCGAGTGCCTTTATCGCTGCACGATCCTCGGCAGTCAGCGCGGCCGGAGGAATGTTCGTCTGAGCCATTTTGCTGAGCAGTGATTCGGTTCCGGCTGGTTCCGAGATAAACCAGACACCGTCATAAATCTCAGCGAGAGTTGCGACACGATCCTGGAACCTTAGGTGTCCGATAATCACGACAGGTGTGTTGCGAGTTCTCACATCGGCCCGAAGATTGGCCACAGTTGTGGCCATCGGCCAGATTGGCGACTCAGCCTGCAACACAAATAGTTCGCAGTTCAACTGTGATGCTGCCAGTTGAAATCCATCAGGACCAGTTTCTGCAGTATCGGCTGTGAATCCTGCATCCTGAAAGACGGCCTGCAACGTACGCAATTGACTGTCATCGGGACTCACGATCACGATCTCAGACTTCAAGCTTCCGTTTTTCGCCGCCAAAAATGTACGGGAAACGGTTGAACTGCTGCACTGTCCGGAGAAACGTGTGCGAGCAATTCTGGCCGCCAGAGTTCGAACCCTGGCATCGGGACTCTTTAATGCCTCGCTCAGGACTCGTGGAGCCTGGGAGTTGAAGGCAGAGTCTGCTGAGTTCCTGGGGAAGGCTCTCAGGAAGCTGGCCGCGGCGTCAAAACACTGGAGATTCAGGGCAACTTCCAGAGCGTTCAGAAGAT
Source organism: Planctomycetales bacterium (assembly GCA_026400835.1). Lineage (GTDB taxonomy): Bacteria > Planctomycetota > Planctomycetia > Planctomycetales > Planctomycetaceae > SXXK01. Next base: position 112,110 of record JAPLOA010000076.1, on the reverse strand, counting down.
CATCGTTCGTCACTTCCGGAGGAGCCTCGCCACCGGACTCCGGAGTCGGTTCTGCTGAAGAGGCCGTCACAACCATCATCAGAAGACGGGCTTTGGCGTTATTGGGGTCGAGCGTTAATGCATCGGTGAGATGATTCCCGGCGAGTTCATCGGTTCTCTTGATTGCTGATGACTGGAGGCTTTTCAGAAGAGCCTGCCTTTCTGCAATACCAGTTTCCAATTGTTCGGTGGCCGCCGTAACTCGGGCCTTTGCGTCTGTCAGTGCAGTGGCGTAATTTGTCGAGTTGTCTGCTTCGATTTCACCGATCTCAAGAGATCTCAAATAGGATTGAGCCGCATTCGATTCTTTCTGGAACGCGATGATCCTGATGTCCTGCTCCAACAACGGCAGCACAGATGGCGACGATTCGGCAGCCGTGGTTGCGAGTGAAGAAGAGTCCAGCGACGCAAATCGTTTGTGACCTGTGCTGATCAGTGATTCCGCGGTCCTCAGCAAATGCTCGACAGCCTGCGTTGACGATTCGATTGAGCTTTCAGGGGCACGCAGATCCCTGATAGCATCCCGAGCGGCCTCAGAGACATTTGAATCCAGTCCTGAATCGAACTGCCATCGCAACAGGTGGATTGCCAAATTCGAGTCACCACTCTGACCGATCAATCCCAGGAGTTTTGCTTTCGTTGTGGAATCGGCGGCAGGTAGTTCCTTCAAGTATGCGTATTTGAGCGAAGCAGCCTGTGTGCTCAAAAGCTCGTTCGCAAGCTGTCCGGCTTTGGTGCTTTCGTCGGCATTCAGCAGTACGGGAACAGCAGCATCGCCAGCCGTGAGCAGTTCGGTGGCCGCATTCTCCCCGACTGAGCCTGGCACCGAAAGATTCTTGACGAACTCAGTAAGTTCCTCCGCCGATCGTGTCTTTGCCTTGCTGGCCGCATTGATCGATTTCAGGAGTTGCTCGGCTTCCGGTTGCAGGCGGCTATCCTGACGCAGTTCGAGGAACACGTCGATTCCTGCCTTGCGTCGGAGTTCAGTAAGCTCGGTGTCTCCCAACTGTAGTTCCAGAATGCGTCTCAGAAATGCACGTGAGTCACCAACTCGATCGAAACGCAGAGTTGTCCGTGCTGCTCGAAGAAGCTCTGCCGGGGTTGAGGGTGGAAACTGGTAGAGGTCCGGAGCAATTGCTATCGAAACCGCCGGGGTAGCGGCTGACTCAGAGTTCGCGTCCGTCGGCGTGTCAGCCTCCTGAGCGAGGATTCCGGAACTACAGGAAAGGATCAGCGCGAGTCCGGTAAGTCGGCTCTTTTTGAGCGATACAACGAATCGTTCAGAAACAAGCATCTAAGAATTCCAATCTTTCCAACTCACCCAGGGCTGCAGGCAACTAACTGTCCGGCTAACGGAGGCAGACTGCCTTCATCCATGGTGGCTTTGACGGCTATTTGAATCCAGAACGGAAATCGTATTTTCAGGGGCTGAAGTCACCAAATCCCCTCCTTCCTGCGGTCTCTCCGCTAAATCGGCCGGCTCGTTCAGCAAAGTTCATCTGCGGTGAGAACTGAAGATTGAAAGCCTGAACAATCTGCGCTGTTACCTCTGTAAACCGCAAAATGCACGGTCCAGAGCCCGAAATTGGAATGCAGGCAGAATGCCACGCAGATAGGCAGCGGATTCATATCCGGGACCAGAATAATGGAATGTGATCGACAAAAACCGGCGGAATGAGGGGAGCATCCAAGCCCGGATAATCGCTGTTCATTACCTGTGCCTTCGAACTGAACACGTATGCGTGAAATGAAAGCATAAAGCCGTTTGGACACTATTTTTTGTTCAATTCTCACACTGATTCAAAACACACAAGTCATTGCTGCGATTAATTTTAGGTTAGAACTTAAGTGCATTGTTGAACGCTCGGGCACGTTGTTTGCATTTCTAGGCACAAGTTCATTTCGTTGGCATGGATGGTTGCTGAAGAAGGCTGGCAGGAGTGCCTCTGGGGGTTGTTCTGATTTCGGCCGGGATTTGGAACATCTTCAAGATCAGTCTTCGTCACCGATGAGGCTGTAATGCCAATTCTTTGGCCACCCATCGCAGCGAATGAAGTTCCTTATCCAAGGAACGAAGCACGAAAACACACGGCACAAATACAAACTAAGGGGATAAGGCGATGATGGCCATACATTGGTCTCGGTTGCGGCGACGTATTTTCGCATTTGCAGCAGGGACTGCCATTTTGGTAGGTGTGGGTTCTGGTTTGCAAGCTCAGGATCCTCCTGTGGCTGCTGAGGCGACCCCCGCAGCCGAGGCTCCTGCTCCGGCTGCTGAACCTGAAGCTGCACCTGCTCCAACTCTTCCAGCTTATTTTACCGGCACTAATCCTGATCCGGCAGCGCCGGTTTGGCCGGATGCTGGCGGTGGTGCTGCTGGATATTGGATCACGCCATCCGCGGGCCCTGTCGGTGATGGTGATCCGAAGGAGATGACTCCGGAAAAGTTGTATGACCGATCCGTGCACAACATGTTCTCAATCAACATGGTCTGGGTGTTGATTGCCGGATTTCTTGTAATGTTCATGCAGGCAGGTTTCATGCTGGTTGAAGTCGGTTTGTGCAGAGCGAAGAATGGTGCTCACACAGCTGCAATGAACCTCATGATTTATCCGCTTGGCTGTATTGCCTTTTGGGCATACGGATTCGCGATTGGTTGGGGTAACTGGTTCAACGGTCCAGTGGCCCCAGGCTGGTATTCAGCGCTCGGCCCAGGCACTTCAATTTTGAATGAAGGAATCGGTATTGGCGGGGATCCTGCTGCTCCAGGCATCTTTACTTATGGACTGATGGGCACAAAGGGCTTTTTCCTTCAGGGCATGGATGATGTCAGCGTTCTTGCACTGTTCTTCTTCATGATGGTGTTCATGGACACCACAGCCACGATTCCGACCGGTGCCATGGCAGAACGTTGGAGCTGGAAGAATTTCTGCTTATACGGTTTGTGGGTCGCGCTCCCCTACTGCTTGTTTGCAAACTGGGTTTGGGGTGGTGGCTGGCTGGCTCAAGCTGGAAAGAACTGGGGACTTGGTCACGGAGTAGTGGACTTTGCCGGCTCCGGTGTCGTACATGCAATGGGCGGTGCAATCGCCTTGGCCGGTGCGTGGATTATTGGTCCACGAATCGGAAAGTATGTCGATGGCAAACCTGTTCCGATGACTGCCCACCATATTCCGATGGTGGTTGCTGGAACCTTTATCCTTTGCTTCGGTTGGTTTGGGTTTAATCCTGGGTCAACCCTGTCAGGCACGGACCTGCGAATCAGTGCCGTTGTTGTGAACACGATGCTTGCCGGAGTTGCCGGATGTATCACAACAATGCTGTACATGATGGTCATCGGGATGAAGCCCGACCCGACAATGATGTGTAACGGTATGCTGGCTGGCTTGGTCGCGATTACTGCTCCTTGTGCGTTCGTCGATACCTGGGCTGCTGTCGTAATCGGTGGAATCGCCGGAGTGCTCGTGGTTATCAGCGTCTTCTTCTGGGAGAAAAGAGGAATCGACGATCCGTGTGGCGCGATTTCTGTTCACGGAGTGAATGGAACGTGGGGAGTGATTTCACTCGGGATTTTTGCAAACGGCAAGTACGGCATGGGTTGGAATGGTGTCGTGCGAACAGCGTTTGACGCTACAGGCGATTCCGACGGCGTGTTGACTGACGGTGTTCGCGGAGCACTGTACGGTGACGTTTCACAGCTCTGGGCTCAGCTGCTGTGCGTCGGTGTGGTTTGGGTCTTTGGTTTCTCAATGGCCTTTGTCTGGTTCAAGATCAGTAACCTGATTGCTCCGCTGAGAGTGAGCAAGCAGGATGAACTTGTCGGTTTGGACGGTCCGGAAATGGGTGCACATGCCTATCCAGACTTCACAATCAAGAACGGCTAGTTTTTAGTATATGATTGGAGAACTCCCGCTGATTTGTCAGAGGGAGTTCTCTTTTCGTTTAGAGGTGTTGTCGTAACGGGCCTTGCCGGTTCCCAATTACACTGCCGGCATGAAGCCCAGATTGTTTCTAAATCCACGCAATTGAGAAAGAGAAAACAGGCAATGAGTAGTTTGTGCAGGCCGTATCTGAAAACCATTTGGATAATGGTTTTGGCCACGTTGGTTGGTTTGGTAACGAATCTGAATGCGGACGCTCAGGAGGCAGCATCGGAGAATGCTGGAGCTGCAGCAGTGACAGCAGAAGTTGCTCCGTCGGCGGAAGTCACGGCACCAGCACCTTCAACTGAGGAGGCAACTCCCGCGGCAGAGGCCGCTCCTGTTCCTCACCTTGCAGGAACTATTGATACCGGTTCTACGACCTGGCTTCTGGTCAGCGCGGCTCTGGTGTGCTTTATGATGCCGGGACTGGCATTGTTTTACGGCGGTATGGTGCGTGCCAAAAACGTGCTGAACATGTTCATGTGTGTGATGGTTTGCGTTCCGATCGTCACGATTCAGTGGGTAGCTTGTGGCTATAGTCTGACTTTTGCTGTTCCATCAGCTATCACTGTGGATGCTGGAAAGAATGATGACGGCTCCGACAAGCCACCGCTCAGCTACCTCGGCTGGGATTCAAGCCTTGTATTTCTGAAAGGCTTCTCCGACGTTGATCCTGCCAGCCCAAATTATTTTGGCAAGATCGTTACCAGTGGTGACACGACTGGTGCGTCGCCGACTGGTGTTCCGGAACTACTTTTTGCCATGTTCCAGATGATGTTTGCGATCATTACTCCCGCTCTGATCGTCGGTGCGATTGCTGAGCGAGTGAAGTTTAGTGCTTGGTGTATTTTTGTTGTTCTGTGGGCCACTCTCGTCTACGACCCGGTTGCTCACTGGGTGTGGAACGTCAACGGTTGGTTGTTCCAGAAGGGTGTGCTGGACTTCGCGGGCGGTACCGTTGTGCATGTACTGGCCGGAGCTTCTGCTCTCGCCCTGATCCTGATTCTTCCGAAACGTCATGGGTTTCCAAAGGGACCATTCCTGCCTCACAGCATCGGTTGGACTCTTATGGGAGCAGGATTCCTGATGGTTGGCTGGTTCGGCTTTAACGCCGGATCTGCTATCGCCGTCGGTAAAGATTTTCTTCCGGTTTCTGGTGCAGTGGCGGTGATGGCTTTTGCGACAACAGCGATTGCAGGTGGAGCAGCCACCGGGTCGTGGATGATCGCTGAGTGGCTTCATGCTGGTAAGCCAACGGCTATCGGTGTTGCGTCCGGAATGGTAGCTGGTCTGGTTGTGATCACTCCATGTGCGGGTCACGTCAGTCCGGGCAGTGCGCTCGTGATTGGTTTGATTGGTGGAGTTGTTTGCTTCCTTGGAGTTCAGCTTAAGCAAGTTCTGAAGTATGACGACTCACTGGACGTCGTTGGCGTTCACGGAGTCGGTGGAGCTCTGGGAGCTGTTCTTGTCGGTTACTTCACGATTCGACCTGTCGTCGGTGGGATGGATCAAGTCATGCTGCAGTTGACCGGAATCGGTGCGGCGGCCGTCTATGGCTTCGTGCTGACGGCAGTGCTCGGTCTGATTATCCACAAAACAATTGGATTCACGGTGACAGAACATGAAGAAGAAGAAGGCCTCGACGTGACGGAACACGGTGAAACAGCCTATCGTATGAACTAGACGATTGGCTGGATCCAGCCCTGATTCTTCCGAAGCCCGGCTCCCAGTGAGTCGGGCTTTTTTGTTGGTACCGATTGCAATTCGCCTGTCAGCGGTTGGCAAATCGCGCCGTAAACAGTGTCCTTTCTTGCCACGACGGATAATCTCAGAATTTCTGGTCATAATCTGCGTCCCGCGGATAAGTATTGAAAGGACCGATTAACAGGGGAAATTTGTGGACGATCAGACTCGACAAGCAACTCGAATGTGGACGCTGGCTCAGCCGGCTGTTTCTGCATTCGTTACTTCTGTCGTCCGCGATTTTCGTGACCGAGACGATGTCCTGCAGGATGTTGCGGTTGCGGTAATAGAGTCCTTCGATCGGTGGGATGCTCAACGACCGTTTGTCGCCTGGGCGATCGGAGTGGCTCGCAATCAGGTCGGGCTCTATCTGCGTCGACGCCGACGTGAGCCTCAGGTATTAGAGTTCGATCCTGAAACCATTGATGCGCTGCAGGTTGCATTTTCATCTGCCGCCGAAGTGGGCGAGCCGCGGCTGGATTTTCTCCGCGAGTGCCTGAAGTCGCTCGAAGGTCGGGCTCGGACGATGTGTGAACTGAGATATCAGCAGGACCTCAAGCCGGCCGCGATCGCCGAGATAATCGGCATGACGGCCAATGCGGTGGCAAAATCATTGCAGCGCATTCGTGAACAATTGCGGGAGTGCATCGATCATAAAGCCGCTGTTCAGGGAGTTATCCAATGAATGAGGCTGCACAGTTTCTGATTGATGGATATCTGGATGATATGCTCACGATTGAGCAGCACGAAGAACTATCCGCGTGGATTAGGTCGTCGCCTGAGAACGCTAGCGCATTTGCAGCGGCGGTGATGTTGCATGATCGCCTTCGAAATGAACTGGTCATCTCCGGCGAGCGGCAGGGCGTCAGTCCTCCGTGTCGCTCTGCTGGCGATGACGCTACGGGGCTGAGCGAAGTTGCAGTCACTCGGAGGGCTGACGCCCTGCCGCTCGCCGGGGTGGTGGCTCGTCGCCGGTCAGTGATCGCGCTGGTTTCAACTGCATCACTGATTTGTGTTGCGATCGTGGTGTTCCTCAAAAGCTTCGGGGACAATCCCGCAGTCGCAGCCGCTGGTGAAATACAACGGCTCATAGAATTGAATGCTCTTACCATGGACCGAACGTACAAAATCACTGTCGAAGAAGCCGTGTTGCCTCGTCGTGGGCCATCGTCGGAAGATGGACGGCCTCCGAAAGCTCCAATGGATGGAGCGACGTTGTATGTGCGTGATGGCCAGCAGTTCGTACTCAGTCGCGTTACAGATGCTGGCCCGTTTGTGACTGGCAGCAACGGCAAGGTGAGTTGGGCGGTTCGACCCGACGGTCCGGTGCGATACAGCAAAGATCTGAATCGCTTTAACCGCGATCTTCCAGGCCATGAGCATGAGATGCCGCTGGTCAATATTCACGACGGTCTGGAACGTCTTCGTCGGGCCTATGACGTTCAATTGCTTCCGGTCGAAGACGGTGAGAGTTCCGAACCGGCGACGCGTTTGCTGGTTGCTGTCCGCCATCCCAAAGAACGCGGGCCAAGGCGAGTCGAAATCAGTTACGAAGTCGAAAGCGGTCTCATTGGCCAAATGCGATTCATCGAAATGCCCTATGGTCCCGAATCATTGACTCTCCGACTAACACTATTGTCGGAGGATTTACTGGATGAACGGTTCTTCGATCATGAGTCGCATCATGACGCAAATCGCCGCATTGAGGTGGAATGATCTTCAACGTATTTTGGGACACTTGAGCAAATTTGAGTGCAGCCCAACCGAGTGTGCAAGTTTGTCATGGTGGGGCGGCACGACTTTGTAGCCTTGGCCCCTGCAAGAACATCCGAGACTTCAATATGAGATTACTGGCTTTCTTCATCTCCGTTCTCGCTCCTGCGATCGCACTCTCGGCAGATCAGCCAAATATCATCTTTATGCTGTCGGACGATCAGGGCTGGGGCGGGCTTTCTGTCGCAATGCATCCCGATCATCCGGGTGCGAAAAGCACGATCTTTCACACGCCGAACATTGAACGGTTGGCGTCTCAGGGCATGAGATTCTCCTCTGGCTACGCGCCAGCATCGGTTTGTTCACCGACTCGGATTAGTCTGCAGACCGGACGGAGTCCGGCATCTCTACATTGGACCAAGGCGGCTCCGGCCGAAGCGGGCCACAAGCTGACGGAACCGAGGCTGATCAAGAATATCGCTACGAATGAAACGACGATCGGCGAAATTCTGCGTGACGCTGGTTATGCGACGGCTCATTACGGCAAATGGCATATCGCCGGTGGAGGCCCGGAAAAGCATGGTTACGATGAGAGCGACGGCGACACCGGCAACGAAAACGCGTTCCAGTTCAAGGATCCGAATCCCGTGGACATCTTTGGGATGGCGGAACGAACCGAAGCCTTCATGGCCAAATGCCAGAAAACAGGCAAGCCGTTCTTTATTCAGCTTTCGTGGAATGCTCTGCACGCAGCCGAGAATGCTCTTGAAGCGACCAAGGCGAAATACGCCAACGTTGCGGCAGGGAGTAACGCGAAGCGATCGTCGGTGGCGGCGATCACGGAAGATCTGGATACCGGCGTTGGTCGAGTGATGGAATCCATCGACAAGTTGGGACTCACGGACACCACCTACGTCATCTACATGTCCGACAATGGCGCGGGCGGCGATAAACGCACAGGACTGAATGGCGGCAAAGGCACGATGTGGGAAGGCGGCATTCGAGTTCCCTTCATTGTTCGCGGGCCGGGCGTTAATGCAAACTCGTGGTGTGATGTTCCGGTTGTTGGCTATGACCTCTATCCGACGTTCTGTGAATGGGCCAATGTTCCAGTAGGCCAGCTTCCGAAGACCATCGAAGGCGGCAGTATCGCATCGCTGCTGGCCAACAATGGCCAGGGTGAAGTCAAACGTGCTCGGGAGGAACTCGTCTTTCACTTCCCTCATTATCAAAGCGACGATGACGGACCACACTCGGCGATTCGACTGGGTGATCTCAAGCTGATCCACTTCTACGAATCAGATCGTGACGTGCTGTTCGATCTGTCAAAAGATATCTCAGAACAGAACGATCTTGCTGCAGAACGACCACGTGACGCTGAAATGCTTAAGAAGTTTTTGATGACTTATCTTCAGGACGTAAATGCTCAGTTCGCCACGTCAAATCCCGACTACGACCCCAACGCCGAACCAGTCTCTCGCAAGGGTGGAAAAGGTGGTATGAAGCCCACCAAACCCAAAGGGGCCAATGGTGGTCGCAGGCCAAAAGATTAAGGTCTGGGCTCAGGAAGTTTGGCGACACTGCCTTCGAACGACAACCAGTTATTGAACGGTGAGCCAAAGGCGACCGCTTTCAAGTTCCCGGCGCGTTTGCCTTCCTGTTAAACACTTTTAAGCAAGATTCTCTAACTCTACCAATGATCATCAGGGCCTTTCGTCATGAACACTCTTCGCTTCTCTATTGCAGCCTTGCTCCTAATTGGCGCGGCATTCACAGTGGCGTTGTCTCAGGACGAAACTGCAAAGAATGGACAGCAAAAGCTTCGCAAGCCGTCGATGGCCGATACGATCAAAGCCAACGTCTACGCAGACAACACGTTCGAGCTGTACATCAACGGAGAACTCGTTGCGGTAGACTCCATCCGCTTCATTCCGCACAACGTGATCTCCGTTGACATCCTTCCGGCATATCCGATGAACATCGCAGTCATGGCAAAAGACAATGCCGACTCGAAGACCGGAATGGAATACGCCAACACGAACATTGGCGATGCGGGTTTCATACTGAAGTTTGCCGACGGCACGGTGACGAATGCGTCGTGGAAGGCTAGGTCGTTCTTCCATGGTCCGATTGATCGAGACACAAAGAATCCCCAGGTGCGATCCGAACCAATTCCAGAGAACTGGTTTGCCGTCGACTTCGATGACAGTTCATGGAAGAACGCCACGGAATTTTCCGAACAGGAGGTTGATCCAAAGCAGCCTTACTTCGAAAACGATTTCGACGGCGCGAAGTTCATCTGGTCCGACGACATCGCGCTCGATAACACAGTGATCTTTCGCCATCGAGTCGATTCACCTCCGGACGGCAAATCTCGTGTGGACTTTCGCAATCTGAACAACGTCGTCCCGGAAAATCCTCCGGGTGGTGGGAAGAAGGGAAAGAAGAAATGATGAGGTTGAATAGCCAAATCATTATCGCATTGTCGCATTGTTACTTTGAAAAGTGTACCGCTGATGAACGCTCATAAACGCTGATGGCAATGCTCGAATCGGTTTGATTCGACAGTGAATAGATGTGCCACAGTGCAAATGAATTTCGTTCGCGTCACCGACTTTGTTATTAGCGTACATCAGTGTTCATAAGCGGTTACACAAATACGCACGCATTGCCCGAGGATTAACTAATGAGATACTTCAGTCGCTTCTTGATGATGACTTGTCTGGTTCTGATTCTCGCCCCAGCGTCTTTGTCCCACGAAGGCGATGAATCTCATGTTCACGACATCGCGGCAGATAGAACATGGACGATCTCTGAAACTGGCGACACGATTGTCGGACAATTTGTTTCTGCGAAAGATGGTCGCGTTCAGATTCGCCGCAACGACGGTTGGGTACGGCCAGTAGCCCTTCGGCGATTGTCCGCCGATGATCAGGCATGGATCGAAAACCGAATGAACATGATTGAGCAGATCCATACGACCTACGTCCTGACCTCGCAACAGGCGAAGCGAACCGCGAAAGGTCGAAACGTAACGTCGTCGGATCCCGGTCTTCCGCTGCTTCAGAAGAGTTTCGAGCCCTTCAAGTCGACCGTGAAGACTCGATCTGATGCGGACTACTTTTTCGTCGAATCTAACGGTCTTCCTGATCACCAGATGATGGTTGGTATCACGGCATGGCAGCAGCAGGTGCCGATGCCTCAGAAGTATACCGGCAGCAACGCATGGCAGATTCCGTTGCATCCAGTTCCGGCAAAGGAACCCATGTCTGCGAAGGACAACTTCTTTCGAGGAGCCATTGCTATCGCTGTCAATGGCATTCCGATTTTCAATCCCATCAAGAACGATGGTCGAACTGACACGTTGCTTGCCGGAGAACTCGACAACTGGGGAGGGCACTGTGGTCGAGCTGACGATTATCACTATCACATCGCGCCGATTCATTTGCAGATGCAGATTGGTGATGACGCTCCTGTCGCCTGGGCTTTGGATGGTTATCCGATTTATGGCTATCAGGATGAGAAGGCTCCAGACTTTGCTCCGCTGGATCAGTGGAACGGGCACAAAGATGCCGACGGAAACTATCACTACCACGCCACGAAGAAGTATCCGTATCTCAACGGTGGCTTTTATGGAGAAGTCGTCGAACGTGATGGCCAGGTCGATCCTCAGCCGCGAGCCGAATCGCCTCGGCCAGCTCTTCCACCACTTCAGGGAGCGAAGATCGTCGACTTTGAAACGACCAGGCCTGGCAGCCATGTGCTGACGTACGAAGTCCGTGGCGGCAAGGGAACTGTCAGTTATACAGTTGCAGAAAATGGCTCCGCCAAGTTCATGTTCAAAACATCCGACGGCGAAACGACCACGGAAGAGTACACCGCCAGGCCAGCGCGAGGAGGTCGGCAGGGTGGTCAGGGTGGACCGCCTCGAGATGATCGGCCGGAAGGCGGTCGCAAGGGCAAGGGACCTCCGCGAGATGGTATGCCGAAGGATGAACCGAAGTCTGTATCAAGGCAGTCCGTCGGCGACATGAAGCTGACAAGTTCTTCAATCGACAAGGATGGAATGCTCAACGTTGATTGCACCTGCGATGGCAAAAGTGAATCGCCGGCAATCGCCTGGAGCAATCTCCCGAAAGGGACGAAGTCCATCGCATTCAGTCTCTGGCACACCGCGCCGGACCAGGAAAAGTCATATTGGGTTGTTTACAACATTCCGGTATCAGTGAATGGCCTGAAGCAGAATCAGAAAGATGTCGGAAAGGTCGGCTTCAACGACCGCAGGAAAGCGGCCTTTGATCCCATGTGCTCCCGCGGCCCGGGCGTGAAGACCTATCACATCACGGTCCTCGCTCTTTCTGAAGACTTAAAACTGTCCCCGCAACAGGCGACTCACAAGGGACTTCTCGAAGCGGTCAAGGGAATCACCCTCGCGGAAACGACGCTGGACTTTGATTACGAGCGAAAATGAATGACCGAATGAATGCCCAAGCCTCAATGACCAATGTGAATGAGAGGCGAGCGGCCGGTGTGAACCGGCCGGTAAAAACACATACTGGTCGGCTGACGCCAACCGGTCGCCTTTCATTGAACCATGACATGCTCACAACTTGATGCGCACTGCCTGACCTTCGCGTCGAAAAGGCTGTTGACAAATGCGGCTCATGATCTGCCTCTTAGTATTCTTCAGCCTGAGCGGTACAGAGAACACTCTCCATGCCGCACCTCCGAACGTTGTCCTGATCCTGATGGACGATATGGGCTGGCGAGATGTGGGGTTTGCAGGGAACGACTTTGTCGAAACACCGAACCTCGATCGTTTGGCCAGTGAGGGTATTCGGTTTACTCAAGCCTACGCCAGCGCGCCGAATTGTGCGCCGACGCGAGCGTCTCTGATGTCAGGGCAATACACACCGAGGCATGGCGTATTCACGGTGATTGATCCGCGGCATGATCCCGGTCAACCGCATCACAAAGTCATTTCTGCAAAGAGCAATGAAGCTCTGAGCGGAGATGTCGTCACCATTGCGGAACTGCTGAAATCTAAAGGCTATGCGACCGCTTGCTTTGGGATGTGGAATCTTGGTCGAGGTCGCTCGGGGCCATCAACTCCGACAGGGCAGGGCTTTGATCTCTTCGTGGAACCCAAGTTCATCGGATTCGAGAAGGATGCTTACTTCGACGGTGAAGGTCGATATTGCTCAGACGTTTTGACGGATGAAACGCTTTCGTTCATGGAAACTCATAGGTCAAAGCCGTTCTTCGTCTACCTCGCTACGCACGACGTGCACGCTCCGCTGGAGCCCAAACCGGAGCTTGTTTCGAAGTACCAAAAGAAAGCTCAGTATGCGAACGTGTCCGATGCCGAGATTCAGCAGGCTGCCTCCGTTGAAGCCATCGACATCAACGTTGGACGAATCATGGATAAGCTGAAGGAGTTTAAACTCGATGACAATACCATGGTCATCTTCACCAGCGATAACGGCGGCACACCTCAATTCGTCGCGCCATTGAACGGCAGTAAAGGTGCACTTTATGAAGGCGGCATTCGAGTCCCCGCAGCGATCTGGTGGAACGGACTGAAGAATCCAGGTCGTGATTTTGACGAACCTGTCGTGAGCATGGACTTCTATCCAACCATCGCCGAACTTGCTGACGTCGACCTTCCGAAGAACCAACCGATCGACGGAACCAGCCTGATGTCGGTTCTGCGTGATGACGCGAAGTCACTCAATCGAGACTCCGTCTTCTGGCACTTCCCCTGTTACATTGGCCGTGGAGAACCCAGCAGCGCGGTGCGGATGGGAGATTGGAAGTTGATCGAGAAGTTTCAGGATGAATCTTTCGAGCTTTACAATCTGAAGAATGATCCCGGTGAGAAAAAGAACCTTGTGGAGTCGCAGTCACAAAAAGCCAAAGAGTTGAAGCAGGTTCTTTTGGATTGGCAAACAACCACCGGCGCACCTCGTCCTGTCGAGAAGAATCCAGCCTACGACCCCAGTTCCCAACAGGCACAACGAGGGAAAAAAGGCGGTGGCAAAGGGCGACAGCCGAGGATGGACAGACAGTAAGCGAGTTGACTCATGAACAGAAAGGGAACGAATCCTCAAACCCGTCCCCGTGTTTAACTACGCCGTCAACGAATACTCTGTCAGGACAACCCCAGCAACGATCGAGCTTCTTCCTGGCCTGCGGCTGGCTTGCCATATTCACTGGCGGTGACTCGGGACAACGAAACCAAATGCTGCCAGCGGATGGATTCACGGGTTGAGTGAAAATCGTCCCACACTGTGTGAAAATATTTCTCTGCGTGCAACGCACCGTCTTCACTGACAGCGTACTTGAGCAGACTGCTGAACAGTCGATCGGCTGGCAGTCCCAACTGGCAATAACGCTGAGCCACCGCAGTGGCATGTCCCTGAAGATTGTTCTGAACAGCTTCCTCCAGCTTGAGCAACAGGCCATCGGCATCGGCCGCAGTGAGTCGATCGAGATGGTGCTTTGAAGGCAGTGCTTCTGCCAGCAGATTCCCAGGGTAGGAGCGATCTCGTGCGACTTGCCATGCTCCGATAATCAGGCAGGCAAAGACATTGCGGCCGCTGCTGACGCGAGCAAGATTTCGCCAGGCATTGGCCGCGTCGCTGGCATGAACGCCGACGGAATCGCCGTGGACGGTTCCCGCAGGTTTGAGACGATCTTCCCACTGAGGAAGGCGGCCGCCGTCTCGTAGAACCAATAGACTGGCTGCAAGAGAAATCGCTTCACCGATTGCAGCCGGTTCATATCCTTCGGCGAGCGCGGTTGCGGCGGCTTTCGCTGCGTCACTCGGAGAGCCCGTGGCAAATGTCTGGCTCAGATGCTGCACGAAAGCGTCTTCGGCCTTCTTCGAGCCAGGCTCTTTGCCGTTCAGATGACATTCATCAAGCAGACTGACCAGCATCCTGCCATGCTCATCCCATTCCGCGCGGCGCGATGGTTCGGCGCGAACGCAGTATCGCAGTGACTGGCGAAGCAATGTGAGGGCGTGCTGAGTACCGACGATCTCCTGCATGTCCCATGCGCGATAGGGCAACACTGTTCGGTGAACTTCCGGATTATCCTGGACAGCCGGGATCAACGCGTCGAGGGCACTTCGAGGATCGGCCGACACGAACGCAGAAAGAATCTGCTCTGCGTGGTTAGCATCCTTGGATCTGATGGCTTCATGAAGAGCAGCGGGATCGAGTTCATTGACTGGAGATGATGCTGAAAGACCGTGCAGCACTTCGGACTCGCGTCCTCCGAATTCCTGAATTCGACTGCTGTTGCGATACAGAACTTTCAGAACCGGCAGTGCTTCAGCACCCTTCGGCATCAGGGCTGACATCTTCAGTGCCGGGCCGAGTGCCATGAAGGTGTGGAAGCCGATGTAATCTTCGCCGCCAAAGGTTCTGGCGTTTGCAAGTGCCGCAGCGGCCACCAAAGTTTTCAGGGGCAAGCCTGCTTGCAGTTTCTTCACCAGTGAAGACTGCAACTGTTCAACGGGTGTTTCCTGCAGAGCACAAACGAGTGGCTCCAGGTCGCCGAACTGGAGCGGAGAGTCCAACTCCTCAGCAAAAGATTTGGGAGCGAGCCCAAGATCTGTCAGCATCGCCGGGCCGAGTGTCGCCAGCAGCGTTCCTCGTCCAACATCGGCCAGAAAACCTCGACGCGAGTGACCACGAGACATTGAAAACTCCTCACAAAAATCAGAACCGCAGGCTCTGTCACGCGATCAGCGTACACGTGTAAGGTCTAAAAGTGCAATCTCGACTGCAGAATGAGCCTTTTGAGTGGTCAGGAAAGCAGGTCTACGGTCTGACCTGACGCGGATCGTTATGCATTGTCGAGGCGATGGTACTATCATGCAGCGAAGGATGATGATCGCGGAAGATTTTGAGGACTCTTGATCATGCGGCGATGCACAAAGATCTTGGCATTCGTACTTCTGTTGTCAATGACAGCGTATCCTGAAGCTCAATCGCAGGAGTCGAACCCCGCTGTGTTCCGAGCAGGCGCGGCCATGGTGGACATTACTCCGACAGTCTTCCCTGTGATCGTCAACGGAATGGTGGAAGAGCGAACGGCTGAGAAAGCCCACGACGCACTCATGAGTCGAGCCCTCGTACTTGACGATGGGGTAGAGAAAATCGCGATCGTCGTTGTTGACAGTTTGATGCTGACTCGCGCGATGCTGGATGATGCAAAAAAGCAGGCCTCTCAGCTCACCGGAATTCCATCGCATCACATGTTGATCTCTGCGACCCATACGCATTCCGCGCCATCGGCGATGCCGTGTCTGGGAAGTCGAGTTGATCCGGAGTACGCCGATTTTCTGCCGGGGCAAATTGTCCGAAGTATCGTGCAGGCCAATGAGAAGCTGGTTCCGGCTCAGGCTGGCTGGGCTGTCACCACCGACGATCAACACAATCATTGTCGACGCTGGATCTTTCGATCAGATCGCATGACGATGGCGGATCCATTTGGGCAACTCAATGTGCGAGCCCATATGCATCCCGGATATCAAAGCCCCAATCACATCGGTCCATCCGGTCCAGCGGATACCGATCTGACGCTGCTCTCTATGCAAACGACGAATGGTCAGCCAATGGCAGTGCTCGCGAACTACGCGATGCACTACTACGGATCACCGCTGGTTTCAGGAGATTTCTGCGGACGCTTCGGGCTGAAGCTGGCTGAACTCATCGGAGCGAACAATCAGCAAACAGGATTTGTCGGCATCATGTCACAAGGCACCAGCGGTGACAGCATGTGGCCAGACTATAGCAAACCTGCAGGACAGAATAATCCTGAGGCTTACACAGCTGGCGTTGCTCAGA
Organism: Planctomycetales bacterium; assembly: GCA_026400835.1. GTDB lineage: Bacteria > Planctomycetota > Planctomycetia > Planctomycetales > Planctomycetaceae > SXXK01. The sequence continues at coordinate 95,834 of JAPLOA010000076.1, read as the reverse complement.
TTGCGGCAGAGGCTTACCGCAAAATCATCTATCGCAAAGATATCTCTCTGGCGATGGAAGAAGCCACGTTGAAGCTCGATCGACGCGCTCCGGATGAAGCGAGATTAAAGTGGGCTCAGGATCTTGCGGCACAAGTTGGCGATCGATTACCGCGAGGATGGTCAGAGGTCTACGCGTTTGAGCAACTTCGACTGCATGAAGACCCCACGGCGGAGTTAAAGCTGCAGGCCATTCGCATCGGTGATCTGGGAATCACTGCGATTCCTGACGAAGTCTTTAGCATCACCGGAATCAAGTTGAAGAATCGCAGTCCACTGAAAGTGACGATGAATATCGAACTCGCCAACGGCGCCGAGGGATATATTCCGCCACCGGAACAGCTCAAACTCGGTGGGTATACAACCTGGGCAGCTCGAACGGCTGGTCTCGAGGAGACGGCAGAGCCTCAGATCGTGTAGACTCTGACGAAGCTGCTGGAGAAAGTGGCGAACAAATCGCGACGTCCAATCGCCGATGAACTGCATTCGTATGCGAAGGCTGTTCTCGATTCAAAGCCGGTGGCTTTCTGGAGGCTTGGCGAAATCGAATGTACTCCTCCTGCTCCACAAGAGGGCCAGGGGATCTCGCAGGGCGAGATGAGTGCTATGGTGAGCACAATCGCAGACGCTACAGGAAAACATTCCGCATTAGGTGAAGCGGGTCTCGCGTTTTACTTGCCCGGACCAAGAGGCGAGGGGTTTGAACAGCAGCCTCGAGGAAACAGGGCAATCCATTTTGCCGGTGGTCGCGTCGTCGCCAATGTGCCACAGCTCGGGGACACATATTCTGTTGAGTGTTGGGTCTGGAACGGTTTTCCGAATAGCGACCGTGCCGTCACCGGTTACTTCTTTTCTCGAGGACCTGACGGAGATTCAAAAGTTGCCGGCGATCATCTTGGTATTGGAGGAAACTACCTCAACCACGGATGGGATGGCAAATTGATGATGTTTAACGGGAACGAGCGTGATGAAGCGCTGGTCGGGAAAACTGTCCTGGAACCTCGTACCTGGAATCATGTTGTGCTGGTCAGAAGTGGCAAACACGTCAGCGTCTACCTCAACGGAAATCCTTCGCCGGAAATTGATGGCGACCTTGAACCGACGTTTGCGGACACAGACGATGTCTTCCTTGGTGGTCGCAATGATCGCATGTTTGGGTTGGAAGGCCGACTGGATGAGGTGGCTTTGTATGACAGAGTTTTGAGTGTCGAGGAAGTTGCAGCCCACTTTGCGGTCGCAAAAGCCACGCAGGATCCGCAAATCAATGAGGTGATTGCTCGCCCCGATACACCGCCGATGTCGCCAGCGGAGTCTATGAAAGTTGCTCACGTTCGTGAGGGCTTTGAACTTCAATTGGTTGTTGCAGAACCACTCGTCATTGACCCAGTTGCAATCGACTGGGGGCCGGATGGGAAGTTGTGGGTTGCGGAGATGGCCGATTATCCCTCTGGCATGGACAACAACGGCAAGCCTGGCGGGCGAATTCGATATCTGGAAGATAAAGATGGTGATGGCCAATACGACACATCGACCGTGCTGCTTAAGGATATCTCGTTTCCAACTGGCGTCATGGCGTGGGGTAAGGGAGTGTTGATAACCGCGGCCCCGGAGATCATTTACGCCGAAGACACCGACAACGATGGAACAGCCGATATTCGCAAAACATTGTTCTCGGGATTTCTCGAGGGCAATCAGCAACTGCGAGTGAATGGCCTTCGCTGGGGTCTGGATAACTGGGTGCATTGTGCCAGTGGCAGTCATCATCCCGGCTATGGTGCGGACAGTCAGATTCTGTCGCATGTGACCAATCAGAAAACAACGGTGGGAAGTCGCGATTTTCGAATTCGTCCCGATGAAGGTTTGATTGATCCCCAAAGTGGTCCCTCGCAGTTTGGACGCAATCGAGATGCATGGGGCAACTGGTTTGGCGAACAGAACAGCTATCCTCTATGGCATTACGTGCTTGAAGATCCCTACATACGACGCAATCCTTTTTTTGCTCCGCCAGATCCTCGGAGGCTGATGACACCCTCCAATCCGCCGGTCTACGCGGCTGCGCCTCCGGAGAAACGATTTCATAGCTTTGAGCAATCAGGGCGATACACGTCAGCTTGTTCGGGGATGGTGTATCTTGATGAAGTACTGTTCGGGGCGTCGCATGAGGACGGCAGATTAAACCTTAGTACGCAGCATGTCTTTACGTGTGAACCGTTCAGCAATCTCGTTCAACATAACCTGTTGATTGATGATGGGGTTAGCTTTCGACTGGAACGTGATCCAGCAGAAGTGGATGCGAAGCACGACTTCTTTGCATCCGAAGATCGCTGGTGTCGACCGGTGATGGTGCGCACTGGTCCGGACGGGGCACTTTGGATTGTCGACATGTATCGCTACATGATTGAGCATCCTCATTGGCTGCCAAAAGAAGGTCAGGATGAACTCAGGCCGTTCTTTCGATCCGGAGATGACCGAGGTCGAGTTTATCGCATCGTGCGGAAGGATCTTGCGAAATCAGATTCGATCGCGAAGGGCGTTGCTCAGCGATTTGATCGCATGATGACATCGGAACTTGTTGCGGAACTGGAGAGTTCCAATGGCTGGCGACGCGATACGTCTCAGCGACTTCTTATCGCGAAGGCTGATGATGCGGCTGTCGAGCTTCTGGTTCGGATGGTTACGGAAGGCCAGCGTCCCACGGCCAGACTTCATGCGCTATGTACGCTGGATGGACTTGGTAAGTTAACACCGGAAATCGTTGCGACCGCAGTGAAGGACATTCATCCCGCAGTTCGACGCTGGGCCGTACGTCTGGCACCGGCGTCTGGCCTTGAGTTGATGGCGTTGGCTTCATTGACCAACGATCCTGATGCAAAGGTACGGCTGGAGTTGGCCTGCGTTGCTGGTCGACCGGACGATACTGTGGCGGGAGCCATTTTAGGAGAGCTCCTGCTGCGCGATACTGATCCCTTTATGCGAGCGGCTATCATGAGTTCACTCAATGCGGGCAACATCAGTAACACCATTGATGGCTTTGGTGCAATTGTGCAGGCAGAGTCCCTTGAACTGGAACCAGATGTTTCGCGCATCCCCGGATTCTCTGCGGCAGATCGCGACGAACTGACAAGCACACTGTTTGAACAGGCCGCTTCAATGGCTGGTGGTGACGATCTGGAGCGGTTGCTGTTGCTGACAGTCGATGATTCGAACGATCGCCTGCAGGCATGGCAGATGAAGAGTCTGGCAAAGATGCTGGATCGACTGAAGGCTCGCAACTGGTCAATCGACGAACACGTTCAGCAGGGGCGGGGCCGAGATTTGGTCACTCAGGCCTTTGTGATTGCGCGAAGACTTGCGTCTGATTCTGCTGAACATGAAATCCTTCGAGTAGCCGCAATCCCGCTGCTATTGCGAGATCCCGAGCATACGGAAGATGTTTTGACGTTGCAGAATATGCTGACACCGCAAACTCCAGCCGCAGTGCAGGTGGCTGCCATACAGCATCTTGGAAGGCAGTCAAGTAGTGCTGCCGCAGAGGTGTTGCTCGCCGGATGGCCGTCACATTCTCCAGCGATACGGACACAGATTCTTTCCATTCTCTCGAGCCGTCCGGAGTGGGTCGTTCAGCTCCTGACGCAGATGGAATCAGGACAGGTTGCCGCAGCGGAGATTGATGCTTCCATGAGGCAACGACTTCTGACGACTCGCGAACCTGCCATTCGTGAACGCCTGGAGAAGATCTTTGTCGCCGGTACGTCGGCCGATCGAAAGGCTGTGATGGAATCCTTCCAGCCAGCACTGAAGCTTACGGGAGATGCCGTGCGAGGCGCGGCAGTTTTCAATAAGCGATGTTCAACTTGTCATAAGCAGAACAGTGTTGGTTTTGAAGTAGGACCTAATCTGGCTTCGCTGACGAATCGTATGCCAGAGTCACTGTTTACGGCGATTTTGGATCCTAGTTCTGCCGTCGAGGCGAGGTATCTCAACTTCGTCGCGGTCACTACCTCTGGGAGAAGCGTCATCGGTCTTCTGTCGACTGAAACAGGAAGCAGCCTGACTCTGGTTGCGGCGGAGGCTAAAACGGAGTCGATTCTCCGAAGCGATATTGAAGAACTTCGAAGCACGGGAAAGTCGCTGATGCCGGAAGGCCTTGAGAAAGACCTCTCACATCAGGATCTGGCCGACGTGATCGAATACGTCAAAACACTGATGAAGTAGTATTTTCCTGAACGACAAGGCTTTGTGTTAGTTTGTTGATCTGGTCGTCTACCGCCGAGCCGGAGGCAACGGCTTTGAAGTGGGGCGTAGCCTCCGGCTCGGCGGTAAACAGAAATGCTGGTTCGGCAGAAAGTCAGCAACAGCTCCCACGCATAATTCTGCTGATCGTGCTTTTCTTCGAGCCGATGTTTCGTCGTTCAAACAATCGTTCGTTATCCTCTCTCACTCGTTTCTGCAAGGAGTCTGTTCTGATGGATTCGCGATACGTCTGGCGTTTGATTGTTTGCATCGCCTTCACGACTCTGGTCAGTTCAGCAACAGTCTCAGCTCAGTCGACACGGCGAAGTCAGTCTCCACCGGATGACAACTGGCCAACGTTTCGAGGACCGACAGGGCAGGGGGATTCGTCTGCGAAGACAACTCCACTGACATGGAGCGATTCCGACAATATCGCGTGGAAGATTGCGATGCCTGGCCCCGGGGCTTCCAGTCCGGTTGTGTTTGGCGATCACATTTACATCACCGCCTATTCAGGATTCTTCGAGCCTGACAATCCGGGAGGGACTCAGGAAGATCTAAAGAGGCATTTGCTATGTCTGGATCGCAAGTCGGGAAACAAAGTCTGGCAGAAGAGTATTCCCGCAAAGCTGCCGGAGGAAGAGCGTATCAGAGATCATGGCTTTGCGGCGAATACTCCGACGGCAGACAAAGATAGAGTCTATTGCTTCTTTGGAAAAACTGGTGTCATGGCCTTCAGCCACGATGGCAAAGAATTTTGGACAGCGGATGTTGGTTCGAAGACGCATGGCTGGGGAACATCCGCTTCGCCGACCTTGTACAAGGATCTGTTGTTCATCAATGCCAGTGTTGAAAGCGAATCTTTGGTGGCTCTGAACAAGAACACGGGCAAAGAAGTCTGGCGAGCAGGAAAGATCAAAGAGGCCTGGAATACTCCTCAGGTGGTCGCCAATGTGGATGGCAAGCCTGAGTTGATCATCGCAACTCAGGGAAGCATTCAGGCGTTTGATCCCGATTCCGGAGATCAACTGTGGACCTGTGCAACGGACATCACCTGGTACATGGTTCCGAGTGTTATTTCTCACGACGGAATCGTCTACTGCCTTGGAGGTCGGTCAGGTGTGGCTTCGCTGGCGGTGAAGACTGGCGGTCGAGGAGATGTCACGAAGACGCATCGCCTGTGGACCAGTTTCAAAGGCTCCAACGTTACCTCACCTGTATTTTACGACGGCCATCTCTACTGGATGAACGACAATCTCGGAATCGCCTATTGCGCAAAAGCGGAGACGGGAGAAGTTGTCTATGAACAGCGAATGAATCGTTCGGGGCAGGTCTATGCTTCTGCTTTGTTGGCGAATGGTCGAGTTTATTATCTGACTCGTGAAGGTCGTACATTTGTTGTTGCTGCGAAACCAGAATTCGAACAACTGGCTTCAAATGATCTGAATGATCGATCGCTCTTCAATGGCAGCTTTGCCGTCGATGGTTCTCGGTTGCTGGTGCGATCCGACAAGTTCCTTTATGCCATTGAATAGTTATCGGTATGGCTTAGCCTTATGGCATCAGCGGGAGCTCGTTGATGGTTTTTGCTGCTATTAATGGGCGTAACACATTTCAACCCCGATTTTGTGGATCCCGAAATCGGGTGCTTGTCTTCGATTGCTAACCTGTCGCGTCTCGCCAGCTTTCAACCGAAACCGAGATAAATTCGTCGACTTTCAGGCAACGTCCCCGTAGAAATTAATTGAGGCATTGTTACTTGGTTCGCGTTTGTTTCGGGAATCCGCGGCTCGCTGCGCGAAAATACAGCAGACGTTCTTTCCGAAAACGCGAATGCTCCTAGAATCCGCGCGCACCCGACGATTGTTCTGTTTGGTATTCGGCATTGAGTTTGAGACGTTATGGCCAAAAAGGCAGCAAAATCAGCAGCAAAGGCTAAAGAAGCCAGTGAAGCGAAGCCAGCGGAGAAGCAGATTGCAAAGCCCGCTTCCCGCTCCGCAGCGGAAAAAGCTTCGAAGAAGGCTGCTTCTCCCGCTGTAAGAAGTGGTTCACCTGACGACGACCGAACGGAACAGCGGACCCTGGAAATTGGGCATGAACTGTTTGGTCGCGTCCAGCATCGTTCGCCGTCGATCTTCCATGGTCGCTGGTGGGAAGATCGCCTGATGTCGTGGGCGATGAATGACGAAGCCGTCAAAGTGCAGATGTTTCGATTCGTCGATGTACTTCCGATGCTTCGAGACCATACGGCAATCGCTCGCCATCTTGATGAGTACTTCGAAGAAGTGCGAGATCGTCTGCCGTGGGCCGCGCGGCTGGGTCTTGATCTTTCAACCAGCAATAGTATTCTCAGCCGCGCCCTTGCCTTTAATGCACGCAGCAATGCGGCGCGGATGGCTCGGCGGTTTATTGCGGGCTCCAATATTGATGAAGTTCTGGCCTCAGTTCGTCGCATTCGCCGAAACCGCTATGCATTCACTCTCGATCTACTGGGTGAAGCCGTCATCAGCGATGGCGAAGCTGAAAGATATCAGCAATCTTACATCGATCTGATCAATGGCATGGCTCAGCAGGTCAATGAATGGCCTGAGGATATGCTGTTGGATTCTGACCACGAAGGTCGAATTCCTCGCGTCAACGTCAGTCTGAAACTGTCCGCTCTGGACAGTCAGTTTTCTCCGATTGATGCGGAAGGCACGATGCGTCGCGTCTCTGCTCGTCTGCGACCGATACTGCGGACGGCTCGTGGGAATAATGCGTATGTCCACATTGACATGGAGCAGAACGATTATCGCGAGCTGACGTTCGAAATCTTCCGCAGAGTTATGATGGAAGATGAGTTCCGCGACTATGCGGACTGTGGGATCGTTGTTCAGGCTTATCTGGAATCGGCCGAAACCGATCTCCGGAAGATGCTGGACTGGGCGAAGAATCGCGGCACACCGATCTGGATCCGTCTTGTCAAAGGCGCGTATTGGGATTACGAAAATATCGTTGCCGAGTATCGCGGCTGGCCGGTTCCTGTCTTTCGCCGCAAGTGGCAGTCGGATGACAATTATGAACGACTGACACGCGTGTTGATGGAAAACTATCAATGGCTCCGTCCGGCGCTGGCCAGTCATAACCTCCGCAGTCTGGCTCATGGTCTGGCTCTGAAAGAAGAGCTGCAGGTTCCGGATCGAGCGATGGAAATTCAGATGCTCTACGGAATGGGCGATGAACAGGCCCAGTTGTTTCTGGAGCGTGGTCATCGTGTCCGCATCTATACGCCGTTTGGCGATTTACTTCCTGGCATGGCGTACCTTGTACGTCGACTGCTTGAGAACACGTCGAACGATTCTTTCCTCCGCCAAAGCTTCACCGAGCATATTGCTGTCGAGAAACTTCTTATGAAGCCGTCCAGTCATTCCGTCACAGAACCGCCGATTCAAAGTACTCCTCGTCCGGGATTCAACAACGAACCGTTAACCGATTTCACGAACGTGGAGAATCGCGACGCCATGGTCCACGCTTTGTCTGAGGTCCGAGATCAGTTCGGCGGTGTCTACTCGCTGATCATCGACGGCAAATCGTGTGACAGCCGTGCGACGCTTGTTTCCAGAAATCCTTCGAAGGCATCGGAGATCATCGGACGTGTTGCATCGGCCACCGTTGATCAGGCAACCGACGCGATCGAAGCGGCTCGACGAGCTTTCGGAATGTGGGCTGCGACACCGGTTGAGACTCGTGCTGAGTATTTGGAATTGATCGCCGCAGAGATTCGCGAGCGCCGCTTCGAACTGATCGCGTGGATCATCTTCGAAACCGGAAAGCCGTGGGCCGAAGCTGACGCTGATGTTGCTGAAGGTATCGACTTCTGCATGTACTACGCTCACGAAATGAAGCGACTGGGTGCGGCTCAGAAATGCGATTTTCTGGGTGAGGAAAACAGCTATTCGTACCGTCCGCGTGGGGTCTGCGTCGCGATTGCTCCGTGGAATTTTCCGTTCGCCATTCTGACGGGCATGACGATGGCCGCGATCGTGACTGGGAACACAGTTGTGATGAAGCCCGCTGAACAATCCTCTGTCGTCGCCGCCAAGCTGATGGAGATTATTCGAAACTCCAGCGTTCCGGACGGAGTCGTCAATTTCGTGCCAGGCGTCGGAGAAGAAATCGGCCCTGCATTGGCTGGACATCCGGATGTGGACATTGTCGCGTTTACGGGTTCTCAGAACGTCGGCCTTGAGATCAACCGCGCGGCGGCCGATACCGACAAGCGTCAGAAAAATGTGCGACGCGTGATTGCAGAGATGGGTGGTAAGAACGCCATCATCGTCGACGATGACGCGGATCTTGATGAAGCCGTTCTGGGAGTGATTCGCAGTGCCTTCGGCTATGCCGGGCAGAAGTGTTCTGCCTGTTCGCGCGTGATTATTCTGGAGGCTGCGTATAAGCCGTTCGTTGATCGTTTAATCGAAGCAACGAAGAGTTTGAAGATGGGAGCCGCCGACGATCCAGGCACAAAAATTGGTCCGGTGATTGACGATGAAGCTCGCGACAGAATTCTCGAGACGATTCGTAAAGTTGATCCGGAGCATGGTGGCATTCTGACGCTTGCCATGGATCCGGGACCGCTGGCAAAGCAGGGGAGTTTCGTCGGTCCTCATATTTTCATCGACGTTGATCCGACGTCTCCACTGGCTCAGAACGAGATCTTTGGGCCGGTTCTTTCGGTGATCCGGGCCAAGAATCTGGATGAGGCATTCAGCATTGCCAACAATACTCGATACGCTCTGACGGGAGGCGTCTACAGCCGCAGCCCGCAGACGCTGCGACGTGCTCGCAATGAATTTGAAGTGGGCAACCTGTACCTGAATCGCGAGATCACCGGTGCGTTTGTGCAACGTCATCCGTTTGGCGGCTACAAAATGTCCGGCATTGGCAGCAAGGCAGGCGGCCCTGACTATCTGCTGCAGTTTTTGATTCCGATCAATGTGTCGGAGAACACGATGCGTCGTGGCTTTGCGCCGAAACAAGACGAGTAGCATTCGTTTAGAACTCGCATTGTTTACCGCCCAGCCGCAGACGGCGGCTTTTCATGGCACCGGCTTTCAAATAGAGCCGGCCCGTGCGCCAGGGCGGAAAACGGATTAAGCGGTCATCACGTCGAAGATCTCATGACCGCCCTGAGCGATCTCGATGGGACGACCGGTTTGATCGGGAACTCGCGTCGCTGGATCAATGCCTAACGTTCGATAAATCGTCGCCAGCAGATCTGCCGGGCGCACCGGATTGTCGGCAACGTATGCGGCTTGTGTGTCAGAGGCACCATAAACCGTGCCGCCTCGGATTCCGGCTCCAGCCAACAAGGACCCGTAGCAGTTCGTCCAGTGATCACGGCCTGAATTTGCATTGATCCGTGGGGTGCGGCCCATTTCACTCGTCACCACAATCAGCGTTTCATCCAGCAACCCACGTTCCTGAAGATCGGTCATCAGAGCGTGCATGGTCTGGTCGAATCCTGGTAACTTATTTTTCTTCAGGATGTTGAAGTTGTTGTTGTGGGTATCCCATGCATCGTAGTCCACATTCACTGGCCCCCAGAACAGATCCCAGGTAACGTTGACGAAGCGAACGCCAGCCTCAATCAAACGCCGCGCGATTAACGTGGAATTTCCAAACAGTGTTTGGCCATATCGATCCACCATTCTCGGATCTTCCAGCGACAGATCGAAAGCCTGCCTCATGGCTGATGATGTCAGAATATCGAACGCCTGCCGCTGATTGCGCTGATAGGAGGAAGAACTGACGGAAGCGACCTCGTCCATATGTCGACGCTCTGTGTCAATCTGAGACAGCAACGACCGTCGCGTGTTCAATCGGTCGATCGTCATCCCGTCTTCCAGGGAAGTGCTCGGCAATGCAGGAGCACCGCGCACGATTTGAGGAGTCCCGGGGGACGGAGCAAATGAGCCTTTGTCGTAGAACGGCATGCACTCTGTTGTCAACGCGTCGTACTGCTTGCCGAGGAAACCACCATACGGTCCGGCTCGGCGAAATGACTGTCCCCAGCCAAGCCAGTTGGGCATGTAGACATACTGAGGCGTCTCGGTACGCTCACCGCTCATGTACTGAAGCACCGACCCGATACTTGGTGCATCCGTGGGGCGTGGATGCTGGTCGGGCGGAATGACATCGAAGCCGGTATAGCAGGGCAAGCAATTGTGACAACCCGCCTTGTGGTTCACTGATCGGATGAACGCAAACTGATGCGCCATTTGAGCAAACTTCGGCAGGTGTTCACAAACTTCAATTCCCGGTACTGTGGTTGGTATCGGCTTGAATTCACCTCTGACCTCAGACGGTGCATTGGGTTTGAGGTCATACATATCCTGAGTCGCCGCACCGCCCAGCAAAAAGATAAAGATCACATTCTTTGCTTTGGCATCTTTGCTGAGCCCCGTTTGTTCCGCCTGCAGCATCTGAGGAAGGCCAAAGCCTCCCATCGCAGATAATGCTCCCGCCCGCAAAGTTTCTCGGCGAGTGAAACCGTCACAACATCGTCGTGGACTACCGAGCATTGTCAGCATCAAGGTTCTCCTGAAACGGCGGGCGACACAACTTTGAAGCGTCTTTGAAGCGTCGCAATTGGGGCGGGGATGAGGATGATAGTCAAACCGAAAGCGAATAAGCAAAGTCTTTCGCATCAATTTGGCGGCAACATCTTGGGCATCACAGACCTGAAACCGCCCGAACGACTGGACTCGGACAGAGTATAAAAGCCACAATACGAGAAACTCGCCCCCTCTATTCCCACCCGCTGTGATTCATGAAAACGCTTTATTCTGTGTTAGTCACGCTGCTCCTGTTCGCTGCGCCTCGGCTGTGCGATGCGGCCGACGATGTCAGTTTTGAATCGCAGGTCCGACCACTTCTCACGGCCAAATGTCTGGAATGCCACGGCCCGGAGACTCAGGAAAGCCATTTGCGACTGGACCGTCGCTCATCCATGCTGCGTGGAGGTGATTCCGGTGAACCAGCCATTATCGTCGGGGACAGCGAAAAGAGTCACTTAATTGCTCTGGTTTCGGGACATGAGGCGGGCAAGCTGATGCCGCCGGATGAAGCGAATCGGTTGACGGAATCCGAGATTCAAATTCTGCGAACATGGATTGACTCGGGAGCCGCATGGCCGGGTTCGGAGAATGAAACTGATACCGAAACGAGCGAACTGGATCATTGGTCGTTCAAGCCCGTCGCCGCTGTTGTTCCGCCTTCGGTGAGCAGCAAGTTTGTTTCTAACCCGATTGACTCGTTCATCTTTCAGAAGCTGACCGAACGTTCCATCGTACCAAATCCAAAGGCGACGAAAGCAGATCTGATTCGACGGATCTACCTCGATATGCTCGGGTTGCCGCCGACTCCGGAGGAAGTTCAGGCGTTCGTTGCTGATGACCAACCGGAGGCCTACCAGCAGCTCGTTGAAAGAATTCTTGCGAGTCCTCATTATGGTGAGCGGTGGGCTCGTTATTGGCTGGATCTGGTCCGCTTCGCCGAAACAAACGGCTTCGAAACCAATCGCGAACGTCCTAATGCCTGGCCTTATCGCGACTACGTGATTCGTTCGCTGAACGAGGACAAGCCGTATGATCAGTTTCTGCGGGAACAGATTGCGGGCGATGCGGTCGGAGTACCTGAAGCGACAGCATACCTTGTTTCGGGACCTTACGATCTCGTCAAGAGCCCGGACATCAATCTCACTCTGATGCAGCGTCAGAATTAACTTGATGACATCATCGGAACCACCGGGACCGCGTTCATCGGCCTGACGATTGGATGTGCACGTTGCCACAACCACAAGTTCGATCCGATTCGTCAGTCAGACTATTATTCAATGCAGGCTGTCTTCGCAGGCATTCAGCACGGCGATCGTTCGATGCCGCTGTTACCAGACAAGCAGCAGGAGATCGCTCAGATTGATCGGCAACTATTGCAGCTTCGCGAACAGCTCAAGCCGTATCTGAAGGAAGCCGGACCGAGTCGCCCAGCCGTGACAGCTCGAGGCAATGAAGAGTTGTTCGAAATCACGCCAGCCAGGTACGTGCGCTTCACGATCGATGAAAGCAGTGGCGGCGAACCGTGCATTGATGAACTGGAGATCTTCAGCGATACGATCAACGTGGCTCTCGCATCATCGGGGGCAAAGGCGACGGCCTCCAGCACACTGCCTGGGTACGAGGTTCACAAGCTGGAACATCTCAACGATGGTCGCGGTGGCAATTCGCGGAGCTGGATTTCTAACGAAGGCGGCAAAGGTTGGGTGCAGATCGAACTTCCCGAAGTGAAGCCGATAAGTCGCATTGCGTGGGCTCGAGATCGAGACGGCCAGTTCGGTGACCGAGTCGCCACAAAGTATCGCATTGAAGTTGCCGTCGAAGCAGGCCAGTGGAAGGAAGTGGCGTCCTCGGCCGATCGGCTTCCATTCAACAGTAAAGCGACTCAGCCCGAATACGACTTTGCAAAGTTCCCCGCAGCGGAGGCCCAGCGGGGCCGTAACCTCCTCAAGCAACTGCAGGATGGCGAACAACGCAAGTCACAATTGCAGGCTTCGGCCACAATCTATGCCGGAACGTTTCAACAGCCCGGGCCGACTCATCGTTTGTTCCGCGGCGAACCTCTGGCGAAACGTGAACAGGTTGAACCCGGCACCGTTGCCGCGTTCGGAAAACTGGCAATCAGCGAAGCCACACCGGAACAGCAACGCCGACTGGCATTAGCGGACTGGATCGCATCGAAGGAGAATCCGCTGACAGCCAGAGTCATCGTGAATCGTTTGTGGCAATTTCACTTTGGTAAGGGGCTGGTCTCAACGCCAAGCGACTTCGGGAAAGCCGGCGTCGCACCGACTCATCCGGAACTGCTGGACTGGATGGCCCGCGAGCTGATGGACAACGGTTGGTCCCTGAAACATGTGCATCGATTGATTCTGACATCTTCGACCTATCAGCAAAGCAGTCAGCCTCGCGAGGATGCTCTGCAGGCCGATGCGGCGACCGAGTGGTGGTGGCGATTTCCTCCTCGTCGACTGGAAGCCGAACCAATTCGCGACAGCATTCTTGCCGTCACCGGCATCCTGGATAATCGCATGTATGGCCCCGGTTTCAGCGGCTTTGAAGTCGAACTGGAAAATGTCCGTCACTACTTTCCAAAGAAGAACTACGGCCCCGCAGACTGGCGCCGCATGATTTACATGACGAAAGTGCGACTGGAGAAAGAATCCGTCTTCGGCATCTTCGACTGCCCCGATGCCGCTACTTCCGTCCCCAAACGAGGCCGCTCGACAACGCCTCTTCAGGCCCTGAATTTATTCAACAGTCCGTTCATGTTGCAGCAATCTGAACTCTTTGCTGACCGCCTGAAGCGCGAGTGTGGTGACGATGCTTCAAAACAAATCGTGCGCGCCTTCTGGCTCTGCTTTGGCCGCGAACCCGACGCCAAAGAGCTCATTGATTCCGCTGAATTCCTCGGCGAACAGGGGCTTCCAGCTTTTTGCAGAGCCGTGTTGAACAGCAATGAGTTTGTGTTTTTGCAATAACGACGACGAACGGCGAGGCAATAAAGATTGATGCAGGGATGTAATATGAGTACCTTGTGCGCGAAGGAGTCATGAATGAAACCATCGACAACAGTGAATGAGACCAATCTTGAAGAACTCGAGTCTCAGCTTCCCGCTGCTGCACACTCGGTTTTTTCTGATGCCTATGAGCAAGCGGTTCGAATGGGACTCAGCGTTGTTGTCGCTGTTGATGCTCAGGTGATTGAGGTCTTCCCCGATGGCAGCAAACGGCACATCAAAACGATCAAGCCGGCCATTCACGCTGTCCCGGGCCAAACCTGGTCTCTGCCATGACGACTGGCACTCCGAGATTGAGAATGTTTGCGGGGCCAAACGGATCGGGAAAGAGCACGCTCAAGAATGTCCTGCCATCAGAGCTTCTCGGAGTCTATCTGAATGCGGATGAACTCGAACAGTCTATTCGCAAGCATGGCCAAATTGCAGTCGCCAGTTTCGACGTTCAGCCAGAACAGATCCTGCCCAGTCACGTCAAAGACTTTTTTCGGCAATCGTCGCTGTTGAAGTCCGCAGGGCTGACATCCACGGCAGACTTGCTTTCTGTCAATTCCGGCGTGATCGACTTTTCGAAAGTGTCCGTCAACTCTTATGTTGCATCGGTCCTCGCCGACTTTCTCCGTCGCTGTCTTCTTCATCAGCAGGTCTCCTTCACAATGGAGACTGTAATGTCTTCCGTCGACAAGGTGGAGCTCTTGAGGGCTGCACAGTCCCAAGGTTATAGAACCTACCTGTACTTTGTTGCGACGGAGGACCCCGCGATCAATGTGTCACGCGTTCAGAACCGAGTTCGTATGGGCGGTCACTCGGTTCCAGAAGAGAAAATCCATAGTCGATATCATCGTTGTATGAACTTACTCGTGCCTGCTATTCGACTTTCGAACCGAGCTTTCATATTTGACAACTCGGCTGATGGCAGCGATAGCACGTGGATTGCTGAGATCACTGACGGCAAACTGATCGAAATCAAGACATCGCGAATCCCTGATTGGTTTCATAGAACTGTCTTGTCGGAAGTGAAAACCTAGGAACGACCAATGTTTGCTGCAAACCTCTTGAATAGCCGTCATCTTCTCAACCGGCGAGGCTTTCTCGACAACACCGCCACGGGGCTTAGCAGCATTGCGTTGTCGATGATGCTGGCGGAGCAGGGGTTGTTGAGGGCGGATGAGAAGCCGAAGAGTAATGTCAGCGGGAAGTCGCCGATCCGGCCGGATATCGATGCGTCGCGGCCGTTTGCATCGAGGCAGTCGCACTTTCCGGCGGCGGCGAAGCGAGTCGTCGTGATCTTCTGCTCGGGCGCCTGCAGTCATGTGGATACGTTTGACTATAAACCGGAACTAATCGCTCGCCACGGCCAGCCGTTGCCTGGTGCGGACAAGCTGATTACGTTTCAGGGAGAGCAGGGCAATGTGACACAAAGCCCGTGGAAGTTTCAGCCGCGAGGTGAATGCGGCAAGATGATTTCAGACCTTGTCCCGCATCTCGGCGCGTTGGCGGACGACATGTGCTTCATTCACTCGCTTAAGGGAAAGACGAACACCCACGGTCCCGGCGAGAATTACATGTCGACTGGCTTCACGCTGGATGGTTATCCCAGTATTGGAGCCTGGACGACATTCGCATTGGGCACAGAAAACGAAAATCTGCCTTCTTACGTAGCGATTCCGGATCCGCGAGGAACTCCCCAGAATTCGGTGAACAACTGGGGGCCCGGATTTCTTCCGGCTGCGTATCAGGGCACGGACTTCAATACGTCGCTGCCCATCCGCAATCTGGCTCGGCCGGAGTCCATTGCAGAAGCCTCAGACAAGAAGACTCGCGACTTCCTGAAGCGGCTTAATGATCGGCATCTCGAGCGATTCCCCGGTGATACGGAATTAGCGGCTCGCATCAGCAGCTACGAACTCGCGGCAAAGATGCAGCTCAGTATTCCGGAAGTGCGAGATCTCTCCACCGAGTCGGCATCAACTCTGGCGTTGTACGGAGCCGATGATACTCAGAACACGTTGAAGGCGGCTTACGCAAAGAACTGTATTCTCGCGCGGCGATTGCTGGAGCAGGGCGTGCGGTTCGTGCAACTCTTTAATGGTGCGTATCAAACGGGTGGTGAAGGAGTCAGCAACTGGGACGGTCATAAGGTGTTGGCCGATCAATACAGCGTGCATGGCCCGGTTCTCGATCAGCCCACAGCCGCGTTGATTACCGATTTGAAACAGCGGGGACTCCTGAAGGATACGCTGGTCGTGTGGTGTACCGAATTCGGTCGCATGCCAACGTTCCAAAAAGGTGCCAGCGGACGAGATCATAATCCCGAAGGCTTCACCTGCTGGATGGCCGGCGCCGGTGTCAAAGCTCCATTCACATATGGCGCGACAGACGATTTCGGTTACAAGGCTGTTGAGAATGTCTGCAACGTTCACGATTTTCACGCCACGATCCTGCACCTGCTCGGACTGGATCATGAGCGCCTGACGTTTTACTACAACGGCCTTGAACGTCGACTGACTGATGTTGAGGGCGTGGTTGTGAAGGATGTATTGGTTTAACCCGCCACGGGGCAGGCCCGTTGGCGGTTGGGGATGGGATGGTTGATCACGGCTCTTGTGATGTGGAGCGAATACCGGTAGGCTATTCAGCCCGCCTTCTTTCTCTCCATGAGATCCAGCCGTGATATCACTATTCGCCAGACATTTTGGTCCCTGCGCTCTGGGACTTCTGATCGCAATTGTTGCATTTCTTTCGTCGTCAGACGCATATGGTCAGGATAGTGACGTCGAGAAATCATTTACGGCCCAGGTGCAGCCGTTGTTGCAGAAGTATTGTCTTCGATGCCACAACGCCGACAACATGAAGTCGGGGATTCGAGTCGACCAGTTAGATGGTTCTCTGCAGGATCGCCATCTGTTCCTGTGGCGTGATATTGGCAAGCAGTTGGATGAAGCCGCGATGCCTCCGGCCGATGAACCTCAGCCGACCAAAGAGGAGCATGAGTTTTTGTCGAAGTGGATTGAGCAGGCGTTGAATGTGGCTCGATCCAGAGACACTCAGAAGAATGGCTCCGTTCGGCGTCTGACGGTTTCGCAATATCGCAATACGATGCGCGAATTGCTGAAGCTGGAGGAAAACCTGTCGGACATTCTTCCTCCCGACGGAGTTTCGAAGGACGGCTTTGCCAACAACGGCCAGGTACTCGGGCTGTCACCGTTGCAGATGGAATACTACTTCGACATTGCCGAGAAATCACTCAACCTATGCATCGTCGATGAAAACTCAAAACCCACGATTCAGAATTTTCGAATGGATCTCGGCCTGGGAATCAATCCTGATCCCTGCAAAGACTCGTTAATCCTCGGTGCGAACAGTCTGCTGCTGAACAATCAGGATTTTGTCGTGACTGAACTTCAGCCACAGAAGCCGTTTGCCTACACGCCGTATGCAATGCAGTCATCGTTCGATTTTATTGAGGGCTATGTTGGTAACGACACGATCCGGCAGTGGAAGCACTTTGACGGTATCTACCATGCGGTGTTTGCGTGCATGCGAGGCACGGAAGGTTATCCTCTGGGAGAGCCCTATCAGGCTGTGCCGGGCGGATTGTTGCTTCGGTCTGCCATTCCAAGCCCGGAGATCTTTGGTGAATCGAACACCTATGGCCCGATGGCCAACTTCAAGATTTCTTTAAGAGAACTTCCAGATCATGGCAACTTTCGAGTGACCGTGCGGGCCTCTCGCTACGACGATGGCCTGATGCTGGAGGGCATACCGGCGATTCCGAGTCCGGTG
The DNA here is from genome assembly GCA_026400835.1 of Planctomycetales bacterium. Lineage (GTDB taxonomy): Bacteria > Planctomycetota > Planctomycetia > Planctomycetales > Planctomycetaceae > SXXK01. The sequence goes on along the minus strand of JAPLOA010000076.1, from coordinate 78,164 downwards.
GAATCGGCGTCTGTGGAGCTCGTTTCTATTGACGACGAGTCCAAAGGATCTGTCGTCATTGAACAGCCTGGGATCTATCAAGTCGACGTTTCCTGCGTGATGAATGAGCCGAGCCATTTGTTGCGACTCAAAATAGGAGACCGGGACTTTTCTCGTCAGATCAAGAATATCAATCCGGTGGATGCAAGTCCTGAAGTGGCCAATGCGGAACAGTTTCATGCTGTCTTTGTCGTCCGTCTTTCAGGCGGTCCTTTGAGTCTTGGCAGTTCGAAGAGCGAGAAGACTCGCATCAATCGAGTTGTGTTGACCAGATTGAGCGATGAAAGTGACCTGGCAGTGAAGTTCACTCGCTTCGAGAAACGTGCGCCCGCTCTGTGGGTTCATCTTGGACTTCGGCGAGATTGTGGCAGTACGCTCAATGCTGTCGGCAAGCCTCAAGCGGTAGCGAATTTGGAACCAGCCGAATTCACGTTTACTGGCGCGATCAATGATTTTCCTTATCCGGCGGTCGAGGAGAATAACGTCAACTATCTTGCTGGTATTCGTGAGATTGGTGTTCGCAGTGAGTATACCGATGGGCGAGAAATGCCTCGCCTGAAGATCCATTCGGTAGAATTCGAAGGTCCGATTTACGATGCCTGGCCACCCGCTACGCATCGCAACATTTTCGTTGACTCACCGAATCGTGAAGACCATTCGCTTTATGCTCGCGAGATTATTTCATCATTCATGACACGAGCGTGGCGCCGGCCGGTGACGGATGCAGAAGTGGATTCTGTGGTTTCGGTTTGGGAGAGCTCTTTCAGGGAGAATCATGATTTTCAGCAAGGCATCAAGGATGCTCTGTTGGTCGTACTGACATCGCCTCAGTTTTTGTTTTTGATTGAAAACAGCAGTGGTCCGGAGGCGGAAAATATCGACAATTGGGAGCTGGCCTCGAAGCTGTCTTACTTCCTGTGGAATTCGCCACCTGATCAGGAGTTGCTCGATGCGGCGGCTGCAAACACTTTGAAGGAAGACTTAACGGCTCAGGCAGATCGACTACTGAAGGATCCTCGTTCTGAGCAATTCGTGCATGGGTTTACATCGCAATGGCTCAGCCTGGAGAAATTTGATGTCCTTGAAGTCGATCGTTCTCGTTTCCCCAGACTGACCCGCGACACGAAAACTCAACTGCGTGAGGAGCCCATACAGTTTGTTCGCTATCTGTTAGACAATAATCTGCCTGTCAGTCACCTGATTCATTCGGACTTCATCATCGCCAACGACGCGGTGGCCAGCTACTACGAACTGGGAGAACAAACTGAGCACGGCCTTCAGTTTGCGGCGATCTCGCATAAGAACGGACAGCTCGGTGGGGTTTTATCTCAGGCTGCTATTCTGGCGGGATTGTCCGACGGTCGCGAATCCAATCCGATCAAACGTGGAGCCTGGCTGGCCCGTCGCATGATTGCTGAGCCGCCTGATGATCCACCGCCAAATGTTCCCCAGCTTAAAGAAGATGGAACTGAACGCACTTTGCGTGAGAAACTGGAACGCCATCGCAATCAGGAAGGATGCGCGAAATGTCATTCCGGGATCGATCCGTGGGGAGTTGCCTTCGAGCAATACGATGCGGCTGGCCGATTTAAGACGCAGCCTGCGGATGCTCGTTCGACGCTGCCGGATGGTACTGAGGTGGCCGACCTCGCCGGACTGCGGAACTATCTTGAGAACGATCGAATCGATCAGGTAGCCTTCAGTGTTCTTAAGCATCTGAGCAGTTATGGGGCAGGCCGTAGTCTGACCTATAATGAACTCGAATGGCTGAAGGAAGCAGGAAAACAGTTGAAGGCGGATGGATACCGAATGCAGGATATGATCAGGTTTGTTGTGACCAGCGATTTGTTTTTGAAGAAGTAGTTCATCGCCATAGCAAGAACGAGGAGCCACACCGTGCTGCCAATTACAACAATTGATCGTCGCCAGTTTCTGCGTGGGGCGGCCGGGGTCGCGGTGATTCTGCCGAGGCTTGAACTGTTTGCAGATGCGTCAGCGAATGATGCGGCAAAGAATCCACGGCGATTCTGCGCAATGTACACGGCCAACGGAATGTGTCTGCCGGATCCGGCCAATGGTATTGATGAATGGAGCTGGTTTCCCAAACAGATCGGCCGCGATTTTGTCTTCGGCAAATCGACGGAGCCGTTCGCTCCTCTTCGTGAGCATGTGAGTTTTCTGGGAGGGTTGTACCATCCGAACGGGACCAAGGCGGATCCTCATGTTTGTTCGGATATGTGGTTGACCGGTGCTCCGCTGCATAACGCGAAACCTGGAACTTACAACACCGTCTCTCTGGATCAGGTGATTGCTCAGCACACAAAACAGTATTGCCGCCAGCCGTCACTGGTATTGTCGATCGATGCGGGCGTTGGATTCCTGTCACGCACAGGAACGATTTCTTACAACCTTGAAGGCAAGCCGATTCCGGCTGAGAACAGTCCTCAGCGAGTTTTCGATCGGCTGTTTCGCAGCAACGAAGAATCGATCGCCGCTCAGCAGAAGCAATTGAAGAAGCGAATCAGACTTGTTGATGCGGTACTGGTGAATTCGAAATCTCTCAACCAGCAGTTGGGGCAGTCTGACCGCGAGAAGATGGATCAGTATCTGACATCACTTAATGAGATTGAACAGCGACTGACGGCTTCGGAGAAATGGATTGATATTCCACTGAAGTCACAGGACTACTCGCACCTGAAACTCGATGTAACGACCGAGGGTGAGCCGGCGGAATACTATCGCAACATGTTTGATCTGATCGCGCTGGCGTTTGATGCGGACATCACTCGGTCAGTTGCCTTTATGCTGAATCGCGAAGACGGCATGGGAATCAGCGATACTTTCCCGATTAAGTTGGGCCTGACAAGAACTCATCACAACTTGTCTCATGCCGGCGACAAGGATGGGCAGTTGGAGTTTGCAAAGTATGACCTGTTCCTGAGCCAGCAGATCGCGGGCTTCCTGAGCAGGCTTCAGCAATATAAAGACGCTGATGGGACCGTGCTGGATAATTCTCTGGTGCTGTTCGGCAGCGGATGCAGCACGACTCACAACCCCAGAAATCTGCCGACGTTGTTGGCGGGCGGTGCGAGAATGGGCATACAGCATGGTGGCCACTGGAAGCAGGACGATACACCGATGTGTAACCTGTATCTCAGCATTCTCAGTGCTATGGGAATACCAGAGTCTTCCTTTGGTGATAGTACAGGGAAATTGACGAGCGGCGCCTTTGTATAGCCTATCGTGATAATGTCTTCGGGAAGATCGCACGCCGGATGAGATCATCCTTGAGTTCGCAGAAAGACTGAATGTAGCTAGAGTTTCCTTCTTCCAGGGTGAGTCCTGTTATGCCGATCAGGTCAGGAGTTCCAGGGCACGCCTGGTACGCTCAAAATCGTCGAAGCTTTCTTCGAGTCGGTAGTCTGGCTTTGGGGGGGATTTCGCTCAGTCAAGTTTTGCAAATGCGAAGGGCGAGTGGCGAGAATCAGTCCCTACCTCCCAAATCCGTCATTCTGTTGTGGATGACAGGCGGCCCATCGCATATCGATATGGTCGACATGAAGCCTGAATCTGCGGTCGAAATTCGCGGGCCATTTCAGCCGATCGGCACTTCTCTTCCGGGTTTGCAGGTCTGTGATCTGATGCCCGGGCATGCTCGAATCGCAAAGCATCTGACCGTGATCCGGTCGTTGACACATTCTTACAGTGTCCATGACGATGCACAGCACCTTGTCCAAACCGGCTATCCGCAATTCAATGCAAGACAGTCAGGGCAGCGGCATCCTTGTCAGGCGTCGGTCATGTCCTACTTTCGTAGCGATGAAAAAACGGGAATGCCAACCTATGTTTGTGTCCCGGAGGACTATCGAACTCATGCAGGCTTCTACCAGACTGCGTCATTTCTTAGCGCTCGCCATAATGCGCTGAACAGTGGCGGTAATCCGAAGCTGGGAAACTATCGGCCACCGGAGTTTGCATTACCTGCGGAAGTAACCATTTCGAGATTTCAGGATCGACGTGAGTTATCACAGTCGCTGGATCTTTTGCGGCGGAAAGTCGGGGAGATGCCACAACTTCAGGATGAAGACGATATCCGTCGGCAGGCCGTCGAGCTAGTCACCGGCAAGAATGCGCGGGATGCTTTCGATCTTTCGGCCGAACCGGAGTCCTTGAAGGAACGGTACGGTCAACATGCATGGGGTCAGTATACATTGCAGGCTCGCCGACTGGTGGAAGCGGGGGTAGGCTTCGTGACCGTGAATCTCTACGAAAAGGATGTCGACTGGTGGGACGACCACTACGACATTGAAAAGAATCTTCGCAAAAGGCTGCCAGTTTTTGATCAGGCGTTTTCTGCGCTTGTGGAAGATCTTCAGGAACGTGGACTCCAGGACGAAGTGCTTGTGATCGCCTGTGGAGAATTTGGACGAGCGCCAAGAATTGATGCGGGGGCAGGGCGAGCTCACTGGCCCAAAGCGATGCATGTAGTGCTAAGCGGAGGTGGAATCAAGACGGGCCAGATCATTGGCTCAACGACGAAAGACGGTGGCGAGCCGCTCGACCGGCCGCTCACTCCAGGAGATCTTCTGGCCAGCATTTATCGAGTCATTGGGATTAATCCTGAGTCCACGATTCCTGACCGGCAGAATCGTCCCGTGCCACTCCTGCAACAGGGCGTACCGATCAAAGAGCTGTTTTCCTGATGTCGAGTTGTATTCCGGTGAGTATTGTTCACGCAGAGTTTTCGATAACACATTGTTTGGATGAACTTCATGTTTTTTCTGAAGAGCTCTGCGACGTTTCTGACTGAATCTCGACGCCGTTTTCTTCACGCTGGTTTTCTGGGTGTTGGAGGCTTGTCGCTCGCAGATCTGCTGCAACTGGAAGCGAGGGCCAATGAGTCGACAGGGGCCCCCGCGAAACGTGCGAAATCGGTGATTCTCTATTTCGCCCATGGAGGCCCCAGTCACCTCGAAACGTATGACATGAAGCCGGAAGCGTCGACCGAGATTCGTGGTCCGTTTCGCCCGGTCTCAACCCACGTCTCCGGAATCGATGTGTGCGAATATCTTCCTAAACACGCGCAGATTGCAGATCGATTTTCACTGATTCGATCATGCACACACGAAGAAGCCGACCATTTTGCCGGCCACAGGCGATTTCTGAGCGGCTTTGGAAAACTCAAGCCCGGGTTTGGATACGAATCCTATTATCCTCAAGTCGGAGCTGTCGCTAATCGGCTGTTGGAAAGCGGTCAGCGAGGCCTGCCTGCGGCCGTGGCGATTAACGGCGTTGTCGTAAACGGACCGGATTATGCGGCTGGTGTTTCGGAAGGTTTCTGGAGCGGAATGTACCGCGTTCCGATCGTTAATGGCGGTCTGCGCGATACCCATCTGTCGGTCGACGCAACAAGGATGAATGATCGCGTTGGACTCCGGACATCATTGGATCGATTCCGACGCGATATTGATCGAGCGGGCACGATGTCCGTGATGGACGAATTCGGTCGACGTGCGCTGGAAGTTGTCATGTCCGGTGCCGCACAGAAAGCGTTTGACCTATCACTGGAAGACGCAAAGACGAGAGAGCTCTACGGCCCCGGCGAAGGACAGGAAGCCCTGACCGCACGGCGACTTGTTGAGGCGGGAGTAAGGTTCGTCACGTTCTGTTCACGCGGCAATGGTCCTGATTCAAGCGCACACAACTGGGACGATCACGCTGTGAACTGGGACATGACCAAAGCCATGCATGCGCGGCTTCCAGCATACGACCACGTGGTGACAACGTTAATCAATGATTTGTATGAACGAGGGCTGGATCAGGATGTGCTGTTGATCGTCACGGGTGAGTTCGGACGGACGCCACGGCTTGAATACAGAGATGGCAAGGTCGGTCGCGATCATTGGCCGAGTGCGATGTCGATCTTGATTTCTGGAGGTGGAATGCCGATGGGACAGGTGATTGGGTCAACAGATGCGATCGGCGCGCGTCCTTCCAACAGACCGCTCGATCCTCACGACATTCTGGCCACGATTTATCATTTCCTTGGAATCGACCCCCATCTGCATCTGCCGGACCCTTCCGGTCGCCCCATTGCTTTGACTCACGGGACTCCCATTCGGGAGTTATTCTAGTCGACGTCGAAAGGGGGTAAATCAGGCCAGTTCAAACCCGGGAATCGTCCCGTTGCTGGAGCCAAATGAGTCTACGTTCGCGCCAAGTCGTCTGAGAAGTTGGACGTACAGGTTGCATAGAGGAGGATTCTTCAGCGGATCGAAGGCAAGATGTTGTCCGTGCTGAAATCCGCCTCCGGCAACGATGATCGGCATGTTCTTGTTGTCGTGACTGCTGGCGTTGCCGAGATTGCTGCCGAATAAAACGATCGTGCGATCCAGCAGTGATCCGCTGCCTTCAGAAGAGTCACCCAGTTTCGCGAGCAATTCTCCGAAAAGCTGCATCTGCTGAAGCTCGACAACCTTTAGCTCGGAAAGCTTTGCGGGATCCTGGCCATGATGTGAAAGGTTATGCCAGTCCTGCGTGACTCCGGGAATCGTGGGGACAGCATTGAGCCCATTGAGTGCGAATGTGATGAATCTTGTGGAGTCGGTTTGAATCGCCAGATGCATCAGGTCAATCATGAGTCGAACTCGCGCGGGAACATCAACGGCATTGGCGATATCGATGGGAGGTTTTGAGCTGACTTCAGGCTTGGGCCGACGCGACCATTCCTGAGCCTTGACCAATCTCTGCTCCACTTCGCGCACAGACGTGAAGTACTCGTCCAGCTTGTCCAGATCCTGCTGGTTGAGTCCTCGCTGAAACACGTTCGCTTCTGACAGAACCGCATCCATCACGCTCTGTCCCTGCTTCAGACGCAGCACCTGTTGATTGACCTCGGCAGGGGTTCCATTCACAAACATATTGCGAAAGATCCTCGATGGTCGCTCGTCGGCAGGAATGGGAACGCCGCTTCGAGTAAACGAGAGTCCTCGACTGGACGACGAAGCGAGCACAAGCGAACCGAAGCGCGTGTCAGGGACGAGTTGCTCAATGGCAAACTGATCAAGAGAAATCGTGTTCCTGAAATTGTCGGCTCGCGGATGGGGAGCCGATGTCAGATAACATAACTCCGCCGGATGACCGCCATCGACTTCGGGATGTGAAAGCCCGGAGAAAACTGTGAACTGATCACGGAGATTCTGAATGGGTTCCAGATACGGAGTCAGTTCGTAGTCTCTGCCGGTCGCAGTGGGAAACAGATAGGGCGTATGCAGGCCCAGCGTTGTGTTGATGCAGATCATTCGCCGCGGCGGTTCCGCTGCTTCGGCTGCTCGACTACTGCGACGCTGCATCGCTTCCAGCAATGGCAAAGTCAAAGTGACGCCTGCACCACGAAGCAATGACCGACGACAGATACGATTTGAAACGGACATTGTTGACTCACTTTGTCTGAAAGAGGTGACTGCCTACGACTGCATGGACAAGAGTTCTTAGTCCGTATTCGGAAGATTTGGCTTCTGTGACGATTCGGTCAATCTCTGTGTGATCACTGAAACTGATCGGGTGTCCGGTTGCGTAGATCATCAGTTTCTCCGTCACACTGCGGGCAATCTGTTCGGGGCGATCGAGCAGCAGTTTCTTGAAATCCGTGATATCCGAAAATGTCCGACCATCGGCCAGAGTGTCGCCTGACTCAACATCAGTGCCCAGTCCATATTGCCATGCGGCCAGATATTTGGCGAGCGGCCCAGTGCGGTTGTTGACCCAGTTCTTTCGCTCGGCGGTTACACGATATTGGGTACGCCAGCCGCCGATCACGTCAAAGTTTTCCAGAGCAAATCCTGGAGGATCGATCTTGGTGTGGCAGGAAGCACAGTTCTCGGAGGCCTGGTGTTTGGCCAGTTGTTCGCGAATCGTCGTCGCCCCTCGAATATCGGGCTCGACGGCGGGAACGTTGGGAGGAGGCGGTGACGCGGGAGATCCGAGAATGCGATCCAGAATCCAGACACCTCGCAGGACAGGGCTTGTTGAAGTGCCATTCGCAGTGACCTTCAGGATTGAAGCCTGAGTCAGCAAGCCGCCGCGGTGATACTCCGGTTTCAGTTCGACTCTTCGAAAATCGACACCGTAGACGTCCGGTATTTCGTAATGCTCCGCGAGCCTTCCGTTGAGTAACGCAAAATCTGAATCCACGAAGTTTGTAACGCTGAGATCGTTCTTCAGGAGTTCTTCAAAGAACAGATGAGTCTCTCTGACGGATGACCATTGCAGCAGTTCGTCGAACTCCGGGTAGAGAGTTTTGTCTGGTGTGGTTGCGTTGATGTCTCGTAGACTCAACCATTGTCCCGTGAAGTTTTCGGTAAAGGCTTTAGACTTTGGATGTCGGAGCATTCGCTCCACTTGAGCACGCAGAGTCTGTGGCTGATTCAATTCCTGCTTTTCGGCCAGCGACAGCAGTGTTTCATCAGGCATCGTGCTCCAGAGGAAATAGGACAGTCGCGATGCCAGAGCGTGGTCATCCAGCGGGCCTTTTGATTCCCGAAGATAAAGGAACTTCGGAGATGTCAGCACGGCTTTGATCCCGATGCGGAAGGCCTCTTCAAAAGTCTGGCCGGAATTCAGTGCGGCTGCAACAAGATTGGTGTAGGCACGGTCTTCGCCGGGCTGGATTGGACGGCGGAATGCTCTGGGGAGGAGCTTTTTCAGGAGGCTTTCTGCATCCGCCAACGTAGCTGTCTCGGGATTCACATCTCCGTAGACTCGGCGATAACTTTCTGTTGGCCATTTCTCCGGAAGCGGACCTTCGACTTCCATCCAATGAATGTGCAAACCAGGCCCAGGATACCCCTGCATCGTTTCCTGTTTCAGGTACACAAACGGAAGAGCAACGGGGGTTACTTTGATGGTGTCATTTTTCGCCAGCAATTTCTCCTCGAACTCGATCACGCCGGTTTGTCCGGGTGGTGCATCAAAGTAGCCAAGATGTCGAGTTGGATTGCCGCTGACAACAAAGTTGCCAAGCAACGCGGCCATTGGCAGAGGTGTGTCTGAATTATGAGCCGAAGCTGAGATGCGAAACCGATATCGTCCGGGAGCCGGAGCTCGGAATTTCCTTAGGTCTGATGCGGAGTCGCCGCCACTGCGAAACAGGATGACTCCTTCTTCTTGCTTCCATGCTCCGGCCAGAAACCACTTCGGCAATGAGTCATAAAGGTCGAATCGTTCTATCCGGCTTTCCTCTGCATGCACAGGAACAATCGCCGCATTCACGACAGCATCGGCCGCTTCCAGATAGCGTTCGATCAGAACGGGAGAAACATTCAGTGCCACTCCCACATTGTCGAAGCCGTTTGAAATCGTGTCTTCCGGAAGCATGTCTCTGACAGAGACATCAATGTCGAACAAATCACGAACAGTGTTCTCGTACTCGGTACGATTTAGCCGTCGTAGAATGACACGGCCATCATTGCGGTTCGCGATCGCAGCGGAATCCAGATTCGTTGCGAGAGCCTTGAGAAAGCCCGTGATCTGTAATTCGCTCGGCTGGGAGTTCCCCGGTGGTGGCATCTCACCAGAGCGAACGCGGTTCAGGATATTCCGCCATCGCTCATGGTTCGAGCGTTGCGAAACATCGGTATCCAATTGATCAAGACGAAGATTACCTTTTGTGACGTCAGAGCCATGACATGACAAGCAGAATTCACGAAGAAAGGGCTCCGCGTTTTTCGAGAAATCCTCTTTGAAAGTGTCTCGAGGTGCCGTTTCTGTCTCGTCCGCCTGAAGGACAATTGTGGACAGAAGCAGGATCACGGTCAGATTCAGAAACGTTGCATGACCCAGCATCGAATTATCCTGAATTCAAGTTGTGCGGATCTTTTAACGACAAGTATCCCGCGTTTACTGATCAGCGAGTCTCGTCGCAACTTGGGTGCGTGAATAATCTGTGGACTAACGAAGTTTCGCTGCAGGAGTTTCTCGAAAAATGCGTAAGCCCACAAGCAGCAGACAGAATGCGGCAAAAGCGCCTCCGACCATGCCAGCAATGGTGGGCCAGTGACTGAAAACCAATCGCAGTCGCCAACCTTCCCAAAGGTATCCCCATGTGCAGAGTACCAGGAACGCAGCGATACACAGGTAGGGACCAAATGCGACAAATGCGCGGCCAGTGAAAATGCGGCCACCGAGCCCCAAAATCAGACCCACAAGCGGCGCGATGGCCAAGGCGCACAGCGTCGGTTGCCAACCGAGGAACGCGCCGATCATTGCCATGAGCGTGACATCTCCAAACCCGATCGCTGGAATCCCCAGAATCAGGCGCGAAGCAATGCGAGCGATCCACATCAACCCTGCTCCAGCGACAGCCCCGGAGATGCTCCACACAAATCCATGGAGATGTTGATGTCCCTTCATCCATTCGGGAAGATAGGGGCCAAAATGAGGCACCGTCACGGCTGGATTCTGTGGGCTGGGAATGGGCATGTTGTCATAGCTCCAGTCAACCCAGACGTGAATAAGTTGTAGTTCGCCGCTAAGCGTTGCCGTGATGATGGCGAACAGGGCTCCTCGAACGACAACCGAATCAAAGATTGAATAGTCGAGGTAATCAGTTGTTGTCGCTGTCGCCAGGAGGAAGATGAATATCAAATGAAAGGGAAGGCGATTCAGCCATAGTGATTGAGATGGTTGAACTTCGACGACACTTTGACAACTTTGTGTGAGGAGCAGCCATCCAAAGCCTGCAAACGCCATGGATATCGCGAGAGTGGACCAGAATGGCCAAAGTCTGTCCGGAGCTTTACAGGAAGGGCAACGGATGCCGGGGTACCAAAGCAACAACTGGCGAACGTAGGAAAACGGTTGATCGCAGGAGTCGCAGCGTCGCACGCCGCATCGAATCGAATCCTCAATTAGTGCGACAGCCCAGACGGAGGAAACTCGTCCGGCCATCAGGCCGATAATCAGCAGAAGAAACAGAAATTGAATGCTCATAGATTCTGCCGGGAAGGCGTATAGAAGGTTTTAAAGGGCTGTTTTCTTTGGTGTGATTAATTTTTACGCTTGCTGTTTAATTTGAGTGCAACGTGTCACCTGAACACCACAGATCAGGTGGACTTACGCGACGGCATAGGACTTGCAATGACAATTCTTCAATCAGAAACCAAGTTCCTGTGAAGCCGTAGTTGAATTCGACGGAGTGTCGGGCCGTACTGATGGACCTAATCAATGCCGCCCAAATGGCATTGTTTCGGCGGGGCGGTGGACTGGCTGGTCTTTCTTATTGGCGTGAAGTACAAGTTTCCAGGTTACGTCGAGCACAGATTTCCTGATGTGCTCGATTTTCAGTCGACAGGGGTCAAGGCAGAGATCATGAAAAAGCTTGAGGCAGTTATCCGTCACTATAAGCTCGAAGACGTCAAAACGAAGCTCACCACGATTGGCGTTCAGGGAATGACGGTCTCCGAGGTGCGAGGTTTTGGTCGCCAGCGAGGTCACAAAGAAACCTACCGCGGCGCAGAATACACTGTAGATTTCATGCCCAAAGTGAAGCTTGAAGTCATCGTCAACGACAATGAAGTCGAAGGTGCGATCAACGCAATCTGTGAAGCCGCTCGAACCGGTCAAATTGGGGACGGAAAGATTTTCCAGTACAATTTGGAGCAGGTTGTGCGAATTCGAACAGGCGAAACTGGTACAGACGCCATTTGATTGTGGCTGATGTGGCTGAACGCTGATTTTCAGTTCCACCGATTACAAAATGAGACTCAGGATTGTGTTGTCGGCAGGCGATTGCCGAATTACACTGGGTCACTTCGTCTCCCCGCTGGGATTATCCCAGTCCGTCGGGCGGCCTGCTGATCGTTGGATCTTATGCGGGCTTTACGGGGTTCATGCCCGCAGTCAGTGTTTCAGTTAAAGGCTGTAAGTCGTTACATGGCAACAATTTCCCGCGCAGATCTGAAGAAACTTCGTAAACGCCGTGCTCGTCTGAAAAAGAAGAAGATGAGCTGCATGTTCACTGGGCATGGTGAAGTGCCACGCCCAGTGTATGTTGACTACAAGGATCTGAAGACGCTGCGCAATCTGATTGATCGCGAAGGTCGTATTCTTCCACGACGCCGAACAGGCACGACTGCACTTTACCAGCGTGCTGTTCGAACCGCTGTCCTTAGGGCTCGGTTTATCGGTTTGCTGCCGTTCGTGGCAGAAGAATAGGGTTTTCGCAATATGTGAGCTCAAGGCCACCTGAGTATTCAGGTGGCCTTTTTTATTGGCGACAGCTTTTTGCCGGTCAGTCATAAGTCAGTTCTGGAGGTTTGGGTGTTCTGTCTCTTGTTTCGAGAGCCCGACGGAAGATTGAGCTTGGGGATCCGGGTGCTGCTATACTTGTTTTTCCTCAATGGAGAGTTCACGTCTAACCCTCCCGGGGATATATTCAGCAGGCCAACGTCTGGTTCGTCATCTCCTCGAAGTATGGATTCAGGGGCCCTGTATGAGCAAAGCAGAACCGCGCACGAAGTTGTTTGGGGCCTTTTGGGGGCTCATATTGGTTTCGTTGTCGGCTATCTGTTTGGCACACGAGAAGGTTAGCAGCGCAAAGCCAAAGGCATCTGGCAATGTTCACGAACTTCAACCGACTCACAAGCAGGCCCGAATCATTCGGCCATTGTTTGAAGATCAGCCTATTTCGTTGAACACATTCTGCCTTGATCACACCGGCAATATCCTTGCTTGTGTCGGCGGCAGTAATATTCAGTACCTCGTGAACAACGATGGTTCCCAGCAGGCGAAGACCGTCGAGCAGCCCCGGCAGCTTCAGTGTTATTCTCCCGAGGGAAAATTAATCCGCTCCGCTGATTTATCCTTCAAGCCAACGGCGATCAATGTCGCAGCCAACGGAATGGTCTTCGTCGCTGGCGAAGGAAAAATCGCCCGGATCGACTCTGAGGGTCGTGTGTTGGCGACGGCTGATTCGCCGCATATCGGCAGCCTCGAGGACTTCAAGCAGCGGATTGAAACTGCCGCAAAGAAGCAACTGGAGGAGAATTCAACTCGGTATCGTGAGCAAGTGGCCCGCATCGAAGAACGGATCAAGGTGTTGAAGGAGACGCCGGAGACTGATCGTACTGAAACTGATGCCCGTCGGCTGACAACCTATGAAAAGCAGAAGGAGCTTTTCGAGACTCAGATTTCCGCGCTGAAAGGATCCGGTTCAGGCTCCAGTTCTACATCACTCGCAATGTCTCGTAAGCTTGGCATTACGGCATTGGCTGTTACAAGCAAAGATGTTTTTCTGTGTGCTTATGCTGTCGAGGGATCTGGCTTTGAAGTCTGGCGGATGACACACGAATTTTCAGAACCCACGAAGGTGGTGGAAAAACTGGGAGGCTGTTGCGGGCAATGCGATATTCAGGCGACTGATTCTCACCTGGTTCTGGCCGAGAATACAAAGTTCAAAGTGGCATTACTGGATCGCGATGGTGAGAGATTGATGGACTTTGGCAAAGGTGATCGAAAAGCCGTAGATGGTTTCGGAAGTTGCTGCAATCCGATGAATGTTCGTTGTTGCGACAACGGAGATATCCTGACGGCGGAATCGAGCATCGGGACAATCAAGCGATTCAACAAGGCTGGTGAGCTGATCGGAGTTGTGGGCAGAGCGAAAATCGGCGGTGGCTGCAAACACGTGGCTGTAGCGTTCGATGAGAAGCGAGATCGCTACTACATGATGAATGTCGACAAAGACCACATCTGCGTGCTGGTTCCCAACTCTGAAGCCCCTGAGATCACTCCTGATGAAGCGATGGCAAAGCTGGCGCGAGAAGGACTTGGTCAGAAGCTTGTTGGCGCATGGTCTCTGGATGGGAAGACACCGGATGATGAAAATGCCACTTCAAAAGCCGTTGAGGAGAACTCTGAGACAAAATCAACCTCAAAGCTGATCAGTGCTTCGCGACTTCGTTTGAGCAGTGATCCCTATTCCTCGTCGTTCCTGAGTTTTGAGCTCGACGGCAACTTGATTACACGCGGTGGCAGATCTACTGCGGTCGATCAGGGCTGGGAATGCATTCGACAGGACGGGAACACCCTTTATGTCTCAAAGATTCAGGGAAGTATCCAATACTATGAATATAAAGTCGAATTTGTGACTGACGACGAAGTGACGATTTCTTTGCTCTATAAAGATCGGGTGCTCAGCAGCAATCGCTATCAGCGAGTTCCTGCGACTCCGGAAGCGGGCGCGGCCGTCAACTCCGAAAAAACAGAATGAAGAAGCGTTCACGGCGGAATTTTCGTGGCGTGCACGAACACGTGTATCTTAACCGCAGGCCTGTTGCTGAAGAAATTTTGAATTGTCGCGTTTCAAAATGCGTGGACTGAATCTGCAGACCGACTCTTGTTCCTGGGCTGGTTGCCGTTGGAACGAATTTTGAATCCTTTGCTGGAAGTGTTAAGGATGAACCGACATCAGTTGAAACCTATCGCAACATTCCTTTTTGTTGCGGCATTTTTTTTCTGGCTCTGTGGGAACAATGTCGCTGCAGAGAAGGAGTTCACATCTACGCATAAGCAGGCGCGTGTTATCAAGCCGACGCATAAGGGGAAGCCGATTGTTCTCAATACGTTTTGTCTCGACAAAGAAGGAAGTCTGCTGGCCTGCGTTGGTGGCGACAACGTTGAGTATGTGCTCAATGATGACGGATCACAGGAAACAAAAACAAACGTCGCTGCGAAGTTGCTTCAAGTGTACTCACCAGACGGCGAACTTATTCGCAGCATTGAACTGCCCTTTACACCGACCGCACTGAATCAGGCTCCTGACGGTTCGATTTTCGTTGCAGGTGATGGAAAGGTTGCTCGCCTTGGCGACGACTGGAAAATCAGCAGCACTGCTGATTCGCCACATATCGGCGACATGGAGACATTCAAGCAGCGAGTGCAGGAGGGGGCGAAGAAACAAGTTGATGAAATGACCGAGATGTTCCGCGACCAGGTCGCAAGT
The DNA here is from genome assembly GCA_026400835.1 of Planctomycetales bacterium. GTDB lineage: Bacteria > Planctomycetota > Planctomycetia > Planctomycetales > Planctomycetaceae > SXXK01. Next base: position 63,124 of record JAPLOA010000076.1, on the reverse strand, counting down.
ATTGAAGAGCGCATTAAGAAGCTGAAGGAAAAGCCGGAAGCCGAATTGACAGAGCGGGATAAGAAACGTCTGGCGACATATGAAGAACAAAAGGCTCTTTATGCAGACCAACTGAAATCAACGGAAGACTCGTACTCCCAGATGTTTTCGGGCGAGCAGATGCTTACTCAGAAAATGGGCATTACCGCGCTTGCGGTAACCAGCAAAGACGTATTCCTGTGCTGCAATGCTCTGGAAGGCTACGGCTATGAAGTCTGGCGCATGACTCATGAGTTTTCTGAGCCAAAGAAGGTGGTCAGTGAGTTGGGAGGATGCTGCGGTCAGTGCGATATTCAGGCCACAGAAAGTCACCTCGTTCTCGCTGAGAACACGAAATTCAAAGTTGCGTTGCTGGATCGTGACGGTGAACGCCTGACAGATTTCGGTAAAGGTGATCGCAAAGCGATTGATGGATTCGGAAGCTGCTGCAATCCCATGAACGTGCGGTGTTGCGATAACGGAGATATCCTGACGGCCGAATCCAGTATTGGAACGATCAAACGGTTCAACAAAGAAGGTGAACTGATTGGAGTTGTTGGCAAGGCAAAAATCGGCGGTGGCTGCAAACATGTGGCCGTGGCATTCGATGCGAAGCGTGATCGTTACTACATGATGAACGTTGACAAGTCACACATTTGCGTACTGGTTCCAAATGCGGAAGCTCCTGAGATTACTCCTGATGAGGCATTGGCGAAAGAAGCACGCGAAGGTCTCGGTATGAAGCTGATTGGAGAATGGTCGCTTGATGGAAATCGCCCGGGGAATAAGCCCGCGGCGAATAGCGAGCCATCGGTTTTGGGGGCACTGTTGCAAGGGTTGCTGGGAGCTGAAGGGGAATCTGTTAGTGCGGACGATCCCTATTCATCATCTTATTTCCGTTTTGATGCCGACGGAAAGCTCACGTTGTCTGGCGGTCAGTTTGCTGATGGTGACAACGCATGGGAAGCTGTCCAACAGGATGGCAACACGCTGATCGTGTCGCAATTGCAGGACTCAATCCAATACTACGATTACAAGATTGAGTTCGTGAGTGATAATGAAGCCACGATCTCACTCTTGTATAACGAAAACGTGATGGCCAGTAATCGGTACAAGCGAGTCCTCGAGAAGCCTGCGGCTGCTGAAGATTCCAGACCTGAAGAGGCCTCAGATCCAAAACCTGCAAAGGATGCGGACCAGTAGCTTACAGCTGAGCATTGAAGTTGGTTCTCCGCTCAAGCCCTTTCTTGTTTCGCCTGAAGTCGTTCAGCCTCAAGGGGTGATTCCGTGTCTTACGTTTTTCACTGCAGTGCTGTTGTGATTGCATTGCTTTCGTTTCTGAATGTTGTGCCAGCGTTAACGATTTCTGCAGGCGAATCATCAGAGGCGAATGCGTTGACATTGGTGGTCATGGATCCCATGGCCGCGCCCTTGGCGTGTGATTGTGTCAAAGGATACGCTCAGCGAAAATATGAGTCACTGGGCGCATTTCTGAACAAGCAGTTGGGAAGAAAAGTCAACGTTGTGTGGGCAGAGTCGCTTGAAGCAGCGCTGGAGAAGTCTGAGGGTAAGGCTGATTTGATTATCGGCAAGCACTCCGTAGTTCTGGCCGATGCTGCGGAAGCAAAGCTCGACGTCACTCCATTAGCTCAGTTGACCGATCTGAAAGATCAAGTTACACAGACAGGGTTGATCGTTGTCAGAAAAGATGACGCGGCCAGGTCAGTGGATGACCTGAAGGGCTATCGAATACTTTTTGGTCCTGCGGACTGTGATGAAAAATCGGCTGCCCCGGTCGAACTTCTTCGAAAGCACGGGATTCAACTGCCTGATGAGCTGGAGACGTCTCCATCATGCAGCAACGCTGCCGTGGCCTTGATGGAAATGTCGGCCACTACAAAGGCTTCGGCTGTGATCTCAAGTTATGCCGAACCGTTGCTGGAAGGGTGTGGCAAGGTCAAGAAGGGTGATCTGCGAGTAATCGGTGAAAGCAATCCGGTTCCATTCATTACTCTCTTCGCCCGTGCTTCATTGTCTGCCACTGAGTTATCTAAGCTTTCCAATGCGTTGGACGAGGCAGGTTTGGATGCACAGTTGTTGATTGACCTGGAAACGGCCTCAGGATTTGTCCCGTGGAAAGAAGCTGTGGCAACAAGTTCAGTGGTTGATGACGCAAAAAAAAAGTAACGCCGGTATCGCTAAACACAGACTGGCCTGGATGGCGTGGGCAGAACAGAGACGGGCGTGTTCAATGGCTTCCGGATAGCCTGCCGGAATCTCCGGACTTCGAATGGTCCACGGAATTGTCTGGAGATGGCCTCGGGGGAGTCTCTGTCGCCAATGGTTTTGTGGTCATCGGCAGCCGCGACGCATTGGATCGCCATGATGTTTTTCAGTGCCTCGACAGTGAAGATGGCTCCATCGTCTGGCAACATGCGTATCCGGCCCTTGGCAATCTTGATTACGGCAATGCGCCGCGCGCGACGCCGTTGATCGACGGCGAGTTCGTTTACACACTCGGTGCGTTTGGCCATCTCTGTTGCCTGGAGTTGGAGTCCGGCATCATGATGTGGCAACTAAACATTGCCAAAGAATTCTCCACCCCGAAAATGATCTGGGGGCATTCCGGATCGCCGTTGCTTGTCGATGGAAAGTTGATTCTGCAACCCGGTGGCAGAGAGGCTTCTTTGGTGGCTCTGGATACAGAGACGGGTGATGTTGTTTGGAAGACTCCCGGCAATGAAGCGTCATATTCGTCACTCCTACTCAAGGCAGTCGGAGAAGAAAAGCAGGTTATCGGCTATGACGCAGAATCACTCGGCGGCTGGGATGTGAAGACCGGGAAAAGATTATGGACGTTGATACCTCCGGAGACTGGTGACTTTAATGTGCCAACGGCTGTTTCTCTGGGAGATCGTCTGCTGGTATCCTCGGAAAACAATGGAACTCGTGTCTACCACTTTAACGCTGATGGAACACTTCACTCAGAGCCTGATCATCACAACAATGATTTGCGGCCGGACTCACACACGCCCGTTGTCTCCGGGGAGCGTCTCTTTGGCATCTGGAACGAACTTTATGGGCTGGATCCGGATCAGGAATTGAAGACGGTCGCAGCGATTTCGGATGATTCTTTTGCAGGATACGGAAGTCTGATTGCGACTGATTCGCGGCTGCTGGCCTTGAATGATGACGGAGAACTGTTGCTGCTCGATACTGCAACCGAAGTTCCCCAAATCCTCTCGCGGTTAAAGCTGCAGGAGAGTCGTGTGCAGGTGCTTACCCATCCCGCTGTTGCAGGCGACGCGATCTACGTTCGTCTGGGAAACCACCTTGTGAAGCTCGGGCTGCAATAGGGGAGACGCTGCCAATGGAACTCGATGGCTCCTGATAACTTCAACATGCGTCCGTCTGCAGTGGTCTACTTAACAATCAATGATGATTGTTGCGTGCATGCCTCGACTCTGCTTCGAGCCAGTCTGCACAGTGCGCCATCGTCATTACTGTCATGAAGCTGGTGCAGTTCGGCCGGCGTGAATGGAGCGCCAAAGATGATATCGACGCGTCCCGGGCGAATCCAATTTGAACTCCGCGGCATGACACGATCTGCGCCAACAATGCCGACAGGATAAATGGGTTGTTGAGTTCGCCGGGCCAGTGCGAGGAAGCCGGGGCGAAAGTCACCGACCTTGCCATCGGAGGTGCGGGTTCCCTCAGGGAAGATTCCCACCAGAAATCCGCTCTCCAGACGTTCGAGGGCCAATCGAATGCTGCCGCCCCGCGCTGCCTCTCGACTAATTGGGATCACGTGTGTTTTGCGGAGAATCCAGCCGATGACAGGTATGCGAAATAGATTGTCACGAGCCAGATAGGAGACCGGTCTTCCCAGGAACACGGCAACAAAGAGGGGATCCAGAAATGACTGATGGTTGACCAGAAACAAGCCGCCTCGAGTGTTGTCGATGTGCTCACGTCCAACGACACGTAACTGCACCCACGATTTGCAGAATAGCCAGAACGGAACTCTAACCAGCCTCCACAATAAATTGGCTTGCGGCGGTTTCGCAGTCAATGTTGGCTGTTCCGCATTGCTGGCAGAAATGCTGTCCGTGGGGCATTGAATTGGATTGGCTTCAGAAGAGGCGATGGGAGCTGATTTATTTTGAGTGTCGTCCATGAGGGGATTGATACACATCCTGCCCTTGGCGTCAATTCAAAACGGGTACAGCCAATGGCCTCATGAAAAGTCAGAGTTTCTGCAAAAGTCGGTTCATCACTGCGTCAGTATGGCTAAGGTCATCGAAAAGATGATCCGGAGAATGAGGACTTAGCTGATTACGAGAGTAAACTCCGGTTGCAACAGCGGCCGCTCGCGCGTTGATGGCTCGGGCACAACGAATATCGGCCGGAGTATCACCGATCACGCAGGCATCATGTCCGTCGACATGGCGATTCAAATGCTCGCAGACGTTCTGCAAGGCCAGCCTCGCAACATCGTCACGATGAGGATGATCGTCGCCATAACCTCCGGACTGGAAGTAATGATCAATTCCAAAGTGGCGAAGCTTGATCCATGCCCCTTCCACGTAATTGCCGGTCAGCAGGCTTAAGTGAACATTCTCAAGCTTGTGAAGCTGATCGAGAAGTTCTGTTACACCCGGCAACAAGGCTCCCGGCAGTGTCTTGAGGCATACCGGCAAACGCTCAAGATAACTGTTCATAAATCTATGTCGCTCTTTTGGCGAATCTTCGAGCTGATACTTCGAAAAGATCTCATCCGCGATACCGCAGTCTGTTCGTCCAGCAGTCAGGACGTCTTCAAACGGGAAGCGGATACGAAACTCTTCGACGAGCGCTAGCTCCATGGCTCGCTGCCCGGCACCTCCTGTGCTGAGCATTGTGCCGTCGATATCAAAAAACAGGATGTGCTGTGACAATGAATTCTCTCCTGATCTGGCTGGTTACTTCAGTCGAATGTCGATACTGGCGCTGTGAGCGGTAAGGCCTTCTTTTTCGGCCATCAGACGAACATGATCGGCGTCAGCTCGCAATGCAGCCGCGTTGTAGTGAATGATCGAACTGCGCTTGATGAAGTCCGTAGAGGCAAGGCCATTGGCGAATCGAGCCGTCCCGCCTGTCGGAAGCACGTGAGATGGCCCGGCGATATAGTCGCCGAGAGCAACAGGGGTAAAATGCCCCATAAAAATGGCCCCGGCGTTTTGAATTTGCGAGAGCATCTTCTCGGGGACATCCATTGAGATATGCAGATGTTCGGGAGCAAGGAGGTCAGTCAACGCCGCCGCTTCCGCTTCATCACGTGCCAGAATTAAGGCGCCGTAATCTTCCAGCGACTGCCGCGCAAGATCGCCTCGCTGCAGTTCTGCCAGTTGCTTTTCGAGTGCCTGTTTTACGGCGGCAATGAGCGGCTCATGCCAGGTGATCAGAACTCCGGACCCCGGGCTGTGTTCAGCCTGCGAAATCAAATCTGCAGCGATGAAATCTGCGCGAGCCGTATTGTCGGCCAGAACGATAACTTCACTGGGCCCCGCGATACTGTCGATATCGACGTCGCCAAACACATGCTGCTTGGCAAGAGCGACAAAGAGGTTTCCCGGACCGACGATCTTGTCGACTCGCGGAATGCCTTCCACTCCATAAGCCAGTGCAGCGACGGCCTGAGCACCGCCGACTCGATAGACTTCTTTAATCCCCAGTTCATTGCAGGTGGCAAGCATATCAACGTTGTAGCCCCCGAAATCGGTTGGAGGCACAACGATCGCAATCTCTTTGACGCCTGCAGTCATGGCCGGGACTGCTGTCATAAGCACCGTTGAAGGATAGGCGGCGGCCCCACCCGGCACACAGATCCCGACTCGCTTCATCGGCAAGTGTCGCTGACGGAGTTCGACAATCTCGGCGCCAATCTTGCGAACAATTCGGGCGTCCTTGGGCAGAATGGCTCGCTGAAATTCAGCGATGTTCTGTCGGATCTGACCGATCGTATTCAGGAACTCGGGTGATACCTTTTCAGAAGCTGCATCCAGTTCCTTTTGTGTTACGCGTACAGTCGAAGGCGTCAGATCTTTGCGGTCAAGCTTGGACGTGTAGTACAGAACGGCCTCAATACCGCGACTCCGGACATCGTCACAAATTCGCTTCACAACTTCGCGAGGACTGAGCGGTTCTCCGAACAGATCGATCGTGCGTTGGCGTCCTGCTTCGGACACAACATCGCCTCGCGGACTCAGTTTATCGCGCAAGTCGCGGAACAGTTGCTTTGCGTCGCCCTGACGGCAATCGATAGTTTTTATGGCAAGTGGAAGCATGGGTATAGAATCTGTAAGTCGAATGAGCTGTTATTCAGTTCGCGGACACGATTGAAATCGTGGTCTCAATAAAATCCCCCGCGAACACCTGGCATCAGATCATCCCGAGAGAAAACATCGCAGAGCCACGCGGAAAACGGTCTCTTCCCCGGAAGCGGGTGTTTGTCGCGGGATGGAGAGTACTTTGTTCAGTGATTGAAGCCTTCAGCAGCCCGAAGTACAGTCCGCAACCCTGAATTGACTGTTTTTTATGGCTCATTCCCGTTCTTTGAAAGTCTGTCCCGTGAAACTCATCGATCTTCGCAGTGATACTGTCACTCGTCCGTCCCTGGCGATGCGTCATGTGATGGCTAACGCGGAGGTCGGCGACGACATGCTGGGCGAAGATCCGACAGTCAATCGCCTCGAGAAAATGGTTGCCGAAATGTTCGGTCGCGAGGCTGCCGTGTTTGCGTGTTCGGGAACTCAGAGTAATCAAATGGGGGTTCGAGTTCACTGCGTTCCTGGTGACGAACTTCTGATTAACGAAACAGGACATATCTCACTGTTTGAGGGTGGAGCGCCAGCCGCATTGAGCGGGGTGACAGTTCGCACAATTGCGGCTGATGGGGGTTTTCTGGATATCCCCAATCTGGAAGGACGCATTCGAAGTAACGATCAGCATTTTCCTCGGACGCGGTTACTTTGCCTCGAGAACACCACAAACATCGGTGGTGGCCGAGTCTATCCGCTGGATCAATTACAGCGTGTTTCGGAATGGGCCGTGGCCCACGGACTGAAGCGACATCTGGATGGGGCTCGAGTTTTTAATGCGATGGTTGCCGGCGGATATTCGGCGACGGACCTGGGAAAATGCTTTGACACCATTTCGGTGTGCTTCTCCAAAGGGCTTGGATGTCCGATGGGATCTATGTTGATTGGTGACAGAGATGATATTCTGAAGGCTCGCAGAGTACGCAAGATCTTTGGAGGTTCACTGCGGCAGGCTGGTATTGTTGCGGCCGCTGCTATTCATGCACTTGAGAATAATGTTGATCGTCTGCGGCAGGATCACGAGAATGCTCAGCAGTTGGCGCAGGGGTTGACCGGCATTGAAGGGCTCCGTTGCGATGCTTCGCTTGTCGACTCCAATCTTGTTTTTTTTGAGATCGACTCCAACCTTGGGACGGCCGTACAGTTTTGTGGGGCATTAAGGGAGCAGGGGATCCTGATCGGTCCGATGGGCGGCCAGCGAATGCGTGCAGTGACCCATCTGGATGTTTCCGCCGAAGACGTCTCGCAAGCCCTGGAAGTGGTTCGGAGTTGCCTTGCAAAGGGCCTGGCGAATCAAACAGCGACCGCCGGATCCGGGCCGTATTCGAAATAGCAGGCTGTCGTCTGTTGATCTCCCAAACTTGCTGCTGTCCTTTCGAAGCGGATTGCTACAATCTCGGCTGGAAGGAACCGCCGAATGATTACACCAAGACTCTTTTCTGCCCTCACTCTTCTTGTGATAGGAATCACGCCACCGCACTTCGCTGGGCAGGAAGAGGCCGCAGCAACTACTGCCCCGCAGTTGTCGCAGGAATCTGAAGCCGTTGAGGTGACAGTATCGCCTGAACAGGTTCTCTCAACCGAAGCGGCTTACCAGCGGCCCAATCATCAGCGACGAGATCTGCCAGAGGAAGGTCAGCAGTTTATTCGCAGTGTTGCGTTGATTCTTCTGCCACAGAAGTTCGATGACGAAGATGGCTGGGGGGACGAAAAGCGAATTCAGTCGGGCCTTAATGTCGACTTTGACGGAGGGAAGTTGAAGACCAGCCGGCGCTGGAACATGGTAAATCACGGGACGTGGTTGAGAGGCTCCGGAGAATTGGTTGATCCGGCGAACACCTTTACCTTAAGAGCGATTCAGTGGCCGGATCCCGATGAGGAAACTCAACGCTATGAGATTCATACCTCGGCGAAGTTGCAGGTCAACGGTCGACAGCAGCAGTGGAACTACGGAGTCATGCTGTGGAGTATCAGCGCAGATGCCGTGGTTGATTTGAGCCTGCACGCAGTTCTTGATGTAAAGTCTGAAGTTGTGACAACCGACAAGGGGACTCGACTTCGATTTGTGCCCACAGTGACTCAGGCCACGGCCAAAATGGAAAACTTTCGGTTGCAGCGTATAAGCCACCTCAAAGGAACGGTTGTGCAAGGGCATGGAGAAGTCATTGAAGAGTTGATTCAAATGCGACTTCGCCACGAAAACAAAGATCTGCCGGCCAGAATGAACAAGGCCATCAAAAAGAAGCCAGAGAAGCTGGAGATCCCCTTTGATATCGGTGGTTGGTTTGGCATCAGTCCGAAAGCCTCCACACCGAAGGTAGAGCAAACGGCTCCTTGACGCATCAGCGGTTTGCATTTTCAATGCAGCCCATGGTCCCGATCGCGAATATCTCGTCGGAGATAGAAGTGAAGTCTCCTTTTCGGAGCATTTTGGTGATGGATTATGCAACACCGCTCCGCGGTTTGATGCATTTCTCAGTCAACCTGAAGACGACCTGAAGAGCAGCCATCGACCATCGCAATTTTTTTGAAATCGTTGGCTGAAGTTATCTCGACACCTGCGTTTCACGCCTTGATGAGCCACTGCTGGACAAATCTCAACAGTGACTTTCGCTCAGCTTTTGCTGAGCCCCTCTGCTGAAAACTCAGTAGCAGGTCCCATCAACTGTATGAAATCCTGTCGGGAGAATGTCATGTTTAATCGGTCACGAAAAGAGACACGTCGCAGACTTGCAACTCAGATTCGCTCCGCCATAGCGACTGCAGCTGAATGTTCTGAAACGCGAGTATTGTTGTCGGCCGCAGCACTCGATGGCACTGGGAATAACATTGAATACCCAGAATGGGGCAGTACTGAAGAGGCGATGCTGAGGCTGGCCGAAGCGGAGTATGCTGACGCTATTTCTGCGGTTGGCGGAGAAGATCGTCCCAGTGCCAGATTGATCAGTAATGCAGTTTCAGATAGCGGCGGAAATGATGAAATCAGCAAGCGTCTGATGTCTGCCATGACATACGCCTGGGGGCAGTTTATTGATCATGATATGACGCTGACGTCTTCGGCAGAAAATGAGAAGATGTCGATTGCTGTCCCGAAAGGTGATCCGTCGTTTGATCCCGCCGGAACCGGGACGAAGACGATTGATACGATGCGATCAGCCTTTGATGAATCAATCGGAACCGATGCGAATAATCCTCGCCAGCAGGTCAACCTGATTACGTCCTTTATAGACGCATCGATGGTTTATGGTTCCAATTCAGAAACAGCCGCCTCGCTGCGGACGCTCACCGGCGGAAAGATGAAAACCAGTGAAGGAGATCTGCTGCCCGTTGGTGACGATGGACAGTTCGAGGCAGGCGATATCAGGGCTAACGAGAATCCCGGATTGATTTCGTTGCAAACCTTGTTTGTGCGGGAGCATAACCTGCAGGCCAGTCGAATTGCTGCGTCAAATGCAAAGCTCACCGATGAGCAAGTTTACCAGCAGGCCCGCTCAATTATTGCGGCAGAGATTCAGGCGATTACTTATAACGAATGGTTGCCGTCTTTACTGGGACGAGGGGCACTTGAGAAATATGATGGCTACGATTCGAGTGTGAATCCGGGCATCAGCAACGAGTTTGCAACAGCGGCCTTCCGTTTCGGACACAGCCTGCTGGGAGACGACGTCGGGTTCCTTGACGACAATGGCCTGCCCGTTCGCGACGAGGTTTCATTAGCAGAAGCATTTTTCAATACCTCTGTTGTGAAGGAAAACGGAATCGACTCTGCTCTGAAGTATTTGGCTTCAGATCCATCGATGGAAGTTGATACTGAAGTTGTTGAGGGAGTTCGAAACTTTCTGTTCGGCCCTCCCGGCGCTGGCGGTCTTGATCTGGCAAGCCTTAACATCCAGCGTGGTCGTGATCATGGTCTTGCGGATTACAACGATACACGAGAGGCCATAGGCCTGTCTCGTGTCACAAGCTTCGCGGAAATTACCTCTGACAAGGCATTGCAGGCGAAACTGGAATCACTCTACGGCTCGGTCGATGAGATTGACTTGTGGGTCGGTGGTCTGGCTGAAGATCATGTTCGTGGCAGCAGTGTGGGTGAAACATTCCAGACGATCATTGTTGATCAATTCGAACGGCTGCGAGATGGTGATCGCTTCTGGTACCAGAATCAGTTTTCCGGACGTCAGCTTGCCCAGTTGCAAAAGACTTCGCTTTCAGACGTGATTGAGCGTAATACGGATCTGACATCAATCCAGAAGAATGCGTTCTTCTTCCGATCAGAAGTCGCTGGAGTCATCACGACAGATCTCAATCGCAACAAGAAATCGGAACGCAACGAACCGCCGGTCGCAAGAATCAAGGTTCAGTTGATCGACAGTGCGGATGGCGCGGTGGTGGCGACCACGACAACCGATCGAAATGGCCATTATCGATTCGGGGTTCAGAACGGGCTTCGTACCGGGGTCTACCAGGTTCGGGCATTGAAAGCTGACGGAACTGTCGTGACGACCAGTCGCAGGATCTCGATCACGGCCGGCGATGACAATGAACGAGTGGATCTCTCAGCTCCTGCACCTGCGAAACCCTCTGGTCCAACGACTCCACCAGCAAAATCCGGCAGGCCCGGTCCAACACAATCGGTCGCAAGTGGGCAGGGACCAGGGTCAGAAAACAGGACAACGATTTCGGGGACGACATCCGGTGCTGTCGACGCATCAAATTCTGTTCAAGGAGCTAACGGAGCCAGTCAGCAAGTTCGGCCGGCAGCAGTCATTACTTCAAGCTCCTCCAAAGTGGCTACTGCAACCAAATCCTCCCTTGGATCCGTTCCCGTTTCGGCTGCATCAACTCGACAGGCGTCTACGCTAAACGGCTCGGAAGTGGATATCTTGGCGGACTCACTTTTTGCCGACTGGATACGATTCGTGTAGTTTGCGTGTCGAGCGGAAGACCGCTTGAGACTCAGAAGCGTGGCATCAATTAGGTGCCACGCTTTTTTCATGGACTGAAGGCCAGAATTGAGATCCCAATTGACAGAGCGACGGGTGTACGGTCTGACGCACGCGGTTGTTGGAAACTGGTTGCTCGACTCAGCTCTGGACGACTTTTGCCGCGACCTCTTCTTTCAGCAGGCGTGCGGACGGCGTTGCATCGGCAAATCGAATGGGGCGACCAATCGGTGTCATGATCTCTTTGCGAGCGTCGATTCCCATCGCCGCCATGATGGTCGCATACAACTCTGGAACTTGAATGGGATCTTCGGGGCCGATGGTTTTTCCGCCGGCCATCATCTGCATATTTGAAGACTGCTTCGGAAGATCCGATGGTGTAGCACCGATCACAGTGCCTTCGCGGAAACCACCTCCTGCGATCATGCAGGAGAACCAGTTCGGCCAGTGATCTCGACCACCAGCAGGATTGATGCTGGGTGTGCGACCGAATTCGCTCATGCAGAGCACGATTGTAGAATCCAGCAGATCTCGTTCTTTAAGTTCTTTGAGCAGCGTTGCGATTGCAGGATCAAGGATCTTCGTCTGAGTGATATGCCCTTCGTGGTTCGACACATGTGTATCGAAACCTGACAAATTGACTTCGATGGAGCGAACGCCAACCTCCACCAGCCGCCGAGCAACCAGGCATCCTTTTCCGAAAGAAGTATCGCCGTAGGTCTTCTTGACGGCAGCAGGTTCGGCGTCCAGTTCGAACGCCTTCAGCTGTTCGGAGGACATCATGGTCAGAGCGCGGTCGAGGGTGTTTTGATGCAGCGTGCGAGTCGTTCCGAATTGGCGATTGAACTCGAATTGTTTGCTGACAACACTCAGTCCTTTCAGCCGGTCTGTCTGACGTTCCTTTGAAACGAAGGATTTCAAGTTTGACAGTCCATCGCCGGGACTGAAGACTCGAAAGGCATCCCATTCGTTTCCAAGGTATCCGCCTTCCGGTGTCACGAAGCCACTCGGCGCCAGTGCGACGTGTTGAGGAATCTCAATCCTGGCGTCGGGCAATTCATGGGCCGCGATCGCACCAAGTGTGGGATACTTCAGAGTCGGCTCCGGACGATATCCGGTCTTCACAAAGGCTGAACCTCGCTCATGATCGCCTTCTTTGGAAGTCAACGATCGGATCAAAGTGCACAGGTGCATTTGCTCGGCAAGTTGCGGCAGCATTTCCGAGATACGCATATCCTTAGCGGAGGTATTGATCTCTTTCACTTCGCCACCGGTCGGAGTCCCCGGGTGTGGATCCCATGTTTCCAGTTGGCTCATGCCACCGTTCATCCAAAGTGTGATCAGCGACTTTGGACGCTCTTCGCGCCGCCGTGAGGCTGCTCGAGCCGACATGCCCGGCAAGGCCAGAGTCAATCCGCAAACGGAGAGCATTTGCAGAATTCGTCGACGACTGATTTCTGTGTTCATGATAAATACTCAGAATGCCGGGCTGGTTTGAGAATCTGATTCGTAAACGAAGGAAACGGTCAATGATTCCATGAAAATTCCGGGCTGTTGAAGAGCGTCCAGAAAATGTCCTGGACGACTTCCGCTCTTGAACGATCCGGCTTTGGATCCATTTCTGGAGCACCCGGCGATGCTTCGCGTTTCTTCGCGGCCGCCTCGTAGGTTTTGTCGAGCATTGCCACGAAATACTCCTTTTCTTCGTCCGACGGGCGTCTTGCAAGACAAGTCAGGTAGCTGTTCTCAACAACGGCCTCTTCGTTCGGAGAAAAATCGAGAATCTGTCCGGCGGCTGTCAGCAGCTCTGCTTTGCTGAGTTCTGACGAGAATCGACCATTCATTCTTAGCAGGGCTTGTGGAATTGTACCGACCTGCTGCAGGAGTTCGTCGTCACCCATGTCACCGTATTCGTTGAGAAAGTCATTTTCATTCCCAAACTTTTGAGCGCGGGCGATCAGATTGGAATTCTGGTCGATCGTGCGAATGTGAGCCGCCTGAAACAGCGATCCGATGACCTGTTCTGGACGAAGCCGAACGAGCGGGAAAGTGGACCAGGCATCGACCTGCGTCTGATATTCGGATTCGTCGGTGGCACTTGATTCCGAAGAGAGCCGAAAAGTATCTGACAACGCTATCATGCGAATCAGCACACTAAGCCTGTCTCCACGGGCGCGAAATTCCTGTCCAAGAATGTCGAGTGCATCCTGCTCACCTTCAACCGGATGCGGCAGATCGTCGACGGGGTCATGCAACGGTTTACCGAACATGAATCCCCAAACTCGATTCGCGATCGCCCGTTCGTAACGGCGATTGTCCTTGTGAGTAATCCATTCTGCCAGGCGATGTCTTAATCCACCTTCTGCTGGCAGCCATTCTGAGTTGAATGGCACTGCTTCCGGAATAATTCTGGCTTCCGATTCTTCTTTGCCTGGGTCGACAACCTTGTAGACCACTTTCTGCTTTTTGTCATCAAGGCGGCTATCAGTGACGCCTCCAAAGGTCACACCAGCCTGACAGAAAAAAGCGGCCAGTTCTTCAAAATGATGCTGCTTCCACTGCTGGTCGAATGGATGGTCATGACACTGAGCACAGTCAATTCGCTGGCCGAGAAATGTTCGCACTGAGCGGCCTGCCAGCTTGTTGACATTGATGGTTTCATCATCCTGCCGAGCGATCGTAATAAAGTTGGCGGCTGGAGAATCCGTCCAGAGACCTTCGGCTGCGATCAGTTCTTTAGTCATTTCAGACCATGACGCGTCTTTCCGCAGTTGATCGGCCAGCCATGCCGTCATGCGGTCGCGGCGGAAAATGATAAACGGTCCGCCTTCGACTCCGACAAGACTGCGAGCCAGTCGCTCTGCAAAATAGTCGCTGTATCTTGAATCCTTGAGCATATCGACAACCCATCGATCGATTCGATCTGGCTGTTCATCGGCTTCAAATCTACGAATGTCTTCAAGCGAAGGCACTGTGCCGAATAGAGCCAGCGAAAGGCGGCGCAGGACTGTCAGATCATCTGCAAAAGCCGCGGGGCGAACATTCTCCGCCTGCCACTGTTTCTGAAATTCCGCATTCAAGCGACTAACTGAGTCTTTTAATTGCTGCTCGGCTGCGACAGCCGCAGGAGGGGCAGGGCGATGGTCAATGCGCCCGGCGACCTCGACCACTTTCAGGGCAAGAATTACGACGGAGACGGCAAAGAGGACAATGATTGCTCTCATACAATTCTGATCCCCATTACACAGATTTGTTCACGCATTGACGGCGTGTTCACAAATTGAATCATCCCCCACAGCCAGTGCTGTGACCGGAGGTCCGATTGCTCATCAAATACAGAGACTCATTCGAACCATCTTTCGGAAACCTGGACTCTGTTGTCTAATTCTGATCGGTATTCGCCGAATTGAGCAAGTGCGATCACCTACAAGCAGCACAAGGAATCCAATTATGAGCGTCCTGCAAGAGGAAGCTCCTCCTCGTTTGCCAATTGGCACACCGTCGTCTCCTGAGGAGCATTCTGAGGTTCAGCCGGAGGCTATGCCGCCGATTGAACAGAGGATGGGGCCGGGACAATTCCCCGGGCTATGGAAACCAGTGCGTTCTGCGTTCTGGGCGATTCACGTGGCTTTCGGCTCGGCATGCCTGATCCTGATCCTGGCGATTCTGGCTGCTATCCCCGGACTGAATATCCTCACTCTGGGCTACCTTGTCGATCCGCAGCGGCGAGTTGCCGATAGCGGTCGACTGCGAGATGGCTTTCCGTTGATGACTTTGGCCCCGCGTCTTGGCGTCATTGTCTTCTTTTCGATTTTATTCCTGATCCCAATTCGACTTCAGGCAACTCGAACCAGTGACGCCGCTGTGATTCTTGGTGAGTCGCACGAACGGGTAATGCAGATGGCCTCCAATCTACGCATTCTGCAGTGCCTCGTTGCGACTCATCTGATGCTTGCGATTGCTCGTGGCGGCACGGTGGGATGTTTTCTGCGACCGATTAAGAATGTGATTTGGCTCTTTCGAAAAGTCTTCAGCTCGAAAGGTCGTGAAGAAATGTCTGCCGGGCTGGAGCAGGTCCTTGAACTTGTTCGCCCCGTTCATCATTTTTTGATTGGCCTGAAAGCGTTCTTCGGAGCGGTGCTTTGGCTGATTGTCCCGGCCGGTTTGATGGTCGCCTATTCCGCACCGAATCGCACATCACCTTTTTTCGGGCTGCTGTCGTTTCTTGGTGTGCTGATCATGATTCCCGTAACAGCCTGGCTTCCATTGCTGCAGGTGCATCAGGCTGTGACCGGAAAGTTCCGCTCGATCTTCAAGATCAGCGTCGCTCGTCGAGTTATCCGGACTGCGCCGTTGAGCTGGATGTTGACGACAGTGTTGATGTATGCCATGACGTTTCCGTTGTATCTCGCAAAGATTCGATTGCTGCCGGCCGACGCGATACTGTTGCTGACACCGTTCTTTATCATCCTCACATACCCTGCAAGAATTCTGGTCGCATGGGCCTACCATCGTGGGATGGCTCAGGATCGACTTGCCTGGTTTCCACTTCGCTGGGGTATTCGGCTGTTGATGCTGCCTCTGTTGTTCGCTCATGCTGGGTTCCTGTTTGTCACGCCGACGATCAGTGAGCTTGGCAAGAACGCACCGCTGGAGAATCAGGCCTTTCTTGGTCCAGTGCCGTATGCTCAATGGCAACGCAAGTGATGGCGAATCAAATATACTTATCTGGTTCTTAAAGGCTTGAGCGAATCCTTTTGGTATCGGAGTGGCAAATTGTGAGTAATTGCTCATGATCCGGGGCGTGTCAGGGTCGTCGCTGATCATTTCTGAGCTACCGAGTACCGTTCCATGCCCCATCGATCGCGTTATGAGTTGCAGGCGTCTGTTTGTGTAGTGAGGCAGAATCACACCGACGACCATCAAATTTTTACACGGCCGATGTTCAATCCCGCGCTACGCACCCAGCTAATAGTGTTGATCACAGCAACAGTGTTAACCTGTTCCTCTGCCCATGCGCAAACTGAGCCAACTCTGGATTCGGAGGGAATCCCTGGCACACTGATTCTTGTCGGTGGTGGTGAGGTTCCCGAGGGTACCACTGAGCTTCTCGAAAAGAACTTAGCGGGTGCATCCATTCTGATTCTTGCCGATGCCTCTGCAGAACCACGCGAGGCTATCGAATCGGCTCGGCATTGGCTGAGCGAACATGATCTTTCAGATGTCATTTCAGTTGATCCAGAACTCCCGGCGCCGGAGAAGGTTGCGGAGACAATTAAGGCGATTGAGAAGACCGGTGTTGTCTGGATCTGTGGCGGGCAACAATCACGGCTTGCAGCAACGTATGCTGGCTCCGGAGTGGAGAATGCTCTTCGAGCGATGCTGCAACGCGGTGGTACGATCGCTGGCACATCTGCCGGAGCTGCCATCATGTCGAAAGTGATGATCGCCTCCGGAAAAGATCAGCCTGAAATCTCAGTGGGTTGGGATTTTCTGCCGGACGGCATTGTTGATCAGCACTTTAGCGAACGGAATCGACTGAATCGTTCTCGAATTGCTGTGGATCAGAATCCGGGTTGTTTTGGACTCGGGATTGATGAATCGACGGCAGTGATTGTCTCAGGCAGAAGTCTTCAGGTCACAGGGAAGGGAAAGGCAACAGTCCTTCTGGCGAATTGCAATTATCGCGATGCCGAGTCGTTTGAGATTGCTGCCGGCGGAGTTGCCGATCTCACGCAGTTGAGACGCTCAGCTCTGCAAAGGAAATCGGGAGTCAATCCCGGTGAGCCAGTACATGGTCCTCCGGAATTGAAATCGGGATCACTGGTCATTGTCGGCGGAGGCTCAATGCCGAAAGACGTGGTTGATCGATTCATCGAGCTCGCTGGAGGACGCGATGCCAGAATCGTCGTGCTGCCAACAGCGGTTCCTCGAGCTGAAACCACGGACGAAGTGCCCGGCTTCCTGAAACGAGCTGAAGTCGCGAATATCACCGTGCTGACTCAGCGATGTGGGGAAGTTGAAACGGACGAATTTCAGTCTGCCGTGAAATCGGCGACGGGCGTTTGGTTCGGGGGCGGTCGTCAGTGGAATTTTGTTGACGCCTATAACGACACCACGGCCGTTGAATTGTTTCACGATGTGCTTCATCGCGGTGGCGTTATCGGAGGAAGTTCCGCAGGAGCGACGATTCAGGGTGAGTTTCTTGTTCGAGGCCATCCGCTGGGCAACACCGTCATGATGGCGGAGGGCTACGAACGAGGATTTGCGTTCCTTCCCGGCGTTGCGATTGATCAGCATTTTGCTCAACGAGGTCGTCAGCCTGATTTGTTGCCAGTAATCCGTCGTCACCCAAAGTTGCTGGGGATCGGTATTGATGAGGGTACTGCTGTCGTCGTGACTGGCTCAAAAGCTGAGGTCATCGGTCAGCATTCGGCTCACTTTGTGTCGGCTCAACACCTAAAGTCGCTGCCTCCGGAGGCGTCCTTGCCGTTGGATGTGAGTTCTGCTGCCGCTCTTTACACAACAGTGAATACCGGCGATTCGATTGAGCTTCGGACGCTAATGGAACACCAACCTTGAAGTCTCGCGGGTTGACTTACCCTCGTGGAATGCGGCAGCATGCTGCCGCTTTGGTGCTCGCAGTCTGCAGCCAAATCGCGCGAGTGAACCTGCGTCGTTCGAAACAGTTGTGTCCACAGCAGGCTGTGGACGGGAAAGCTGCAGCGGGCTGTAGCAGTCCAAAAGGGCAATGCCACTTGACTTAACGAGGCACAAACAACCAGAGCGGTCGTAGCCACACTATTCAATCGCTCGCAGGCCGATATTGAATTTCAGGGCTAACAGTCGCAGCAGGACGACAAGCGTCACGCTGATTGCAAAGTCGGCCGAAGTCGGCAGCGGCAGGAGTTTACATCCAATCAGGACCCAGCCTCCAAGAAAAGCGCACGTTGCGCACAGGGGGGTCATGGGGCGGAAGAGACTGGGAACTTCGTTGCATGCGATGTCTCCAATCACACCGCCGAATGTTCCGGTCATGACTCCGAAGAGCACTGCCACAAAAGGAACGACATCCTGCTCGAGGGCGATCTCCGTTCCAAGGATACTGAAGAGACCCAGACCGAGTGCGTCCGGGAAATACAAGAATGTCTCGACCCAATCAGGGACACGTGGAACCAACGACACCGCAGCGGCTACAACAAACACAATCACCGGGTACCAGGAGTACTGAATCCAGAAGAGTGGGTGACGATCCAGCAGCACATCGCGCAACGTGCCACCACCGAACGCTGTCATAAACGCGACTGAGAAGACTCCGACAAAGTCCATGCCTTTGCGGCGTGCCAGCAGCACTCCAAAAATCGCGCCGCTGATTACAGCGGCGACTTCGATTACCAGCATCATGGTGCAGGCTTCTCCGACGAGGAATGTTCCGGAGGAACTGTTGTCGGCGGGCCACCCTCGGGAGCCGGGCGATTGGCGATGATCGGGTTGCCGGTCAGATCCACTTCAACCCATTCGACGGGGTTTCTGAAGTCCAGACGGAACGAGCGTTCACGGATCTCCTGTTCCTGGATCAACTGATAGACATAAAGTTCGATGACATCCAGTTCCCAATCCAACTTCGGCATCTCGACCTTTTCTATGACAAGATCATGAATTCGAGTTTGCAGGTTCGCTATCGAGGCGACGGACCTGGGATCGAGGGATGTGGGATCAAACTTCAGCTTCATCCCAATCTGAAGCATTCCCGGGGTGTCTTTGTGCAGCTTTCGCTTGCCACCATTGACCCGTGGAGCGGAGCCGGGGAACTCGGCAACGATCGCCTCCTGTAACGGCATGAACGGCATCAGATGCAGCGTCCAGTAACCGTAAAGAAATGCGGTCGCACAGATCCCCATCAAAAACATTGAGGCCACGACCTTGCGTCCGGTCAAAAATGGGCGGCTGGTGGGCACTTCAGGATTTGACATGGAATACGTCTCGGCGAATTAACGGGGATTGATACATCGCAATCTTAGACCGGAGATCGTCCAAGTCAGCCCAATATGGGCAGTCTGGACAGCCAGATTCCCGCGAACGATGCGAAGCCGCGTAAACTCTGACACTTTCTCGTTGACGTTTGGGCTGCCGATCTTTTACAGTTCAGGCCATGAGCTTCAGCATTATCAGCATTCAGATTATCGGACTCGGCGGCCTTATGACCGCTCGACCGCCGCTTTATGCCTGAGGATCGCAGAAACTGAATTTCGCAGCCCTCAGGACACCCTGAGGGTTTTTTTATTGGTACCGAAAGTTTTCGACATGTCCCGTATCCAGCTGTATGACACAACCTTGCGTGATGGTTCTCAGGGGGAAGGCGTTAATTTCTCGCTGCAGGACAAGCTGATGATTGCTCAGCGGCTGGATTCATTGGGATTCGACTACATCGAAGGCGGATATCCGCTCTCCAATCCCAAAGACGAAGAATTCTTTCAGCGAATTGCAGACATGGACCTAAAACACGCCCGTGTTTCTGCCTTTGGGATGACTCGCCGAAAAGGCGTTGCGGCCGAAGACGATATCGGCATGCAGGCGCTGATTCGATCGAAAGCTCCTGCCGTGACGATTGTGGGCAAAACATGGGATTTGCATGTCACGGAAGTCCTGCGAGTCTCGCTGGAAGAAAACATCGCAATGATCAGAGACTCAATTGGATATGTTGCATCGGAAGGAAGGGAAGCAATCTACGACGCGGAGCATTGCTTCGACGGCTGGAAGGCGAATCCCGATTACGCGTTGCAGACATTGCAGGCCGCAGCGGAAGCCGGAGCCGGTATGATTGTGATGTGCGACACCAACGGAGGAACACTGCCGGAACAAATTGCGGAGTTCGTTTCAGCTCTGAAGGCCGCTGTGAAAGTGCCAATCGGAATTCATTGCCACAATGACTGTGAACTGGCCGTTGCGAATTCGTTGGCGGCCGTGAAGGCTGGCGCGATGCAGGTTCAGGGAACGATCAACGGAATTGGCGAACGCTGCGGGAACGTGGATCTTGTTTCCGTCGCCGCAAATTTGAATATCAAACTGGGTTATGAAGTTCTTATCCCCGGTGGCATTCAGAGGCTGACTGAGCTGTCTCGCTATGTGTACGAACTGGCGAACATGAATTTCCGTTCCGGGCAACCCTTTGTCGGCACAAGTGCTTTTGCACATAAAGGAGGCATGCATGTCCATGCTGTCAATCGACTGGCCAGAAGTTACGAACACATTACTCCCGAAGCTGTGGGGAATGAACGTCGAATTCTGGTCAGTGAGTTATCCGGTCGATCCAATATCGTCGCCAAAACAACGAAGTTCAACATCAGTCAGGACAACGAACTGATGTCGCGGATTCTGAATGCCGTTCAGGATCTGGAGAACGAGGGATATCAGTTTGAGGCGGCAGAAGCGTCGTTTGATTTGCTGGTGATGAAACAGGCTGGTAGCTATCAGCCTGCGTTTCAGCTCGAGCATTATCGAGTGCACGTTGAAAATCAGGCCCGCGACCCCATGACTGAAGCTGTGATCAAGCTGGCAATCGGCTCAGCTCGTCAGCACGTTGTCGGTGAAGGTGATGGCCCAGTAAATGCTCTGGACAGTGCGTTGCGAAAGGCACTGACACCAGCATATCCGGGACTCGCGGAAATGGCTCTTGTCGACTACAAGGTGCGTGTAATCAACAGCTCAGAAGGAACTGCGGCCAAGGTTCGAGTTGTGATTGAAAGCCGCGATCGCAACAGTGTCTGGAGCACTGTTGGGGTGAGTGAAAACATCATCGAAGCCAGCTGGATCGCTCTGGTGGACGCGGTCGAATACAAGATTCACATGGATCGTGGGGTCATCCGAAGCGGTGGCAACGGCTGAGGTTTCCACCTCAGAATTCTGCCAAAGTGTCCGCATACTTGTGTCATTGCTTCAGTTCTCTCCTGATTCCTGCGATGGGCTATGACTGACTCAGATTCCTCCATATCGCCGGAGTTACTCTCCGCGCTGCGAAACCTGGCGGATGGTTCCGCCTTGGTTTTGGATGCAGACGGCGTTGGCATTAGATCGCTGGATTCAAAGGACCGCTGGCGAGTCATTGATGGGATTCCGAGATTCGTCAGTGATCAGCATCTGGAGAGTTTTGGTCACCAGTGGACGACATTCGAAGTAGCGCACGATGATGAAGATCGCGCGACTTTCGAGGCAAAGACTGGTATCGACCTGAATCAACTCCGCGGAATGCGAGTGCTTGACGCTGGGTGCGGTGGCGGTCGTTACTCGAAGATCTGTGGTGAAAGTGGTGCTGTTGTTATCGGGGCGGATCATACTCGAGCAGTCGATAAAGCTCGTCAACTTTGTGTACATCTGCCTGATGTGCATTTTGTTCAGGCAGATCTGAAACAGCTTCCACTGGAAAAGGCCTCATTCGATTTTGTTTTCTCGATCGGCGTAATGCATCACGACGCCAACACACGGGCTGTGTTCGAGGCTGTCGCGAAGATGGTGAAGCCTGGAGGGCGATACTCGGTCTGGCTCTATCGACGAAATCAATGGTGGCAGGAGCTGATCAATACTGGCCTTCGTGCTTTGACTTCGCGCTTACCGGCGGCTGTGTTGATGCCGTTTTGTCATCTTGGGGCTATTCTGGGAAGTACTCCCCTGGTCAATCGGACTCTCAACAAGGTCGTTAATTTCAGTGCGCACCCGAGTTATGAAAACCGCGTATGTGACACTTTTGACTGGTGGGCCCCCAGGTTTCAATATCATCACACTGTGGATGAACTGAGAGGTTGGTTCGCGGAAGCAGGATTTTCGCAGCTGAAAGAATTGCCTCCCGAAAAGTCGGGCCGGTTTTATCGCTGGGCTTATGAGAATAATCTACTGATCGGCAGCGGCGTCAATATCACGGGAATTCGCCAATAATTGCTTCATTGAGCAATGCAACTTAGACTTGCCATTGTCGGAAGTTCGATTTTCGAGTGATCCGCATCCACGAATCCCACGATGGCGTCCTTCACTCAAGGTGCTGGACGCCGTTTTCTCAGAGAGCAACGCAGGATTCTCTGCCTGTCAGAACAGACGATGTCAGAAATAACACCTGAATTTACCAATCGTGAACTTAGTTGGCTGGAATTCAATCAGCGAGTTCTTGATGAGGCCTGTGATCCCTCTGTACTGCTGTTGGAACAATTGAGGTTTCTCGCGATTACCGCCTCAAACCTTGACGAGTTCTTCATGGTCCGTGTCGGCAGCCTGCTGACTTCGATCAGAGCAGGTGAGACGGCTCCGGATCCTTCAGGGATGTCACCGCTCGAACAGATCAACGCAATCAGCATTCGAACTCAGAAAATGGTGGCCGATCAGCATCAGGTTTACCTGCGACAGATGGAGCCGCACCTGGCAGAGGCCGGAATTCGCCGTCGCCGTCCCAGCGAACTGAATGATCGTCAGGTCGACTTTGTTGACACGGTTTTTCAGGAACAGATTCAGGCGGTGCTTACACCTATTGCCGTCCATGATCCGGCCAGGTTTCCGCTACTGTTCGGTCGTACTGTGAATGTGGCCGTGCAGTTGAGAGGGAAGTCGGAGGCTGAGCCATTTCGTTTTGCCGTGATTCCTTTCGGACGCTTTGATCTGCGATACATCACGTTGCCTAGCGCGGGAGGCTATGAGTTTATCCTGACAGAAGATGCTATCACGCTGATGGCAGGACGATTCTTTCCGGGTGAAGAAGTTGTTGCGACGGTCCCCTTTCGAGTCACTCGTAACGCCGATTTGACCGTCAGTGACGAAGATGGCGCTGATTTGCTGGCTGAGATGGAAGATGTCCTCGACTATCGCAAAGACAGCTTCTGTACTCGTGTTGAAATCTCCGACCAGGTGACCCGTCCGATTCTTGAGTTC
Organism: Planctomycetales bacterium; assembly: GCA_026400835.1. Classification (GTDB taxonomy): domain Bacteria; phylum Planctomycetota; class Planctomycetia; order Planctomycetales; family Planctomycetaceae; genus SXXK01. Next base: position 39,894 of record JAPLOA010000076.1, on the reverse strand, counting down.
CTGAAGGCACTGCTGCGTGTCGGTGAGCGAGATATCTATGTTGTGCCGGGGCCGGTTGGGCTGAGTGACCTGATGCAGCTTTCCAACGTGAGTGGATTTGATCAGCATTTGTATCCCGCGTGGTCACCCTGTGATTCTCCGAAGATCGATCCTTCCGAATCGATTTTCGACACGATGAAGTCTCAGGATGTCATGCTGTTTCATCCGTACGAGTCATTTGAACCCGTATTGCGATTGCTGGCCGAAGCTGCTGAAGATCGTGACGTCGTTGCGATTAAGCAAACCCTCTACCGCACAAGCAGAAACAGCCCGATCGTCAAATCGCTGATGCGAGCGGCAGAGAATGGAAAAAACGTTACCGTCATTGTGGAGTTGAAAGCTCGTTTCGATGAAGCTCGCAACATCGAGTGGGCCAGGCAGCTTGAATACAGCGGAGTACAGGTCATTTACGGTGTACGCGGTTTGAAGACGCATGCCAAAGCCTGCATTGTCGTGCGTCGAGAGCCACAGGGATTTCAGCGTTATTGTCACTTCGGCACCGGTAACTACAACGAGATCACCTCACGTTTTTATACGGACCTGAGCCTTCTGACATGCAATCGCGATCTGGGAAATGATGCCATTTCCTGGTTCAATGCGGTAACCGGATCATCACAGATTCAGCAGTTCTCGCAGATTGAATCCGCACCGATCGGGCTGCGTGAGAAGCTGCTGGAAATGATCAACGTAGAGAAAGAACGAGCCCGCAATGGAGACAAGGGTCATATCATTTTGAAGCTGAATTCTCTGGCTGATCCAGTCATGATCTCCGCGCTATATGATGCATCGCAGGCTGGTGTGGAGATAGAACTGAGCATTCGTGGTGTGTGCTGTCTGAAGCCCGGAGTTCCCGGTATGAGCGAGAACATCCGCGTTACGAGCATCATCGATCGTTTTCTTGAGCATGCGCGAGTTATGTATTTCCACCACGGTGGCGACGAGCGAGTCTTTATTTCAAGTGCCGACTGGATGCCTCGTAATCTTGATCGCCGCGTTGAGTTGCTGGTCCCTGTGCTTGACGACAACTGCAAGCGCAAAGCCATCAATATTCTGAAGACCTGCCTGCGGGACAACATGAAAGCACGCACTCTGACCCCTGATGGCTCTTTCGAGCAGCCTACAGGTTCTCCCGTGAAGCCCTATCGCAGTCAGCTTGAATTTCAACGGAGATCTCGCGAAGCCGCCGAGAATGCATTTGAGAGAAACCGTACTACGTTTGTGCCGGTGGAGCCGAATTCATAGCTGGCGCATGACGCTTGGCAAGCGGGCCAAAGGGAACGAGCGGATAACCTGAGACTTTTTGCATGTAACTCAAGTACGGTTCGCCAAGGTAGAATGATAAACGGCGATCTTTGAGCACACTTCCGATGGCGATGTAGACAGTCCAGATGCCGGTTAGTACCGCATGATCCAGTGTCATTGTCGGCGTAAACCAGATGAGTCCGAGGAAGCTCAGGTAGACAGGGTGTCTGAGATAGCGATAGGCGCCACGAGGAACGAATTCGCGGCGAGGCATCTCCTTATGCTGGTACCAGTGCATCCATTGAGTCCAGCCGGTCTGGAAACCGAGTCCTGTCAGATGAATGCTGTAGAGCATGCTGGCCCACGAAAACAAAAAACAGCCCACAACAGCGTTTGCCGCCGGGCCATCCAGATCCCACAGAATGGTTGTAGTCCGTCGCCAGAAGGCAAACATCACTAATAGGCTGATGCACGTACAGACGCAGAAGAAGGCACCGTAGAACTCTGTTGGAACCCAATGCTTTAATGCTGATCGAGCTCTCGGGTGCAGCAGCAGGCTGTGGGGAATGGCAAACTGCAATGCCAGCAGGCAATCAATCAGAATCCATGAACCGGAAGATCGAGTCGCGCCATAGCGCAGGAACGAAAACAATCCAACTACCGTGATTGCAAACAGCGCCTGAGTTCCAATGCCAAGTGTAAATCCCGCGAGACGACGAAGAGAGAACTCTGAGGATGCCTGATGGGTACATTGAGAATTGAGCAACGATGCAGACATTTCAGACATCCTTGTTCTGAAAATTCATATACATTGACACGGCCACCATGCTGACTCGAGTCGCTGGTGAGTCAGTCGACAACGATACACATCCTTTGATTTCGTTGGAGATCGTTTTTTTCAATTTGACTGCGTCAGATCTTTTCCGCAATGAAGCAACCATACTTCATCGCCCCTGTGGTGTAGGCGTCGAGGAGAGTTTGGAAACGGTCGATAAAAATAACCTGACCTGGATCAATGATCGAAGCAATGCGCCGTATCCCAAATCGATGGACTCGATCACGGCAGATTTCCCATGTTCTGGATACTCGAGTAGTCCAGTTATGGACACGAGTCATCTTAAGACCTGCGGCTGTTAGCCAGTCACAATAGTCCTGTTCTGAGCCAAGCGAAGGACAGAAAAATCCTTCGCAAACATCGTAGACAAGCTTTGTCTGTGAGTCGCTTAAAGGTGAATCACCGGCAAGCCATGCACAAATAGCAATTTTGCCTCCAGGACGCAGCCATGTCGCCATTTTTCGAAAAAAGGCAGGCTTGTCGAACAGATGTTCCGTGCACTCGACACTCCACGCGACATCAAAGCTGCCGGCCGGAAGTTCCACCTTTTCCGCGTCTTCACATAGAAAGGATGTTTTGCCGGAGGTCCCCGCGAGACGCGATGACAAGGTCGCGTAGCGTTTCTGGAAGGAACTGATCGTTATACCGGTGACTTCACACTTCAGGTGTTTGGCGAGGTGGATCGATGAGCCTCCCATCCCGCAGCCGATATCGACTACTTTGTCTCCCTGACGAATGTCGGCTTCTTGCGCGAGTTGTTCGGTCAATTGACGTGCCGCAACCTTGGGAGATTCATTGGCAGACCATAGTCCATGATGGATATGCTGCCCCCATAGAATTCTGTAGAAGATCGTGGAAATGTTGTAGTGTTGTCTGATGACGTTCTTCTGAACGTCCGGGCAAGAGATCATTCTCAAGTTACTCGCTGCAGGATTATGCTGTGTGTTTCTCGCCGGAGCAGGATGCTAAGGAGCATCGCCTGAAGCGATCCACAAATCGCCATGAATTATCAGCTGATCGGCCACACCGACTGCACCCAGTGCTTTTCGAAATGGCGTGATTCCGTACTGGGTTTGCAGGATCGCAAAACGCCCGTGGACGTGAGTCATGTTGTCCTTTTGCTCCGCTTCGGCTTCCAGTTTGATGGGCCGAGTCTTGCCTCGAAGCGTGAACTCACCGGTCAGCTCATACAGAGGAGCACCAGTTCGACTCTTCTTCTCCAGGAGGGTCGCCGATTTGATCGCAAACGTGGCAGTGGGAAACTGACTAACATTCAGGATTGCTGTGTTCTTCATGTTGTCGTTGACCTGTCGACGAGTCGACGCATCAGTCGATCCGCTCAATCCGACGTAACGTCTGGCGGCATCGGTGTCAGCATCAAAGCTGTTCATGTCGAAGACCAACTCCCCGGCTTCTTCACCGGCACCGAGGGTTAGTGAACCGCTCTTGAGTCGTCCTTCGACTCCATGCGGATGCCCCAGGCCGGTCTTGTCGACGAAGATATAAACCCGACTTTTCTGGACACTGATCTGATGGGGCTCCAACTGCTCAGCTTCTACCGGCTTCGCTTGTTTCTGCAGCTTGCCGGGCTGCTGCGGCTCCGCAAGAGAAACAGAATGAACGAATACGGATACGACGCCAAGAACCAAGCTCAAAACAAGAAAGCTGCCAGTCCGAACCATTGACAAATCCTCCACTGAAAACGGTCACTCCACATGGAATCACCACGGGTAGCAATAACTTAAGCGGACTGTTGCTGTCGAGAGCGAATTACTACAATTGTCATAGTCGGTGATGTCGAAAGCATGTTTTTTTCATTTTCTGCGATCTGCAGAACCTCTCTATGTTGCTTGATCTGCGATCACGAAATCTCCAGTCTGAGTTAATGGACGATCCGTCCCTCGACGGCGTCTCACATGAGCGGGCCTTGACTGGACTACGGCGTATCAACTGGTGGAGTCGGACTGATCTGGCAGTCTGGCGAGCGATACGAAGGAATCTCAAGGGCGTCAGTTTTGACCGGCCTGTTTCCATTCTGGACATTGCCTCCGGCGGCGGAGATCTCGCCATTCGACTCTCTCGAAGAGCTGAGCGGGCGGGGATCGCGGTAGATATTGAAGGCTGCGACATCAGTCCCACCGCCATGGGATTTGCCACGCGGCAGGCTTCGGCGGCGAATCGTGGAAATGTCCGGTTCACACTTTGTAACGCGTTGCAGGAGCCGCTTCCGCAGGCCCAATATGATGTTGTGATGTGCAGCCTGTTTCTGCATCACCTGACGGCAGTAGATGCCGTGCTTTTGATGCAGAAAATGCAGGCCGCAGCTCGCTCGCTCGTATTGATCGATGATTTACAGCGTACCCGTTTGGGTTACTGCCTTGCCTGGCTGGGGTGTCGTCTCCTGACGCGTTGTCATGTTGTTCATGTTGATGGCCCCATGTCCGTCGAAGGTGCATTGACCGTCGCTGAAACGCAGAAGCTTGCAGAGCGAGCTGGCATTCGGAATGCGGTCTTCGAGACTCACTGGCCAGAACGATTCATTATGACCAGTCTGCAGAGCAAGTGCCTTGAGTCCCCAGTCAGTGCCGAGACGACCTATGCACGGCAATGAATCAATGGCGTCAGAGAGATATGACGTTGTAGTCATCGGTGCCGGAATTGCGGGCTCATTAGCGGGGCTTTTTTGTGCTCGGAGTGGTTTCAGGACTCTGATAGCAGAGAGGCAGCTGTTTCCGCGTCATAAAGTCTGCGGCTGCTGTATCAATGGAAGAGCGTTGGCGATTCTCAATGACGCTGGTCTTGCGGGCTGTCTTCAGGAACTTATGCCAACGACAACTTCGTCGCTCGCTATTCGTTACGCTGGAAGAAAACTTGATATAGCGATGCCTCAGAATATCGCCGTGTCGAGAAAATCACTTGATCAGTGTCTCCTGAATGAGGCCAGAAAGGCTGGTTGCGATGTTGTCGAGCAGGCAACGGCCACGGTGGTGCCATCTGACGCTTCTGGCATATTTCTCACAGATGATTTTCGGACGATTTCCTTGAAGCATCGTTCCCCAAATCCGGCTGCGACTGATATCGAAGCTTCAGCAAGTGAGAACAGAGAGACGAAAGTCTGTGCTAGCGTCGTTCTGGTTTGTGACGGACTGGGGCATCCGAGTTTGCACCTTTTCCCCGAATTCTCTTCTCCGCCAAAACGTGGATCTCGGATCGGTCTGGGAGCGGTGATTCCTCGTAGTGACGGCGACAGCTGGATTCCGCAGGGAGCTGTTCTGATGGCCATTTCTCCGCAAGGCTATGCTGGAGTTGTGGAGATTGAAGATCGACAATTGAATATCGCGGCGGCGATCAATCCGAGTCACTTGCAGCAGTCCAGATCCGCGTGCTCATCATTGATCAGCATTTTCGAGGCGGCAGGATTGCCCATACCGACTCATCTTGGAGAGGCGGCTGTTAAGGGCACGATCCCCCTGACGCGTACGGCATCAAGAGTATCCGGGCACCGGATTTTTCTCCTGGGCGATTCTACAGGATATATCGAACCATTCACTGGTGAAGGGATGGCATGGGCTGTTTCCGCTGCGCGGACAGTGATGCCTCTGGTGAAAACCGCAATCAATGAAACTTGGTCTCAAAGTCTTGAGCTGGGTTGGGAAGCGGCATTCAAAACCATCGTTAGTGGCGAACAGAAAGTATGCCGACTTCTTTCAGCCGCACTTCGAAAACCGTGGTTGCTGACACCAGTACTGACCGCTTGTCGGGTCTTTCCGTCTCTGACACAGCATCTTGTTGGCCGAATTAATCGAGTGCCTCGGGCACTGGAAAGTGTCTGATGTCGTTTGTCATTCTGGGTCTCGGAACAGCGTTGCCTGAACACTGCATCTCACAGCAGGGTGCTGCTACATTCGCAACAACGTGCATAGCAGCCGATGCTGCGGAGTCGAGCAAAGTTCCTGCACTGGTGCAGGCGTTGTATCGGCGTGCCGGCGTGCAGCAGCGATACAGTGTCCTTCTGGAATCGTCTTCCGACGGGGAGGCAACGGCCGAGCGATTCTACCAGTTTGCGAAGTCCGCTGAGGATCGTGGTCCGACGACTTCTGAACGTATGCAGCGTTATGAAAAAGAAGCAGGGAGACTCGTGGTCTCTGCAGCTGGAAAGGCTCTGAGCGAATCAGGGATCGGTGCTCATGAGATTACTCACCTGATCACGGTTTCCTGCAGTGGATTTACTGCGCCGGGGGCTGATTTGCAGTTGATTCGAGAGCTGGGGCTTACAGCAACTGTCGCAAGAACTCATGTTGGTTTTATGGGATGCCATGGAGCACTCAATGGCTTCCGAGTCGCCAGAGCATTTGCCGATTCAGATCCTCAGGCCGTTATTCTGGTGTGTGCTGTTGAACTGTGTTCCCTGCACCATCAATATGGCTGGGATCCTCAGAAGATTGTCGCCAATTCGCTTTTCGCTGACGGTGCCGCTGCAGTTGTTGGTCGCTCTGGTCTGTCTATTGATTCAACAACGTCACCAAAGCACGGGATGCTGGTCGACAATGGTTGTTGCGTCATCCCTGACTCCGAAGATATGATGACCTGGAGGATTGCAGACAATGGATTCGAGATGTCGCTTTCGCCGGAAGTTCCAGGCATCATTACTCGACATCTTCCTGGTGTGCTTCAGCAATTCCTTGGGCGCAACGGTCTGGCAATAGCAGATGTTTCAAGCTGGGCGATTCATCCCGGCGGCCCCAGAATTCTGGCGGCCACAGCGGAGGCTGCTGGACTAACCGAGGAACAGATGAGTCCCTCGATTTCCATTCTTCAGCGATGTGGAAACATGTCGTCGCCAACAGTTCTGTTCATCCTGAATGAACTACAGATGCGCGCCGCGCGGCGTCCTTGTGTTATGCTCGGGTTTGGTCCGGGCCTCAATGTTGAACTGGCATTACTTCGATAGAGTGGCGTGATGAGCGGGGGGCGAAGAAACGGCCCGCGGGAGAAAGCAGCAGGGCTGGCAACAGTAACAGGTCTCCCAGCAGGGCAAGCAAAAGTAGAATAGCCATAAGAATCGCAAATCGACTGGTTGGGACAAAGTCACTGAAGGCGTACACCATTAAACCAATGCCGCAGGAAACGGACGTCTGGATCATTGCAACGCCACAGTGCTGATAGGCAGATAAGACCGCTGAAAATCGCGAGGTTCCTGGTTGATTGACTGTGCGTCGAAAGAAGGCAAGGAAGTGCAGCGTGTCGTCCACTGCGATTCCCAATGCGATACTTGCTGTCATCACTGAGCCGATATCCATTGGATGCTGAAGCCAACCCAGTCGATGGGAGAGTTGTTAATCGATTCCAACGCATTGAAAGCGCCGAACGCGATTACCGGCAGCAGCAGCCCGACATAAATCGCTACTAAGCGAATGCGGGAGATAACAGCGTCCATGGAAGATGCAGTTCCGTCTGATTTGTTTCCGGGCGTCCCGTTCTCCGGCAGAGACAACAGCCGGGATTAATGAGGATTGTTTCAGATTCGGAAGTTCTGTGCGATCTCTGATGAGGATGGGCAAACAGAATTACCAGCCTCGTCGCCCCTGCGTGTTTTTCGATCTGCCGATTGGATCGAGTTGTCCCCGGGGCATGTGAGAAGCCATGTGTGGGGCGGCGGATTCTGAAGCACGTTCCCGCGTGGTGAGTTCATTCAGATGCTGGGAAGGCATGAGTGGAAAGTCTGGTCAGACGACCTTCTGGGATTCGTTGAATAGGTCGTCGTCAATTTTGCTCTGAGTAGGAGCAGTTTTTTCGCAGTTGTTCACACTTGCGTGGACTCAGTTGCTCGAATTCGAGGGCCTGTCTGGTGGTCGCACGCCTGATCGCGACTTCGATGCTGAACTGTGTTCAATTCCGGAGGGATCACCCCGGGATGCACGGCTTGAGGAATCGTCGAAAGTGACGGGGACCTTAATGACCTGCGCATCGAGTGGAATAAGAGTTGTTTCTGTACTTGCTTCGCGATTTCGAGCAAAGGCTGCTACTGAGAGCACAAAGAGTCCAACAACAAGTGAGAAGACGGCTGGCATCTCTCCCCGATCGCTGATTAACAAAGAGAATTCCTGATCCTCGGTGGAAAGTTTGCAGGTGGCCGATGCATGGAGTCTTCGACCGGTCTTTTCAAATCTTTGAAGAAACTCTTTGCGAAACGACAATTGTAGCCGGGCCAATGAATCACGAGAGGGGAGCATCTCCAGAGATCGCCCTGACTCCGGGACCGCTGATTCGGCGTGCAGGAGACTGGCGTCAATATCGGCCTGCTGTGCTGAAGGCAGTGCCGTCAGGGAAGTAGCAGGCAAGCCGGGACGGACAAATCGAGGTGTTCCGTTCTCTGCAAAGACGGTCAGAAAGCCTCGAGTCACACAGTTCACTGGGTACGGGGGATAAAGTTCCAGTTCAGGTGAGGTGCCTTCGAGGTCAGTTCTGCGTCCCAGCCAACGCAGCTTCAATGTTGTCACTGGTTTCAGTAAATCCACCACGAGAGATTTATGGGAACCATCATCCCATCGCGTCGATTCGTCAGTCTCAATTTCCGTGACGACCGTCTCTGCCGGAATCTTCACGAGACACTTTGATGGTATATCGGCCGCATAAAGGAGGACGAGAGTTTCCCCCACCGCCGACTGTCCTGAACAATACCAGACGACGGTATCTGTATTGGCGACGATCTCACGAACCGTCTCGGCAGTGCCGGAATCCTGAACAGCGGGGGCAGGAATGAGAAGTCTGGATTCGGTCAGATCTGGCCCGTCAGGCAGATTCAGGAGGCCTGACTTTTTGATCTCTGCCTCTTTGCCTACGGATAATGCGGCGTTGGAAAGCCATGTTGGGATAGCCGACAACACATTCTTCAACGCTGCGGTGTGTTCTGCAGATCCGACAGAGGCATCTATTGGAACCAGAAGCAGATTGTCCCATCGCATTTTGTGAAGAAGATCGGGGAACTCATAGCTGACAGAACGCTGGCGATCGTCCACTGTTCCAGCAGGCAAAGTCCAGATGACGGTGAACTCCGGCTGGTCGAACATTTCTCGAACGACACTCTGATCTGCCACAAAGCTGTCTTCGTCATGAGACAACGTGAGTGCCCTCTGTTCGATCAATACGAAGGGTTCGCGAATAAAAGTCGGTGCTGTTTTAAATCGAACCTGTAATGGCCCATGGCTTCCTGACCACTGACTGATATGCAGAACAAATGTTACCTGATCGGCTGATCTGATCGCGGCTAGTGATCCCGTTGGCTCTACGGGACGTGCTCGTACAAGAACGATGGGCTCAGTTTCATTCACCAACTGCATCCGGATAGGTGTTCCCGGTGGAATTGTATCGCCAGGACCTACGCGATTATCCGGAACGGCTCCCCCAAGCTTTTGAATAGAGAGACCCAGTGCCTCCCGATCCTGCACTGTCATGGAAGATTCCAGGATCTGTGCATTCTGGAGATGCGGACTATGCAGCGACACGGTCGTATCGTCCGGCCGAATTTTCTGCCGACCTGTGAGTGTGATGCTGTGCGCGCCAGTAGTTCCTTCTTTTAGCTGGATTACAAGCTGGTCGCCTCGTCGATGCCACGAGTCCAGACGGTTGGCTTCTCCTGCGACAACCTGCACATCGTTCACCACAACAGTCGAAGTGAGTGTAAGACGATGACGAAAAACCGGAAGCACAGATGTTTCGACGTCAATCTGGCACTTCCATTCGATTTCTCCTTCGCGAATATCTGCGTTCTGAGAGATGCGAACTTCATTCACGCTGGTCCGTGGAACCAGGTTGATCTCCACCGTTTCATTTCCAGCGGGGACTCGAAAGACAACATCCGATCGCCGAAGCCATTGCCCCCAATCGGACTGCAGCTCCGGGAAAGCGGCAGTTGAAACTTGTTCGCCTTGGGGAGGAAGCACTGAAAAGACAGAGTTGGTTCTTACGGCAAGCAACAAATCCGGGGCGACAACGCAATCCGAGAATTGTTGAAGCTCAGAAACTGGTACTGACTGCTTCTGAACGTCTCCGGCAGTCAGACGAACCAATTGAAAAACCAGAACAAAGCTGTCGCCGGTACCGGGAGGAAGCTGAATCACCGCATTTTGGTCTGCTACTGACCATAACAGGTCTGTGATTACATCGGCACCGGTTGTCGCTGAGACTGTGTTCAGCCGAAATCCAGCAGGAACTCGGTAACGAACTTCGGGCGCTAACTTGTTCCACCGTGTAAATCGGCAGATGCAGTTCATGATCTGTTGACCGGCGTTCGTTTCACAGATGCTTAGAATCTGAACTGTTGCTGAGCGCGGACTCCCTCGTTCAATTTCATTTTGGAGCAGCCGGAAATCGACCCCATCAGACATTCCGAGACTATTGAGTTCTGTTACACCTGCCGCTGGTTTCCACTGGACTGCTCCCTCCGGAGACTGTGCTCTTGCACTGGAGTATAGATCTGCGGGGCATACAACTTCGACGGTGGTTTCGGGGCAGGGCAGGCTGGGTAGCCGGAATTGGACCCCCGATGTTTGTCTTGAGGTCACAGGCCGCAGTCGACACTCAATGGTGTGCCTGGTGAAAGCATCAAGCGAGCCCGCATCCACGGAGGTTGAAATTGCTGAACGATCTCCTGCAGAGAGGAACGTAGAGTCTTCCACAGAACGAGACGGGAGAAGACTGGAAGCAGGGATTTGGACAACGATAGAATCTGAGCCAAAAGGCTCCGGGAGGACCGGGATTCCGTCGATCCGGCATTCAACAAGATGAGAACCCTGTAGCGGAATACGCAACGCCGAATCTTCCTCGCCGCTGATGGCAGAAACTCCCACTGTAAGGCGAACTTCCAGAGAATTCGCGGCCTCTGCCACGATTTTCGCATGCAGCTTTGTGACAACAGCGGCTGGCATCAGACTCTTTTGGTCAATCGTGTTTTGCTGAAAACGATCAAAGATATCACGGCGAACGTAAACGATATCTGCGTCTGAAAATTCAACGTCTGGCATCAGGACGTCAATGCCTCGACTTTGTTTTGGAGGGATCACCTCTCCCGAATTGCCGGCGGTTCGCAGTAGGGGAGTTCCGGACGCTGGACTTTGCCATGCAGTGGCAGTCCGGGAATAACCGATGACCACAATCACGACGCAAGACTGAATCCAAAGGCCCTTCAAAGGCGTTCGGATCCAACTCCAGCGACTTAGCATCACGAATGTCAAACCAACGCAGAGTCCCCAGAACGCTCCTTCAAGTGTTGCATTGACCACAGGAGTTTTTACGAGCACGCTGACAGCGAGAAACCCAAGAGCCACGAAGGCTGTTGGGACACGGTAGCGTGCTGCAAGATTGCGGAAGGCTATGCAGCCGAATGTCAGTAAAAGAAAGGTCCCTACGGCGATCGCAAGTCGACGGCGCAACTGAGTCACCTGAATTGTCACCGCTGTTTTTGACTCGATAGTGTCGATCAGGGTCTGTGGCTGCCAGCCCTGAACTGCTGCAAGTTGCCATTGAATGATGAACTGCCGGATTTCCGCAGGAACGGAGCGTGAATCCTGAGACTGCATCATTCGGCTTCCGTCAGTCGCGCTGATCAGGAGTCGGTCAAGAATCCCGGAGATGACGGCAGGTTCAGTCGCAGCAAATGGATTGGCGGGGGACTGCAGTTCGAGTTCCGGATCGACGAGGAAGTGATGAGTGCATTGCGGAACTGCCAGTTCATTCATAAAAAGTCGGGGAAGTTCACGTTCTCCTGTGACGCGCCGTGAACGACTGGCTGATTCAGTCCAGCGCACGATGACCTGGCAGTCTGCAGAGGTCAGAGGTAGTGGAATAGAAAAGCCCGCGGGCGTTTGCTGAAGCTGAACACGATGTCCGTCGACAAGAACCAGTGGACGCAGATGTTCCGGCAATGCCAGTGGCAATGAATTCTGTCCCGCGCTGCGAGCGACGTTTGCGACGGCCAGAAGTTCACGGTGCAGGGATCCACTTTCCTCACTGATCAGGTGCAGAATATGCAGGTCGATTGCCTGACCTGACTCCAGCCCCGGATTCACATCGACTTTGACACGAACAGCCGAAAGACCGGGGGGTAACTTCCAGACCGTTGATTGTGGTTCTGAATCCCGATTGTCTCTGGCCAGGCCACTGACTGAGAGTAGTCCTTCATCGCTGGCGAATAATTGAAGCGTCCCTTCGAGTGGCAGTGTTGAGTCCGGTACAGGGATGGTTGCTGTGAATTCAGGACTGACAGTCCTGCGCGATTCGCACCGAACAACAACAGACGATCCCGTTCCGGGGTTCTTTAATGGTATTGTCCATCGCTTCCATTCAGATGTCAGGTCGGGATCGTCTACGCGTCGGGCTGCGACAGATTCACCATCGACGGTCCATCTCAGGTCAGGGCTCGCGCTGGACGTTACAGTCACAGTGAGGTTGTTGTTCGCCTGCATTTCCGCGGGGATCTGAATTCGTGAATTCTCCACAATCAGCCCGTCTGTGATTCGGATTGTGTGCTCAAATTGTTGTTCAGTGCCAATCAGATTGTTGGCTGGAGAATAGATTTGTGGCGTCAACGATATTGCATTTCCCGTTTCGAAAGCTTCCATACCGGAAATAAAACGACTGGCCGGGAACCAGGACATCTGTTGCAGCACTTCGTCGCGACTCATGGAGCGACGTCCCATACTCCATCGTCGCTGGAGGTCTGTGTTCAGAGTAAATGCGGGTGGAAACATCACGACTGAAATTGTTCTTTCAGACTCCGGAATCGACTGCAGCGGAAGTGCGAGTAACAGTTGGTCCGCATTGTCGGTCTGTTGCAACTGAATCTCGAGCAGACGCGATGCTCCCGGTTCAAGTGCTTCCGGAAGATGAACTGTCAGCAAACTGACATCTGACGCAGAACTCACATCGGTCGCTTCAAAAAACAGAGAGCGGGAGTTAGATGCATAGCGGACTGCAATCACTTGCCATCCCGGGGTTACAGGCCACTTCAGTTCCACAACAGGAGCCGCCTCACAACTGACATTCGTAAGGCAGCGGACTGTTGCGAGACGCCCGGCCGGCTCGACAATGGTTGCAAGGGCTTCACTGATTCGTGGTTGGTTCGTTGACGTGCGAACGACTGCGGATGCCTCGGGCAGAAATTGAGTCAGTTGATACTCTCTTGACTGATCAGGGCGGGTAACAACATCTCGTTCCTGAATTCCAACCAAAGTCCATTCATCAAGCTTGATCGTCGACGGAAGTAGCACGCTGATCTGGCTCATCGGCAGAAGAATCAGTCCTTTATACTGATTGTCCGTGCTAACCCAATGAGATGGCGAAAGCATGGGAAGGTTCCATGTTTCGGACTGAGGCAAAATGGACTCTGCTGAGATCGTTATCACGGCACCTGATGTCATCTTCGGGATCGACATCTTCAAAAGGAATTGATTATTCTCTTTTAAGACCGACCAATCGACGGGCCGCTTATCCTCAAGAGAAACCTCATTGACTCGCATGCTTTCCGGAATTCGAGCCACGATTGTAATCGGATGAACAACCGACGTAGGTAAGCCGATTGTCCAACGCGAGGTCAGTACTTCTCCGGAAGCAATATGACTGGCAGTGAAACCGTTTAGAGTCAGAGATTCCTGAGACTTCAGGTCAGACTGGGGTCGACAACTTATCGTCAAACGTGACGAATCCCCCGGGATCAGAGTCCACGTCGAACGCGACTCAGAAATCTCCGGGCCAAGAACTAGACTGCCAACGCTGCTGACCTGAATTCCCGGAGGAGTATGAAGCAGGAATTTCGAAGTTGTTGCTTTCGGCAGTGAGAACCGAAACATGACGACGTTGCCGGCCACAAGCCCATCGGCCGTCCATGTGCCGGAAAGAAGTGTTGGCACGCCGGATCGAAGCACAAATATCCGTCGTGAGGCGTCGGATCCAAGTGTCACGAGCCCCTGATCATCCGTTAGTTTCAGTTGCTGAAGGTTTGTTGTCCCCAACAACAGCGGCCCTCCAGTCGATTGGTCGGAACCGTTTCCGCTTTGAATTGCGGACCGAGACTGTGGAGTCAAAGTGAGTTGGTCGTCGGTGCTGGCTGTTGAATGTTCTTCATTTTCATAGAATCGGAGTTCAACCTCGCCCGAGGTGATCCGTGAGCCCTCCAGAGTGGCTTCGTACAACGCGTTGCTGATTCTCGATCGATTCTTTGCGAACTCAGGTTGTTCGGATGCCTGACTCTTTGTCCGGATCTTGTCTAATTCACTCCGCGGTACTGGAACATATTCTCCGGCGTTTGCACGCTGTCTGATCTCATCAAGAGGCATGGTTTCAGTCGAGAGTCCAGGAGCCTCGTTCTGCGCACGATCGCTCGGATTCGATCCATCGGTCGAATTCTGCATCAGCATCATCAGAAGTAAGGCCAGAACGTTCATAAAGATCCGTCAGTCCCAGACCGGGAATTAGTCACGACAACATTTGCAAAATGTATCATCCAGGGGAAAGTGGTATCCTCGAAGTCGAGGTGAAAAAGTTACTTCGTTAATCCCGAATTCAATTTGAAACTTAGGTAATTGAGGGACGGATTAGCTCGCGGAACCCACTGTCACATCTGAAGCACGCGAGTTCTGTGCGGAGATCGGACCACCGGAATCCGGCAATGGTGACGTCATTACACCAGAGAAACCAAATACCGTGGGATACTCGTTAACTTTTGAAGACCCGGAAAATCTCATTCTTCGTTCGCTGGTCATTCGCTGTATCGTGGCGGAAACAAATCCAAACAGTACGCCCATCGCGACGTAAGGAGCCACGATTAGTGTTCGCTCCGGGACAAAGAGCCACGCAGCCAGGCCGAAACAGATCAGCAGCAGGGTCGGGGCCGTGATTGTAAGTCCTCTGAAAAGCCAGGACGTCAGATAAAAAACAACACAAGTTAATGCACTAACCAGCAGCAAAGCGACATGTGGGACCAGATAAAGCTTAAGTGCACCGGATTCTGAGGATCCAAAAAACAAATCATGGCGTCCGGGCTGCCCCAGCCATTCATCCGCTCGCTCGATAATCACATTTTGGAGGTCCTCTGAGTAAGGCGAAACTACAGCAAGAAGCTGTCGATCTGCCAGACTGCGAACCGTCTCACCTCCCGGAAGAATAGTCGCTCCTCGCTGGGTCAAAGACAAGAATGTGGTGGATGCGGAAACCGCCTGAAACTCGTCCTGAGATCCAACGCACCAAACAACCGGGGCTGCCGCAGACTCACCGACGATAGATGCTCGATGGAACAATGAAGATAACCACAGTGCTTTCGTTTCTGGTAGTTTTTCGCGAACGCGAATCTCGAAGAGTACGGGGCCACTGCCAATACCGTCGATCTTATCAACGGCAATTGTGCGACGAGTGACTCGCCGATCCGCGATCCTCTGGGGGGGCATGACAACGGAATCCGCACCACTTGCTCGCAATGTACGATCACCGAGCAGAATTGTTTCCAGCTTTAAGTCTTCAGGAGTTTCAATGACGATTGAATTCGGGACTGAATCATAAACTGCAAGTGTTGAAGTAATTGCCTGGCCGCCAATGATTGTCGTTCCAACGAAGACCAGATCCGGGCTTATGGACGCAGTCAGAGCCATCCGGTCTGTCCATTGAATTGGAATCACCGTCACAGGCAGTGTCGTTTGCATCGCGGATTCAAAAGTCTCTGAATAGACCGGAGACCATGTGGAATCATCCGGAACACGGATTCCACTGAAAGAACTTGTTCCTGCAAGAATACTGAGGACCGTTGTGGACTCCGGAATAATCATCGGCAGTTGATACACATGATTCATTGGCTGTGCCGCCTCAAGCGGACTTGACCACAAATAAGTTACCTCGACGTCGAGACTACCACGCCGACTTTCCGGAAGCCGGAAACTCCAGTTGGATGATTCAATGGTCCCTCGAAGCGGTTCGGTTGTCCCCGCGATTCTGACTGTGGGACGACGGATGCCATCCGGGACCTGTAGTTGAAGGCTTGTCAAGTCACGATGTTCGATCTCGAAATGGATCAACTGTTGAACTTCAATGCCGTTCTCTCGAGGTTGTAATCCCACGGTGATTTCCGCGTTAACCGACGGCGCCTGCGCCGGTAGTTCGAGACGAATAGGATTTGTTGGATCATCGTGAAGCCAGCTTTCCGACTTCAATCCGTCATCAACTCCAATCCCCGTCAACGCCCCCGCAACAGGTACAGACGGCAAGAGTTCTCCTGTTCCCATGTTGATGGGGCGAATAGAGTATTCATCAGACTCGATGGTTCGAATGACAAAAGGTTGTGCGCGTCGAGTTGCAACCTCCGGGCAACGTAATTGTATTGTTCCCGACCGCACTTCCGCCAGAGGCGCATACGCGCTGAAGACGACGGTAAATTGCCCGGATTGCCTTTCAGGGAAAGTCACCTGAAGTATATCTTTGTCCGTTTCCGAAGTTGTCCTCGTTAACGGAAAACTGTTCTTTCCAGTTTCCAGACGAAACGTACCTGGGACGATTTGCCATTCGTTGGCAGAGTAACCCGGCCAGATAATCGAGAGATCCAGCAGAGATCCTTTCAGCACATTCACAGGATAACGGACTGTCATCACCACGTTCTGTGGGTCAGGTTTCAAACTGAGTTCCGGGGAAACCGCAAACTGAGCTTCGGTCTCCTCGACATGCAGGACAATCAGAGATTCGGGTGATCGCATGCGAAAGGCTGTCGCGGCAACACTCAGATCGGCTTCCGAGGTCACACGAATTCGTTGAGCCCCCCGGAGTTCTGTTTGCTGAACCAGAAGTCCGGTCGGAGCGAGAATATCCAAATCTCCCGGCTGCTGACCGGCATCCCGAACCGACGGCATGGAGACTCTGATGTCCTGTGGAAATTGACGGCCCGTAAGCTCGAGGTCAAATGAGAGAGTCAGCGTACCTTCCAGTGCGGAGGTCAGACGATACAGCGCCGCAACAGGACCGTCCGTGGAAGGACTTTCGAAATTGTTCAGGACGGAGACCCCGGCAGCGTTCCGAGCATCGGCTTCGACAAGTTGAAACCCCGCCGGAAACGTAACCTGAATTTCACTCACTGGGCTTCCACTAATCTGAAGTACCTGAGTTCCTGTCAGCGTGACAGGAATTGTGGTCAGGTCCAGCTTCATCCGGTTCTGAACCTGAATAACAGGCTTCTGCGTGATTCGCGAAACGACCTGCGACCAGGTCATTCCAAAACCAGGTCCCGGACCCCAGAATTCAACTTTACGCACGCCTTGCTCATCACGGGTGGTCTTGTCGACAGTGGATGCTGGAAGCTTCAACAGTTCAACTGGTCCACCAAATTGAAACATCGCATGTGAGATCGGGGCGGCCGGGAGATTGAGGCTGATCTGCGAGACGCCCGGTGACACGACCCTTGTTTTTCCAACGAGTTCCATCGAAATCGTGTGCAGCCCCTTACCTCGTAAATGCCACTGTTGAGTATTCTGCTCACCGGTAGTAAGCATTGACTGCCCATTCACGGCTGAAGAGACGGCTTTCGGTGGACCGGCGAGATAAACATCCCCAAGGGCCAGAGGAACGATGACCCATTCTTTAACGGAGTTCACCTGGATCTGTAGATCAATTTTCAGGCGCACTTCGTCCTGATCAATGTTACCCTCAACTTCCAGTTGAGAGACTGTGAAGCGTGGCTCATTTCGCTGTTCTTCGACACGTTGCAGAATCTCGTCAACAATGCCGTTTCCCAGCAGATCAGAGACCGGGATCAGTTGGCCCTGAGGAGTCCGAAAAAGGATTGCCCCCGCCTCCACACTGGAATCAGCCGCAATTGCGACAGTCGCGTCGTTCGTCTCGGATGGTGGCAGTGGGGCATTGTCAGACTGAGCGTAAAGCTCAGATTCAAACAAGATCATCCAAAGCTGCAGTGACAGCAGGCAGATTAATGGCCTCATCGACCCGCTTCCTTTCTGCATCAGACGACGCGGACTCCGAAAATGACTCTCCTGTTAGTTTAGGCGGAATTTGGCGGCTGGTGAAGGCGTTGAAGGAAATCAACGGAATGCGGCTACGAGTTCCTGGCGAAGTGTCGCAGTACTGGCAGCAAGCAGGCTTGGAACGAAGACATCAAATTCATCGCCTGTAAGGGTTGTAATGGATCCTCCAGCTTCAGAAACCAGTAAGGCTCCTGCCGCCACATCCCATGCGTATAGACTGCTGGACCAGAACGCGTCAATTTGACCGCAAGCGACGTAGGCCAGATTCAACGCCGCTGAGCCCGTCCTTTGTACAGCTTGCAGTTGTGTGAGTGCTTTCAGGAATCTCTTCACGGCCGGGTTTTCGGGATCCGTTGCTACGGGCAAGCTTGCAATTGCCATTGCAGACTTCATTTCTGTCTCTCCACTCGTCTGAATTCGCAGGCCGTTGCGAAACGCACCTTGTCCGATTACCGCCGAGAAAGTTTCGTTGCGAGTTGGGTCATGGATAACACCGACAACAATTCGACCACCAACAGATAAGGCGATCGATACGCAATAGTAAGGGAAGTTGTGCACATAGTTTGTGGTGCCATCGAGTGGGTCGATAATCCAGAAAGCTTCTGTACCCGGCGTTCGATCGTTGAGATTCTCTTCGCCGAGGAATCCATGGTTTGGAAAATGCCGCTTGAGACTTTCGACGATTGCCGACTGTGAGGCTTCATCCGCTTCGGTGACGAGATTGGACCGACTCTTCTCCCGGACAGAAAATCGTCCAATCCATTCCTGAAGAACTTTTCCACCCCGTTGCGCGGCTTCGACAGCGGCGGAGAGCCAGAGTTGCAGATCGTCCGCTTTGAATTCAGATGGCTTCATGATTTGATGAATTACAAGTGGAGTCTGGAGAAGAGGGTGTATTCGAAAGCTTCATCCGCAGAGTGAGCATCTTCTCACTGGGATTCTTCATTTCATCGGTATGACAAGCAGTGGCAAAGGATAGCAGTCCTTATGTGCTTTAAGAAGACTTCAGCCAATGTTCAGAAGAATCTGCCGAAGTGTGCTCATCAAGGAAGCAAACTGCCGGACAAAGTACAGGTTGAAGACGAATACGTTATGTCATTCGCAGAAACGACACCCTGTCAGCATTTGAAAAATGCCGACCATTACATCTGATAAGCAGACGGCACCGCGCGATCCGAACAATGATTGATGCTGCGCTTGTGCGTTGAGTCTGTCCGTGGTCAATGGTCGGGAACTTCTATGCTGTCTCGTCGTACGCTGATTTGCATCCCGATCGTTCTGCTTTTCGCCGCGAATTTTCGGCTAGCGAGAGGCGAAGAGCCTTTCCTGAATGCTTTGCGGATCACGTCATTTGCAAGCGACTTCGGGGATTCAACGTTCATCCCCGTCTTTGTATCACACCAAATGACAAAGACAAAGAATCAGGAAAACGCATTAGAGAATGGCTCCTTGATTGAAGGGCAAGACGACTTCAATAACACGGGTTATGACGTGAACGGTGCAGAAGACGGCACTTTTGAACCGGTGGGGTTCACTCATGATACAATCTGCGCGGAGCAGGATTGCGAACAATGCGGCGAATGTGAGATACCCCTGGTTCGCCATCGAAATGGTTTTGTTCAGGGTGTTCAGGTGAACTATGGTTCGATCGGCGATGATCCTGTCACTGGCATTGTCGTGCGGACTGTCGACACCAGCGCCAGTTTTGCGATCCCTCTGGGAAGTATGGACAATGTGATATCCATTACGCCTTACTTTCGGGCTGATTTACTTGACGCTGCGGCGATCTTTGATGTTCCTGATTCACTCTACGATACAGGCGTCAAGATGTTTTGGCGTCGTCCGATGTCAGAACGACTAGGATCGATGATTCTGGTTACCCCGTCGGTTCGAAGCGATTTTCAGACCGGTGATAACGCGTTTCGGCTATTTGGTCTCGGACTTCTGACCTGGCAATGGGTACCAAAGACACTTTCAGTTTCTGGGGGCGTTGTTTACACGGGACGCCATGACTATCCGGTTTTGCCAGCGATGGGTTTGCTTTGGACGCCCTCGCCATTGTGGAAGTATGACATTCAGTTTCCCTCACCCAGGATTTCCTACCGCCTGGCAAAGAGTGGATCTGAGCATGAGACGTGGGGGTATGTTAGCGGAGTCTTTGGTGGCAACACCTGGGCTGTCAAGCGGACCGGTGGAGTCGCGGATGAACTCACGCTGAGCGACCTGCGGCTGGTGTTCGGTCTGGAACATCTGCAGCCACAAAATCGATCCGTCTTTGTCGAAGCTGGTTATGTCTTCAACAGGTCCATCGAGTATACCAATACCGGTTTCCAGCAGGATCTGGATGCGGCAATGATGTTAAGGATGGGTGTTGCGTTTTAATGGAGATAGTCTGGTTGCTTCATGCTGCCTCGTCTTCTTCCTCGTTAGGTGTTTCAGCGATCGCGGGGAATGTTTTTTGTCTGCGAAGGGTCTCGAAATTTGGGAGATCTTCCAGCTTCCGCAGTCCAAACATCGACAGAAACTGCCGAGTCGTCTCGTAAAGAAATGGTCGACCGAGAGAATCATCTTCTCCGCCGATTCGCAATAGCCCTCGATCCATTAATTGGCGAATCATCTCGGCTGACTGTACACCTCGGATGGCTTCCACGTCGGCTCGCGTCACAGGCTGTTGGTAGGCGACAATAGTCAGCGTTTCCATCATGGGTGCTGACAGCTTCATTTCTGCTTGTCGATTGTGGAGACGGTCCAGCCACGCCGACAGTGAGGCTCGCGTCATCAGAATGTAGCCTGACGCCGTTTGCTCAATTCGGAATGCAGAACGAGTTCGGTCATAGCCATCATTAAGTACCTGAATAAGTTGTTGCACTTCACGAACGTCAATCAGTCGAGCGACTTGCGAGAGTTTCCTGGCTGGGGTCGCACCTTCAGCAATCAATAAGGCCGCTTCCAGTCGAGCAAGGCGAGTTGAGCGAACGAGTCCGCCATCCGCAAGAATCTGAAACGCGCCGCGAGTGTCCTCGAGGGACGATCCTTTCGAGATCAGCCACTGAATTCGCTCTCGGTCTGTGCCACCAGAAGAGACTGTTGACCAGGGCTGTCCGATTCGTGTCGATATTCCGCGCGATGATGGGGGCATGGCTGAGAGGAGTCGGCAAAGGAATCGAAAATTCCTCAGGGTTTTCGGCGTGCAGTTTCGAAGAGAGAAACGAGGAGCCTGGCAATGAGAAAAGTGAGCATGCGAGATTCGCCGGTCTGTGTAGAGATGTCGGACCTGATAGCTCAGAAGAAACTTTAAGTGGTCATGGGAAACTCGTTGCAGAAAACCTCGAGATAGTTATTCCACAGCCTGTTCAGCCTGCCACTGCCTAACCTGATTCAGAACATTTCTTGCACATTCTTCACGTGACTGCCCTACGGCTTCGAATCGGATTCGGGTCAACTCAGTCTGACCACGAAAGAAAGCTGCGAACCCCACGGGAGTTCTTGAGCCAGCTTCAAACCACATTGTTCGCAATGCTCCGTTAACGTTCAGTTCTTCAACGATCCTCTCGGCACCTCCGGTCGTTTTCGGAGTTTGCTGCCCTGTGAGTGAGTCGTCAGATGATTCCTCAAGGTCGAACGGATTTGACAGGTCTTTGTCGAAGGCTTCTGTGGAGTCACGTTTCAATGGGCGGTCCGCGTCGGCCGATCTTGAATTACTAGCGGACGGAGACTCATCAAATAGCTCGTCGAATTCCTCGCTGGCACCATCTGTTGCGCGATCAGGACGCGTTTTTCTAGGTTCAGATTCAGACTCGACAATATCGAACTCATCAAGGAGTTCCTCTGCAGAGTCATCTGTTGCTTCAAGCGGCATCGTAGAGACAGATGGCATCTGCCCTGGCGGGCGCAACAACGCCATGGCCGGGACCACGATTAGTGGTAACGTCATCAACAGCGTCGAAAGTAGTCCGCTGCGAGAGGATTCCATTCCCGCATCCCGTCTTTTTTAAATAGGATTGCCGCTCCATCGGGCAATTTCCGCCGGAGTCTATCGGCCGACGGGAGTTACCACAATTCCAATTTTCGTTTGCCCTCAGGATGGTAGTTCAGTGAGTACTGGTTGTTTGCGGAGTCGGCGTCGAGAGGTTTTTTCATGTGCAGAACCATCTCGTGAAGATATTCAGGCTCCGAGCCGGAAACTGAATTTACAGGGATTCAGCGTTTGATTTTTTATGATGCGATATGGTTTAAATCAGCGATGGAGAGAAGAATAGGTTACGTATGATTGTGGGAACCCGTGGATTACTGCGGCATATCGGGAACCGGCGAAATTCGCTGGTGACCTTTCGAACGGCTCACGTGATCGATGGATGTTGCTGCACACTGCAAAAGATTTGGAGATGCGGAATGTCAGTCAAGCAGAATCATGTTAGTGAGAAAATCTCCCGACGTGGCTTCTCCGGGATAGTGTGCATGGCTGGTGCTAAGTTGGCCGTAAATCAGGGTTTGTGTGCCGATGAACGAGCGTCAGGCGCCGAGCATCCTCTGATGCCTGCATTGCGGCATGCCAAAAGCTGTCTTGTTAAAGCACAGGAGATGAGAGGGTATGAGTGTACTTTCTCGAAGAAGGAAGTTGTGGGAAACGAATTGATTTCTCAGACCATGAAGATGAAGGTTCGCCACGAACCGTTCAGCGTCTACATGTACTTTATGGAACCTTCAGAAGGCCGTGAGGTCATCTTCGTTGACGGAAAGAATGACAATAAGCTGCAGGTCCACGAAACAGGTCTCGCTGCTTTGATCGGTACCTTAACTTTGTCTCCCGAAGATTCTCGTGTGATGGCTGAGAATCGCTATCCAATCACGAAGGCCGGGCTCAAGAAGATGTTGGAGTCGATTGTGCTTCAGTGGGAAGAAGAGACGAAGTACGCGGAGACGGAGGTCAAGTATTTTGAAGATGCGAAGGTGGGTGACTCTAAGTGTCGCGTGATTGAAAGCAGCCATCCGCAGCCTCGGAAGCAGTTCAAATTTCACATGACTCGTCTTTGGATCGACGAGAAATCAGGGCTGGCGGTTCGAGTTCAGCAGTTTGGCTTTCCGAAGAAGAAGGACGCAAAGCCGCCGATGCTGGAAGACTATGCATTCACGTCAATCAAACCGGAAGTGCGACTTTCTGATCGCGACTTCGACGTGAATAACCCGAGCTATAACTATTGAACCTCGACCAGGGCTCCTGAGTGACAGCCCGTCTGTGGCTCAACTGGGCATAAAAGGGCCTGAATCTGTAGTAGTTCGGGTTTCTTTGCGCTAAACTCATTCACCTATTGGCTCCCCGTCGCGATATTCTGACGCCACCAGGAGCCATGGTGTTCGCCATGCACGTCCGGCCTGCTCGGCGGCTTTCTTTGCGAGGTGTGAACTGCCGAGAAACCAACAAAGTTCATTGAGTTCACCGACCATCATGAGCCGCTTCAGAACGGCATCCCCAGACATGTCAACGCCTTTCGAACCGGGTGGAAATTGCCTGATTTCACTCACGTCGCGTTCCCCGCTCGCAGTTTTTCGATGTCAGCAAGATCCTGTGTCCGTGCGGCAATCTCTTTCATTCGAATGAGACCGTCGGTGGAAACAACTGTGCAATCCACATCACCAATCTGGCCGCTTATGCGTCCGTTCCAGACTTCCTCCAGCGCGGGTGAAACAAGCATCAGGTCCAACGGTATTAGTTTTTCACCGACCGCCTTTGAGACGCGGTAGATCTCCATAGCAAGTGGAGTCTTCGCCTTAAACGGCATCTTGCCGCTTGGAATCCAGAAGCCGACAGCCTTTGCAACTTCAAGTACTTCGTTCAGATTCTCTTCCCGAATGAGTATGTCAATATCCTGCGTTGCTCGCGGATGTCCGTGAATCGCCATCGCAAGCCCGCCGCAAACAGCAAAAGGCAAATTGGCATTCCTCAACGCTGTCACCAGGGCGATCAATTCGGCAATAATGATCACAAGAATTTCCCTGCATTATACGAGACTTACGATCCAGATTTTAGCACTGGCCTCGCCCACCGACACAGACTTGATCACGGCATCAGCCGAGGCCTCAAATTCAATACGATCTGCCAGTGTTTCTCCCTTGATGTAGCTGCCCCATTCAGCAACCATCGCCTGGACCGTTTTGTCTTCTGAGTGATAATGAATGTGGATGCGATCAGTGATGTTGAGATCAGCGTCTTTGCGAAGTTGCTGGACCTGACGCACGAAGTCGCGTGACATGCCCTCGCGGATTAGTTCCGGGGTGAGCACTGTGCTGATCGCAACTTGAATGCCTGCGTCGTCGGAACACACCCATTCGGCGGCTTGCTCTGTACCGACCAGAACATCTTCCGGAGTCAGATCAACCGACTGGCCTTCCAGTTCCACCGTCAGATTCTGGCCGCGACGCAGCGGAGCCAGAACGGCGTCACCGAGTTCCGGCAGTTTGGTTCGCAGAGCATTCAGAAGCTTGCCGTACTTCGGTCCGAGCGTTTTCAGGTTCGGCTTGTAGGCGTATTTGACGAGCGAATCGAGGTTGTCCTGACGAATCACTTTTTGAATGTTCAGCTCTTCACCGATCACGTCGCCCAGCTTTTCAATCGCTGCGGCCGTGTCTGCATTGGACGATGCAAACCGCAACTCCGCCAGCGGCTGACGAACTCGCAGGTTCGATTCCTCCCGCAACTTATGCCCGAGTCTCACCACCTTCTGAGCTGATGCCATGCGCAGGTTGAGATCCGCGTCGAGCAGCGATGTGTCGGCGGTTGGGTAGTCGCAAAGATGGACGGAAGAGGGGAGTTCTGTGAGCGCCACGGCGCTAGCCGCCGGTGTCTGTGCGTTGGTTGAAACCCGTGGGCTATCGTCCTGCGGCTGACTGCCAAGCACCAGGTTCTGATACATCCGCTCCGTCAGAAACGGAATGCTCGGGGCCAGCAATCGGCACAATGTGACGAGCACTTCATAGAGCGTTTCGTACGCTGCATTCTTGTCTGAATCGCTGGCGTCTTTGGATCGCCAGAAACGACGACGATTGCGGCGGATATACCAGTTGCTGAGATCGTCAATAAAGCCAGCAGCGGCGGCACAGAACGCCGGGGCGTTATAGTTCGACATTTCACGATGAGCGACGTCGATCAGCGATTGCAGGTTGGACAGAATCCAACGATCGATCTCCTGGTAGTTTTCAAGGCGAGCGGCAGGGCGTGAGCCCTCCGAGTTCGCGCTGGCAGATTGCTCGGAGGGCTGATGCCCTGCCGCTCGCCAGCGCAATTCATCGCTCGGCACGAAACCATCAGCGATCGCGTAGTCCACGAAGAACTTGTAGCAATTCCACAATGGGATCAGGATCTGTCGGCGAGTCTCATCAGCCGGACCGCTCGTCACTGTACAGGTTGCAACCCCCTCCAGCGTCTTGTCGATTGGCCCTTCCGGTGTTTGAAGTGTCACGGGTTTGTCGCCGTGACGAGTTCCAAATCGCAGGTCCTGAGCCGGGTTCTGAGCCAGATACATCCATCGCATGGTGTCGACGCCGAGCTGTTCGGCGGCTTCTTCAAACCAAATCGCCGTGCCGTCGGATTTGTGCATTGGCTTGCCTTGTTCGTTCTGAACAAGTCGGTGACCAAGCAGAGTGCGGAACGGCTTTTTGTCTTCCGCGTTGTCGGCTTCGTCATAGCGCATCATCGTCGACAGCGACAACATCGAATAGAACCAGTTGCGGAACTGGCCCGGAAAGCACTCGGTGACCAGATCGGCCGGATACCACTTCTGCCATTCTTCACGGTTCGTGTTGTAGCCCATCGTACTGAACGGCACGATGCCTGCGTCGAGCCATGGGTTGCCCACGTCCGGAACGCGGCGCATTCTCTGGCCTTCTTTGCCGGGCGTTTGGCTTTCGATGATGACTCCATCGATCCACGGACGATGCGGCGTGTTGCCTTCGAAATCTCCCCAGCCTTCGACGCAGCGTTCTTTGAGCTCCGCAAGCGAACCGATCACTTCGAAGTCTGACGGATCCAGCTCATTCACCCAGATCGGCAGAGCAAGTCCCCAGAAACGCTTCTTGGAAATCATCCAGTCGCCCATGTTGGTCAACCAGTCGATCTCGCGTTCCTGTCCATCGATGCTGTCCGGCAACCATTTGATCTGGCGCGTCACATCTTTGATCTCTTCACGCCAGTCCATATTGATGAACCATTCGTCAACCAATCGAAAGACCAGTTCATCACCCGTTCGCCAGCAATGCGGATAGATATGCGGATACGTTTCAACGGCAACCAGCATTCCCTTGGCCTTGAGCTTCTCGAAGACCAACTCAGCCGTCTTTGGGGAGATCGCTTCAAGCCCCGCGAACTCACCGAACTCAGCGGAGTACGTGCCATCATCTTTCAGCGGCGCAATGACTGGCATGCCGACAGACACGCCGATTTTATGGTCAATGTCACCACAGCCGGGAGCCATATGAACAATGCCGGTGCCTTCACCC
Source organism: Planctomycetales bacterium (assembly GCA_026400835.1). Lineage (GTDB taxonomy): Bacteria > Planctomycetota > Planctomycetia > Planctomycetales > Planctomycetaceae > SXXK01. The sequence goes on along the minus strand of JAPLOA010000076.1, from coordinate 13,275 downwards.
GCAACAACGTGCGCGTTGCCGCGCGAATCGCGGCCGCCGTCGATGACTTTGTGCCATGACTTTCCGCATTTGCCAAGGTTGCTCTCATCAACAGGGCACCCACCATCCATTTGCTGGGCCGGCAGTTCATCAAATGGCCCGTCATATTTCCAGCCGACCATCCCGGCGCCCTTGAGCGTGCTGAGTTCTTCGAAGCCGCCTTGTTCTTTGAAGATCTGAGCCAGCGTTTTCAGCTTCGGGACGCCTTCCGGCCACTTCCATTCTGGTCGACCGAACCCGTCTTTGAATTCGGTCGACAGTCGCTGAAAGTTCAGGTTGTCCTCGGCGAAGTAATAGATCGCGTTGTCGCGCTTAGTCTGGAGCTTGATGTAGTCCAAATCCGGATTCACCGCGCAGGCGACATTGCTGGTGAGTGTCCATGGGGTTGTGGTCCAGACGAGTAGGTATTCGTTTTCACGATCTTGTAATGGAAACCTCACAAACACGCTCTTGTGAGTGGTCAGCTTGCGACCTTCAGCAATTTCCATCTGCGAATATGCACTGCCGCCGCGGCCGGACCAGGGCATGACGTCGTGACCCTGATAGATCTTACCACGTACGAAGCACTTCTTCAGAAAGGTCCAGATTGTTTCGTTGTTCTCAGTGCTGAATGTGAAATAGCTTCCGCCCCATTCCTGGTTGCCCAGCTTCTCAACCAGTTGATGAGCCTTCGCCGTTTCCGTCCTGCCGCTCGGAGTTGTAATTGTGAATTCTGCGTCAGTGCCTAAATGTGCAGCCAATTGTCGGAGCTGGGTCGGATTGTCCCAGTCCATCCAGTAGCCAAGTCGTTGCGACTGTTCGGTCTGGCGAGCCGCGAACCGGAGAACTCGTCGCTTGCATTCATTGACGAAGTTATCGATGCCGAATTCGTGAACTGCGGTCCTGGTCCCCAAGCCAAGCTGTTTTTCCACTTCCACTTCAACCCACAGACCCTGACAGTCAAACCCGTTCTGATATCGCAGATCGTGTCCGGTCATCGCAAAAAAACGTTGATAGGTATCTTTGTACGTGCGGCCCCAGGCGTGATGAACTCCCATCGGGTTGTTCGCTGTGATCGGCCCGTCAAGAAAACTCCATCGCTTGCGGCCGGCATTCTTCTGCCGAAGTTGGCGAAAGATCTGTTGGATCTCCCAAAACTTCAAAACTGAATGTTCGCCAGTAACAAAATTGCTGTCTGAAACGGGTTGAAACATGAGTCTAAACGTGGCTTCTGGGAATCAAAAAGGGAAGTGCCGGACGGGCCGTCTAGCCCATCGCCTGGAAATGAATTTTAGGAGGTTCAGGGCTTTCGTACGATCCTGTGACCAGCAAATTAAGGCCGTCACCGTTTGCAAAGGAGGTGTTTGTTTGGGGGTGTCCGGAATAATTTGGAGACATCCTGCTGCCTTCGAGTTAGGTTAAGTATTACTCCCTTTGATCGAGCTCGATAAGAAATCAAGTGTCGGGTTTCTCAGGGAATTCGAATATCGATCGAAACGGGTGCATGGTCACTCACTTCAAGACCAGCCTCTCGATGAATCATGGCGGACTCAAAAAAACTTCTGGCAGACTTGTTGCAAAGCAGATAGTCAATTCGCCAGCCTCGGTCCAGTTCACGGGCTTTGCCTCGATTTGACCACCAGGAGTACGGGCCCTGAACGTCGCCATGGTGTTCTCGAACGAGATCGTGCCAGCCGGATTTCAGCAAACCGCCGAACCAGTCTCTTTCATGCGGCAGGAAACCAGATGTTTGCTCATTAGCTTTTGCGTAGAAAATGTCTTTCTCGGTGTGTGCAATATTGATGTCGCCGCCAAAAAAAGTGGGCTTTTGTTCAGTTCTTTTTGATGACCAGGTTATGAATTGGTTTAACCATTCATTCTTGACTGCTTGCCGTTCCGGGCTGGACGAGCCGGACGGGAGATAAACAGATGCGATGCGGAGTCCGTTGATTTCGGCTTCGATTAGCCGTCCCTCAGAGTCAGGGGTGGATGGCGATAGTCCCAGCTGATGCGTTTGAATCGGTTGGCGAGACCAAATGGCTGTTCCGGAGTAGCCCGGTTTCTCGGCAGGATTCCAGATGACATGCCATCCGTCGGGACTCTGAAACTCCTTGGGCAACTGCTCTGGTCGAGCTCTGACCTCCTGCAGCAGTAACACGTCAGGATTGATCTCGTCCAAGTGTCTTTGGAATCCTTTTCGAATAGCCGCACGCAATCCATTGACGTTCCATGTGGTAACTCGAGTGGTGGTCACAATTTCCGGGCTTTCGTTGGATTTTGGGTGTCGATTTGGTCAGTTTGGGGAATTGAGTGGCTTTATTCAGATCCGACGAATTATCCGGATTCTGAGTTGCGTTGACTTGGGCGGCCCCGGCATAATTCTGGGTGAAGGATCGAGTACAGGGTCGAAGCCCGAGGGTTTCCTCCCGCAGATCCTTATGTTTACTGTCGCATGATAGTCCCCGAGAAAGGGAAATCGTCAGATGAAGTCTAATCAGTTTTTCTCCGGCATTGCACTGGTTGGATTAGCCGCGTCTGTGACTGCTGGTTCGATGTATGTCTCGCTTTCTGCATCATCACAGCAAGAAACTCCGGTCGGGGCTGAGGACGTTCTGCCGAACGTGAAGAATCCAACTAATGCGGAAACTGTTGTTGAGGATGTTGCCAGGTCGATTAACCAGCCTTTGGCTCCAGATCAGGTAATTCACTCACGAAGTCATGACGTTGTTCTCGATGCTTCAGGGGCTTTTTCGGGGAAATTGTCCACAATTGCCTCCGGTGCAGAGTCCACTGTGGCCTCGGGAATTACAGTGAAAGTGATTCAGGATGGGGCTGAAACGGGCAAAGCAACCACGGATGAGAAGGGAAACTTTCAGATCCGTGGTTTGAAGCCAGGCGTCGCCGCTTTATTGGCGTATGGCGATAGCAGCTTTATGCTTTACGGCATTAACCTCGTTGAGTCTGATGAAAAGCATCCCGCGACGAATGAGATCGATGTTGACTCTGCTGTAGTCTCGGGCTCCGACCTTGCAGTTGTCAGGCAGTTGATCAGTGCGAAGCTTCCTAAGGCTGATCTTCGCTTCGGTAAAGCTGCGAATGATGAGGATCAGAAATTCCCACTTGGCGAAGGCGATGTCTCTACTTCGGTAGCTGGCCACCGGGTTCAGTTGCAGAAGGATGGTCGACTACGGGGTGTGATTAACCTGCTTGACGAGCGTACGGGACGGATTCGTGAAGTGCTTGACCTGACGATCTACTTTGTTCAGGAAGGCAAGATCGTTGGAAAGGCTGAAGTTGAGAACAGCGGTGAGTTTCTTGTCGCTGGCCTATCGTCAGGGGCTCATAGCGTTGTCGGGGTCGGCAAGGACGGCACTTTTGCGCTGGGTATCGAGATTATTGGGGCGGAGCAGGAGGTCGCTCAGGCTGGTTCTTCACAATACCGAACTGTTGCTGTGATGGCCTCGCTTGAAATGAATGTTGCCCCGGCAAACGCAGGCAACTTCAATAGCACGAACTCGGGGCCTCTGACCGGCGGCAGCGTAACTCCGGGGACAACGCCTCCGGGGGCTCCTCCGGGAACTCCGGGAGCAGGTGGTGGTGCCGGAGGCGGGGCCGGTGGTGGTGCTGGCGGAGGAGGCGGTGGCGGCCTCGGTGCACTTCTTGGTGGTGCGATTGGCGCTGGAGCTGGCTATCTCGCGGGACAAAATAGCAGTGCGGCGAGCCCTTCAAACTGATGACATTTGTATTTCAAGTTAAGGCCCCAGAGAGTATTCTCAGGGGCCTTTTTTGTTGGTATCCACGGGTTGGAGAACTATGCTGGATTGGGGGTCTACTTCGCTTTGGGTCTGAATGCTTTCAGTCGATGTTCATGAGTTTCCAGTCTCGGCCCGCCAATCAGATCGATGCAATAGGGAATTGCAGGCATTACAGCATCTAAGCACTCTTTGATTGCTTTGGGTTGTCCGGGCAGGTTTACGATCAGGCATTTTGCTCGAATTCCTGCTGTTTGTCGGCTCAGGATGGCAGTCGGTACTTTGTCCAGTGATACCTTCCTCATTAACTCCCCAAAGCCGGGCATCATTTTCTCACACACGTCTGTTGTGGCCTCCGGCGTGACATCCCTGACGGCCGGGCCGGTTCCACCTGTCGTAATGATCAGGCAGCAGTTGAGTTCATCCGACATTCGTCGCATTTCCAAGGCAATCAATGGTCGATCGTCAGGGACGACTTGGTAGATCAGGGACCATGGGGAAGCGAACACCTCGGACAGATAATCCCGAATCGCTGGCCCCCCGAGATCTTCGTATTCACCTCGACTGGCGCGGTCTGATACTGTGAGCACCCCAATGTGTGCAGTTGTTTCCATATGAGTCAACTATCCTCTTGTTCCCGGTCCGGTCTCAGAATTTTCCCACTCCGAAATTCCTGACCTGCACACCGTCAAAAGCTTCCCAATCATGGCAGTCCGTCTATGATGCGGCAACCCTGTGGGCGTCTAAGACTAAATTGTTGAACCAGAATACTCCCCTCAGTTCCTTCCACGCCGGTCGTATTCCCCACTCAATACCGCACCGCTGAACGCAAAGTTATTCGAACAATGTCTAACACAACTTCACTTCCGTCAGGCGCCCCGGCGTTTCTGGATTCGCCGAATGAAGGACTCGGGAACGGCGCTGCCGGGCATGGTGCTGGTCAAATCGTCAACGCGAAGCCGCGCGTTGATATGGGAACTCAGAACGTTGAGTTCGCAGAAGCTCAGTTGGAGAGCTACCTACGCGATCGCAACTCTGTTTCTCCTGACTGGAGAGATTATTTCGATGAATTGCAGGTCGTTGACTCCGGTCTGACACCAGAAAGTTTGCAGGCACCGTTTCAGGCAGAGAGCATTTTTCATAAGTCGACTGAAGTTCGAGTTGATCCTTCGACTTCAGATGCGGTCATTCTGCAGGAACGCCTTGATCAATTGATTCGCAGCTATCGCGTTCGCGGCCATATCATTGCCAGGATTGATCCGCTGAATGCTGAGCGTCCGAAGCCGGCAGAACTTGATCCGGCATTTTATGGTTTCACTGAAGAGCACATGAATCGAAAGTTTTCGACTCAGTGGGCAGGTGGGCCTGATACGCAAACGCTGCGTCAGCTTGTTACGTGGATGCAATCGACTTATTGTCGATCGATCGGCGTGCAGTTTATGCACATCGACAGCATGCAGGTGCGACAGTGGCTTCAGGACCGTATGGAACGAACAGCCAACCGACTTAAATTGTCACGGTCAGAACAAGTGCGAATTCTTGAGCGGCTGAGTGACGCTGTTGTTTTTGAGGAGTTCGTTCAAAAGAAGTACGTTGGTGCCAAAAGCTTTTCGCTCGAAGGTGCCGAAAGTCTCATTCCGTTGCTCGACATGGCGATTGAGCGAGCCGGAAGCCAGGGGACAGATCTGATCGTGTTGGCAATGGCTCATCGCGGTCGCCTGAATGTGCTGGCAAATATTATGGGCAAGAGCCCATCGAAGATCTTCCGCGAATTTGATGACGTGGATCCTCAGTTGAAGATGGGCCGTGGTGATGTGAAGTACCACCTTGGCTACAGCTCCGATCGCATGACGTCGTCAGGACAGAATGTCCATTTGACATTGTGCTTTAATCCAAGCCATCTGGAATTTGTCAATCCGGTTGCTCAGGGCCGACTTCGAGCAAAACAGGATCGAAACGAGGATTTTGATCGTCGCAGGAGTTGTGTCATCCTGGTGCATGGAGATGCTGCGTTTGCTGGTGAAGGCGTCATTCAGGAGACTTTGAATCTGAGTGAGCTGCCTGGGTATCAAACCGGCGGGACAGTGCACATCGTCGTTAATAATCAAATTGGCTTCACGACCTCTCCATCGGAAGCACGGTCGTGTACTTATGCGACCGACGTTGCTCGGATGTTGCAGATTCCGATCTTCCATGTTAACGGTGAAGATCCGGAAGCCGTTGCTCAGGTTGTTCAGTTGGCAATGGACTTCCGTGCGAAGTTTCATCGCGACGTGATTATCGACATGTACTGCTTCCGCCGCCGTGGTCACAACGAAGCAGACGAGCCTGCCTTCACTCAGCCGACGATGTATCAGGTCATTCGAAGTCGCCAGACAGTTTTCAACAGCTTCCTCGAATCTCTCGTCGGTTTGCGCGAGGTGACAAAGGAAGAAGGGATGGAAATTGTCGCGCGTCGAGGGCAGGTGCTGGAAGCAGAGTTGCTCGAAGCTCGCAAAGAGGGCTTCAAGTATCTGGAGGACAGCGGCGGAGGGATGTGGAATGGTTATTTCGGCGGATCTTCCTCTAAAGCCGATTCTCCTGTAACCGGAGTTCCCGCGGATACGATTCGCAAGGTAATGAACACGCTGACGTCACCTCCGGAAGGGTTCAAGCCGCATCCAAAAATTGAAGCGGTTTTGGAATCCCGCCGGAAGATGGCGGCTGGTGAGATGCTCTTTGACTGGGGTGGGGCAGAAATGACTGCCTTCGGAACCCTCGTACAGGAGGGGACTCATATGCGGTTCAGCGGGCAGGATGTTCGCCGAGGAACATTCAGTCATCGCCATGCCGGACTCTACGACTTCAACGATGGGCGAGTTTGGATTGGTCTGCAGCAAGTGGCTGCTCGTCCGGAACATGTTGAGATCTACAATAGTCCGCTGTCGGAAGTTGGCGTACTTGGTTTTGAGTACGGCTATAGCCTCGACTGTCCAGACGGACTTGTGATCTGGGAAGCTCAGTTCGGTGACTTTGTTAACGTCGCTCAGGTGATCATCGATCAGTTCATTGCCAGTGGTGAAGACAAGTGGAAGCGACTCAGCGGCATGGTGCTGTTGCTTCCTCACGGAATGGAAGGGCAGGGGCCGGAGCATTCCAGTGCACGACTTGAACGGTTCCTTGCCATGGGGGCCGAAGACAATATTCAGGTGGCCAATCCGACGACTCCAGCAAATTATTTCCATCTGTTGCGGCGGCAAACGCTTAGGCGCTGGAAAAAGCCCTTGGTCGTGATGACTCCAAAGAGTCTCCTTCGGTCCAAGGATGCGACCTCTCCGCTTTCGGAACTTGTCAGTGGACAGTTCCAGGAAGTGATTCCGGATACGACAATCCCTGCAGAAGCCGTTCGTCGAGTTCTGCTCTGTTCTGGAAAAGTTTATTACGATCTCGCCAAGTACAGGGAAGACAACAAGATCACTGATGTGGCGATCATTCGAATTGAACAGCTGTACCCATTCCCTGCGAAGGCTTTGGGAGAGGCGTTGTCGCAATATTCGGAAAAGTTGTCACTATTCTGGGTGCAGGAAGAAGCACGCAACATGGGGGCGTGGGGCTTCCTGCGAATGAAGTATGGGGAACGCCTGCTGGATCGGTATCCGTTCCGAGGTGTATGTCGTCCTGAGTCTGCCAGCCCGGCCACGGGTTCCGCGACCAGTCATAAAATTGAACAACAGACAATTCTTAAACAGGCATTTGAACTCGAATGAGCACTAAGGAAATTGAAATCAAGGTTCCGGCCGTTGGTGAATCCATCTCCGAAGTCTTCATTGGAGAGTGGTATGTCGGCGAAGGAAAGTTCGTGGCAGCCGACAAAGACGTGGTCGGACTAGAGACGGACAAAGCAACATTTGGGGTTCCAGCACCTGTGGGTGGTGTTGTGACTCGCATTCTGAAGAAGGCCGGTGAATCGGCCGCGATCGGTGAGGTGATCGGGTATCTTTCGCCATCCGACGCACCAGCGGCGGCCACGCCAGCAACTCCCGTGGCGGCTCCAGCCGCTCCGGCATCTTCCTCGGCTCCTGCTCCCAAATCTGGTGCTCATGTGATGCCAGCGGCTGCGTCCGAGATGGCAAAGAACAATCTTCCAGCGGGCTCGGTTGCAGGCACTGGTCCTGGTGGTCGTGTGTTGAAAGAGGATGTAATTCGTACCGTTCAGGCTGGTCCTGTACGAGTAGGCGGAAGCCGCGAAACTCGCAACGTGCCTCTCAGCCCGATTCGTCAGACCATTGCCAAACGTCTGGTGGAGGCTCAGCAGACAGCCGCATTGCTCACCACGTTCAACGAAGTGGACATGTCGGCCGTCAAGAAGCTGCGAGAGTCCTATAAGGATGTGTTCGAAAAGAAATACGGCGTTAAACTGGGCTTCATGTCGTTCTTCGTGCGAGCGGTTGTTGCTGGCCTTCAGCAGTTCCCAGCCCTCAACGCACAGATGAACGGCAAGCAGCTCACGCACTTCAATTACTGCGACATCGGGATTGCCATCGGCGGCGGCAAGGGGCTTGTTGTCCCGGTTCTTCGCAATGCAGAGAACATGAGCTTCTCCGATATCGAGCTTGCAATCGTTCAGTACGCGGTGAAGGCCAAGAACAACCAGATTACCCTGGAAGAACTCGACGGTGGTACCTTCACAATCACCAACGGTGGTGTTTACGGTTCGCTGTTGTCGACTCCGATTGTTAATCCACCGCAAAGTGGAGTGCTTGGGATGCACGGCATCTTCGATCGTCCAATCGCGGTCAATGGCGAAGTTGTGATCCGGCCAATGATGTATGTCGCACTGACTTACGACCATCGAGTCGTTGACGGTCGCGAAGCGGTTTCCTTCCTGAAACTTGTGAAGGATCTGATTGAAGATCCAACGCGGCTGATCCTGGAAGTGTGATCACGTCATTGGCGTAGTAGGTCCTTTCTGCCGGAAAGGACTTTCGCCGCCGGGCGAACCGTTAAGCCGCCATATGTTGAGCAACGGTAAGCTGCGTTTGAAAGCAAGATACGTGGTGGGATCCCGGCAACTACCTTGGGCCGACAATGATGTGCCGGTTGTACACATTGTCGCGCCAAGCTGCGAAGTCCTCCTCGGCAAGGAGGACCTACCAAAAGTTGCGATGGCACTTCTGGATAAGTCTTTGTTTGCGATAACTTGAACCAAATACGCCGCTGGAAGAACATGTGTCTTCCGGCGGTTTTGCTTTCACGCTCTTGCAGGTAGTTTTCGAAATGTCTGAATCATTCGATCTGATCGTTGTGGGTGCTGGTCCTGGCGGTTACGTAGCCGCCATCCGGGCTTCTCAACTCGGGATGAAAGTCGCCGTCGTCGAACGCGAACAGAAGCTCGGTGGGACCTGTCTGCGAGTGGGTTGCATCCCCAGCAAGGCACTGCTGGAAACCAGTGAACTTTACGAGCAGTCTCAGAAGCACTTTGCCGAGCGAGGACTCATCGTTCAGGGAGTGACGGTCGACATTGCAAAGATGATGAGCCACAAGGATTCGGTCGTCAGCACGCTTGATGGCGGTATCCAGGGCCTGTTGAAGAAGAATAAGGTTGAGCGATTCTTCGGACATGGCAAGCTGAAAGGCAGCGGAGTTGTCGAAGTCACGGGCAACGCACCAGCGACCATTACCGGCAAGAAGATCCTGATTGCCACCGGCAGCGTGTCTTCGTCTTTGCCAGGCATTCAGCCGGACGGAGATCGCATCGGCACCAGCACAGAAGCCATCGCGTGGCCGGAAGTTCCCGAGCACCTCGTTGTTATCGGCGCTGGTGTGATTGGACTGGAACTTGGCACCGTCTGGCGTCGACTCGGTGCGAAAGTGACCGTGCTTGAGTATCTGCCTCGTATCCTGCCGGGCGTTGACGAACAAGTGGCCAACGAAGCAAAAAAGATTTTTGAAAAGCAGGGCCTGACGTTCAAGCTTGGAACGAAAGTCACGTCTGTGACTGCTGCCGGGAAGACCTGTACTATCACGATGGAAGGTGTTGAGTCGATTACATGTGATCGAGTGCTCGTCGCTGTTGGGCGTAAGCCATGTACCGACAACCTCGGGCTGGCGGAAGCCGGCGTGCAAACCGACAAGCGTGGCTTCATTCAGGTCAATGCCGGCTATCAGACAACAGCGGCTGGTGTCTATGCTGTTGGTGACGTCATCGGCGGTGCGATGCTGGCTCATAAAGCCGAAGAAGAAGGCATCGCCTGCGTTGAGAAGATGGCGACCGGCCACGGTCACATCAATTACGGCACCATCCCTGCCGTCATCTACACATCCCCGGAAATTGCGTCCACGGGAGCCAACGAAGACGCCTTGAAAGCTGCTGGAATCAAGTACAAAGCTGGCCGCTTCAGCTTCGCCGCCAATGGACGAGCTCGTGCGGCCGGTCATACCGATGGCTTTGTGAAAGTCCTGGCCGATGAAGCCACCGACCGAGTTCTTGGAGTCCACATCATTGGCGCTCATGCGGGTGAACTCATTCACGAAGCCGCCGTCGCCATGGAATTCGGCGCCAGCGCCGAAGACATCGCCCGCTGCTGCCACGCTCACCCGACGCTTTCAGAAGCAGTCAAAGAAGCGGCCATGGCTGTCGACAAGCGAGCGATTCATTCGTAGACAAAACGGGCTCTCCATTTGCCTGGATCTGAAGCTGTGATCCCGTCATACCAACCTACTGCCGCCTTCAGGTCTTCGAAAACCTGCGGATGAAATCGCAGTGGATCAGCCATCGACACGACGCCACAATTCGTCTCGATCGATCGCGATTGAGGGATCCGACTTCCATTCGGCCGACCTGCGACTCGCCTCTGTCACGTGCCAAGAGTGCAGGACGACGGGTTCGTTGGCGGCGCCAATATCATCCCAGAGCATTTCTACCAGCCGGAGTTTTTCTTCCACAGGCAGGCTCCTGAGTTCTGTCAGATCAATGCTCATCTTTGCTCTTTCACTTCAGGCTGTCACAAAAGGATTTTGGTGAATCCGATGAAGTGCATCCGGAAGTGCATCGTCACAAAAGTCGCATCTGGTCGCGTGGGATTAAAGCGCATTTACACCCTCGTTGTCTAAGCCCCTCCGTCGCCATGGAATTCGGCACCAGCGCCGAAGGCATCGCCCGTAGCTGCCACGCTCATCCAACACTTTCAGATGCCGTCAAAGGAGTTGCCATGGCGGTCGACAAGCACGCGATTCATTCGTAGGTCGGCCGGCAAGTAGATCCATTCCATTTTTGGTGCAAATGCCGTGCTTAGTTTGACTGCGGCGACAGACACTCCAAGTGTGCAATACGGGCAGCGCGTCAGAAATCGCCAGTCGTCTCGCCGCCATTTCGGGTTCCAATTGCACGCCAGAGTTTTCGGTCAATGGAATCGGAGATGGGACGCACGGCACCATCAACGGTAGCGAGATGCACAAGTCCCGGATGCAGGCTGCTGGCAGCAATTGCAGCATATTGACTTGCACGGGCATCGCTAAGATGTCCATTGGTACAACTGTTGCGGTTGGGCGTCTGAATATGATTGTAATTTGGCACAACGTATTGGGACACAGTTGGAGCAGCTGATCTGTTCTCACATTCGTCCGCGAACAATTCAGGATCCTCAATAAGCTTCCTGGTTGTGCGAATTACTCGATGACGCCATATAGATTCGTCCTCAAATCGCTGCCCAGCCAGTGCTGTATCTGGCACAGCGCGTCGTTCTGAAATCGCAGCAGTGTTTGCCAGGCCGTCGACAACATCACCAACGGCGATCGGAGTATGGTCCCCAGTGTCAAAGAAGCCGTTGGCCGCAGCGGGGCCATCGCCATTATTTATGTAGTAGCTAGTTCCGACATATTTGGTTACCGATCCTAATGACCACGGGTCCGCCGGGCAGGCAAAGACAGAAAGGTTCTCTGGTGAGCCGGACAGCTTACCATTCGCACTGCGAATCGGTTTCGGCTGCTCCAAAAATGGCAGAATTCGCTCTTGCCATGATTCACGTTCTACCGCTGGTACAGGGAAAACGCGAAACGTTCCTTCATGGGCGTGAATAGCTAGAATCAACTGCCGGAGATGATTTTGACACTCCGTCCTGCGAGCTGTTTCACGCGCTGACTGAACTGCTGGAACAACTAGTCCTAACAGCACCGTTGCGATGGCGGTGACAGCTATCAATTCAACAATTGTGAATCCAGCAACGTTGCCTCTTCGTTTCGACCAATCAGATACGCGCAACGAATTGCCCTGCATGGGCTGAAATTCTAACCCAAATGACTTTCGAAACATCGTTCCTCCGTTCTCGATTCGAACGTGGCAACCTCTAAACGCGGAAAGAGTGTTAGAAATTGCTACTGATCCACCGAATCAACTACCAATACCCGAGTCGTTCCCATCAGCAGATTCTGCGGCATTGCTGATTCGGCGTCCCGTGGGAAACGTCGCAGATAAACGCTCATTTCGTGTGTTCCAGCGTCGCAGGGGAAGACTAAATCTTGTGGGGCGGGAAACTGCATTTCTGGATCTGATACCCCAGCGATGCTGTCGTAATTCATGAAAACTTGAACGCCAATGTGTGGTTCGGAGTCAACCGTTGGGCTTGCTTCTGGAATCGGCTTCAAGACGATCTCAACGACTTGTTGATGATCCCTGCCAGAGGGAGGCCAAACGCTTTCCACGGTAACAGGCTTGTTAGCGGCAATGGAAAGACTCTCGTTGAATGGATCTTTTCCACCGATCCGAATGGTGAATCCAGTCGCCTCCGAAGACTTTGAGTCTGGTCGTTCGAACAGCGCGTCACCAAACGAATCGCGGCGTCCATCACCGACTGAGTGAGAGCCTCGAGACCGTACCCAAAGCCCAATCGACAACAGGAGAACGACAAGGACCACGCACCGATACTTGTGTTCCACTATCCAAGTTGCAACCCCCATGCCGTGATACTCCACTCGGGCCACTTAAGCCATGTTTCTTTCAAAATTGACGGGAGCTCACTATGGCAACACCGCACCCGCTTGCCCAGCGTTGGCCTGTACCACGCCAGTCCCCGGTGACACATAGACAGCACCGAGATAAAATGAACCGACTGCAGTAAACTCTATTGTATCAGCCGAACAAAATGCGCCACCCGACACCGTGGCGTCTACGTTTACCGTACTAAATGTCCCATTCATGAACATCTGAATTATTGAAATCTTGACAACGCTTCCGTTGGGAATGTTTTGTGTCGTACCACACACATGATAGATGTCTCCCACATGTACATTCCCAAGAGGGGCTAATGAAACCGAAGGAAGACTTGGCATCGTGGGCGGCATCGGCGGGACTTGGGCGAAAGCCTCGGCGTTCAATCCGAGTAACATTCAGGGCAATCGCACGTTCAAGTGGCTTGAAAAGCTGACAAAATCTTCTTGAGGTTGTTCAAATTCCATCCTGCAAGCAGACGTTTGCCTCGGACGTTGTCTTTGATGGTGGTGTCGGACTTTAGAATTGACAGACTTAGTC
>JAPLOA010000043.1 GCA_026400835.1 Planctomycetales bacterium | reverse complement strand
CACTCACAGTCGGGCTCCTTCCGCTGCGCGACAGCCGTGGGCTAATTTTTTCCCTCCGGCTACGGCGCTCGACACCCAACCTCCCTGTTGTAAAAATTCCCTCCAGAATCAATCTTTCAGGAATCCGTCGTGGTAAAAATTTCAATCAACTCAAGCGTCCAACGCTCGATATGAACATACCGCAATAGATGTGCCTAAACCTAAGGCTAACGCCCAGCGGCTGATCACACGATCTGAGATCGTGCTTTGACAGATAGAGGAAGTCATTAAAAAAGCCCGGCCTTCGTGAGAAGACCGGGCTTGTTTTTTTATCTGGTCCGTGGTCAGAAACTACGGAGCCTGCTCCATTTGTTCCTTACCCAGAATAACGCGCAGTCCGCCGCCGCTTGAACTACCTCGACTTGGGTTCAGGATATAATCCGCATCCAAAGCCTTGGTGATTCGATCCTTGCACTGAGACAGATGCGCGGTCGTGTAAGCATCATGCTTGTCGGCTGAGGCGGCCTGAGCCGCCTCAATCTTCTTCACGATCTGTCGCAACTGTTCACTGGCCAGAGTTGAGATCGTTCGGCCTGCGGCTCCCTGAGCATTCCCCGGCAGCGTCAGATCAATCAGACGCTCCAGGTGCTCTCGCTGCAGGTTGCGACGCAGGCTGGAGATCAGAGGCTTGCGAGGGCTGTATTCGCCTTCTGCTTTCACATCCAGCTCTGTCCAGACACCAGTTGTCACGGTGTTCAGCAGTTCGGGCAGAGTGAAAGAATCCTGATCAGCTGGAATTCGGAATTCGTTGTCGTAAACCCGTTTCAGCGTCGATGGATTCATCAGGCTGGTCAATGCACTTGCCTGAATTCCCATGATGCGGTCATGGATTGGCCATGTGGATTCTTCCATCATGGAGCCCATGTCGTCATTCCACTTGTCCAGTCCCATGGCCGTAACCAGTTCCGGAGACAAACCAAAGGCTTCATCTTTGAACGTATTGGCTATCACGAATGCCAGCGCTTTCCGCTGAGTGTCAGCCGGAACAACTTCGATTGGCTTGCGGCCGTTCGGGTCGCCCTTCTTATCACGATTCACATGAGCCCCGCCAATCCAGTTAGCCATCATCGAAGTGGATCGCGTCTGCAAAGACAGGATCATTTCGTAACCATAGCGTACTCGATCCCAGCTATCGCCGTCTTTGATAAAGTCGGACAGCAGACGTGCACGGTGATGGGCCGCCAGTCGAGTCTGCTCTTCTGCGTACTCAAGCGGATTCTTCGTGAAGTCGTAACGGCGAGCCAGAGGATCCGGGCCACCGGTGTCTTCGTCGGTTGCGTAGACCAGTTCCGGTTCAGCAACACGAGCCAGAATCGGCTTCAGGTCGCCAAAGGTGTAACCGTACTCGATCGCCCACATGTCATAAGGACCTACTCCAGTCATGCTGTAGTCGCCCTGAATTGCGCCGGAATCCAGACGAATGTTGGTTCCGATGTAATCCATGACCGAACCGGCCAGCTGCTTCTTGCCCTTCAGCTCTTCACTGTTGATCTGAGCCAGAGTGTAGACGCTGGAAGCTTTGAAGTTGTGACGCAGACCGAGCGTGTGTCCCACTTCATGAGCCACCAGGTGGGCAATCAGCGGACCGACGAACGACTCCGGCATACCATCCAGCATCTGCTCCTTCGGTTTTTCGTCTTTCTTCTCTTCCTTCTTTTCGCCTTCGGCAGCGGCCGGAACCGCTTCCTGAGCATTCAGAAGTTCCAGCGTCATTTTCATCAACGCGAGGTCGAACGACATACCTTCAGCGGCAAGGCACAGACCATTCGTCTGGCTGGGACGATTCAGGCCATCAAACTCCTGATCGCCCATCATGCGAGGATCAGCTGAAGCCAGAGGATAGCCGGCGTATGGCATCGCGGCCTGCTCGGCGATCTTATCCATCACCGTGCGACGCATTGACGGAGGAGCCAGTCGAACTCGTGGATCCCACTCCGGATGATCAGCCAGCCAGGCCAGCGTGTCCGGTCCGTAACCTTCCATTGCGATTTTCGGCAGAGCTTCCGCAAACTGTTTCTGATAGTGTCGAATCCAGCCGTCCGTCAGAATGATGTCCGCATCCAGAATCTGACCTGTCAGAGGATGGACACGACTTGGGCCAATTGCGGTACCGACGTCGTTGTTTAACCAACGCACAAAGTTGTACTGCACGTCTTCCGGATCTTTGTCCATGTGAGCGTTCGTCGTGGCGTCCTGATAGTAGACTTCGATCGCATTGGCGATGCCAATCTTTTCGAAAGCCGCATTCCACGCCACGATTCCGTCACGCACCCAGCGACGGTAACGCACTGGAGTTGTGTGTTCGATGTAGAACACGATTGGATTCTTTGGAGGGCTCAGCTGGAGCTTTGGATCAGCCTTCTCCAGATGCCAGCGATTGACATAGCGAATATGTGTTTCACGGTCGTTGTACTTTGCCAGATCGACATAAGATGTGGTGAAGAATCCTACGCGGCTGTCGGCAACTCGAGGCTGATACCCGGTGTTATCCGGAATGTCGCTGATCGAGTAGTGCAGCACCTTCAACACGTTGTTGTCCGAGGAAGGGACTTCGAAAGAGATCTCAACGTTGTTCTCGAAAGCCTTCGCAGTCTTGATCGTGTAGATTCCACGCATGGCGAGCCCCATGTTCACGCCAGCAGGAGCAATGGCACTGCTCGACGGATTGCTGAGCAACATCGCATCCATATCGATGATGGGACCACCACCCGGTCCCATCGTGACGATTGGAACTTCCATGATAACCTGATCGGTAAACAGCCGTTCGACAGACGAAGCGGCTTCACGATCCCCATCCGCGCGGACGGAAACATTAGGCGTCATCAAGGCAAGCCGTTTGTCGTACTGACGCCAGTAAACATAGACGTCACCAGCCTGCAGTCCGGCATAGTCTTCACCGCTGGCCACTGTTGTCGCGATGAAGTATTTCTTTTGCCCGAAGCCACGAGGGAGTTCTGCGTACATCTGGCCGTCTTTCTGACGCGTCCAGAGCGTATACATCGGCTTAATGTTGGCCTTGGTGACGACCTTCTCGTATCCCTCCAGCACTTTATCAGCGGGTGGGAAATCCGTCTGCTGGCCTTCCTGAGCCATCAGGCCTGAACCAGCAGTCGCCAGCAACGCTGACAAGGCCAGATTTCGAAGTTGCAACAATTGTCTGAGCATTGGGGGCCTTTCTCGCTCTACTTCTTAGTTCATGATCTCAGGACTTCGTTACCGTTGCTCGAAAGCGTCAACCGCCGAAGAATATTGCTCCGCGACTGACCAGTTTTTCGGAGTTGTGAATCCTCACTTTGGTCCTGTCAACCAGTCACTCATTAATCACAGGCGTGACAAGTCGTTTATGGATTCATCGGACCACATGTGAAGTGCTCAACTCCTGCCGTCTCACATCACCAACGTGAACTCGCGTAGTTGGAGCAGTGACGGGAAAAACAGCAGGGGGGATTCGAGCCAATAAAGGCCAACAACCGCAGCAGGGTGCTCCAAACCGTGGACTTACCCGCGACGGCAATCTGGCCAGTCTGGCAAGTCTACCCGTTTTTCAGGAGTTGGGAAGTACTACGGGACAGCCAAGCGAGTTCCGGGCAAAACAGTCACGCGCGGCAGAAATCGATCGCTATACAACCGAAAGATTGCCGGAAGAACGCAGTCGACACAGCAGATTCCAGAGAAGCATTCATCAAGGTCGATGTCGTCTCGACATCGGATCTGCGATCAAACAGATTGACGGCTTCGGAATTTGAATTCCCGAAAGCAACTGCGAAGCGCAATTGGTTAAGCCGGCCGGTTTAGGCGGCAGAAGTGTCGATGAAGCCAGCCGGTGATTCGGATCGTGGCAGTTTCAGCGTAAACGTGGTGCCTTTGCCGATTTCGCTTTCAACACGGATGCGGCCCTGGTGAGCTTCGACAATGCGTCTGCAGAGAGCCAACCCTAAGCCTGTGCCGCCCTGTCCTCGAGCATCGGGCTGCTTTGTCGTGTAGAACGAGTCAAAGATATGCGGCAGTTTGTCGTGCGGAATCCCGCAACCGGTATCGCTGACAATCACTTCCGCCCAGCCTTCAGCCTTGTTGTCTCGCACGATGAGCTTCAGGCGACCGTTCTCAGTCATCGCCTGACGAGCATTCACAATCAGATTCATCAGCAACTGCTGAATCTGGCTGGCATTGGCCATCGCCCAGACGCTCGACGGAGCAATGAGGTCGACGCCGATGCGATGCATCTGGAGATCCTTCTGGACCAGCGAAAGAACATCATCCAGCAGCCGTTTCAGATCGGCCGGCTCAATGCGATCACTGGAATTGCGAGCATAAGCTAACATCCCGGTCGTGATCTTTGCGGCGCGTTGCCCAGCGGACAGAATGCGATCGAAGGACTTGGTGCGAGTCGCCTCATCCCCGTGACGCAGTCCCATTTTGGCGTAGTTGATGACCGTCGTCAGAATGTTGTTGAACTCATGAGTGATCGATGAGGCCAATGCTCCGACCGAGCTCAGCCGCTGGGCCCGCATCAGTTCTTCTTCGAGCACTTTGAGTCGCTGGCGGAGTTCGAGATTTTCCTGAGCGTGGTCCATCGATTAGCGCTGCCGTGAGAAAGTTTGATTCAACGGAGACACTGGAGTTATCGACACAACCGGTAACCATCTTGCGATTGACTCAGGCGGCTTTCCATTTCGCGACACTGCACCGGCAACATCTGCCGAAGGTCAGATACGTTAGACCGTCGGCTGTTACGCCAATTGCCTCAACACAAAAAGGGGACCGTGAATCACGGTCCCCTTCTCGTCTGTTGTCAATCAGTGGCCCAGACAATTCGAACGAGTCACTGCTGGATATCAACTCCTTTGAACCACCTTCCACTGGAAATCGTCAGCGATCAGGTTCTGGTTTCACTTACTGAGCGACTGGAGCAGTTTCAACATGAGCAGCAGCGGCTGGTTCGGCTACTGGTGCGATTGTCGTTTCGCCGCAAGCAGCACCTGTTCCGCATCCGCCATTACCACAAGCACCGTCACCGGAGCATGGGTCGCAGCAGGTCTGAACTGGTCGGCAGACAACTCGTGGTACGCAGCGAGTCATCGTGACGCAAACCTGACGAGGAACGCACTTTGTACGAGTCACAGTGCGTGTTTCACAAACCTGACGGCAAACAGTGTAAGGAACTTTGCGAGTGCAGGTCTGCTGTTCCATTTTGCAGACGGTGTAAGGAATCTGCTTTGTGCAGCATTCTGTGACCATCTTGCAGGTTGTGTAAGGAACTCGGCGAGTAATGCACTGCTCAGTCCAGGTGCAGGTTGTGTAAGGGATCTTCTTCGTGCAGGTCTGCTGTGTCATTGTGCAGGTTGTGTAAGGAACCTGCTTTGTGCATGTTTCCTGAACGAAAGAGCAGGTTGTGTAAGGAACCTTCTTCGTTGTGGTCACAGGAACCTGACGGCAGACGGTGTAAGGAACCTGCTTGTGGCAGACTTCCGGAACCATCCGAGTGCAGGTCACAGTTTTCTGGACAACCTTTGGAACCCACTTGCGGCAGGTTACAGTGCGTGATGGGCACTGAACGCAAACCGTCTTTGTGCAGCATGGGTTGCAGGGATCAACAACACACTTCTTTACGATCGGACCAGGAATGCACTTCGTTTCTGTAACCCAGTCACCACAGCAGACGTCGACCGTGTGAGATTCCGTCACTGGCTTGCAGACGGTATAGCACACGTCCTTGTAGCAAGTCTCGGATTCGGTCTTGTAAGTCGTGCAGCAGACATCCTTGTAGCATGTCTGGTAGACCGGCTTGCAGACGTTGTAACAGACAGTGCGGTAGCATGTCTGGTAAACCGGCTTGCAGACGGTGTAGCAGCATTCACGGTAGCATGTCTGATAGACCGGCTTGCGAACGCGGCAGGTGACGTCTCTGTAGCAAGTTGTGTAAACCGGCTTGCAGACGTTGTAAGTGCAGGTCTTGTAGCAGGTCGTGTAGACCGGCTTGCAAACCGTGTAGCACTCATCACGGTAGCATGTTTCATAAACGTTCCTGGTACAGGTGACCGGGATAGACTCAGTGCACTGATCGTACACCGTCTTCGTGCAGGTATACTGCTGCGGTTCCCAAATCGTTTCCTGAACCATCTGACATTGCGGGCCGTTACCGCACCGAGCTGCTACAAAATCTCCGCAAGGTGAACAAGCGGATGTTGCACAACCGGAGTAACCACCCTTTCCGAGTAGTCCGGCCATCAACACACCGCTGTTCAGCAGTACGGTAACTGCAGCAGCGGCTCCCAGCATGAGCCTTTTCATTGCCTCTACCTCGACTGTTCTAACTGAGTGAAACGTGAGCGCACGAGAGACGCACAAACCTGTCCCTCTCTTCGTCGACCACGTTTACAAGACTTGACCGTTCGGGGTGGGCCGAATGCCCTCCGAACCGTTTGTCTGATTGCACACCAAACAACCTGAACGACCGTCAGAGTTTCTCGTTCCGTTTGCGTAAGATTTTCTTGACAAACTGAACAGGCAAAAACGGCCGCTCCCCTGAGTAAGCCATGACTGTGGTCCATGCCGGAACACGAAGGCCGCGTGAGTCCGACAATGAAACCGTCCCGGGAATTTTTCCCGTCGCCCAGGATACCCGATTCAACCTGAAAACTGCTCCAGTCGTTTTCACTCGGAGCATCGAAATTCAAACGCCGCCGCACACCCGTTCGCATTGCTCGGCAAATTGATTCCAGACGGTTGTCGGCTCGGCGGTTTCTGCTAAACTCTTTCCCTCGCGAACTCCACGATCCTCACTGTGTCCTGTGGATACAAAGGAACTCGAATTCCGGCAAATTTGGCACCAGAGATTATCATCTCAATGCCGAAGCAGTGTTCAGCAATTTGGCGGCGTAGCTCAGTTGGTTAGAGCACCGGCTTCATAAGCCGGGTGTCGCCGGTTCAAGTCCGGCCGCCGCTACCTTAAACCCCGGGGAAATTGTCTCATCAGTTTCCCCGGGGTTTTTCGTTGGTGGCTGCTGAAATTAGCCAGAGCCGGGTGTGATGAATTTCAACAATCACGCAGGCTCAGTGTAACGAACCGGAATGACCTCTGACCCGCCGTGGCTCACCTAAGGCGTGTGTTCTGGGTTCGATTGAAGTCCATGCCGCGAGAAGCATTTACCTCAGCCGCTTCGCAAATACTTCGAAATCAAACTCCCAAAACCACCGCCAAAATCTCGACCAGCCGAGGAGCTTTTCACTCAAACAGGTGTCGCACACTTCATTCTGTTCGCCCTTCCGACAGAAAAAACGGCCACGCCAACCTGTTGACCCGAAATCTCCTTGAACATCATCACAGAGACGCATTGTCGCGCGGCCAATCAGGCCAGCCATTTTTGGATGACTTTGCCGGCTACGTCCGTGAGACGGAAATCTCGTCCCTGAAAGCGATGGGTTAGCTTCAGATGATCGAGACCAAACAGGTGCAGCATTGTGGCGTGGAAGTCATTAATGTGAACCGGATCCTGAGCTACGCCCCAGCCGATCTCGTCAGAGGCTCCATAGGTCTGCCCGCCTTTGACTCCGCCACCCGCCATCCACAGTGAAAACGCGAACGGATGATGATCGCGACCAGTATTGGCTTCTCGACCGTTACGGTTCTCCCCCAGTGGCGTGCGTCCAAACTCCGCACCCCAGACAATGAGCGTGCTGTCAAAGAGTCCTCGCTGCTTCAAGTCCTTGATCAGCGCGGCAATCGGCTGATCCACAACCCATGCATTGTAGCGCAGGTCGCCCTCGAGATTACTGTGCTGATCCCAGGCCTCGTAAATCACATTGACGAAACGAACTCCTCGTTCCACCATTCGTCGTGCGAGCAGACAATTGCGAGCAAACGACAGGTGCGCGTCGGCGACGTTGCCGCGGCCGGTGGCCTGCGGATGTTGAGCTCTCCCGACGCCGTAAGCTTCCTGAGTAGACGCGGTTTCTCCATTGAGATCAATCAACTCGGGAGCTGCCGACTGCATGCGGAATGCGAGCTCATAGCTGGCGATGCGGCTGGCAATTTCAGGATCTCCCATCTCATCCAGTCGATCCTGATTCATGGCCCTCAGAGCATCCAGGCTGCGGCGCTGCTGTTCGTTGCTGAGTCCGGCCGGGTTAGCCAGATTCAGAACCGGCTCACCCTGATTTCGAAAAAGCACACCCGCATAATGAGAAGGCAGAAATCCGCTCGACCACAATGACGCCCCGCCGCTGGATCCTCGACCACTTGTCAGCACAACATAGCCGGGCAGGTTCTGAGATTCGGTACCCAAACCATAAGTCAGCCAGCTTCCTGTCGTCGGCAGCCCGAAAGATGCTCGCCCGCAGCTCAGCAGCAATTGCCCTGGATGATGATTGAACTGTTCCGAATGCAGCGAACGGATCATCAAAATGTCGTCTGCACACGACGCGATATTCGGCACGAAGTCACTGAAATCCATCCCGCATTCGCCATGCTTGCGCCAGCGGCGAGGTGACCCGAGCAGAACGGCGGATTCCTTTTTGATGAATGCAAAGCGGACTTTTTCCAGCATGTCGGCTGGCAACGGCTTGCCGTCAAGCTCGTTCAATTTGGGTTTCGGATCGAACAGATCCAGATGCGATGGCGCGCCGGCCTGAAACAGGAAGATGCAGCTTTTGGCCTTTGGAGCAAAATGATGCAGATTCGACGTGACGTGATTCACCACGGATTCACGCGATGCCGCCGTAGCCTGATTCATCAGGCCATCCTGAGTGAGCATCGAACCCAGCGCGGCGAGGCCGAGACCGCTGGCGGATGATGTCAGAAACTGACGGCGTGCCTGTTGAGCAGATGCGAACATGGGATTTCCTGTCATTCTCTCGTAATGAACTCATCAAGATTCAGGAGAACTCGCGCCACGGAGATCCACGCAGCCGTTGTTTCCGATGGCACTCCGGAGACTGCCTCTTTGCCGATCAACTGTCCCGCCTGATCAGGATGCGCGGCGTACCAGGCTTTGGAATCATCCAGCAGAGCCTGCAATTGCACGTGCTCCTCCGGTGTGATAGTTCGAGCCACACACAGACGCATTGCGTACGACAAGCGAGCTGCGTCGTCCGCAGCATCAGTCGACAGCAACCTTCTGGCGAAGGCTCGTGCGGTTTCGGCAAACGTCTCATTGTTCAACGACGTCAGAGCCTGTAGCGGCGTATTCGACGACTGCCGTTCGATACACGCAATATTGGCATCCGGGCAGTCGAACGTAATCAGGTTCGGGTGCGGAGAAGTTCGCTTGAAGAACGTGTACATTCCTCGACGATTGCGATCCTCGCCCTGCGAATCCGTCCACTTGAAGTTTCCGGCATAGCTCAGTTCGGCAATGCCCGGCGGCAGCGGAGGATACACACTGGGCCCGCCAATCCTGCGAGACAAAAGTCCGGAAGCATCCAGACTGATATCACGCACAATCTCACCTTCAACGCGTATGCGATTCTGTCGTGCAAGCAGGAGATTCTGTGGATCCACATCGCGGAGTTCCGGACGATGTTTGGAAGCCTGACGATACGTAGCCGACATCACAATACGGCGAATCAACGCCTTCCGAGACCAGGCTCGCTGAGTTCCCGCACCTGACATGAAATCAGCAGCCAGCCAGTCGAGCAGTTCCGGGTGAGTCGGCTTTTCGCCTCGAACCCCGAAATCATTGGCGGTACGAACAATTCCGTGCCCAAACAAAAGCCGCCAGATGTGATTTGCCGTAACGCGCGGAGTCAGCGGATTCTCCGGCGACACCAACCAGCGTGCGAGGTCCAGGCGATCACCCATAACGTTATTTTCACGCAGACTGAACGCCGGGAGCGTCGCAAATCCCGCGGGCTGAACTTCCAGTTCTGTGAGCGGATCTAAAAACTCACCCCGTCGCAGCACATGCGTTTTTCGCAGGTTCTGAGTTCTCTGCACAACAATGCGAACAGACAACTCGGGCTTCGCCGGTTCCTGTTTCTTCAGCTCATCAATCTGCGTGACCAGTTCTTTCAGAGGAGACGTTTGGCGATTGAAATAATCCTGCAGGAGCTGTCGCTGTTCCTCGCTTCGCTGCTCTTCGGACTCCGTCAGCGCCTTAATGATATCTTCGGGAACGACGGCCTCTGGTTCGGTTCCTGTCTGCAACGAAAGCTTGAACCGACCAATCGTATGCTGCTGACCGTATTGATGACTCAGTCGAATGCGAACGAAGTTGTTGCTTGTCAGATCCAACGGCTGCTTCAATGACGCTGTCAGCCAATGTTTCTTTCCGTATTCCGGAGCGATCGCCCATCCGGATGTATCGTCTCCATCGAGCACATTCTTTGCAGCCCACGGACGATCGGCCTGCTCAAAGTCGGCCTTTGCAGTTCCGAATTCAATCTGCTGAGCATCGGAAAAGTCAGGCTTTGATGCGATCTCCAATGTCAGTTCGCTCAGCACAAAATTCCCGTGAGCAACTCGCCCCGGGCCATTGGCTGGAAGCGACTTGTCCGGAAAGACATCCAGACGAATTCCCTTGACGCTCTTCAGGTTCGACTCGCCTGTTATCGTGTAGATCGCTCGTTCCGGATTTTCGCCGCTGACAAGAACCACGCCTCCCTTTTGCTGTTCAAACACAATCCCGGCTTCACTGCTGTACGCGGGCTGTTTCAACACATGAAACGTGACGGGATCTGAGGCGGCGCTATTCAATTGATCTAATGTGCTTTGCTGCCATGCCGTTAATTCCGCGCCGTGAGCGATCTGCGCTTCCATCAACTGCGATGTCAGGATCTTCAGCTTCTCATCATACGCGGCCTTCAGACCGGCATAAGCCACGACGTCCGCTTCAGATTTTGGCACCGTCGTCGTTGATTCATCGCCGTTATTGAACACCGAGAACAACTGGTAATATTCCCGCTGACTTATCGCGTCATACTTATGCGAATGACATCGAGCACACCCGACGGTCAGTCCCAGCCAGACGGCGCCTGTGGTTTCGGTGCGATCAAAGCAGGCTTCAACACGAAACTGTTCCTGATCAGTTCCGCCCTCGGTATTCGTCAAAGTCTGACGATGAAACGCCGTTGCGAGGCGTTGCATCGGAGTCGCATCAGGCAACAGATCGCCCGCGATTTGTTCGATTGTAAACTGATCGAACGGCATGTCAGAATTGATCGCCTCAATCACCCAGTCGCGCCAGCGGTAGGCATCGGGACGAGGATTATCTTTTTCATACCCGTCGGAGTCTGCATACCGCGCCATGTCGAGCCAGTGACGTCCCCAGCGTTCACCGAAATGCGGTGAAGCGAGGAGCCGATCAACCAGCTTGCCGTAAGCGTCCGGAGTCGCATCGTTGACGAACGAATCAACCTCCTCGATCGTCGGCAACAATCCGGTCAGATCGAGCGACAAGCGACGAATCAGTGTAAAGCGGTCTGCCTCCGGCGATGGCTTGATGTCTCGCCGCTCCAGTTCGGCGAGTACAAAATGATCGATCTCATTTCGCGGCCAGCTCTGATCTTTAACGACAGGGGATGTTTCTGATTTGATCGGCTGATAGGCCCAGTGAGAATTCTTTTCGGTGGAGATGTTCGCGGAGTCCGGCCATTCGCAGCCCTGATCAATCCACGCTCGCAGGATGCCGATCTGTTCTTTAGTAAGACGCTCCCCTTCCGGCGGCATAACGTGGTCGGGATCGGTGCCATGGACATAGTGAATCAGCCGACTGGAATCGCTCTTGCCTGGTTCCAGAATCCGGCCAAGATCACCACCTGTCATCATCAAATCGCGACGGTCCAGGCGTAGTCCGGACTCCTGCTTCTCGCCGGCATGGCACGACCAGCAACGGTCCTTCAGGAGTGGCTGGACATCCTGAACGAAATCAATTTTTCGCTCGACGGCTGGCGGCAGATCATCCGCGAACGCAACGATTTTTTGGCAGAGGATTACGCAAGCGATGGTGGGAATCAAAGAGCGGATCAAGAGACGTCTCCGGCGTGACTGTCACGCATGCGGCCAGCATTTCACCGGCCACATGCGCCTTGAGAACAGCTTCAACACGAAAACGATAACTCCGCAGGACGAGCAATACCAGAGACTTCGCGGATTCGGGCCCGCTGTCCGATCAAACGCCGCTCTCCCGTCCGTAGTGCAGGCTTCAGCCTGCATTGGAGTTCAAGCTACGATTGCAATGCTGGCTGAAGCCAGCACTACGAGTTGAATGTCCGCTTACAAACTCGTCGGGTCCATCAACTCCACGGCATTGCCCGCGGTATCGCTGATATAGACAGAACGAGTTCCGTCACGATGGCCTTTGAGCCCCGGATGAACCGTAGCTTTGTCTGATACGAATGCAACATGAGCCGGGTGCTGGCCTGGCAAGACAAGTGCGAGGTGAGCATTTGCAAACTTCAGGAACCCCCACGTTGCATCCTGATAAGCCACTTCACATTTGAATTCAGATTTGTACCAATCAATGGCCTTCGCGATATCGTCAACAACGATCGCTACGTGGTGCAAAGAATCCAATTGTTCTGACATGATTCGGCTCCTGAGTTCTTAACCAGTCCTTAAGACGCAGGGAAGGTCCGTGCATCATTCTGCGGTTGCAGTGTCGGTGATTATAGACCGCTCCACAGTTGTGGCGTTAACAACTCAATGCCGGACTACCGGATTCCCGAGGAAGGGGCTGCGAGCATGTGGGTGATGGGATGTTTTCTCAGAAACAGCTGAGACCGTCGGGGTTGTTCAGAAAGTGCGTGCTTCAGGCCCGGGGGGTCGACATATCCCGTGCCGGTGGCTTAAGCTCGCGGCAGAGGTCTCTCGGGCCATAAGGATGCAAATTGCTTAACTTCAAGCAAAGAAAAAAGGGCTGCGTCAATGAGGCAAGCTCACCCTGTAACTTCTTTCGACGTTTCCGCTCCCACTACGGGCGATGGTGGTTTGCGATAGCGAGCTGTCAGCCATGCAGATATCCGGCACACGGTGGCCAATGCCGATTGAACAATTCCGACCCCTGCGTCATTCAGCAGCGTAAAGGCCAGCAGCGTTAAGCCAGCAGAGCCGGCCAGCAGCCAGTTTCGATGCTGCTCATGACTAGCCATGTGAAAAACGACTTTGGCAAACGCCGGCTGAATGACCTGAGGCGCCGTGGACTCTTTTGTTTTCGCTCCGCCGAACAGCAGTCCTTTGGAAACGGGAATAAACTCTGCTCCCTGCGCGCCGGGATTCTGGTTGGCTCGAATCAGTCGTTTGGCGAATTCCGGATCCGTTTTGAGTGCTTCCGCGACTCGTTCCAGGTAGTCGACTTCATCTTCAAGTTGCGCCAGTTTCGTGGCGTTGGTCACGTACTGCTGACGAACATTGATCCAGGCCGCAAACTTGGGGGACAGCGCGACAGCGGCGTACATGGTTCCAGCCACTGTCAGCGTTAACCAGAAACTGACCGACATAAAAAACGAACCGACCGACTGAGAAACCGGGGCTGGTTCCACAGTGGTCGGTTCGGAATTTTTGATCAGTTCGACTTTCGCCATGATGGTTCGCTTCTCACGAACCGATCACTCAGCGATCAGATCGTGCCGCCAAAAGTTGCGGAATCACCCAGCATCTCTTCGATGCGGAGCAACTGGTTGTACTTGCAGATTCGGTCCGTTCGGCTGGCAGATCCCGTCTTGATCTGGCCAGTTCGCAGCGCCACGGCCAGGTCGGCAATGGTGGTGTCTTCGGTTTCGCCCGATCGATGGCTCATGACCGCAGTGTACCCGTTGCGGTAAGCCATCTGCACAGCCTGAATCGTTTCAGTGAGTGTGCCGATCTGGTTAACCTTAACGAGAATGCTGTTTGCGATGCCTTTATCGATCCCCTGTGTCAGTCGAGACACGTTGGTTACGAACAGGTCGTCGCCCACAAGCTGCAGCCGATCACCCAACTTATCGGTCAGCTTCTTCCATCCGTCCCAGTCATCTTCAGAACATCCGTCTTCAATTGAGCAGACGGGATACTTGTCGGCCCATGATTCCAGCAATCCAACCATGCCGTCGGCATCAATAGTTTTGCCGTCAATCTTATACAGGCCCGTCCTGGAGTCGAAGAATTCCGTCGCGGCACAGTCAAGAGCAATCTGAACCTGTTCGCCAGGTGTGTATCCGGCGTTCTCGATCGCAGTCATGATGACCTGCAGAGCTTCTTCGTTGGTCTTCAGGTCCGGAGCGAATCCGCCTTCGTCACCGACAGCCGTGCTGAGGCCCTTAGCCGCGAGTACCTTCTTCAGGTTATGGAAGATCTCGGTGCCCGCTCGCAGCGCTTCGCTGAATGAGTCGAAGCCGAGAGGCATGACCATGAATTCCTGGATGTCGATGCCGTTGTTGGCATGAGCACCACCGTTGATGATGTTCATCATCGGGGCTGGCAGGCAGTTGGCTCCAACACCGCCGAGATAACGGAACAATGGCAGACCTGAAATCGATGCAGCAGCGTGAGCAGACGCAAGAGAACACGCCAGAATTGCATTCGCACCGAGTCGTGACTTGTTTGGAGTTCCGTCAGCGTCGATCATGGCCTGGTCAATGCCAGCCTGATCAGTGCAGTCCATGTCGATCAGAACATCAGCGATCTCGTCGTTTACGTTTTCGACGGCCTGCAGAACGCCCTTGCCGAGAAAGCGAGACTTGTTTTCAACGTCGCGAAGTTCGCATGCTTCGTGAGCACCGGTGCTGGCACCGCTTGGCACTGCGGCACGACCGATGGTGCCGTCTTCCAGAAGAATATCAACTTCAACCGTCGGATTGCCTCGGCTATCCAAAATTTCACGGGCATGAACGGCGGTAATCACAGGACTCATAAATCGTACTCTCCGTCAACTGGTTTTGAACTTGTTACCTGGCTTCTGTAGTGTCTTTATTCTTCCGCGAGATCTCGGCCATCGCCGGATCTCAACGTCAGGTGATCATACTCAACGCGCGGAAGTGTAGCAGGATCGACCGTTTTTGTGGCAGTGATCTCGGGCCAAAGTGAACCCACAATTCCCGGAAGTTCTCAGCGTTGATACTGGGGCAGGACAGGAATAGGCATCCAGAAATGAGTTTTGGCGTCTCAGGTAGCCACAGAATTGTTGCGAAGAACCAGGTTCTCATCAACGTTTGATTGCACTATCGTTCGCACAAAATTCACGAAACGCCTGTCTCTCAACGCGGTTGCTTCATGTCCGGTGGTTTCTCGACAACGTCTTTGCGCATCGCCTGGATCGGCTTCCACCAGGAAGGCATCCCCGCACTTCAGGGACTGAGGGATGCGGGAGTTCCGTTGGTCGCGGTCATTACTCTGGATGAACCAGCGGCTGCGAAACGTTGTGCAACAGCGGAATACTCGGACGTGCTTGAGGGCTGGAATGTTCCTCTGCATCACGTTCACAATATTAACGATGAACAGACAGTTCAGCATCTGTCCGAGATGAATCTTGATCTGCTGCTGGTGATTGGCTGGAGTCAGATTCTCAGTTCCGCAGCACTGGCCACCGCACGGATCGGAGCCATCGGTGCTCATGCGTCGCTATTGCCTCACAATCGCGGCAGCGCGCCGATCAACTGGGCGATCATTCGCGGGGAAACGACGACAGGGAATACTTTGATCTGGCTGGCGAACAATGTCGACGAAGGGCAGATCATTGATCAGATCGAGTTCCCGATTTCTCCTTACGACACCTGCGACACGTTGTATCAGAAAGTGGCTGAGTCCAATCACACTATGATTCAGCGAGTTCTCCCGAAGTTGCTGTCCGGAGAACGTCCCGGAGTACCACAACCGCCATCGGATAAGCCACTGCTGGCTCGCCGACGTCCGGCCGATGGACTGCTGGACTGGCATCAGTCGGCAGTCAACGTCTATAACTTTATTCGCGCGCTGACTCGACCTTATCCCGGTGCGTTCAGTTTTGTGGACGGTCGGCGTTGGATTATTCAGTCAGCGGCGTTGCTTCCGGGATCTCGTGAATCCGATGTTCCCGGAACAGTGATTGGATCTGTCGTCAGTCCCGTTGCTGAATCGTGTGGACATGTCGTCGCGTGCGGATCCGGCTGTGTGCTTATCCTCGAAATTGAAGCCGACGATGGCACCATTTTGAAGGGCAGTTCCTTGAGCAATTGCGACTGGACAGGAAAGGTCTGGGCCAATGAGTAACACTCCTGTCCTTGTCATCGCGGCCCATCCCGATGACGAAGTTCTGGGCTGCGGCGGAGCGATCGCGTTGCATCGCGATGCCGGGGATCCGGTCACAGTCGTCATCGCGACCAGAGGACGTACGGCCGAGAACAGCTCCAACGGTCAGCCTCAGTTTTCGTACACCAGCGCGGCGATGAAAGTGCTGGATGTGGCGGACTATCGATTTCTGGGGTTTCCCGATCAGAGGATGGATACTTTTGGACTGACGGACATTATTACTCCGCTGGAAGCCATCGTTCGTGAGATTCGTCCGCGAGTTGTCTACTGCCAATATGGTGGCGACATCAATCACGATCACAACGTGCTCTTTCGCGCGGCACTGGTGGCGTTAAGACCTCAGGAGCCGTATCTGCAGACAGTGCTGACATTCGATACCGCGAGCAGCACGGAGTGGGCGTATCCTCGCACGTTTATCCCGGACACATGGCTGGACATCAGCTGCGGGCTCGAACGTAAAATCGCCGCGATGGCGTGTTATGAGCCTGAACTTCGACCGTTTCCGCATCCGCGTTCCTGCGAGGCTTTGCGGCACCGAGCGGCGGCGTTTGGCAGCATGTGTTGCATGGAGGCTGCCGAGATTTTCATGACCGTTCGACGGACATTGCGCAATGGTCAAACGCCTCTTTGATATCGTTTTCGCTTCACTGGCACTTGTAATGCTCGCCCCGGTGTTTCTACTGGCGGCGATTGCCATTCGCGTGACAAGTTCCGGGCCGATTCTTTATCGGGCTCGACGAACAGGACGAGGCGGCACGGAATTTATCATGCACAAGTTTCGCACAATGCATGTGATGCAGAAATCCCATAGTGTAATCACGGGAACTGATGATGCTCGGATCTTTCCCGTCGGCCGAATTCTGCGAGCCATAAAGATCGACGAGCTGCCTCAATTGCTCAACGTCCTGCAGGGCCAGATGTCGATTGTGGGACCTCGCCCTGAAGATCCGGCGATCGTGGCAAAACACTACGGACCACTGGGCCGGGAGACATTGCAGGTTCGCCCGGGTCTCGCCAGCTACGGAAGCCTTTACAATTACACTCACGGACATCTGTTGCTGAATGATGCAGAGCCAGAAGCTTCTTACGTGAAACAGTTATTGCCGATCAAGCTTGCGCTGGAGGTTGTTTACGTCCGCAACAGGTCGCTGACTGCGGACGTCTGCATCATCATCCGGACTACGTTCACTATCATCGGCATTGCTTTCGGAAAGGGCAGCTTTGCCGAGCCGGGTGAAATCAAGGAAGCTCGTCAGTTGTTAAACTCGACACCCAATCAAGGCATCCGCTCTACCATGGCCAGTCAAATCCCAGATCAAGAGCGGGAGATGAATGTGTCAGGCCCCCGATACTGATTCGCTCCACGCCGGTCTCCGCGATACTTCGTACGGTATGCAATGTGATTCCGCCGGAAGCTTCCAGCAATGTAGTTGGGCAGTTTTCATCCCGCAATGCGACGGCTTGTCGAAGCTGCGGGGGAGACATATTGTCAAGCAGAACGATTTCGGGTTTCTCCTTCAGGGCATCCAGCAATTGTTCGAGCGTATCAACTTCGATTTCGATCGACGTGTTTCGACCCGAGTTCACCATAAAGCGTCGCGCGTCCGCCACGGCCGAGGCGCATGCGGAGTCTCCTCGAGCAGCCAGGTGATTGTCCTTAATCAGGACGCCGTCGTAAAGTCCCATACGATGATTAGTGCCGCCACCGCATCTGACCGCATATTTTTGCAACGCTCGGTAACCCGGCAATGTTTTCCGAGTATCAAGGATGCAGGCCTTTGTGCCGGCGATCGCATCGACGAACTGAGCGGTTCTGGACGCGATGCCGCTGAGATGCGTCATGAAGTTAAGGATCGTTCGTTCCCCGGTCAGAAGCGCACGAACTGAGCCGGTCAATGAGGCCAGCACGGTGCCACGATCAATCCTGTCTCCATCATTCAAAGGAACGATCGCACTAACATCGCTGGAGAGTTCATGGAAGACAATCGGGATCAGGGGCAAGCCGCTGACAACGCCCGACTCCCGAGAGACGATTCGGACGGTGGCCTGAAGATCCGCAGGGATTGTGGCGAGGCAGGTCACGTCTCCCACATCACGGAGATCTTCGTTGAGGGACATGCGAGCCAAGGTAATAGCGGTATTTGTTGAATCCTGATCAAAGAGCGGGCGCATGAAAATTTTCCGTATTTTCTTTTCAGGCTGCATTCAATTCCGCAGTAAATCGTAAACCCGCAGATGATTCAAATGCAGAGGTTGAGCACATTAAGGTTTCGGTAGAGCTGCAGATTGAGACGTTCGCCAATTGCGTGTAGGGGAATGTTTCCTTCAGTGAGCAATCGTTCGCCGTTCCGGAGGTTCTTTTATGTGAATTCGCACTATGGTGAATGAAGTCAGAGATCTTACGATGGGCACTCGCAGCTCAATCGGCCGCGGTGCGCCAATGGGTTACGCACTGTGGGAATATACCGCGAGCGGCTGGAATCTGCGTAAGAATGCTGCGACACCGGGTGCAATCCCCTCGTCTGCTCCGAAAGCAGCCGGGCAATTCGTCGGTCAAATTCGCGCGATCCCTTGTGTGGATGCCCAGTAAGTTCCAGCCAACACCAGCCAGTCGTCAGTTCCATTCAACAGGCAATGCGAGTGAAAGAACTGGAAAGTGAGTGTCAGCGGCGTTCAAAGCTGCCGACAATATTCCGGTCTAAAAAGAAGAACCGGCCTCCAGGATTGAGTTCACGACTCCAGCCTCGTAAACAAATTCCTTTGGCCCGAGGCCCTGGTTCAACGCAGTAGCCAGTTCGCAACTGCCGCAGAAGCTTGAACTGAGTCGGTACTGAATAGAGGGACTACTCAAGTGGGAAAAGCGTTTGCATTCTCGGGGGTCGGACCCTTTGCCAGATCCTGGTTCACCCCGAGTGCATCAGTCAAAAAATGATCACTCCGCTTTGCCCGGCGTGGCATACAGCTTCGTGGTTTGTCCGGACGAAACCGTTGCCTTCTTCCGTCTTGGGGAAAACGCAGTGTGCCCCAACGAAACCATTGGTTTGGTGAAATTCGTTGACGAGGATGTTCCGACATCTTCGAATGAGTCACGTGTTCCGGTCACTGTGAGGCTCTTGGCACCATTCGGAAGGTTGGCAGGATAATCCTTGGTTGGCGAATAGACCAGTCGTTTACTTGTATAGCCAACGTACTCCAGGAACTTGTCAAGCTCCATCACATAAACGCCATTGCCTTTGGCCTCATCGTCCAGTTCGAGTGCAAGTTCACGAATCTTCATGTAGATCGCCTGTTGAGCACTATCCTGAGTGTTCTCGTCCCCGAGGTTACCTCGAACGAGGAATCGAACCGAAGATGACAGGTTGTTCGGAATATCCGAAGTAGTCAACTCTGCGCCATCCTTACCGATGAGCTTACCCAGATCATTCACATGTAAAACCACTTCTGCGCCGCTGGTTCGTACGATCTGATTAAACTCTTCGCGATCTGTCCCCGGATTTCCATCGAAGTCAAGCAATCCGACCACAGCAATTTGAATCTTCTGACCAGGCCAGAACAACGGAGAGTAAATTGGATCTCCGGCTGCTGGCGGATCGTTGCGTTTCTGCTTCACGATTCTGGCTTTGGCCTCATGACTGCCAACCAGTTCCACAACCTCAATCTTCCCCTTAATGTCACCATCGCCCTGCCGACGACCTACTCCACCATTGTCCTTTGCATAGATGGAGAATGTCATACCAACGAGGACGTTGTCAGCGGAACCCACATCAATCGTACATAGCTGAGACTGCTGATCGACAAAGAGCAAACTCCCATCGGGACGCTCAAACTTCAGATCCTCAATCTCCATTTTTGCTTTGCGGAGACTTTTCAGAGCTTTGGTGTTGTTAGTCTTTTCGTCATCGAGCACGAGCATTTCATTTCGGTGCGCGTCCTGAACATTCGAGAAAGTCGTTTCCACCTGCAGCAACTGGGCGGCGATTTCGTCGAACTGCCTGGTTCGCTGAGCCAGTTGTTCACTGTGCATCCGCTCTTTCTCGGTCAGTTCCTGATCTTTCTCCGCCAGCGTTGCCTGAACACCGGCGATGACCTTAGTCTGGCTCGCTACGATGTCCTCGAGTTCTTTAGTTTTTGCAGCGAGTTGCACCTGTCGATCTGTATTTGCGGCCGATTGAATCTCGCGGTCGACAGCATTACTGATCATTGCTCCTTCCAGCGACTTGCCGGAGGAGGAGCCATCAGCCGCCAGAGAATTAATCTGAGCCTGAGATTCAGTGACGGCTCGATTTACGGTATCGTCGGCCGCGCCTGTTGCTGTCCGACCTACCAGATCACGAAGCGACGTGACTTCTCCCTGCACGTTGACGATCGCCCCTTTTGCCTCCGATTCAGCTTTTTTTGCCGAGTCAAACTGACGCTGAAGGTCAGAACTTTGCTGCCATGCGAAATACCATGCAACACCCAGCCCTACCGAAAGCAGAGCGAAGATTGCATGAGAAATCAGGAGACCATTGCCGTCTTTGGATGCCATCTGACTGCCTTACAGGTTCTCAACCACTGACAGGATTCG
This sequence comes from Planctomycetales bacterium, assembly GCA_026400835.1. Taxonomy (GTDB): domain Bacteria; phylum Planctomycetota; class Planctomycetia; order Planctomycetales; family Planctomycetaceae; genus SXXK01. The sequence continues at coordinate 16,160 of JAPLOA010000043.1, read as the reverse complement.
CAAACTTGCAGCCCGCGAACTCCATCAAACACGATCACTGAAAGAATATCTAACGTTATTCCTGCTCAGACATCAATCGAGGGGAACTGACCAGTTGTTTTCTGGAGTACCCCATAAGATCGAGGAAGCTGGAGAGACTAAGAACGTACACACCGTTGTTCTCAGCCGCCTTCAACAATTCTGCTTGCAGTACATCAGTCTTTTCGTAGATGAGTCGCTGTGCATCATCCGCGGTAGCAGAATCTCCACGCTCGCCCACAACAAGGAACCTAGTGCCCGCCGTAATGCGATCGGGGATTTCCTCGACTGAAACCAACTCGCCGTCCCGCCCGATCAAATTGGCCTGATCATCAACTTCAAGGACGATGTCAATACCAGCAGAGGAAACCAACCGGCGGAATTCTTCTCGGTCGCTGGATGGGTTGCCATGGAAGTGCAGAGTTCCCACAACAGCGATCTGCAGCTTCCTGCCCTTCTCATAGAGTGACGAAAAGATGGAATCGCCTTTGGAGATCGGGTTATCCGGAGACACTCGATTTGTCGCCGAATCCGGCAATATACGGGCTTCAGCCAGGTGATCACCCAACAGGGCGATGATCTCTATTTTACCACGTCGTTCGCGAGGATTCAGGATACGACCTTCAGCTTTCCCGGCAGGGTCGCGAGCGTAAACAGAGAATTCCGTTCCCAGACGGAGCTCATCTTTCGTGCCAAGATTCACGTAGCAGGTTCCAGCGGCCGCATCGACCAACGTGATTGAGCCATCGATTCTCTCAAAAGCTGATCCTTCCAGCTTCAGTTTATCACGGCGGAGAGCGATCAGGGACTGCCGTTGCTGCGTCAGTTCTTTCTCGACACGTTCGATTTCACGAGCATTATCCTTGACCAGTTGATCGTAGTCAGCCTGCTTTTGACGCAACCGGGCCTTCTCTGTGTCGATTTTGCCTTCTTCCTCTGAGAGACGCACCCCATGGGCCGCTTCTTTCTTCCGCAACTCTTCTTCCTTGTCGCGAAGCGAGGTTTTCATAGCCTGCAAAGCCTGCTCATGCTGAGCCACTTTCTGATTCAGCTCGGCCAGCTTATCGTAGGTTTGACGGAGACGGTCACTGGCTGACTGAGATGCGGCGTCGCGAGCGTTCGCGTTGGCCACCATCGCTGGTTCCAGTGCAGCAGCCGCTGAAGACGCGTCGGCAGCGCGTTTGGCGATTTCTGCTTTGGTTCCTTCAACGACTTCATCAGTCGCGCCCGGGTGCCCAATCAGATTCTTCAGTTGCTCCACTTCAGCTTCATGGGTCTTGATCGCGGCTTCCTGCGTATTCACAGAATCGGTGACTTCCGCGATCTGTCGAGCGAGCTGAGTGTTGAAGTCGTGGGAAAAGTACCAGGCAACTCCAAATCCGAGGGAAAGGAGCACGAAAATCGAGAGCGAAATCACAAGACTGTTGCTGTCTTTCGATGCCATTGAGTTGCCTCTGGCCGACGATACTCGCCGGAACTTTTTCAGGTAATGTTGCCGTTAAACGGCGTGTGAAGACAGGACAGGCCCGAAATTCAGGGACTAAACAGGAAATCCGGAGTCCGGGAATCTTGTAATGAAGATACCGATTGTGATTTTCGAGTCAAGAATTACTTACACGGGACCCTGTGTTCGCGGTGTGATCGGTCCGAACGGAACACAGGAACCACCTTCATCGATGACCATGCAAGAGATAATTGATAAGCGAATCCCCTGAATGTTCTATTTCGAATCGAGGAACTAAGCGAGTTGCGAATTCCCGCAAGAGATCGGAATGATCACATCGTGCGTAGTTCACCGGCAATGACTGCGGGTCCGTTTGAATGGATTATGCGGCTTCGAAACGGCGGAGTACTCAGCCATGCCTGCACGGATCCGATCCTTATCGAACCTCCGCAGACAGGATCGCACCGCGCATCAACACGGGACAGAACGGAACCAAGACGTCGAGCCCGAGTCTTGTGCAGCGGCGAAGCGACTAATCCCCCAAAAGTCACGTCTTGATGACAACTTGGGTATCTTTGAAAAGATTCTCAGGATGCCAAACCGTCTGCCCTGCCAACACAAGGGCTTCCCACCGACGGGAAAGGCCATAATCAGTCGTCTCAGGATGCGGAACACGACCACGCTGTCAGGAAACGCATCCTCAGTTGGTTGCAGACAGATTTTGGTTTTGTCATAGTCCTGCAGTCATCCAGAGAGGCTTATTTTGGGCAGCATTCGGGATACCGAAATCGGTCCATGGGGTATTCGCTGGCGTTGTCGATTTCTCAGGTGCATGGGTAGCACCTGCTCTGCTGACGTGATTGCCGTTTCAACCTGTATGCGGGTGTGTGATCCATGATGTTCGCCGCTCAATCGATCGCGGAATTTTTTGATTGGCTGGGTGGCTGGCAGTATGTCGCTGCAGCATTAATTCACGCGGTGTTGCTGATTCAAGTTTTTGCCTTGTCTCCGTTTGCCTTTATTTGGCTTGAGCGGAAGGTTTCGGGGCGAATTCAGGACCGTCTTGGCCCAACTCGCGTGGGCGGGCTTTTCGGTTGGCTGCAGTCTCTTGCTGACGGCATCAAGCTGGTGCAGAAGGAAGATTTGTGTCCTCCTGCGGCCGATTCAATGTTGTTCCGATCCGCCCCTTACGTTGTGTGCGTGGCCAGTTTTGCAGCATTCATGGTTTTGCCCTTCAGTAATGGTTGGGTTGCCGTGGCTGCGGATTGTGGTTTGTTCATTATGCTGGCCATTCTTTCGCTGGAAGTGTTCGGCATCATCATGGCTGGTTATTCCAGCGGGTCCAAATGGTCACTTTTCGGCGGGATGCGTGAAGCGGCTCAGATGGTGAGCTATGAGATTCCGCTCGCGATTTGTGCTTTGGTTCCTGTTGTGGCAGCCGGTTCACTGAATCTTGGCGAAATTGGTGGAATGCAGCGGGGCTGGTTCGGTTACTGGTTCCTTTTCCATGACCCGTTCACTTTCATCGCGTTCTTCTGCTATTTCATCGTGGCAACAGCCAGTTGCAAGCGAGCACCGTTCGACCTTGCCGAGGCGGAGAGCGAGCTTGTTGGGGGATTCCATACAGAATACAGCGGAATGCGTTGGTCGTTTTTCTTCATGGGTGAATATGCCAGCATGTTTGCAGTATGCGGCATCGCCGCCATTCTCTTTCTGGGTGGTTGGAATACCGGGATCGGTCCTTTGGATGATGCGTTGTATGCCGCCCGAAATGCGGGTGCTGATGGGACTGGTTTGGCGGTTGTGGGTTATTTGGCAAACGTGATTGGTGCGTTCGTGTTTGCGTCTAAGGCCAGCCTTGGAGTTTTTGTTCAGGTTTGGTTGCGTTGGACTTTACCTCGGCTGCGAATTGACCAGGTGATGACCACTTGCTTGAAGTACCTGGTTCCGATCAGTTGCTTTCTGTTTCTTGGTGCAATTGCATGGCCGTTGTTAATGTTGACAGTTTTGGGTCAGACGACATGGACATCCAGCCCGCTGGGGAAACAGGTTTCTGCTGAGGTTTATGAATCTCAGGTCGTTCAGGCGAGGTCTGCTGAACGAGCATCTTTGCTTGATGTGGAGAACAGGACTGCGGAACTTGAGCTTGCGACGAAGGCATTGGTAGCTGGAAAAGAGCGGTTAGCAGCGGCGAAGAACGCTTCAGAGTCTGAGAAAAACTCCAGCGACTCTCAGTTAACGAGCCTTCAGGAAGAAGTGGCAGCTTTGGAAAAGGCTGAGCAGGAAGCTCGTGTCAGTCTTGAGTCGGCGAACGAGACAGCTCAGAAGGCAATCTTGAAGGCGAGACTCCTGATTGAGGGGCGAGCAAGTGTGAATAAGAATGCTGCAGCAGCGCGGGAGCAGGGGGTGGTTCGATGAGTGGCGAAAACTTCCTGTTTAGCGTGTTTGCAATTCTGACCTGCGTAAGTGCTTTGGCGGTCGTGCTGAGCCAGACTGTGGTTCGAATGGCATTTTGGCTTGTGATTTCTTTGGGGAGCACAGCGGCTCTGTTCTTCCTCGCAAATGCTGACTTTGTCGGTGCGGCTCAACTGCTGATTTATGTCGGTGGTACTTTGGTGCTGCTGGTTTTCGGTGTGATGCTGACCGCCAGTGGTCCGTACATGAAGATTGGAACCTCCGCTGGAGAAACAGTGGTGGCCGGGCTTCTTGGGCTTCTGTTTCTATTTGTTGTGTTTGCCTGTATCGGTGGTGTGGAGTGGCGGAAGCCGGTCACGGGATCGGCTGACAACATTGCCACCGGAGCGGTTGGCAACACTTTGCGTCCACTTGGATTGAGCTTCCTGGGGGTTCGTCCTGATGCGGATTTAGCGACGGGAAAGCCACCGGAAGCCTCCGGTTACTTGCTTCCCTTCGAGATTGTTTCGGTTCACTTGTTGGTGGTTTTGATTGGTGCTTCTTATCTTGCACGAGCAAAGCGTCGAGCGGCACCGGTTGGGCAGTAGAATTTTGCAATGCCTGATCTGGAAGCAAGTTGTGACGACTGTTTGTATGGAGAGAGTGTTGGCCGTTTGTGCCTCGGCTCTCTGTTGCTGGCTTGTGAATAGTTCGACCTGAACAGGATTTGACGAGCCAGGAGTCAAACCGGGCTCTGGGTTTGAGATTGAGATTGAGATTGAACTCTTGGTGTTCTGATAATCGTGGGGTCAGGGATGCTGACCATTGGCAGGGGTATGGGATTTCATGGCTGCTGGACTGAACGCTTATCTGCTGGTTGGTGCTGTTCTGTTTGTCTGTGGTGTCATTTGTATGGCGACCAAGAGAAACGGCATTGGCGTGCTTATGGGCGTGGAGCTTGTTCTGAACGGAGCCAACGTAAACTTTGTTGCGTTTTCGCGGTACACAGATCTGGGTCTTGATGGACAGATCTTTTCGTTGTTTGTCATTGTTCTGGCGGCTGCGGAAGCCGCTGTGGCTTTGGCAATTGCATTGAACTTCTACAACAACCATCTCACGATCGACGTGGACCGCGCGAACAAGCTGAAGGGCTAAGTGATCGCGGGTAAGTGGTTGAGGCGTGTTTGCGGTTGGTTGGATACGACGCTGATTTTCCTGGATAACACATGGTGGGCGAAACATTAAGAAACCTGTTGATGATCGCATGGCTGCTGCCGCTAGTCGGTTTTGCGGTTGAGATCTTCGGTGGCTTCTGGGGGTCTCGACAAAGCCGCGCGGCCGCATGGATTGCCGTAGGTTGCATCGCCACAGGATTCGTCTGCAGCTTCAGTGCTCTGATGATCTGGGGAAATGCCAATCACTGGTCAGTACTGCATAAGGCTGATCATGGGTCGTCGCATGAGAGCCATGATGGTCATCAGGGCGAAAAAGGCCATGAAGAACATGCTCCTGCCGGACACGAAGCTCCTGCAGAAAAGCATGGTGCGGTGTCATCAGAGTCGCAGTACAAGCTGACGGCCCTGGCTGCGGAAGAAGCGGCTACGGCTCATGCGGCCGGTCCAACGGTTTACTCCGGAACGCTGTATTATTTGGCTCGGTTTGGATCACTCGATCTTTCGCTCGACTATTACATTGACAGCCTGACGCTGGTGATGTTCACAATGGTGACCTTCATCGCAACCTGCATTCACTTGTTTGCAATGGGTTACATGTCGGAAGAGCTGACTGAAGAATATGTGGACCACCACGCTCATCTTTCGAACGGACATCACGTTCACCGACCGGGCCGTTTCTATCGATTCTTTGCGTTTCTGTCGCTGTTCTGCTTTTCGATGCTGGGACTTGTTCTCGCGGGCAACATCTTTCAGGTGTTTATCTTCTGGGAACTCGTGGGTATCTGCAGCTTCCTGTTGATTGGCTTTTACACAGAACGAAAGTCTGCCAGTAACGCGGCCAACAAAGCGTTCATCATGAATCGCGTCGGAGACTTTGGCTTCCTGATTGGGCTGATGGTTATCTGGACGTTCTTCGGAACATTCCGTTTCGGCGAAACTGTCAATGGCAAGGGCGAAGTGGTGCAGGCCGGGTTGTTTCAGTTGTTGCAGAGAGATGACACGGGCAACGTAATTCGCGATGCGGAGAACGGTGAAGTTTCTGTTGGAGCTGCCGATGCTGCAATGAATCCAGGAAACGCTCGCAAGACAATCCCCTATTTTCTGCTCGTGGTGGCCGGACTTGGTGTATTCGCTGGATGTGTCGGCAAGAGTGCTCAATTCCCATTGCAAACGTGGCTACCGGACGCGATGGAAGGTCCGACCCCTGTGAGTGCACTCGTGCATTCTGCAACGATGGTCGCAGCAGGAGTATATCTGGTTGGGCGTTTTTATCCGATGTTCGTCCAGGAAGTTCTGCTGACGATTGCCTATGTCGGCTGTATCACACTATTCATGGCCGCCACGATTGCAGTCGTGGCCACAGACATCAAAAAGGTATTGGCTTATTCAACGATCAGTCAGCTCGGTTACATGATGCTGGGTCTGGGCGTGTTCGGATGGGGTGCGGGTCTGTTCCACCTGGTGACTCACGCCTTCTTCAAATCTTTGATGTTCCTGTGCTCCGGCAGCGTGATCTATGGCTGTCATCATGAACAGGAAATGCCAAAGATGGGCGGTCTGTGGCGTAAGATGCCAATCACAGCCTTTACCATGCTGGTCGGCGTGATCGCGATCAGCGGCCTTGCCATTCCGGGGTTGATTAGTCTATCCAGTGTTTTCGCGTTTTCTGGCTTCTTCTCAAAGGACGCCGTGGTTGCGACATCATTGGCATTTGTTAAGTCCAATCCCTCGCACTTCCTGCTGTTCCTGATGCCATTGCTGACTGCTGGGATTACTGCTTTCTACATGTTTCGACTTTGGTTCTACACCTTTGCGGGTAAACCACGTGACATGCATGTTTACGACCATTGCCATGAGTCACCGCTCATTATGACGGCACCTTTGCTGGTGCTTTCGGTACTGGCGGCGTTCTGTGCGGTTGGCGGAGAACAAGGACCTCTGTTTCTGTTGATCACTGGAGATCAGCCGGCTCATGTGAGTCATGGAGTGGCGGCGGTTGCTGGAGCGAGCACTCTGACACTGCCGGGGCATGATGCTGTCCATGCTGTCCACGCGGAAGCCGGGACGTATGCTCTTATTGCGGCGGCCAGCGGGACTTTGATCGCGTGGTTGCTGTATGGAACCACGATGGTGAATGTTGCTGAAATGAAGCGACAGCTTTCTGGCCTGCATGGCTTCCTTGTTAACAAGTGGCATTTTGATGAACTGTATGATGTCCTGTTTATGAAGCCGGCTCACATTATTGGAAAGTTCTGCACCTGGATTGATCGCACGATCTTCGATGGCATCATTCATGGCTCCGCAAGGGTTATGATTGCTGTGTCAAAATGGGATCGATTGTTCGATGAAAGTGTTGTGGACGGTTTTGTGAATCTGCTTGGTAGTTCCACGTTTGCTGTCGGGCGTTCGCTGCGAGTAGTGCAGACCGGTCGTCTTCGTCAGTATGTGATGTTCATTGTGGTCGGTGTTGTGGCACTCTTTGCAATTCTGTTCACGACCTTCCCTGGTTAGTGATTTCTTGCGGCCTATTTCAGTTTCTCGCCGTCCATCCGACGGTTTTAGTCAGACTGTGATCAGACGATGAATCCTGAATTTCTTCTCTCAGCCATCATTTTTGTCCCTACGATCGGTGCCTTGCTGTTGGCGCTCTTGTTTGACAGCAAGAATTCCGAGGCGATGCGACTGTTTGCGATGGCAACGACTTTGGTGACCTTTGGATTAACCCTGATGCTCTGGGGTGATTTCCAGGAAGGCACCAGTGGCATTCAGTTTGAAGTCGCCAAGCAGTGGATTCCCACATGGAATGTTTACTACCGTCTGGGTGTTGACGGAATCAGCCTGCCGCTTGTGCTCCTGACCGGACTGGTCAGTGCATTGGCCATGGGAGCAAGCTGGAGCATCACCAAACACGTGAAGGGTTATCTGGTTCTCTTCCTGATGCTTGAGTCCGGCATGATGGGCGTATTTCTATCGCTCGACTTCTTCCTGTTCTACGTGTTCTGGGAAGTCATGCTTCTGCCGATGTACTTCCTGATCGGCGTATGGGGCGGACCACGAAAAGAATACGCCGCCATCAAGTTCTTTTTGTACACGCTGGCGGGCAGCGTGTTGATGCTGGTTGCAATGCTGATGTTTTACTTCAACGCTCCGGAACCAGGTGGTCGATTCAACCTGATTTACCTCGCTGACGCGGCGTCAAAGGGTGGCCTGCTTAGTCCGTCGCTGCAGATCACGGCCTTCGTGATGCTGTTCATTGGCTTTGCAATTAAGTTGCCGGCATTTCCAGTTCACACATGGCTTCCTGACGCTCACGTCGAAGCACCAACGCCGATCAGTATGATTCTGGCTGGTGTTTTGCTGAAGATGGGCGGTTACGGCATCATTCGCATCGCGTTCCCGCTGTGTCCTTACGGAGCACAGTACTGGGCGTGGACGATGGTGGCAATTGGTGTGATCAGCATTATTTACGGTGCGTTCGCAGCCTTGGCTCAGACAGACTTCAAGCGACTGGTCGCCTATAGCTCTGTGAGCCACATGGGCTACGTGTTGCTGGGTCTGGCCGTTTGGAAAGTGAATGAAGCCAATGGTCAGTCGATCGGGATGGACTACTGGCAGATGGGTCTGAATGGTGCCATGTTCCAGATGATTGCTCACGGGATTTCTTCAGCCGGCATGTTCTTTATGGTTGGAGTGATCTACGACCGAGTTCACCATCGCGACTTGAATCGCTTCGGTGGCTTGATGGGCAAGATGCCGCTCTACAGCGGATTATCTGCCGGGCTGTTTTTTGCTGGCCTTGGTCTGCCAGGGCTGTGTGGTTTCATTGGCGAAGTGTTTGTTGTGCTCAGTACATGGAACTTCAGTTGGGTTCTGGCCATTGTGGCGGCATCAGGTGTGATTCTGACAGCCGGTTATATTCTGTGGGCAATGCAGCGAGTATACCTCGGTGCAGAATATCGAGGCCCGCATCCGGAAGATCTGACTCCGATGAACATGCGAGAAACGAGCATCGCTGTAACGCTGTTGGCTTTGGCGATCGTGTTTGGAATCTTCCCTGCAATTTTGTTTAACATCATGGAACCTTCGATCACATCCATGTCGAAAGCAGCAGAATCAGGCTATCAGCAGTCTGCAGCTCAGGTGACTCAGTTGCAGGCTCAGCGATAAGTGCTGACGGTTTCGTGACCCCGGTTTGTTTTCTCCATTGTCGGTAAGTGTCGCAATGCTGTTCACTGATCTTATCAACTCGCTGATCACTGACACGACTCAGTCGATTCCTCGCTTTGGCGTCGAACTGTGCCTGAGCGCTACGATTGTCCTGATGCTGCTAATGCGGCTGTCTGGTCTTGATCGGTTGATCCCGGCTTGCCTGACGGCGACGGTTGGAGCGCTCGTGGCAACATTCCTGGCTTACAAGCAGTTTGATGCCCTGCATGCAAAAGATGCCGTCGTCACCACGCATATTTTCACGGGCCTGCTGGTTCATGATTCCTTTACGGTATTTTTTCGTGGTTTCCTCGCGTTATTTCTGCTGCTGACCGTTGCTCTGACTAGTCTCACTGGTATTCCCGACGAAGAAGACAGCCCCGACTTTTACTCACTGTTGTTTGGTGCAACGATCGGCATGATGTTGATGGCCAGTGCCAACAATTTGTTGATGCTGTTTATTGGTGTAGAAATGACGAGCGTTCCGAGCTACGCCATGGTGGGATTCCTGAAGGGGCGCAAAGTCAGCAGTGAAGCCGCTCTGAAGTATGTCGTCTATGGTGCTGGCGCTGCCGGAGTTATGTTGTATGGAATCAGCCTTGTCGGTGGTGTCCTGGGGACGACTGACATGTCCTTGCTTTCTCAGCGACTGGCTGAGGCCGCTGCAGGTGGTTCTGGTGGACTGAAGGATCCGGAAGTTCGTACCGTTGCACTCGGCACAATGCTGGTCATGGTTGGTCTTGCATTCAAGCTATCGCTGGTGCCGTTTCATTTCTGGTGTCCGGATGCCTTCGAAGGTGCTTCTGCGGAAGTCGCGGGTTTCCTTTCAGTGGCATCCAAAGCTGGTGCATTTGGACTTCTGGTTCGATTCTGCCTCGCGTTGTCCGGAGCCAAAGGCACCGAGTCATTAATGATTTCTTTTGGACTTGGCTTAGGCTTTATCGCCTGTATCACGACAACCTTCGGTAATCTTGCAGCCTACACGCAGACGAATCTGAAGCGACTGTTGGCTTATTCAACGATCGCGCATGCGGGCTATATGGTCATGGCCGTCGCCGCCCTTCTGGTTCTGAAGAATAGTCCTCAGGCGGCAACTCTTACTGAGAACATTAACCAGTCGATTGAAGGTTTATTGTACTACCTGGTTGTGTACCTGTTCATGAACCTGGGAGCGTTTGCGGTGATCGCGATTGCTCGCAACTACACGTTCAGCGAAGAAGTTGACAGCTTCAAAGGGCTGATTAGTCAATCGCCAACGCTGTGTATAGTGATGCTAATTTGTATGTTCAGCCTGGTTGGGATGCCGCCATTCGGTGGTTTTGTTGGCAAACTGTTTATCTTCGCTTCTGCTTTCAAAGCAGGAGAAGTTCATGGATTCATGTATGTGGTTGTTGCTTTTGGAGCTCTGAACACAGTTTTCAGCCTTGTGTACTATATTCGAGTGCTGCGAACAATGTTTCTTGAAGCCCGCCCTGCGGATGCTCGACCAGTGCCGGTTCGTCTGGTTTCCTGGGAGTCAGCTTTCGTGGTCACCCTGGCAGTGTTTGTACTGCTACTGGGTGTTCTGCCTCACATGATGAGTCAGACTGCGAACGACGCGGCTCAGGCAATTGCCCAGTTGCCAAACCCCTGATACTGTTTAGCGTGTTTGTCACCGTTCAGAGTTCTTTTGTTGCATATCGAGTTCGGAAATGACCTGCCAGGACAACGAGATCCTTCTGAACAATACGCTGATTCAGATGTCATGCAGTTTTCTGCAATACGTGTCTGAGTCATGGCCGTGGGTACGTCTTGAGGCCACTGCAATTGAAGAGCAGGTTCGTGTTCTGGCCGCTCGCCAGCGACAGGATGTCGGCGAAATTGTCAACCTGCTGACTGCTCGCGAGTATCACATCGACTTCGGTTCATTTCCGACCGAGTACACTGATCAGCAATTTTTGGGGCTGAATGTCCTGATTGGTCGCCTGAGGCACAGCCAGAAGCTGATCTGTGATCGCATTTCCCTCGGGGTCACTTCACTTGAATCCGCTGGTGATTCAGAGGCATCGGAGACACTGCGAGTTGTCGGCCAGCACGAAGCCGCTGTTCTGAAGGCCCTTGGCGAGATTGAGCAGGAACTGCAGCCAGCCCCTGCAAAGGCTTGATAATCCCCGTTTGTCTCCAGCGTTGCCACGAGTACATTGACAGTGAATCAGGCAGCAAGCACCAGACAGACGTAGTTCGCGGGTACTCCCGACGTCTCCGAGATGCAGCCCAACGTTCCATCTTCCCAGTCTGTGCTTCGATGAGCAACTCAGCTCGGCACTTGTGGGTCAAGAGGATCAAGCTGGAGCGGCATTCATGTCAATGTGCATGTGCATTAACGCGAAGAACGAACTGGCCCTCAAATCACCAGTTCGTTCGTGGAACACTACTTGCGCAATAATCGACGGCGAGACAATCAAACTCCGCCGAACTCGTCTTCGTAGTCAGCCATTGCCGCCAGAATCACCTTTTCTGCATGCGCTCGATCGTAAATGTGGTCAATCGAAACCTGCTGAGTCGTATCGCCCGGCATGACCTTGTAAGTCGTAAAATAGTGACGCAGACGCTGCACGAGAGCCTGTGGAAGTTCATCCAGATCCTCAACATGCGACCAGATCGTGTCCTGAGCCAGCACGCCGATAATCTTGTCATCAGCCTCGCCGCCATCCAGCATCGGCAGGCCACCAATCACGCGAACATTCACGATCACTTCAGATTTCGTGATCGGTCGTTCACTGAGCACACAAATATCCAGAGGGTCGCCGTCGCCTCGTCGAGCCCGCGGCATCATTTCCGCAACTCGAGTCCCGCAGAATGTTCTGGGAATAAAACCATAGAGAGCAGGCGGCTGAGACGACGTTCGCTGCGGACGGTCAACACGCAGGTAACCGGTCACCTTATCGACTTCGTACTTCACAAGGTCGAATGGCGAGATCTCAATAAAGGCGTGCACAAGATGCGGAGGATTGGGCCCCACTTCAAGCCCATGCCATGGATGCGGTCGCCAACGGAAGAATGGTTTTGGAAAAGCCATGTTTCACTCATTTCATCGAGATTCGAAGCGTGCAGTGCCTTTAACTATCAGCACCTGAGGCATTGAATCACTGCTGACGAACATAGCCACAAACAGAAGACGTAACGAGTGGGCGCGACGATTCACGCAGGGGCTGTATTCGAGGAATTTATATTGGCAGAACAAATCAGGGGCTGCTGCCTGACGCAGACTCTAGGGCATAGCCTCATCGTTGGAAGCGCCAGTCTGAGTTCACAGGTGATTTTTTCCTGACTTGGAGCCAAGCCTGCGGAAACGGCAATCTCTGCCGGATGGAATAGCGATCTTCGGCCAGAACAGGGCTGCAATTTCGACCTTGATGGATTCCCGCCAACAGTCGTATAGTCCCGTTCCCTTCTTTGGCCGATGTTCCTTTAGATCCCGCAAATCCCGCTTTCCGCGTCGTCTCTCTGCTGCCACTCTCTCTTCGGCAAAATCCCGTGGGTTCCAAAATTCTTCATGCCAGCCCCCTGAAAACTCGGCGACGCCGATCTCAGAGACTTACGTCCGCGCTGTGGTTGATGGTGATTCTATTGGTGATTCTCGGAAACTGCGGCTGTAAAGGACGGTCACTCAAGGTGCCCAACCCCGTCTTTGCCGATGCCCCGCCCCGACGATCTCTGGTCAATCAAACTGCCGATGCTGAAGAGCAAAGACTGGCCATGGGGCAGTCCGCGACTGGTATCGACGTCCAGCAGATCGGCTTTTCAAAGAATAACTCGGGCCCTTTGACGGGAACAACCGTCGTCGCGGACGTGAACGGAAAACCAGTGTTTGTTGATGACGTTCTGGGGGGAGCTCGTCAGATTATCGAATCTGATCCACGCCTGCCCGAATCAAAGCGTCAGGAAGTGATCGAAGCGACCTTGCGAAAGCGTCTTCCCAAGTACGTGGAGGATGAACTGATCGTTCAAGCTCTTGAGAAGAAGATTCCCGAGGACAAACGGGATGCGATCAAAGAGACATTGGAACCGCAGTTCCAAAAAGTGATTGCTGGTATCAAAGAAAAAGAGGGATTTGTCACGGACCAGCAACTTGATGAGCGACTGGCCAAAGAAGGAATCTCAGTCGATGCACTTCGCGACAATTTCCTGCGCATGCAGATGGTGGAAGGCTACATCGGAACCTCGATCAAAGTTCCGGAAACGATCGATCGAGAAGTCCTCGTGAGCTACTATCAGGAGCATATCAACGACTACAAGCCCGTTGAAGAAGTTCGCTTTGCCGAAATCGTCGTCCGCTTCCGCGATCATGGAGGTCGTGAGGGTGCCGAACAGGCCATGACGAATGTGGTCACTCAGCTCCAGAGCGGCAAAGACTTTGGTGATGTCGCTCAGGCTTTGTCAGATACGATGACCGCTGAAAAACGCGGGGAGATCGGCTGGATAAAACGCGGCTCTTTGACAGACAAAGCTCTCGAAGACATGCTGTTCGAAATGCCGGATGGAGAAATCTCCAGCGTGCAGGTGCGGAGTGATCGCTTTGAAGTGTACAAGGTCATTGATCATCGAGACCCAGGCACAATTCCCTTCCAGGAAGTCCAGAAGGAAATCGAAACCACACTGCTGAACGAAATGAAGCTGGAAGCTCGCCAGAAGGTTCGCAGGGAGATCCGCGAGAAGGGGAATGTGAACACAATCTTCGGCGAGAGCTTCGAAAAAGAGTTTCGAGACGCCAGCAAGCTCTGAATCGCGACTCAGAGCATCGCGCGACTAAACCACCATCGCGACTCGATGAGCTTTGTTACATTGCGAAACTGACTTACGGCTGACGTTCGAACATTCCCATCACGCCGCAAATGCATAGGCCTTGCCATTCAAGCCTCATGTTGGCTCACTTCGCAAGGTTGACTCGCACCAGTTCCTTGTCATTGCGAGCGAACACGCTCTTCATCGCAAAAGCCGGATGCGACCAGATTGTCATTCGACGCTGGACAGGACGAGTTGGCTCGACCAGCTTTGCACGGCTGGTCTCTTCATAGCCAGCCTCAGACAAATTTGCGATGATCAGATCTCCCTGCTCGTTATGCAGAAAATAGCGATCTCCCTGAGGCACGATGAACGCATTCCACCAGCGGCCGCTGCCGGTCGCTTCCAGAGATTCCCAGACGCGACTGCCATCATCCGTCTTCAGACATCGCAATTGACCATAGCTGCAGACTCCAAAAATGTTCTTGTCACGCACAACTGGGGTCGGCATGATCGAGTGCAGCTTATCCGTCTGCTGTTCATTCACGCCATTGCCCTTCCATAACAACTCCGCCTTATCCGCGCTGACCTTCAGCATACGCGGGCCTTCATAGAACGACGTCAGAAACAGTCGATCATCCAGCTTGCGAGGCATAGGGATCGACAGGCCAGCTTTAATATCCCATGGCATTTCCCACAACACAGCACCAGTCTCGGGATCCAGCGAAGAGACGGCAGAAGGATGCCAGATGATCAGTTGACGTCGGCCGCCGAATTCATAAATCACCGGCGGACAATATCCTGTGCCGGGATCATTCAACGATCTCCAAATCTCCTTGCCGGAAACTTTATCGAAGCAGATCACAAGTCCATCTTTCACACCACCGACCAATGTGATGAGCTTACTCCCGTCAACAAGAGGTGAAGACGCCATGCCCCAGATGGGCAGCTCAGTGCCATAGTCTTTCGGGAAATTCTTCTGCCAAATGATCGTGCCATCGACAACGTTCATGCAAAACATGTCGCCCTGAGTTCCGATGAAGTAGACTCGATCTTCATCAACCACAGGAGTTGCTCGGGGGCCTGCGGGATAACTGACGGTGTATCGAGTAAAGTACTGATGCTTCCAGAGCTCCTTGCCAGTCTCTGCATCGAAGCACAACAACCGCTCAAACTCACCATCCACGATGCGATCCGTCAGGAAAACTCGCCCATCAGCAACCGCCGGCCCCGAGTATCCTTCTGCGACGGGAGCCGACCAGACTCGCGGTAACAGGCCATTGGTGTCGAACTTGTCAACGATCCCATCCTCATGCCAGACGCAGTCGCGTTTGGGACCGCCCCACTGAGGCCAGTCGTCTGCATACGCAGACGTGGGCAGAATCAGCGAGCTGACCAGCATCGCAAACAGAACATCACAAGAACGACCGAAGCATATTCGCGACATCATTTGATTCTCCCTCTTCGCGGACACGCAAGCACTGGAAAAGGACTCAGACGTCGCATCCGCAATTGCGAATGCTACACCCCCGATCGCCGGATGTCATTGAAGGGCCGCCTGCGGCAAGGCAACGGGTGCAGTCGGCGATTTCGAAAGGTCTTCATTGCAGAGCTAATCTTTACCCGGAAAAAGTTCCAACTGCGAGCACAATCTACAAATGCGATTGATGATGAGTTCTGAAAGCGGCGTGTTTTCCGGGGGAGATTTCATCTGGCTTCGGAGTTGCTGTAGGTCCATGAATTGCCGCTCAGGGATGGGGGCCGGAACGCCATAATGGGGGTTGGACGGATTCTGATCGGGAGCCCCTCGGATGACATCGCTGCACGATCTGGAGCCTGCCATGTGGAGTGAAAACAGTTTGCAGCCTGTGAACCTGGCAACACGCGGAGAACTCAACGGCTGGTGCGCTACGCGCAGCAAATGGACGAGAAACCGGACGCTTCAACACCTTGTCAAACCGAAAACTCGGGCGACTGCAAAGCCGCTTATCAACTTTTCGAACCACCCGAAGTCACCTTCGAATCTGTCACGGCTGCACATTATCAGAACACGCGAACTCTGCCGGCAGGCCGTTATCTTGTCGTCAGCGATACGACCGAAATTGACTATGGCTACGAGAGCAAGCGGTAGGGGCTGGGGCCGCTCACGGCCACTCATC
>JAPLOA010000006.1 GCA_026400835.1 Planctomycetales bacterium | reverse complement strand
TCAAGGGTGTTCGTTTCATCGACGGTGTCATCGAACAATCAGCCGATGAACTCAAATCTTCAACCACCAAATCCCCTACAACTCATACCGAAATCGTCGCCTGAAAAATTCTCCCTGAACACAACATTTGGAAGTAACTCTTTGGGCCCTCATGTGCCGATTCGAGAGCTGTGCCGGATCGGGGAATTGCAGCGATTCTTATGACACATGACGCGAAATCATGAGCATCAAAATTTGACAAACAGGCGTCTATAGTCATGCGTTTGTGCATTTTCCTGTTGATTTTTTGTCTGCCGGGCTGCCTTTCTCTGACCTGCTCGAAACGCACGCCCGAGCCGGAATTGCTGCCGGTTCCTCAGGGCCAGCCTCGGGAATTGCAGAAAACGATGTTACCGGACTACACGATTGAAGCCCCTGATATTCTACGAATTGAAGTTACCAGGTTAATTCCGAGATCGCCCTATCTGCTGGGGCCGGGTGATGGACTTCTCGTTCAGGCAGCACGTCCGGACGGTACGTTGCTGATCAATGAACTTTTGCATGTGGAACTGGATGGGACTTTACAGTTTGGATCGCCGTTTGATGATCCGAATCAGGAAATTGACCCGGCTCTGCGGATCGATGGCCCAATCACTGTGGCTGGTCTGGTTACTTCGGACGCGAGAAAACTGATTGCCGCGCACATAGCCAAGACAATTTCTGATCCGTCGGTGCGTGTTTCCCTGAATGAGTTTGCGAACCAGCAGGGCATCAGCGGGGAACATCTGGTGGCGTCGGACGGGACAGTCAACCTTGGAACTTACGGTCGCGTGCGCGTGACCGGACTGACGATCGACGAAGCACGTGACAGGATTGACGAACATCTGAGCAACTACCTGCAGAATCCGAATACCTCCGTTGATGTCTACGCTTACAACAGCAAGACATACTACATCATCCTGCAGGGCGCCGGGCTGGGTGATCGAGTGATGCAGTTTCCAGTGACAGGAAATGAAACAGTGCTCGACGCCCTGTCGAATGTCGAAGGGTTGTCAGGAACGTCTTCCGAAGAAATCTGGATCGCGAGGCCAGGCCAGAATATTTTCGGCGGGCCGCAAGTCCTGCCAGTCAATTGGGGGGCCATCACACAGTTGGCCGACACATCCTCCAACTATCAGATTCTCCCTGGAGACCGCGTCTTTGTTCGCGAAGATTCGCTCATTGCGATGGATACACACATTGGGAAATTTATTGCACCGCTGGAACGAATCTTTGGTGTTGTACTTCTAGGCACAAACACGGCCAGCAGAATTCAGTTTTATAAACAATTTGGCCAGAACGGTGGTGGTGGTGGTGGTGTGCCCTGATGTGGTCCTCGTGCCGCAGGTATAAAATCCAGTACTCGTGACACGAAGTTCAAAAGGGATGACGGTCTTCAGGCCTTGTTAAAACCTCATGCGGTCGAAAGTGACGTGATCCAGATGCCTCCGCGAGCGATGCCAATCCCCATTCCTTGCTGACTCTTCGGGTGACGGTTCGGTGCATCAAAAAGTGTCCATTTCAGCTCTGCGGAGTATCAAGTCCTGCGCAGTTTCATCAGCGCACAGTGTGCGCATTCTTGTGGATACATACTGCGTGGCGAGATCCTGCCACAATTTGCGGCGCGGGCGATTCTCGTGTTAAGGAACTGTGTGATGCATTGTGAATCTGTACAATCAGTACCACGGCGACTCTTCACGATTGTGATCGTCCTGACACTCGTTTCCAGCGGGTGCAGTGTGAAGATGAAACATGGATGTCAGAAGGGGAAAGCCTGTTATAGCATTCCACACGGTGTCGAAGACAACATATGTCATGGGTACCAGAAGACATGTTGGCGGAGTTGGAACGAAGCGGCCTGGGCAGGGCATGACTCTTCCCCGAGCCTGGCTGTCCGAAGATCAGAATGTTCTCGCGACGATCCAGGAATGATCCATCCCGCAGCGACTCCATATGACGAGCCACATGCAACGGCAGTCGAGTGAAGTCGAACGAATCCCAAGTCTTCCCGGATGGAAGTTGTGACTTCGTCAGCAGACGTTTGATGCGGCCTTCCCTGCGCGATTCGCACTCCATCGTCGCCAGTTCCGACAGATACGCAAGATGACTCAAATTCTCTGTCGCTGCTCGCGTCGCGGACTCCTGAAAGCAATCTCGAATCTTCGGCAAACGCAGCTCCTTCAGTTGCTCCGTAAGCTGCGACGTCACATCGATTTTCTTCGATGATGACCTCGCTGCTGCGGGTTTCGTTACCGTTCTGGTCATAGTCCGGACACTCCTTGTCGAACGAGGGAAGTAAAGAATCGAACATGCACAAATCAGGTGCTTCCAGATGGATCTCGGTCGACGCGGGGATGCGAGTTGCATCGACCACAAGCTGGCGAACACGGTCGACGTCCAGCGTGTGCTCAGTCGCCAGCAGATGTCGCAGCGCATCGGCCACGGCGTCCTGACATTCCTTCGCTGCAATCTCCAGAATCTGCACGTACATTTTGTCCGCGACTTTCTCCGAATGCGTCGTTCAGGCCTGCATCGACGGCATCGCAGCGCCACTGGAATTTGTCGAAAGTGACCCATGAGTAGCGCTGTGAGAGCGAGCAACTTCGCTCTGAACCGGCCCGTTGGGACACTTGGAGGCAGCTCTGCTTAGGTCATGGTTCCGCAGCATGCGTCAGATAAGACGGCGTCTTTGGTATTCCGTAATCAGCGGCTCAATCTTCGGCAGCTCCCAGACCTTATGTCGAAGTGGTTCTGCTTCAGTTCCTTTGAGTCCCTCCCCCACAGCGTCGGCTTCCTGACCTGATGCTTTAGTTCGTCAATCCCAGCCCGTGAACGGTTACGTGAACGCGAATGAGCAGGTGAACAACCTGAGGGCCCGCTGCGCGCTGAATTCGCATGGACAGAGATGGCTGATTCTTCGTCCGATGCCGCCAGGAATTTTCTGAGCCACCACGCGGGTCAGAGGAGCCCAGAATTCTCATTTTGAAAAGTCACACTTTCAAACAGTTTTCCGTGGCGACTGGCGCAAGGCCGCTGTACTCAACCCGATCTTATCGCTGTAAGTCCTTTTCAGGATTCAGTGTATGATCAAGTGAATACCTGAAATCTCAACGTTGAAATATGATTTGCATTTTGCAGATTCGTTGCACCATTTTCGTTGAATCGAGTTTGCCACATGATTACCCTCGCGGGAATGTCCTACTCCCTGGATGAGCTTCATTCAATTTGCTTACGGAATTGATAACGAGGTTCATTTGGGGTGCTGTGGGAAGTTGCGTGCGTTTGAGTTTTGAGGCATGGTGACAAGCGGACTTTCCACGAAACGTCGCCTTTGCGGTGTTGCACAGTCTCCCTTTATCCTGCCGTCCATTGAGAAAGTTTGACCGTTTGCACTTTTTAGGTGCAACCCGTGCTTGAAATTCCCCAGAACTGGTAGGCGCTCTGGATTGGATGTTGTGGACTCAGCACGGCGCCTTGTCCAAATGTGATCTATCATCATGTGTCAGACGAAACGGAGACGAGCTCTGCTGAGGAGCAACTCGGCAAGGGATAGTC
>JAPLOA010000112.1 GCA_026400835.1 Planctomycetales bacterium | reverse complement strand
CTGGGGGCCAAGAGGTCGCAGGTTCAAATCCTGTATTCCCGACTTAAAGTCGTAATGGCTCGCCAAACTCATGGGGATGGCGAGCCTTTTTCGTTAATGAGGCAAGGAGTTAGTCGTCTTGACTGGTTCAAACGTCGACTGAAATGGGCCTCCAATTTTCGGTCGTTCGTCAATAGCTTCTGCTAATATGACTTCCTGAGTTAAAATCCCGCTGCCCCGCTCGGCCAAAATGAGGCAGCCGCATGGAAATCGCTCGGTCGGCAAGATCTTGCGGAAGTGAGCTAAGCTGCTCAGGTATGTCGGACCGGAGTAGTGAAACGAATGCTGGCTCGCGACCTCGGTCGTGACCACCGACGCATACAAAGGATGGCACGTACTCGGTGCATGGCGATGTGACCGGAGCCGCGGACGGCTGGGTCGTCGTGACGAGACCGTAGGTCTCAAGTGAGCGGGGTAAGCGACTCATACCCGCGCGGCAGACCAAGTCGCTCGGCGGCCGCCTTCGATCGTTCCGATGATGAGCCGACGATGCCAGCAGCTTGCACACCCGGTCGTCGCAGACCTTCGACATAGACAGGGCCGATGAACCCAGTGCCAACCACAGCAGCCGAAAGAGTCTCAATTCGTAAACTCAGCGCAGTTTGCCTCGCGCGGGAGTTGCAGACTGGATCGGGCCCAGGCGGCTGTGGAACTCGTACTGGTCGCCGCGGTAGAGCGTCCGCTCCCACCAGAGCGGCGATTCGTCTTCGAGATAGCCGACGGAGACGACTTCCAGTGCCGGAGACCTGGCAGTGGTCTGAAGGTGCTCGGCTTCGCTGGCTGACAGCAGCACCGCTCGGATCACTTCATTCGCGCCACCGATCTTGAGGCCGTGCCTCTCGGTCCAGGTGCGATAAAGCGAGCCTTCCGCTTGCGACTTTGTCAGCTTCGGACAGTGACGCTGCACGACGTAGCGGCGCTCGAAAATCACCGGCACGCCGTCCGCAAGGCGGATACGATCCAGTTCCCATAACTCATCAGTCGGCGTGACGCCCAAGGCGACGTGGAGTGATTCATCAATCTCGGCGGCAGTCAGTTTCCCGAACGTGAGCAGTTCCGTGCTCGGCTTTTTTCCGGCGGCGCGAGCCTTCTCGGTAAAGCTGACCAGTGAACGGACGTCGTAGTCGATCACGTCGCGCCGGACGAACGTCCCCAGACCTTTGCGGAATTCGAGGAAGCCTTCCGAAACCAGACTGGCCAACGACTTGTTCGCTGTCGCACGGCTCACCTGGAATTTTTCGGCAACTTCACGCTCGGTGAGGAATTGATCGCCGGAGCGATACTCCGCCAGGGCACTCCGCAGCCGTTGATTGAGCTGCTGATAGACCGGGCTGCGAACAAGTGATGTATCCATGCTGGTGAGGCTTTCTGAGGGTGTTGACACCGTGGCTTAGCCACTGTATCATTTGGATGTCATCTCTGCAACTGTGTTGGTAATCGCTCACGGACGGTTCAGAAAGACGTGATCGTGACAGATCCAGCCTGTTTTTTCACGAAGCATCCTCATGACACACTTCTCTGGTCTTCTGCTCTTACTTGCCTATGTGGCTCATCCAGTGACCGCTGCGGAAATTCAACTGCCGGTGCACCCGGACGAAGCGAAGATCATAGAAACGATCATCGCGTTGGAGGGGCACTCTGTCGAAGTCGCTGCAGTTCCCGGATGGGTGAGGGGCAGCATCGTCAACCGTTTAAAAGAGTACGGCGTCGAGACTGCCAACCTGAAGTCCTGGGGAGTTCAAGGCACCGAGAACAAAGGGCTGTTCTTGAGTTGCATTTACGACTCGACCGGTCGCGTGCTGGCGCTCCTCGGCAACGGCCCGTGGCTGCGAGACGAAAGTCTCCGCGCTCTGAAAGAGATGCCTGAACTGAGGTTCATCAGCATTGATCACAACGGCTTCCTGAAGAATCATCCCCAGTCACCGCTTTACAGCGGAGTTGGCTTCGATGCGTTGTTGGACTCCAAGCTCGTCGAGATTAAGTTGACACTCGGCATCAGCGATGCGGGCATGGAGCAAGCCGCCAGGATCAAGGGACTGAAGTCGTTCACCGTGGTGCATTCGCAAGTGAGCGAAGCCGGTGTTAAGTTCTTCGAAGGCCATCCGACGCTGGAGTCTTTTGCGGTCGCCGAGATGGGCAACGTCTCGCAGGCGTCTTTGGCGTCCATTGCGAAGATGCCGAAGGTGGAGCATGTCGGCTTTCACGAAGCGTTCGTCACCTATGAAAGTGGATTCCAACATCTGCTGGCGATGAAAGGCAGGCTCAAGACGCTCGATCTCTCGATGAGTCTGGTCAACGCGGCCGATTTGGAGCTTGTGCGGGCGGATCATCCCGACGCGAAGATCACCACGATCCCACCCGCCGAGATCGTGAAGCGGCACAGCTTCGTGGCGGCGAGGATTGCTCGCACCGCGACAGGCCCTGCTGCCGACGAGCTGAAACAGGCCATTGCGGAATTCGAAGCCAACAAGAAGTCGTCGAAGTAGTTCCGTGTGATGGTTAGTCGCCTTTCGCTCCGCGAAAGGATGCTCTTGCCAGGACGGTTTTTGATGGAGGTCGCCTACGGCTCCTTTCGCGGAGCGAAAGGCGACTATCGGGCGTCCCCAAAGATGCGTGCCTAAAGGCGGGACCACGAATTCGAGGCCACGAGGAAGCATATGATGAGAGAATTGTTACACAGAGTCTGCTGCTTGCTGGCGATCGCGCTGTGCTTGCCAACGACGACAGGGTCGGCCGCCGGCCCGGATTTCTTCGAGCAAAAGGTCATGCCGTTCGTGCGGGCGCATTGCCACGAGTGCCACAGCGGCAACGATCCGAGGGCATCGTTTTCATTTGAA
Source organism: Planctomycetales bacterium (assembly GCA_026400835.1). Taxonomy (GTDB): domain Bacteria; phylum Planctomycetota; class Planctomycetia; order Planctomycetales; family Planctomycetaceae; genus SXXK01. The sequence goes on along the minus strand of JAPLOA010000112.1, from coordinate 43,729 downwards.
GGGCTGGAGCCCGACTTCAGCCAGCCCCGTTTTGCCAGCCGCTGGGCTGAGGTGATGGATGCCATTAACCTGGGCACGATGCCGCCGAAGGACAAGTCGCGACCACCTGCCGCGGAAGGCCTTGCCGTGGCGGAATGGATCGGCGGCGAGATTCGGCGAGTTCAACAGGAAAGCCGAATGGCCGGGGGGCAGATCCTGCTGCGGCGGCTGAACCGAGACGAATATGCGAACACCGTCGTCGACCTGCTGTCGCTCGATGTCGGCATGACCGACACGATTCGCAATTTGCTGCCCGCCGATGGCACGGCGGACGGATTTGATCGCATCGCTGCCGCGCTCTATCTGGACCAGACCCAATTCGAGAGCTACCTCGACGTAGCCAAGTTCATCGCGGACCGGGCAATCTTCGAGAAACCACTCGCGACGGACAAACTGGTGTGGGAGCCGCAGAAATGGATCGGTTTCGGCGGCGACAAACACGTGCAGGGGGACATCAGCAAAGACATTGTATTGAAAGCGGGCGTACGGTCTGGTGAACAACGGAAAGACGGAATCGTCGCCTGGAACTCAGGCGAGGGCAGGCCCGAGCCAGATAACGATCCGGAGAAGTTCTATGAGTCGGGCTATGGCCCTCAACCAGATCTCTCCAGGACCGTCACGACGGATGGCTATTATCGAATTCGCTTTCCCGCCGGTGCCTTCCGTGGCGATCGTGGGACACCAATTCGGCTGAAACTCACTTACGCACAAGGGAGCTCCATCGCCACCGAGCACACCATCAAGGAAGTGCAGGGAACGATCGACCAGCCGGTCATGCACGAAGTCCTGATGTTTCTCCGAGCGCCCGGGCCTGATCAAAGAGTGGGCCTGAATTGGTATTGGAACGCCCCCAAAATCATCATGACCAATCCCGGCCACACTGCGGCGTGGATGGGATTCATGGGGGCTCAAAACGGAGTCGCAAAGGGCGTAACGGACGGGGTGGATGAGGCCGCGATGGCCGAGCTCAATGAGGGGCGGCAGGCCGCCTTTCAAGCTCTCGCCACCTTCGATCAGGAGGTCTTTCAAATCATCCCCGGCAAGAGCATCGAGACAGCGCCGAAGATTTTCCTGGGCACCGTTGAAATCGAAGGCCCCATTCAAGAGTGGCCACCGAAATCGCACATCGCCTTGGGGCTCAAGGAAGGCGAAGCTCCGGACGAGCAGGCGATCCGCCGCATCTTTTCCGAGTTCATCCCCCGCGCGTTCCGTCGGCCTGTGGATGCCGGGGAGGTCGAAGCCATTGTCTCCAACATCCTGAGCGCACAGCGAGAGTTCGGGCTGTCGCATCACGAGACTCTGCGTTACGGATTACAGGCTCTGCTGGTCGCGCCGGGATTCCTCATGATCCAGGAACCGCAGCAGGAGAAGGCGGCGCGTCACCTGGACAACTACGAGTTAGCCAATCGTCTCTCGTATTTTCTCTGGAACTCGATGCCGGACGCCGAACTGCTCGAACAGGCTGCGGCCGGTCGATTGACCGAACCTGCGATCCGTCGCCAGCAGGTGGATCGCATGCTGAAGGATCCGAAGATCGGGCGCTTTGTGGAGAGTTTTGCCGGGCAATGGCTGGATGTCAGGCGATACGGCTCGGTCCAACCATCGGAACACTACCGAGGTCGCATTCCCCCGTGGGGGCCACGCTATGACAACGAACTGGAGGTGGCGTCTCGCAAGGAGCCGTTGTCGTTCTTCCAGTACGTGTTGGATCATAATCGTCCCATCACAGACTTCATCGACTCGGATTATCTCGTCATCAACGATCGACTGGCCACGCTCTACCAAATCGCAGACGTGAAGGGGCCCGAGTTCCGCAAGGTCAGCATTCCCGCAGGCGTCGAGCGCGGCGGAGTGCTGGGGATGTCTGGTCTGCTGACGTTGTTATCCGACGGCAACCGAACGCTGCCCGTGCGGCGCGCCGCCTGGGTGCGTGAGAAGCTGCTGAACGATCCCCCGTCACCCCCGCCGCCTGGCGCGGGTGAGATCCAGCCGAACACCGCGGGAGCGAACTTGACGGTGCGTCAACGGTTGGAACTCCATCGCAAAGAACCGACCTGCGCCAGTTGCCACGCCACGCTCGACGGCTACGGAATGGCGCTGGAGAACTACGATGCCATCGGCGCGTGGAGCACGGCTCAGGATGAACAGGGACGTCCCCATCCTCATGGGCGACCGCTCGACGTCAGCGGCAGTCTCAAGTCAGGCCGCACGTTCTCAACCTTGAAGGAGTACAAGCAAGCGCTCCTGGCAGAGCGAGATCGCTTCGGCCGGGCCTTCGTGAACACTGCGCTCACCTACGCGCTGACGCGTCCGGTGGGAGTCATAGATGCGGATGCGGTCGACGAGATTTACAAGCAACTGGAGTACGACGAGTTCCGAGTCCACTCGGTCATTCACGCAATTGTCGGAAGCCGACTTTTCCTGACGAAATGAGTGTCGGCTTTCGCTCCGCGAAAGCACGTGCTTTTGCGGAGCAAAAGCCGACATTCGCCTCGTCGCACAAAGAACGATCCAACCCACGGGAGACCAACTCGATGACGTTTACACAAAACAGGATCCTGTCCCGCCGCACTTTCCTCCGTGGCACGGGTGTCGCTATCGCGCTCCCGTGGCTCGAGTGCATGAGCCCGCTGTCCCAGTCGGTCGCGAACGCCGGCAGCATCTCGGCGACCGAGCGGCCGAAGCGAGCCGTCTTCTGCATGTGGGGCATGGGGGTGAACGGTCGCGACTACACCCCAAAGACCTTTGGCAAGGACTGGGAGGTCACGCCGATCCTGAAGCCGCTCGAACACCTGCGCGATGAGTTCACGATCATCACCGGGTTGCGACTGACCCACTCCGGCGGACACGGTGGCGATCGGACCTTTCTCACCGGCACCAACACGCGTGCGGGTGGAGCAAAGCTGCGTGTCTCCTGTGATCAAGAGTTGGCCGAAGCCATTGGCAAAGAGACTCGCTTCCCGTCCATGGTATTGGGAGTTCAGCGTGGCACGGGCTTCGGTCTCACGGTCGATCACACGCTTTCCTGGACCAAATTCGGCACTCCGCTACCGGCCGAGAATCGTCCGGACGTCATCTTCGATCGTTTGTTCCGCGCCGAGACGCCCGAGGAAATCGCTGCCCGCAAACAGGCGTCGAGTCGCCGAGGCTCGATCCTTGATATGGTCGACGCGTCCGCCAAGAGGCTGAATGCGAAGCTCGGAAAGAACGATCAACAGAAGTTGGAAGAGTACTTCACCTCGATCCGCCAGGTCGAGCAGCAGATGCAGACCGATCTTGACTGGATGACCAAACCGCGGCCGAAAGTCGATCCCCTCAACTTCGGCAAGACGCAGGCGATCGATCCCAATCAGGGCCGCGGCGACACCTTCGATTATCGCAACTATCAGCGGCTGATGTATGACGTCATCACGCTCGCACTGCAGACCGACAGCACGCGCGTTATTTCCTACATGCCCCGGCTGGATTTGTCGGACGGAACCTTCACGTTCAATTCCCTGGGATGTCCATACAACTACCACGAGATGACTCACCACGGCGAGGACTCGAAGCTGTTGGAGTGGCTCACCAAAGTCGACACCTGGTACTCTGCGGAGTGGGCTTACTTCATCGAGAAGCTCAAGAGCGTCAAGGAAGGCAACGAAACGCTGCTCGATCATACGCTGCTCGCCTGGAGCAGCAGCGGCGGCACGCTGAACGCGCACAACAACACCGAGCTGCCTGCGATGTTGTTCGGAGGCAAGGCACTGGGAATCAAACATCAGGGCCACCTCAGCCAAAAGGACACGCGCCTCGGCAACCTGTGGCAGTCCTACTTCCAGGTCCTTGGCGTCAAAGTCCCTGACAACTTCCAGGGGGGCGAAGCCGACGGCATTATCAAAGAACTCGTGTGAACCCGTTTTTTAAGGCCCCGGATCATGAACCTCATGAGACCATTCTTCCTGCTGATCCTGTTCCTGTCCGCCGCGTTCCCGGCTGCGGGGGCCCAGTCGAAATTCACCATCGAACCTGTGGGCGGCAAAGTGACTGCGTCCTGGAAAGGGACGGCGGACACCAGCGGCATCGACCTCGCACCGACGGACGATGAGATTGCTGCGCTGGCCTCGCATTCGGAGATCGAAGCCATCCGCATCTCCGGCACGACACGTTTCACCGGGAAAGGATTTGCCGCTTTGAAAGGGCTGTCGAAGCTGCGCGAGCTGAGCTTCGGTGGCACCGGCCCTGGTCAGTTCTCGGAAATGTTCCCGCCCGGATCACTCGAGGGCTACCACGCGCTCGCCGAACTGGATCAGGTGACTCGCCTGGAGCTCGACCATGTCATGCTGCCGGTCGAAGGCGCGGTCATCCTCCTGAAAGGGATGGCGGGACTGGAGCACGCGGGACTCGGCGTCTTTGCCGATGACAAAATCGTCGCCGCGGCGGCTGACGCGCCGAAGCTGAAGACGCTTTCCTTCGGTCACTGGGCCACGGTCCCTGAGAGTCCGCTCACCAGGGCCGGGGCTCAGGCTTTCGCCAGATTACGCTCGCTCGAATCGCTGCACGCGGGAGAACAGGCCCCGCCCGCCGGAGGTTCGATGCGCGATCTGACCGAGGCTGTGGCGAAGATAGAAACGCTCAAGTCGCTGACGCTCGCGTTCGCCAGCGTGAAGAGTCACGGCAAGCCGAAGAATTCGGTGACCGCCGCCGATCTCGAACCCCTGGCAGCACTGGCGAACCTGGAAAGGCTGGGAATCCAACACGCGAGTCTCGATCGGGCGACCGCGAGCAAACTCGCGGAGATCGGCTCAGTCAAGATCGTGAGCTTCAGCGCAGTGAATCTTGACGACGGAGCATTGGTGGCACTGAAGGCGTTGCCGAATCTCGCAGTCGTAGAAATCTGGAACTCCTGCGATTGGTCCGACGCCGATCTGGAAGCGCTCAAGGCCGCCAGGCCGAAGGTCATATTCCACATGGTGGGAGGGCCGAAAAAATGAGCAGGATCGCATGGGCCGCTCGACACTGGAACGGCACTCATTTCCAACAGCGCAGGCTTGAGAAACTCATGATTCGTTCTGCCATTACGATGTTCGTTGTAGCGGCTATTGGATTCTGCGTTGGTGATGCGCAATGCGTGATGGCTGGCGAAGTCGATCCTCAAGTCACCGCGTTTCTGAATCGATATTGCGTCGACTGCCATGGGCCCACAAAGCCGAAGGGAGACTTTCGCGTTGATGCCTTGAAGATTGCCATGAACGCCGCCGACGCGGAGAACTGGCAGCTCGTGCTCGACAATCTGCAACTCGGCGAGATGCCGCCCAAGGACGCGAAGCAGCCGACGCCTGCAGAGGTCGAAAAAGTTACCGCTTGGATTCAGAGCGAGATCTCCCGTGCCGCTTCGGTGCTGAAAGGGACCGGCGGCGAAGTCGTGCTGCGGCGGCTCAACCGTGTCGAATATGCGAACACGATCGCTGACCTCTTCGATGTGCATGGAGACTTCACGGCGGGGTTTCCCGAGGACCTGCGGGAGCACGGATTTGACAACAACGGCGGTGCCTTGATGCTCTCCGCCGCGCAGATGCAGGAATACATGAAGGCGGCGGAGTTTGTCCTGGCCCGGGCGATCGCCCCGGCCAAGCGGCCCGAGACGGTGAGCAAGGCCATGACACTTCATGAGGGCAATCGCAAAGGCATCGAACTCGCCCGCAAGGAGCTCGAGGGCCGTCTGGCCAACTTCGACAAACTCGGGGCCGTCGAGCAGAAGCGCACCCTGCAGATACAGGCCGCTGCGAAAGACGACCCCGCCTATGGCTATCGTTTCCCCGTGCGTGAAAACGGCATGCTGCGCCCGCCGAAACCCGACGATGGCCCGCACCTTGATGCGGTAATGACCGTGCAGCAGTATTTCAGCGGTGAGCCCCAATTCGGCCTTCCCGCCGGGCGCGGCTGGTATCGGGTGAAAGCGGTGGCCTATGCGCTGAAGAACGACGGCAAGCCCACGCGGCTTAAGTTCACCGTCGAAGAGGGTTATTCAGGCAAGCTGCCGAAAGCGGTGAGCGTCTTCGCCTTCACCGACGAGCAACCGCGCGAGGTCGAGGCCCGCTATTACCTGGAGCCGGGCGACCGCGTGGTGTTCACGATCATGGATGGCGCACCGCACAGTCAGGGCCGCACAATGATTGACCAGCCGGGGCCGTTCATCGCCATCCGTTCCTTCAGCATTGAGGGCCCGGTCTTTGAAAGCTGGCCGCCAAAGGGGCATCGCACCTTGTTTGGCGAAATCGATCCATCGCAGCCCACGCCGGAGAAAGCCGAAGCCATCGCCGCGCATCTCGCGCCGAAGCTCTTCCGCAGGCCCGTAGATGCTGCCGCGGTGGCGAAATACCGCGCGCTGTTCGAGAAGTTCACGAAGTCGATGACGCCAGACGAGGCGCTGCGCGGCATGCTGACCGCGATGCTTGTCTCACCGCGATTCCTCTACCACGAAGAACCGCCAAACGGTCCCGACGCCTACGCCATAGCATCGAGGATGTCTTACTTCCTGTGGCGCTCCACGCCGGATGACGAACTGCTGACGGCTGCGGCGGATAGCAGCTTGCTCGATGGCACGAAACGGCGCACGCAGGCCGAACGCATGTTGGCCGATCCTCGCTCTGCTCGCTTTGTCAAAGACTTCACCGGCCAATGGCTGCGCGTGCGCGAGGTTGGCATGATGAAGGCGAACGCCGAACTCTACCCCGAATACGACGACGAACTCGAAGCCGCCATGCGTGGCGAGACAGAGCACTTCATCGCGGAAATGTTTCGACGCGATCTGCCGCTTGCCAATCTCATCGACTCCGACTGGACAATGCTCAATGAGCGACTCGCGAAGCACTACGCCATCGACGGCGTGGTCGGGCCTGATTTCCGACGCGTGAGTTTGGACAAGTCGAACACGGTGCGCGGCGGATTGTTGACCCATGCGAGCATTCATGCGGTCACATCAAACGGCAGCACGACTTCACCGGTGATTCGCGGCACCTGGATGCTCGAAAAGTTTCTCGGCACACCTGCTCTGCCACCGCCGCCGGACGTGCCGGCCATCGAGCCGGACATTCGCGGTGCCACCACCATCAAGCAGCAACTCGCGAAACATCGGGACATTGCCAGTTGCGCCTCGTGCCACCGGAAGATCGACCCGCCTGGCTTCGCGCTGGAAAACTTCGATGTCATCGGCGGCTGGCGGGTTCACTACCGCGCACTCGTAGAACCGATGCCCGGTGCTCGTGCCAAACTCTCCGACGGCCCGCCCGTCGATTCCGCCGATGAATGGGCGGGTGTGGGCCAATTCAGCAATTTTCAGGAGTTCCGTGAATTGGTGAAGAAGCGTGAAGACCTCGTCACCCAGAACCTAACGCACCAACTCTTCACCTTCGCCCTCGGCCGAGCCCCCGGATTCGCGGACCGCCAACCGCTCAAGGACATCGCGACCCACGTCCGCGAGAAGCAGAGCGGAATGAAGTCGCTGGTGCTCGATATCGTCTCCAGTCCTGTTTTTGCCAGCCCGTGATTGTCGGCTTTTGCTCCGCAAAAGCTTCCTTTCGCGGAGCGAAAGGCGACTATCGGTCCAACCTCGGAGTCATACCATGAATCCTCAAGCCCCCCTCGCTTCTCGCCGCTGCTTCCTTGGTGGAGCTGGCGTTGCCCTCTGTTTGCCGTGGCTTGAATCGCTCGGTGGCATCGCCCATGCCGCCGAGGCTGGAAAAGAGCCGCGCCGCCTGTTGCTGATCTGTCTGCCGCTTGGCATTTTCCGGGATTCGCTCATTCCGAAGCAATCCGGAACCGGCTACGAGCTCACGGAGTATCTCGCCCCGCTGACTGACCTCCGGGATCGTTTCAGCATTATCTCTGGTCTGGAGCATCCGGGCGTCGGCGGCGGTCACGCCTCACAGCCGCGCATTTTCACCGGTATACCCTCGGCCGAGCGGAACCGCCGCTCGCTCGACCAGTACGTCGCCGCCACGCTCGGCCAGCACACGCGTTTTGACTCGCTCGCGTTGAGCGCCGGGGCCAACGACTTTGGCTGGACCGACGGCGGCAGCATGGTGCCAGCGGAGAAAAGTATCGGCGATGCCTTCGCCAGGCTCTTTGCCGAGGAGGGCGCGGCCAACAAGGCCAAGGTTCTGGGCGAGATTGGTCGCGGCAAGAGCATCCTCGATCATGTGCTGGAGGAAGCTCGCGATCTGGAGAGTCGACTTTCCCAACGCGACCGCGAGAAGCTCGGTGAATACTTTGAAACGGTCCGCGCCACCGAGAAGCGCCTCGTCAAGTCTGAGGAATGGATTCACCAACCGAAGCCGCAGGTAGACTCCAAACCGCCCGCTCCCTTCGCACCCGACGAGATCGTCACCAACCTGCGCGGCGTCTGCGACCTGACGCATCTCGCCTTCAAGACCGACAGCACCCGCGTCGTCACCTTTGGTTACTTCCGTCAGGACACTGTTGCCGTGCCCGGAGTAAACGTCGGCTATCACAACCTCTCGCACCACGGCCAGGACGAAGGGAACATCGCCCAGCTGAAACGAGTCGAACGGGCTTTCTTCGACGAGCTGAAAACGCTGCTCACGAACCTGAGGAACACGACGGAAGGAGACGCCACGCTGCTCGATCGCACGACGATCCTCATCACCTCAAACCTCGGCAGCGGCAACAGCCACAGCAACAAAGACCTGCCCGTGCTGCTCGCCGGAGGCCGCTTCCAACACGGCCAGCACATGGCCTTTACGCCCGGCACAGTACCGTTGAGCAACTTGTACGTCAGTGTGCTGAACCAACTCGGCTTTGAAGACCAATCGTTCGGCACGTCGACCGGCACGTTGAGGGGGTTGGAAACGGCATGAAGACCCTCAAGCTGTTTTTACCCTTGCTTCTGAGTCTGATCCCGCCAATTACACTTGCGGCGAAAGAGCGGCCTAACATCCTGCTCGTCATGGTCGACGACATGGGCTTCTCAGACATCGACTGTTATGGCGGGGAGATCCGCACGCCGACGCTTGACGCACTGGCGGCGAATGGCGTGCGGCTCGCGCGGTTCTACAACTGTGCTCAATGTTATCCGACGCGTGCGTGGCTGATGACCGGGCTTTATCCGCATCCGCGTGAGGAGATTGTGAAGCTGATGCAGACGAAATGAGTGTGCTCCTTCGGGCGAATGAGTACGTTGAAGACTTATTCCACGACTCTTGTTTTCGGCGTCACACATGGCAGAAAGGCAGGATGCAATGACCAGTTTCACCACTCAAGCAGTAACAGAACCGTTCCTTGCAACGGCTCCCGGGGAAGTCATCACATCTGAGTATGGAGAACCCGGCGAGGCGACCTATCGCCGAGTAAGCGTCAATCTGTCTGCAGGCACGATCACCTTCTTTCGATGTCACACCCCGAGTCGATTCGTGGCGACCGGTCCCGACGCAGAATGCTGCTGCCGGCTTGATGAGATCCGAGGGATAGGTTCGACTTGGGTCCGCCCTCGCGATGTCGGTCCGGTACTCGAAGTGGTCACACCGACCGGGCGAGCTCGGCTGCCTCATTCGATGAGTGGCTTCAATGCCGTCCGCGAGGTCATCGAGCAAGCTGTCGCGAAGTCCGGCAGCCGACTCAGGTGGTACGAAGCTGCGGCAGCTCAAGAGGTATTAGTACTTACCAGTGGAGCGGCATTGGCGGCGGGCGTGATTTGGGCTTTTCCCGAAATGCCCCGCTGGGCCATTGCCGCGACCGTCTGGACGATGGTGTTAGTGCTGCTCGCCGTCTGCGGCCTGTACTGGCGGAGCAAACGCACGTGGTGGTAAGGCCGTTTCGTGTCTCATCACACGAAGCGTCATCAGACGACAACTTCGGAGATGAGAAGCCATTGTTTACTCCGTCGCGATTTGATCGGAACGCTCGGTGTCATGCGAACCCCCTCAAACGCGGCGGACTCAAGCGACCGGAGAGGTGATGTGATGAAAAACGACAGGCTGGAAGCGTATCCCATGTTGACGCGGCGAGCGGCTTTAGGCGCAGTGGCGGCAACGATGGGGTCGGTCGTTGTGGCGACTGAGGCGCAGCAACGCAGCCGCCTGGGATTGGTTGCTTTCAACTGCGCGATCCGCCGCAGGTGGATGCAGCAGCAGGATCCGAAGGTCGATCTATTCGAGCCACTGACATTTCTGAAGCACTGCCGCGATGTCGGCGCGGGCGGGATGCAGGTGTCGCTCGACGTGCTTGATGCGGCGCGAGTGAAGGCACTGAGAGACTTTGCGGCTGAGCACTCGCTCTGCATCGACGGCATCGTCAATCCGCCGAAAGACGAAGCCGATCTTGCCCGTTTTGAAGCCGAGATTCGCACCGCTTCGGAAGTCGGAGTGCAGGCGGTTCGTACGGTCGTGATGCCGGGGCGGCGGTACGAGCAATTCAAGTCGCTCGCTGAAGTTCGCGAGGCCGAAGCGAAAGCAGTGAAGATGCTCGAGCTCGCCGCGCCGATCGTCACGAAGTATCGCGTGAGACTGGCGGTCGAGAATCATAAAGATCAGCGCATCGTCGAACGTCTCGCGCTCTACAAACCCCTCAGGTGCGAGTTCATCGGCGCGACCGTCGATACCGGCAACAGCTTTGCGTTGCTCGACGATCCTTATGGCGCGATTGAGGAACTGGCTCCGTATGCATTCTCGGTCCACTTCAAGGATCAGGCCCTGCGCGAGTACGAGCATGGATTTCTGCTGGCCGATATCCCGCTGGGGCAAGGCAGCTTCGACATGAAACGTGTTGCGGCGATTCTCAGACGCGCGAAGCCCGACATCCGCATGATGCTGGAACTCATTACCCGCGACCCGCTCAAAGTGCCGTGCCTCAGCGAGAAATTCTGGGCGACGATGCCACAGGTGTCCGGCGACGACCTCGGACGAACACTTCGCTTTGTGCGCGAGCATCCGGCGAAGAGCCTGCAGGAAGTCGGCTCGCTGTCTCTCGAAAAGCAGGTCGAACTTGAAGATGCCAACATTGCGGCCAGCGTCAAATATGCGCGAGAGGAACTGGCCTTATGACATTTTCTCGTCGCGAGTTTCTCGGAGCAGTCGGTATTGCCACCGCCTCGACAATCACGGCGAAGGCTGAGTCCGAACGATCTGCCAACAACATCGTTCGAGTCGGCGTCATCGGAATGGGCGTGCGCGGCAAGTACTTGATCGGCAATCTGCCGCCGTCGGTGACGGTCGGAGCGATCTGTGATTGCGCGTCGCTGCGGATTGCCAGCGTGATGGAACCGCAGGGCGAGTTCGCAAAAGTACTCGCTCACTTCACGCAAGCCGATGCCGCGAAGTGCGCGACGTTTCAGGACTACCGCCGTTTGCTCGATCGAGCGAAAGCCAAAGACAAACTCGACGCCGTCATCATCGCGACGCCGGATCATCATCACGCACAGGCTGCGATTCTCGCGCTGCAGGCGGGACTGGATGTGTACCTCGAAAAGCCACTCACCGTGACCATTCGCGAAGGCCGGTTGCTCGCCGACGCCGTGAAGCGCACGGGCCGAGTCCTGCAAGTCGGCAGTCAGCAACGGACGATGGAGGTCAATCGCTTCGCGTGCGAGTTCATCCGCAACGGCGGTCTGGGGCGGATCTCGAAAGTCGAATTGCCGAACTATCCGGGACCGTTGCCGATGCCGTCGCTCGATCAAGAGCCAGCGTTTGGCGGAGTCGACTTCAATTTGTTTTGCGGTCCGGCTCCACTCAGGCCGCATCACCGGCACTAGTGGATGAAGGAAGACTTCAATGTCGGCGAGTTGCTGTGGCGGGGTTGGGATCTGTTTCGGGACTACTCGGGACATCTCATGACGAACTGGGGAGCACACACGGTCGACATGGTGCAACTCGCCCTCGATCGTGACGACACCGGGCCGGTTGAAGTGCGTGCAGTCGAGCCGAATTCCGTCGCTGATTTATGGCCGCACTGGAAGTCGAAGACGCCGGCTCCTGTGGGCGACTCTGCAACTTCTGATCGTCGCTTCTGGCCGGTGAATATGAAGTACGCCGACGGCATCGAACTTCATTTCACCCCCTGGGACGCAACACACGCCGGAAGTCTAAAAAGCGGACCTGACTTCATCGTCTTTCACGGCGAGAAGGGCCGCATGAGGATGCGCCGCAACCACTTCGAGACCGATCCGGCCGGACTCATCTCCAGCGGCCCCGACGCTGCCGCAATCGACAGGTGGAAAGGAGGCGGTCATGTCGCTCGCCCGCATCTGGAGAATTGGCTGGATGCGATCTGCAATGGAGCGCCGCTCAACGCTCCTGTCGAAGCCGGACATCGCACCGTGACGATTTGCCACCTGGCGAACATCGCGCGAGAATTGAATCGCCCTTTGCGCTGGGATCCCGTTCGTGAAAATTTCACTGAAGACGCCGCAGCCAATGAACTGCTGATACGTCCGCGCCGGAATGGCTTCAGCCTGCCTTGATCCCTCGCGGCGACGAGATCAACTCAAGAGAAGCCTCGACGGCAAACTGAAAGGGAATGAGACCCCAGAGGCTCAACGCGACAACGTGATGCGACGTGACACCAATGAAGACAGTGCCATCACGTTCGAAGAGGTGAAACCTCTACAGCGCAGAGTTGCGGCTGTTGTGTGATCATCGCTTGTGAAATGCTCCCGCACTTTCCGGCAAACAGTTTCGCCAGAGTATCCCCGCCGCAGTGGGGCCGATTTGCATGCCGATCTCCATCGCACCAACCAGTTCAGGTGAGACCGCCCGACGCGAGTTAGCCCGCAACCGTTCGCTGCTCCAGTCACATCGACGTCACATCGACTGAAGCGTCAAAACGGTGAGTAGGGTAGGCTGATGGCCGGCTCGTCGCCAGAGGACACGACGATAAGTCCTGCAGTTTCATGACGCGAGTGCGGTAGGGTCTTTACTTTCCTTCGAACAATCGCCACCGCCCGGCTTTCCAGCCCCGAACGCCGGTCAGAAAAAAAAGTTCTAACGGTGTCTTGTCACCCCAACCAGACGAGAAGCCCTTCGGCGAGAACGTCGAAGGGCTTTCTTATTGTCGGCACGGGAGTTACGTCATCGAGGACGAAGTTCAAAAAGACACTTGCCAAATACCTGCGCTTCACTGAGTCGTCAGCGATAAGCCATTTGCCAGGAGGGCTTTGCGAAATTTCAAAAGCCTTGATCGCAGGCATTCAATTTCAGCTTGAAGTTCGCCTCACGATCCCGATGTTTGATGGCTTGGGCTGCATAGCCATCAGTATCATTCTCCTCGTTCAGCCGCATATTCAAAAGCTGATTCTTATGCTGGCGAAGGAGCGAAAGCTGTCTTAGCATTTCTTCGGCCTTGAGCCGTGCGTCGTCCTGCTCGTACTGTGTCCGCACCCGCAACTGCGCGGCGAACCAAGTGGCTGAGAGTGTGCTGGGGCATCTGCCATCGGCGAAGTGACCAGAACGGGCGATTCTGCTTGCATCAACGACGGATTGCCTGCAATATAGAGGGCGCTGCCGGCCCTGGGAGATCCCTGAGCAAAGGATTCACCGCGTTTTGACGGGCGGACGCAGGCCTTCGTCACGACCCGAATTGGAACCCAAATGGACTGGATGACGTGGTATAACGGATTGGCCAAACCTTCGTGGACACCGGCTCCGAGCACGATTGGGCTGATTTGGCAGATCCTGTATCCGATGATTCTGGTCAGCTTCGGCTTTGTTTTTGTCCAGATGTTTCGGGGCAAGGTTAGCTGGTTGGTGGCTCTGCCCTTTGGAATTAATCTGGTTGCCAATTTGATCTTCACGCCCATTCAGTTCGGGCTGCGAAATCTGCCATTGGCGGCGGTCGATATTCTTGTCGTCTGGGCTTCGATTCTTTGGCTGATGGTTGCTGTCTGGCCGCATTTTCGCTGGGTCAGTCTGGTACAGATCCCTTATCTGATCTGGGTATCACTGGCGACGGTGCTGCAGTTGTCGATCACGATCATGAATTGGGGCAAGCCGTGATTCGTGTGGGCCTCTGCTGCATGTTTCAGGAGCAGCCAATCAAGTTTGCAAACACGACCGTTACGGCCATCGGTCGAATGAATCGTGCAGATGCGTTGGCGAAACTGAGTCGTCTGTGTCATCAGAACGCAGATGCTCTGCTGACGGCACTCCGATACTGTGCGGGAAATCACATTGGCTGCTTTCGAGTCAACAGCCAGATCCTGCCCGTGAAAACTCATCCGACGTTCGGCTACAACATCGACGAATTACCCGACAGACAGGAGATCATTCGGCGATTCAAAGAGTGCGGAAAATTCGCCGAGCAACATCAATTGCGAACCTGCTTTCATCCCGATCAGTTTGTCGTGCTGAATTCGCCACGAGCGGATGTCGTGGAGAAATCATTGCTGGAGCTGGAGTACCAGGCCGAGGTCGCGGAATGGATCGGAGCTGACGTCGTTAATATTCATGGTGGCGGAGCCTATGGTGATAAAACCAAAGCTCTGGCTGAGTTTGCTCGAAATGTCGATCGCCTCTCTGTTCGCGCGAGAAGTCGACTGACGGTGGAGAACGATGACAAGATTTTCTCGCCGGCCGATCTGTTGCCAACTTGTGAGTCAACCGGCATTCCTTTGGTTTACGATGTGCATCATCATCGCTGTCTCCCGGATGAATTGAGCATTGAACAGGCGACGGAGAAAGCTCTGGCGACGTGGAATCGCGAGCCTATGTTCCATCTGTCAAGTCCGTTGGAAGGCTGGGATGGGCCCAGGCCGGAACGACATCATGACTACATCGACGTGCGAGATTTCCCCGACATCTGGCTCAAGAAGACTCTGACGGTTGAAGTGGAAGCGAAGGCCAAAGAACTGGCTGTTGGGAAACTGCTGACGGATCTAAAAAAGGCAGCCAAAGCCGGCACTCCGTGGTTCGTCTATCTTTTGCGTTGTGCGGATGGTTCCTTGTACACAGGCGTCAGCAATGATGTGGGTCGTCGCATCGAAAAGCATAACGCCGGCACCGCGTCTCGATATACTCGCAGCCGTTTGCCGGTTGTGTTGGTTTATCAGGAAGAGCAGCCCGGCCGCAGTCAGGCGCTGAAGCGGGAGTTGGCGATCAAAGATCTGTCGCGTCAGAAGAAAGAAAAGCTGATCAAGGCCGTACAGGGTGAGCCCGTATGTGTTGAAGTAGAATCCAATCCTCTGAGATGAAGCGGCGAGAGACCCAATAGGAGCGAAGCGTTGACTGGCAGGAAGAAACAGATCCTGACGAGGGAGCATGCTTCGCAGCAATTTCAGGCGCCGGATGCGATCCTGCAGGGCGTTCCGTTGAAAGATCTGATGGGTCTGAATCTGGTTAGGCTCATCGCTCAGTCGTTTGCGGAGATTGTCCCGAAGTTTGATGGGCGATCTTTTGAGCAGACCGCGATGGATGGTCTGGGAGCTCTGGAGCTTAGCCGGCGAGCGCGACAGATTGGGTTAGCGCTGGCCGAGCAATTGCCGCAGAATTTTTCAGAAGCCTGTCCTCTGTTGTTGGCGTCGTTTGGCCCGGAGTTGACTCGTACAGAAGGCAACGGTCTTGCGCCGTTCTTTTATTTGCCTCACTCCCATGTGATCATAGAACGGGGGCTGGAGGATTTTGAAAATGGTATGCGAGCCAACTATGAGTTGACCAAGCGATTCTCTGCGGAGTTCAGCATCAGGCCGTTTCTGACGAAGTACCCGAATGAGTCTCTAAAGCTCCTGAAACGCTGGACCGAGGATCCGAATGCTCATGTGCGTCGACTTGTGAGTGAGGGAACTCGTCCACGACTTCCGTGGGCCGGACGGTTGCGGGAATTCCAGCAGAATCCTCAGAGGATGCTGCCTCTGCTGGAACTGCTTAAAGATGATCCCGAATTGTATGTCCGGCGGTCGGTGGCCAATCATCTGGCCGATATTCTGAAGGACCATCCGGATGTGATTTATGACACCTGCGAGCAGTGGCTGAAAGAGATCGCAAAGAAATCAACGCCAGTAGAAATCGTGAAGTCACGAAAGTGGATGATTCGGTATGCGGTGCGTCTGCCTGCAAAAAAGGAAGACGATCGAGCTTTGGAACTACGAGTGAAAGCCAGTTGAACGAGCGTTCGACGGAACAATGTCGGCTCAGAAATCCCAACGCCGCGGTTTGCTGGTGCTCTGCAGATCAATCCAGTCAACATCAACGGGTTGATTCTGAGCTGGCAGATGAAGACGCAGGATTCCCATCAAAGCATCGGCTGGCAGATCGACACGAACCTCCTGCCAATCGTCGCCTGAGAACTGGTATTCGACAGATCGCGATTCTGCCGAGGTCGCGCCAGGTGGAGTCCATTCAATCTTTCCACGACCGCCATCTATCGCGCGGAGTCGAAACGTGATTGATCCAGGACCTTTTGCTCCTCCGGTGGCGAATCCAAGGAAAGGATGTGGCCCGGTTCCGGAAACCGTCAGGCAATTCTCTTGGGGTATCGCTTCGCAACCGCGCGCGACCCAGCCTTTCAACGGATCCTTTGCAACGGCTTTGGAAGTTGTGGACTTGCGAAAATTCGGATTCAGTTTCGGAATGACGGCATCTGTTTTCTTCAGGAAGGAATCGATCAACTGATTAAGTTCCTGCACGAGTGCTGGATTCTCTTGTGCCAGGTTGGTTGTTTCTCCCGGATCGTTCTGCAGGTCGTAGAGTTCAAAAAGGTCGCTTCCATCCTCGTTGCCCGCGTAGAGTCGATGTAGCTTCCAGTCACCTCGTCGAACTGTTGTTCCCGGGTGCTGGCCACTGGCGGCCGTATCGTGGGGAAAGTGTGTGAAGATGGCTTCGCGATGAAGTGTTTCTCCGCGCAGAGCGGGAACGATACTGACGCCATCGGGCTTGAACGCTGCGGGTTGTGGGATGCCGGTCATCTCCAGCAAAGTCGGCATCCAATCGATGCTCTGGATCACGTTTTCGTTTGTTGTGCCAGGCTGTGTGACACCCGGCCAGACGACGAAGCAGGGTTCGCGAACGCCGCCTTCGTAAAGGCTGGCTTTTCCGTTCCGCAGCGGAAGATTGCTGGTGGGCGGGGTGTTCATATCGTCCGGAAACTTTGCACTTTTCAGCAGCTTGGTGCCTTCTCCGCCCCAACTGATTCCACCGTTGTCTGAGAAGAAAACGATGATGGTTCGATCCGCGATGCCACATTCATCAAGAGCTGCCAGAACACGGCCCACTCCATCGTCCAGGCTTTCGACCATCGCTGCATAGACAGGATTGCGTTGAGGATTCCCGGGGTCCGCCAGCTTTCGATATTTCTCCACGAGTTCAGGTTTCGCGTCGAACGGCGAATGCACACTGAACGACCAATAGTTTGCGAAGAAGGGTCGGTCTTTGTTTTCTTGAATGAATCGAACAACCTGCTGCGACAGAGTATCCTCAATGTGTTCGCCGAGTTGTCCTTTGATCGGAAACTTTTCAGCCCATGGAGCCACATAGCTGCCACCAGGACCGGGGCCGGACCAATGGGGCCAGTCTTCATCGAATCCGTGTTGCAGAGCTGAATAAGGTTCAACGCCAAGATGCCATTTGCCGAAGTGGCCGGTGCGGTAGCCCGCCTCTCTCAGAACTTTCGGCAGTGTGATGTAGTCTGTGCTGAGCCGTGTCACGCTGTTAGCCACAAGAACGCGAGCGTTGGGATTGCCGGGAGACAATCGCTTTTCGAGCATGACTTCCGGCACATGACAGACAGGAGCTGTAATGCCCGTTCTTGCGGGCCAAAGTCCGGTCAGGATACTGCTGCGAGTTGGTGAGCAGAGAGGATTAGCGGCATACGCTTGAGTGAACCATGTTCCTCGGGCTGCCAGTTTGTCGATGTTCGGAGTCTGGTGGAACTTGCTGCCTGTGCAACCCAGGTCTGCCCAACCCAGATCATCGGCCATGATGAACAGGATATTGGGGCGTGTCGCGGAGCCCTTGCCTTCGTCCGCCTGAGCGGTCAGAGCAGTCAACAGCAGTGCAGTCAGCACAACGGCGCGGAGGTTCATGAAGGTGTCCAGGAGAGATCTTTATTCGTTGAGCAGGACCTCGCCGAGCTCTGTTCCCGAATCGACGATGGAGCTTACTTTGAACCAAAGTCAACCAGATGCCAAGCGGGTGACTGATTTGACGCGTCGTTGCAATCGCCCTTTTTGCATGTCATTTTTCAGCACCGGATGATGTGGAATGTCGGATCGTTCCTTGCCGAGTTTGGCTTCCCGGATCCGAGAGGCATGAGCGAACGTTTTGGGCTGGGAAAGATACTCAGACCGCGGAGTTGGTCTTCAGAAGCATTCTGTGCGTCTCGCATTTCACGGGGATCGTCTCTGCTCGTTGACACCAGCGAGGGCGAGGGGTAGCCTGTCGAACCGGACTTCGATTCCTGGTCGAGGTCCCGTGCTGAATTTCCCACCATTTGTGACGAGCGCTTCCATGTTGACTCGATTTTGGCTTTGTTTGATTCCTTTTATCGCTCTTTGCTCGGTGAATGTCCGAGGAGATGAAGCGACATCCACGGCAGCACAGATCGAGCACTTTGAAAATGAGATCGTGGCGATCCTGGAGGCGAATTGCCTCAAGTGTCATGCCGGAGCCAGGCCCAAAGGTGGGTTGGATTTGACGGCTCGCGAGGCGATCCTCAAAGGGGGCGAATCCGGAGCGGCTGTCGATCTTGAAAAGCCTGCGGAAAGCGTGCTTCTGAAGGCTGTCAATTACGATGGCTATGAGATGCCTCCGACGGGACAACTTTCGCCAAAACAGATCGAAGCTTTGACAAAGTGGGTCAATGAAGGACTTGCGTGGTCGAAAGACGGCAAGCCACTGCATTTTGAAGTTCCTCGTGAAGCACCGAAGGTTAACGAAGAGACGAAGAAGCATTGGTCCTTTCAGCCCGTCAAGAAGCCGTCTGTTCCGGAAGTCAAAGGAGACTGGGCGAAGTCTGAAATTGATGCCTTCATTCTGAGCCAGTTGCAGAAGAATGGGTTGGAGCCGAATACAAAGGCGGATCCTCGCGAACTGGTACGTCGAGCCTATTACGACCTGACCGGGTTGCCTCCGTCGCCGGAAGTTGTTGAGTCGTTTGCGAAAGATCCATCTCCTGAAGCCTGGTCGAAACTCATTGACGAACTGCTTAGCTCACCGCATTACGGTGAACACTGGGGACGACACTGGCTTGATCTGGTGCGATACGCAGAAACCAACAGCTACGAACGCGATGGAGCCAAACCGTTTGTCTGGCGATATCGTGATTATGTGATTGAATCGTTCAACGCAGACAAGCCGTATGATCGATTTCTGACGGAGCAGCTGGCGGGTGATGAACTTCCGGACAAGTCACCGGACTCGATCGTCGCGACCGGCTTTTATCGCCTGGGAAGATGGGACGATGAGCCTGCTGATCCGGAGCTGGCCTATTACGATGATCTTGATGACATTGTGACAACGGCTGGCCAATCATTGCTGGGCTTGTCGATCAACTGCGCTCGCTGTCATGACCATAAAATTGACCCGGTGCCACAGTCAGACTACTACAGCCTGCTGGCCTTTTTCCGAGGAGTGCGGCGTTACGGCGTTCGTTCGGGCGAATCTGTCATGGAAAATTCCGTGACGGAGATCAGCGAGCCGGAACGAAGTGAGTTGCATGAGGCGGCCGTTCGCCAGCATGAGGACGAATTGAAGCATATCGCACGCGAAATCGCCCAGATCGAAGAGAAGGTCAAAGCCGACTTCTCGGGCGTTGAGAACGACGAGTACCAGTTTGAAGTGAACCGTGTCCGGTTGATAGAGAAGCGGAAAGGCGGGCTCCTGAAGGAGAATCAGGTCAACCATTATCGCCATTTGACGGATCGTCGAAATCGACTGCGTGAAAACCCGCCGACGGGTATGGCCAAGGCGTTGTGTGTCAAAGAAGACGTGAAAGGGCTGCGGCCGACGCATGTTTTACTGCGAGGAAATCCTGCGAGTCCTGGTGATGAAGTTCAGCCAGCTTTTCCATCCGTGTTGTCGCCGCCAGCACCAGAAATTGCTGATCTGGCTGCAGAGGCGACGACAACAGGTCGGCGCACGGCACTCGCGAAATGGATGACCAGTCCATCGAATCCGCTGACCGCTCGAGTCATGGTTAATCGTTTGTGGCAGTTTCACTTTGGACGCGGAATTGTCAGGACCTCGAGTGACTTTGGATTTCAGGGCAGCAAGCCGACGCATCCGGAGTTGCTGGATTGGCTGGCAGCTCGATTCGTGGAAGATGGCTGGTCCATGAAATCCATGCATCGTCTGATTATGAAGTCTGCGGCTTATCAGATGAGTTCTCGCGGACGTGAAGACGCTCTGGCGAAAGACGCCACGAACGATCATTTGTGGCGATTTGATATGCGTCGTCTTTCGGCCGAAGAGATTCGAGACTCGATTCTTTGGGCCAATGGAACACTGTCGGCCGATCGCATGTTTGGGCCTTCAATCTATACGAAGATTCCGGACGAGGTTAAAGCGGGCCAGTCACAGCCAGGTGCCGGTTGGGGAGTTTCGTCTCCGGAAGATGCGGCTCGGCGAAGTATCTATATTCACGTCAAACGATCCTTGTTGGATCCGATGCTGGAAAGCTTTGACATGGCAGATACGGATCAGACATGTCCGGTGCGCTTCGTGACGACTCAGCCAACGCAGGCCCTGGGATTGCTGAACAGCGAATTCATGCAGGAGCAGGCTGGTATGTTTGCCGAGATGGCCGCCAAGCAACATCCGGAGTCGCTGGAAGCTCAGGTGCGAATGGCTTTGCGTCGAGTCACTCAACGTGAACCATCTCAGGAAGAAGTGAATCGCGGCCTGAACTTGATCAGCAGTCTGGAGAAGGAGAACGATCTTTCGCCGGAGAAGGCTCGCAAGTACTTTTTCCTTGTGGCCCTGAACCTAAACGAGTTCTTGTATCTGGACTAAGACGAAAGTCCAGAGCGAGCCCCCACGCGAGAATTTCATTCTGGGCAGCGTGGGGGATATTGGGGTTTTTCGACCGCTTGGCGAGAATCGGGAGCTGCTTTCGTGGGCACAGCGACCTTCCAGGCGACCGGGGATTCCGGGCAAACTGAGAAACTCGCCTTCCCCCATTCGGCGGATTCTGCTACTTCTTAGAGCACATGCGCCGTTCATGAGTTCCGCGGGAGGTGGGACGATGACAGGATTGGCCCGGCGCGGGAAGGGATTCCCATGCAAAGTTCATTATGGAAGCTGTTAACAGCTGCTGGCATTATAGGCATAGGTACGCTTGTCGTTCTGGAAGTCCAGAATCGATTGCCGGCGCGCAATTCGACCGTCAACGGGGTGACTGTGCAGTCGACGGGAACGGAAATCTCCGTGACTCCCGACGCCACCACTCCGTTTGATGAAGAGCTGGCCGCTGCGTCAATCGCTGACGGCGCAAACAGTCCGGACAAATTCGACGGCCCCGGGGCTGGTGTGGGACGACCGGCACCTCCGGCGAACAACAGCCAGTTCTTTGGTGCAGCCGAAGAGCGGATCGTTCATAAAGACGAGTTGACAGACAACGCCAGTCCGTTCGCTGTCTCCCTGACGGAGCCTGAAGAGAGTGACTCAACAGAGTTGCCATTGGCGGGTGACGTGGCCTCTGCAGACTTCGACACGGCCGTCACCTCTGCTTCTCCCAGTGATGCTGCAAAGACTTCCGTGAAGGCCGCCAGCTTTCGCCCTGAAGGGGCGTCGGCGGCTGGGTCAACAAGTGCTGCAGGTGACTCGGTCCCCGTGATGGAACTTCCGGCGGCCAGTGATGACGCGCCGGTGATCCCCTTTCCTGATGAAATCGCTGCCACAAACGCAGCTGCACCGATAGCGGCAGGTGTCGCAGCAAAAGACAACAAGTCGTCGGACAAGAAGACGATGATGTTCTTTCCTAATGGAGGAAAGAAGGAGGAAAAAGCAGCCTCATCGCCGACAGTATCAACGGCAACTCCCTTGACAGCGACTGCTGCAGCTGGCACTGGCAACACTTTGTCTGCTTCAAATGCTGCTCCCGTGGCTACGGTTGATTTGCAGCCGACACCCACAATCGACGCTGATGTTCCACCGACGACGTTTGCATCAGATGCCGCTTCGACTGCTGCAAAGGTCCCAAAGGCGGCTTCCGCTCCGAAGCCAGTCCAATCTGTCCGAAGAACTTCAGCTTCATCGGATGAGCCATCCCTGTTCCTGCCAGATCCGGTACCCGATGTGACGAGCCCTCCAGTATCGAACCCTCGAAGTCCGAGTCGGAGCCTTGACGAGGAGATTCCGAGTTTCGGGCCAGCTCCTTTCGATGCGGATCCCGAAACGACAGATACTCCGGCTGCACCTCTGTCGGGGACTCCGATGGAAGACGAAGAAACGCTGCCGTTTATGCCAGATGAGCCATCGGAGCCAGCACTGGATCCTCTGGACCCAGCGGATGTTCCGCTGCCGTCAACGGGTGGGTCTGAGCGGGATCGTGAATCTGAACCGGATGATTCCGGCAGCCCGCTGCCTTTTGAACCAGACCCGGCAACGCCGCGTCGAGATGATTCGCAGCCGCTGCCGGCTGCGGATGATCTGCCCGACCGAGTTACTCGTCCGGGACGCGACCGAGAAACGAATACTCCGGAATCGACTCGCACCGTTTCCGAAGTCATGCGACCTCAACTGACCATTCAGAAGAAAGCTCCCAACACGGCGACCGTTGGCGTCGCTCATGATTACACAATCCTCGTCACGAACGAAGGCGCGTCATCGGCTTATGACGTTGTTGTGGATGACGAACTCGGCGGCGCAGCAGAGTTCGTACAGTCGAAGCCAGTCGCCGAATACAACCGCGCGTCGGATCAGTTGACCTGGAGTTTCCGCGAACTGCGGGCGGGTGAAAAGAAAGAGATCACCGTTCGTATTCGCCCAACAGGCGAAGGAACTCTTGATGGTGTCGCGACCGTAAAGTTCAAAGCTCAGGTCAAATCTGCCACTGTGATTACCGCTCCAAAACTGGAACTGGAGCTGACAGGACCGAGCGAAGTGAAAGTTGGCGACGAAGTTCAACTGACGTACTCGATCAGAAATCGTGGATCTGGCGATGCTTCAAACGTTGTTCTGCGGAGCGTGCTGCCTCCGGGATTGAAACATCCTGAAGGTGGCGACCTGGAGTATGAGATTGAAAATCTGCCAGCTGGCGGTTCAGAAAGTGTTGATTTGACGGTCATTGCGGCTGAGCCGGGCGACTTGATTCTCGTCTCTGCTGAAGTGACCTCTTCAGGGATCTCGGCGGCCAAAGCCAGGACGGAAATCGAAGTGGTGGGAGCTCAACTGACACTTGAACGACTGGGTCCGGAGCGTCGCTATGTCGGACGTTCTGCGACTTATCAGAACATCGTGACGAACGATTCTAAGTTCGAAGCGATTAATGCCACGGTCGTTGAAGAGGTGCCTCAGGGCCTGCGATTTGTCTCTGCCAGCGGTGGCGGCGTTTACAATCCGGACAATCGCCGCATTCAGTGGTCGGTACCAAAGTTGGCGGCTGGCAAGCAACTGGTGCTGGAAGTGGAGCTGATTGCGGAAGAAGCCGGACAGATGGAAACGATTGTTGAAGTCACCGAGAACGCCGGTTTCAGAACTCCTCTGACCGAAAACACAATCGTGATAGTTGAAGATCTGCACAACGTGACAGCTGACATCAGCCGTCAGGACGAACCTGTTCAGGTTGGCGAACGATTTGGCTTTACGGTGACGATCGACAATCGCGGCACTGCGGTGGCTCGCAATGTCGAGATGTCCGTTCAAGTGCCGACGGAACTGAAAGTACTGGCGGCCGGTACACGGCAGGTTCCGGGAAAACTGATGCCTGGAAACACCGTGAAGTACAACCGAGTGCTCGAGATTGGTCCGAACGAACAGATGACATTCCAGTTGACTCTGCAGGGACAGCAGGCCGTCAAGAACGCGGTTGTTGAGGCGTTTCTGAAGTACGACGAAATGCAGAAGCCGCTGATCGTTTCCGAATCCGTGACCGTCTACGATGACCGACCGTAGGATGGGTGGCTCAGTAAGAACCAACGGTCATCACCTGAAGCCTGAGGCGCCAACTCCTGTGCTGGCCGGCGCCTTCGGCTGGGCGGTAAACGACTCATTCAACAACCCGCTGGGACTAAATCATTTCTTCTCCAGCAGATCGCTGTCGACCAGCCACTCCGTCAGCCGCTGAGGCCACAGCCCGGCGGCTGTTGTCGAGTCTGGTCGGAATCCGAAGCCGTGACCAGCGTTCGAATAGATATGAAGTTCGGCAGGAATTCCGGCAGCCTTGTATTTGAGATACAGGTTCGCCATTCCCAGAGCAATGTCGTCTCGATCCTTTGCCCCCAGAGCAATAAATGCTGGCGGCATACCGGCGGCAACCGTAAAGCGGCTCGAACTACCCGGATAAATCAGCACCTGAAAATCCGGACGACAGCTCACGCGTTCAATCGTGTCGGCCGAATCAAGCTTGCCATTATCTGCCTGCATGGCACTCAAGGCAGCCAGCTCACCTCCGGCGGAGAAACCCAGAATACCGATTCGATCAGGGCGAATCTTCCATTCATCGGCGCGAGCACGCACTATTCGCAGAGTGCGGCGAGTGTCGGCCATGGCATGGTCGTCCACGGTGTAATTGGACCCTTCTTCGCGAGCCAATCGGTAACGCAGGACAAAGGCTGCGATGCCGTGCTCTGCGAACCACTCTGCCAGGCTGTCGCCTTCATGCCCGAGGCAAAGAACTCGATGCCCACCACCCGGCGCGATGATGATGGCGGTTCCGGTGGCTTTGTCGGGAGCCGGAAGAAAGGGTGTGATTGAGGGATCATGCACATTGGACACGTTGCACTTCCCGGGTCCTTCCTCAACCTTCTCGGGCTCTTGCTTTCGACTCTCCGATCCCGGAGCGCCGTTTGGCCATAACTTGATGGCGTCGGCGGCTTCTGGTTTGTTGGCTGCGATCGAAACGCCGCCAGTGATTGTTGTCATCCAGCACGAAAGCAGCAGGAGTGTTTGAAGCGAGCGATGAATCATTGTGAGGTTTCCCTTCAGTGGGTTGTGGACACGTCGAATCCCGGGTTATGGAACCAGCATGGGGTGTTAATCAACGTAGACGAATTCGTTGGAGTTCAGGAGAGCAAGGCAGGCGGCTGCGAGATCTCGCTGGCTCAGCAGATGAGCTGCAGCGTCTGCTTCGGAAGCCGAAGGAGAACGTCCCAGAGCGAGCTGAAATAGTCGCTGAACCTGTTCAGTCGCGCCGTCCCCGACTTCCGCACGAAGTCGCTCTGCGAGATGAGTAGACTGCTGTCGCATGAACTCGTTATTCAACAGAGCCAAAGCCTGCAGCGACGTCGTTGTGACGTTGCGAGACGGCGTCAGATTCGCCGCGTTTGGGCAGTCCAATGTCGCCATAAACTGATCTGGAGTCGTTCGCACTACGAACCGGTACACGCTGCGTCGCCAAAGTTCAGGTTTATCCGCGGTGATATACTTGTAAACCGGAGCGTATTCCTCCTTGTATTCGAAGTCACGATATCCGGGGCCATACATGGTCGTATTCAGCCTACCGCTGACCCCCAGCACGGAGTCTCGCAGAGATTCTGCATCAATGCGACGAGCATGCTGACGCCACAACAGCCGATTACCGGCATCCAGTTGTCGAGCCTTTTCAACACGAGCCGTATTGCTCGGATGTGATGATTGTTGATAGGCCCGGCTCAGACACATTCGGCGATGCAGTTTCTTCAGAGACCATCCGTCGCGCTGAAACTGTTCGGCCAGCCAGTCGAGTAGTTCCGGATGCGATGGCAGGCTGCCCCCAAGACCAAAGTCGCTGGGTGTATCGACCAGACCTGTTCCAAAATGATGATGCCACAACCGGTTTACGATCACTCGCCGAGTCAGCGGATTGTTCTCGGAACAGATCCAATTCGCCAGGGCGATTCGTCGTTCGGAATCCGGAAGTGTTGAGTCACCAAAGGCGGATTGCAGATTGGAAATACAGGAGATGGTGCCGGGAGCTACTTCGTCGCCATTTTGCTCCGGATTGCCGCGAAGCTGGACATGAACGGTGGTAGGTGTTTCGGAAACCGTGGCATAGACCTTTGCAGGCTCGGGCAGGTTCTTGAGCTGATCCTGAAGCTCGGTGATTTGCTTTGTTGCGATGGCGATTTTGGCTGCGTCCGGATTGCCGGAGACAGATTCCAGTTGAGCATCGGCAAAGCAAAACTGATCATGCCCGATGTCGTTTCCATGATCGGTCGCCATCAAGGTCAGGAATCTGACAGAGGCTGGAATCGCCAGCGAGATCTCCTGAAGGCCATCGTCTCTTCCAAGGCCCAATCGTTCAAACTTCTTCTGGCCATCAAGCATCACGAAGACGCTGGCCCCGGCTTTTGGCGTCTGCCCGAAGTAACCGACCTGCGCTCGCAATGTAACTTCAGACGACATCCCCGCCGCACGAAGTTCATCGAGATCAAAAGTGATCGCGGCATTGGCATGAAGAGACAACAGGGAGTGCCCTTCAGTGCTGAAATCGACACCGCTTAACGAGGTCGAAAATTGAGAATTCACCGGACCGTTTCGAATCGCGTCCCACGCTTTTCCGCCGGTATCAGGAATGCCTTTCGCGATCAATCCGGTCGACGAGATAACGACGTCACCAGATGCTTCTCCATCGGGAATAATGACTCCGTCAATAAATGGTAGTTCTGAAGCAGCGAATGCATTTGTCTCTGCTGACTCCAGATAACCGCGTCGTTCATTTGTGGCCTTTCCTGTGGACGGGTCTACGGCAAAGCCTGCTTTTCCGGTGCCACGGCTGTTTCCTCCACCGACGATATCCGCGAGGCTCCAGCCATCACCCCGGAGTTTCGATAGTTCTGTCCGCGCATCGGCCAGACTTTTCTCCAGCTCGGCTTTCCTGTCGGCCAGTTGCTTCTGTTCGTCCGAAGAAACGATGCGATCAGCTCGACGAACGCCGGCAAACACAGACGTCAGAGAGTAATACTCCTTCTGTGAAATCGGATCGAGCTTGTGATCATGACATCTTGCACAGTTGATCGTGACGGCGCACGCGGAGGTCATGACTTGCGTCAGCATATCATCCAGGTCATCAGCGCGGGCGAGGCGTTTTAGAACCGGGCTGGGTGTTTCAGCCTGTCCTACAAAGTCCCATGGACCGGCGGCCAGGAACCCAGTGGCAATCACAGCATCGGGATCAGCCGGCCGCAAAGCGTCGCCGGCAATCTGATCGCGGAGAAACTTGTCGTACGGCATGTCGTTGTTGATCGCTCGGATCACCCAGTCGCGGTATGGCCAGGCATTGTCGCGACGTTGATCACGTTCAAAGCCATGAGTGTCGGCGTAGTGAGCAATATCCAGCCAATGCCGAGCCCAGCGTTCACCGTAATGCGGCGAGGCCAGAAAAGTATCGACCAGTTTTTCGTAAGCACGCGGATCGGGATCGGCAACAAATGTCTGAACCTGTTCGGGTGTTGGTGGAAGCCCCAGAAGATCGAACGACAAACGGCGAATCAAGGTTCGTCGATCGGCGGGTTCGGAAAGATCGAGCTGATGTTTTGAAAGCTCTGCCAGAATGAAGCGATCGATCTCCGTGATGGCTGCGGTTGGGGCATTTGATGAGACCACATCGGTCGGAGGCTGCGTAGTCTTGATGGGTTGCCAGGCCCAGTGCTGCAGCCGAGGATCGACAGTCGCAGAACGGTCGTAGTCGGTTTCGGGCCAAACGGCTCCGTTTGCAATCCAGCGACGCAGAAGTTCGATTTCTGAGGCAGGCAGCGCGGGGCCTTCCGGAGGCATTCTAAGTCCCGGATCGGCGCTAGTGATGCGTTCGATCAGGGAACTGTTTTCCGGCTTGCCTGGATTGATCACAGCGCCGCCATCGCCGCCTCGAAACGCAAACGATTTCGCATCCAGTCGGAGTCCGCTCTTCTGAGTTTCCGAGCCATGACAACTTCCGCAATGCTTCGTCAGCAGCGGCCGAATCTGAAGTTCAAAGTTGATCTCATCGGCTGCAGCAAGATTGGCGACGGCGAGCAGAATCAATGCACTGCAGAAAGATCGCACGGAAGTTCGAAGATGCGAAGCCATGATTTAAGCAGACCTGGTGAATGTCGCCGGATCGAGTGGGGTGTTGAAACAATCATAACCCGAAGCGTCAGCGAGGGATGTTGAGTGAATAGCGTCGGCAAATAGATCCCTCACTGACGTTTCGGGTTGTGAAGACTCATCAAGTCAGCAACGACTAAGCGAGTTCCGGCAGTTGACTACTTCAAGACCTGCTTCAGCCCGGCTGCCTTTGCAGCGGGTTCTGGATCTTCGTATGGCAGTGCTTTCAGAAACTCAACCAGATCTGCTACTTCGCTCTCTGTGAGCTGACTTGTTGTGCCATGCTTATCGCCTTTATTGGCCGTCGTCAGCAGTTCTTCAAGCGTCGCGGCTTTGCCATGATGCAGGTAAGGCGCGGAGCGATAAACACCGAGCAGCGTTGGGGTGTCGTAGGCATGGCTCATCAGTTCCGTCGGATCATCTTCACCGGTTCCCACATCATGCTTGACGAACTCAGAGACACTCTTCGGCTGAGAATCACTGAAGACCGGGCCGGAATGGCACGTTGCACATTTCGTGGCATTGGAAAAGAACAGTTCTTTACCGCGTTTTGCTGCGTCGCTGAGACCATTCTTCGCGTGCGGGCTCATCGGGAATTTATGTGAGTTGGTGTAGGCGGCCATCGCATCAAGAGCTTTGCTGCGACCACTGAGAGGGGCGGCCAGCGCTTCCGGCAACGATCCTTTCAGCAGTCCCTGTCCCTGCATCAGTTTGCCTCGAACAGTATGCTCAAAGTCCTGGACCTCGTCGCGATCAGCAGACCAATGCACGGGATGAGTCCACGAGAGCCCGGCCAGCGGCTGAGTACTCCGCAGACCTTCTGGCTGCTGCCACGTCCGGCCGTCAGCATCACCGTCCGGATGGCAGCTTGAACAGGAAATCCAGTTGCGTGACGACATGGGCTGCAACGCGGTGTAGAACAATTGTTTTCCGAGCAGCAGCTCTTCTCCCAGCGGATTTTTCGTCACGATCACGCGAGCTTTTGGATTGCCGTCTGCCAGGCTGTATTCAACAACTTCAAAGTCGAGCGCATTGTAGATCACAACAGACTTGCCGTCCGGAGCGAAACGAACTGCGCGGGGATTGTTACCGAGACGCACGCCGCCGTCGTAATCCAGTTCTACAAAATCGTCACCCACAATGCGGCACAAGTACAGATCGTTGGTGCCAGCGAAGACAACCGCCAGTTGCTTGCCATCGGCCGACACATCGCAGTCCCAGGGATTGGCAGTCACACGAGCACCTCGCAGCGAGTCCATCGGAACTCGCAATCGAGTACCGGCTTTTTCACCGGTCAGACGCGCGACGGACGCATACGGGAAGATCGAACCGTTGCCGTGCGCGGCTGCAACTCGGGATCGGATATGTGTGAAGTAAGCTTTCTGATCGCCTGGTGCCAGAACGACCTGGCGGCACAGGTTGTCTGTTGAAGCGCCGTCCCAGGATTGTTCAATCTTTCCGTCGGTCGCAGACACTTTCAGAAGTCGCGAAGTCAGATATTCCGTCACCAGCAGAAAGCTGTTATCCGCGCTGATCGCGAGACCTCGCGGCATGTGTCCGGCCGACCATGACGCATCGACAGTGCCAGATTCTGAGTTGATCTTCAGGAGCTGACCAGGATATTCCAGTGTTACAAACAGAGACGTACCGTTGGAATTGCTGACGACACCATAAGGTTCGTCGAAGACGTCGATCGATTCTGCAATCTGGCCTGTTTCGCCATTCAGGATGACAACCTTGTCGTCGCCGTAAACACAGCACGCCACGTTTTTGGAGCTGCCGATCCAGGCGACGCCTTCGGGATGTGAACCAACGGGTGTTTCGTGAAGCACCGTCAACCCAGGCCAGCTCATGATCGTGACGGAGCCACTATCTCGATTCGAGCACGCGACCAGACTGCCGTCGCTGCTGAAGTTCAGAAGTCCGGCGGATCGCGTCTGGGCCTGGGCCTCTGGAGTCACCGAAATCGCAATGGCGAGGCAAGCACATGCCACCTGAGTAATTGATCGAGACAGAGTCATAAAGAGATTCCGGTAGGCGAACAACGGAGGCGGGATCTTTGGTAACGCGTCAGCAGGCCTGGCGTTGTCGAGTGCCCTGCCCTTCTTGCTGCATGAGTCCCATCCTGCGGACTTCTGTTTACTGCCCAGCCGGAGGCACCGGCCGAAAGAAAAGCCGGCGCCTCCAGCTGGGCGGTAAACCACGAAATCAACAGTCTGCTTGTACGGATGGTGCAGCAGACGGCCATGGATGTCAACGTGCTGCGTCAAAAGAGCGGCCTCATCTTGCCGTGGAGACTTTTCTTTTCGCTTGGGTAATCTCAAACTGCCGCGCGTATTTCGCCGGTTTCACCTCGTCCCTGATCCAATCCCACTGGTTTCCAGGAGTGTTCATCAATGCTGCGACCGATCCTGACTTTTCTTTTGCTGATGGCGATCATTTCGCCCGCGGCTCGCGCGGCTGATCAGCGTCGGAATGTGCTGTTTATTATCTCCGACGATCTGAATAATCTTCTCGGCTGTTACGGCGATCCGATGGTCAAGACGCCCAATATCGATCGACTGGCAGCTCGTGGCGTGCGATTCGATCGAGCTTACTGTGCGTTTCCGTTGTGTGGTCCAAGTCGCAATTCGATGCTGACCGGGCTCTATCCGAACAGCACAGGCATTCAGACCAATGGCCTGGTTTTTCGTCAGACGATTCCCAACCAGTTGAGTATGTCTCAGGCGTTTCGGCAGCAAGGATACTTCGCGGCTCGCATTGGAAAGCTTTATCACTACAACGTTCCGAACTCGATCGGTACCAATGGTCATGATGATCCGGGCTCGTGGGAACTGGAATTAAACCCGGCCGGAGTGGATCGACTGGAAGAGCATCCGCACATCACCAGTCTTGTGCCGAACCAATTCGGCGGAACGCTTAGCTGGTACGCATCGCCCAAAAGTGATGAACATCATACGGATGCGATAATGGTCAAAGATGCGGACTGGGTGCTGGAACGATGTGCTCGGGACAAGCAGCGTCCGTTCTTTCTGGCGGTTGGTTTCTTTCGACCTCATACGCCGTATGTTGCTCCTCAACGTCCCTGGTTCGACATGTACGACGTGAATGCCATGCCGGTTGTGGAAGGAGTCGAAGCAGATCGCGCAGATATTCCGGAGGCCGGGCTCGGTAGTCAGAAGAAGGAGCAGAACACGATGACTGATGAGCAGCGCCGTCAGGCTCGCCAGGCTTACTACGCCAGCATCAGTTTTATGGATGCTCAGGTTGGGCGAGTGATCGAGTCACTGGATCGTCATGGTCTCGCCGAGAAGACCGTGATCGTGTTTACGAGCGATCATGGCTATCACATGGGCGAGCATGGACTTTGGCAGAAAATGAGCTTGTTCGAAGAGAGTGCTCGCGTTCCAATGTTGATTGTTGCGCCGGGAGCAGGCAGTGCCGGTGGAGTCGTTTCAGCCCCCGTTTCGCAGGTTGATTTGTTCCCGACGCTGGCTGAATTGTGTGGAGTCACGCCGCCGACCAATCTGCAGGGACAGAGCCTCGTTCCGATGCTGAGGGATAATGCTCAGACCGGCCGCGGCTGGGCTTTGACTCAGGTGACTCGAGGCGGTGGTGGTGTACAGCAGAAGAACAAGAAGGGTGCAGAAGCTTCAGGCAAGTCGAACCCGGCTGCAAATGACGGGCGGTACTTCGGCTACAGTCTCCGCACAGAGCGTTGGCGTTATACGGAATGGGATGGCGGCCAGAAGGGACGAGAGCTCTATGATCACGACACCGATCCGCGGGAGCTGACAAATCTGGCAGACCATGCCGATCACAGCAAGACGATGGAGCAGTTGGCAACGCTGATGCACGAGGCGGTGAAGACGACGCTTCCTGCTTCGGGAGAGATTCCCGAAGTTCAGCCAGGATTGTGGGCTCCGCTGCTGACGGAACCATGAGAGAATCAAGCGGTGATGCCGGAAACCGGCCATACGTTTTTGTGAGGATGCTCATACCATGACGTCGAGGTGCAGTGGAACACCGTGGTAACAAGAGGGTGTTGCACTGACAGCCACTGAGCCATCGAACGCAGTCATATGGGATGATGCTGAAGGACACAACAAACGTAAGAGCAGCCGGTTTCGCGGAGCTTCAGGTGATGCCGCTTGTGACGAGCGGGTTGCCCAACAAAACCGTGGCTCATCAGCTGCAGCTCAGTGTAAAGACCGTGGAGAAGCATCGAGGTCGGCTGGTGAAGAAGTAGTGCCTGCACAGCCTGTGTGAGCTTTTTCGATTCTGGTTTGTGCTGACCTGGGATGAACTGCTTCATTCGGAACGTCAGGGTCTCTGAGGACTGTCTCCAGGCATACCTGTGAGCCGAATGACACTCGCCACGGGTGATAGTGTTCTTTCCGACTGTCACCGACGGCTATCGCCAATCGGCTCACTACGGTAACACTCTGGTTTACGTTCGGCTTATCGTCGGGAGAGCAGCGTTAGTTTGCTGGGCCAGCCGGACTATTGAGAAGATAAGCAATGGTCGGTTCGCATAATGATTTCAACAGCGAGACTACTTCTCGGGCCACGCGCAGGTTTTGGCTGAACAGAGCATGCTTCTGCTCGGCGGCGATAGCCGTTACCTGAAGCCCATCACGTTTGGCGGCGATACGAATTCTTGCCAGCTCAAACCAGTGACTCACAATGATGACTCTGTTGTCGGACTGGTCTTTCGTCGATGCCGTCGCGATCCGAATGGCGGATTCGAGATCTCCGCTCTCCGAGTTCACATCGATCTTTTCCTCTGGCACTTTGGATTCCAGAGCTAATGCCTGCATTGCCAGGGTTTCAGAGCTGCCAGCCAGCAGCAGTCGATCTCCGGATTTGTCGGTGATCAGGCGACAGCCCGTGGTGACTCGGTCTGACAATTCTTCAGAGAGATTTCCGTTTGCTGCTTGTTGGCCACCGATGACCATGACCGTTGGCACGGATTCAGCCGGTTTCACATCGGACAGACCTCCGGATTGCACAATCACGATTGCAAAGCACAGAATCGTCAGGATTGTACTGACGAAGATCGCAATCCACGACGAGTGACCTCGAGCCGTATCGGAATTGCCCGCCAGAATTCCAACAGCCGATACGGCGAACAGCATCAGTATCCCCAACGGCTGAATCATGGCCATCGTTCGATCGGGCTCAGACTCGATTCGGGAGATCTGCCAGAGTTCTCGCCCGCAGAAACCTGTGAAGACCGCGACGAATACGAACGTGGCGAATTGGACAGGTCCGGGTAAAGCTGGCCGCATGCCAAACATCAGAAGCGAAGTCGAGGCCATCGCCAGCACCGTGATCCCCATCGGCTGAGACAGCGGGCGGAGATCGGTCAGCCAGTTTTCGACGGCACTGGTGGAATGTACGAAGACCTCCATCAGATTGAGGCCAAGCAGAATCGCCAGTCCAAATCCGGCTCCGCGTGAAACGGCCAGCCAGCCGGGGGCCGGCAGGTTCGCGAATCGTTTCAGAGCCGGGACATCCGTCTTCACTTCGTTCATCCTTGGGTTTTGGTTTGCCGTTAGCGCCCATCCTACCGCAAATCACGCTCGTTGACAGACTCAGGATCGGCTATTCTTTGGCACAGGTGGCGACAGAAAAAGTGTCGTCAGACGGGCAGAATTCTCCAACAGAAACCGGCTGGACCTCGTAAAACACGCAGGAAAGGCCTCGAAATGCTTAGAATGTCCGAGTCGGATGCAGAAGACCTGTCACTCGACGCAGCGGATTCGCCCGAAAACGGCGAAGCTCCGTCCGCGAGCGAGGTGCGCTTGGTCCATGCGGCTCGAAACGGGGATCATGACGCGTTTGGAGAGCTTGTTTTGCGGTACGAACGCCGCGTGCTCAAGGTTGTGCGACGATTTGTTCTGGATCTTGAGCAGGCGACGGATTTGGTGCAGGAGTCGTTTCTTCGGGCCTTCGAGCGAATAGAACAGTTCGATCCGGCTCGACGATTTGGTCCCTGGTTATTCCGGCTGGCGGTGAATCTGACTTACGATCATCTGCGAAAGGTGCGTCGTCGAGGTCGGTGGTCATTGTTTTCGGACGTGGGTCAGGATCGTCCGTTGGATCCGTCCATGGCTGATCCTCGCGCTGAGCTGGATCTGTCTCAGGAAGTGCAGATGGTGCTGGCCGAGATACCCGAGGCGTATCGCACGGTTTTGATTTTGCGAGATCTGGAAGGCTTTTGCACATCGGAAGTGGCTGCGATTACGGATCGCAGTGAAGCCACGATTCGCTGGCGACTGGCGGAAGCTCGCAAGATGTTTAAGGAATCGTGGGAGCGTCGAGAACGCCGCACAAGCCGGGGGCAAGCAGGTTCGGAAGAGTGATTTGAGTTTGGTTCTGAGTGATACGGGATGCCACTATGGAATGTTCTGACGCACGACATCTGATCCATCTGGACGTCGGGAATGACCTGCGAGCGGAGGAAGAGGGTCTGTTGGCCGGTCATATGGAGCATTGCGGTGAATGCCGCGTGTATCATACCGAGACATCTCGAGCAATGAACGCCCTGTATGTTCTGCGAGATGACCCTGCGACTCGACCGGAGTCTGGTTCGACAGATCGATCTGTTTGGGCCAATGTGTCTCAGAAGATTCAACAGCGTCGGACATCCCCGGCGTTGGCTCGCCGGTTTAATGTCCAGGTTGCAGCTCTAAGTGTGTGCTCGCTGTCACTGGCTGTTGTGACCATCGTGCAGAGCTTGTCCGCGATGCGAGGTTCCTCGGAGCCGTCCGGTTACATGCTTTCTCAGCCGGTATCCAATCTCAGTGCCCCGCAGTTTTACCAGACGCACGGTCAGGGAATGCCCAACGGTCTCTACCGCCAGCAGCAACCGCAGCCAATTCCCGTGAAGAGCCCGCCGCAGTCGTTCTGAGACCTGTACTGCCGACGGTTCCTATCGGCCACCCTTTCCAGCCGGGTTCGCGTCATGCAGATTCCGAAAGAATGAGCTATAAAGCCGCACAATTGCGCGGTATAATCGCTCAGTATGAGTACGCTTTCGAAACTGCTATCTTCGGGTGTGAGGGCCGAATTGTTTCGGCTTTTGTTCGGACTTAACCGACAGGAGCTACACGTTCGGGATTTGGAGAGGCGGGCCGGGTTTTCAGTTTCGACGGTGCGTCAGGAGCTGAAGAATCTGGAAAGCCTTGGCTTGGTACAGACTCGAGTGAGTGGCAATCGGACTTACTATCGAGCCAATACCGCTCACCCGTTGTACGCGGAAATTCGAGGTCTGGTTCTCAAGACAAGTGGTCTGGCGGATGTGATTCATGAAGCCCTTGGCACGGAATCAATTCGTGTCGCTTTTGTGTTTGGTTCTCTAGCCAGCGGCAGCGAGACTTCAGAGAGCGACATTGATCTTTTGGTGATCGGTGAAGTTTCGCTGCGGCAACTGGTGGCACGACTGTCTGGCGTATCGCAGCAACTGGGCAGGGAGTTGAATCCCGTTGTGATGACGGAGAGTGAGTTCGCGAAACGACGTGATGCGGGCGATCACTTTGTATCGACCGTCTTGTCAGCGTCAAAGTATTTCGTGATCGGAGATACGGATGAGCTTGCAGCAATGGGAAAAGAACGGATGGATTCGTCGACATTAGACAAGCTTACAGGAAATCGCGGGACTGCTGGCGATCGTGGACCGTGACCTGCTGGATGCGCAAGGACATATCTCAGCAGACTGGCAGTTTGGAATTGCCTACAACGCGACATTGAAACTTTGCACGATTCTGATGCATGCATCAGGCTACAGGCCGGAGCGGAATGCCGCCCATCAGCGAACCCTTTCTGTGCTTCCGTTGATCCTGGGTGAGTTTCGCAAAGCAGACGCAGATTATCTTGAAGCCTGTCGCGTCAAACGCAACACCGTGGAGTACGACATGGCCGGAGTGGCCACAGCTCGCGATGCCGCCGAGTTGCACGACTTCGCAAAGCAATTGAGGGCTGAAGTCATCGCATGGCTTCGTGAGCACCATGCAGAATTGCTTGAGATGCCGGAGAAGTAGTTTGGTTGTTCGCAACCATGCGTATCACGGGCGATTTGGAAAAAAGAAGGCTGCGTGACGTCCGCCGTCTTTATTTCTCACCCGAAGCCGTGTCCGGTTCTTCCCAAGAAGTGAATGGCCATTTTTTTTGTTTAAGGTCCGTTGAGACGCAGTTTGCACCTGTGAAATGCCGTGCGAAATGTCCAGGGGTTCTCCTGTTGGCTTCGCAGTTCATTCGCCGTCTGCGGAGAACGGCATCCGCAAAACCAGACGGAGTAATCCCCAGGGGGAAGATTCATTGTCACAGGGACTCCTTCAGCACCTTTCTTTTCGTTGCGAGATGTCCAGCTAATCTTCGCGCCAATACGACGTTCGGTGCTGGTGTCCCCAAGAAAACACTGCTTGACTGAGCAGATTTGGCCGTTGTCTGGATCCGCTTTAGTCACGAACGCATAGACGGAGTCAAAGGTGGGTGCTTCTTTACTCGCCCTCAGGTACGTGACCGAGAGTCTAATTCGACCACCCGCTTTGGCTGCGATGATTTCGTCTTCAATCGAATTCCCATCGATCATCACCTTGATACTCTCAACCGCTCCTTCAGCAAGGACTGGCGGTTGTGTCCATTGGTCAGTCTTTTTTGATTGCCCGCAGCCTGAGATTACAAGGATTATCGCGACGATGATATTGCAGGATACTGTCGAGCCGACTGCTGAGAGCTTCATCTGCTCCGCCTTTTTTTATCTTTGAATGCACATTTCAACGCATTGTCTGCTTGGCAGAACCACCAAAGGATCACCTCACAGGGTTCTGTGATTCCTTTCCCACACCAAAGTTCGGAAAGTTAGCTCCCCGGGCACGTGCTTGCGATTGTCTAAAAGGCGACTTCTCCGCCGTTTCGAGTCCCGATTGCCTGCCATAATGGTACGTGCACGTTGTTGGCAACAAACCGCACGGAACCATCTGCAAACAGCGTGTGTACCCCTCCGCTGTGAAGGCTGGTTGCAGTGAACGCCGCGTATCTTCCCGGATCCCAGTCAAACGAATCAAATCCGTTCATGCAACTATGACTGTTTGGCGGCATCAAGGTATTGAGCAAGTGCGGTAAACAGTTACCTTGCGGCGTGCACGGCCGCGGGCCATGGTCCTTGAGCCACACAACGTTGGTTGAACAGGCGTTCAAGAATTCGCCTCGTTGTGAAGGGCTTGAAAATTGATCTGTGGATGCGTAGTTGCGAAGTGCTTCATCCGTCGTAGGATGGTAAAGGCCTTCGCCAAATGCTTTCTTTCTTGGGGACAGCAGTTTTTCTGAAATGGCGACGGTGTTTGAAAGGCCATCCGAAATGTCACTGGGTTTCAGCTCTCCCATCGTCTTCTTAAAGCCATCATCATAGCCTCCATATCCAGTTCCCTTGTTCAGCAAGTAATTTAGCGCAAGCCCGTTGATTCCCTGCTGCAATGGATCTTCGGGACAGGCATAGACCGGCACTGCGGCTCCCGAGAGCTTTGGGCAGCTCGGCACCTGCGCAAGCACCAGCACTCCATGCAACACATTGTCGGCGTTAATTCGCTCAAAGAGGGCCTTTTGATCCAGGTGCGGGAGAAGCTCTTTGGAGTAGGAAGCATCAGGATACGCTCGGTGTTGCGATTCAAACTCGTGAAGAGCTCGGCCAATCTGGTACAGATTGTTTTTGCACTGAATTGCAAGAGCCGTACGCCGCGCAGCCTGAACCGCAGGAAGCAGAAGAGCGATCAGCAGCGATATAACGGCGATGATGACGAGGATTTCGACAATCGTCACTCCGCGATGACTCCGGGGCTTCCAGTGCGGTCTGCGCCGGATATATTTGTTCTCCACGACTCCGTCCTCACATTACGTACCCGCCAAATATCCAAAAAGATCTGCACCCCACAAGCAAGCGGCGTTCGACGATCAATTCGATCGTCGAACGCCGCGTTACCCGCTAATCAAGATGAAGTCGTTAAGACGATGACGATTCCTGAATCGTGAAGCTTCGTGACAAAACTGTTGCCCCTTGGTAGTTTTCCTCACCGGAACGAACTTGGATTATGTAATCGCCTTCTCCAAACTGTGTTGCAGGATACGTTAGCTCTTGGGGTCCGGAATACATTGTGCCAGTCTCTTGTTCCGGCGGCATACTTGAGCCAACACGCGAAATTTCAACACTCCATTTCGCCCCTTCCGGCCCCGTGAATTTGATTTTCACCTCGTCGTTCAGGTTAAACACCTGTCCCTCACTTGGCAATACCCACTCCCACGGCGTGGTTGATTCTTCCGCCCGAGCCCTTGTTCGCGTCGCCAGTGCGAGTCCCGCGGCAAGCCCCAGGATTGTACGTCGGTTGACCTGCTTCTTCATAGTTCCCCTCCGAAAACAAATTACTGACATTGAACCGCAACCGCTACTTCCGTAACCATGCGATTCCATTCTCAGCGCGGAAGTCGGCCCGAAGATCTTAGTAAAATCATGGGGGGGGGGGGGCAACATCACTAGCGTTATATTTCCTAAAGATTGCCGAGTGGCCTCGCGTTGATCTGGGAGGGCTGAATCCGATGGATGCAGTCTGCAAAACAAAAAGGCCTCCGAGATTGAACTTGGAGGCCTTCTGGTTTTGGCGGTTGAATATGCCTTCAAACACCTTATTTGGTATCAGAAGGCAGCCTTTCGTCATGCGTATTCGCGAGTCTTCTCGAGACCTGGCAGTGGGATTGGGTACTTGCCTTCGGCGTCGGCGACCAGTGGGGATTCGGATTCCAGAGTCAGCTTGTCGATGTCCGGTGCGAATTCGTGTTCGCAGTTCATCATCTGCTCCAGAGTAATCTCCTGACCTGTATGAGCAGCCATGCGGCCCATCGAGGTCACAACGCTGGCCATGCAGCCGCGTTCGACTTCGTTGTACTTTTCATTGTTGCGGATGGCGGCAATCAAATGCTTCCATTCGTCAACGTACGGATTGTTCTTTTCTGGCTGAGGAAACTCCCAGGCCAGATTCTTCGCGTCTTCGTTGTGCCCTTTGTAGATTCGAGCACGTGAAGGCCAGTGTGACGCGGACGAGATAACTCCCAGCCCCTTGGTGCCGTGAGCGTAGCTGGCGAATTCCTGATGACAGCCGGGAATCGTTCGCCCATTGACGAACAACTTAGTGCCGTCGTCAAAGGTGTATTCCATCGAGTACGAGTCGAAGTTCTGATCGACATTGTCGCCTCGATAATGACGTCCGCCACTGGCCTTGCAGCTCACCGGCCATGCGTTCTTCATCCAGCAGGATTCGTCGATGTTGTGAATCAGGAAGTCGCTCACAGCGCCACCGCTGAGCCACAGGAAGCCGTGGAAGCGGCTGATCTGATACAGCAGTTCGCTAACACCTTCCGGCTTTGGACCAGTGGCCGCTGTGCCGGTTGGACCTGCCATACGGTAGGCTCGCATCATGGTGATGTCGCCGATTTCACCGTTCTGAATGCGATCAAACAGTTCGCGGCGAGCTTCGCAGTGACGGCACATCAGACCGACAGCAACCTTCAGATTCTTTTCGATCGCCTTGTCGTTCAGAGCCAGCATGCGTTTCGTGGTTGGGCCGTCGACAGTGACGGGCTTCTCCATGAATACGTTCAGGCCCTTTTCGATTGCATAGGTATAGTGAACCCAGCGAAACGCGGGCGGAGTTGTCAGAATCACAACGTCGCCAGGCTTCAGAACATCCATGGCCTGCTTGTAAGCATCGAAGCCGATGAAACGTCGTTCTGGTGGCACGTCCAGTTTGCCGTTCGCGCCGTGTTCTTTGCTCAGGTTGCCGTGGCTGGCATCGAGGTTCTTTTGGAACACGTCGGCCATGGCCACGATCTTGATGGGGCCGTTATCAACGGACAGAGCATTGCCAGCCGCTCCGGTTCCGCGTCCACCGCAGCCAACCAGAGCGATGGAGATCGTGTCGTCCTGAGAAACGTACATGCCGGAGGCAACGTTGCTTAAAGTGGCTGTCACTGCTGCCGCCGTTGCAGAGGTCTTGAGGAAGTCTCGTCGTGAGGCTCCGCTGGAA
The DNA here is from genome assembly GCA_026400835.1 of Planctomycetales bacterium. Classification (GTDB taxonomy): domain Bacteria; phylum Planctomycetota; class Planctomycetia; order Planctomycetales; family Planctomycetaceae; genus SXXK01. The sequence goes on along the minus strand of JAPLOA010000112.1, from coordinate 3,471 downwards.
GGTGTGGTCATGAAATTCTCCGCGTTCATTAGGAGGTGGGAGTTCCGGCGGATTTGCGGAGGCAGATTCGTCGGAGGAAGTTGTTGGAAAACAGCAGGATCCAACCATGTTGCAATCCTGGCAGGCCACATATTATTGCCAGCATTGCATGCGAAAGAAAGCACGCAACAAGGGACTTTCCCAGTGAGTCGTCTTCGATGCTCCGGGTGTAATTCCCGCGCGAATGTTTTATGCACCAAACTCGGCGAGCCGGGCTGCGTCAGCACCCGGACGGAATGAAAATGAAAATTCGCTTTGGTGAGCCTTTGGTGAGCCGGGTTGCGTGAGCACCCGGATGGGATAAAAATGTGAATAGAAATGTTGACGGTTTGGATCCGGGTGTCCGGGGCCTGACGGCTCCCGGCTCGCTGGGTTTGGGGTCGCCGGGACTTTATACAAAAGGGGGTGACTTCGATGGCGGATTCGGTGGCTGTGGATCGTTATTGGTTCCTCACCTGGACGACATACGGAACTTGGCTTCCGGGAGACGATCGAGGATTCGTTGGTGAAGCTCCTGACGAATCCGGTCGAATCTTCAATCACAACGTGATCGGAACTCCGCCGGCTCCACCGAATCAACCACTTCGAGAAGCCGCTGAACGAACTTTGAAAAATCGTCCGGTGGTTCTGTCTTCAGATCAGGCCGCTGCGGTGCTGGATCAACTCCGCGAAACGATTCAGTTCCGTGGCTGGAAACTAATCGCGGTCGCCATCATGCATACTCATCTTCATGCGATCGTTGGTGTTCCGGGTGATCCCGATCCAGAAAAAATCCTTGGAGATCTCAAGGCGTGGTGTACTCGAAAACTCAATTCCCGCTGGGGCAAACAGGCCCGCGGAACGTGGTGGACGACAAGTGGCTCCTGTCGGAAACTGCCTGATGGACGAGCTGTGGAAACCGTTCTGCACTACATTCGCCGCCAACCGAATCCACATGTTGTCTGGACCGTTGAAGACGGTGAGTTCGGGCCGTGAACGTCCGGGTGCTGACGCAGCCCGGCTCGCCCGGACGAAGTTTAAACCACGGCCTGATCGATGTAATCGTAAAACACGTTGCGCTGGCGAGGAATGTAGCCGACGTTTTCGATGCAACGACGGATGGTTTCCACGGTGAGATGGTGAACCGTTCCGGCCTGGGAGACAACGTTTTCTTCAATCATCAGACTGCCCATATCGTTCGCGCCGAACAGCATCGCGAGCTGGCCTACTTTTTCTCCCTGAGTGACCCAGGATGACTGAATGTTGGGAACATTATCGAGATAAAGGCGGCTAACGGCCTGCGTCTTCAGGTACTCAAATGCCCCGGACGGAGGAATGTGAGCCATGTCGGTGTTTTCTGGCTGAAAGGTCCAGCAGATAAACGCGGTGAAGCCACCGGTCTCATCCTGCAACTGGCGGATTCGGTCGAGATGTTCGATTCGCTCAGCCAGGGTTTCCACGTGGCCGAACATCATGGTCGCTGAAGACTTGCCACCCAGCTCATGCCACACACGCATGACGTTGAGCCAGTCATCGGACAAGACCTTGCCGCGGGTGATTGCTGTGCGAACTCGGTCAACAAGGATTTCGCCGCCACCACCGGGAAGACTGCCGAGGCCGGCTTCCTTGAGTCGTTCCAGAACCGTTTTCAGAGGCAGCTTGCTGATCTTGGTGAAGTGATAAATCTCGGGAGGACTGAACCCGTGAATGTTCACCTGTGGATAATGCTGGCGAAGAGTTCGCAGCATATCCTCGTACCATTCCAGCGGCAGCTTTGGATGCAGACCGCCCTGCAGCAGGATTTGATCGCCGCCGAGAGCAACGGTTTCTTCGATCTTCTTCAGCAGCACTTCCATGGGAAGGACATACACGTCCGGATGGTTTGGTGGACGGTAGAACGCACAGAAATCGCAAACGGCGGTACATGCGTTTGTGTAGTTGATGTTGCGGTCAATGTTGTAGGTCCGAAACGGCTCGGGATGCATCCGCATCGTCACCGCGTTCGCCGCTGCGCCGATTGCTGCGAGGTCGTTGGACTGCAGCAGCGCGAGGCCTTCTTCGGGAGTGAGTCGGTCACCAGCAACGGCTTTATCAAGCAGTGATGAGATCTCGATAGACGATGTCGACATTGGGTTTCACCAGATTATGCTGAGCGGCCAGCTCGCTGAACAGCTTCAGTCCGCTTCGCTCGGCTGAAGTCAAATGATAGTGAAGATTCCGAGTAAGATAGGTGTGCGCGAGGGTCTCTGAGATGCCCAGCCGAGGTGCTTCTTCGCGAGCAATGTCGGCTACATTGGCAATACCGAGATCACGAGCGTGAGACAATGCTTCGTCTACGCCTTCTGTGTTGACTTCTCGACGAGCCACCCACATCGCGAAGACGAACGGAAGACCGGTCCAGTCATACCAGAACTGTCCAAGGTCCATCACTTTGACGAAAGACTCTTCCGGGCTGTGCATCGCACGATCGCCGATCAGCAACACGGCATCAGCACCGCTGTCGGTCGTCGTGGATTCCATACGAAGCGGCTCCGTCTTCGGGATCACGCCGTAACGTTCTGCCAGAATCACTTTCGTCAGCGCGGCGCTGGTCCGAGAACCCTCATCGAGAGCCAGCGTCCGAATTTGTCCCGGGTGAACTCGGCAATAGAGTTTCACGCTCAACACTTCACCGCGAGCTGCCACGCAGGCGTCAGAAATGACTTCGTAGCCCGGTCGGCGGAAATACTCAATCGATGGAATCAGAGCGACATCGAGCTGACCGTTCGATAAGGCGTCGGCCAAGCGGCTGGGGTAATCGAGCACCAGATTGGCCGATGGCAGCAACCCCTCAAGTCCCTCGATGAGTGGACGTGAGTTCAGGTAGCTAACGGCTCCAATCTGCATTTGAGCTGCGAGAACGGAATTTTGTGTTTGATTAGTCATGATTCGAAACATGGAGATCACTGGCTTTCGTTCCCAACGGCAGCCGAATACCGCACAGTATATGACACGTGCGACATCGCTCAACTGCTGAACGGGAAAAGGTTTGGGACGCTCTCATTCTTCGGTCGACTTTTTCGGCTCTGGTGACACCGCCCGGGTGAATGTCGGCTGATCCTGTTCTCCGGACTGATGAGATCGCTGGCTTCTTTCCGATCCAACCGGAATCCAGCGATGTCGTTAACGTCAAATGCGTTTGTTGGCTGACTTCTAAAGGGTTCACTATGCCGGGCAACTCAGAACTGAATATCGCACTTGTCGGTTGCGGCACCGTCGGAAGTGGCGTAGTGCGGATTGTGCAGATGTCCAGTGACCTGCTGACTCAGCGCACGGGACGGTCGATTCGGCTGCGTCGAGTGGTCGTGCGAGATCTCGCGAAGAAGCGAGATGTTGACCTCAGCGACATCCCGGTTTCTGATGACATTCAGACTGTGATCGCTGATCCAGACATTCAAGTCGTGATTCATGTCG
>JAPLOA010000021.1 GCA_026400835.1 Planctomycetales bacterium | reverse complement strand
ATTTTGGCCGCTTTTCTGATCAACAAGAACACTCCAAAGCCCGCCTTGTCTGATGTGCGATTCAGCCCGCCAACAAGTCCATCTTTCGACTCGCAATCAACGGCCCCGAAACGATCAGGTCGCGAAGAATTCCTGGCCGGTGTAGGAATCATAGAACCTGCGGGCGAAGCCGTCGCAATTGGGTCACAGCTCCAGGGAATTGTCTATGCTGTGCTTGTAAAGCCGGGAGACAGAGTTGAAATCGGACAGCCGCTCTTTGTCCTGGACGACCGCACCGCTAAGGCAAATGTAGGCATCGCAACCGTAGACTTGGCGGCACAAGAGGCAAAGCTGGCCGAGGCGTTGGCTCAGATCGAAACTCAGAAGGCTCGGGTGGATGCCGCGATGGCCCAAAACGCAGAGGTCGCTGCAACACTCGCGAATGGCCAATTGAAATTGATGAGGGCGGAAAAACTTCTCGCCAACAATTCGATTTCTGCGGAGGAGTTCGACCTGAACCAGCTAAATCTCCGCGTGGCCGAAGCTCGTGTGGCAGAAGCAGCAGCGAAGTATCGAGAGGCGGTCGCTGGTCTCAAGCTCGTGGATGGTGAGAGCGGTGCGCCGTCGATAGAAGTTCAAAAGGCAGCCGTTGAGCAAGCGAAGGCAATGCTTGTCAAGGAGCAAGTAACACTTGATCAGCACACCATTCGTGCCCCAAGTATCGGGACGGTTCTCCAGGTCAGGATTCGTGCTGGCGAGTTTGTTCCCGCAACGGTACTGACAAATCCAGTCATTACCCTCGGTGTGATCAACCCCCTACACATTCGTGTTGATATCGACGAAACAGAGATTGCTCGATTCAAGGAGACTGCGGCAGCGTTCGCAGCTGTTCGCGGTCGCGCCGAAAGACAAGTCCCTATTTCCTTCGTAGGACTTGAGCCTCTGGTGACACCGAAGAAGAGTTTGACAGGCGGAGTGAGTGAGCGAGTCGATACCCGAGTTCTTCAGATCATCTACTCAGTCGAGCCCAGCGAAATCGATGCGATTCCCGGCCAACAGGTCGATGTTTACATCGAAGACAACCCGAGAGACTAGCGTCGATGCCATGGACTGGGTGTCACGTCCAAACACGCTCGGAATGAGCCAGTATGACGACGGAAGCGTGTCCGGACGAACCGATGCTGATCCAGCGGCAAAGACCTCAAAGGGATAAGTGACCTATTCTTAGCTTAGGCTGTCACTTCCATTGTGAGAAGCGAGTCGTACACGATGCCTGCCCACTCAAGACCCTGTACTGGACTTTCATACATCAACATGATCATGGGCTCAAAGACAACCAGCAAATGAAATTCCCGAGCAACTCTGCCAAACGTCACTCACGATTTTTTTCAGCCTCGCTGATCGGGACAGCGAAACCTCCCGACGATAATGGAGCGTTTCACAAGGTGCTTTGTGTTTCGCCCGGCTGTGCGTTTTCTCCACAGCTTGAAAGAACTCGGCTTGAGATTCAACCTCATCAGTTTAATGACTTCACCCGGAGTCAAATTGAACTGGATACGAATTGCGTCGAAAGTCGTGCGATCTTCCCACGCCATCTGAATGATACGGTCGACCTCGTCTGCCGTAAGCGGAATCTTTGGGGATGACATGATTTGATCCTCGTCCATGTTCAACGCGATCGCGGTTTCGAGTTTCGCGCGCTTTTCTGTCTGCGGCAACGTTCGCTGCAAAACTTTACTTCGTCCCAAACCGTTGCCCATTTTTTCCGCCAGCGAAACTGCCGATCACAACCGATGCAGACTTTTGTCGGCAAATGAATTTTTTTATGGGACATTGAGATGAGCAGGTTTCTAATGATTGGTTCTGTTATGAAGCATCACTCGGAACGGTTCTCGCCCTCTTTGTCGACCAGTAATTCGACCGCAGTCTGATCTGGGCCTTTCCCTGTGCGTACGGTATTGAAATTCCCTTGCTTCGATCTCTAAGAGTTGTTTTAACCAAGTTTTTGTATCTTCGCTGCCAAATTTCGAATACTTGCCCCAATGGTGAACCATCAAATTGCAGATTTGCCCGCTCATCTTTCCGAGCGGATCCGCGTTCATTCGGACGGCACGAATGAAAATGGACGTTTCGTGCTGTACTGGATGCGGACTGCCGTGCGAGCCGATGAGAATCCTGCTTTAGATGTGGCCATCAAGATGGCTGATCAGCAGCGTTTGCCGCTGCTTGTGTATCACTCCATCTCACAGCATTACGATTACGCGTCTGACCGGCATCACCTATTCATGCTGGAAGGAGCGCGCGATGTGCAAATGCAGTTTCTGCGGCGCGGGATTAGTTATGTTTTTCATCTGGCGACTCGCGACGACTGTGGCTCGCACTTGACGACTCTTGCCGAACAGGCAACGATCGTGGTCACTGAGGAGATGCCGGTCGATCCGCCGCGTCGATTCCTGAGAGCGTTGGCCAGTCAGGTCGCCACGCCTGTGATTTGCGTGGATACGGCCTGCGTGGTTCCCATGCGATTGTTGAAACGGCACTACACGCGAGCTTTTGAGTTCCGAAGTGCCACAAAGAAGTTGTACAGCGAGCGGCTGACTCGTGCGTGGCCGGACATGAATTCTGCGGTGCGCCCCTCCGATCTCAGCACGCTCCCGTTCCAACCCATTGATCTGCAGTCAGCTGATTTACCCGAGCTGGTCTCGCGCTGTGAGATCGACCATTCCGTGGGGCCGGTGGTTGACACGCAGGGGGGTTCGAACGCGGGTTACGCTCGCTGGAATCGATTCCTCGAGACTCGTATCGGACGGTATGCCGCTCGACGAAACAACGCATTGGTCGATGGAGTCAGTCGCATGTCCGCTTATCTTCACTACGGCATGGTATCGCCCATGCGGATTGCACGGGAGGCAGCCGCGATCAACGGCGAGGGATGCGAAAAGTATCTCGATGAATTGCTGATTTGGCGTGAGTTGGCCTATGCGTTTTGTTTTCATCGAGCCGATCACGACCAATGGTCAGCGATTCCGGAATGGGCGCAGGCCACACTGCAGACGCATACCGGCGATCCGCGTCCGGAGCTTTATTCCTGGGAGCAATTGGCCAGAGCTCAAACGAACGACGCGTTTTGGAATGCCGCGCAGACGTCGATGCTGAGGCAGGGAGAACTGCACAACAACGTGCGAATGACGTGGGGCAAGGCGATTTTGAACTGGACGAAGTTGCCACAGGACGCATTGAAAC
>JAPLOA010000086.1 GCA_026400835.1 Planctomycetales bacterium | reverse complement strand
AAACCTTGAATCATTCTGTTCAATCCAACAAAGCTACAGCTCGATTCGTCTGATTCCCCCCGTCTTGAAATTCTTGACCGCTGAAACTCATTCAGATTGCCCCAGACGGTATTTCTTCACGGCCTCGGAGGGCCGACACAATTGCGGATGTGTCGGCCCTTCAGGCCTGAGTCGCAGTGTTTTTTGCTGTCCGGTGGCTCACGCCACCGGCAGAGGATGTGCCGGGCTTCCAGCCCTAACGAAAATGCGCAACTCCAAAACTTACGCGTCGGGTTGTGATTTCGGAAACTTATCTCGGGACTGGTCCGTAGTCGTGTTTTGAGGACTGAGACCGTGTCACAGCAGATCACCTATGGTGAGGAGTTCGTGAGTCATCTGACCGCACTGAGCAGACAGACTCCTTTCAATTACAAGGATCTGCAGCAGATCAAAGCAATGCACCGTGAAGATCTGGCGGAGCGGCTGAAATCGGAGTGCCCTGAGATCTCTGACTTCGTGCTGTCAAGCACAGCACGGGAGGTCGCTGAGCGAGTTCATCAGAAGAGGATGGAACTTGCTGCGGCGGCTTCTCGCGGGGCGGGGGCTCACGGGGCTGTGTCTTTGCTGGAGTTTGTCGTTCAACTGTTTTCTGCCACGGTTTAACGCGGCCCCGCGGCTGGGTGTAGTCGCGGATGATTGTTAACCTGGGAGGGCGAGGCTCCTGCCGAGCCAATGCACTGCGGAAACGCACGGCTCGGCAGGAGCCTCGCCCTCCCGGAATTGCACTTCGTTGCGAGCTACCAAAATCCGCGACTGCCCCCACGCGGTTCCGCGTGGGGGTATTCAGTTGCCTCGCCGTTGTTGCGTCGGTACCGTACCTGTTTGATTTCCCACTCAAGTGCTGCGATTCGCGGCCTTGGTACAGATCGGTCCATTACGGAGCAGTGAAAACGTGCGTCAGGTGAATCGCTGGATATTGTTGGTTGCGGCCATACTGCAAATTGCCGCAAGTGGAGAATTGATGGCTCAGGGGCCGTCGAAGGAACTTGCCATCAAGCTGATGTCGTTGCCTCCGCGGCCGAAACGTCCGGATCTCCCTCCCAGCCAACTTCCGTTGCAGTTTATTCAAAGCGAACGCGTTGGCTTTCTGGGGAACTCCTCCGCAGAACGAATGAACCTGTTCGGCCACTTTGAAACACTGTTGCATACACGATTTGCTGACAAGGAACTGATCGTTCGCAACTTTGCACGTCCTGCAGAAGAAGTCGGAGTCCAGCAGCGATCCGCCGACTACACCGCGTTGGATGACCCGCAGTTGGCTTTCGGCGCTGATACTTACTTCTGCTTCTTTGGATTCAACGAATCCTACAAGGGACCAGAGGGGCTCGACACGTTCAAGCAGCAGTACAAGCAGTATCTGGACATGATCACCAGCCGATATCCGCGCGACGATGAAAAATCGCCGCCGCGATTTATCCTCGTCTCTCCGTTCGCGTTTGAGCCGACGGGCGATCCATTGCTGCCGGACGGCGAAAAAGAAAACGCCAATCTGAAGCTGTATTCAGCGGCCGTGGCGGAAGTGGCGGCCGAGCGAAAGCTGGCGTTTGTTGATGTCTTCGAGCAATCACTGAAGCTGGTGACTCAGACCCCCGGCATGCAGTTGACGATCAACGGCGCGCATTTGAATGCGTCGGGCGATCAGGAGATTGCTCGATTGATTGACGAAGAGACTTTTGGCTCGGCTTCTCCGGCGAGCTTCGGCAGTGAAAAATACGAAACACTGCGAACAGCGATTGTTGATAAATCCTGGGTTCATCTTCAGGACTATCGTATGCTCAACGGCTGGTACGTTTACGGCGGGCGACGCACCTATGACACCGAAACGTTTCCTCGTGAGTACCTGAAGATCCGCAAAATGGCGGAAGTTCGTGATCGATATGTGTGGGATCTGGCTCAGGGCAAGACAGATGTTGCCAAGCCGGACGATTCGCAGACCGGTGAGCTGTTTGTTCCCAAGACGCGTTTTGGTGAGCCTCGTCAGGATTATTCAGAAGCTGAAGAGCTGCGATATTTGACGCCTCAGCAATTGATTGAACAGACGACTGTTCCAAAGGGCTTCCGGATTCAGGCGTTCGCAGATGAAACGATGTTTCCGGAACTCGCAAAGCCGGTGCAGTTGAACTTTGATAACAAAGGTCGGCTGTGGGTGGCTTGTATGCCAACGTATCCTCAGTGGAAACCAGGAGATGCTCCGCCAGACGATCGCCTGATCATTCTGGAAGATTCCGATCACGATGGTAAGGCTGATGCCTGCAAGGTCTTCTACGACAAGCTGCACTGCCCGACCGGGTTTGAATTCTGGAATGGCGGCGTGCTGGTTGTCGATCAGCCTCGTATGTTATTCCTCAAGGATACGGATGGCGATGACAAAGCCGACGTTGTTGTTCAACTGATGGACGGCTGGGCATCGGATGATACTCACCACACCTGCGGAGCCTTCGAATGGAGCCACGGCGGTAAGCTGCACATGCTGGAAGGCATTGCGACCAGCACAACTCTGGAAACTCCATGGGGACCTCATCGCAGCCAGGGAGCTGGTGGTGCTTATGTGATGGATCCTCGTTCTTTGAAGATTCGCCAGTTTGCACTGCCCGGTCAGTACAACATGTGGTGCTATGTGTTCAATGGCTGGGGGCAAGGCATTGTGGGTGACGGAACGACGGCCAATCAGGCATGGGATACGCCATTGTCCGGTGCTCAGTTTGGTGGTCGAACGGGTCTGAACTTTGTGTTCAATAACGAAGGCATGCGCCCCGCACTCGGCAGTGAATTTCTCAGCAGCCGACATTTCCCCGACGACGTTCAGGGGCAGTTTACCTACGCCTGTGTGATCAACATGAATGGCCTGCCACGGTTCTCTGTGGCTGATAATGGCGGCGGTTACGCGGGTGCTCGACTGAAGAACGAAGACGGAAGTCCGGACGACCTGATTCGATCATCCGACAAGCATTTCCGTCCGGCTGATCCTCAGATCGGTCCCGACGGAGCACTGTGGTTTGGCGATTGGGCCAATGCCCTGGTTGGCCATATGCAGTACAGCCAGCGTGACCCGAACCGCGACCACACTCGCGGACGCATCTATCGACTCGTCTATCCGGAGCGTCCGTTGGTCACACCGGTCACGCAGTTCGGTAAGCCGGCTTCGGAGATTCTGGAACAACTGCGAGAATACGAATGGCGAACACGCTACCGTGCTCGTCGAGAACTGCACGGGCGACCTTCTGAAGAAGTTGTGCCTGCGGTCGAAGCCTGGGTGAAGAGCCTGAAGAAAGATGATCCGGAATATGATCGTCTGCGAACAGAAGCACTCTGGATTCAGGAATCTCATCATGCCATCAATAGCGAACTGCTGTCCGGCGTTCTGACCTGTGATACAGCCGACGCTCGTGCTGCAGCCATTCACATTGTGGCCGACGAACATGAGTCATTGCCGGACGCTCAGGCTCTTTTGATCGCGGCTTCAAAGGATGCTCATCCGCGTGTTCGCACTGAAGCCGCTCGTGGACTCAGCTTCTTCGCGAACATCGAAGCGGCGACTGCGTTGCTGGCGATGACGACATTCGATGCTGACTACTGGGTGGATTATACGATCCAGCATGCTCTGGGAGCCAACGAGAAGATCTGGCGAGCCGACTTCCTGACCGGCAAGATCACTGAAGCCGGACCACGAGCAACCGGGATTGTGACTCAGTTGATGGCAGCGTCCAAGAGCGGTGCGGCCGCTTTGCCGTTCCTGCAGACCTTGATGTCACAACAGCCGAAACCGGAAGAAGAACGGAACAAAGCCATGACGGCGCTGGCCGGTCTGCAGGGTGACAGCAATCGAGGCCGGGAAGTGTTCGTTCGCAACTGCACCGCTTGCCATAAAGTCGGAAACGGTGACGGACGCGAGTTCGGGCCAAACCTTGCGGGCGTCGCGAAGCGTATGAACAAAGTGAAGATTGTCCAGTCGGTCGTCGATCCGAACGCCGAGGTGGCAGAAAAGTATCGCTCAACTCTGATCGTCACGACCGATGGCATGCCAACAGCAGGTCTGGTCGTGTCTGAAAACGATACCGAAGTTGAGTTGTTCGATGGCAAGGCGGTTCGAAAGATCGCTAAGGCTGATATTGAAGAGCGAGTCACTCAGCAGCAGAGCAGCATGCCTGAGGGTGCGGCCTCAACGGTGGCTCCATCAGAGTTTATTGACCTGCTGGAATACCTGGCGGCTCAAAATCAGGATGTGCCTGCGGCAAAGTAGACCAGTCCGTTTCCAGTAGCCGTTTTAATGAGGGCACGGCCCAACTGAAAACAGTTGACCGTGCCTTTTTTGTTGGTTTCATGCGGGGGAGAGGATCTGGTTCATCAGGACGCTTTTTGCTTTCGAAGGGTTTGGTCCACGCCTTCTCCTGATCAAAGCCCCGGATGCCTTCGCGATTGGCGGCCGTCGGATCCGGTGTTGAGAACCGTTTTCATATGATGAAGCTTTCTGCGGAGAGGCCGCAGAAAAAACTCGAGTGTGAAAACCAGCGGTACCTTTGACCACTGAGACTTTTTTCTTTACGAAGTTCTCCTGCAACTGCATACCCAATCAGCAGCTCCGTCAGGCTCTTTGGCTACTTCCCGCACTTCGCCATCGCGACGTCCTTGATGCCTCGCAGGTCCAGTTTTCCGGTGCCCAGCAAAGGAATCTGTTCGACCTCGATAAAACTGTCGGAAGAGGGAATGAACAGATTCGGCAGACCGGCGGCCTGGAGTCGATCCAGCACTTCGCGAACGGGCTTCTTCATCGGCTTGTGGAGTACGATCAGGCGTTCGCCCTTCTTCTCATCCGGCACGGCAGTCACCGCGCAGGCGATCTCTGGTTCATCCGACATGTCTTCTTCCAGGATTTTTGCGATCTCCTGCTCGACAAGAATATGAGGCACCATTTCGCCACCGATCTTGGAGAATCGGCTCATGCGGCCCGTGATGCGAATAAATCCATCGTCGTCGATCATGGCCATGTCGCCGCTGTTATACCAGCCGTCCACGATCAACTCAGCCGTTTTCTTTGGCTGATTAAGATAGCCCAGCATAATGTTCGGGCCTTTGATCTTCAGCAGACCCTCCTGATTCGAGCCGAGCTTGGCACCGGTTTCCGGATTAAACACAGCCGCGGCGCTGCCCGGGATGACTCGACCAACCGTACCATGTCGAGTTCCAGAGTCTTTTTTGGCATCGGCTGGTAACCGTGAGTCCGGAATATTGAAAGAAGCCACCGGAGACATTTCAGTCGTCCCGTAACCTTCGGTAGGTTCGAAACCAAATTTCTCTTTGAACGCATCGCGAAGATCATCCGGCATTTTTTCAGCACCGACGATGACCAGATTCATGGACTTCATTTCTTCAACGGTGCAGCGTTTCAGATACGAACGCAGAAACGTCGGAGTTGCGGCGAGAATCGTGCACTTGAATTTCTCGGTCAATGATCCAACAACGCGCGCATCCAGCGGATTGAAGTGGTACACCGCCGCAGGATCTGCGCATAACGGCAGCCACATCGTCACCGTGAATCCAAACGAATGAAAGAACGGCAGCACTCCCAACAATACGTCAGTGCTTGTCAGTCGCATCAGCTCATTCACGGCATCAATATTAGAGCCGATGTTATGCTGAGAAAGGACAACTCCCTTGGGTTCACCGGTCGAACCTGAGGTGAAGATTACGGTCATCGGGTCATCCGCTTTGACTCGATCCAAACCGTACATTTTCGACAGCAGCCCCGCCGGCATCAGCTTAGCTATGGCAAACGCGACGGCTCGATCGAAGCCTGTAATCTGCTTCTTAAGATCTTCAAGGAAGATGACTTCCGCATCCAGCTTCATCGGGCGTTTTTCCATAAACGCGCGGCTGGTGAGAACCTGTTTGATACCCGCTTCACGGATGCAGAAATTCACAAGGTCTTCGGTCAGCGTGTAGTTCAGATTGACCGTTACCTTGTTGGCCAACGTCAGTCCCGTATTGGCCAGCACACCTCCGACCGATGGTGGAACAAGGATGCCGACATACTGCGTGTCATTGCGGAGAACTTTCGAAACCAGCAGCTTCCGAAACAACAATGCCCCGATCAGCAGATGCCCGCCCGTCAGTTGTGTGCCAGCGGAATCCGCGACTTTGCTGCGGTTCCATGCGAGTCGACACTGTCGAATAAATCTTCGGGCCGGGATCATGCTGCGTTCCTTTCTCAGTAACACCGACTGAGCACTGAGTTCCAATACGGCAGTGCGTACGACATCAACGTTGTCGACATGGGGAATTGCGCGACCGAAGGAAATTGAAACCGGATAAGGCCAGTACTTGGGTTTCTTCCACAGAAATCGGCCGCCTTCATAGCTGAAGATACTTCCCCACAACTCATCAAGGCAAACGGGAACGACCGGGGCGTCCGTATCCTTCAGAATTTTCAGCATCCCGCGTTCGAACTTCAGCAGTTGACCGATTCGAGAAATCCGGCCTTCGGCAAAAATGCAGACCAACTGCCCCTGTCGCAGAGCTTCCGTGGCCGTATTCAGCGACTGAATAAGCGCGCGAGGGCCATCGCCGCTGCGAATGGGAATAATCCCGAACAGTTTCGAAAGCCTCCGGATCACGGGCCCCTGAATATAGTCCGCGTACGCCAGCATACGAATCGGGCGTGAGCTGGCCAGCAGAATCAGCACGCCATCGATCCAGGTCACATGATTCGCCACCAGCAGCGCCGGGCCTTGCTCGGGTATGTTTTCGATGCCATAGGTGCGAACTCGGTAAACCGATCGACTCAGGAGCCACACAAAAAAGCGAATCGTGGCCTGCGGAAGAATCCAGACCGCATAGACGACGATCGGAATAATCCCGAGTCCGGAAATCAGAAAGATCTGAGGCGATGACATGTGCATCGGAGTTTGCATCAGCCAGAACACGCCGGCGACTCCCAGCATGCCGATCGCAGTCATCTGCTGACAGGCCGCGAGAATGGCTCCCAGCTTATCATGCGGACTGCGCTCCTGAAGATAGGCGATCAGAGGCACATTGAAGAGTCCTCCACCAAGACCGATCACCATCAGCATAGCCCCGGCCATGATTGGCGAATCACTGGTGAAGTAAAGCAGAATGCAGGCCAGTCCCATCAGCAGCGCGCCAAACGGAACCATGCCCAGCTCGACTCGCCCATTCGACCACCAGCCGGCGAGGAGACTTCCGATGCCCACGCCAATCACAAGCATGCCCATAAAGGGACCGGGATTCGCCTTAGCAACGTTGTCTGCTAACTCCTGGCTGACGAACACATCGATGTTCATCTGCGCGAGTGACGCGAGTGACCAGAAGAAAACGATTCCCAACGTAACACGCAGGATTGCTCGATCCTTCATCACCAGCTTGATGTCACGCCAGGAATCTGACACCAGATTCCACTGGAAGCGAACAAGTGGATTTGCGACGGGGACTTTCGTCATCAGCATCGCGGACACTGTTCCCAGTACGGCACAACCAATCAGCGACACTGCGGAAAGAATCAAACCGCGATTATGGTCCAGTTGAGTCAGCTCAGCCAAAGCATACCCACCGATAGTTCCCACGATGACGGCCACCAAAGTCGCAACGCCGGAGAGCCCGTTCGCCACTGAGATGTCAGACTTCTTCACCAATTCCGGAATGATGCCCAGCTTGGACGTGCCGATGAAGGCGGCCTGAGCACCGATCAGAAACAGAATCGAGAACATTGAGGGGACGTTGGCAATATGAATGGCCCACACGCCGAACCCCATCAAGGCAATCTCAATAATCTTGAGCCAGATGATGGAGGAGCGTTTGCTGAATCGGTCGGCCGCCCAGCCTGCCCACGGAGCAAACAGAACAAATGGCAGCATGAAGCAACCCAGACCCAGAGACAGCACGATCGCTTCTGCGTCCTCTTTGCCCCAGCCGAGGTTCTGTTGAAACTGCTGCTTCCCGATGGGAACAATCAGCCACCGAAACATGCTGTCATTTACGGCAGTCAGAAACGTCATCGCGAGATACGCGATAAACGACACCGACGTCAGACGCTGTTGTGCAGGCTGCGACATATTGTGGAGGTCACTGGAAATTTTGAAAACTCCGAGCCGCTTTTCAAAGAATCAGGACTATTCCCGGGGCGGCATAAATCGAGGCCGGGTGTTCGCCGGACAGATGATTATCTCAATCATAGCCGCGCTAAGAAGAAGCTCAGCCCTGATTCCTTGTTCGACGCCCTCGTGGATGAATTGCTAAGCCGTGATTGTAGAGGCGACGGGAACCGGTTGCCCGCTTTATCTGCACTCTGTCAGAAGTCGGGAACCCTGCTAATTGTCGGCATTTACTGCGGTGACCAACCAAGCGCCCCGTCCCGCGCAGGAAGATGCTCGCAGACTGCACTACGGTGTGATCCGATTACAACGGCCAGCCGGAGAGATTTTGCATCTCACCGGCAGCTTTTGCCGTTTGAAATTCTCGTCGTCCATCTGACCTGCCTGGACGTTATCAGGATTCCATGACACCATACGGCGACCCACGGACAAACGCGACAACGTCTTTCCTTCCGAAAATCACGCCATGAACCGACGACTTCGGGGCTGCTGCCATTTGGCCTTTTCCTTCGCATTGCTGGTCAACTTACGAGCATTGCTGGCTGACGAAAAACAGCCTCATGCGGCGTTGGCAGAGCAGGCCACAGCAGCCATGCAAAAAGCCACTGACTACATGAAGACTCATGTTGCTGTACACGGTGGCTATGTCTACGACGTGACGGTTGATCTGAAGCATCGCCGTGGTGAAGGAGAAGCAACACCGACAGAAGTTTGGGTCCAGCCGCCAGGAACACCGACCGTTGGTATCGCGTTTATTCGAGCTTATGAAGCGACCGGCGACAAGATTCATCTGGAGGCCGCCGTCGAATGTGCGAATGCTTTGCTGCATGGACAATTGGAGTCCGGATGCTGGACTGATCGAGTCGACTTCGATCCGTCCGGTAAGAACGCGGGGCGATATCGCCATGGCAAAGGGAAGAAAAGCGGGCGCAACTATTCGACGCTTGACGACGACAAATCACAGGCCGCACTACGACTTCTGATCGAAACCGATCGAGCGCTGAAGTTTCAGGACGTAGCGATTCATGAAGCCGTTGAATACGGACTGAACGCTCTTCTGAAAGCGCAATTTACTAACGGCGGTTTTCCGCAGGGCTGGGACAAACCAGTGGAACAACTGCCGGTTGTTAAAGCTTCGATCCCGAATTATGACTGGAGAACTGAAGGACGCTTTAAAAACTATTGGGACTATGAAACTCTGAATGATGGTTTAGCTGGAACTGTCACAAAGACACTTCAACTGGCTTACGAAGTCTACAGTGACGAACGCTGTCGTCAGGCCATGCTGAAGTTCGGCGACTTTCTGATTCTGGCTCAGCTTCCTGAACCTCAACCTGCGTGGGCTCAGCAGTACAATCACGAGTTGCAACCCATCTGGGCTCGCAAATTTGAACCGCCGGCGATTGCTGGTCGTGAGTCCGAGGACGCAATCGAGACATTGCTGTATCTGACCGAAGTGACTGGTGAAAAGAGATTTCTGGAACCTATTCCTCGTTCAATCGCGTGGCTGAAAAGATCCCAACTACCCGATGGCCAAATTGCTCGCTTTTATGAGCTGAATACGAACACGCCGCTGTACTTTGTCAAAGACACTTACGAGTTGACTTATGATGATTCCAATTTGCCAACTCATTATGGCTTTAAGTCTCGATCCAGAGTTTCCAGGCTGGAAGAACGATATCACGTTTTGCAGGAGGGCGGACAGCCAAAACCAAGCGGCCGCAGTTTGAAGTCGCTGAAGAAGGATGCGGAAGAAATCCTTGTTCAACAGGATTCTGCAGGCCGTTGGATCACCGACAAGAATGGCAAAGCCGTCCCGAATCCGGACGACAAAGAACAGCATAAACTGTTTCTGCAGAGCGAAATTTTCAGTGAGCATCTCAGTCGCCTTGCTGAATTTGTGGCAGCTGTTCGAACGACGAAGCCGTAGGAAATTTCGGGATTCAGCTTCTGGTTCCAATCGGGTTTTAGCGGGGTGTTGATTGAATGGTGTGTTGGGCGTTTTCGTTTAACGGCGAGCCGCAGGCGGAGGCGACATTGGGCAACGACGCCTGCGGCTTGCCGTTAAACGACTAAACCAACAGCCTGTTTATGGCGGGGGAACGAAGGTTCAAAAACTCGAGAGCGTCTGTTGGCAAACCCTGGCTCTTCCGGCGCACGAAAGTACCTTATCATTCTGACACAGTAACACAGCGAGTTATTTCTCTTCAGCGACGTTCTTTGTTGACCAGAACGAGGTGAATTGCTGATCAACGTTTCGCCAGCGGCAGAAGGAGCTGATCGCGGCGTCGATCCAGTCCACATCAGCGGCAGGATTATCCGTCTCCGGGATCTTGCCCACCCCCGGCATAGATTCCGCAAAACGCAGCCATCGGGAAGTCCAGTCATCAGACTCTTCGGCACTGCGGACCCTCTCCACCAGCAGGATCCGGTTCAGAATACTGCGGAGAATTTCTGGCAGGGCCAGAGTTTGAAACTCTATTGATTCGACAAGATGCTTCTTCGGGACGACTCGCGGATTCACCAGCAGCATAGGCTCATCGGAAAAATCCAGCCGCCAAACTTCCCGACCCAGATCCTGCGCGCGGACCGCAAGCAGGGGAACTCGAGGCAACGACTGCTGTTGTTGATTGCGAGGATTGATGCGGTCTGCCACCGCCAGCAACCGTCCGCGAGGTTCTGCCGTAGACACGACTTTGACTCGAAATCGCAGGCCGGCCAGAGTTCCGAATTCAGAAAGTCGGCAGTTGGCCGGTGGAGTCAGATTGCCCACGGTCCCGAAATCAAATCGCACAAGTTCCAGTTGCCGGCAGGCTTCCACAATGACTGCAGCTGTGGGCGGAAATCCATAACGATCCAACTGCAGTTCAGCCGTGAACGATTCAATCCCGCCAATACCGGAAACGGTGATCGTCACGTGATTGCGTGAGATCTTGCGTCGGCCTGTAAAGTTCAGTCGTGGCATGAGCGGCATCCTGCAACGGCAGGAAATGAACAAAGTTGAACGAAGAGGATAGAAGAATAGACGACAATACTGCCTCAGCCAATTGATGTTTCTCAATTACCGCTCAGCGGGAGGCGCCTGCCCACCGAGGAGCCGCCGCCTGCGGCTTGCCGTTAAGCGGTTAAGTCAACACATCGCGAGCGGCAAAACGATGACGACACGGACTTGAATGCGGTCCGCTTAGCCCGCACGACGCTGATTCCGAACGGCCGCTTCCGCCGCACGGACCTGCACGAAAAGATCTCGATTGATGTCAAATCCCGCGACCGTCACGCTGAAACCGACTTTCTGCGGATAGATAACCAGATGATTGGGAGCCAAAACCTCAACAATCGCCTCGTGAGATTTGATCAACACGGGATCAGCGCTCAAATGGAAATCCGCTTCGGCAAAACGAGTCAGCGGGTTTCCTCGTCGACAGTCGTAAGCCACATAGACATCAAGACGCGGACAAAGCTCCTTCAATCCTGCAGACTCTGCAATGCGGAACCCACCTTTGCGACTGTTCAATTTGAATGGTTTTCTGCGTCGCGGCGTCGACGGGCCAGACTTCAGGCGACTGAAATCAGGAGCTGCCGCTTTGCTGGACATCGCGGCAAAGTTGACGGGAACTCCAACCTGGTTCTTGCCAGCTCCCACAGAAAAGACGTCCAGCAGCAGCACGGGATCTTCATCATCGGCCGACTCGACCAGCAATTGGCAAAGATCAGACACGGCATTACGAACAAACCGCAACGTGGCCGCCCCATGCAGATACTTGCCCTTAAAATGAGATGACTCTTCGCTCCATTCTGTGTGGGCAGGATTCTCTGCATCGCCAAGAAAACCCGTCAGGGCAGGATCTGTGATGGAAACGATCGCATGGACATCGCGAATGGGACGTGTGCGAACATCTGAAATCACAATTCCGTCGCGAACAAAAACCGGACGCTTCTGCAGAGAGCCCTCCGCTCGCTCGACAAAAGCGTCGAAGAAGGTCGTTCGCGGTGCACCGGCCTGAGGATGTACGGTGACGGGAATTCGCAATGAGACTCTGCCGGTTTCTTTCCATGCGGCCCGAAGCTCAGACCTCGTGGATTCGGGAAGAGAAATTCCGGATCCGCTGACTGCAGGCTCCTGAACAAGAGGAACGCAGGGCAGGAGATCATTCTTTTGAGTCAGCGACCAATTTGTCAGTGCAATCAGAGGACTCATTGACTGCTGCAATGTTCGACTGCAGGTCTTTAAAACGGTTTCCAGTGAGGCCGAGTCCAGGACAGAACGTACGCCTGCATCTTCGACGGTTACGACAAGCTGTCCGTTCAGAACCGGGAAGAAATAATCCTGCACGACAGCTTCGATCACAGCCGCACTGGTCCAGCGTTCGTCACAGTATGGCACAACAAGGGTCAGCCCGGGATCAGCACCACGTTTCAATCCAAAATCCGCAATGAACTTATTGATACAGCGTTGATCAGAGACTGGCAGAGAAGCCTCATTACGATCGGGCTTTTTGCCAAACCATCCATCCGGAGTATAGCTCTTGTCGCCAACATGATGAGATCTCAGAATCGATTGCCCCACGAGCAGACGTTTCTTGTCGTCATGACGCACCGTCAGGCCAAAGAAGCTGCGAATGCGGCTGCTGCGAGGGAAAACGAATTTCCCCAATCCCCAACGACCACGGCCGCCATCCGTTTTGTTCGACTGTCCTTCAGCTCGGAAGAAGTAGTAGAACGGATTCTTAACCCCGGCGACTTCATGGTACTGAGTCACATCGCCGGTCAGGCCTGTCGTTCCACTGTCTTCGTACGCGATAAAGCGGCAGTGCTCATCCAGACGAGGAGCATCGCGCAGGCCGCTGCCCTCCGCGTGAAAATGGGGCCATCCATTCTCAAACCAGCGAACAGCTTTTTCAGGAGACAGAGCTGCCTGATCACCGGAGACAAAGATGCGAACTCGTACCGGTCCTTTGACTCGGGGCCGTTTTGCATCCAATGAATTCTGCACAGCTTCGCGGATGAAACCGCGTAACTCGGTGTCGTTCGTAAAGAACTCCCCCTGAGTTGCTTCTCGGTTCTTGAAGCGAGGATTAACCTTATTGAAGTTCCAGGAAAGTTTCATGGCTGCGACGTAACAACAAGCGGTTCAAAGAAATGTTATGACCCGGCATTAGTTTTGTTCGGACATGCAGGGCGCCTCGAACAGCGAGAGACCTTACGGAGTGGGTAAATTCCGAAGGCGGCGGTGGGCTGAACTTCTATGACGGTTGCGACGTTTTCGGGCCGCAGAATATGCCGATCGACAACAGATCGTGAGGGAGGATTTCTCCGACAATTCGCCATCGTTTGAGGGGTCACATCGATCCGTGGAAGTGAGGCGATCCACGGAACCTGGCGACTCAATCTACGTTCTTGCGGGGAACCCACGCAACATTCGCAGAGATTGCTACACTACGTCGGTCACAGAGGTCACAGAATGGGAAGTGCCACCGCACATGCTCGACAATGACCTGGAAACTTCCTGCGAGACTGGACGGCTCGCGCGGTTCCGTCTCAAATTTCACCAGTCCGGTGCACTCCGGATAAATTGTGATTTGGAAAGACACCGAAGATGTCGACCGACAACTCGAGCAGGTCGCTGATTCCTTCAGCATTTGGTGCCGGCAACATAATTCTGTTGCTGACCAGTGCCGCGTTCTTTCTGGCCGCCTATGTGATTCCGCTGACATTCCCGAACTGGGTGGGTTCAGGAAACTCGCTTCTGATACTTGGCGGAATCAATTTCGCGTTGGCTCTGATCACCATTCTCTTTCCGCAGCTGACGGCGCGATTCACTCAGAGGATGGGGATTCGTTCGCGAATGTTGCTGCCTCGTGAAGGGATCGTCTATCTTGGCATCATGTTGATCGTGGCCGTTGGCGCGCTGACGGGGGGGAGTCCGGATACAGGGAACATTCTGCTGCTGGTTTTCGGAATGATGGCGGGCCCTTTTGTGCTCAATGGCTGGGTCGTCGATGCGATGCTGGCGCGAGTCACGGTCAGTCGGCAACACCCGCTGACAACGCAGGCCGGTGTCTATTTCGGGGTGGATGTGATGATGCGGAATGACAAGCCCTTGTTGTCGTCTCGACTGGTGGAAGTACGAGACGTCGTGCAGGGGCGAGATTTGCGTGCGGAGCCGACGGTCACATTTGTCCGTGTCGGCCCCAAAGAAGAGCGTTTCGGGCGTTATGAACTGTGCATGAGTCGTCGCGGTCTCTATCGGTTTGGCCCGATGAGAATCAGCAGTCGCTTTCCATTGGGGATTGGGGAGCGAGGTCATGTCGTTGAGGGAGAAAGTGAATTGTTGGTTCATCCGGCAATCGGGCGACTGCTGCCGGGCTGGAAGCGACGTGAACGTGACCTTGCGGAGTCGGCGAGTCGGGCCAACGCAAGGATGGGAATTTTTGATGACGATTTCCACAGTATTCGCGAATACCGCGCGGGGGATAGTTCACGAGCGATCCACTGGCGCAGCTCGGCTCGGCACGGGCAGATGATGGTGAAAGAACATCAGCAGCATCGGGAAGCGGAATTGATCGTGATGCTGGACTTTTTTCTCACTCCGCGGTTTACAGAAATGCTGCAGGAGACAGCGGTGAGCCTGGCCACGACGCTGTGTGTCGAACAAACTCGACAATCGTCTTCAGGGACTTATCGGCTGCTGATTGCCGGAAAGGAACTGCAGAGTCTGGAAGTCGTCGGGGCTGCTCGTTTTCGCGACGCCGCGTTGAGAGCATTGGCCATCTGCCAACCCTCTGCCAAAGCTCCGCTATCACAAATGCTGACCGCCGTCGCTCAGGGCTCGATCTCGTCCAACAGCCGCTTTGTGCTGATTACGCCGCGTCCTGATGAAGCGCAGATTCTGGCGGAGACGATTGCACGAGATTCTGTCAGGAATGAGTCGCTGTTAATTCAGCGGCTGCTGATTCAGGATTGCAGTCCAGAGACTCTGAACGATGTCTTTACTGTCGCAAACAGCCTCGATTCCGGGGAGAACAACAATGGTTGAACTTTCAGCGGCGCAGAGCGACGAAAAGCTACGAGCGACATTTTTCCGAAGTATGACGCTGGTGACTTCGGCCGCCGCACTGATTCTGGCAGGAAGTGAAGGGGCATTATTCCCCGCGGGTGTTACGCCATTCATTGCCGTCGTCGCCTGGATCTTCGTCGATCATTATCGGACGCTGCATATCCCCGTGCTTGTCGGCAATCTCTTTGGTCTCGTAGCGCTGTGGGTCGCAGCTGACGAATTCATCGGCGGTACTCTCATTCAGAAACTGCTTTCCGGAGCACATCTGGTCGTTTATCTGTCATGGATTGTTCTGTTACTGCCTAAATCTCATCGGCAGTACTGGTGGCTCATGGCATTAAGCGTTGTGGAACTGGCCATCGGAGGAATTGTTTCCGGTAACGTAGCCTTTGGTGCAGCTTTAATGGGAATGATGCTGCTCCTGTTGTGGACCATGTCCGTGTTTTCTCTTTATCGAGTCCAGGACCACCATGCAAAAACTGCTGATAAAGATCCACTGAAAGCTACGGAGTCCGGATCGCGCAACGTGCAGCCAAGACAATCCATGAAGAAGGATCAGCCTCGACATAGAAAAGAACGAACGCTGGCATTCTTTCGCTCATTCTTTGGCCTGAACGCCGGGCCATTTCAATCAGCAGTACCAGAGTCAGCCGCAGCCCAAAGCAGCACTGCCCCCGCAATCCTTGTTCGCAATGGACTTCAGCGTGACGCTGCGGAGACGTGGGTGGGCTGGCGATTTCGAGGCATGGTGAGTGGCTCTTTTGCCATTTCGCTGGTGCTGGCGTTCATCGTATTTGCGGCTTTTCCACGTGTCTGGATTCCGGGACTTGTCCTGGGAGACATTTCCGACGAACAGCCAGCTTTTGCGGGACAGACCGGCTTCAGCAATTTCGTCGCGCTCGGCGATGTCGGACGAATTATGCAGAGCAACGCACGTGTACTCGCGTTCGATGCTGTCAACCTGCAAACTCAAAAGCCGATGACTGCAGAGGAGCTGGCCGCTGGTCTGAACATGGATGAACTCCGCTTTCGGGGCAATGTTTTCTCTCACTACTTCGAGGGACAATGGCTTCGAGGATATTCGCTTCGAGAGACTGCTCATGAAGACGGAATTCACCGTCCGGGCAACTATTCTCGAATGCCTTCCGATTTTTTGGTCAATATCATTCAGGACCCGCCGCAGGAACTCTTTGCATTTGCTCCGTACCCTGTCAGTCGAGTGATTTCTACTCGCCGCAATCGTGTCCTTGCTACGGATAAGCGAGCCTGCCTGATCTGGCTGGAGCGACCTTACGAAGACAGTCTCTCACGCACGTTTTCGGTCGAGTTGCCTCGTGTGAAACCAAACAGCGGGATTCCATTTGAGTATTGGACTTCACCGCCAGATCAACCCAAAGAGCAACTGAATGAGTTTCGCTATCGACGTGACGCGACTGCAGAGCGGCTGTTTCTGATGGACGGCATTGAAACTCAGTATTTCGAGGCCGCTCGAGCACCGCGCGCGGTGGAACGCCGAATCTATGTGCAGCAGAAAGACCTGCGATTTGCCCTCCCCGATCTTTACCGGATTGCCTATGAGATTTGTCTGGAGGATGGAAAGCTCGTTCCGGCGGACCAATGCGTGCGACGAATCCTGTCTTACCTGAGTCAGCAGAATGGCTACAGATATTCTCTGACCCAAACGCGCAAAGATAATTCTCGAGACCCATTGGAGGACTTTCTGCTCAACACAAAATCGGGACATTGCGAATACTTTGCGTCCGCCTGTACTCTGATGCTGCAGGCCGTCGAAGTCCCCGCTCGCCTGGTCAACGGATTCTATGGCTGTGAAAAAAACAGCGTGACAGGCAAATACGAAGTTCGACAGCGCCATGCACATACCTGGACCGAGGCGTGGATCAACGGGCAATGGCAAACTCTCGATGCAACTCCCTCTGCAGATCGTGAAGCACTTCTGATCAAGAATGAGTCCATCACGCTGATGTCAAATATTCAGGAAGCGATCACAGACTTCTGGAATGATGGCATTCATAATATGTCGGCACAGCGACAGAAGGAGTTTTTCGCTCCTGTGATCTCGACATCAAAATCATTGTACGAAACAATTCAGGAGCAGGGTTTGATGGAAACGGCTCGACAATGGGCTGCCGGTCTCACAAGCTCTCCGGAGAAATGGGTCAGCTGGCAGGGAGGCATCGTAACGTTCATGATGCTGGCCACTATCGCAGGTTTGATTCGTGTTCAGGCTTTTCAGCGACTGAGCAGATTCTGCCGCTCTTTCCTCAACATCAGATCCCCGCGCGATAAGTCATTGAAATCTGTGATCCGTTTTTACGAAGGCTTCTGTACCCTGTGTGAACGTCACGGTCTGAAACTATCCCCCAGCAACAGTGCTCTCGAAAATGCGCAGATGGCTACAAAAGAATTTCATGCGAAGATTTCTTCTGCGGAAATTCTGTCGTTGCCTTTGCGAATTGCTGAAGCGTTCAATCAGGTGCGTTTCGGCAATCAACCGCTGACCGATGAGCAGGCCAGTGCGATCCGCAAGGATCTGGAACAGTTTGCGGAACTGCTGAAGTAAGTTGCACCGCCTCAGACTATTCGACCTTCACGCAGTCCCGCAAAGATCACTGCGGCGATGAAGTCGGCAGTGGTTCCGGGATTGCGACGATTGCCGTCCGCTCGCAGAAATGCATCCAGATCGGCCAGATCGGCCGATGAACCGCTTCGTTGCGGCCAGCCACTGCGAAGTAGTTCCCGAGCTTTCTGCTGCACAAGATCAGACATTGGCAAGCCACATTTGCGAGCAATCAGGCTGTCTCCAAACTCCGCCAGAAAGCGTACCGCAAGCCACGTAATCTGCTGGCTGGATGATTCAATCGCGTGCTGAGCCTCCGCCAACCATGCCAGACCGCTGCCCAACACCTGCTGAAAGCCGTTCGCATACTGAGCAGCAATCAGATCTCGGTCAGCCGCGAGCCGCATGCATTCGACCAGATTCTCAGTCGGAGTTTGCAACAGATCCTGATCGTTCACTTCACCAAGCCCCGCCGGCTGCGCGCGGCAAATGGCTTCGTAAGCGGCAATGCTGTCATCGACGGTCGTAGCGTTCAGTACAGTCTCTATTCCATCGGTCAGCGTTCGGCCGACAGGTACGGCTGCCAAAGGAGCGATCAACAAAATGATGCCCAGATTGGTATTGTGACCGACGACGCGTCGAGTCGCTTCGACACACTTGAGAATGGTTGTTCCCAATGGTCTGTCGGAAGCCATTGCCATGACAGCAGCAATCGCATCAGCAGACGCGATGAAGTCAGCGACCGTTGCATCCGCAAACTCATTACCCGGGAAAACGTTGCCAGGCTTGGGACTCCGGACTTCTCTTTGGCACGCCACCTGAACCCAGCGAGCGACCTGTTTGCTCCAGTGACTGCATGCGTCAGACTGAAGTTCGTACTCAGACATTGACATTCACTCAATCACCAGCGATTGCGATCAAAATTGCTTCTTATCAACAGGCGTCGCATTGGCTGCGGAAGTTTCGGCATCAGATTTTTCCTGCTCCCATCGCTGAACAATTGGAAACATCCAGCGAGCCCACAGAAAATACTGAGCGACGAAAAGCAGCAGCAGACCAAATCCCGCCACAACCATCAGCAGCACGCCCGGAATAACGACAGCGACAAGAGCGACGAAACCAGCAGTCAGTACGAACGCTGTCATCAGAGCGATGGCGACGGTGGGCGGCTGCGATGATTCGGACTTTTTCAAGCGATGGCCCCGGTTTCGATAAGTTCCTGAAGCGTGGAGTAACGAAACTCCATACCTTCCTCGAGCGACTCTTTGATGCGGGCTTCCGTCAGCAGAAATCCCAGCATGCCTCCGGGACATTCAAACTCAATCTCATCAATCAGCCGACAACTATCCTGGCTGACGATCTGGATCTTCTGAGAATGCTGCCATGCTCTTAGAGGACCATCGATCTGAGACTCCAGAATCAGAATCTCGGAAGTCGTCAGGTATTCATGAGTCGCCCGCTGCTTGAAGCCATAGGCCGTAATCCGAAACTCAATGCGTTCACCAACCATCACTTCCGGAGGTGCCTTCACAATCTCAAGTTCCAGATCCGGATTGCTGATCTGCGGAAGATTGGCCGGTCGGCCCAGAAAGGTCCGCAGTGCGGAGGGCACGCAGGTCAAAATTGGTGAGGTTGCGGTGAAGCTGGCCATGAGTCGAACTATTCCCACTCAATCGTTGCAGGTGGCTTTGAACTGATATCGTAGACCACTCGATTGATTCCGCGAACGGAATTAATGATTCGAGTCGAAATTCTTGCCAGCACCTCGTGAGGGAACTGATACCAGTCCGCCGTCATAAAGTCTTCAGACTGGATGGCTCGCACCGCCGCGACGTTCTCATAGGTTCGATCGTCGCCCATCACGCCAACCGATTGAACCGGCAGCAGCACCACAAACGCCTGCTGGATGTCTCGATAGAGCCCTGCGGTGTGCAATTCTTCAATCAGAATTGCATCAGCTTCGCGAATGATCCGCAGGCGTTCTTCCGTAACTTCACCGAGACAGCGAACGGCCAATCCCGGACCGGGAAACGGATGTCGCCAGACCATCGTCTCGGGCAACCCCAGTTCAAGGCCCATCCGGCGAACTTCGTCCTTGAACAGATCCCGCAGAGGTTCGATCAGTTCAAAGCCCAGTTCGGCTGGCAGTCCGCCAACGTTGTGATGCGATTTGATTGTGGCCGCAGGACCATCCGGATTTGCTCCTGATTCGATCACGTCAGGGTACAGAGTTCCCTGAGCCAGATATTTTGCATTCGGAATCGACCTGGCTTCATCGCGGAACACATCGATGAATACCTTGCCAATGATCTTGCGTTTCTTCTGCGGATCGGTGACTCCGGCGAGTTCTCCCAAAAACCGGGCCGACGCATCAACAACATGCAGATCCGTTTTAAAGTGCCCGTTAAAATGCTCTTCGACCTGACCGCGTTCATCTTTTCGCAACAGACCGTTGTCGACAAAGATGCAGGAAAGCTGATCACCGATGGCTTCAGAAATCAAAGCGGCCACAACCGAGGAATCCACGCCGCCTGACAAACCACAGATGACTTGATCAGTACCGACTCGCTTTCGAATCAGTTCCTTCTGCTGTTCAATCAGCGAGCTGATTCTCCAGTTGCCCTGGCATCCGCAGACATTGCGGACAAAATTGCCCAGCAGTTGTCCACCAAATTCTGTATGAGTCACCTCGGGATGAAACTGCAGGCCATAGATTGGCAATGTCTTATGCTTCACGGCAGCATTTGGGCATGTCGAAGTTGATGCAATCGGATCGAAGTCACCGGTCAGACTTTCGACCTGATCTCCGTGACTCATCCACGCGGTGAAGGTTTGCGGAAGACCGTCGAACAGCAGATTGCCGGCCACCGCTGTGCTGGACTGCGTACAAGGTGATCGGCCAAACTCCCGCGAATGAGCCGGCAGAATTCGACTGCCCAGCGTGTTACACGTGATCTGCATGCCGTAGCAAATGCCCAGAATCGGAATCCCCAGCTTAAAGATCGCCGGATCAATTTTCGGAGAACCTTCGCCGTAAACGCTGGCCGGACCGCCGGAGAGAATTAGCCCTTTGGGGTTCAGAGCTTTGATGCGATCAGCTGTCAGGTCGTGGCGAACCAGTTGACAGAATACATTCTGATCACGAACACGACGAGTGATCAGTTGAGCAGTCTGGCTTCCGAAGTCCATGACCAGGACGAGTTCGTCCTGTGCAGCGGCAGCGTTTTTTGCGGACGAGGAACTCGAAGCGGAGGTGGAACCAGCCATGAGGAATCGACAGTCTCAGCAAAGACGGCACAAGGGCTGCAGATCTGCGGATTCATCGCCCGCGACAGTGCAAACCCCGGCTGTGCCTGGTTACATTGCCTCGTCCCGATCCACGTCCTGCCGGGCCGAGGGAAAGCGAAATAGCTTAGCAGGCAGACTCCGGGCCGAACAGCATCGACCATTTTCTTTAACCACATATTCTCGATGTATCTTTTCCGACTAGCCGACCGAGTTTCCCGAGGCCTCCGCGAGATCTCTCCGGAACGAATTGCGCGACATCGGGAATTTCTGGTCCGCCAGCAGACCGAGACCGGCGGTTTTCGAGGCCGCGAAGGCGATGCAGACCTGTATTACACGGGTTTCGCTGTGCGAGCTCTGGCCGTCAGCGGCGGCCTGGAAACGAACTGCCGCGACCGAATCGCCCTGTATTTGAGTGCGATTGACCCGCTCAGTCTCGGTGTGATTGATCTTCTGAGCTGGCTCTACAGTGCGCTGGTGGTACAGGCCTCCGGCGGCCCGGATCTGTTACAGCACTCGCCGGCGGACTTTGCGGATCAGGTGACCGTTTCCGTGGAGAAGTTTCGCACAGCCGACGGTGGCTACGCAAAATCCACAGACGGGGCACTCGGCAGCACCTATCAGTCGTTCCTCGTCGCGCTGACTTATGAGTTAATGGGGCGAAAGATCCCAAGGCGAAACGCGATGGTGCAGTTTCTCTACGATCGTCAGCGAAACGACGGTGGCTTCGTCGAGATTGCACCGATGAAACGCAGCGGAACTAATCCCACGGCCGCGGCCGTTGCACTGCTGAATCAACTGAATGCGATGGATGATGACATCACGGATGACGTCACTGGATTTCTGACCGATGTTGTCAGCGCCGAAGGTGGATTTCAGGCGAACACTCGCATTCCATTTGCCGACGGCTTATCGACTTTCACGGGTTTGCTGACTGCTCAGGATTTAAAGCGACGCGACCTGATTCCACCAGACAGAATTCTGCATTGGCTCACGACATCGCTGGAACTTTCAGGCGGTGGTTTTCGAGGCGCGAGTTGGGACCAACAGGCCGACGTGGAGTACACGTTTTACGGGCTTGGGATTCTGGGGCTGTTGTACGCTCCGAATGAGTAGTTGGAATTTGAGTTTTGATTTCGCCTCGTAGAGGCGGCAGCAGGTAGCCCCAGGCTTTACCCTGGGGGAAGACGTTTGAAAATGAACATGAAGCCGTGAAACGGCGACAGCAATATGTTGCTATCGTTGAAAACACCATCGCTCTCGCCGTTTCACGGCTGATAGATCGTGTTTTCGCCTCCTACCCCAGGCTGAAGCCTGGGGCTAAATGCTGCCGCAGCTACGCTGCGAAACACAGCCCGAAACAACGAACCAAAACTTGCGCAACCCCAAACTTGTCCCCATGGAGCAATGATCTCAACCCGTGGCGGAGATTTTTGGGCTCGAGCGTTGATCGAACATCCTCACAACTTTGAAATCGCTTCATCCAGATTCAGCAGCACACTCATCGCTGCCGACCATGCGGCCAGTTCGACTGGCGGCAAAGTGACATCACGCGGCGAAGCACCGATGGTGAGATATTCCTCGGCCGCAGCAGGTTCCTCTGTAAATGATTTAGTCGCCTCGTCGAGAATCTCCCTGATGGTTGCTCGTTCAGCCTGATCCGGTGGCCGGCTTAGCACGTGCCGAAACGCCAGATCGATTCGCGCATCAACATCGCTGGCAGCCGTCAGACATCGCTCCGCCAGCTTGCGGGAGGCTTCCACGAACGTTGGATCATTCAGCAGCACAAGTGCCTGCAGCGGAGTATTCGTGCGTGCTCGTCGAACAAGGCAGAACTCCCGATCCGGCGCATCGAAGGTCGCCATGCCAGGAGGCGGACAAGTGCGTTTCCAGAATGTGTACATGCTGCGACGATAAAGTCCTTCTCCGGCATCCGGAACATACTTATCGCGTCGCTCCACGCTGACATCTTCCCATAGTCCCTCCGGTTGATAAGGACGAACGCTGGGGCCACCAATACGCGGGCTGAACAAACCGCTGACGAACAACGCCTGATCGCGAACCGTCTCGGCCGGAAGTCGATATCGCGGGCCTCGAGCCAGCAACGTATTGCGTGGATCCTTCTGCAGCAGTTCCGGAGTCACATTCGATGACTGACGATACGTGGCCGACAATACGATCTCTCGCAGGATCGCTCGTTGATCCCATTTTTGAGCAATCAACTCAGTCGCCAGCCAGTCGAGCAGTTCCGGATGGCTGGGGAATGCCCCCTGGCTACCGAAGTCTTCCGACGTTTCGACCAGCCCCATGCCAAACAACATCTCCCACCACCGATTGACGACCACACGAGCCGTCAGAGGGTGCTTAGGATCCGTCAGCCAACGAGCCAGATCGAGACGTGTCTTTTTGCTCGTCGCCTGCTCGGCCACTGCAGACACGGAATCGCTAAGTGCCTGAGGAAACTCAGACTCAACCTGGTCGCCTCGCTGATCGTACTGACCACGCTTCAGGATAAATGCCGGCCGTGGCTCTGAGGGTTCTGACATTACCATCGTGGCAGGAATTTTGTTCTCGATCTCCGTATGGCGTTTTGGCAATTCTAATCGTTCTGCACGCAGAGCTTTTGCTGTTGCGTCGACATGATCCACGTAGTGCTGAATCAGGAGTTGCTGTTGTTCAGGACTTCTTTCAGCCGCTGGCGTTTTGAGCAACTCTGCAAGTTGACCAAACGCTTCTCCTTTGGCGAGAGAAGAAACGTCATCAGAGCTGAGTTCACTGCCATAGATCTGGACGTCGTCAACGAGTCCTTTCAATGGCACCGACTTGTGGCGACGACCGATGTGAAACGGTTTGTCTGTCTTCAACGATCCAGCAAGTTCATTGTTTGTCGTGACGTCAAACTCCTGGGCCACCCCATCGACATACACCTTAACGCCCTGAGCAAGTTTTGATCCATCGTAAGTCACGACCAAATGATGCCACTCATTCAGACTGACAGGATTCTTCGAAGCAATCCGAAAAGCCTTGTCAGGCCAGTGGCTGACGAAATGTGCAGCAATTTTCCCACCGTCGATCATCAGGTCATAACCGCGATAAGCATTGTCGTCGTCCATCTTCGACAGCACGGTACCAATGTCATTGGATGAAAGCTGAATCCAAACCGAGATCGAAAACTTATCAATGTTGTCGAAGTCGCCGATCTGCCCTGCGTCGACATAGTTTGAACCGTCAAATTCCAGAGCCTGGCCCAGTCGGCCGGGCTTCCTGAGAACACTGCCTTTGACTGTTCCGGACTGCTCCGCGATGACTCGATTGCCGACCAATTCTCCTTCCGCTTCATCCAGCGGCAGATGGCTGAGAAGACCAATCGGCCCGGCTGCTGCAATCTGTTCGGGCGTCAACGACGTCTCCCACGCCTTCAATTCTTCGCCAACATCGGCAGCTCGATCCTTGAGGACCTGATCAATCTCAACCAGCCGCGCCTCGATCTTCTGCAATTCAGCCGTTTGCTCGGGCGATGGTACTTTCAACAGCGGTTCAGCCATGCGCGCTTTGTTGTAGGAAACAACTTTGTCAGGCACGTTATTGAAGAAGGACGCAAACTGATAATAGTCACGCTGAGAGATCGGGTCATATTTGTGATCATGGCAGCGAGCACATTGCATTGACATGGCCAGGAACACAGTTGACGTCGTGTGAACTCGATCGGCCACGTATTCGACGTGATACTCTTCTTCGATTATGCCGCCTTCGGTGGTGAGCACATGATTGCGACTGAATCCGGTGGCAACTCGTTGGCCGATCGTCGGATTCGGCAGCAGGTCCCCGGCAAGTTGCTCCGTGAGGAACTGGTCGTACGGCATTCCGGATGCAAAGGCGTTGATGACCCAATCCCGCCAGGGCCACATGGTGCGAGTTTCGTCATTGTTGTAGCCGTTTGTGTCGGCATAACGAGCTGCATCCAGCCACTGCATCGCCATGCGTTCGCCATAGTGCGGCGACTTAAGCAGACGATCGACGACCTCCGCGTATACCTCTTCACGTAACGTATTCTTAAGAGCTGCTTCGAATGCATCTAACTCTTCCAGAGATGGCGGCAGGCCAGTCAGATCCAGAGTGACTCGCCGGAGCCAGACATGTGGCGCCGCTTCCTCCGTCGGTCGCATCCCTTCCAGTTGCAACCGATGAGCAATGAATTCATCGATGGGATTCTTCGCCCACCTGGAATCGGCGATGACAGGCGGTTCCGGCCTTTCAGGAGTTTCGAAGGCCCAGTGACCGGAATACTCCGCCCCCTCGGCAATCCATTGGTTCAGAATCTGTTTTTGTTCTGCAGTCAGAGGTTTCTTTGTGACCAGTGGCGGCATCTGAAGATCGGGATCATGTGAATCGATACGAGCGATCAACTGGCTCTTTTCCGGATGTCCGGGCACGATTGCCGGCTCGCCAGTGTCTCCCGCAGCGACAGCGTTGTCTCTGACATCGAGGCGAAGATTGCCCTGACGGCTACCTTCATCGAGTCCATGGCAACTCCAGCAATGGTTCGACAGGATCGGCCGTACCTGCTGATCGAAACGAATCGTCTGCTTCGACTGAGCGAAAGCCTCTCCAGTGCAGGCAACGCAACACAAAGCGACAGCTGCAACCAAAGAAGAACGGAGAGTTGACATCGGAGGACACTCGCTGTGGGAATAGTTTCGACAGGAGTCAGAGGCAAACCTGACTGGTGCAAAAGCCGTTAAACCATCGGGATGAACCCAGTGGCCGAAGGCATTCTTCAATTACAGAACTATTTTGCCACGGCTGGTCGTCGTTGTCGAAACAACCATGGAACCAGACCATCGTTGTCCGAATAACTGGGAGTCCATGCATTGTGGCCAACCCCGGGTAATTCAACATAAACCGGCTTTCCTCCAGCATCCGTCAGATGCTGAACGGCACTCCGACTTCGTTCTACCGGAACAACAGTATCCGCGTCACCATGTGCCGCCCAGACGGCGATATCTTTCAACGCCACAACTTTCGCGGGATCTGCCGCGCCGCAGATGGGAGCGACCGCTGCGAACCATTCCGGGCGTCGACTGGCCAGATCGAATGATCCGAAACCGCCCATCGACAAACCCGTCAGATAAATCCGATCAGGGTCGATCTGTTCTTCCTTAATCGTGCGTTCAATCATCTCCATGACAGTATTCAGTTGCGCTGTCGGTTCATCGGGTGAGACCGGATCCGTCTTTGCGGTCCAGTCGACTTCCAACCATTTTTTCTCGGGGCGACACTGCGGAGCCAGGACGTAACACGGAAACTTCTCACGCCAGCGCGGCTGAGCCATCTGAGTTGGCAAGTACAGCAACTGCAGAGCGTTGTCGGTTCCTCGCTCGCCGGCTCCGTGCAGGAAGATCACCAGCGGATACTTCTGTTCGGCTTCGACGGAGGCAGGTTTCATCAGGCGATAACGAAACTCTTCGTCTTTGTATTCGCCACCAGTCCACGTAATAGATTTCTCTTCATACACCGTTTTCGCATCGACAGGTTCTGTCTTCGGGTCGGTGGCAGGTTCAGGACCCGCCACATGATCACGCCACAGCCACGTCAAAGATTCCGGCATGATCGCGCCGCCGTGCTTTCCGCTATGAGCACCCGTGCCGCCGACAAACTTGTAATCGTAGCCTTTAAACTTCAGAGCTTTCTCCATCTGCAGATTCGCAAGCCACCAGTTACCGTGTTCGTTGTCGAGATCATTCTCGCCGTCCTGGAGGAACACTCGAATCGGCTTCTTGTCTGTCTTGCGAATCATGGCTTCATAAGCATGACCGCCGCGGATGTTGGTAAAGCTGCCGATATGGCTGAGCACATTGCCGAACCATTCCGGATGTTCCCAGGCCGCGGTGAACGCACAAATCCCGCCACTGGACATTCCACAGATTGCTCGGTCCGCGGGATCACTGCTGATCTTCAGTTTGTGTTCTTCGACGACATGAGGCAGCAATTCCCGGACGACAAATCGAGCATACTGATCGCTCAACGTATCGTATTCGAAACTGCGATTGTCAGCTCGCCAGCGACTCTCCGGGATTGCATCGCCTTTGTGTCCGGGGTTGATGAACAGTCCAATCGTGACGGGCATCTTTCCCTGATGGATCAGGTTGTCGAAGACGATGGGAACTCGCACTTGTCCATTCTCATCGAGATAGGCATGACCATCCTGGAAGACCATCAGGCAGGCGGGCTGAGTTCCGTCGTACTGCTTTGGAATGTAGACGTGATATTCGCGCACAGTCCCTTCAAAGATCTGGCTGGTACATTCATGCTTCGTGACAGTTCCCTGCGGCACGCCGTCCTGACGCCGTGAGTCCGCTCCGAGCAGATAGACGTCGTCCGGGTTCGCCTGCTGAGCTTGAGTGCTTTGTGAGAAATTTGCGATCATGAGCAGCATCAGAAACAAAGGTCGAGATGAAATAAGTGTGCGTAGCATCCTGATTTTCCGGTGAGAAAAAGCCTGGGCGAGGCAGACGATCTTCTGCAATGAGCGCAAGGGATCCGTCGCCCTGGGGCGAATGGGCTGCGTCAGACTGAAGTATTGCAGCGTATAGGATGAGGTTTCTCCTGTCGGTTGTCTACCGGTTGGGTTGATCCAATAGATTCGGCGATGCACGCTGCCCCAAATGCCTCGCTGCCTGGTATCGGGCTTTCTTCCCGCGTATGCTGAGTGTCTGGAAGTCCGTGAGTTCGGTTAATGGAGCTGAGTTTTCCTGACTGATTTCAGCGCTGTGAACCGTACCTTCGGGAACTCCCTGTGTGTTTTGCACCCCATCGGCAATTCCAGGAGATCCTCATGTCAAAAGCGTCACCCCACCTGCCTCGCCGTCGCTTTCTGAAGAAAAGTGTGGCTGCGGCCGCTGCAGCGGTTATGGCTCCAACCATTATTCCCGCCTCGGCACTTGGGCGAGGTGGAGCGGTTGCTCCCAGTGAGCGAGTCGTCGTCGGCGGCATCGGAATCGGCAATCGCGGCACCTATGACCTCGGTTGTTTTCTGCAGCAGCCGGATGTGCAGTTCATCGCTGTCTGCGACGTGAAGGAATCGCGTCGTCAGGCCGTTAAGAAACTCGCCGACGACCAATACGGTAATCAAGACTGCTCCATGCACAAAGACTTTCGCGAAGTGCTGGATCGAAAGGACATTGATGCCGTCCTGATTGCCACCGGTCCAAACTGGCATGCGACGATGGCCATGCACGCCGCCAAAGCCGGCAAGGATATGTACTGTGAAAAGCCTGTCACGAAAAACATCGCCCAGAGCCTGATCCTTGCGGAAACAATGCGACGAACGGGGCGAGTTTTCCAGGCGGGAACTCAACGACGCAACCTGCCTCACTTTGCCTTTGCTTGTCAGTTGGCACGCACCGGGAAGCTGGGGAAACTCACTAAGGTGTTTGCACATCCAGCCGGCATGCAGGCCATGATGAGTGGGTGGCTGATTCCGGAAACTGAGCCTGACAAAGCCATCGTGGACTGGGATATGTATCTCGGCCCGGCTGCCTGGCGTCCATTCAATCCCAAGCTGCTGGATGGATTCAATTTCGAAAAGGGCGGTGGACTTGTCGGCGGCGGAGTACTCGAATGGGGCTCGCACTGTGTCGACCTATGCCAATGGGCTGTGGGCGATTGTCCTCCGCCAGTCGAGTATGATGCTCCG
The DNA here is from genome assembly GCA_026400835.1 of Planctomycetales bacterium. Taxonomy (GTDB): domain Bacteria; phylum Planctomycetota; class Planctomycetia; order Planctomycetales; family Planctomycetaceae; genus SXXK01. The sequence continues at coordinate 85,576 of JAPLOA010000086.1, read as the reverse complement.
AAAGATGGCCAACTGGTGGCTCGCTATGAAAACGGCTGCGAGCTGATCTTCCGTGAAACTGGGTGGATTCCGCTGGGATCCTGCCCCGTACGATTCGAAGGCGAAACGGGCTGGGTCGAAGCCGGCGACAGCGGAAAACTGGTACTCAGCTCACCCGCGTTGCTGGCCGGACGCACCGTGGAAGAAATCGATGGCTATCCTGCGACGTATCACGTCCGCGACTTCCTCGACTGCGTGAAGACTCGCAGCCAGCCAAAGGGAAATGCGGACGCCGCCTGCAATGCCCACATCGCCTGCCATGCGGCCAACATCGCGCTGCACCTGGGACGTACGGTGAAGTACGACAACACGACTCATGAATTTGTGAATGATGAACAGGCTAACCGACTGCGATCGGAAGCTCTTCGAGAACCGTGGAGACTGTAATCGCGGCTCACAAGTACGGAGCCTAACCACTTCCATTTGAAATTTTAGGTTTCAAATTTGGAATCGGGACTTGCAGTCTGAACTTTCCCACCAACTTCATCTCACAGGAAAATAAACTCATGAGAATTCTACGGTCATCTTTGCCCATAGTCGCATTGTTACTCACCTGGTTCACGGTTTCGAACATTGCACTGGCTGACGGCCCTGCGACGTCCCCGGAGAAAGAACAGGAATTGCTGGCGGTCTTGAAATCTGACGCCGCCCCGGCAGATAAAGCTATCACCTGCAAACAGTTGGCCATTTATGGTTCCGCGGCGGCTGTGCCTGAATTGGCAAAGCTACTGCCGATACCGGAACTGTCGTCATGGGCTCGGATTGCACTCGAATCCATTCCCGGCCCGGAAGCGGATGAAGCTCTGCGAACAGCTACCGAATCTCTGCAGGGACGACTGCTGGTCGGCACGATCAACTCAATCGGCGTGCGCCGTGACGCAGCAGCCGTCGCAGCACTGTCCGGAAAACTGAAAGATGCTGATGTCGAAGTGGCCGCTGCTGCAGCCGTCGCACTGGGACGCATTGGAAATGACGATGCATCAAAAGCGCTGCGTACTGCTTTGGCAGATTCCAGCCCGGAAGTTCGATCGTTTGTGGCCGAAGGTTGTGTGCTGTGTGCCGAACGATTGCACTCAGAAGGCAAGTCGGCCGATGCAATTGCGATCTATGACGAAGTGCGAGCGGCTGACGTACATCTGCAGCGAATTGTTGAAGCAACTCGAGGAGCCATTCTGGCTCGTGGTCGGGACGGCATTCCTTTGCTGGTCGAACAACTGCATGCGGATGACCGAACACTCTTTCGTCTGGCACTCGGGACGGCTCGTGAATTTCCGGGCAGCGAGATTGATCAAGTCCTTGTGACGGAAATGATGACTTCGCCCGATGATCGAGCAGCCCTGATTGTTCAGGCGATGGCGGATCGAAAAGACACGGTCGTGCTGACGGCGATTCTGAAAGCTGCTGAGCAGGGACCGTTGGCGGTGCGATTGTCGGCCGTCGATGCACTTGCCCGAGTCGGTGATGTGACTTGCCTGAATTCGCTGTTGAAGATTGCCGTCGATAAAGATGCAGAATTGTCAGTGGCAGCAAAAGACACTCTGGCAGAACTTCCCGGCGATAACGTGAATGCTCAGATCGTCGCATTGCTGCCAAAGGCCGAAGGAGCGACGTATCCGCTTCTGATCGAGCTTGTCGGTAAACGTCGTATCGAAGCTGTTCCGCAGCTGCTGAAGGCTCTGGATAACAACAGCGGTGTTGTACGAACAGCAGCATTGGTGGCTCTGGGAGAAACCGTTTCGCTGCAGCAATTGTCCGTACTGATTGATCAGGTGGTGGCGCCGAAGAAGTCTGAAGATGCCGAGATCGCTCAGAGGGCTCTTAAGGCCGCAAGCATTCGCATGGCTGATCGCGAAGCCTGTGCGAAGGAGTTGTCGGCTGCTGTGGATCGTGTCAAATCTGTTCCCGTCAAAGGAACCCTGCTGCAGATTCTGGGAGCCATGGGCGGCACCAACGCGCTGCAGGCTGTCGGTAAAGCAGCGAAGAGCACCGATGCTCAGTTGCAGGACATCAGCAGTCGTCTGCTGGGTGAATGGATGACGGAAGATGCGGCTCCGGTTCTTCTGGAACTGGCAAAGATCCCTTCCAATCCGTATCAGGTGCGTGCATTGCGAGGATACATCCGCATCGCTCGTCAATTTGTGCTGCCTGATGCAAAGCGTACCGAGATGTGCCAGACAGCATTTGATGCTGCTCGACAAACGGCCGAAAAGAAACTGGTTGTGGACATCCTGAAGCGTTACCCAACAGTAGATAACCTGAAGATGACCATCAAGCTGATGAAAGTTCCGGAACTGAAGGACGATGCGACTCAGGCGATGCTGGTCATCGCACAAAAGCTGAGCGGCAAAGGTGTGGACGTCAAAGAACTACTGGCCACGGCCGGCATCGAAAAGATGAAGCTCGAAATTGTCAAAGCCGAATACGGTTCCGGTGCGACTCAGAAAGATGTCACCGCCGTCCTGCAGAAGCAGGCTGGTGAACTGCCAATCATCACACTGGTCTCAGCCAGCTACAACGCCAGTTTTGGAGGCGACCCGCTTCCGGGCAGCACAAAGCAGCTGAAGATTCAGTACAAGATCAACGGCAAAGCGGCAGAAGCCTCGTTTGCCGAGGACGCTCTGATCGTGTTGCCAATGCCAAAGTAAGCCTGATCCTGCTTGTTGGGATTTGGTAGTTCGAAGAATTGAAAACACCGTATGAAGTTGCCTAACTTCATGCGGTGTTTTTTTATGGATGACTGATTGACTGACTGAGTGTTTTGAGCTTAGCCGGATTCGTGAGAATTCGGATGCCGGCCAGCTTAACGCTCTGAATTCTCACGAATCCGGCTGCAAAGAAATTTCACTCCCACCCGCGCAAAGTTCAGTCACGTCCCAGGCCAACATACGGTTCGCGAACGTTCGCCAGCATTTCGTCATGCAACTGTCCGTTTGACGCGAGAATGCTCGTTTTCTTCAATGGCACCGCCGCTCCGGTACATGTAGTCACCCGCCCACCGGCTTCTTCTACGAGGAGCTGTCCGGCCGCGTAATCCCACGGCGACAACTGATACTCGAAATAGGCTCCATAGAGTCCCGTTGCGACGTGGGCCAGATCCAGAGATGCAGTCCCGAATCGACGAACTCCATGGATTTGCCGCCGGAAACAGGCTCCAATCGCGGCCAAAGTCGCCTCCATCATGGCTCCACGATCATAGTAGAACCCAATCCCGATCAGAGATTCGCTCATTTGCTTCTGGCTGCCGACATGTATCGCCTTGCCGTTGTGTGTCGAACCAAGCCCTCTCCGTGCGATGTAGAGATCTTCACGAATCGGATTCCAGACGACTCCACACTGAGCCACCCCGTGATGAAGATAGGCAATGGAGACGGCAAAGTGGGGAATATGATGAGCGAAATTGGTGGTTCCGTCGAGCGGATCAATCACCCACAAATGCTCGGCCGTCACATCGCCTGAATTCTCCTCTTCCCCCAAAATCGCATGATCCGGGAAAGCACTGCGAATGATTTCCGCGATTCGTCGCTCGGCGGCAACATCAGCATCCGTGACCAGATCCGCAACTCCTTTGTTCCGGACCTCAAAACCCTCGTGAAAATATTGTGCGAGAACTTTGCCAGCTTCCTGTGCGGCACAGACGGCAACGTCGTATGGGGTCAGCATCGTGTTCATTCGGGGTTTTCTGAAATTGAGGTGGTCTGATAAAGTCCCGCCCGGTCACAGCGAAGTGTTGGCTTGAGCTGATCAGTTATTCTTTGCGTGGCCACCATTCAGGTAATGATCAGGATGATATTCGCCTCGAACAACTGGCTTCAGTTTAAGCCGTGCGAAGAATAAAGAAATGTCATGGGACACGTTTTGAACTGTAATCGTACTTCAGGAGGAGCAGCGATGAAGAACGCTGCCATATGTCTGATTTCTTCAATTCTTGGTGGCTGCCTCGTGTTCTGGCTGCAATCCGGAGTTGGCACGCTCACCGTTGCAGCGGCACAGCAGGATCGTTTTCCGAGAGATCTTTCCACGATCGCCCGAAAAACTCGTCCTGCCGAGAAGACTGTTTCGTATCCCAGCGAAACTCCGGCCGAGACTGTCGCCGTTGATTCTCTCAGCGAAATCGCACCGCCGCGAGTCTACAACGCCGAGGGACTGGCTCCCGACGAGGCCGTGTCGACTTACGTTTATGAAACGAATAACCGCAGCGTCGCGAATATTGGAACTCGCATCGGTGCAGCTCGCGGATTCTTCGGGGAGAACCCAACGGAGGATTCCGGGTCCGGATTTATCCTGGATCAGAACGGTCATATCCTCACGAACAATCATGTCATCGAGGGGGCTCAGCGAGTTCTCGTTACGCTGCACGATGGCGAAGAGTTTGAAGCGGATGTTGTCGGTGCGGACCCCATCAATGATATGGCAGTAGTCCGCATCAAAGCCCCTCCCGAAAAACTGATCCCCGTGCGTTTTGCAGATTCCTCCAGCCTGAAAGTTGGTATGCGAGTGTTCGCGATCGGCAATCCATTCGGTCTCGAGCGAACCATGACGACCGGGATTATTTCCAGTCTGGATCGAACACTGCCTGTCACACGAGCTCGCTCGATCAAGTCTGTCATTCAAATTGATGCGGCGATCAATCCCGGGAACTCCGGTGGTCCCTTAATGAATTCTCACGGCGAAGTGATCGGGATGAATACCGCCATTGCCAGCAAGACCGGCCAGAACTCCGGGATCGGCTTTGCGATTCCCTCGAATCTCGTGGCTCGCATTGTACCGGAATTGATCGAACACGGGCGATTCATTCGCCCCGAGTTTGGGATTGATGAAGTCGCCAAACTGGAGGAAGGTCTTCGCATTATTACTCTGGTCCCCGATGGCCCTGCTGCAAAGGCCGGCCTGCGCGGCCCGGAAATTGTCCGTAACAAACGCGGCTTCGTAACGTTTGAGTCGCGCGACGTGAATCGGGCTGATGTCATTATTGGCGTAAACGGGAAGAAGACTCTGAAGCCGGATGAATTCCTGTCAGAGATTGAAAGTCATCGCCCCGGCGACAGGATTACGATCGAAGTTCTTCGGGAAGGTGAAGTGGTTTCCGTGCCTTTGCAGTTAAAGTAAACCCGGTTCGCGACGAAACTTCATGACGCTGCAACCTGGCGAGCGGTGTGGCGTCAGCCCGCCGAGTTCAGCTTCGGCAGAGAACCAGAAACAAAGCGGTGGACAAAAGACCTCGGTGGGCTCACGCCGCACCGCTCGCCATTGCCTGAGGAATCGTCTCTCAGCGGTCTACTCTGCAACAAATTGAACGGATTCCGCTGACTGATTTTCAGCGTCAGGTTCCGGTACCGTGATCGGATTCAAAGTCAGCCCTACCAGCAGAAATGAGAGCGTCAGCCAGCCGAGAATGTGCCGACCAATTCCAAGTTTCTCGCGATCATTGGCCGTTGGCGGATGTTTAATCCCAGTCAGCATCAGCAGAATCAGCAAGAGGCTGAACGAGAAATTGTTGTTCATCACCATGTATGTGAAGCCACCCAGAATAACAGCATAGGCCACCAGATGGGCTTTCCGCCCAATCAGCGTGTAGAGGATATGACCGCCATCAAGTTGCCCCACCGGCAGCAGATTCATCGCAGTAATGAGAACTCCAACCCAGCCTGCGAACGCGATCCCGTTGTCATCAAGAGCAATCGTGTAACCTTCCGGTGCGGGGCCGTGAATGGCGGAAATCATCCACTGCATGATCAGCGGCTGACTGAACTCCAGAGGAGCCATATCCGGTCGCGGTCGATACTCAGCAATGCTGAGACCATACCACAGCACGGGGATTGTCACTGCAAGGCCGGCCAGAGGCCCCCAGACTGCGATGTCGAACATTTGTCGACGTGTCGCCACACCTCGCCCCTGAAAAATCACCGCCCCCATGGTGCCCATCGGAGGAATCGGCATTGGAATAAAATACGGCAGCGACGCGGGCACTCGATTCCAGACGGACTGCAGATAATGTCCCATCTCGTGAAAAAACAGAATCGACATCAGCGGAACCGAGTATTCAAGTCCCTGGCGACAGGCGCGAACCATAATCATGTCTAAATCATGAGGCCTGAAGGTCTGTTGCAGGTAGTTGCCAAAGCGGGGAAAAATCCAGCCGAGAATGTACTCAAGCGGAAAGTATCCGGACCCTACCAGAAAAGTACTCAACATGGTCAGCAGAAACAGCAGTGCCGACGTTCGCAGATGCCGACGGCGCCAGGCAAAAACCTGAGCAGCCTGAAGCTGTTCGAATCGCCGCTGGACTTTTCGCAGTTCCTGATCATCGTCGGTATTCATCAATGTGGCCGGCATCGCAATGATAGCCGGAGCACTTAACAGATCCGGAGCGTCTGGCTGAGCCTCATCATTCGTCGTTACGGTTGTCGAAGACATTGCAGGCACTGAAGGCGACGTGTCGCTCGGTTCGGACGGCAATGCTTCCTCAGGTGAATTTGACATGAATTTCGCGGCTTTGAATCCGAAGAGATTTCCACACAGACCAACAACCCACCTGCCGTTCCAGGGCAATACAGAAGATTCTCCCATCCCCTGAAACGGAAAGATCGTAATGAGGATAACGACGAAACCGCTGTCTGCGGGATTTTATCCCCATGCACACCTTATTCCTGCAGCAGCACCGGGGTTTGACATCAATATCTGCGTAGAGAATGCCGCCGTGCCGTCAGAATCGTTTCCGGGGACATTATCCCGGGCAGGGGTTTCCGAAGTTTAGACCAAACGCCGATCCAACGATATCATCAGCCCCTGACCTGAACAGACCTACTCGTTTTTCCGTCCAGAGTTTCTCACCTCCATGCGTGTTGCTCATATTATCACTCGAATGATCATCGGCGGAGCGCAGGAGAACACCCTGTTCAATGTGGACGATCAGCACTATTTGTTTGGTGACCAGGTCTGCCTGATGACCGGACACACAACGGGCCCCGAAGGATCATTGGAGCGGCGTGCCAGGGATCGCGGACTCGATGTCAAAATCCTTCCCGAACTGACACGTAACATCAGCCCGCTGACAGATTGGAAAGCCGTCGGTGCCATCCGAAAAGCACTGGCCGATTATCGTCCGGAGATCGTTCATACTCACAGTTCCAAGGCCGGAATACTCGGACGCATGGCGGCTTCTCAACTTTCGCTGCCAACCGTTCATACAGTCCATGGAGCTTCGTTTCATTTCGGACAGAATCCACTGCTGCACTATGCCTATCGCTGGGCCGAACGACACGCTGCCGCATGGTGCGATCATTTTATCTGCGTCTGCGATGCGATGACCGATCAGTATGTGGCGGCCGGCGTGGCTCCTCGTGAAAAGTTCACCACGATCTACAGTGGCATGGACGTCGATAAATTTCTGCATCCCACGAGAACCGCATCAGCGATTCGAGCTGAATACGATCTTGCTGCGGACGATATTGTGTTTTGCAAAGTGGCTCGGCTGTTTCATCTCAAGGGCCACAACTATCTCATTGAAGCCGCAGCAGCCGTGGCTGCTCAGGTTCCCAATGTGCGGTTTCTGCTCGTCGGTGACGGAGTTTTAAAGGATCAATATCAGGCTCGAATTGCAGAACTCGGCCTGACCAGCCATTTCCGTTTTGTTGGTCTCGTCCCTCCGGATGAGGTCACCAATTACCTGCACGCCGCCGATGCGGTGGTGCACACCAGTGACTGGGAAGGGCTGGCACGCGTTCTGCCGCAGGGACTCCTTGCCGGTAAGCCGATCATCAGCTTTGATGTCGACGGTGCCCCGGAAGTATGTATCAACGATCAGACCGGGATCCTTGTCGAACATCGCAACACTAAACAACTGGCCGATGCCATGATTCGTCTGGCAAAAGACCAACCACTTCGCGAACGCCTGGGCCATAACGGCCAGAAACGTTTTACTGAACAGTTTCGACATGAGAACATGACCGCTCAGATCCGCAGCGTGTATCAAGAAGTGCTCGATAGACGCGGAACAGGAAGCACCGGGGCTCGCAGCGGCACGCAGTGAGCTTCCTGCAATTACTTAAGGCGGGCAATGTTCGCCAGTAACGCCCTGGTACATGCGATGGCGAATTCCGGAGCGTTGATGTCGCAGTCCATGGCGACAACGTCGATGTCAGGTCGCAACGATTCCGTCAGCGTGTCGAACAACGCAGCGTCAGCCTTCGGATCATAAAACGGTCCGCCCGGCGCACTAATGACACTGATGCCGCCGCGAGGAATCAGAACGGTGACTGGTGACTGGCAGGCATTGATCTTTTCAGCAAGCAGCGTGCCCAGCTGGCGACATTCTTCCGGCGTTGTTCGCATCAGAGTAATCTGCGGATTGTGAACATAAAATTTCCTGCCTTCAAACTTTGCGGGTACGGAATGGCGTTCACCGAAGTTCACCATGTCGAGACATCCAGGGGCGACAATCGCCGGAATTCTCGCTCTTGCTGCAGCATTAAGTCGATCCGGGCCAGCGGTTAACACGCCGCCGACAAGTTCATCGGCCAGCTCTGTCGTTGTTACATCCAGTACACCCGCCACCATGCCACTTTCAATCAGCGACTCCATTGTGCGACCACCAGCACCTGTCGCGTGAAAAACAAGCACCTCGTAACCAGCCGATTCCAGCACCGGGATTGCGGCGTTCACACAGCGCGTTGTATTGCCAAACATACTGGCGACGATCACCGGCCGAGTTGCCTCAGTTGTCACGTCGGCCCCGACCATGCCGCAGATCGCGCCAGCCGCACGAGAAAAGATTGTCCGCGAAATCTGATTCAGACCACTCACGTCCACGATTGACGGCATCATCACGATGTCTTTGGTGCCGACATAATGAGCCGTATGGCCACTGGCCAGCGTCGAGACAATCAACTTGGGGAAACCAATCGGGAGAGCGCGCATCGCCGCAGATCCAATGGCAGTTCCGCCGCTGCCTCCCAGAGTAATGATCCCCTGAATCCGACCGTCTCGAAAAAGCTGTTCGACGGCTCTGGCGGCCGCTCCGGCCATGGCGGTCACACATTCCCCACGGTCTCCTCGTGCCATCAGGTCAGGCAGATCAACTGAACCTGCTGCGGCAATCGCTTCGCGAGCAATATCAGGTGTCACTTGTGGTGGACCGCCGGTACCAGCATCGATCAGCATTGTCGCATGACCATGCTCTCGAATTCGCTCCGCAACAAACGCGTGCTCAGCGCCTTTTGTATCCAGAGTTCCAAGGACCGCGATGGTCGCCATGCTGTATTCTCCACCTGTGACGGGATCGAGCCACTCGAATGAGCGGCAGACGATAGTCGGCGGATTGAATTCAGAGAAGCCAGTAGCCGTCGAAGCGTGGAAACGCTCGGACGGCTGGCGACAGATCACGTCAGTGCCTTTACTTGACTTCGGCGGGATTCGGCAGGAATCGACCGCCGCTCATGAACATTCCGTTGTCACAAGGTGAACACCATTCGATCTGCACGTTGTACTGAAACTCGCGTGTCTCGCTGGCCATCTTGACAACGACTTCACCCGGTGTGACAGCACCGCGATGCAGAAGGCCAATACCCGTACGGCTGATTTCGCGAGTCATTGACGCAATCGTGCTGCCACGCGAGGTTCGAATTTCAGCGGGAACCGACAGTTCCAGACGCTCGTTCGTCCGCACATTGGTTGTACTGGGCTTGCCGATGCTCTCGAGAACTCGGCGTAGATCGTCAATCGTGGGGCGACTCCATGGATCCTGCGTCATGACGGACTCCTGCTGTCAGGTCGAGCGACCTCTTCAGCAATTGGGGACTGCAACTTACCGAAAAAGAGGCAGACAACATCCACTCATGTCGTCTGCTCGAATTGAACAGTAGGTCGCAACTCAGGAGTCAGCGCGAATCGTTCATGGAAAATGAGGGATTATTCTACCCCTGAACCGGCAGTTGATTCGCTTCCGTCGGCTTTCTACGGCCTGGTGCAAACAGCAGGGCCGCAACGATTATGCCGCCAATGACAAGCACGATGTTGCGGAAGCTGAATGCTGATGGCAACTGGGCGACCTGAGTCGCAGCTTTGCCACTTGCGACATTCTCCGTAACAGCAGGCGCCGCAGGAACCGATGCCTGAGCCCGATTCATTTCAGTCTCAGGGACGGCTTGAAGATTTGTCACCAGGGGTGGATTGCTGCCGCCGGTGAAGAACGCGTCTTCTCTCAGCCCTGCTGGCGTATCCAGTGCTGTTCCCAGTTCCCGCCCGTTGGAGGCTTTTCGCACTGGTACGCCTCGACGACCACCAGTCCCCGTCTTGCCCTGCGAAGTGGCGGTCCATTCATCGGCATCCGGGGCCGTAGCACGGGAGGCTCCCTCCGGAGTGCGGGCTCCGGAGAACATCTCGGCAAACTCGTCCACAGTTGTGTCGATGACTTTTCGAGCCAGATCCGATTTCTGTCCGTCGCCGGACTTATCGTCAGTATCCGCTGAGGCAAAATCAGACTCGGATTGTTCGCCCTTCCAACCGCCAGCGATTGACGACTTCCTGGCCTGACGGCCACTACCAGTTCCGGCAACGGATTCTTTTCCAAAGATGTCATCGGCCTTCGCCACTTTTACATCGTCTGTCTGGTTCGATGATGCTCGAGCCGCTCCGGTCTTTCGCTTCTTTGCGGCAACTGGCTTTTCAACCGTTTCAAACAGGCTGTCAAATTCATCCACAGAAACAACGGCCTGCTTGCCGCTCTTACGAACCTGCTTCTCCGCAGACTTGCTCGCTTCCGCAACGCTTTCCGCAAAGTCATCGGCCACGCCTTCTGCGGCTTCGAATTCCTCTTCAAACTGCATTTCTTTCTGAGTTTTTGCTGCGGCCGCTTTCTTTGCAGCCAGCAACTCTTCGAATTCGGCCAGCTTCTTATCTGCAGCGCTGTTTACGCCGTCTGCTGAAGCCGCTGCTTTCTTCTTTGAAGTCGCAGCACCTGCAGCAGCTCCTTCGACTCCGGCGACGATCAGATCCGAACCTTCGTCTGCAGCGTTGACGGTACTTTCTGTCGTCTGCTGGAAGTGTTTCTCGAACTTCTCGACAAGCAGGTCGTCTTCTTCTCCCGCTTCCGCGGCGGTGGCACTAACAGTCCTGACGGCTTCATCTTTGACGACCGCAACGTCTTTTGTCGCTTTGGTTGTGGCAGTAGAAGCGACCTCTTCCGCTTTGGCTTTGGCGTCCTTTTTGCCTGCGACAACCACTTCTGTCGGGAGTTCGTTCTCAAGGAATGGATCGGCTTCGATCGTTTCCTGACGGCGGAACGGATTTCTCCACCAGCCACTCTTTTTGGTTTCTTCAGATTCATCAACCGCGTCGTCTGCAGCGGCAATGGCTTCAGTCTCTTCGGCAGTCTTTTTACCGAACGGCAACCACGAAGCAAATCGCGGCCCGGATTCATCTTCGCTGTTCTTCTCTGCAGCAAGACGTTCTTCTTCCAGCTCTTCCAGGGTCTTATAGCCCGCGGTTTCGTTGCGAGAAAACATGTTTCTCAGGCCGTTGCCAGCACAGCCGGAGGAAGAAATCAGAACCAGTGCGAGCCCACCGTTGATCAGTTTCGCAGACTGTGTCATCGTCGTCACCCTTTTGATACTGCTGAAATGCCGACGTGCTACACCGAATGTGCGAAGTCAAAGCATCCCGTCGATCGTATCGGCCGGATGAATCACGCCTCAGAACCCTGTCGCAGCGGTCGCAACAGTTCTGCAATCAAAATCTGCCACAAGTTGGGGTCATAGAAAACAGGCAGTGCGGTGAAGCATCAAGATCTGTGAGGGCGACCGAGGACCAGTTCCCAAAAAAATATTGCAGTCTCCAAAAAACATTAAAGCTACTGGCGTACATCCACAAGAACATTACTGAAGAATCGCTACTCGCCTTCTGACGACGCAGCCGCCGTATCGGCACCGCGGATCATCGTGAACTGAGGACTGGTAACGATCGACTCAATCGCCACGGAAAAGCGATAATCGTTGGCTTTCAACCGCTCGATCATGTCGTCGATCAATAGCTCATCGGACAGTTGCACCGATCGCCCAAGCCCGTAACCCAGCAGACGCCGACAGAACGTTCGCAGGAAGTCATCGCGACGAGCATTCAGGATGTAATCTCGCAGCCCGTCAACTCCGCTGACTTTTGTTCCGTCCGGCAAAACAGCGACCACATCGATCTCATGACCACCGGCGTCTTTCGAACGCAGGCGGCCGATCGTGTCGAATTGTTCCAGTGCGAAACCGAATGCATCAATTCGCTGATGACATTTGGCACACGCAGGATCGCTGCCATGGAGTTCAATCAACTGCCGTTCGGTCAGTTCGGCGGGGACCTCTTCCGGAAGAACCGGAACGCCCTTCGGAGGCCGCGGCAGTTTTTCTCCCAGCAGAAACTCCGACACCCAGTTGCCTCGCAGAATCGGACTTGTCCGCGACGCACCTGACTGCTTCGCCAGAGTTGCGGCCATGGTGAGGATACCTCCCCGCGCCATCTTCTTTGTGCCGCTGACTTTCTGCCAACCGTCACCGTTGAGATCCGTAATCCCGTAGAACTGAGCCAGCTTGTTATTCACAAACGCATGATCAGCATCCAGCAGATCCAGAACTGAGCCATCATTGCGGAACATGTCTTCAAAGAAACGAATCGACTCTTCATACATGTCAGCTCGCAGATCCTTGAACTCCGGATAATGCTGATCGCTCTTTTCATCCATCAGATCAAACTCACGAATGTGCAGCCATTGGCAACCAAATTCAATCGCCATGCGTCGCATCTTTTCATTCGACAGCATGCGACGCATCTGGCTCTTCAAGACTTCGGGCTGTCGCAAATTACCAACGGCCACGGCATCTTGCAGCGACTGATCCGGTAGCGAAGACCACAGGAAATAGCTCAGTCGAGTTGCCAGTTCTTTATCACTCACAAAGGTCGCTTTCGTGCCCGGGAGTGCATGTTCGCCGCGATACAGGAAGGCCGGTGTCACCAGAACTCGTGCCAGCAGCATGCGAACAGCCGCATCGTGCGAAAGTTCCTGCTCACGAAGCTTCTGATAGAGATTTCTCAACTGCCCCGCTTCCACGTCCGTGATTGGACGTCGCCAGGCTTTCGCTGCAAAGTCTGATACGGCCTGCACATGAACCGGCTCTGTTTCCTTCTGCAACTTCTTAAACTGCTCCGCGCGCTCCACAATGCCGTCTCGCATCGGAGTAAACGCGCTGGGGTCTGCATCCTGAGTTGCAAACTGCCAAAGCTGATCATAGGCGTCGACCAAGGCCAGTGCATCCTGACTCACAAAATGCATCTCGTCCCACAGACGGTCCAGTTCAGCGGTCTCTGCGTCATTCAGCATCAGGCGTTTCAGATGATCATCTTCGCGATAATACAACGTCAAAGTGACCACTTCATCAACCGGTACAATCCTGGTGTAGCAAAGTGCAGCCGGAAACAAACTGCGGAAGTCGTCAAATTCCTGCAACAATCGTTCTCGGGCCGCACTGTTTTCCGCAACCAGAATGGGTGTGTCGTGGCTAACGGGTTTATCACCGTCTGACCATGTTGCCTTACCGCCTTTGATCGTGGATGCACTCGCCGCAAGACTGGAAAGCTTCTCTGGTTTCGCAGTCAGAACCTGCAATTGCACAGTGCCCTCCGCACCGGTCTCCGGATGCAGGGTTGTGGTTGCGACGAATTCACAACCTTCGACAAAGTCCGCCGGAATCACAACTTCAATCACCGACGGTGCCTGCACACAAAGATTCTCGGCCGCGATCGCAGTTCCGTTCGGATGCATTCCGAACAACGCTGGATCCAAACCGGCCAGCATTGATGCATCAACATCCTCGACTGGCGTCAGTGAATGACCAGAGGCTTTGCCGCTCAGCAACTCTTTACGAACGGCGGAGAACAATGGCCCATTCGCCGACGTGAGCTGTCGATACAGCACGGCGTCCGGGGCATCAGCCGCGATTTCTCCAGGGCCCGTGGTGAGCAACGCCTGAACATTGTCCGACAGTTGTTTCTTCATCTCAGTATCGGTCGCCGCCTGCCATTGAGCAATCAACGAATCCGTCGGAATAATTGTTTCGGCGCCACCGCCAGCGTCTGGCTCACTGTAAAAGTGCCAGACACCATTGTTGCCCAGCCGATCCGCGTGAGGATTCCCGGCCAGAACATCCGGAGAGACATCCTTTGCCAGATCCCATTCGCGAGCTTCCCCGTCGGGAACGACTTCCGTAAGGTTCATCGCGATGGATGTCATGTCACAGGAATGCTCACCATCACGCGGCCCGACGATCAGTGACACAAGATCCCCGGGCTGCACGGCGACATTCTCAAATGGTCCGAACATATGCTCTTCCGCACCGCCCGCTGTTCCGGCCGCCAGACGCTGACGAGTGTTCCCGCGGCGAAGTTCGACCAGCCAGGTGACTCCGTTACCGCAACCAATGTGTGCTCGCTGAACCTTGCCCGACAACCGCACGTGGCCCGCAATGGGACTCTTCCAGCCGACAATCGCGCGCAGTTTTGGCGATGGATGAACACCAACACTATGAGGATGCATGTCGCCTGGAATTCGCACAAACTGATCCGATGAATTGGCCAGCACGCTGAGTGCATCCGGACCAGTCCACCCCTTTACGAAGTCGTAATTCTCCGTTCGCTCCAGTTTGCTGGTGATGTACGAATTGATCTGCACTTCCCCGGCACCGATGCCGAGATAGCTGAACCAGGAAGCCAGCACCGCCGGGTCCACCGCGTGTTTCGTCGCCAGAGCTTCCAAAGTCGCAGCGTCAGTCGCTGCACCCACTTCGGCCGCGGCATTCAGGCTGGCGGCGGCCGTGGCAAGAATCTGCTGACGATGTGAATTCAGGGTCTGCACAGCGCGACGGACATCGCGTAGCAACAGGTCCGGCTGACCGGGGGCGACAAAGCGAGCATTCTCCCAGACCGCAAAGTCATTTTGATTGCCATCGGAGGCATCCGAGGACGCAAGGTACAAAGTGACGTTTTTCCCGTCCTGCGGAGCAGGAAGTTTCATCCGCACTTCCTGGCGAGCGGCAATCGGGTTGACAGGAATCTGCCACGCCTTCGGGCCATCGCGTTTACCGATGTGACCAATCGTGGTGAACCGCCACAGAGTCTGTTGCCATTGCGCAATCGTCGCGACCAGCGCTGGAACATCTTCAGGCCCGGCATCTCGCCAATGTCCCTGGATCATGTCCATCACCAACGAGGGATGTTCCTCATTCAACGCGGTCCAGAGTATCGTCAGATATTTTTCATTGAGCTGATGACGCTGAGCGACTTCCGCCAAAGTGATAGACTTTGCTCGCAAAGCATCCCGCTCGATCAAAGTTGCTCGAAGATAATTTTCGAGCGGCAATCGTCCGCCACCGTTTGTTTCGAACTGAATGCCCTGCAGATTGACCGCCGTCCCGCCGCCGTTGTCGGTGTAGCGAGCATAAAAGTTACGAATCTCCGCGAGCTTTTCATTCGTCCAGTCACGCGAGGTCGTCGATGGGGAAAACTCAATGCCATGGGGAAGCAGCATCGCGTGGGCCGCCACATCTTTGCCCGCATCCAAATACTTCTGGACCAATGCCGGCGACATTACAAGAGCATTGCCTACGTTGGTAAAACCTTCTCCGGCGGCACTGTCGACAGGGAATTGGTGAGCAGGTTGCAGAGGCACCTCGGTCAGATCCTGAATTGTGTAAGTAAATTCGGCATTGTTCAGACGACGCAACACAACCGGCCCCGGATCACCGGCATTGGCTTTCGCATCCGCATCGAGGACAGCTCGCACCCAGTTCCGCAGAGCTTTGTGGTCTTCTTTTGATGGCTGAACTTCCGCCTCTTTCGGCGGCATCTCGCCATCGTCCATCACCTCGACAACTCGCTGCCACGGCACAACATTCCGACGCATGTCAGCAACGGAGGTAAATTGTTCCAGGTCGAGTTCGCCCTGTTTTTCTGCCGCCGAGTGGCAGTTCAGACAGTATTTCTTCAACGCCGCCTGTTGCTGTGATTCATACTGCGACTGAAGTTTCGCAAATTCATCACTCTGCTGACCACCGGCCATGACAGAGCAAAGGCTTATCGCCAGAAACGCGAGGCTGTTGACGGTAACTCGAGGGAAGGATTTCATGAGCGGCTCCGGTGGAGATTGAGTCGACTCGGCAGAAAAAGCAGCCCGGATCCGGGCGCGGTCCCCTGAGCATAACAGCCACCTTGAAGCCGGTACAGCATCATGGATTTCAGGCCATTGCCTGGGTGCAATCGATCCCATAAAAGGGACATTCCACTCTCTCAGTACAGTAGAAGTTCTCCTTTTTCAGACAAGCGGGTCATAGCCTGTCGAAATCGGCGACTACTCTCTTTTCTGAACGACTCTGTGTGCATCCGGGACTGTTGCTCGCGGCTATGATATCCTCCTGGACTGGAAGTCAATTGCTGACCTCAGGCTGCGTGCTGTCACGGAGTTTCGTGAAATGATATTGACCAGAAGTTTGCTGACCTGTTTCGCGATATTGCTCGTGACCGTTCCCGCGTTGACACCAATCAGCCACGCCGAAGACATTGGGGACTATGAAGCCAACATCGTGCCGATCCTGAAGGCACGCTGTTTTAAGTGCCATGGCGACGGAGCGTCAGAAGGCAGTCTGGTTCTGGATCAGTTTACCAACAACGCGATGGCTCAGCAGAAGCCCGAAGTCTGGTGGAATGTGCTGAAGAACGTGCGTGCCGGAGTGATGCCGCCTCCTGAAGAACCTCGTCTGACCGATCAGGAACGCGATCTGCTGATGCGATGGATTAAGTTCAGTGCCTTTCGAATTGATCCGAAAGAAATTGATCCCGGCCCGAATGTCGCTCGCCGATTGAATCGATCAGAATATGGGAATACTGCCTCCGACCTGATGGGCATTGATTTTGATGCCACGTTGCTGTTCCCTCCGGAGGATTCCGGATACGGTTTCGACAACGTAGGCGATGCGCTCAGCTTTTCTCCGCTGCTGATGGAAAAATATCTGCGAGCCGCCCAGAGCATTGTGGAACAGGCCGTTCCCGGGGCGACCTGGATTGCACCATCTCAGAAGATCTCTGGTAGCGAATTTCGAGACAACGAAAAGAACGAAGACGGCAACCGCGTCTCGGGGAAAGAGCCTTTCCTGCTGCGAAAGACGTTTAACGTTGAGGCGGCAGGACTCTACGTGGTTCGCAATGACGTCCGCCTGCACGGTTCGTTTGAATTCGATCCGGCGCGTTATACGGTGGTGTTTCGCTTCGATGGCAAGGAGAGAACTCGCAACGAATTTGGCTGGGATGAAAACAAGCTCGTGAAATCGGAGCTGCCGGTAGAGCTGACTTCCGGCGATCACGAATTGTCTTTCGAAATCATCCCGATCAAGCCCGATGCCGCCGCGGAGGAGTCTTCAAACAAAGACAGCTTCGTGCGTTTTGAAATCGACGCCGTGCGTATTGAGGGACCTCAGGGAGCCGTCGGCACGGAGCATCCTCGAGGTTACGATCGCTTCTTTCATCGCGACTCGCCACCCAAAGATCCTGAACAGCGTCGACACTATGCGGCAGAAGTGCTGCAGCGATTTGCCTCAAAGGCGTTTCGCAGCCCTGCGAATTCCGCAACGATCGAAAGGCTGCTGGAAATCTGTGACACCGCTTGGCAGCAGCCGGATGCGACAT
Organism: Planctomycetales bacterium; assembly: GCA_026400835.1. Classification (GTDB taxonomy): domain Bacteria; phylum Planctomycetota; class Planctomycetia; order Planctomycetales; family Planctomycetaceae; genus SXXK01. The sequence continues at coordinate 67,828 of JAPLOA010000086.1, read as the reverse complement.
TTGAATCCGGTATTGGTCAGGCCATGGTGGCCGTTCTTGCATCGCCCCGATTCTTGTTTCGAGTCGAATCCGTTGAACCCCCGGAGAACGGTTCACGATTTGCCGACGTGAACGACTATGAACTGGCCTCGAGGCTGTCGTATTTTCTTTGGTCCACAATGCCCGATGATGAACTGCTGCAACTTGCCGAGAAACAACAACTTCGAAGCCAACTCTCCATACAGGTTGACCGCATGTTGCGTGACCAGCGATCAAAAGAATTCCTGCGCAACTTTGTCGGACAATGGTTGAGAACTCGTGATGTGACGCAGATCACTGTTGATGCCATCGCCGTGCTGGGATACTCACAGGAATACGAAGAACTGCGAGCAAAGTTCCGAGGACGTGGCCGTGTCCGTGAAGGCGACAGGATTCCTCCCGAGGAAGAGCAGCAACGTGCTCGCCTGCGCGAACTGCGTGAGATCTCCGATAAGTTCGGCCAGGAACTGAAACGAGCGATGCAGAAAGAAACCGAACTCTGCGTCGAATATGTGGCACGTGAAAATCGCAGCGTTCTGGAGCTGCTCGACAGTCGTTATACGTTCCTCAATCAGGCCCTCGCCGAGCACTATGGAATTCCGGGCGTCGAGGGTAAAGAAATGCGGAAAGTGGATCTGCCGGAAGATAGTCCTCGCGGTGGAATTCTGGGGCATGGATCGATGTTGCTGGTGACTTCCAATCCGACGCGCACGTCTCCTGTGAAGCGAGGCCTGTTTATTCTGGATAACCTGCTGGGGATGCCATCGCCGCCTGCGCCCCCGAATATCCCGTTACTGGAGGCAGCCGCTGAAAAATTCGGCGACCGTGAGCCGACTCCGCGCGAACTTCTGGCCACTCATCGTGAATCCGCGTTGTGTTCATCGTGCCATTCTCGCATGGATCCACTGGGCCTGGCTCTGGAGAATTTTTCTGCGGTCGGAACCTGGAGAACTGACGAAAAGGGATCGCCGATCGATGCGTCAGGCCAGTTAATCAGTGGAGAATCCTTCAATGACGTTCGTGAACTCAAACGAGTTCTGCGCGAAAATCGAACGTCTGATTTTTATCGCTGCCTGACCCAAAAGATGCTGATCTTTGCGACAGGTCGAGGACTGGAGTACACCGACGAGCACACAGTTGATCTAATTGTGGCGAGACTTGAAGCCGGTGACGGACGATTCAGAGAGTTGATCGAGGGAATTGTCCTGTCGGCTCCTTTTCAAAGACGCCGTTGATGTTGCGGTACGATGGGTGTTCCTGGTCTTCGAATCGTAGTCGGACAGGAATGTCCAGCCTACCGAGATGCCGTGTACTGGAGCTTTGTGATGAATCAGAAAACTCTTCGGTCAAACCTTGCCAGTCGTCGACGCTTTCTCCGGGGACTTGGAGTCTCAGTTGCACTGCCGGCATTGGCGTCGTTGCAGCCGCGAACCGTGTTGGGGGCTCAGCCAGCGATTTCCGGAGTGGCCACCACTGAATCGGGTGCTCCCTTGCGGATGGCATTTATGTCAATTCCGAATGGCGTGCAGCAGGACCATTGGTTTCCGACCGACGATTTTCAGCTCAACTCAACAATGGAGCCACTGTCTGGAATCAAAGCACACTTCCAGGTGATCAGCGGTCTCGATCATATCAACGCCACGGCGGGGCGCGACGGGGCCGGCGATCACGCGCGAGCCAGTGCGACGTTTCTGACGGGGGCGCGAGCACGCAAGACGGCGGGCAATGATATTTTTGTGGGCGTCTCCGTCGATCAGGTGGCAGCCCGGACAGCCGGCCGGTTAACTCGGTTTTCATCGCTGGAATTATCATCGGACCTGATCCGCAATTCGGGCAGCTGTGATTCCGGCTATGCGTGTGCGTATCAGTACAACCTTGCATGGAGCTCACCCACGACGCCGGTCACGCCGGAGGCGAATCCGCGGCTTGTCTTTGAGCGTTTGTTTGGTTCGGGAGATCGTGCCGAGCGGCGGAAGAATTACGAACTGCGCCAGAAGACTCAACGCAGCGTCCTGGACTTCGTTCTGGAAGAAGCCTCGGATCTGCAGAAAGCCATCGGCGTTGAGGATCGGCAGAAGTTTGACGAGTATCTGACCGTTATTCGCGACATGGAACTACGGCTGAAAGCGGCCGAGACTCACAACCAGCTGCCCGATGTCGATCACAGCACTCCAGCCGGAATTCCGGCCGACTTTGGTGACTACATCGATCTGATGTACGACATGCTGATCGTGGCGTTTCAGACCGACAGTACCCGAGTTGCCACGCTGCTATTGGCCTATGATGGAAGCAACCGCACATTTCCTCAGATCGGAATTCGTGAAGGCCATCATCATCTGACGCATTACCAGCAGGAGCCGGAGCTGGCGAAGAAAGTAGCTCAGATCGATCGCTTCTATATTTCACGCTTTGGGAGATTCCTGGATCGCATGGCCAGCACGATCGACACTGACGGGAACTCGTTGCTGCACAATTCAATGATCGTCTATGGCGGCGCGATTGCTGATGGGAACAGACACTCACACGAAAACCTGCCGGTAATTCTGGCAGGGCATGCGGGAGGAAAGATAAAGACAGGTCGCTTCCTGAAAGCTCCTTCGCAGCCAATGTCCAATCTGTTTGTTTCAATGCTGAATACGTTCGGCACCGAGACGACGCAGTTTGGTGATTCGAACGGTAGTCTATCTCTGACCTGAAGACAGCGGAATCACGGCATTGCAAGCAGCCGGTTTGCAGAGGGTTGTTTAATGAAGAAGACGCTGCGGAAATGTCTTGTTGAGATCACTACGCAATGCGCTTCTTATTTCGAGGTCGAATGCTGTCGTGCAGCAAAGACAGCCTGATGCAGGCCGACGAAGACAACTCAGGCATTCGAATGCTTTGTTGCCAAAAGAATGCGAACAAAGGGTGATGAAAGTACGCCAATCGACGGCCAGTTTAAGGTGCAGACACCAGCGTCTGCACCTTGCCGGAAAACAATCGGGTTAATGCTGCGTCTGGGAAGCGCAGCCGTGTGAAACCGATCAAAACTGAGAGATCTCAACTGCTGCTGACGTGAACGCACACTATTTCTTCGCGGCGGCTTCAGCTGGCACCGCAATATCGAAGGATTCCGAATTGAGGTCGACTTCCTGTTGATAACCAGTGAATAAGGGTGGAGCGGCTTCCGTCACTTTCGTTTCGTCAGCATTCGAAACGGGCTCCGCCGCGTAGCCTGTGATGATCATCGTATTCGGGCCCTTCGTAATTCCCTGGCCACCTTCATCAGTGCTGTATTTTCCGTCACGTACCGTTGCAGATCCTTCCGGCCCCTTTGCTGGACGAAAGACGATTTCGCCATAGACCAGTGGTTTCCCGTCAAAGGTGACGTTTCCCGAAAGAGGATCACGGCCATCATCACGACCGCATCCCGCAAGACACAATGAAAAAAATGACAATGCCACCAGGACTCTGCACATGATTTAACTCTGTCGGAAAAAGAAAATGCTGTCGAGCCACACCAGGGCAGGACAGCATTTCAGGTCAGAAAACTGTCGTTCCACCAGGATCAGAACTCGGAAACAACTTCGCCGCCGTCGCGGGTTGCGAGCGACTGGTAGAGGTTGAAGTCAATGTTTTCTGAAACAAACTTCACGGCACCGTCACCCAGAAGGAATTGTGCGCCACCAGTGTGATTGCTGCCGAAACGCTGATCGTTGAAGAGAAAGTTCAGATTGCCTGAAGTGTAGCGTGCCAGTCCAATACCCCACCGCACGTTCTTACAGGAGTACACGGCAACCGAAGCAACTTCATTGCTGGCCCCCTGGGGCCATGCTCGTGCTGGATTATTGCCAGTATCGTTCAGCGGAGTACCGGAAATTTCGCCAACCATCAGCGTGTTTGTTGTGCCATCAGTAATGTCGCGGATACCAACCTTGCTGTTGCGGAACAGAATCCCGGTTATCGCCACTTGCCCATGATCCGAATCAAAGTTTGGACGCGGAAAGGTGTTGTTCTGCATCGCGAACTTGCGAGTCGTCTCGACGGCATCTTTCGCACCAGCCACGCCGTAGTAGTGAACCGTCCAGCCTTCAGCAACACTGGAGGGCTGACGATTAATCGTGCGGGCACTTGGGCAGAACAATGCGTCAAACTGCTGTTCTCTCAACACCTGGTTGTTGATCGGTGTCGTGGCATTGTAATGGCTGCTGAAATCGAAACGCGCGTAAAGAGCGGTTTGCTCCAGATATGGCAATACCCGGACATGCCAGCCCAGGTTGTTCCCCTGAGGACGTACATTGGCCAGAGCATCCAGCCCCATCGCACCAATCGGGAACACGAGGAAGGTGTCGTGATAATTGTGGAGAGCCAAACCCCACTGTTTGAGATTGTTTTTGCACTGAGTTCTTCGGGCTGCTTCACGAGCCTGCTGTACGGCTGGCAAAAGCAAAGCGATCAGGATTGCAATAATGGCAATCACAACCAACAACTCTATCAGCGTGAATCCACGCACGCGCTTCTTCATAGGAAAGACTCCAGCAAAACGAAGAGTTAAGATTTAAGGGAAAATAACGAATTCATAAACGGGCTCTGACGACACCCGGACAGTTTCCCTGTCGTTGGTTTTTCATCAGACATTCTTGAGACGTTCGGGAGTTAGTCCCGGTGGGGCCTCTGTTATGTTCGGCGGTCTAAGGAGCATTCGCCGCTGGTCCAGACGTCTGAACCTCCGCTTCACCGGTGAGAGCGATGGTATCAGGCTTCATACCGCTGGAACTGATTTCAACGGTAATGCCAGAGTCCAGCGTCGTTGAATACTTTTGGGGGACAGCCCACTTGTAAGTGACTGGCACGACACTACTGGCGGTGTCTTCACTGTTGAAATTCTCTGGCAGTTTACTCACCACGTCACGCTTGAAGACGGACACCTTGTAAGACCCTGCGGGAATACCGTCGGCCTTGTCATAAGTCCCAATGGTGAATTTCCCCTGAGCATCAGTGATTGCCATTGATGGACGACTGTAGCCCTCAATTTCCTGGGGCTCGAAACCCAACTGAGCACCCTCGACCGGTGTGCCGTTGAGCGTGACAGTTCCGTTGATCGGCACCAGAGACGGTCGCCCATCTCCGCAACCCGCCAGCAGCAGAATTCCTAACGAACCCCCGGCAAAACATCTCTGAATCAATTGCACAAAAAAGTCCTCAGCAAATGGGCCTAACCAGCTTTATCAAACACACCCTGATCGCAAACATCAGAATTCACCAATGGTGTTTCGGTCATTGAGATTGAACAGGTTCTGATAGATAAAATTGCCGCTCAGCACTCCATTGTTCGCCTGTGGGTCACTTTGAATGTTCTCACTGATGAACTTGACCGACCCGTCAGCAAGCACAACCTGAGCACCTCCGACATGAGCACTAGCCATCACGCAGCGTGTCACCAGGTTTGGAGTGTTCTCTATGTACGTGTTGGTCGCAGGATCATGAGTCCCATCGAACGGCGTATTCATCGGCCGAGCATGGTGAATAATCTGAATTCGGGCCGCAGCAGCGGGACGGTAGTTCCCCCAGTTAGTTCCAATAGCCAGAAACGGTTTGTCCATCAGCGCTTTTTCACCAGCGAGGATTGTATTCGTGGTGCCATCCACGAAGTCGCTGAGAGTCATGCAGTAGGGCACAGAACCATCCGGATACGTTGCGACACGGCTATTTAACGCATACATCAAAGTCCCAAGATTCTGTTGATATTTATTGAGCACCGGGCCTGATGCCGATGGGCACAAGAATGTTGGAATCGTGGTTGTCAGCAGCTTTTCAACACTGCCTGGATTTGACGTCGAATAGTCAATCAGATTCGTCATGGCCGTGTGCGGTGTTCGAACAGTCGTACCCACCCCGATCTGATTATAGAGATTGGCCTGCTCGATGCCGGGCAGCAGGCGGAGCGGCCATCCCCAGGCGTCTGGCTGATCCATAATCCGATTGGTCGCTGGAGTACTGTTTCGAGCAATCGTTGCCGCCGGGGGAAACATCTTGAACGTGTCGTGATAATTGTGAAACGCAAGCCCAAGTTGCTTAAGGTTGTTCTTGCACTGTGTCCTTCTGGCAGATTCGCGAGCCTGTTGCACCGCAGGAAGCAGTAATGCGATCAGGATTGCAATGATCGCAATGACCACAAGCAATTCGATCAACGTGAAACCACGATGGCGAAGTCGGTTCATAATTCAGCCCCCTAAAGAAAAAGACAGGCACTCAGGGCGTCCAATACACTTTCCCTGAATGTGAACAAAGCACTTAACATGAACACAAAAAAACGGCGGATATGCCGTAAACAATGGCTATTTCATAAAAATATCATGTTCTTACGTTTAGAAAACGGATGTTCCGGCTCAAACAGAGAAGAATTCGAAAATTGAGGGCCTGACGCTTATCTGACAGGGGACAACCGCCGAGCAAGGCATCCGCCGGGGCTTGATCAGCCCGATGCTGCTACCGCCACCACACAGAATCTCTCTTGCCGTGGGCCACGGCAATGTCTCGGAACGATCAACGCAGTCGTCGGTGCCATCAGGCAGTAGTCGGTCACATCCGCGACATCAGGGTTCGATTAGCAGACCTTTCGTCGGGTCGCCCACACGCCAAGGATCACTCTGAGACCCAACACGTTCACAAAGCGCGAGCTCACCGTCTCAACTCGGATGACTTCCGCCGATTCCCCTGCCAGCCAACCATCCATGACCACTCCGAGTCTCCAGCCGGAAAATACTCAACCGATTTATTCAACTTGAAAATTCTGTGCCAACAGGCTGAACTGAGCTTTGCGCGTTAGAGCATCTTTCGAGATGCTCGGTATCATGCGTTAACGGCCGGCGAGTTCATGCGGCCCATCGCACCGAATCAACGACTCAGACTTCAAGGTACGTCGAGTTGTGACGACACTGAGGCAGGAGCGTCGAAAAGAAATACCTTAGCTTTTGACATGAACTTGAGTCGAAAGTACTGACCGGCTCACACCGGCCTCTCGCTTGACTGGTAGGTTGTTTGCCAGCCGCTGCCTAAGTTGTGACTACACATTGAATCGGGTTACACCCAGGGGAATTTTGTATGCGTTCTTTGATGACATTAATGTTCATCGTTCTCACTACAGTCTCCGGATTCGCCGGCGATGTTCTGGTCGAAGCCGAGAGCTTCAACAATCCCGGCGGCTGGAGTCTGGATACTCAGTTCATCCGTGAGATGGGTTCGCCGTATATGCTGGCTCATGGGCTGGGCAAACCGGTGCTTGATGCTTCAACCGCTGTGGAGTTCGCAGAAACCGGCACCTATAAAGTTTTCGTCAGGACCAGAGACTGGGTTGCTCGCTGGAAGGCCCAGGGGCAGCCGGGACGATTTCAGGTTCTGGTCAACGGCAAGCCGCTCAGCGAAACATTGGGAACAACCGGCGTGGAATGGGGCTGGCAGAATGGCGGCACAGTCGAGATTACTCAGAAGACCGTCGCAATTGCTCTGCATGACCTGACAGGCTTCAACGGTCGTTGCGATGCGATCTTCTTTACAAAGGCCGACTCTGAAATTGCAAAGAACGGTCCGCCGAACGACAGAGAACCGCTGTCCGGCTGGCGTCGTGAACAACTTGGACTGAATGCCGATCCAACAAAACGCGAGGGCTACGATCTGGTTGTTGTCGGTGGTGGTTACGCCGGTATGGGAGCAGCGATCTCAGCAGCTCGTATGGGCTGCAAGGTCGCATTGATTCAGGATCGCCCGGTGCTCGGCGGCAACGGCAGCAGTGAAGTTCGAGTCTGGGCGATGGGCAATATTCGTCGCGGCAAGTTTCCTCGCATCGGCGAGATCATCGAGGAGTTCGCGGATAAAGCGACAAAGTCTCCAGGTCGAGCCGAAGAGTTTGGCGACGACCTGAAAGAGAAGGTCGTTCGCGCTGAAAAGAACATCGATCTGTTTTTGAATCATCACGCTTACGCCGTGAAGACTGAGAACAACCATATCGTGTCAGTTACCGCTTTCAACACTCGCACGAGTGAGCATTCGGAATTCTTTGGTCGACTGTTCAGCGATTGCACGGGCCACGGCACAATTGGTTATCTGGCCAATGCGGACTGGGAGATGGAAGAAAAAGGCCGCATGGGAATGAGCAACATGTGGGCCTGGGATGAACTCAAGGAGCCCGCAACATTTCCGGAAACTCCGTGGGCATTAGATCTGACGATGGACGACTTTCCGTACCCTCGCGACCACCACGGTCAATGGTTCTGGGAGAGCGGCTTTGATAAAGACGCCATCGGCGATTCAGAAGGCATCCGGGATTGGAATCTGCGAGCGGTCTTCGGTGCGTTCAATGCCATGAAGAATCGCGACGGAGCCGATAAACACAAGACGGCGATCCTCACCTGGGTGGCTTACATCGGCGGTCCGCGAGAATCACGGCGGCTGATGGGCGATCTTGTGCTGACTCAGGATGACGTTGTTTCGAAAAAGGAATTCGCCGACGGATGCGTGCCGAGCACCTGGTCGATCGATCTTCACTATCCGAAGGATCAGTACGCCAAAAAGTTTCCGGACAATCCGTTCATCAGCATTGCGGTGCATGACCAGCGTATCGATCGCAATTATGGGTATCCGGTTCCGTACCGTTGCTTCTACTCACGCAATATCGACAACCTGTTTATGGCCGGACGCAACATCAGCGTCACTCATGAAGCTCTCGGGACGACTCGCGTGATGAAGACCTGCGGCATGATGGGTGAAGTCGTAGGACGAGCTGCCAGCGTTTGCGTGTTTAACGAGTGTACTCCTCGCGAAGTCCATGATCGCTATCTGGCAGAACTGCTGGATCTGTTGAAGCTGCCCGGGAAAGCTCGCCGGGAGACAGTTTATGACAAAGTGCAGATTCCGGATGACGCGATGGAACTGGCTGGATCCATGGGACCGCCAACTGGCCTGAATGCCGCCAAGCTGGGTGGAATCGTTATCGACGACCGCGCCGCCGAAAAAGTCGGAACGTGGACTGAAGGCACCGGACTGAAGGGCTATGTTGGATACGGTTACGTTTATGCATCCGGCGATGTGGCCACGATCAGGTTTCCGTTCGAAGTGTCCGAAAGCGGGCGTTACGATGTTCGCATTGCGTGGCTGCCCCATGAAAATCGCGCGAAAACGGCGCGTGTCAAGCTGACCGTGAACGGCAAGTCACAGGAGACTACGGTCAACATGACCGAGCCTGCCGGATTAGACAACGGCTTCCATTCCATCGGCCTCATCGACGTCAGTGCGGGAACAAAAGGCACCGTGGAATTGTTCACGAAAGGTGCTCAGGGGAATGTTCACGCCGACGCAGTGCAACTGGTGCCAATCAAGTAACGGCATAGATGTCAGATGTCTGGTCTTCCAGCCGGACACTCTAATTTGCCTGTTGCGATGGCCACGGGTAGAATCTCATCGGAGTGGCGCTGGACTCCCTGGCTCCATTCAGTACACAATCAGTGAGAGAGTGACTCATGACAGAATCTTCTGGCACTGTACCGAACGAAACAAATCCGGATTCTTCCGTGCCCCTTTCCGAAGCGATTCGGGAAGCCGTTGAATCAGGCAAAGATGTGCGCGATCGAGTTCGTGATGTGGTTGTCAGTCTGTTTCGCAGCAGCGAAGCAACCACCGCTTCTGCTCGCGCCGCCGTCAGCGGAATTGTGCAAAGCGCAACGGAGATTGTGAAGCGGTCGGCTCCGGACAATCCCGAGAGTGTGCTCCGCAATGTGATTGATGGCGTCACGTCAGGACTTTCCATAGTGGCTCAGTCCACGCAATACGCAGTTCAGGAAGCGACAGCTCGCGGCCAGCGTTTCGCCAGTCAGGATCTGGATCGCGCAAAGAAGGATTTGAGCGGGATCAGCGATATCCTGATGGATACTGTCAAGTATTTTACGAATCGCGTGACCGAGGAAGCCGGGACGGCTGCAAAGGAACTGAGAACTCATGCGGAGCGATCAGCCGCGGCGGTGACTCCGGTTCTGAAATCTTCCGTTGATGCTGTCACCGGGCATCCTGTTCAGACGGCCGGAGAGGCGGCGGAGACTGTTCTGCGTACCGCTCAACTGACGGCAGGAGCTCTGCTGGGAGCGATGAGTGGTCTTCTGGCCGGAGCGGCCGATGCACTGGATCCATCGCGACAAAAGTCCACGGCTTCATCTTCAGAAGCAACAGTAGCTGCAGCGGAGAACAAGGAACAGGCGTCGTGAGTGATCCCATTGGGATTCGTCGCGGCATCCGGAATACTCGTCGCGCGGCCGAGGTGATTGCGGTCCTGGCGAAGCATGGATTTCGACAGATCCTGTCTGACACCGGTATCGAGCGTATGATCGAACGTGGACAGGAAATCCTGCTGCGTTCCAAATTCGATGCGTCTGCTTCTACTCCGGTTGAAGTACGCGTGCGTGACGCACTTGAAGAATTGGGTGGCACGTTTATCAAACTGGGCCAGGTCCTGAGTACTCGTCCGGACCTTGTTCCGCCCGAACTGGCCGACGAGCTGCGTCGCCTGCGTTCGAATTGTCCGCTGGTCCCCTATCCGGACATTAAGAAGCGGCTGGACGAAGAGTACGGCGATCGTCTGACGACCCTGTTCCGGTCCATCGAAGAAACACCGCTGGCCGCCGCGTCGATTGCGCAAGTGCATTCTGCCGTACTGGCTGATGGTACCAGCGTCGTGCTGAAGATTTTGCGGCCGGGTATCGAAGAGACCATCGAGTCCGACATGGACATCCTGATGGAGCTGGCTCGCCTGACGGAGAATCGATTTCGCGAACTGGGTTACAGCCCAGTGGAAACAGTGCGTGAGTTTCAGCAGGAGCTAACGCGGGAAGTGGACCTGCTGCATGAAGGTCGGTCGACGGATCGGTTCCGCAGGAATTTTTCCGATGATCCGAAGATTCACTTTCCAGATGTGTACTGGCAGTCGAGTACCCGCAGGATTCTGACGCTGGAACATGTGCCGGGGACAGCGCTGTCCGAGACGAACTTTGCGGCAATGACGCCCGAGCAGCGCAGGAACATTGTTGCCAAAGGTGCGGAGGCTGTTTTTCGGCAGTGCCTGGAGTTCGGTTTTTTTCACGCCGATCCTCATCCGGGCAACATCTTTGCGATGCCTGATGGCAGCATCTGTTTCATCGACTGCGGCATGACCGGGCGAATTGATCGCCAGACCATGCAGGATCTTGCCACGCTGGTGATGTCGGTCATCAATTCGGATCTCGACAGCGTCATTGAAGCGACAATGGCCTTATGCAGTGCGGAAACGTCGCTGAAGTTCGATCGGGCGTTTCGGCGGGATGCCTGGAGCTTCATGGCTCGCTTCGAACGGGGCACAATTGATTCGCTCGATATGGCCGGACTGCTGGAGGAATTCTTCGCTCTGCTGCGTCGCTATCGGATTCAATGTCCGGCCGATCTTGTGTTTCTGATCAAGGCGTTGTCGACAATTCAGGGAGTTGCAAAGGAAATTGATCCGCAGTTCGATCTGATTTCCCATGGAAGGCCTCAACTGGAAAAGCTGATCCGCGACCGCTACGGTTTCAAGGCGGCTCAGGATCGGATACTCACCACTGCGCAGCGATATCTTTCCCTTCTGGAAGATATGCCGGACGAAGTACGCGATGTGCTGGATCAGCTTCGGCGTCGGGAGTTCAGCGTGAATCTGCGGCATCACGGTATCGATCGCCTGAACGACGATACTCTGGAACATGCCAGCGGCACCATCGCAATCGGGCTCGTGATCACCGGGCTGATGGTGGGATCGTCAGTGCTGATTCTTGCAGAGCGAAATACTGAAGGCTACTCCATCCTTCGCGGTTTTGGCATTGCCGGAATCATCATTGCCACTGTGCTGGCCGTGACGTTGCCCATTCGGTGGATCCGACGACGGAAATAGCCGTCGCCGGGTGACGATCGGTTTGCTGGCCGAGTGAATGGGGCTTTCACAATCCGAAACGTCAGTGAGGCATCAATTTACCGGTGTTTTGCGTGCAAAATCCCCCGCTGACGCTTTTTGAAGTTGCGCATTTGTGACTATCCCAACCCGACGCGTCAGTTTTGAAGTTGCGCGTTTGTGGTCATCCCAACCCGAAACGTAAGTGAGGGATTGTGCTTTTGCGTTTTGCGCAGGGTTGCCGTAAATCCCTCGCTGACGCTTCGGGTTGTGATAAATCCCAGTGTTTCTCAGCAAGTGAACAACCTCAGCGCCGAAACGCGCAACTTCAAAACTGACGCTTCGGGTTAGGATTAAATCAACAGTCTAAATCTGGCGAGTGGGACGAGCATCGCTTTCTTATTGCGGCTTCAGATGTTCATCGAACCAATCTGCGAAACGCACGATATCGAGAAACATCGTCGGCCAGCCGTGACTTTTCCCGGGGCGAACTTCGAAGCGGACTTTGCAACCCAGTTCTTCGGCTTTTGCAATAAAACGCTCGGACTGATCTATTGTGACCAGTGTGTCGGCATCGCCATGCACAATCATCGTGGGCGGCATTTGCGGAGTGATGTGATAGATCGGTGACAGATCACGTCCCAGTTCTTTCCAGGTGTCCATCGCTTCTGCTTTTGGACCGAACCCTTTGCGAAAACTCTTTGGTGGCCCGCCATCGCCGGGATTCTCTGTCGATGTTCCGAGATTCAGCAAATCTGTCGGAGGATAAAAACAAGCCACGCACTGCACGGCACTGGATTCACGATCGATCTCATCAGCGGCGAGAGGATCGCCGGCACCTCCGCGAGTTCCCAGCATCAGTGAAAGATGTCCGCCGGAACTGCCGCCGATGACTCCCAGTTGATCCGGGTTGACCTTGTAATCGGCCGCATGATGCCGGATGAATCGCATGGATCGCAGCACATCGTCAACGATCTCACCAATCAGGCATTCCGGTTGAGAAATGTGCTGCACGGCAAAGACCGTGTATCCTCGTCGCAGGAACGGAGCAAACAGGAAAGGTCTGATGGACCCCGGCCCGGACTTCCAGCCACCACTCACCATCAGGATGACACCCGCGCCGTTGTGATTCGGCGGCTGGAACACATCCATCACCAGCGGCTTGTCATCGCGTTGGCCGTAGACAATACCGGGAGTCAGCGAATACGGCGCGTGAAACCACCACCAATAGGTCGAGCCTATTACGCCACCGACAATCGTCAACAGCAAGCCAACCCAGAACAGCAGACGTCTCATACGAATCTTCCAGCGTGTCACTGCAGTTTCTCTTCGTCAGTTTTATCAGCAAAGCAGGCGAGCATTGCGGGAAGCATAACCAAATCACCGAACAAAGCTGCCGCGATCGTGATGGCTCCCATGGACGCGAAGATATGGTGATCACGTGAGTCACTGAAAGCCACTGTTCCAAAGCCCGCTACCAACACCGCTGTCGTCATCACCATGGCGACACCCACGTTGCCAAAGGCTTTACGGATTGCTTCGTGACGATTCTTCGCCGTGCGACGTTCTTCGTCGAATCGACTCAGAAAGTGAATTGTGTCGTCAACGACAATTCCCATGCAGACAGTGAATGCGCAGACACTGGTCAGTTCCAGAGACTCGTTTCTCCAGACCAGCCATGTCCCGGTCACTGCCAGCGGAAAAATATTCGGCACGATAGAGATCAAGCCAATTCGCAGAGATTTATAGGCTAACGCGAGCGATCCAAAAATGATGAAGGCGGCCGACCCGAGGCTCGCTGTCAGGTCAATCACGATCTGGTATAAATTTTTCCAACGCCAGATGGCACTTCCATTCAGCTTCATTGTGAACCCGGGATGTCGCGACTCGATCTTCTTGAGTCCCTCCGTAATTCGCTCGAAGACCGGATCAAACTTTGCGATCCCCAGGTCCTGCACTCGAAACGTCACAACGCCTCGACGACGCTCGGGAGTATAGAACGCTCGCTTCAAAGGAGGCGGCAACAATTCAATCATCGACATGCGTTCTTCAGCCGGCCCTTCGCCTGGTAAAGAATCAACGAGATTTCGAATGGACAATGGATAGCCAATCATCGGCTCTGATTTCAGCAGATCATCGACTTCGGAAATGGTCTTCAGAATTTCAGGAGAATCATCCACAACTTTCGCGGACCACTCGATCTCGACTTCCGAGAACTCCAGTCCTCCCAAAGCTTTATCCATCTCCATCATCGCCAGATAGGCTTCGCTTTTCTCCGGCAAAGCATTGGCTCGGCGTTGATCGGGACGAAGAGTCAGTGATATCCCTAAAAGGATTACTGTCGCTGCGATGCTGAAAGTGGTAATCAGCTTTGGAGCTCGCAGGACCAGCTCAACCAGGGCTCCAATTCGAGTCAGATTGCGATCGATCAGGCTCTTTTCATGTCCCAGATGAATATTGCGGCCCAGGCGAGTTGAACAGACCAGCGGCACGATGGCCACAACGGCAATGAATGTCAGTGTTACGCCGATGACGCTGCACCAGCCGAAGTCTTTCACCCAGACATTATCCGCCAGCGACAACGATCCAAATCCAATCGCAGTCGTTAACGACGTCAACATGCAGGCGTAGCCGACTTCATGCAAAGCGGTTCGGGCGGCCAGCCGTTCGGTCAATCCAGCCGCTCGCATTTTGCGAATTTGAACAGTCAGATGCACTCCGTCGGTTAAGCCCACGAGACTGATCAAAACAGGCAGAATGACATCATTGAACGGATTGTCTTCCAATTGAAAGAAGCTCAGAAACCCCATTGTCCAGAAGACACCAATCGCGGGGGCCAGCGACACGATCAGCACCGCGCGGAATCCTCGAAACAGCACAACGGCCATCACAGCGATGACACCGTACCCAATGAGCTGATACTTCACCTGATTGGCTTCATGAGCTTTCATGTAAGTAATGCGGGCAGGAGTATCTCCGGTCACCATGAAGCTGACATTCACGTCCGGGAATTCAGCGGCCGCCTTTTCGGCCACAGCTCGCAATTCCGTCGTGCATTGTTCGTCACTTCTCACAAAGTCCCAGTCGAAGGTGATCAGCAGCAACATGGTCTGGCCGTCTTCAGAAACCAGATGTCCGCCCACCAGCGGATGTTGCATGGCCTTGACTTTGGCAGCTTCGAATCTTTCGGCAGAGGCCTCTGAGCGAGGAAACAGGGGCTCCGAAAGACCGAAAATATTCAGCATGGGAACTCGATCCATCCACAGGATGCGGTCGACGTAGTCCAGCTCCTCCAGCGTGCTCACGACATGTCTCATCGCCTTCGCCCCTTGCGGAGTAAAAAACGATGTCGACTTGACGACCATCACGGCGTCCGACTCGGAAAGACTCACTGGATCAACGTCCGGCACAGCGCGGAAAGCTTCTTCGTTTGACTGCTTTGCGGCAGCTTTCTCTTTGCCTGGCGAAACGAAGAGTTCTCGCACGGACTGCGGGCGTACGTATCCGAGGATCGCAAAAAGTGTAATGATCAGCACCGCCAAAGCGGTCGCCCTGCGGTGGTCCACGGTCCAAACCATCGCCTGGTCAAAAACAGATTTCAGCATGTTGTTCCAAAAACAATAATCTCAGCACAGTCGAGCTGACACGGACGGAAATGTGAGGAGCATTAAAACCATAACGGCACAGAGTAACGATCAGGATTGTTCAGCACATCCGTCGGAAATCGTTTTCGACCTCGTCCCGCCCGTGGGCTTTTGGTTTCATCATCGATGTAGCTCTTTGGATTAACCAGGAATCCCCTGTGCAAGCAGGATCCTGCTCAACTCAGTTAACACCGCAATCTTAGGACCAGTCCCGAAACAAGTTCCCGAAATCACGACCCGACGCGTTAGCAAGGGATCGATGCCCGGCAGAGAAATCCCTCACTGACGTTTCGGGTTGTGATTTCTCGCCGCAGTGAAAACGGGATGTTATCTCGGGACTGTTCCTTAACAGATAATGCGACGTTTCCCGAACTCCGCAAAACGTTCACCTCTCGTCCTGATAAAGCGTTCGGGTCGCGTTGACTGAGTCGCCGAAGAACCTACGCCATGCATCTTCAGGAATGGGATCCTCCGCAGGATTAACAATCCCTTAACAATTGACCTTCATAATCAGGAAAACGAAGCATACGGGTAGTCCTGCCTTTGTGCTCGTTTTAACAATTTCTCCGCGGGGAACTTTTCTTCATGAAGAAGCTACGAATCACTGCCCTCCTGGCGGCGATCGCGTTTGCCGGATGCGGTGAACCTCCCAAAGATGTGCCTCAAGTGGCCCTGCATCCATTTACCGGAATTGTGAATGTGAACGGCAAGCCAGCCGGCGGCGCGATGGTGTCACTGCATGCCGCCGGAAAGCCGGAACTCGGAGTCGTGACTCCTCATGGAGTTACTGACGAAACTGGCAAGTTTTCGCTGACAACCTACCAGCCTGACGACGGAGCTCCTGAAGGCAAGTATCAGGTCACGGTCTCCTGGGCTGACAAGCTTTCCCAGTCTTCCAGCGATGCCGAATACGGTCCGGAGAAACTTCCTCGGCGATACCAGGATCCTGCGACGTCAGGTCTTGAACTGGAAGTCAAACCAGGACTCAGCGAAGCCATCGTGATGGATCTGAAGACTCGATAAACCACCTGAGACGGACTCGCTGAACTGCGTGCTTGTGTGCGTCACAAACAGTCTCACAGTTCATGCCGCGAGATCGTCAACAGCTATCCACTATTGTCATTGGTTGTGAATTTTTTTTTGCAGCCGGAATTGTTCTCGCTGCCTGAAACACTTAATCGGAAGGAATTTGTTCATGTTGAAATCCAAACTCAGATCAGCCTCACGTGGCTTTACGCTGATCGAACTGCTGGTGGTTATTGCGATCATCGCGATTCTGATTGCACTTCTGCTTCCTGCTGTTCAGCAGGCCCGAGAAGCTGCTCGCCGAACACAGTGCAAGAACAATCTGAAGCAACTCGGATTGGCTCTGCACAACTACGAAGGAAGCTACAACATGTTTCCACCGAGCCGCATCAATATCTCAACCCCAGTTTTCCAGCAGTCATGGAACGTGATGATTCTGCCATTCCTCGAACAGTCTGCGATGTATTCTCAGTACAATTTCAACATCAACTGGTTTGCACCGGGCAACGACCCAATCACAACGACACAATTGGCTGCGTTCGTTTGCCCTTCGACACCAAGTGGTCGTACCCTGCCGACTCAGGCTCTGTATGATGGTATCACCAACGCTTCACGGACTGGCCAGCCTATTTGGGGATACAGCGACTACGGTTCAGTCAACGCTGTGCGTAACGCATTTATCGTTGCGGCTGGGCTTCCTTCGATTAATACTAGAGATGCGATGGGCGGACTAGGACGTGGACCGGGTGGCACCAGACTCCGTGACATTACCGACGGAACCTCCAACACAATGCTGATCGCGGAAGATGCTGGACGACCACGACAGTACATCGGGCGAATTCCCGGAATAAATCCTCGAGCTGGCAATATTGCCGTTGGGACTCCGTTCACTGCTGATGGCTGGGGCTGGGCTGACATCAACGGAGGATTCAGCGTTGACGGTGCTAACACAGCAGGTCTGCAAAACAACACCAGCAACAGCGGCACCACAACCATCGTGGGAACCTGCAACATGAACTGCACAAACGACAGCGAAATGTACTCCTTCCACACTGGCGGCGTACAAGCTCTTCTGGCTGACGGCTCCGTCCGTTTCCTGAGCGAGAACATGTCCGGCGCGACACTCGTCGGCCTGATTACACTCCAGGGTGGCGAAGTGCTTGGCGAGTTCTGATCTGGCAGAATGAGGTCGACAAAGAGACGTTGTGCACCGTTAACTCTGTCGATTTGATTCATCTTTTCGCGAGGCCCGGCAATTGCTTTCAGCATTTGCCGGGCCTTCTTCTTTTCGCTGGCAGAAAAGAGTCCTCGCCGCTTTGGACTGCTTACTTCAAAGGTTTGCCTGCGATCGGCTTCCCATTCGTCGTCAGAATTTGAATCTCGTGTGCTCGATGCGGGCCCGTGTATTTCCAGACCATCTTCTTTTCCGGAGTGACTTCAAAGACTTTGATTGCCTGCTGTGACGCATAACTGGCGATCACGGTGTTTCCGTTCGGCAGACGTTGACCACCGCAGGGATCCGCGAACGGCTTTACGTCGGGAAAGTCTGAATTGCCGATCATCCAGACCACCTTACCGTCGGCGTCCACTTCAATCGTCCTGTTGCCGTGAGTCAAGTTGATCACCGTATGGCCGTTCTCCAGTCGTATTGCCGTGAACGGCCAGTTCTCTGCCGCACGGCCGCCGAGTTCTGCGGCGTCGGTAGGGAACTCCTTTAAGATGGTTCCCTCCGGTGAATACTCCTTCACTTTGAAGGCCAGCAGATGTGGCACAATGTAGTTGCCATTGGCAAGCTTTCGTGCCATACGCGTCTGCATGTGTGCGTTGTCGGTCTCCGGTTGCAGTGGAACTTCGACAGCAATTTTCCCGTCAGAGGCGACCTCCAGCAGTCTTGGTTTCCTGCCCAGTTCTGTAATCAGCGTGTGACCGTTGTCGAGACGTTCGACAGTACCAATCTCGCTATTCTCGACGGATTTGACGTAGTGAAACACGGTTTTGTTTTCCCGAGTCAGCTCACGAACTTCATCGCCCCATGCGATCAGCACGTTACCATTGGCCAGCACAAAGCCATCTCGAGCGGCCGGACGGCCTGCGTTCCAGATTTCCTTGTCGTCCTCATCAATGATGCCCGTGAACGTGGGACCAGCGATAAAGAACGAATGTCGAATCGGCTCATCGCAGTGTGCCGCGGGACTGCTGACCCAATGGAAACAAACAGCCAGTAATAGCGCGGCGCGGTGAAACAAATAGCGGTTAGGCACGGTCAGTGATTCCTGGTCAGATGGGAAATGAAGACTGCAAGTGCCAGGCGCAACCAGGAGTAACAAACTGATCGGTATGCCCGGGCTCAAGTCGCTTCAGTTTGAGCATCCGTCGCGGGCTTGTCGAGCATCAACGACACCAGCAGGCCGCAGACGATTGTGATGACAGCACCAATCAGCGTGTACCACGGCCAGGCAATCGCCGTAAAGAACTTCACGTAACACAGGACCGCTGTGCCGGCCATCATACCACACATCGCGCTGATCTGGCCGACGCGACGAGTTGTCACGCCAAGCGTAAAGACCCCCACCAGAATACCGCTGGAGAATCCCGCCACCGCCAGCACCTGATCAACGATAAGCCGATCAAGGCTGATAGAAACAAAGATAATGGCGAGCACGATCTGGAGGATGCCGAAGAACAAAGTCATCCAGCGAGTCATCCGAATCTGATGCTCGGGAGTTCCGGCGTTATGCAGGAAATCGCTGACAACGGCCCCGGCAGAAGAGTTCAAGGAGCTGCTGAGTGTCGACATTGCGGCCGAGAACACAGCCGCAATTGTAAAGCCTACCATTCCTGGCGGCATCTCATTCACGATGAAGGTAATGAACTCTTCGTTCTTTTTCAGTTCCGAAGCGGTCCCGCGAAAATCGTAGAACGCCGCCAGAGCCACCCCGACCATCAGGAACAAGGCGAACTGAGCCAGCACGACAAAGCCGCTCGATATCAAAGCTTTCGACGCACCTTTTTGAGAACCGATGCACAGATACCGTTGCACCATCATCTGGTCAGTTCCATGAGTCCCCATGGTCAGCATTGCACCGCCGATGACTCCGGCCCAGATGGTGTAGGCTTTCGATGGATCCAGAGAATAATCCAGCAAACGAAACTTCTGCTGCGACGCTGCAAACTCTGTAAACTGTGTCCATCCGCCAGGTAACATATGAATAATCAAAAACAGAGATGCGATGCCGCCACCGACATAGATCACGAATTGCAGGCAGTCGCTCCAGACAACCGCTTTCATACCTCCCACAAACGTGTAAGCCACAGTGGACGCACCAACAACAATGATGCTGGCCGTCAGCGACAGCCCTGTGACCTGTTTAACAACGATGGCCGTTAGAAACAGGCGAAGGCTGTCACCCAGATTTCTGGTGACGAGAAAGATCAAAGAAGCGGTCTTCTGAGTCAGTCCGCCGAAGCGTTTGTGAAGTACTTCGTACGCGGTAAAGAGTTGACCTTTGAAATACAAAGGCAGCAACCAGATCGAGACGAGAATTCTCCCGATCACATACCCAAACGCGAGTTGCAGGAAACTGAAGTTGCCGTCTTTTGCGAACGCGATCCCGGGCACGCTGAGAAAAGTCGCGGTGCTGGTTTCCGTGGCGACGATTGACCCCAGAACCGCCCACCACGGCAGACTGCGATCTCCCAGAAGATAATCGGACACGTCTTTATTGTCGCGGCCGATCCAGATTCCCATCAGCGTCACCGCCACTAAATAGGCGACAACAATTGCGGCATCAATCGAAGAGATCGTCAGGGCGGCAAACAGGGGACCACTCACTTGCCCGCGTCCTTTTCATTATATTTCTTTGGGTCTCGAAGGTGCCACGCTACAAGCCATTCTTCAGACTTTCGTTTAAAGCCGTACTCTTTGACCATGCGTT
Source organism: Planctomycetales bacterium (assembly GCA_026400835.1). Classification (GTDB taxonomy): domain Bacteria; phylum Planctomycetota; class Planctomycetia; order Planctomycetales; family Planctomycetaceae; genus SXXK01. Next base: position 47,288 of record JAPLOA010000086.1, on the reverse strand, counting down.
CTTCCATGTCGGCAAAGTGGCCAGCTCCGTAGAAGATCCCAACTTTCTTATGGCTCTTTTTGAGTTCTCGATTCATCACATCAAGACACGTCTTGTTACGTTCGGTAATAATTGTGGAGGTCCCGTCGAACCCCGCAAAAGCATCACCCTCCGCGCCTTTGGCCAGTTGCACTGCGGCGATGCGGCGAATGCGATAAGCTCGATCAGACGACAGAGCTGACAGCATCAAATCCAGATTCATCGCGATCGGATTCTGTTCCTGCTGAGCCGACATCGTCTTGCCCATTTCTTTCAGAAACATCCCCGAGAAAGTTTCGCCGCGGCGCGACATGGATGATTCAAACTCTTCGGCCGTCATGTCCGCATGAACGAAGTTTTCTGCCGTGTAGTCCACTCCGGTCAACTGAAACTCCATCCCCAGAGCATCCTTCATCCCCAGCTGCAGCACCGAGATTGCCGTCAGTCCGACTTTGGCATCCGTCCATTCCTGCTCATCAGTCAGATCTTTTCGACGAGACCCGGTGCCGCCGCCCGGACGCAGGCCTTGCTCCAGAGCTTCTTCGGGCATGACGGCTTCGTAAAGCAGAACGTCGTATTTTTTAAAGACCTCATTCAGTTGTGAATAGTATTCGGGCTCACCGAGGTGAATCGCGCCGATCAAGTCGACGGTGGCATTCGGATACTTCTCCGCGTCGGAAAACGTGATGATGGATGTCTCCAGAGCGAGGGCGAGACCTTTTTCTGTCGTACGAATACGCACGTACTCCTGTTCCGGCTTCTCCTTGTCTTTCGCGGCGTCTTTCGCGGCTTTTGAGTCTTTCTGTTTTGATTCTGCGGACGCGGACTTCTCGTCGGCGGAAACTAACTTATTCAGGAGACAGATCGCCGTCACGTTCACGACGGCGATTGCTGTCGCCAGCAGTAATGCCTGACGGAAGCGAATTGGACGACATGATTGAGCTGTCGCATTGACAGACGTTATTTGTGAATCAGGCATGGTTCCCCACAGGACTCCGTCAGTTCCACTGATTTTTCGATTGGCAAAGTGTGCTGATGATTCAGCGACCGTAGTTTTGGAGCTAGGTCGTGCCAGCTCCTCGCTGGCTCCTTCGTTTTCCTGAGCCGCATCTTGCCGGTTTTTTTCGATTCCTGCCAGCGGTGTTTGGGTGGGAATAAAAAGAACGCAGCCGAGTTTGTTTCGAGAACGTCTCCCGGGTGATCAGTGATTTCTGCCTTTGCATGGCAAGAATCAGGGTCGGAGGAGCCCGTTTTCCCCGGGTTGCGGGCAGCGGAATTCATTGCAAGTGAGAGAATTCTGAGAATATCTGAACGAAACATTCCCCGGATCAGCACTATTCAGTCAACGACGGAATCCCCGTAAGATTCTCTGCACGGTAAACTGGAAAAGGTGTGACGATGCGACTGACTTTAAGAACTCTGCTGGCGTATCTGGACGACCGATTGCCGCCTGCCAATGCGCGGGAGATTGGGCAGAAGATCGCGAACAGTCCGTTTACCACCGATCTTGTCGAACGCATCCGAGATGTGAAGCGTCGACGTCGACTGGCCGATCCCGGCAAAGCGCAGCCGATGATTGAGCCGAATCTGATCGCGGAGTATCTGGATGACCAGCTAACTCCTGACCTGGTGGCTCGTATTGAACGCGAGATTCTGTCGTCGGATGCAATGCTGGCCGAAGTCGCAGCGACTCATGAAATCCTGGGATTATTGCGAGATCCCGTCACCGTGGAGCCTCGTCTTCGTGATCGGCTCTATGGTCTTGATCCGTCCGGGAAAACGTCGCTCGTGCGTACCTTGAATGCGGAATCCGCACCTGGGACTGCCGCGGCCGGACCCGCGAGTGCATGGAAGCCGTTGACGGTGCAGAAGACTTCGTCCAAACGAATTCCGGTTATTGTAGCGGGGGTATTGGGATTAATCTGGGTGGCTGTTCTGATCTCCGATTCGACATTGTTTGGACCGAAGAAGTCTCAACCAGTGGCTCAGCAGGAGGTCGCTGCTGCGGATGCAAAAGCGGCAGACGGAAGAATCGCAGATGCTGCAGATGCGAAAGAGCCTGCGAAACCTGATCAGGTTGTGGTGGCGGATGATAAAGCTGGCACTGTGGACATTGCAAAGAACGATAATCAGCCTGCGGTAAACGATGCTGCGAAGGTGAACGGGGCTGCGAACTCGGGAGATGTCGGCTCGAAAAAGCCCGACGCGGTTGTGGCGGCCACCGACAATCCTGCGGGCTCAGCCAATCCTCCGTCGACAGAAAAACCGATGGCTGAAACGACGCCAGCCGATGCGTCGTCGACATCGACGAGTATTCCTCCTGCGAATTCGAATCCAATTGAGGTGCCGATCGAGACCGAGCCCGAGGTTCCTGTTTCATACTACCTGCAGGTTGACAGTCGCAGCCTGTTAGTGCGAGAAGAGCTGATGGGGCGCTGGCAGTCGTTCATTAGAATCCCCGGTGGAGATGCAGTGGAGAATGCTCCGAACAATGTGAATTGCGCTCCGATCATCGGACCAGGCTGGTTTGGTGTTACTGAGCGATTTCCGTTGGTCGTGACGACCGGAGCCAAAGGCTATGTTGCGGAATTGTATGGCCCCTGCCTCGTGCGAATGCAGCGCGGTGCATCGGGAGGGTTAGATCTTTTGTCCGGGCGATTAAAGCTGTCGGCCAATGCGGCCGTCGCATGGAATGACGAAGTTCGCCCGGAGTTTAATCTCGGAGTTGGCCAGACGATGACTCGCCTGACTCTGGGTTCTGCGGAAACTCGAGTCGCTTTGCAGGTGACGCCCGTCATGCCAGTCCTGCAGGATTTATTGCCGACCACCGATGACACGGCGAGCGAGACAGCAGGCACTTTTCTGCAGATTGATTCTGACCTGCAGGTAGAAATGACAGTGCTGGAAGGCTTTGTGTTGATGCAAAGTCCGGAGCAAACTGAAGCCGCTCAGCTGAAACAGAATCAGCGTGCGATCTGGTCAGTGGCAGGGCTCAAGGATTCATCGACCGTGATGATCGACAACGGTGAAGCCGTTTCTGCGCTGCCAGGATGGTACTTTGATTCGTCATCGGAGACTTTGCCGGAAATCAGCAAGCAGAATCTTCGTTTGCTGGAATTGTTGTCCAACAACTCTGAACCGGGCGACAGTGTTCTGACACTGCTGGACGAACGGAATCCGCAGTATGGAGTCCTTGCCGTCCAGGTATTGTCGCTGACGCATGATACAGATCGACTCTTATCCGTATTGTTTGGCGTGAGGGATGAATCGATTCATCGTGCGGCTATTGATGGCTTGACTGCGATCATGAATAGTTCCTCAGCCGGACGAAAAGCCGTGCGACTGGGCTTGGAGACTCGTATTCCTAAAGCCGATGCGGAGCCTATCATGCAGTTGCTGAAAGGACTGACAAACTCTCAGGCCGCTGATCCGAACGTCGTTGCAGACCTGATCGCTATGCTGGAAAGCGAACGACCTGTGGCCAGGACTTTGGCCATCTATCGCATGGAGCAAATCACAAAGGACCGCAAGGGATTTCATCCGGACGCCGATTCGTCACGTCGCCGTGATGCAATCCGCCGCTGGCAACGTGCGATCGACCAGAATTCGGGCAAGCTGATCCCGTAGAATCGCTGCTGGAACCGCGCGCGTTGCAGCGTGCGGGGCGATCCGGATCGCTGGTGTTTCCGGCAATTCCTGATACCTTCTTGTGTGGAAATCAGGGGCGACCGGGATCGGCAGCGAAATTGTGCTGCTGAATTCGAGTTTTAGATGGCAGATTCGCGGACAGCAGTGAGGAATTGAGTGACGATTTTCCTGAAAATTATTCAGCGCGAGATCCCGGCTGATATTGTCTACGAAGACAGTCATTGCCTCGCTTTTCGCGACGTGAATCCTCAGGCTCCCGTGCACGTTCTGCTGATTCCGAAGAAACCTGTCGCGTCTTTGAACGAGCTGACCGAGGACGATGCGGAGCTGTGCGGTCACCTGTTGATGACCGTCCCAAAAATTGCCGCATTGCTGGGTCTGGAAGGTGGTTATCGAACGGTCGTCAACACGGGACCTCATGGCGGTCAAACGGTCTTCCATCTGCACATCCACATTATGGGCGGGCGAGGTCTCGCGTGGCCACCCGGTTAATTGACACCATCCCCTGCGCGAAACAGATCAAAAAACGACGGAATCCCCGGACTATTGAATTTCCACACTGTGTTTGACGGCCAGTCCGACTCAGTTCTTAATCCTCATCTCCCTCTTCAACCTTCCCCCCACGGAATCCTGCCCATGTTAGCTCGGTTTCTTTGTTGTGCCTTAAGCGTTTTGTCTCTGGGAGTCTTATTGGACTCTTCGCTGGTCATCGCAGACGATGGCAGCGACAAGCCCGGCTTGAGTATGGCGTTGGCGGCTCAGAAGCTGATCGATGTCCTGCCAGCCGATCAGAAGCAAAAGCTGATGTACAAGTATGACGACCCCGAACGAGTCAACTGGCACTTCATTCCAAAGGACCGTAACGGCATCGTGTTGTGGGACCTGAACGGCGAACCAAAGAAGGTGGCCGAAGATCTTGTCAAAGTCGGACTGTCTGCCGCGGGACATGCCAGGGTTCTGCAGGTTCGCAGTCTCGAGGAAGTGCTTTATCTGTTCGAAGCCGGTGAGGAAGACTACCGCCGCAATCGCCGACATCCTCACAAGTACCACATTACGATCTTCGGGACTCCTGGGCCGACAGGGCTGTGGGGATGGCGATTTGAAGGTCACCATTTGTCTTTGAACTTCAGTATTCAGGATGGTGTCGTTGTCAGCAGCACGCCGGAGATGTTCGGTGCGAATCCTGCTTTGATTGACGCAGGTCCAGGCCGACAGCTGCGAATTCTGTCTGGTCGCGAAGATATCGCACGACAAATTTTGAAGTCATGTAACGACGAGCAAAAGAAGAAAATGTGGATCTCCGAAACAGCTCCGGACGATATTCGCGGCGCCGGGGCTCCTCAGGCCGTTGTCGAAGCAGCTGTCGGGCTGAGTTACGGTGAGATGTCTCCTGACCAGCAGAAGATGCTGCGGGATCTGTTGGGCGAATATCTCTCAGCCATGCCTGTTCAGGTTGTTCGCGACCGCATGAAGGCGATTGACAAATCCGGCATGGACAACATCCGTATGGCCTGGTGGGGAGAATCAGAAGTCAATAAGCGACACCACTATGTGATTCAGGGGGCGACGTTTATCGTTGAGTACAACAATACTCAGAACGAAGCCAACCATGTTCACGCGATATGGCGAAACGTTGGTGGAGACTTCAATCTGCCAGTGGCTAAGTGATTGGCACAGGTGGGGCCAGTTGGATCAAACGTTTAACGGCAAGCCGAAGGCGTCGGTGAGAATCGCAGCAGTCGCCTGCGGGTTGCCGTTAAGCGAACAGGCATCATGATTGTGCCTCGGTCGTCTCGTGTTCTTCTGGTCCCTGATTAACTCTTTCAAGTTTTACGCACTCGATGTCGCAACCTATTAACAGTTTTCGTCTGGCGAATGGCCTGCTGGTAATCGTCGAACAGATGCAGGACGTGCAGTCCGCAGCCATGACTTTGCTTGTCCCATCGGGTGGAGTGCGTGACCCGGAGAAAAAGTGCGGAACCGCCGCGATCCTGACGGAAATGTTTGCTCGCGGGGCCGGCGGCCTGTCGGCGCGCGAACTTTGCGCTTCGATGGACAATCTGGGTCTCCAGCGCGGGGTGCATGTGGGAAGTGCTCACATCAATTTTACCGGAGCCACAACGGCTGATCGACTATGCGATGCACTGCCGTATATTGGTCGCATGGTGACTCAGCCGCATCTGGCTGAGGACGACTTTGAACCAGCTCGGGATCTGGTGGAACAAAGTTTGATGTCGATGGAAGATGAGCCTCGACAACGCCTTGGGAAAATGCTGCGAGAATACAGCTATGCGGCTCCATGGGGCAGTGCGGCGGAGGGCGAACTGGATCATCTGGAGAATATCTCCATCGAAGATATCCGCAATCACTATGCCCGGAACATGGCTCCGGATGAAGCCATTCTGGGGATCGCCGGCAACATCGATCCTGGCCAGATTCGGGACGCAGTGGAAGCCGTGTTTGGATCATGGAAATCGTGCCCGTCTTCGGAACCCGAGCGAGGTAAACTTCCGCAGTCGCCGTTCCATATCGAACACGACTCTGCTCAAACGCATATTGGTCTCGCGTGGGAGACGATCCCTTATTGTCACGAACGCTATTATGAAGCCTGGGCGGCCATCAGCCTTCTCAGTGGCGGTATGAGTTCTCGCCTGTTCACGGAAGTGCGTGAAAAACGAGGGTTGTGTTACGCGATCTCTGCGTCGCTCAGCACTCTGCGGGATGAAGGACGCGTCTTCGCGTATGCTGGTACAACCCCGGAACGTGCTCAGGAAACGCTGGACGTGACAGTAGCCGAAATCCTGCGTCTGCACGAAGGAATCACGGACGATGAGCTGCAGCGATGTAAGGCACGAGCCAAGAGTTCTCTCATTATGCAGCAGGAATCCACGACGTCGCGAGCTTCCTCATTGGCCAGAGATATTTATCATTTGAATCGAGTCGTCACGCTGGATGAAATTAATGCTCGAATTAATGCTCTGACGACGGAGCAGGTTCGGGAGTTTGCTGTGGAATATACTCCAAAATCAATGGTTCTGGTGACGCTGGGGCCACAGGGTCTTGATCCCGCTTGTGTGACGTCACTGTAGAACTCAAATCGGACAGGAATGTCCAACCTGCAATTTTTAAAAGCTCTTTGATCGATTCAACAGAAGCCGCAATTGAATATGAAGTTTCAGCAGTGCACATTGTCCAACGGTCTGACATTGATCGCGGAAACCAACTCGGCCGTATACAGTGTGGCGGCAGGATTCTTCGTTCGCACTGGATCGCGAGACGAAACCAGTGAGGTTTCCGGAGTCAGCCATTTTCTGGAGCATATGGCATTCAAGGGCGACGACAAGTTCTCGGCCGACGACATCAATCGCGTGTTTGACGAAATCGGTGCCAAGTACAACGCATCGACCAGTGAAGAAGTCACGATGTACTACGCGGCAGTGCTACCGGAGTATCTGGAGCGTGCTTTGGACCTGCTGTCTTCGCTGATGCAGCCATCTTTGCGTCGTGAAGACTTTGACATGGAGAAGAACGTCATTCTGGAAGAGATCAGCATGTACGAAGATCAACCTTCGTTCACATGTTATGATCACATCATGGCGACTCACTTCGCCGGGCATCCACTGGGCCAGAGCATTCTGGGCAGTCAAGCCAGTATCACTGCACTGACGGCCGATCAGATGCAGGCTTATCATCGCAGTCGCTATCACACCGGCAATATCACGCTGGCGATCGCGGGCAATTGTCGCTTCGAGGATGCTGTGGCTCTGGCTGAAAAGTATTGCAGCCGAATTCCGCAGGGACAGCCTTCGAGACTGCTGCCGCCCGTGAAGGCTCAAAGGAATAGTCGTCTGATCGTCCGCGAGAGCAGTTTGCAGCAGCATATCATGGAGATGGGAGTTGGCCCGGATTCGCGCGACGAACTGCGGTTCGCAGCCGAACTGCTGTCCGTGGTCATCGGCGATGATTCCGGAAGCCGCCTGTTCTGGGAACTGGTCGATCCCGGTCATGCCGAAGCGGCCGACCTGAGCTACAGCGAATACGACGGAGCAGGGTCGTGGATGAGCTATCTGAGTTGTTCGCCCGAACAGGTTGCCGAGAATCTCGAACGCTTCCACAAGGTCTTTGCAGACGTGAATGCCAACGGCATCACAGCCGATGAACTGGAGCAGGCTCGCAATAAAGTGGCTTCGCGAGTCGTGCTGCGAGGCGAGCGACCGATGGGGAGGCTTTCGTCTCTTGGTGGTAACTGGATGTATCGGCAGGATTATCGATCCATCTCCGATGACCTGAAGTCCGTGCGCTCTGTGACTCTCGATGAGATCAGGAAAGTGTTGGATCAATATCCACTGGCGATGTCGACAACCGTCGGAGTTGGACCGCTGGCGGAGTTGTAGATTCTGCCAGGGAATAGTCGGGAAATGATATCCGGTTTTTACTGAGGCTGGAGTTCACAACCCGAAACGTCAGTCAGGGATTTTTCAACAGGACTCTGATCCCTCGCTTACGCATTTTGAAGTTGCGCATTTGTGCCCATCCCAACCCGCTGCGTGAGCGAGGGATTGTGTTTTTGCGTTTTACGCAGTGTTTCTGTAAATCCCTCGCTGACGCTTCGGGTTGTGATAATTCCCAATGCTTTTGCAGGCTGCACAAACCAAAGCGTCGAAACTCGCAACTTCAAAACTTACGCATCAGGTCAGGATTTCGGGACTGTTCCTCAGCAGGAAACGCAGATGTCATTTTCTCGCCGGATCGTTGTGGGCGTTGAGATGCCGAAGAGTCGGCCGTGGAAAGCGGAGAATCTCTGCGGCCCCAGTCGGATGGCTGTGCTGCATGCCTTTCAGGCGGCGGGTTCATCACGGTTACCACTGACGCTCGTGACCGTGCTACCAGCTTCGGCAGGTAGTTGGCTGAAGACGCCAGAAGAACTTGAACGAGTCGCAGCCTCCGATCGAGCCGAAGCGGAATCAGTCCTGAAAGAATTGTGCCGAAAGTATGCTTCCGAAGCCTCTGCCTCGAGCACTGAAATCAGGATCATGCGCGGCAGCGCGTGGGAAGAACTGATTCGCAGTGTCGGCAATCGTCCCGATAGTATGTTGATCTGCGGCACTCGTGACGAAGGCACTGTTCGCCGTGTTGTGTTTGGAAGCACTGGGCTGAAACTGCTGCGACTTGCTCCAGGCACTGTCTGGCTTGTGAAACCTCGTGAAGATGACAATGACTCCACGGACATCATTGCCGCCACTGACGGTGGCAGCGTTGGTGCCGATGTAATTGTCACAGCTGTGCCACTCGCAAAATCCTTGAACGCTCGCCTGCATATTGTTCACGCTGTTGACAACGGCCCCGTGACACCAGAGGCTCTGCTGCAGGCCGAAGCGGTCGTCCAGCAACAGTTGGCGAACACTGATTATCGAACACTTCCGTTTGGCGTCAAAGTGCTGATCAAATCCGGAAGCCCCGACCAGTGCATTCTTGATGCGGTTAAGGAAGTTAACGCTGATCTCGTCGTGCTGGGAACGTCTTCAAAGACAGGGGTCTCCGGACTATTGCCCGGCAGCACCGTCGAGCGTCTGCTGCCGGAATTGTCCTGTTCCGTGATGGCGATCAAGCCCGAGGGCTTTCGATCCATGTTGCCCGCCGACTTCTGGACACACTGACAAACTGCACATACGAACAAAGTAGCCGCTTCGCTCCGTCGAGACGAGGCCTTATTATGTCCACATGATTCTGTTGGCCGCGCTGCAAAGCGAGATTACCTTATGCCTTATCCTGCAACGTCGTCGGCGACTTTCAAGGCTCGTCTCGGCGGAGCGAGACGGCTACTTTTTCTCATACACCACTTTGCCGCCGAGCCATGTTTGTTCGACCGTGATTGCTCTGACTTCCTCCACGGCACATGTCAGAATGTCTCGATCAATGACAACGAGGTCGGCCAGCTTGCCAGCTTCGAGCGATCCTTTTTCTTTCTCCTCAAACGTCAGCCACGCATTATTGATTGTGTAAAATCTGAGGGCTTGTTCGCGAGTAATAATCTGTTCGGGATGCAGAGGCGAATCGCTCCAGCGCGGCTGCCGAGTCAGCGTGGTCCAGAGTCCGAGAAACGGATTGTAAGGATTCACCGAACGCAGACTGCCGATACGCTGCATGTGATCTGAGCCGCCTCCGACAACAACGCCCTGTTCAAAGAGTGTCTTGTACGGCTGGAAGAAACTGGTTCGTTCTTCGCCGAATTGTTTCAGCAGTGTCCTTCCATCCAGATGCAGCCAGATCGGCTGAATATCGGCGACGATTCCCAGTGCTTTCATCTTCAGGATGGATTCCTCGCTCATGAAATTACAATGAGTAATGCACGGGCGTTTGTCGCGCACCGGGAAATCGTTGTTGACTCGTTCATATGTCTCCACCAACGCCTTCACCGCACCGTCACCGACGGAATGAGCGGTAATTTGCAGATCTCGCTCCAGACAGTGCTTAGCGATTTCATACATGCGATCCGGCTGAATATTCAGCACGCCGCGATACTCCGGATCCGTGATCGAATAAATCGTGCTGACACCCCATGGCTTTTGCATCCACGCACTGCCAGTCAACATGCCGCCGTCCAGGAACACCTTGACGCCTCGCAGCCATAGTAGATTGTCATAAGCATGAGCCGGATGGTCAGCGGCCTTTTGGATTTGCTCCGCGACTTTCGACCATTCCCCGTCCGGACTCACACCCCAGCAAAGAAATGTGCGGCAGGTCAATTTGCCCTGATCCTTCAAAGTCTGAAACATCGTCACATCCGACTCACCCGCACTCCGTTGGACAATGCTGGTGATGCCGACGGAGTTATAGTCCTGAAGAAGTTTCTCCAGTTGAGCCATCCGTTCTTCCTGGCTCGGCGATTTCTCTGAGGACTCCGTTTTGATGAATCGACCGGCCGCTCTTATGACTCCGGTTGGCTCGCCTGTGGCAGGATCTATCTCGATCTTTCCCGGCAAGCCGTCCGTGATCTTGAAATCCTTATCGATGCCGTTCAGCGTCAGAGCCATGGAATTCAAAGCCGCGTCAGGCCCGGTTCGAAAGTAAACCGGATTGTTCGGTGCGACGGAATCCAGTTCGTGGCGATTAGGAAACCGCTGGTCTCGAAGTCGAGTGATAAAGACCTGGTTCATGATGATCCATTGGCCGTCTTCCAGAATCTCTGCTCGCTTCTGAACATACTTCAGCACGTCATCAATTGTTTCCAGCGGCGGGATCTCATGGTCAAATTCATAGACGGCTGCACCGGTCGCGTGAACATGCGAATCGATCAGCCCGGGCAGCACTGTCTTTCCGCCCAGCGAAATCTGTTTTGTATCCGGGCCCGCAAGTTTCAGAATGTCATCTTTGCTGCCAACGGCCTGAATTCGCTCACCTTTCAGAGCAATCGCCTGAGCAATCTCAAAGCCTGAGTTGACCGTCACAATTTTTGCGTCGTGCAGAATCACATCGGGGAAATCGTTTGCAAAACTGGCTCCGCCGGACAAAGCCAGCACCATTAATCCACAGACATTCCAGATAGCCATGTTGCCTGATCGAATTCTCGTTTTGAAACTCATCGACAGATCTCCGGAAGGCAGAAAGCATTTGTCTTGAACGAAGGTCGCAAGCTGGATTTTGGTGTGATCTTTTAACGGCAAGCCGGAGGCTTCGGTGCCCGAATTCGCCTACGCATGCGGCTCGCCGTTAACCGAGGCCGCTCAACACTTAATTCAGCAGCAAGCCAGTGTCAGAGGTGAGACGCGACACCGACGCCTGCGGCTTCCCGTTAAACGAAATAGGCTTCAACAAAGGGAAGTAGACGAAAACACTCGGTTTGCGGGTGTCATAAGATTGTGACAAAAGTCCGGCCAGCATTACACTTCCCGTAAACGAAACTTTACCAGCCCAGGCAATCTGATCTGTCACTATGGCCACCCCTGAATACACCGTTGTTATTGGACTTGAGGTTCACGTCCAGCTTCGTACCGAATCCAAGCTGTTCTGCGGATGCTCCACGGCGTTCCGGCCCGATGACCCCAATACTCAGACATGTCCGGTCTGTCTGGGACTGCCGGGGTCATTGCCTGTGATGAATCGCAAGGCTTTTGATTTGTCTGTCCAGACAGCTCTCGCGCTGAATTGCGAGATCGCTCGGTACACCCGCTGGGATCGCAAACAATACTATTATCCCGACCTGCCCAAAGCGTATCAGATCAGTCAGTACGATCTGCCGTTCAGTTCCAAAGGCTGGCTGGAGATCGCGGCTGACGATCCGGCCGAGCCGCCTCGCCGCATTCGGATCACTCGTGCGCATCTGGAAGAAGATGCCGGCAAGAATGTTCATGACGAATCCGGTCGCGGGGCGGATAGTCGAGTTGACCTGAATCGTACCGGCACGCCATTGCTGGAAATCGTCAGCGAACCGGACTTACGTACAGCTTCGGAGGCCAGGCGATATCTTGAAGATCTGCGATCACTGTTGCTGTTTATTGGCGTCTCCGACTGCAACATGCAGGAAGGCAGCCTGCGTTGCGATGCGAATGTAAATCTCCATGTGCACAATGCGGATGGCACTCGTACGGCGACTCCGATCGTTGAGCTCAAGAACATGAACAGCTTCCGCAATGTGGAACTGGCCGTCGAGTATGAAACTCGCCGTCAGTGGAAACAATGGCTGAAGACCGGACAGAAGATTGGCGAAGTCCCGAAGCAGACTCGCGGCTGGGATGCTGACCGCAATGAAACATTTGGTCAGCGTGAGAAAGAAGAATCTTCGGACTATCGCTACTTCCCTGATCCGGACCTTTTGCCGGTAACGACCACTGTTGAGCAGATCGAAGAGATTCGTCGATCATTACCAGAGACACCGGCAGTTCGTCGCGAACGCTTTCGTTCTGTGTTGGGACTTACGGATTACGACACCAATGTTCTCCTGTCACAAGGCCCGGCACTGACAGCATGGTTTGAAAAGGTCAGTCAACTGTGCGGCGACGGAAAACTAGCCGCCAACTGGGTGACTCAGGACATCCTGCGAGATCTGAACGCCGACGGGGTAACGATCGAGGAATTCGCGGTTACGGCCGAGATTCTGGGCACGCTGCTGAAGTGCATTCAGACCGAACGCATCACCACGAAGAGTGCTCGCGAAGTTTACGCAGCATTGAGATCTGATGCAGCCGAAGAAAAGGCCATCGCACCAGCCGATGTGGATCGCCTGATTACAGAACGCAAACTGGAGATTGTTCGCGACACCGGGGCCATGGACACCGCAATTGCGGCGGCCCTCGCATCAAAGCCCGAAGCGGCCAGCGATTTCCGAGCTGGCAAGCAGAACGCGATTGGTCCATTGATCGGCATGATCATGAAACAAGTCGGCGGAGCGGATCCAAAACAGGTTCGCGAACGCCTGATCGCGACAATCATGGCCGGTGCGTAATGGGCGTGTTGATTCCAGGGTGTATGGATCGTTTTCGTTTAACGGCGAGCCGTAGGCGTAGGCGAACTTCAGCAGCAACGCCTGCGGCTTGCCGTTGAACGACTAAGCCAACACGTCTCAAGCGTTCGATTCGAGATTTCTCTACGCCAGCAGATCCTGGACCACCCGGGCATGCGTCACTTCAGCATCAGTCAGACTGGTATCGCGGCCATCGTAAGGCACGGCTAAGCGAGTATGATCAAGTCCCAATGACGCCAGCATGGTCGCGTGCAGATCGTGGACGTTGACGATATCTTCAACGGACGCATACCCAAACGGATCCGTTGCACCGTAAACGCAGCCTTGCTTGAAACCACCGCCGGCAATCCACGATGAAAAGGCATGACGGTTATGGTCGCGTCCATCGGGGCCTTGAGAAATCGGCAGGCGTCCGAATTCACCAGTCCAGATCACGATGGTGGAATCCAGAAGTCCTCGCTGCTTCAAATCTTTCACCAATGCGGCCGAGGGCTGATCGGTGCGGGCACACAAGCCTTTAAGACTTTCGGCATTGCGGCTATGAGTATCCCACGGTTGACCGCTCATGTAGACCCCGACAAATCGCACGCCTTGCTCGATAAGCTTGCGAGCGGTCAGGCAGCGGGCTCCGTATTCTTCGATGGCTGGATTATCAAGCCCGTAAAGTTCTCGCGTTTCCTTCGTCTCACCTGACAAATCCAGCAGCTCGGGAACCGATGTCTGCATCCGCGCGGCGGTTTCGAAGTTTGCGATGCGAGCGGTGAGTTCTGAGTTCTCCGGATATCGCAAGGCGTGTCGGCGATTCAGCTTCCCCAGATAATCCAGCTGATTGCGACGCACAGCCGCAGTCACGCCTTCCGGACTTTGCAGATTCAGCACGGGTGATGAACCTGAGCGGAAGACGGTGCCCTGATAAACCGCTGGCAACCATCCGGAACTCCAGTTCTTCTCACCATCGATAGGCAGCCCGCCGGGATCCGATAACACCACGAACGACGGGAGATCGCGATTCTCTGTCCCTAAGGCATAAGAAATCCACGAACCAAACGACGGCATTCCGGCAAATAGTCGACCCGAATGAATCATTCTCAGGGCGGCTTCATGATCGACAGAACCCGTCTTCATCGAGCGGATCAGAGTGATCTCGTCGGCGATCGATCCAGTATGAGGCAACAATTCGCACAGTTCCATACCCGATTCGCCGTACTTCCGAAACTTGTACGGTGAACCCAGAACGTTGCCCTTTTGCTTATCGAAGTGAGTTTCCAGATCGCCAGCCGGATAGGGCTGACCGTGCCACTTTTGTAGCTCAGGTTTGGGGTCGAACAGATCCATCTGGCTCGGGCCGCCGTTTTGAAACAGGCAGATCACCGACTTCGCTTTTGGAGCCACATCGGGCGCGACCGACGTCGATTCACTCGCTTTCCCTGATTGCTGCTGGGCCAGCATCGAAGCGAGAGCCAGAAGTCCGACATGCCCGGCGTGAGTGCTCAGGAACATGCGGCGAGTGGCTTCAGTCGGGGACGGCAGGTCGAAGTGCAGAGGATCCATCGGCGGGAGCTCACAAAAAGAGACGTGTGGGCTCGATAAGATTACCGTCCGTGCACCGGTTCGCTCAATCGGTCTGAAAGGTCCACGTGGCGATTTTGTGCAAATGCCTGACTGACCGACATCAGGTACGAAGGACATTCATGCCCGTTGCGACCTTAACCACAATGAAAGTTCGGACAAGAATGTCCAACCTCCGCGTGCAAACTCACAACGCTACGGTGCCTGCGATAGCGACCGAGCTGAGGTTCTTGATTTGCCGGACTTCCCCGCTGTACGCTTCGAAGTGGCCTCTGTCGATGGGCGAGCTGCCGCGGTTGCTGCTCGTGACGTTGAATCGTCAGACTCACCAGTCAGCAGTTCCAGCATATACGCACTGGCTCGAGGAATCACGATCACACGCTTTTGTGAACCAGGCTTCTTGTCATCGATCACAATCGTGATCTCGGGACCGGACTCGGTGGTCGTGGAGACAACTTCTGCAGTCCGGCTGGTCTTCTTACCGGCGGCTAGATTGAACAGCGGAGCGTCCGTCAGTTCGCCCACTTCTTCCTCAGCCACAACTTCCGCTGCAGCCACTTCAGGCTCTGCTGCTTCCACTTCGCTGCCGACTTCTGTCTCATCAAAGGCAGGCTCTTCAATCTCTGCGATCGCTTCGCTCGGCGTCTTGACGGGAGCGGGTTCTTTCTCATCCATCCCATCCCCACCATCAAGCATCTCGGCAAATGATGAGGCCGCGTCTTCACCACCGCCTGAAGCAGGAGTGGCCAGAATCGACGTCAGCTTCAGGCCTTTGACCAGTTCGAGGATCGGAGAATGGGCCATGTAGAGCCCTTCTTTCAGTTTGCGATCCGCACAACTGCAGACACCAACCAAAGAACCATTTGCATCGAACAGTCCGCCACCGGAACGACCACTCTGAGGATCCACAGAACAGACAAGGTTGGCTGGTCCGTTGTAGCGATTGATGTCGACGACCCTTGTCTTTAACAGAGTCGGATCAGCTCCGCCGTTGCAACCAAAACTGAAAAGGCTCTGATCCTTAGTCACGCCCGGAGCAGCGGCTGTCAGGCGGACAGCGGGCATAACCTTCGTGGACTGAATCTTCAGAAACGCCAGATCGGAATTGTGATCTCCACCGATCAGTGATGCGGGATAGCTGAGTGGTTTGCCGTTCTCGAAAACTTCGATTTCGATCTTTGCATCCTTCGTCGCCATATCCAGAAAGACATGAGCACACGTCAGAATGATCGCCTGTCCCGCAGCGCTGTAGACGATCGTGCCGGTGCCGACGTCCTGAATCTTCTTGCCGTCCTTCGATGAAACGCCAGCAACTTTGACTCGCACAGTCGCCGCTTCGGCAATCAGCAGGCCGTCCATTTCTGCTCCTGCAGCTTCAGGACTTTGAGCTCTCAGCGTGGGGAATTGCATGGCTGTTGGCTTTGTGACACCACCAAGCAAACCACGGAAAACATCTTTAATGGATGACCTGGATTCTGCGGGAGTTTCGTCAGGAGCCGCATCGGGCCCCGCTGAAATCTCCGGGGCATTTGACGTGGAAGCCAGACCAGCCGGCAGTTCTGCAGCAGCAACATCGGTGCGCTCGCGAGTTTCTGAGAGTCGACGAGCCGCGCGATTCATCTGGTCGCGGAGTTCGGCTTCATCAGTGAGGCCAATAAATCGCTTGGCTTCTTTGCCCTGAACCATCAGCACCAGCGTGGGCACTCGATCAACATTAAAACGGCGAGCCAGTTCCGGCTCTTCGCTGATATCAATCTGGCGGACAGGAAACTTATCCTTTTGCATCTGCTGAAGGATAGGCACCATCTGCTGACACGGCTGACAATAGCTGGCGGTGAAATCCAGCAGCTCAATCTCAGGAGGACTGGTCGCACCGGTTTCGGCATCGAACATCGCCACCAACAGCATGAGCATCTTCATATTTGGCTTCCGTGCCTGAAGAACAATCGGACAGACATCCAGGGGCTGACAGGACACGGTGAATCAGCACGTGAGAATTCCGTTTCTCCTGAGCTGATTCGGGCTGACTTACTCCGCTGGCTCAACCAGCAGGTTTTGTCAGTTCTAATTCGCATCCGGCAGATCCTGCCGCAATCGACGGACGGAGCATAATCCGAAGTTCGGATTTCGGGAAAGATCAGAATTCACGGGGTTTCCGGGGATAAATGAACATTCCGTGAAACCTCCGTTCGGTTTTACATCATCCGGAGTTCTCTACAATGGATGGTGCGAGCAGCTTCAGCAATGTCGTAAGGCTGCATTTGGAACACGAGAATGGAGAACGCCATGAAGAAAGTTCTGGCAGGCGGGTTATTGATTTTCTGCGTATTGAAGGCCGTAAACTCAGCGACGGTCAGCGCAGAAGAAATGAAGGATACTCCGATTGCGGTTGGCACGGAGCGAGCCTTTCCGAATCTGGACTTCGAACGACCAATCGTGGTCACTCACGCGGGCGACGGCACCAATCGCCTGTTTGTGGCCGAGCAGGACGGCATCATTAAGGTTCTGAAGAACGATCAGGACGCAGAAGAAGCCACCGTGTTTCTGGATATCGACGAGCGCTGCACGTACGCGGACAATCAGAACGAAGAAGGCCTTCTCGGGTTCTGTTTCCATCCAAAGTTCAAAGAGAATGGGCAGCTTTTTGTTTACTACACATCCGCCGAAGAAGCTCATCTGTCTAAAGTTTCTCGATTCACGGTCTCCAAAGACAATCCGAACGTCTGTGACGCCGCCACGGAAGTGGAGATCATGCGGATTCCTCAGCCGTTCTGGAATCACAACGGCGGAACGATTGAGTTTGGGCCTGACGGATTCCTTTACATCGCGCTGGGCGACGGTGGAAGCGGCAATGATCCGAATGGGAATGGTCAGAATTTGACGACACTGCTGGGATCCATCCTGCGAATCGATGTCGATCATCCGGGCAAAGACGCGAAGTATTCGATCCCCAAAGATAATCCGTTTGTGGGCAAGCAGGTTCCCGCGGGACCTCGCGGTGCCATGGTTCCGGCTCGCGAAGAAATCTACGCCTACGGAGTTCGCAATATCTGGCGCATGTCTTTCGACAGCAAAACCGGATCCTTGTGGGCCGCGGACGTCGGTCAGAATCTCTGGGAAGAAATCAACATCGTGAAAGCCGGCGGCAACTATGGCTGGAACGTGCGCGAAGGAAAGCACTGGTTCCGTCCGGATGGAAAAGATGGCGATCGAACAGACCTGATCGACCCGATCCACGAGTATCATCACTCCGTCGGAAAATCGATCACCGGTGGTAATGTTTACCGAGGAACTCGAGTCCCTGAATTGGCCGGAAAGTACATCTACGCCGACTACGTGAGCGGCCTGTTGTGGGCTCTGGACTATGACGAAGCCGCCGGCAAGGTCAAGGCGAACTATTCTATCGCTGGCTTCGACGGCGATGACGACGGCAAAGCAGAAGTTCTGCCGGTCATGAGTTTCGGTACCGATGAACAAGGCGACGTCTACTTCACGACGCCATTCGGTAGCTTGTACCGCTTTGTGTCAAAGTAGTGGACAGGCAGAATGCTGAAGGACTAACATAAATCAGTCCAAACGGCCAAAATTCGATGTCCACGAATGCCCGGTTGCGAAAGCAGCCGGGCATTTTTTTCAACGCGAAATCACGTGCGCGAGTGTCCCGGACAGAACTCAATGCGATTAATCCTGAGAGGATGTCAGAGAGTAGCCGGCAGTCGCCGACCGGCGTACCGCCTGTGACTGAACAGGAAGAACATTCATCCTGAAGGGCTGAGAGAAACCGCGGTTCTGGCACCCGTTTCAGGGTGCAAGCGCAAATGCAGGACAGAAACCGGTGGTTGCCCTCCGCTGACCAACCGGCTACCTTCCTGAACCGCTTTGCGTTGAGTCGCAGCAAGCTTCATCGGAGTTCGAAAACCGCAGGGCCACAGTGCTATGCGAGATCGCGCAATTCAGTTCGCGCAAAGCCGGATTTCAAGGCATGGAAACATCCGGAAGTATATTTGGGACTGATCCTTAACCAGTCACTCGATCAGTGGTCTCTGGCGAGGCGATGACTTGCGATGGAATTCGCCGAACTCTGCAGGCAACAAGCTCAGCAGCTCTTCTGTGCTGAGCGAATGCAGATCCCAGGTGAGATCCAACTGGCTCAGAATATCTGCAAAACGACGCGGGCTGCCCGGACCCTTTCCGGAAAGCCCCGTTCGGTTTCGTCCTTTGCCGGAATCGTAATACAGCCGAGTCGCTGCACCAACAACGGCCTGGCATGTCACAAGCGATGGACGTGAAGCAATCAGCGTGACCAGCAGTCCCTGTTGCTGCACGGATCCGCACAATAACGACATCGCTCGAGTCGGATCGTCGCGATGGGCACGAAAGACCTGGTACGGGCCAGCCAGCAGATGGCGACAGGACTTTCGAGGATCCTCAAGGTCTGCAATCCAGCGGCTGCGATCACCGGGCTGCCAGCGTCCACGGTTCGACGGACACAGCGTTTCGAACCAGCACAGCGACAACCATGCCCAGAACCCGACGTCTGTTCGCAGATTGGTCGCATCCATTCGCAGGATGCGATGCAAATGCTCGGCCACTTCCAGACGCGAATGAAACTCACGTGGCTCAGCATCCACCTCGGCGTCAATTGGTGACGACGTCGATGAGCCGGTCAGCAGTTCCATCGGAGCATCCAGCGACGGTTCCGCCTTCAGGCTGCTCAGGAAGGACTCGAATTGAGCGATTCCTTCTGCGGTAAGACGTCGGGCAAGCATGAGCTTCTCAGATCAAAGCCAGAGCCATTTCTGGGCGGTGTCGACAACATCTCCGAAGCACCAATAGAACAGAGTGCTCTGACCACAATAAATCTTTACGGTCACTTCCGCTCCGATACGCTTTTCAGGAAGTGTCTGGCCTTCGTTTGCGACGGCATTCAGTTCGAACACAGTCCCAAGTTCAGTATCCGTCGTGGACCGCGTCGCCACTTTTGTCAGATGACATTCAAACTTCGCGTCCGGCTGAGTGGCCATCGTGAATCGTCCGGGAAGTTCGATCGATTTATTCGTCGCCGTCGCTTCTCGCTGAGCACGCAGAATGTGGCCCATGCGTTTCTCCTGCAACAGAAGTTCCATCTGCCAGGCTCCGTTGTCATTCATGATGTCAAACAGATGATCTCCCTGTCGCACCGGGCGATCTTCCAATAGCTGTCGCAGTTGGAAGTTTGGAATGCGACCATCAGCCTGAGCGTAAATCGTCAGCTTCTCCTTCTTTCGATTCTCCAGATTCAGTACCTGCTGTCTGGCGATCTCCAGATCTCCTTCAATCCCTCGCTGTTCGACTCGCATGCGTTCAATGTTCGCCAGGCTCTGAGGTTTTTCTTCGTCCGACATCCTGGGGATATTCAGCTCCGACTGCACGATCTCGGCACGCTTGCCAATTACCAACTGTTCATACTTTCGAACGGAGGCCTTAGCTTCTTCGATCTGCCCTTCAAGTTCGTCATTCTCCAACACAACCAGAATCTGGCCCTTTTTGACTTCTTCGTCGCCGTTGACCTTCAGTCCATCATGGGTAATCACGCCATCCCATGTGGCAAAGACCGCGTGCTGCTCAATCGGCATCAGCTTGCCTTCAGCGGTCACCGGATAATCCAGCTTGATCAGTGAGAGTGCCGCAGCCACAACCGCGATCGCGGCCAGCACGGCCGTGGTGATCATGAGCTTTCGCCCTTTAAACCACTCCAGCGCGGTACCCATCTGTTTCCAGATGCTAAGGCCGAAAATTCGCCCGTGCTGGCGAGCATTCCACAGGGCGGCACCAACGTGATCGGCGATCAGTTCTGCACGCTGTTCCAGTTGCGGCAGCGGCTCCGATTCCGCAATCTGTTCGATCACGATACAGCCCGTGGCCTTGATGCGCTTCGTCTTTCGATCGCGGTCAGCTTCCTCGCCCTGCTTTCGAACCATGTCTTCGGTTTCGAAAGTCGGCACCATCATGACCATGCGCGAGCCGCTCTCCTGCACAAAAGCAGCTAACGGTTCTTCAATCTGAGGTGCGAGACCGTCCACCTTGCCGGTGTAAGTAAGCGTTTCGCCCATATCGATGACGCGCGACGCCAATTTGTTCATGGCTGCAATCAGATTCGCGCGAGGATTCACGCTGCTCTGACCACTGACCGCGCGAACTCGCACACTGCGACCTTTCCGAG
Organism: Planctomycetales bacterium; assembly: GCA_026400835.1. Taxonomy (GTDB): domain Bacteria; phylum Planctomycetota; class Planctomycetia; order Planctomycetales; family Planctomycetaceae; genus SXXK01. Next base: position 26,391 of record JAPLOA010000086.1, on the reverse strand, counting down.
TCACAACGCTGACGCGGTCAGCCCCCAGCAGCGATCGAGCATCACTGGCGGCTGCATCAGCGACTTCCTGCTCCACCAGCGATCGCTGAATTCGTAGTGAGAATTGCTCAAAGTCGGTCCAGAACTGATTCTTCAGATCGGCCTGATCACCAGGATTGCGACGCTTGCCTTCGATAAATCTCGACCCATAGCCACACATCTGTTCCAGAAACTGCATGTAGCCGGATTGCGCCTTGATCGGAACATCTGGCCGCTGAAACAGCTCGACAACTCCGACACACTTTTTCTCTTTGTGCAGAGCCGACAGCACCAGAACATGCTCGGTCGGAAGCTGCGCTTCGCCACCGTGAGTCAACGTGCGAGCTTCACCCGTCTGCAGAACATCGACGATCAGCTTTTCGTTGAGCGCCAGCGCGCCGGGGCGTTCGCGAAGTCCGGTTTGTTCCAAATTCACCTGCGCCGTCAATCCCAGACGATTCGATTCATCGACCAGCCAAACAGCTCCCGCGCGAGCACCGATTGCGGTCACAACGCGGACAAGAAACTCCTGAAAGAACAACGGAGGAGCAAGATCCTGACCGGACATCTGCTCAATCTCGCGAGCAAGCTGCATCACCCGCTCACGGACTTTTTTCAGATTTTCGTCGGAAGGAACGGGCTCAGTCATAAGATTTCCGATGCACTCAGGGGTGCCAAATTCGTCAGGATTCTGATTCGGGCGTGGGTATTAGATCACGTCGCCTGCCCGCGCAGAGTGAACAATGTACGTCAATCCAGGGACATTTCAGTGCTGTGGTGACGCAAAAACATGGTTACTCCAACACGCTTTGCCCGAATCGCCGAAACCGCGGAATTGTTTACGTATCCGGAAAGGCGGTCAAGACCGGCCTCGATTCCTCCGTAAACTTGGCGGAGGCAAATTCTCCTAGGGAAACATGCGTGAGATAGGCAAATTTCCGGCCATTCTGCCTATCTGGACTTGAGCATTGAATCGGGCCGCTATCATTGAAGTCTCAAAATGACTGCGAGGCGTTCATTAACAGTCATCGATTTCGTTTCCCGCCTGTGCTTTGAATCGGTCAACTGCGAATAAAATACGAGGTTTCACAGGGGCGGCCCGAGTCATCTCGCGGCAGCATTTGTTACTTATGGAGCCCGATCATGAGCCAGAACTTCCGAGGTTTTCTGCAGCAGATGCAGGGATGTGCCGTTTCCGTCGTGACCTGGGATCACGCACGACTCCTGGGAACGCTGGCTGCAGTCGCGGATGACTGTATTCGCATGACGGGTGTCGTTTTGCAGGATTCTCACGAAGCCGGCGGCTGGTCGGACCGGCTGTTGATTGAAGACTTGCTGGAGGATCGCGGCAATCAATGGCCCGAAATCATTATTCAACGAAATCTGATCAGCACCGTGACTATGGTCAGCGATATCATGCGTCCAGATCCAGTGGCACCACTCGGTCGTGAGGATTCATCGGATGGACTCGAGAACTCCACGGCAGCGCAGGGTCATGAGCTGGATACTATCGTTCAGCATGCCTCCGACCACTCTGAGACTGTCCGTCTGGAAATCGGCTCAGCCGTTCTCAACGCGCTCCAGATGGCGAACGAGCGACTTCTGAAATTTCGAATCAAGGATCGCATCACCGCGACGCGAGTCGATCTTGAGAAGACGCTCGGCTTCCAACTCCAGCCATTCCGCATTCAGTCCAGTTCAAGTGTCCCTTCGGATCAGTTTCGCGTCCTGATTCACGGTATTGAGGTTGGTCGGGGGACCATCATCCCCGGAAAAATTCTGGCGATTGTTCAGGAGAAAACCACCATGCCGCCGGGAGGCATTGAAACCATCGAGCCCGTCTATGGACTGCCTGCGGCCTGGATTGAGCCCGATCAACATCAGCAGGCTGTCGACATGGGTTCCACTGTCGTTGATGCGATGAGCGTCATCGCAACAATGCTGGAGTATCACGTCAAACGCCATGCCAAAGAACTGCTGACCTACGAAGCCGTTTCGGCGGCTGTGGATGAATTGCGAGAATCCCATCCGATCACCTTAGCGAATCTGATTCCTCACCCGGTTTCGCTGCGGAGTTTGTTCGAAGTCCTGCGAGGACTTGTCGGGGAAGGTGTTGTGATCAGACATATTCTCCCGATCCTTGAATCTGTCGGCCGACATGTTGAACACTGCGAATCAATGCCGCTGCTAATCTCACGTGTACGCAGTGATATCCCGCTGATCATTTGTGGTCCGCATCTTGACGATAGCGGACGCCTGCCGGTGTTTGTCGTTGAAAAGGAAGTGGCTCAGGAGGTGTTTCCTGATCAGCCAGAACTCCAGACATCCGACTCAAGCCTCCTGACGATATTTTTCGACGAGATCCGCAAGCTGAAAAAGCCGTTGAATTTGACTCGGCCACCGATCCTGGTGGTCCCACACTCAAAACGCGAACGAATCCGGACCCATTGCCGCTCCACATTTGAAGATCTTGTGGTTCTCACCCCGTCCGAAATCCCGTCCCATGTACGACTGGATGTGATTGGAACCATCGGCCCCGAGATCTTTGGCCATCTTCCATCACAACTCGAAGAGTCTCCAGAAACGATCACTGAGTTCTGGCAGCGAAAACCTCGGTGATCGGGCGGGCTTTTGATCTGGTTGAAAAACGCGATGTTGGAGAGGATGTTCAGCTCTCTGGTGACGGGATCACTGCGCTCGGATTTACCGAGCTTGTCGGCGATTTCTTTGGACGGCAGATTTTCCACATAGCGCATGCGGAGGGTGTCCTGCTGGCCCTGTGTCAGTTGCGACATCACGATCATCAATCGTTCTTCGCGAGGATTGCGAGCAAATGTCTGGCTGGCGGAGGGAATACGGGCAATGAACATCCACGATCCTGCGTTCGAGCACCTGATGTACCCACGGCATCGGATCCAGCGCTTTGCTGTCGATCTCACTAAATGTTTTCAGGCAATAGCTAATCGCTTCCTGCACCACATCGTCGGGTTCGACGCTGCGTTTCAGCAGATCAATCATCTTGCGAGAAGCGGTGGCCAGCAACTGTCCGCGATATCGCTCCATCAGTTCTGCCAGAGCATTCTGATCACCTGTCCGAATCCTGCGAATCAGATTCTCGTCTTCACCAGCCCTGGAGATTCATCAGCCTGCTGAAAATCAAAGCGTGACAATGCTGACTCGCAGGCTGTTCACCGGCACCGCCAACAACAGCAGACTGCTTAGCTCCTGCAAAGTTTCTTCAGGCTGTCGATATCAATCCGGGTAGAAATCAATCCAGGTAGAACCCGGTTTCAGTGCTTGATCGGTTCCCATGGCGGAGGCATTGAACAGCATTCATTTCTCAAGGCTCGCAGCTTCCAGCGGACGTTCATAGACCAACCCATAGCTGAACTCGTGAGAGTTCAGGCCCCTCCGAATTCTCACGAATCCGGCTAAATTTGCAGCTTACTGCCGTGTTTCTCCTCCACCTCCCCCCGCGGCTCACACTGGAAAATCAAACCCACGGTGATTTCCGACAGCACTAAATCAGTCCGTGCAAAGGTCCGCCCGGAGCCGCCAACTTGTCGACTCGCTGAGTAATCTCAGGATCGGTTTCCAACGGCGGAGCCATATGCGGTTTAACTCGAGCATCGATGACCAGCGAGCTGCGACAGCCCCAATGTTTCGCTTCCGTGAATGAGTGGATTCCGTAAACGTCTGACGCAGGATTGCTTCGCGTAAACGTCATCCACAGAAAATTATTCAGCGTGCTCGCACAGAACTCGCTGTCGTCCACAACGACGATTAATGGCCAGCCGTCAAGAGTCGAAGTATTGGCCTCGGAGAGTTCCTTACAGAACCGCTCGACGTGGCAATCATCCTCGTACGGCTTCCCGTTATGTTTTGGTCCCTGAATGGCCATGATCCCCGGCAGGCAGAGATGAGGCTTCGAAAACCCATCCGGCAATTTCAGATCTGAAGAAATATTTGTCGCCAGTGTTCGTTTCGCATTGCCCGCAGCCGCGATGACCAGTTTTGAACCCGCATTAAATCCGCTGCCGGTATAGTCCAGCGTATCGATCGTAGTGCGAGTCTGAAAATGCAGGTCGCGAGTCCAGTCGACTCGCTGCAGAAGATGCTGCAGAAAATCTCCGATGTCATGAATATCCAGCTTTGGATTATCTTCTTTCGCAACGATCAGCAGATACTTGGCGAGCGACAATTGTCCCTGCCCAAGAATTGCGTTGGCATTAGTCAGCAACTCCTGAGGTTGTCTTTCTGAAGCATACGGCACGTATCGTTCGCTGCCGATCGCCAGCAGCAAAGGGTGAACTCCGGCGGCGTCGACGGCATGCACCGCATGAACTCCAGGAAGCACTGCGGGAATCGCGGGCCCCGTGAGATCATGAATCAATGCGCCAAAGATCGTGTCTTCCTGAGGCGGACGACCAACCACCGTAAATGGCCAAATGGCATCACGGCGATGATAAACCGCATCCACATTCACCACGGGGAAATCGTGCGTCAGGCTGTAATAACCCAGATGATCGCCAAAAGGTCCCTCGGGCAATCGCCGGTCAGGATCAATCGTACCGCTGATGCAGAAGTCCGCTTCGGCACAGATCATGGGGTTGGCACCCTGTCGTACCATGCGCACGGCATGACGAGACAGTGCGCCGGCAAAGGCGACTTCAGGGATGCCATCGGGCAGTGGCATTACGGCGGCCACCGCCATTGATGGCGGGCCACCGACAAAGATGTTGACTCGCAGAGGCTTTCCTTTGGCAATAGCCGCCGCATGATGAAACCCGATGCTGCGATGAATCTGATAATGCAGCCCGACTTCCTTGTTGGGTTGATATTCATTGCCACTGATCTGAACTCGATACATTCCAAGGTTGGAATGAATGTAGCCCGGTCGATCCGGATGCTCAGAATACACTTCCGGTAAAGTGACAAATGCTCCGCCATCTTTCGGCCAGCACTTCAGTTGAGGCAACTCCTGCAGCGTCGTCCGGCATTCCATCACCGGACCACTGCTGCGAGTCGCACAGCGCATGGAAATCAGAGTTCGCAGGGCTGCGGGAATGTGCCCCGGGTGTTTCAGCAACCACGCAGGATCCTTTTTGAGTTGAACAAGCGTCTCCACGCCTTTCATGGCATCGCGAAAAATAAACCGCGCGCGTTCAATGGTTCCGAACAGATTGCTGACCATCGGAAAGCGACAGCCCGCGACGTTCTCAAACAGAATCGCCGGGCCACCTCGTTCACAGACTCGGCGATGAATCTCCGCCGCTTCCAGATTCGCACTCACTTCGCACTTCAGACGAATGAGATGCCCGTGACGTTCCAGATCACGAACACATTCCTGAAGGTTGCGGTAACCCATGAAAATCGACTCCGACGACACTGACTTGGATTGAGGCAAAAGCGAGATATCATGCAAATCCTGACCGGATGCATCGCAATCGACCGCTCTCGCTGCATGATATGCCATCCGGAGCGATTGACCACCAGAAGACCGGGCAACGCGACCGCTGCTTCTCGCGAATACGAGAGTGTTTTTCCGATCTTATCCGAAATTAGAATGACTGTTACATGGCTGCCCCGCGGAAAAAATCCGTTCCCACTCCCGAAGCAACCGTTCCGATTCCGGAAGAGTGGCTGGGAAAAATCCATCAGGGCGACTGCGTTCAGACGCTGTCTCAGATCCCGGATGGATGTGTGCATCTGGCTTTCGCGGATCCGCCATTCAACATCGGTTACGAATACGACGAATATGACGATCGACTCGACAGCGAAAAGTACATCGAATGGTCCCGAGCATGGATGGCTCAGATTCATCGAGTGCTAAGTCCAGTTGGGGCGTTCTGGCTGGCGATTGGCGATGAGTATGCAGCGGAACTGAAGATTGAAGCTCAGAAACTGGGTTTCGTCTGCCGCAGCTGGGTGGTGTGGTATTACACGTTCGGAGTAAACTGCAAGATGAAGTTCACGCGATCGCATGCTCACATCTTTCATTTTGTTCGCCACCCGGATTGTTTCACCTTCAACGGCGATGATATCCGAGTTCCCTCCGCGCGGCAGTTGGTTTACAACGATAAGCGAGCCGAGAGCAAGGGTCGCCTTCCCGACGACACGTGGATTCTTCGTCCACAGGATTGCCCCGAAGGATTCAACGCCGATGAGGACACGTGGTATTTTCCTCGCGTGGCAGGAACCTTCAAAGAGCGCGCCGGGTTTCATGGCTGTCAGATGCCCGAGCAACTCCTGGGACGCATTATTCGCGTCTGTTCGAATGAAGGCGAAGTGGTGCTCGACCCATTCTCAGGGAGTGCGACAACAATAGCTGTCGCTAAGAAACTGAACCGTCGGTTTCTGGCCTGCGAGTTATCCAAAGAATACGTCGCGATGGGAACTCAGCGACTGGCTAACATCTCCATCGGCGACAAACTGGATGGTGCTCCGGAACCCAAAGTCAGTGCTCCGTCAACAGCCGAAGGGAAACCTCTTTCTGCAAACAAAAGAAAGACTAATTCGCCTCAACGGTCATTGCTCCCGGAGTAGACATCGTGAAGTTTGGTTGCGATTGACCGCACATCGGTTTGAGCAGGCGGCCCATGATCATCGCCAACACCAGTTCCCGTCTTGAAACTTTGGTCGAGATCGTTGTTCGACAAAGAACACACCGCATACAATCCAAGCTGATGAGGCCGCGAAGAAGACAGGTCGTCACGACGTTTCATCTCAGGCCGCTCCCGAAAACATCGCCGATTTTTTCCGGAGATTTTCTTCCGAGCAGGGGAGCGTGGGTTACCTGATGAGAGCCAGAGCATTTTACAGCGCCACACTCATCATCGTCTTCGCGGTTGCTGCTGACCTTCGCGCGGAGGATGCCGCTTTCTTTGGTCGAGAAGTGCTGCCAATACTTTCGGAGAATTGTTTCTCCTGTCATGGACCGGATGAAAGTAATCGCAAAGCAGAACTGCGGCTCGACCTGCGCGACGGAGCGCTTCAGGCGATTACGGAGGGCGAGCCGGATTCCAGCGAACTGATCGCACGGGTCGTCAGCGACGATAGCGAAACGCTCATGCCTCCGCCGTCTTCTCACAAGCCGCGACTGAAACCCGCGCAGGTTGAGACTCTCAGGACCTGGATCAAATCCGGGGCGGCCTGGGGCAAACACTGGGCTTACGAGAAACCGCAACGCAGTGCTGAACCAGTGACAATCGACAAGCAGCTTCAGACCGATTGTCCTGCTCATTTTCCTTTTCGATCACCCATCGACCAGTTTGTCTGGGCTCGACTGCGAAAAGAATCGCTCACACCAGCACCGCAAGCCGCACGTCATACGCTCCTGCGTCGAGTGTCGTTTGATCTGACAGGACTTCCTCCCACGATCGAAGAGCTGAATGCCTTCGATGGATCGGACTCAAGTTACGAAGCGGCCGTAGACCGACTGCTTGCGTCCACGCATTTTGGCGAGCGGATGGCCATGTGGTGGCTTGATGCGGCTCGTTACGCCGACACCGATGGTTTTCAATCCGACGCAAATCGTGAGAACTGGCCGTGGCGCGACTGGGTTGTTGAAGCGTTCAATTCCAACATGAAGTTTGATCAGTTTACGTTGGAACAATTTGCCGGTGACCTGATACCCAATGCGACCGCCGAGCAAAAACTGGCGACCGCTTTCCACCGAAACCACATGACCAATGGTGAAGGTGGACGAGATCCCGAAGAGTCACGTGTCGACTATGTGCTTGATCGAGTCAACACGACCGGCAGCGTCTGGCTTGGATTGACGCTGGGCTGCACGCAGTGCCATTCTCATAAGTTCGACCCGATCACTCAGGCAGACTATTACGGGCTTACGGCATTCTTTAACAGTATCGACGAAGATGGCAAGGCCGGCAAAGGTGCCAAGCCCTACCTGACATACGAATCGAAACATGTGGAACGAGCTATTCAGGAAGCACAACAACTTGTCGACAGTCGTCAGGGGCCGGAAGTCGCCGCGCGAACTGCTGCCGCAGGGCCATTCGAAGAGTGGCTTGCCGCGCGAAAGCAGGACGTTCAGCAGGGCTATAATGCCTGGACTCCACTGCTCGGAGCTCTGGAGAGCAGCGAAGGCACTCTGCTGACGCAGTCAGAAGACGCCATTATTCAGGCCGACGGCCCCAATCCAAATCAGGACGACTATCGCCTGATTGCTCCGGTCAAACTTTCGCGAGTCACAGGTTTGCGACTTGAAGTCATGCCACATGACTCGCACACTCGATCGGCTTTTTCACGCGGGCGTTCGGGAGAGTTCATCCTGACCGATGTCAAAGTGCAGGTGCGGAAGACAGGCAGTAGTCAGATCCGCGACATCCTCGTAAAGAGTGTTGTGGCCGACTTCATTCCAACAGGCAATGGAGGTTATGGGGATGTAAAGGGCTTGTTGGACGACGATCCTCGCAACGGATGGACAACGAAGGGCGCGCCCGAGATTGGGCCGCATTACGCAGTCTTTGCTTTGGCAGAACCGCTTGTGCTGGCAAGCGATGAAGAACTCACTATCGAATTGCGTCAGCGTTCGACACTGGGCGATGCAAATCTGGGCCGCTTTCGCATTTCAGCCACGGATCAGCGTGGACCAGCCGTGACCGAAATTGGGCCGGCACCTTTGGAGCAACTTTCTCAGTCTTCAGTGATTGATGAAAAACTCAGAGCCAGATTGTTTGAACAGTTCCTCACGGATCATGAGGCGTATCAAATCTGCAAACGTGCACTTGACCGCGCAGTGGCACAGTTGAACGAGGCGAAAGCTGCGAAGAAGACCGAAGTCATGGTGCTCGCGGAAAAGCCGGAGCCACGTGATACTCACATCCTTGTCCGTGGTGTCTGGGATAAGCATGGAGACAAGGTGCTGCGAGGCGGTTTGACGTCGATCGCTCCGCTGGCGACGGAGAATCCAACTCGTGCAGATCTCGCGCGATGGCTCACATCTTCTGAGAATCCACTGACGGCTCGCGTGCTGGTCAACCACTTGTGGCAGCTCTGCTTCGGCACAGGATTGGTAAAGACGACCGAAGACTTTGGCTTGCAGGGTGAGCAACCGTCCCATCCGGAATTGATCGACTGGCTCGCTGTGGAGTGCATCGAAAGCGGCTGGGATGTGAAACACGTGCTCAAGCTGATCGTGATGAGTTCGACCTATCGCCAGAGTTCAAAAGTCGAGGAATTGTTACTGGCAAGAGATCCGGAGAATCGACTTCTGGCCCGTGGGGCTCGCTTCCGACTGCCGGCATGGATGCTTCGGGACAATGCGTTGCGGGCGTCTGAACTTTTCCATCCAGCGATTGGAGGCCCACTGGTTAGACCCTATCAGCCAACCGGTGTCTGGGAAGAAAACTTCATGGGCCGCTTTACATACGAACCCAGCGAAGGATCATCGCAGTACCGAAGAACTCTATATGCCTTCTGGCGACGCAGCATCGCACCGACCTTTCTTTTCGACTCGGCCCAACGTCGTTCGTGTGAAGTCCGCACGTCGCGCACCAATACGCCGCTACAGGCGCTGACGTTGCTGAATGATGAAAACTATCTCGAAGCATCCCGCGCACTGGCAGCGCTGGTGCTCGGAAAACCTCAGCCGATGCAGGAAATGTCGCTGCGTGTTCTGTCTCGAGAACTTCGCGAAGCAGAATTGACCGTCCTGACTCGCGAACGCGATCGGGCTCTGGATTATTATCGCAATCATCCTGACGACGCGGTCACCTTTCTTGCTCGAGGCCAGTTCGAGCCTGATCCTTCGCTGCCCACTCCGGAGCTGGCGGCGCATACGATTGTCGCCAGTCTGCTCTTTAATCTTGACGAGGCCATAACACATGAGTGATGCCGCAGCACTGGATTCGACTCGTCGTTATTTCCTCGGACAATGCACCGGCCTGTCTGTTGGAGCCATCGCGCTTTCTCAAATGGCTGAGCGAACGTCGGCGAACGATAATGTGTCGACAGGCAGCGGGATTGGTGGGCTGGCAAGTCTGCCGCACATGGCTCCGAAGGCCAAACGTGTGATTTTTCTGACTCAGTCAGGTGGGCCATCGCAACTAGAACTGTTCGATCAAAAACCTGATCTCATTAAATGGGCTGGAGTGGAGTTGCCCGACTCGGTGCGGCAAGGCCAGCGCTTCACAACAATGACGGCCAATCAAAAGCAACTGATCATGCCGACACGCGTCAGGTTCACACGCTGTGGTTCCAGCGGTGCGACGATCGGAGAATGGTTACCGCATCTGCAGCGCGTCGCGGATGATTTATGCTTTATCAAGTCGATGCACTCTGACCAAATCAATCATGCGCCAGCGATGACAAAGTTCCTGACCGGCCATCATCTGCCTGGTCGTCCCAGTATGGGTGCCTGGGTCAGTTATGGACTTGGCAGCGAGAATCAGGACTTGCCTGATTACCTGGTGATGATCTCAAGGATGCAGCGTCCCAGCGATCAGCCTTTGTATGACCATTATTGGGGCAGCGGATTTCTGCCTTCCAGCTATCAGGGCGTGAAGCTTCGCAATTCGAAGGATCCTGTTCTTTATCTACGAGATCCGGATGGCTTACCAAAGCATCTTCGCCGTGGCATGCTGGACGGGTTGAGCCAACTGAATCAACAACGGTCGGCCGAAACAGGTGATCCGGAGATTACCACGCGAATCCAGCAGTACGAAATGGCTTATCGCATGCAAACCAGCGTGCCGGAATTGACCGACCTTAGCGATGAGCCGGAGGAAGTCTTTGAACTGTACGGTCCCGACTCGCGCCGCCCCGGCAGTTACGCCGCCAATTGTATTCTTGCTCGACGACTGGCAGAGCGAGGTGTACGTTTTATCCAGTTGTTCCATCCGGACTGGGATCATCACAGCCGGTTGACCTCATGGTGTACCGCGCGGTGTCGCGATACCGACCAGCCCAGTGCCGCGTTGATCACGGATCTCAAGCGACGCGGCATGCTCGATGAGACGCTCGTCATCTGGGGTGGTGAATTCGGACGCGGAGTCGCAGGTCAGGGCCAGTGGGACAGTCCCGAGGCTGGACGAGATCATCATCCTCGCTGCTTCACGATGTGGATGGCCGGCGGTGGCATTAAGTCAGGCATCAGTTATGGAACGACCGACGACTTCAGTTTCAACACGGCTGAGAATCCTGTGCATGTGCACGATCTCCATGCCACCGTCCTTCACTTGCTGGGCATCGATCACGAACGATTCACCTATCGTGCTCAGGGTCTTGATTTTCGTCTGACAGGCGTTGAGCCGAGTCATGTTGTGCAGGATGTTTTAACGTGATGTTCGGATGCTCCAGACACCGTTAAGCGAGGGTTCCTATGTTCATGCGCTCTCGTTCTGTTGACATCACTATCGCGCGCGACGACGGGAGCCCAGGCAACGGTCACTGATCAAAGCGCAAGCTCAGTATAACGTGTCGCAGACGCGATCGGTACGCTTGCCTGATCTGTGGTCTCCGGCTAGTCCTCCGCGAGTCATTCGCTGAAGGGTTGTCCGTCGTATGTCGGACCGAGAGACAGCGAGTTTCGGCGATTTATCGCCCATGAACGGCAAACGAAAAAAGCTGAGCCGCCTCAATGGTCGTAGCTTCCAGAGTGAATAGCAGCGCATATGTTTGCAGGGTTATGTGGAGGTGAATTACGCTGTTTTGGATCGGTTATGGAGAACAGGATGCACTTTCGAGGAGATCTCATGCAGGAAAGTTTTGATCTGACCGGAGCAGTATTGCCGAAGCGGTTCAGCCCTGGCTGTCTCACCTTCGATGACGGTCATCTATGACGGCTATCGTATATCGTTTGGAAAGGTACACCTTGTTTCGTGGGGCGACGTTTGTGTGCGATCTGAATGTACCATGGAATGATCGCAACCTCTTTCGAGTCGAGTCTATCGGCTTCCGAAAGGCCTCAACGATTTTTCTGAACGACTCCAGTGGTACACAAGATATCGCAGGAGTCGCCGAATCAAGATCCGTGACGGGCCTCTCTTCGATGTCAGTATGTTGCACCCCAGGGCCTTCGGGGATGATTGGGAGGCTGATTCATTTGCCCTGTCAAAAGGAGAGATTATTCGTATCTATCGTAACCGGCAGTTTGCGATTATTTTTCGATTTCTCGCCCGGTCTGGCACTCTTCTCGACCATCCAGTTTTCAAACGTCTGGTGAAGGATATTTCATTTGACCCAAAATGCCGGGAGAAAACAGCACCCACGGTCACTGAGAAGCGTAAGCGAAACAAGATTGAAGACAGTCCACTGCCGATGGACGAGATGGACGAACTAAAGCAAATTACGAGAACCGCCGCGAAGCGATTGGGAATCACATCGAAGACAAGTCATACAAAACGTCTTGAAGTTGTTGAGATGGAAATCGAAAAGCACCGCAGGGTGAAGGGGGCAACGCAGGGGGCGAATGTGCAGTTGGCAACTGAACTGGGGGCTGTCATCGGGCAATGCTTCAGCGAAAAGCTGGCATGGGAATGGCGGAGACTAAAGGTCGGCCGTGATCCAGCGAGCGTGTGCGCATGCTGCCCGGAGCGTCGACTTGTGCTGACTCCCGGAGCATGGGTTCCGGGCTTGTTGTCGTCAAAGAAACAACCTGTGAATTGCCTGCTGACTTTCAACATGATTGACTATGGAAGGTTACCACCAACTCGACCAGACGCTTATGTCAGGATCAATTAGGCCCGCAAAGCCCCTTTTTGACGCTGCGAGTTCGCTACTATCCCAACCCGAAATTTCAGTGAGGGATTGCGATTTCTTCGCTCGAACAGTTCCACCCAAAAAGATCCCTTGCTCACGCTTTTTGAAGTAGCGAGTTTGTGCCGACCCTAACCCGGCGCGTTAGCGAGGGACTGCGTTTTACGCTTTACCAATTTCTCAGCAGATCCCTCGCTGACGAGTTTTGAAGTTGCGCATTTGTGTCTATCCCAACCCGCTGCGTAAGCGAGGGATTGCGTTTCGCGGTTTACGCAGGGTTGCCGGGAATCCCTCGCTGACGCTTCGGGTTGTGATAAATCCCAGTGTTTCTCCGCAAGTGAACAACCTCAGCGCCGAAACGCGCAACTTCAAAACTCACGCTTTGGGTTGTGATGAAATTCTGTATTTTTTCATGTTTCGATCGGATAGTGTCGCCAAATGCGCAACTCAAAACCAGCCCCGGTGGCAGACTCAGGGCTGATTAAGCCACTGTCCAGGGACATCGGTCATGTAGAAATAAAAAAAGCCCGCACTGCGGAAGCAGTCGGGCTTTGGAGATGATTGAGTTTTTACCAAAGCTAGTTGGCAGCAGGATCAGCAACAGGGGCGATTGGCTTGCCGGCTTCAACCGGAGTCCCGGCACAGTCGCCGGTTCCGCAGTTGCCCATAACGCCTGCTGCCCCTGGAGCACAGGTTGAGGTGCAGCAGACCGTTTCTGGAATCAGCACGCATCGAGTGTAAGGAACTTGTCGCATCACCTGACGAGCCACCATGCGAGTACATGTGACCGGAACTTCTTTGGTGACCTGGCGGCAAACTCGGCGAGTCGTCGTGTAAGGAACCTGACGATTCACACAGTAAGGAACTTTGCGAGTACAGGTTTCGCTGACCATCTTGCAAACCGAATACTGAATGTCGCGAGTTTTCTGTTCTGAAACCATCTTACAGACCTGATAAGGAATCTGCTGAGTCTTCGTCTCACACTCCATCCGGCATACTCGGTATGGAATCTTCTGAACCACTTCCTTCGCAACCATACGAGTGACCTGAACCGGAACCGTCTTTACGACAACTTCAGGAACATAGCGAGTGACCTGAACCGGGCACTGCTGACGTACAACCTGAGGAACCATCACGGTGTAAGGAACCTGTTCCTGAACAACCTGAGGGCACCAAACGCGTCGACAGACCTGGCGAGGCGGGCACTGAGTCATGCAGACCTGAGGACCACAGGGGCCGCAGACAACTCGGGGAATCCTTGGGCCGGGAATGCACTGAGTCTGTGTCACCCACTGACCAACGTTACGCTGAACGCAGCGAGTGCGGGTTTCAGGACGCATCACCGTGTAACAGCGTTCCTGCTGAATTGTATCCGTCACGCACTTCATGACAGTCTGGCGACATTCCTGCTGAATAGTTTCACAGACTGGCTGCTGAATTGTGTAGCGGCACTCACGAACCTGTTCTTCCCAGACAGGACGCTGAACAGTGTAGTTGCAGGTGCGATACAGCGTTTCCACAACAGGTCGCTGAACGCAATATGTTTCCTGACGGACAGCAGTTTCGGTGACCGGTCGACAAACTGTATACGCTTCTTCGCGGTAAGCTGTTTCAGTCACAGTGCGATAGCAGGTCTGCTGCACATCTTCGAAAACGTTTTCGCAAACAGTGCGAGTCGAGGTGTATTCCTGAGGCTCATAGACTGTTTCGCAGACCGTGCGGTAACAGGTCTCAGTCGCGACGCGGCATGTCGTATAACACGAAGCCGGAGCACAAGCGACGGTCGGACAACAATTGTAAGAAGGAACGCCACACAATCCCGCAAACCCAAAGCTCGGGAATGAAACGACGGCAGCGATGGCTGCAAGAACGCTTTTGAAACGCATGACGATAGAACTCCGAAATATCCGGAGAGCCGCGCGTCCGTTCGCAGACTTCTCAGTTGTTTGACTCCACCCGATTCGACAATTCGCTCGGGCTCATGCCACCACAGAAACAGGTTACCCATACCGGATTCCACGACTCAAAGGCAAACCCTTCCCAATGTCGTTTTCTTTCCCGAAAGGAACCAGATGTCCGGCTGGTGAAGAAGAATATGCTCGGGCGAATACGACGCGCTGGCAATATGCGACATTTAGGATGTTTTTCGAGATGCCAAAAATCGACAAGTCCTCCAGAATCCTACTTTTGTCCTGCTTGATCTCTGGCTCAGGTGCGGGAGTGCTGTCTTTGCTCAACAGTCGTTGTCTGGCGACTACACTTGGTGCAAATCGAATGATTCACAGTGTGAAGGTTTTCTGCAATCCCCCCAATCGCAGAAAGCCCTGTCACATGGCCGGGCTTCAATCTTTCGGTCATCGAATCTTTCGGTCAACTAACCACCGTCAGCCCGAAAACCGTCTCACGGTTCCAGCATGCACTTGATGATGTTGTTTGGACCGAAAAATTTAAGGACCGAAAAATCAATCGCGATGAGCCCTGTCACATGGCCGGGCTTCAATCGTTCGGTCGTTCTATGTTTCGGTCAAAACCCCGCCTTCAGCCGGAGAACCGTCTCACGGTTTCAGCATGCAGTCGGTGTCCATCAGATCGACAGGGGGATTTGACTCGTCACGTTCGCGTTTTTTATCCCTGACTCCGGTCTGTGACGGAGTGATGATCTTTGGCAACCTCCGATTCCGCAACTACCAGCAGAAAGAGTCAAGGCACCGCAGTTCAGGTCCTATCTATGTAGTTGGGACACCTTGTCATGTCCCCCAGAGACGTTCTGCGTCAACGCCCCCCGGAACTGAGACCACCCATGCTGCACCCCAATCCAGACCGCCAGGCGACTCTGATTCTTTCTCGGCAGCCCTCCGGTTCATTCACCGTTACCGGAAAATCGTTGGCTTCATTGGGTTATCGCTATTCCGGATCCGGAGTCAGCGAAGGCGAAGGCGTCTGGGCCGAATGGAATTGGGATGGTCGCCAGTTGACTGTCCGCAACGACCGGTTTGGCTTTCTGCCAGTCTACTACGCTCAACTCCCATCCGGTTTTGGTGTCAGTACTTCGGCTCTCGAACTGATTCGAGCGGGCGCGGCGACGGACCTGGATGATGCAGCGGTTGCGGTCTTCATTCGTCTGGGCTACTACATTGGCAACGACACTCCTTTCAAGGCAGTTCGTCTGCTCCCTGCCGGAAGCGAACTGACATGGTCGGAGGGAACTCCCTCGATTCGAACATTGGCACCACCGATCTCCGAGGCGGTATCAACGCTCAGCCGAGAACAAGCCGTACATGAATACGGCGTTCGATTTCAGGAAGTCGTCGAAGCGATGGTTCCGGCGGCCTCCGAACGGATGTGCGTGCCTCTTTCAGCCGGACGCGACTCCCGCCACATTCTTTACGCGCTCGTGCGAGCCGGGCGGAATCCGTCCATGGTCGTGACGGCTCGTTCCGCACCGCCCCGGCCAGGCGCCGACGCAGAGATTGCATCACGCATCACGGCTGCGTTGCAACTGCCGCACATGATTATTGAGCAATCGGAAGATCGATTCGCCGACGAGATGCAGAAAGATCTGCTCACCAGCTTCTGCGCGGATGAGCATGCTCAGATGGTTCCCGTCGCGCGATGGCTGGATGAACAGAAGTTTGCGGCATCGTGGGACGGTATTGCCGGCGATATCTTTTCCTGCGGCGTTTACAACGACAACCGGATGCTGGATCAGTTTCGTAAACGCGAGCTGGCAGAATTGTCCGGCTGGCTGCTGGCGGACGACGGCTATCTGACAAAGAGTCTCACGCCGACTTATCGTGAACGTTGGAATCGAGATCTCGCGGTGACTCGCCTTTCGAGTGAGCTGGATCAATATGCGGACCTGCCGAATCCTGCAGCTCCGTTCTTCTTTTACAACCGTGTTCGTCGAGAACTCGCCCTGTGTCCTTATGGAATGCTCAATCAACAAACTCAGATTCTGGCTCCTTACCTGAGCCATGCGATCTTCGATCTGCTGATCAATCTGCCGTTCGATTACTTTCGGGGACGACTGTTCCACAGTGAAGCGATCGATCAGTTCTATCCCGAGCTGCCTCAGGTCGAGTATGTGTCTACGTCAACCGGCTTTGTGGCCGAGAAACGAACAAAGATCTGGAAGTTCGCAAAAAGCATGAGTTTGATGGCAATTCAGGGGAACGCTTCGCAGTCCTGCATTAGACGAGGTTTCCTTTTGCCGCGTCTCGCAAAAGCGATGGTCAATCGTGAATTCGGAACAGAGGTCCCCTTACTGTTTTCGCGAATTCTGGTCATGATGCACCTCGAAGAATCCCTGGCCCTCTCCTCAGGAATCTGAAAGGTCAAAACGATGCGGAATGCTGAGACCTCAGCGATCGCGATTAAGCCAGATGCAATTCAGCATTTTTTGCTCGGGCCACAAGAATGAATCACCCAGGTTTACTACAACTTGAAGAACGCTCGACCGGCATGTCGTTGTCGATGAATGACACGCTACCCGTGCCTGCGCAGACAGAACGGCCGTTGATCAGCATCATTATGCCGGTCTACAACGGTGAGCAGTTCATTCAGGAAGCCATCGATTCCGTATTCTCCCAGACCGAAAATGATTTTGAACTCATTATCGTTGACGATGGTTCAACGGATGCGACTCTGGCAATTCTGGAAACCTATGGCGATCGCCTGACGGTTCTTCGTCAGCAGAATTGCGGTCACGCTGCTGCTCGTAACGCGGCCGCAAAGATCTCTCGCGGTCATTGGATCGCTATGATCGATGCGGATGATCTGTGGCACCCCGAAAAGCTGGCTCACCAACTGGCTGTTTCCGGCGATGCCGACCTGATCTATACCGCAGCCCTGAATTTCGAAGACTCATCCCGCGTCGATCACACGACATTCGCGGATGGTAACTGTCACAACGGCGATGTGTTCGATCATCTCCTGCTCGACAACTTTATTACTCATTCCAGCATCCTGATGAAACGCGATGCGTTTCTGCAGGCAGGCGGCTATGACGAATCGCTGAGGACAACCTGCGACTGGGATCTGTGGCTCAGAATGTCAGCCTCCGGATGCCGTTTCCACGGAACGCCTGCTCCGCTGACTCATTATCGCTGGCGAGCGACCTCGAATTCTCGCAACCACGATCGTACCTGCCGCGACCGATTAAGCGTTCTGAAGAATGCTCTCTGCTCCCCGCGTGCCCGCCACACATCAATGCTGGTTCGACAAACAGCGATTGCTCGAGTCTGGCAAACATCGGCCTGGTTTGTCGCGGAGAAAGATAACCGGAAGGCACTAAACTGGTACCTGCGTTCCGTCGTGCATCTCCCCTACAGCATTCGAGGCTGGAAAGAGGTGACTCGCTGCTGCCTGCACCTCTGCGGAATCAGCCGCCGTCGAATCAAGCGTATGTTGAAGCGTCAGGGCTGAGAGAATTTCCGTGATGAGTTCAAACAGAAGAACGCGGCAGTGCATTTCGCATTCTGCCGCGTTTTCGTTTTTTGGCTCATCGACTCTGTTAAGTTACTGCTTTTGGGCAGCATTCGGGTCTGTATAGATCGTCAGTTTGACCTTCATTCCCGGTTTCACTGGGGTTCCAGGAGCTGGATCCTGTGACTTCACCGTGAAAACTTCATCCGGGTTCTTTGCTGGAGGGCCCTGTTCCAGCACAATCTGGTTCGCAGCGGGATTCCCCTTCACTCGTTGCAGCCCCTGGCGTTGCAGCTGTTTGACCGCATCGTTGTGGTTCAGGCCGCTGACGTTGACCAGAGCTGCGGGACCATCGCCGATCGGAGGCTTGGCGGCATTCTCAGCCATTTCACCAGGCCGTTCTTCTCCCACGACCTGCACCTGAAAATCACGAAGGTCGGGAGTAAATCGCGTCTTTGCATCGGCGTTGATCCAGTTGCCAATCCAGTCCTTCTCGTTCTTCTTAAAGTCCTTAAATCGGTAGACGGTAATCTTCGTTCCCGCGGGATCCAGCAACTGCACAGCCGTCGGCAGAAACTCTTTCAGGTCCAGAATCACATCGGCCTGCCGCCAGTTTGTCGCATCCTGTGGCAGTCGCGGATAGATCGTCAACTTTGCTCGCCCCGACTTCGGGTCGAACTGTCCATTCGTAAAGAAGATCGTAAAGCGATGCTTCGCCTTTTCCGGAGGCATTCCAAACAGGAACGGCAGCGGACTGTCCATGATATTCTTGCCCTGCATATCGGCGGGCAACTGAGCGACAATCGCTTCCTTCTTTTCAATGTCCATGCTGTAAACGCGTTGACCGTCACAGCTCCAGCGTTCCTGTTGCTCCATCACAAGAGTAAACTGCTTGCCATTCTTGCCGACGCGTACTGAAGGTTTACGGCCTTCTGCTTTTGCTTTTGCCACTTCCTGGTCGCGAGCAGCCACCAGTTCCGGCGTTACGTCGACTGGCGTGATATCCAGTCGACCTTTATCAGCCTTCTCATAGGCAAACTCACCTTCGGACTGTTTCTCCACTTCGAAGGCCGTGTCATAAACGATTCGAAAATGCTTGCCTTGCAAACGAGTAATGTCTTCGCTGGAAGCAGACCAGAACTCAAGGATCCGATCCAGCTCCTTCACCAATGCTGGTGACATTTCCGGCGTTTGCTGATTGAGCACATCATTCTTCAACTGGATCACAGCCGCGCCAGTATCGACGGTCGCGCCAGCATCGACGGTTTGTGGACCGTCACTTGAAGGTTTGGGTTCGGCAGCGTCCTGAGTGCGACTAACCGGTCGCGCAGTGGTCGCCGGTGTTTTTGATTGCGCTTTGGCCGGGGCCTGACCTCGAGAAACCTGCGGAGGGCGAGCCCCCGATGATTTGGTCTGGGCCGTTGCGACTGTTGACGGGAACACAACTGTGACAGCAATTATGGCGATGACGATTCTCACCATCGGACTCCTTCCGATGAAACGACAATCTGCGAAATCGCAGGGAATTCGACGCTATTGAGCAGTTTCGAAGTTGTTTTTCGCCTGGCATCCATGCCTGCTGAAGACCCCTTTTCAGACTACTCCCTCCTGAACACACCGCAGGCATACCGCCCGGCAGAGTACCAGAGGACCGGCTTATAGCGGTTTTCGAAAATCGACTCCAGAGGTGTTTTCCCCCGTATCGAGGCTGCGAGACTAATCGAGGCTCCGAGACTGGAAGTGGCTACGCGGGAGCACCGGGAGGTTTTCCTTTTCCCGCCCGGACGTAATCGGCTCGTTCACGAGCATACTCTTCAGCACTGATCTCAATCGCAGCTTCGCGCTGAGCTTTCCCGGCATCAAATAGCTTCTTCAGGAATGGAACACACCAGCCGCAACCAGTACCGGCCCCGCCGCACTCGCTGACTTCACTGGGCACTCGTGGCTGATGCAGCCTGATAAAATTCACAATCTTCCGCTGAGTCACATGGAAGCAATAGCAGAGCTTGTCGTCCGGCTGCATAACAGATCTCAAGACCAACAGAAGACCAGATTTACGTCGCGACAGGGTAACATGAATGGAAGCGGCAGAAAACGCCGAAGCTCGCTGCAATTCTATGCAATTGGGCGATCTGATCGGTAAGAACTGCCTGGAGACGAAGAGTTGGTGTTGACGTAATCTGCCGAATCCACAGAATCCGGAAATCTCTCTCAAGTCGCGACTACTCTCCTCTCTCAAACCCCGGTCCTCGGGGCTCGCGACCTGATCAATCGGCCGTCATGGCCACCCACCTGAGATTTGCCTCTCCTTTCTCTCGGCAGGTGATTCTGTGAATAAGACACTGACTTCGATCGTCGTAGCGGTGATGTTGCTGGCCTGCTCGCCAGCGGCGCTCGGCCAGAGCGGCTTCTATGGACAGCAACGGCAATATGCGGGCGGGCAATTTGCCGGCGCCAGTATTTATCAGCCGACAATGACTGCGATGACGGTATTTCAGGCCGGTGATTCCGCCGTGCCGATTCCGCAGGATCCGGGTGCTGCACCTGCTCCTTCACCTGGTGCCCCTTCGATCAATTCCACAACCACTCCGCTCGGTACGATTCCGCCGAACAATGGTTCAGTGATTGCCTCACCGGACCCTTCACTGCCAATCTATCAAAACGACACCACCTGGAATGCGTTTTCGCCGCCCGTTATCAGCGATCCATTTCTTCAGCCGGGCTATGGGCAGCAAGGTTACGGTCAGCCCTACGGACAACCGGGCTATGGAATGCAGCAGTCTCCGTATGGAGGCTATACTCAGGGTGTGCCGCCACAGGGCATGACAACTTACGGAGCAAACGGAGCTCAGCCTTATCGCTTCGGCTGGCAGAATCGACTGGATGTTTCGTGGATGCCTGGCCAAACGGTGACCGGTCCTGCCCCCGGGGCTTCTGGCGATGTCGGAATCTTTGGTGTTGATTACGAACTGGCTTATGGAACTCCGTTTCTTCCTGGCTGGGTGCTCAACTGGACGAATCAGTTCGGGTACCGAAACTGGGATGGTCCAGGCGGACAGGTTGTTCAGCCTCGCGATCTCTATCGGTTCGGTATCGACTTCGAATTGGAAACTCCTCAGGCCGGCCCGTTCAGTATCAGCCTGGGCGTGACTCCATCGATCAACACTGACCTGAATGCAGATCCGTGGAAGGAAGGCCTCCAGATTGATGGACGCGGCATCATGTTCTTCCAGCTGGATCAATACTGGACCCTGGGACTGGGTGCTCAGTATTGGGATCGCGTCGACAACCGCATCATTCCCTGGGCCGGTTTGATTTATCGTGATGACTTCTGGGAATGGCAGCTCATGTATCCCGAAGCACGTATCAGCGTGTTCCTTGGCAACGAAGCGTACTGGGCTAAATGGGCGTATGTGCGAGCTGAATATCACGTCGAAGCCTACGGAATCGAAAGTTCCTTCAACGGTGGGGCTGTGTCAGAAACTCAGTTTGAAGTCGAAGATTACCGAGTTCTCGGCGGCTTCAAGATGGACGCCGGAAGCTACAACTGGTTTATCGAAGGTGGCTGGGTCTTCAATCGCGAAGTCAAGTTTGCTAACGCGACACCAGGCTACGAAATCGGCAGCGGTTTCATCGGCCAAATCGGACTTCGCTTCTGATCTCCCTTCAGCGTTGGGGCTGTCAGCCGCGGAAAGGCTCCCCTTCTCCCCTTCTCCCCTTCTTGAGTTCACTTCATGTCTGCTCCCGTTGCTGTGATTCTTGCCGCCGGCAAGAGCACTCGTATGAAGTCCGAAGTGCCGAAAGTTCTGCATCCGGTTTGCGGACGTCTGATGATCGAATACGTTCTCGATGCTGCTCGTGCGGCGGGTGCGGAGCGACTGATTGTTGTCGTAGGCCACAAGGCTGATCTGGTCCGATCTTCACTCGCCCATCATCCCGATGTTGTGTTCGCGGAGCAGACGGAGCAAAAAGGAACGGGCCACGCCGTCATGATGTGCGAGAAGCACCTGGCAGAACATTCTGGTTCCGTGCTGATTCTGGCAGGTGATACTCCGCTGCTGCAGGGAGGTTCTCTGAGGGCACTGCTGGACAGCCAGGCCTCGCAGAACGCGGCTTGCGTGATCGGCACCGCGGATACTCGCAACAACGATGGCCTGGGCCGAGTTGTCCGGGATAGCTCCGGTGCATTCGAGCGTATCGTCGAACAGAAAGACGCATCGCCGGAACAGCGAAAAATCACAGAGATCAATACCGGCTGTTATGCGTTCAATACGCCTCTGCTGTTGTCAGCACTGAAGAGCGTTAAGCCGAATAACAGTCAGTCCGAATACTATCTGACAGATTGCCCGCGAATACTGATGGATCAGGGCCACAAGGTAGCCGCCACCTGCAGTCTGACGATTGAGGAAGCTCTGGGCGTTAATACTCGACTACAGTTGTCGGAAGTTTCCGCCAGTATCCAGAAACAGATCCAGATGCAGTTGATGTTGTCCGGAGTCACTCTCGAAGACCCCGCGCAGACTCATGTGGATTTTGGTGTCTCTATCGGCCGCGATACTGTCATCCGTCCATTCACAGTCATTGACAGTAATGTCACGATCGGTGACGACTGCACCATCGGACCTTTCGTGCATGTCAAAGGTCCCCGGACAATCGCCAGCGGAACTCGCGTCGCTTGATAATCTGCTGCAACAAGCGTCCTGATTGGATCAAATGGGCTTGGCTATGATCCACCTTGTCTCAGCAGAATGAGTTACAGAATACGGCCTCTGTGCTGCCGTGCATGAGACATGCTCGATCGATAAAACGGGACCGGCCATATCGAACTGAGGATCGTGCAACTGGCCGATGCAATCGACACGGAGGGCTGACGCCCTGCCGCTCGCCGTGAGAGATTGTCGCAGGAGGTCAGTTGTCTTGTGGACGTTGCTGCCGGATCAACTCCGTGTCAGGCAGAAATCGCCGTTTCAGAATAAGCGTGGGTGCCAGGTCTGGTGATCAGGGGTATTCACGCAAACCAGTGAGCGAAAGCGAGGATTGCCAGTTGTGGAATTCATGCAGCCTGGTTCCGGGCGTTTCGATATACACAGCACCTTCCTGAACAATGGACCTTCAGTCCACCTGCCTCCTCCGCCCTTCGGAGCCTCTACGATGAAAACTCAACCAGCCGTGGTTGCCTTCTTTGCTGTCACCATGATTCTGTCGTGTACTGGATGCGGATGTATCAACGGTCCGCGGACGTTTCATGCGAGTATTCGCGATGTTGACCGTTCGGTCCTTACGACGGCAACCGCAGGCGATCAACGTTCTGCCCAAAGCATCGAAGTCGTGCAGGGAAATCCCAATAAGGTTGTCGACAGTATCGGCTGGATTGTCGGGATTCCTCGTCGAATCGTCCTGTGGGATCGACGCGTCGACAGTCACCAGGTTCAGCCAGAAACGATGGCGGAAGTCGCTACGTACGCCAAGGTGAATGAACTGGACGGAATTTGCGTTCGAGTTAATCAATACGCACCCGCCGATGAATGGAAGCGATTGACAAAGAACGATCGGATCAGTCCAGGCTGGCGATACACCGTCGGTGCTGCGAGCCTTATTGGTTACACGTTGCTGCCCGGCCGAATCATCGGCATCGATAACTACAACCCCTACACGAACAGCGTCTATGTTTACTCCGACGTTCCAGCTCTGGCCATGGAGGCGGCGGCTTATGCGAAAGACATCAAGCAGCGCGAGTTGCCGGGAACCTATGCGACCGTCAATACTTTGCCGGTGGTTTCGGTCTGGCATGAAACCATCAATACTCAGGAGACTCTGGATTACCTGCAGACTCACGGTACCCACGAAGAGCAACTTGAAGGCCTGGCCATTCTGTATCCAAACTACGGTGCATCAGTCGGCGGAGCCTTTGGAAGTCTGTTCGGATTCACGGGCGTCTTCGAGATCGGTGGTGCCATTGTGGGTCACGTCTCGGGCTGGCACAAGGCTGCTCAGGTCAACCCGGACGACATAGACACTGTAGACCTGAAGAAAGACTCACCCGAACACAACAGTGTTTCACGAACGGGTCTCTCTCACGAAACACTCGTGGCAGGTAACTCAAACTAGTGCTCGGTCAACAATGCTGTGATGAATGCAGGCCGGACCGAGCGGAGCGAGTTCCAGCTTGTTACAGGTTGCTTCCGAATTACCGGAGCTCGCTGGCGCTCGGTCCGGCCTGCGAAATTCTCTCTCACGAAACACTCGTGGCAGCGAACTTAAGATAACAAACACTCACGGCTGAAAGATTTCAGCCAGTCGCTGCTGGCCCAGATCCAGGCGGTACATCAACTGATTGTAATTGTAACGCGGTGTGGCTGGTGATGTTGTAAACGTATTGCAGTATGTGCCTTCAAAAAAGATCGTCCGCCCATCATTCTGATCGAAGAAGATATGATGGCAGGGATTGTAAAAGCTTTGTCCGGGATGCGTCGCCACTTTAACAGCCTTCAGGTAAGGCCCCTGAGCTGACTCGGCTTCAGAATAAAACACTTCCCCGAGAAACGACGGACTGCTTTTATCCCACGCGTGCTCAATCGCGATCATGACCCAGCGTTTACGAAACGCATTCCATTGCACGGTACCGGAATGCATCTGCACAATGCGGTCTTCCATGTCTGCATCTCGAGGCAGATAGTGAGCCTCCCTGATCGTCATCAAGCCATTTTTCACCCAACGTCGCTCATCCTGCTGAGTCACGGGCGGAGCCTTCTTCCAGGCCCAGACAAGCTGCCCGTCGGCATCTCGAACCGGACGACTGTCTGCAAGCTGCTCATCGAGCACAGTCGGCCCCGAAACGTCTTCACGACAGGTGTAAGATTCGTAAGCATCCGGATCCTGAATTGCTCTCAGTGTCGCGGGGACTCGCGTGACCGGAAACGGATTTCCGAACAGCAGATAGTCCGTCGATCCGTCCTTATGGCGAATCGGATGATCACGCAGCATTCGCCACGATTTATTCAGGTCGATCGACTGAATCACTTCAAAAATCTGTCGACTGTCATTCCATCGAACATGACCCTGCTCCAGCGCGTCAGTAAGTCCTTTACGGCGTGAATACTGAGCGACGATCGTGTCCTGCCCGGAGTCATCCGGCACCACACACACTCCGTGGATCCAGACGACACCTTCCGGGTTTTGTACTTCCACCATAGCTCGAGCAAACCCGTCTTCTTTGGTGAAGTATTGCAGATCAACACCGTCGGATGGATCCAATCCGCCTCGTGAAGGTAACTTAGAAACCGCCCCGGCCGTTCGATAAAGTCCCAGCGGATACTGAAGCTGATTCGTGTCGCCCCAGAACCAATAAAGCTTGTTTTGGTAGACCGCAGGCTGAACGGAATCCTGCCCCACAACCTTGCCGTTGTGATTCGAATGTTCCGGCGGGGGTGAACTTCCCAGCGGTACAGGATGCCCCAGTCGCACGGAATCTCGATAAACATCGCGCCCGGTAATGCGATAGAGCCGCTCCGCAAGATTCGAACGAGACATCTCGATGGTATGACTGCTGCCAGGTTTAATCGTCAGCCTGACCCCTTCGATTCCAAAGCCATCTTTCGCCACATGGTATCCCGGTGAAGTCACCTTGAAGAACACAAGGGCTCCGTTGAGTTCCGGCTCATCAAAGGCCACACGCCCGGCACTATCGGTGATGTAAACAACCTCATCGACCGTCGTGAGTTCGGCCATCGGGATGCCTCGACGAGTTTCCCGGTCGACCACCCGAAGCTCCATTCGATCTCCGGCCTGTGCGGGAGGCGGGGTTATCGTCAGGGTTATCAACTCCACGCCAAGAATTATTAACAACTGACGCGCGGCCAGAGTTCTCTTCATTGATCGCAATCCTTCCAGAGCAGATCGGCGAAACACTTTCGCTATGCGGGACAAGGCCGTAACAGACCGTTGACTTAATCCTGGCCCGAAACGTCAGTTTTGAAATTGCGCATTGTTGTCAGGGCTGGAAGCCCGGCACATCCTCTGCCGGTGGTGTGAGCCACCGGACTGGAAAAGACACTGTGATTCAGGCCTGAAGGGCTGACACATCCGCCCTTGTGTCGGCCCTCCGAGGCCGTGAAGAAATACCGTCTGGGGCAATCTGAATGAGTTTCAGCGGTCAAGAATTTCAAGACGGGGGGAATCAGACGAATCGAGCTGTAGCTTTGTTGGATTGAACAGAATGATTCAAGGTTT
>JAPLOA010000027.1 GCA_026400835.1 Planctomycetales bacterium | reverse complement strand
AATGCCGCGAGGTTTCAGCGTCACAATTCCTAACCGTGGACGCGGCGGACCGCCCTGATTCTCCACAACCGCAGTCGGACAAGAATGTCCAACCTACGATTCAGGGTTTGACAACGCAACTCGCTTCGGTGAGACCGACCGCCGCGAATTCGCATCCAGCCGTTCGACGCTCCGGTCACATCGTACGTCATGAGGCAAACGATTTTTCAGCGTTTCCAATGTTTTATGCGGTTTTCGTGTTCTGAAATAGTTCAGAGAAAGAACGAAAACACATGGTTGCTGGTGTGGCCACACCCGCTCAAACGGCTGAATCAGCAGTTTCTGCCGATGTGGTTTTGGTGCCCATGGGCACCACACTCCACTGGCCACGTCATCTGCGCAACCACTTGCGACCCGTTGGAAGTGAATTTTTGACTTCCACGCATTTTGGAAGTGATCGACCGCACGAATGACTTCCACGTTGGAAATGATCGCACAGGATCGCTCAGGAGGGCCTTCGATTGTTTGGCCGATACTTTGGTCGCGTGAATCTGCCTTAGAAGCCCACGTAATCGTCGGGGCTGGGATAGCCATAGTCTATCCGAATCTCTTCGTTCATTTTGATGTCTTGGATAGCACGAAATACAATTTCTCCCGTCGAGAGTCGTTTTTTGAACGCAGCGTTAGGGCAGGTCGCGTGGTTAAAGAGTCCGCCAAAGCCAAGGGCGAGAGCCGCCAATGAATCGTCCTTTCCCCAACAGAAGACGTAACCGGCCAATACAGTCTTCGCAATATCTTTGTAATCCTTCTTGCTGATGACGATGATGGGGCATGCTTCAATCACGGCCCCTTTCTTAATGGACGTCCTCGCAAAAACACCTCGTCCGCACTTACCAACTTTTTTGCAGTAAATGAGGGGTGAAGGGTGGGATTTCATAATTCGTTGCGCCGGGGTTAAGGGAAAGAGAATTATCGCATGCCGCCAGAAGTCGCCTCGTCGTTCAGTATCTCTGAATTCTCGACTTTTGAACCAAAGACAAAGCTGCGTCAAGGGGAGCAGGATTCTAGCCGCCTCACAGGCTCTTTGCTCCTAAGATGAGGCTGGGTCTCGTTGAAAAATTCTCTTCAAGTGCAGCTGAACATGTTCACCACTGTTGTACACTCGCTCGATTGCCTGCTCAGGGGCTTTCGTGGTCTCGCGCCCGAATGCAACGTTCGTTAGAAGATTCATGTTGCTTCGCCACGCAGCCTATGTTGGCTGTGCCGCCCAGCGGAAGCTCGGCGCGCGATCCGGGAATATCGCAAAGCGACAAAAAAGTTCCCGGCACCATTGAGCTGATGCTGACCTTTATCGAATGTGGGACGGGATTCACTGTCAAATATGGCGATATTGATTCGCGATACTATTCGAGCTTGTCGTCAATCCTGCGGGCGATGGCAGATCTTGTGTGTTTTGAGGGACTAGACTCCTACCCCGCTTCCGCGATCGAATACAGAATCTCGGCACAAGCACTCAACGCATCGGCTGAGGCTATGGAGATTTTCTTCGCGTAACGATTTTCGAAATCAGATGGTCCTTCCGCAAGGAATGACTTGCCGCACCAATGAGCGGCCAGGCGTCTGAAACATCGGATGTGCACGCGGAGCCGTGTTTCGCTGCAAAGCTGCGGAAGCGTGTGGCCCCAGCTTCGGCCTTTTGAAGTTGCGCGTTTGCGACTATCCCAACCCGCTGCGTCAGCGAGGGATTGATCTTTTGCGTTTGACGCAGTGTTGGGAAAAATCCCTCGCTCACGTGTCGGGTTATGATAATCCCCTGAGTTTTCGCGCCGTGGATCTGCCCCAGTCTTGAACATCGCAAATTCAAAACTTCGGCCCGGGGTTGGTGATAAGAGGGTGCCTCAAGCCGTGAAACGGCGACAGTGGCTTTTGCCGTTTCACGGCTCTGGATTGTGTGTGCCGATCGTCCCCGGGGCTGAAGCCTTAGGTTTAGGCACATTTCCGGGTGGCTTCTTGGGTTCTTGCTCCGTCGATCATGGCCTGAAGTTTAGTCCATCCTTTCCAGAGGACCAGCCACCCGGGGTGGCTGTCATGTTTTCGGTTCATGTGGCCGC
>JAPLOA010000028.1 GCA_026400835.1 Planctomycetales bacterium | reverse complement strand
CTCGACGCTATCGCAAGTATGGCCGAGTGCCGATTCGACCGCCACGGCCACCCATTGCCTCGCATTGAAACAGGGTATCAGAATAGAAACCGCAGCCATGCTACTAGTCACAACACTATTCTTGTAATCACACGGATTGAGGTGCTGCCGGTTTCAGGGACAACTCATTCTCTTATTTTGAGCGTTGGGTGAGTTGTTCAAACTGAGCAGGAGTGAGGTATTCGATCGCTGAGTGTTTGCGTTCGAAGTTGTAGTACCTGACGTAAGGTGAGATCTCTTTCGCGGCATCTCTGATAGTCTTGTATTCGGTCATCTCGAGTTCGTTCTTGATCGTTCCGATGCCACTTTCCATGAAGGCGTTGTCATAGCAGTTGTCGGCTCGACTCATGCTGTCGCGCATCTTTGATCGCTTCATTACGGATCGGTATTCATTGCCGGCATACTGGCCGCCGCGGTCCGTGTGATGGATCAGCCTCGCAGCTGGCTGCCGCTCTTTGATCGCCATTCGAAGGCATGAGAGCACAAGCGATTCCGTCATATCGTCTTTCAATGACCAGCCAACAATTCTGCGTGAATAAAGATCCAGCAGCAGAGCCAGATAACAAAACAGTCCGCCTTCAAGTGGGATGTAGGTGATGTCGCCAAGCCAGATCTGATTGACGCGAGTCGGTGCGGCCGCATCCAGCAACAGGTTCGGCGAGTATCCAAGTCGATGCCTGCTGTTTGTTGTTTTCGGCACAAACGATTTTGGCTGAATCGCTCGCAACCTCAGTGTTTTCATTACTCTGGAGACTTTTCTTGTGCCGCATTGATGGCCATGGTCTTTCAGCTCGCTCGCAATCCTTCGAGCACCGTAACGTCGACGATGTTTCTTAAAGATGATTCGTATCAAGGGAGCCAGTTCAGCATCCTGCTCCTCGAAAACTGTCGGTTCAGAATCTCGCCATGCATAGAACGCAGTGCGATTCACTTCCATGAATTCACAGATCTCCGACAGCGATGCTGCGTCTTCGAAAGCGATTGCTTCGATGGCCGCATAGACATCCGCTATTCGCTGCGGCCGAAAATAGCCAACGCTTTTTTTAACACATCACGCTCACGTTCGACACGACGAAGCTCGTTCTCCAGTTCACGCACTCGTGCTTCAAGCGAACTGGCGACTGGTCCGCTTTGAGTCAGTCGCTCCTGCTTCCAGCGGTATAACATATTCACGTTCGGCAAACCCAGCCGCTCCATGACCGATGGCGCAGTGTGACCATCCAGCATCATCTGCACGGCCTCCTCCTTGAACTCATCCGTGTAACGCCGACGTGTGTCTCTTGACTTCGATACTGTCTTCTTCCGAGCCATCTTCAAGGTCCTTTCTGTGGCTCAGAATAAGAGATTCACCTGTCCCTGAAACCGGCAGCACCTCAGTCAATCCATTGTTAAGCTTTTGAGTACCAAATACACGAACATCGCGGCCCCAGCATCGCGATAGAGATGTTGCTAACTCCTTCTCCTTTCTCTGAATGGTTTTGAGGAAAGTTGAAGCCAGCAGCTTGTCAGAAGTGAAATCTGTGTGCGTCCGTTTCGACTCCCAAAGATGCGAGTAGAAAACCTCTTTCAAATGATCCGGCGATTGTTCGAATAAAATGAGTAGTTGCGCCAAAGGCTTGAGATTTGCGACCATTGTTTCAAATGCGCCTGCCAACCTTCTTTTTGGGACAAGACGGTTGAATGCCCTTGAGATAAAGTCTGATTTTCGCTTCTGAAATTCGACGAGGCAGGTGATGCTTTCCAGATTGCTGAATCCGAGCATCTGTTCCGCCAGTTGTTCGGGACCAACATTGGCTGGGGAGGAAAGCTTCCAAAAGGCAAATAGCCCTACCATTTGAGGCCGGCCAATTGCTGTCAGTTTTTTCTTTGCGGCGGCACGAATCTCGGAAGTGCTCCGGCCTTTTTTCAGTGTGGCAGGAGAAAGGCCGATTGAACTCCAAAAATCATTCGACGAACTCTTAATGACTTCCGTGTTTACCAACGTGGTTGCTTGAATCATTTCGAAACCTCAGAATTCACATTTGCAAGTCTGATCAGTGGGGGCGGCATTGTATTACCTGTGTTTGCTGCGTCCAGCAGTACGCGGGACACAGGTCGCTAGGGGTACGGGTCGCGGATTTCGGTAGAATGGTCTATGCGGCGTCCCAGTAGGTTTTCTAGAGATCGCTGTACATGATGGTGGAAAGCCCCGCCGTACGGTTGACACGGCGAACTTTCCATCGGGCTCCCGTTTGTTTCAGGCGGCGGCCGATCAGGTTTTTGCCGCCTCCTTCGATCTTGGCCGCTGCCGATCGAGCGGCCTTCCCCAAGGCGAGCGGCTTTGTGCATATGATGACTGTGATCTGCGACGTACGCAGCAAGAGAAGCCAGACGCGCGCTTCGTTGGAGACCGAAGCTGTTTCATTGTTTCTGCGATCTGACGCTGCAGGCCGGGCTCGCCTTCCGCAAGTGCCGCACTTCTGCCGGCATCCAGCCACTGCGTCGCTTCCGCTATGTCTTCGTCGAACACTGCGCGAGCCGTTTCACCCAGCCCTGACTGGAACCTGCGCATAGCTGTTGCCGCCGCCAGCGACGATGACGATCCAGTGAACTTCGGGTGGTCGGGGGGTGGAGCACCACTAACTATCTCGACCGAATGCTGCAACCCGTTACTGAAGCCATGAGTCCCGAATTCGCCCACAAGCTGGTTGGATTGCGGGCTGATGATGAATTGCTGTCGCACATCGAGATCCTTCGCGGTAAGGCAAACCAGGGAACGATGACAGCTGAGGAAGAAGCCGAGTATCGGGAATTCGTGGAGGCCGTTGATGTGATTTCCATTCTTCAGTCGAAAGCACGTCGGGTTCTTTCAAAGCTTTCGCGATAGTCGTGGACGCGACCACCCGAACGATTGTACGCGAGCGAGCTGAATGGAGGTGCGAATACTGCGGAATTCCTGAAGCCGCAACGCCGTTTGTTCCCTTCCATGTGGAACACGTAATCGCTCAGCAGCATCGTGTCGATGACAGCCTCGACAACCTAGCCCTTGCCTGTGACCGATGCAACGCATTCAAAGGTCCAAATCTTTCGAGCGTAGTCTCCGTATCAAACACCGTCGTGCATTTGTTTCATCCGAGAATTGATGTTTGGGCAGAACACTTCGAACTTGACGAAGGAATTGTTGTGGGGCTCACACCAAAGGGGCGTGCAACCGTGCGATTGCTTTGCATGAACGCTCCTCGGCGAGTTCAGCTCCGCGAGGAATGGGCGAAGGAAGACAGCGGTTGCTAATGGCTATCATCGTCGGAGCCAGCCCAGCCTCCATGTGATGCTCAGCAACCACAATGCCAGCATCAGATCGCCGGCGTCAGGGGTTGACATGGCAAGGTCCGCGATCGGAAGTGCCAGTAGAAAATACGGTAAGGCAGTCATGAATCAGGTGGCCTCCGCCATTGCTGTACTCTGTTGATCTCCCGGTTCCGGTCGCACATACACCGGCACCGGCGTTCGCTTGAGTTTCAGGACGCTGTGCGGCAGCAACTCGAAGCTGTGCTGTTTTCGGCGTTCATTGACAGCTCGCAGGATGTTCAATAGCTGACGACGGATTGGTGCGTACCGAGCGAATGGGATGCGGCCAAATTCGTAGCCGAGGGTGTCGGCGGTGCGGTGAGTTGCCAGATCCACGAAGCGACTCTTGAGCATGCGATAAGTGTTGTCGTCGATGCGGACATGGGCATGCCACTTCACTGTTGGTCCGCCGGACGGAGTAACTCCGGCTCGGCGATAGGAAATCGAATAACCATTGAATCGGATTGGTGTGCGGCGACAATCGCGTAGATGTTCACCCTCGCCACCTTTCCCGGTCGGTTGCTTCAGAGCATGATGCCCTTCACTGACCAGCAGGATGAACCATTGTTGGTATCGGACGTAGTGAGCGTTCGCGACGCCTCGATGCTTGCGGTGTCTGCGTTCCCATTCACTCACGTCGATGCCGTACTTCGCGATCAGTTTCCGATCAACCACAGCGGGATCTTTGCCCGCCGGTATGGAACCAGTCACGTACCAGTAGAAACCGTGACGCAGATAGCTGGCGGCGATCAGTTGAACGACCGCTTGGGGAGATTGTGCTTCGCAACGATACGCCATGTTGTTTCCTTCGAGTTGTCTCCATTCAAAAAGTGGAAGTTGATGGGCTCAACTTCCAAAGCCGTAAACCGTGTTCGGCAACCTTGCACTCGCTTCGCGCTTTTGATCGAGACCCCTACAAAAGGCCTCCAGACCAAATCACACGAATGGCCATGAAATGGCGACTGCGGAGGGCGACCGTGCTTTCACACTGCCTTCCCTTGGTGCAGCCGCACAATACATAGCACCCGAGTTCAACCTCTACGGCGTCACCCTGTCGCGTCCCTTGGACGCAACTCGGGTATCCGCCATCAGTCTGCCGTTTCAAGAGATCACTCCTCCCGGACTATTCTCCTGAAACTGCTACTTGCTGCCTGCCACGGTTGACGCATTGACTGGCCCCCACAACGGAGAGCCAGCCACGTGCGACACGTTCGATGATGGAGCTTTTCCCAAAGACGACTGCTGCCGTTTTCAATGGTCACGTAATAACGTGACCATGTCACGAGACAGCAGAATCTTCAGATACTGCTCCTCAGTCCTTTCGTCTTCACTCACAGAGGCATCACCCTCTGGTCACTGTGAACGGGTCGTGACTGCCAGCCACGCATCTGTTGCCGAGTCATCGGCAACAGCATGTTCGGTCCTTCGACCGAACTACCGTCTCGCTCCCGCGAGATTCTACTCAGACCACTCTCCCCCTCTGCGGTGTTTGAATCACGTGGTCGACAGGACCACGCACCGAGATCGCTACTCCCCGGCAACCACAGAGGCTCCGGCGTTAGTTCCTGAACTTCATCCACTGGTTCACGTTGTTGGAAGGTTTTATCCTTCAGACCGTTCTGGTGTGTTCAGGTCTCCCGACCTGTCACAGTTTCCCGAGTTCGCAGTTACCTGCGAAACGGATTTCCCCCTACGAAGACAGAAGATTGGGGTAACCACGTCTGACAATCCGTCAGAACTCAGAACGGCTTTCCACGGTTTGGCACCGTCTCCCAGCAAATTCACTGACAAGCCCTCCCATACCTGTTGAGGTTGGGCCTTTCATAGTTGAGCTATTCACGGTCGGACGTTTAATCCGATCCCCGAGGTTGTCAGCCCCGGTGTGGTCTGTCGCCAGACTCACAGCTCCCCACGTCAGCACGGTTGAACGAACTCGCCATGACAGCAAGCCCATGAGCCCCCGTGACGGGATTTGGCAATCCATTGCCACACCCGCTTCGTTCAGGACGACTCAGAGTCAATGGCGTCGATATCGACGCCAGACTACTGAGCATGTCCGCCTCGCCCGAATTCAAAATGAAAAGAACAAATCCCGAGTCGTTTCGTCGGGATGCATGTATAGGATAGAACGCTGGGATTACTCCGATATATGTACGGCTCACAAACTGAGTGAGTCGCACAATCGGTTTTAGGCCAACGAGCCTCCTTTGAACTGGGCGAACACCTCGCGGCGTACCCAGCTCGAAGAGCGGCAGACAGGAAAGGAAGCGATCCTTTCATCTCTTAGACTGGCTGATAAGGCCAACTTTACCGAGACCTGCCCGCTCCATCATCGAACGTCAGCGTGTTGTCCTTATCGACTCACTCGCGACATGCGAGAAGCTGCCGGAGGACTCGGACTAAAAATCGCTGAAACCGCCGTGACACTTCGTCAAGCATACGCGGATGCGCCGGGGCAGGGCACTTTTGTCTGGAACATGGGCTACGCCGCACGCGGAGCCGCCGAAGAAATCGAACATCTCTTTCAGGAATTGTTTCCTGAGATTGCCAGCTTCAATCAGCACTTATCGATCAGAGCAAACGAAAATCCGTAAACAACAAGGAGGCAAGTCAAAGCATATGGCAGAACGAAGATCACTCTCGACAGCAATAAAGTCCGTCCCCAACGCCGACCCCGTTGCCGTTCGTGCTTTTGTCACACAGGAAATCAAATCGGCACAAGCGTCCCCAGAGGGTGCAAAATCACAGACGGTCGTATCGGCATCGTTTCAACCAGTCGGCCTGATACCCATCACAGTTCGATTGCGCCCAGAGATCGCCGGAGCCCTCAAACGCGCCTCACTCGAACGCCAGCTCGCCGCCGCTGAATTCTTCAGCCAGCAGGAAATTGTCGAACGCGCTTTGGCTGCATGGCTGCGTGAAAATGGCGGCTTGAATTCGTAATTCGCCACAATTGAATTCTGTTGTTGGAACGGAAACGAGTGAAATTGAAAACCTCGTAAATGCATTGCATTCGGAGGATTTGATTCCTCGTTTCCGGCCAGACAAGCTTCATCCACGTTCGTTAGATTTCAGTGGGGGAACGGCTCACGCTGTCAGGAATGCCTAAAAGCCCACTATTCCCCGTCGATCGTACGGGCCTTTTCGCCCGAATTGATTTCCAGACAAACAGGCCCGTACGACATGAAACGCGAGATTCTTTTTCTGAATTCATCGTGTAACGAGATAAATGGACAACCTTGAATTTCTCACTCGTCTCCTTCGATGCCGGGAAATGCAGCTTCGAAAAATACGCGGCGACGACGTCTGCTCAAATATTAAAATGAAAAAGATCAGCCCGGCATTTCGGGTTCAATTCGAAAATCATTTCGACGAAAACCGGCATCGGTGATCGGACGATTCGGAATTTCAGTTCGAACTGAATTGATGACTCTATGGAGTTGATATGAAGAGGCAGTCGCAAGGTGTGCTCTTTATTGTCTGTCAGACATTGTCAGAAATCAAAACGGTGTCCTTGGGGAGGTAAATGCATCGAGTGGAGGTCCATTGTTCTTCAGTCGTCATGACTTTCAGAAACCTGTCAGAGATGTCAGAGATCACGCTTCAAATCTCTGAAAAGCCCAGTAAAATTCTACTCACGTCCTTTCGAGCAGACACTGACTCGCACTGACATAACTCATTAAACTGCAACAGTTTTCGTCGCATCCGGTATCGTTCAATGTCAGACCTTCGGAACCGAAGGTTGTAGGTTCGAGCCCTACCGGGTGCATTAACTTAAAGCTTTGCCAGCAAAGACTTTAGAATCAAAAGCTCTTCAGCAGATAGCTGCGGAGCTTTTTTTGTTCCCCCCACAAATGCGATGTTTTCCTACTTCAGGGAACGCAAAGTCGATGGGTGGGGAAAGCAACAACCCCGGTTTTTCCGGGGTTCTCTTGAGCATCAAAGACGCAAAAGGATACCCTCAGGAACTTCTTTCTTTTGCCATTCCGCTCCGCATTTCAAGATCTCGAATCGCTTGAATTTCGAGCGAGGTTTCGCGAAAGTGATAGTACGAGTCGGGGGAATTTGTCATTCGCCTCGGGAATCGATCTTAGATTGACGCCTCAAATGCATTCGACATCTATCAACCTTCTGAAATGCATTCGCGAACATAACTCAGACTCTGCGTGGGAGCGGTTTGTTTGTCTGTACGCACCACTGATTTTCTGCTGGGCGCGTGGCAAAGGGCTTAACACTGAAGATGCGTCTGATATCGTGCAGGATGTTCTTTCAACGCTTGTCGTGAAGCTTCCGGAGTTTGACTACAACCCGGACAGAAAATTCCGTTCGTGGCTCAAGACCATCACTCTGAACCGGACGATGGATTTTTATCGACGCCGCCACCCAAAATCCTTGCCGGGGGAATATGAAGCAATGGCCGCGATGATCATCGCTGATGATGCGGATTTGTTTGTCGAATCCGAGTATCGCGGTGTTGTCGTCAACAGGGCACTTGAACTGCTGAAGTGCGAGTTCAACGAGGCGACGTGGGAGGCTTTCTGGATGCAGGTGATGGAGGATCAGAAAGCGGCGGTCGTTGCGGAGCGATTGCAGTTACCAGTCAATTCCGTTTATCTTGCCAAGTCTCGAGTTCTGGCTCGCCTCAGGCAGGAACTTGAGGGTTTACTGGATTGAGTCTCGGTACTCCTGATCGCAGTAGCCAGCGCCGAAAGATGGTTTGAAGCACTGGCGACGATTTTACGCTCCGATCTCATAACAGGTTGGCGGGCGGTTGAGGCAGGCTTTCCGCGAATCTTTGCGATTTGCCGTCCCACTGAAAACAGACAGGGGCCTGAAAACAGACAGGGGCGGACGGACAAGGAGGACGCACGCCCTGCCGCTCGCCCGTCGCGCTCAGTCACAGCACGTCGACGAATTCACCAGCGAACAGGCCAGTGATGAGATCATCGAGGGCTCGGAAGTACCAGTCAGAGTCCGCGCCACCAATCAACAGATCATCTTCTCCAACGTCGTTCAGGACATTGACCTTTGCTTTCAATGACACCGACGGACTGCCCACGCCTGCTCGCAGACCGTTGACGCGAGTCGCATAAGGGTCGGCCGAAGTCCACACCGTCCCAAGTGCAGCAAGACCTGTGAGACTGGAATCACTCGTGGTGCGGCCGGCGATCAAAATATCTTCCTCGTTTCCGCCGTTGAGCGTATCAAGCCCAAGGCCACCAATCACAATGTCACGACCTCCACTGCCGTTCAGGGTATCGCCACCCGAGTTACCGACGAGGATATTAGCCTGCGCGTTGCCGGTCAGCGTGTCATGGCCAGAACCGCCAACAATGTTTTCCAATACACTGGCCGAATTCAACGTCAACGTGCGATTCGCATGCACCGTCTGAACAACTGCCGTCCCCAGATTCAGGACGATATCCGTCGTCAGAGTGCTGAACGAAAGTGTATCCGTGCCTCCGCTCGGAGCTTCAGCCACAGTGTCCGCTTCCGATGCGGTGGCGGTCGCAAACACATAAGTATCGTCGCCCGATCCGCCAAACAGAGAATCACTACCACCGCCACCGGTCAGCCGGTCATTACCCGCATTGCCCGTCAGCGTATTCGCCAGCAAGTTACCCGTCAGCGTGTCGTGGCCCGAGCCACCGACGATATCTTCAACCACACTGCCAGCATTCAATTTCAGCGACCGATTCGAATGCACTGTCTGGACAATCGATGTCTCGAGACTGAGCATCACATCCGTCGTCAGAGTGCTGAACGAAAGTGTATCCGTGCCTCCGCTCGGAGCTTCAGCGACTGTGTCCGCTTCCGCTGTCGCTGCGGTGCCAAACACATAGGTGTCATCGCCCGATCCGCCAACCAGAGAATCATTACCGCTGCCACCGGTCAGCCTGTCGTTACCGGCATTCCCAGTCAGCGTGTTCGCCAATGAGTTGCCCGAAAGCGTATCGTTACCGGAGCCACCAACGATATTCTCAACCACACTGGCAGCATTCAACTTCAGCGTTCGATTCGTATGCACCGTCTGCACAAGCGATGTCTCAAGCCCAAGCATCACATCTGTGGTTAGCGAGCTGAACGAAAGCGTATCGGTGCCCGCATTGGCCGCCTCTGTCACCGTGTCCGCTTCCGATGTCGTTGCGGTCGCAAACTCATAGGTATCGTCGCCCGATCCGCCAAACAGAGAATCATTACCGTCGCCACCGGTTAGCTGGTCATTACCCGCATTGCCCGTCAACGTATTCGCCAGTGAGTTGCCCGTCAGCGTGTCGTTACCTGAG
>JAPLOA010000058.1 GCA_026400835.1 Planctomycetales bacterium | reverse complement strand
TTCCCGCATTCAATCTCGCGGATTTACGCTGATTGAGTTACTCGTTGTCATTGCCATTATCGCCATTCTTATCGCGCTGCTGCTTCCGGCTGTTCAACAGGCCCGCGAGGCGGCTCGCCGAACTCAATGCAAGAACAACCTCAAGCAGTTCGGCCTCGCCCTGCACAACTACGAAGGCTCGTTCGGTGTTTACCCAATGACGAATGCCCAGAATTATCTCCCGAACACTCAGGGATTTTCTCCGCAAGCTCGCCTGCTGCCGTACATGGAACAGGCTAATCTGCAGAACATGCTTGATTTCACGCAGTACGGATTCAGTGGTCCTTTCAACAATCTGGTACCGAATCCTCAGTTTGCGGCTGCCTTTGCGACACCACTTCAAGTCATGTTGTGCCCCAGCGATCCGGCCCCTACTCAGAATACCGGTGCTGGCGGAGCGATCTATGCCGGTCTCAATTACATGATCAGCTACGGCAGCGGAATGAACGCCAATTATGACCTTCGTTGGCCAACAGACGGCATTGTTTACGAGAACTCCAATGCAAAGATTCGAGATATCACCGACGGAACTTCGAACACCGTTGTGATGAGCGAAGCGATTCGCAGCGTCGGAGCTGACTTTACCATGGCCGCAGGCGCATTGCCGAAGTTCAACTACCAGGCCACACTCAACGGCTCGTCCGGCGTCAGTGCCAGTCTTCAGGCCGTGCAGGGACTTGCAGCAAGCGGTGGAGCCTGGAGCAATGGTCCCGGCGGAGTGATCAACAATCCGAACATTGCTGCCATCTCGCCAACGATGACCAGTTGGCGTGGAGCGTCCAGTGCGGCGTTGCGAGGTCGTGGTGTGTCGTGGGCTCATTCCGGAGCCGTCAGCACTTTGACCAACGGCTACAACACGCCGAACAGCAGGATCCCGGATGTTGTTGTGCACTTCACGGGCTTCTTCGGGCCACGCAGCTTTCATACCGGCGGTGCTCAGGTTCTGCTCGGCGATGGTTCCGTAAGATTCCTCAGCGACAACATCGACGCCATGCTGCACCGCGGTATGCACAGCCGTAACGGCGGCGAAATCCAGGGCGAGTTTTAGTTTGCTCAGGAGTCGCCAACACTCCCTTCCGCCACCGGGTTCACCCCGTTGGTTCAACGGCCTTTGCACCACTTCCAGCCTCTCAACTGCCAACTCCTTCAGGTGTTCCATGTCCGAAAAATCATGGCCTGATTATCGAGCTGTCTGGCGCTGGCACTTTTATGCCGGATTGCTCTGTATTCCGTTCGTGATTGTGCTCTCGATCAGTGGCTTAATTTATCTGTTCAAGCCGCAGATCGAAGCATGGAACGATCGACACTATGACAATCTGCAGTTGTCCGGTCCCGCCAAGCCTGCGTCAGAACAAATCGCAGCAGCGATTGCATCACTGCCGGGTTCAACGTTCAGCAGTTATGAATTGCCGGAGTCTTCCACGTCGTCGGCTCGCGTCGTTGTGAAGCACGAAGACGCATCTATTCGAGCCTACGTCCATCCGGAAACATTGCAGGTTCTGCAGACGGTTAATGAGAACGAACGTTTCATGCGCTGGATCTTTCGGCTGCATGGAGAACTCCTGATGGGAGATCGCGGATCGAATCTTGTCGAGCTGGCGGCCTGCTGGACGATCGTGCTTTTGATCACCGGACTTTTTCTATGGTGGCCGCGAAATGTGAAAGGCCTGGGAGGCGTCCTCTATCCGCGTTTGTTCAGCGGCTCACGGATGTTCTGGCGAGATATTCATAGTGTTGTCGGCATGTGGATCTCCTTCTGCGCCATCTTTCTGCTGCTGACTGGTTTGCCGTGGGCCAAATTCTGGGGCGACTATTTCAAGCAGGTCCGACAGGTCACCGGCACAGCTGTCGCCCAACAGGATTGGTCCAACAGCAGCGGAAACTCAGGACGTGGTCGATCAGGAAATTCTGGTGGCGGCGAACATGGTCACCATGGCGGCAGCGGAGGAAACTCCAATGGCGCGAAAGGCAGCAAGTCGCCAGCCACGCCGGTTGATTACTCGGCAATCGATATCATGGTTGCCAACGTCGTGCCGCTTAAGCTGGACGCACCTGTCATCATCTCTGCACCCGGCGGACGATCGAAAACGTGGAGTGCGAAATCGAATACTGCCAATCGGCCTCGTCGAGTCACCGTCGAGTTGAATCCGAAGACCGGTAGCATCGTTAGTCGAGAAGACTTCAAAGATCGACACTGGGTGGATCGCGCTGTCGGAGTCGGCATTGCGGCTCATGAAGGTGCCTTGTTTGGCTGGCCGAATCAGGTTCTGGGAGTACTCACGACTCTGGGTTTGGTTCTGCTGTCGGTCAGCGGTGTGATTCTGTGGTGGAAACGCCGTGATCAGGGAGTTCTCGGCGCACCGAAACCAGCGTTAAGCCCTCGCGTGTCGTGGGGTCTGATTTCGGTCATCGTTCTGATTGGCATCTGTCTGCCGCTTTTCGCGGC
>JAPLOA010000025.1 GCA_026400835.1 Planctomycetales bacterium | reverse complement strand
GAGCATTGACGCACCGACGAATGACATTACTTTGCAGTCCCAGAAGTGGTTGTCCGGATGTCCGGGGTTATCCCACACAACCATCGTGATTCCTGTCTTCTCGCTGCTGCGTTTGTCGGGGACTTCTATGCAGATCTGATCTGCCCACATTTCGTGGGTGGAAACTTTGTCGGTCCGAAAGACGGTGGCGGCACCCGGATCACCGATCGGCGTGGCAAAGCATTCCGCAGCGATCGTCTTCCATGCGTTCGTCTCAATCTGCAGTTGGCGACCCTCGTCCATTGGAGTGATTCGCCAGTGGTGCCCTCGTTTCTCTCCGGGCTTTGGCTTCGTGGCTGGGCTCCAGCCGTGCGGACGGTCCGGTGTTGTCCCCATACCTTTGGACGGGAAGACCAACGTTTTCAGCTCCGGGCGTTTCGCCAGATCATAAACGTTCTGCCGGCTCGGTTCATAACCAAGGTCGATAATGATGGCACCGATGGAGATTTCGCGTCCCGATGCGGTCTTCCACTTGTTCTCTGTCACGATCCGCACCATGGCATCCAGCGACATCTTTGTAGCAGCTCCGATGCCGACGGCCTGTTTCTCATGTCGCGTCCAGAACTCCTGCTGAGTTTCCTGAATCGTCTCGAGAGTGATGTAGCGTCGTTTCTGATCGGGGAATGTGCCGTAACTGATCGTGGATGAAGTCATGTCGTGTGCAAAGGCGGAGATTTCCCACCACAGAACCTTTTCTGAAATGTCGATCGACATGACCAGGTATTGAGCCGAGTCCGGCACGACTTCCTTTTCGAATTCACTGTAACGTCGGCAGACGACCTTTGGATCAAGGATGATCGTATCGTTCTTGCTCTCACCAGTTGGCTCGTTCTGGTACTCCGCCTGGAATGCCGAAGGCGACGCGAGCCAGCGATTCATGCCGTGCTGGATGGCGCTGACTTCGTTGTCGGTAAACGCGTAGTCCCAGGAAACTTTGGCTCCTGCATTGGCTATATCTTTTTCCTTGAGGTACAGCTCATTGCAGCGCCGATCGATTTCGTCTTCCTCGTAATCGTTCATCTGCAGTTCGGCGCGGAGGTCGCCGTAACGATTCCACCAGTCCATGTTCGTGGGGAACGCGATCATGAACTTTGTGCGTTCACCGTGGAACTGCGGATTCAACTTGCGATCAAGAAGCCTGTCCGCCAGATCGTTTTTGTAAATGACCGTGCAGGGGACAATCATGCCGATGCGTTTGTCCGGCCCGTTCATGTAGGCAATATCGGACTTGATTGTTTCCTCGAGACTATCCGTCTCTGACCGTCTGCGAGCTGTTAGTCGTGTCTGAGGGTCATCGGCCACTGCCAGATCTGGACGAACCGTTCCACCAGACGGCAGCGTGTGAGAGTTTCCGCGGATTTCGCCCATCATCGAGGTAAACTGAAAGACACTTTGCGTACACTTGCTATACCAAAGATCCATCTGCGGAATCACAAGTTTGTCCGCAGCGGCTTTGCATTCCGCTGGCTGCCCCTTCCACAGCATATGGTTGGCGGCCTGGCCTTTGCCGCGACAGAAGAGAAATGGGAGGCACAGCTCCGGGAAGTCCTCGCGGAGTTCCTGGCTGTACATCAGCTTCTTGATAATTGCGTCTCGGTTTCGCTCGGCTGATTTCCCCGTTGCGGTGATCAGCATCGGATAAACCACGTGGCCGTAGGCGAGAATGCCGTTGCATGTGCCAACTGGATCGTTCAGCCCGACAGTGGTATCGACCGTTACGATGCTCAGCAGTCTGGGGCGGCCGAGTCAGAGGATGATGGCTCAACTGCTGCGAGATTTGTTTGATCTGGTAACTACGGATGGCCAGATCAGCCGTCTGCAGACGATCGGACGGAAAGCGCTGCATCCGGGCTATGCTGAAATCACTGCCGACGTTCGCCAGTCGGCGGCGGTGAATTTGGATGAAACCGGCTGGCGTGAAAACGGCATGAACGGTTACGAGTTCATGAACGTGCGCTAACTTTCGCACAGCAAGTCGCGTGCGATTGGTTAGAGTTACGTTTCAAGTGCTGAAAAAGAGTATTCTCACAAAGTCTAAGAATTGCTGAGGGTTCTCCCTTGCGAGAATCTTGCGGCGAAGGCAAATTCCTTTAGTATGGGGTGGGGACAGAAAGCACCATTTGCATGTGACGATTTTTACTTGTCGTTATGGCATTTGACGCCCTACGTAATTGTCCCCCTCATGCAGCAGCCGATCAGGTAGATTCAATCACTGGCAAAGGGGCGATGCTATGGTGAATGGCTCGGTTCGGGATGTGGTCGGACGTTGGATCAGTGATGCGTTCAATGCAGTTGAAGTCGCCAGCGATCATCGCCATCGTCATTCGCGCCGAGGGCTTAGAAGGCCAGCGGTTAATCAGAGCTTGATGCCGGGGATTCTTGCCGCGGCCCAAATTGAGCGGCTTGAA
>JAPLOA010000030.1 GCA_026400835.1 Planctomycetales bacterium | reverse complement strand
TTGCGTGATGGGAAATCACTGGCACCTCGTCGTGTGGCCTCGGGAAGATGATGAGCTGTCACGGTTTGTGGGCTGGCTGACGCTGACACACACCCAGCGTTGGCATGCTCATCGCAAGTCGACGGGGTCTGGTCATCTCTACCAAGGGCGATTTAAATCGTTTCCGGTTCAGGACGATGCCCATTTCCATACTGTCTGCCGGTATGTGGAACGCAATGCTCTGCGAGCCAATCTGGTGAAGCGAGCTGAGGACTGGCGTTGGAGCAGTCTGCATCGGTGGTATTCCGGCACGGCGGACGAAAAAGCCCTGCTGTCGGCATGGCCGCTGCGGCGATCAGCCGGCTGGCTGGACCATGTCAATTCTTCTCAGACCGATGCAGAACTCACAGCACTCCGCCGCAGCGTCAATCGCAGCTCGCCGTTCGGAGACGAAACCTGGACCACTACTGCTACGAAGAAACTGGGCCTGGAAATTACGACTCGCCCCCAAGGAAGGCCACGAATTCCAAAAAACGGTTCCTGACACCTTTTTTGCGCTTCTGACACCTTTTTTGCGCTGTCGAAATGAGTTACGC
Source organism: Planctomycetales bacterium (assembly GCA_026400835.1). GTDB lineage: Bacteria > Planctomycetota > Planctomycetia > Planctomycetales > Planctomycetaceae > SXXK01. The sequence goes on along the minus strand of JAPLOA010000030.1, from coordinate 4,909 downwards.
CATTCTGGAAATTCAGACATGGCGCTGTCCAGCTAAGCGTCGACGCAATCAGCACTTATGCGTTAACTGAATGCCATTCTAGAATGTCCCCTTTGTTCTTTCTTCCCCTCTGTTCTTTCCTTTGTTCTTTTGACTCGCTGAGCTGTCGCGCTGATGGAGTTGGCTGGCACAATCTCGACAGGAAATGAGTCCCTCATGAAGTTGGAGCTTCCGGGTTCTGCCAGAACGTTGACTCTCTCATCTGGTTTAGGGCTGTTTCTGTGAGAACAGTCGGCAAGCGGACCTCGTGAGATCGACCAGTCCCTCGGGTTGATCAGCCAGAAATCCATTGATTCGCAACGAAGCGATTCCATGCAACATCGACCAGACCAGGCGAGTACGAAGTCTGGTCGCTTCCGTCAGTAGCTCGCCCGCCGGTTGAAAAATCGCTGCGAGAGCCGCAAAGGCATCAGTCGCGGCTGACTGGTCCCTATCTGCAACCTGTTCGGGGCGAATCTGTCCACCAAACATCAATTGGTAGACAGCCGGAGATTCGAGTGCCAGCCGCACATATGAAACGGCCGCCTCCTCCAGCTGCAACCGAGGCGAACGAGGATGTTTCGCCGTTGCCCGGCGAGCTTCTTCGGCCAGTTTTGCGAATCCCGCATTTCGAATCGCAAGCAGGACATCCGCCTTGGAGGCGAAATGCTGATACGGAGCCTGATGACTGACGCCAATCGCCCTCGCGATCGCCCTCAGACTGACCTCGGCAACGCCAGAGCGTTCAAGCATCCTGCGGCCAGTCTCGATGATGGCCTGCTCCAGGTCGCCGTGATGATACTTTGCCTCAGCCATGATTTCTCTGCTCGAGGGTGGAAATGACATTTCAAAAAATTTTAACACAACATGTTGACAGTGACAACATCGGCCGATAATCTTCAATGTAGACAACGTCTACATTTTCTGATCGACAGAGGGCCCAATGAAGCGTGCACTCTTTTGAACACTCCGAGGTGGCGAATTGTCAGCGAGATGGTTGTCGCCTAATCGCTTCATTGACAGACAACTCCCTCCCGGATCGCAGCAATCAGGCTGTGCCCGCGGACACAACGCTTTTCAATGATCTGTCCAGTCGACGCTTCGAATCTGTCATCAGGTTGCAAGTCATCATCGGGAAATTTGTCAGGGAAATCGGTCACCGTATGAAATCAACGAATTCAGTCTCGCCCGCCTCACCCCTTTCGAATTGGGTTTCCGTTTTTTCCGGAAAGCTCCACGTGCTGGACGTTGGTTCCGGCCCCGAGACCATCGTGCTTTGGCCCTCAATCTTCACCGACCATCACATTTACGATGAGCTGGTAAAACAGCTGTCGGGAAGTTTTCGCTTTTTGTTGATCGACGGACCTGGTCATGGAAAGAGTGACGGCTCGGGTCATGAGTTCACGATGGCGCAGTGCGCGACAGCATTGAAAACTGTGCTGGATCGGTTCGGCCTGCAGCGTGCGGTCATCGGGGGAACATCCTGGGGAGGGTTGGTGGCCGGTGAACTTGCACTGACGGACCCTGATCGCGTTCAGGCGATTCTCCTGCTGAATACCCCGTTTGAGCTGAACCGGAGTCGACCTCAAGCCTCCTCGCGATTGATCGCATGGGGGGCGCGATGGCTGCTGCGAAGATCCATGTTTCGAAACGGAGTGGCGAAAAGTTTCTTCTCGAAAACGGCGCTGGCCAGTAATCCCTCTTACAGGCAGCGATTCCACGCAATGCTGAAGGCTGCACCACCCGGTGCGCTCTCTGCCGCTGTCCGCTCGGTCCTGTTGCGGAGCCAGCCGCTCAGGGAACGTCTTTCCAGATTGACGGCCCCGGTGCTGGTCGTGGCCGGACAGGACGACGAGATGTATCCGGTTAAAGCTCAGGCTGACGCAGCCGCTCTGCTGCCGATGGGGCGTTTCGCGTCTGTGGCCGGTAAACACATATCGGTTGTGGAGCGGCCGGCGGAGGTCGCTGAACTCATTCTGCAGTTCCTGAACTCTGAAACCTCATCCTGAATCCTCATCCGTATTCGCTGTCTCGCATCAACAGCCAACATGTCAAGCACGAGGCGAGAAACAATTCAGGTGATGGTTCTTCGTCGGATCGAGAAACCGCAAAACTCGACTCCGACCGGAAAGTCGGTGCAAAATACATCGAGTCAGATTGGCACGTCGCAAACTTTCGGCTCAGAGGACCTTTCAAACCAGGGGAGGTATGCCTGCAGTTAATGAATCAGCAGGAAAACAAACCGTTCGTCTCTGACGCCTGTCCCAACTTTCAAGCCCCCCGCAGAAAATGAGATTATTGAATGACCAGCAATCGCAGAACAGCTCTCATCACAGGTGCTTCATCGGGCATTGGAAAGGAATTGGCCTCGAATTTTGCCCGCGATGGTTACGACGTAATTCTGGTCGCTCGGAGCGAAAGCAGATTGCAACTGCTGGCTGGGGAATTGCATGCTCGGTACGGTGTCGCGGCAACTGCAATTGTTGCGGATCTCGAGTCAGCCAACGGTGCTTCAGAGCTGTTCAATGAGGTGAAGAGGCGCGGCCTCTTCGTTAACGCTTTGGCCAACAATGCCGGCTATGGTTGCTTCGGCGAATTCAGAGACGCCGACCTCGAGCGTGAACTGGCCATGATGCAGTTGAACATGAACACTGTCGTGATTTTAACGAGGCTCTTCCTTCCGGAGATCATCTCGGCTCGCGGGAAAATCATGAATACCTGCTCGACTGCGGCATTCCAGCCAGGCCCCTCCATGGCGGTCTACTATGCCACGAAGGCTTTCGTGCTGAGCTTTTCCGAAGCAATTGCCGCTGAGCTGGAAGATACCGGCGTGACCGTGACTGCTTTTTGCCCCGGACCAACGGCATCCGGATTCCAGGATAAGGCGAACATGCAGGATTCAGCCCTCGTCAAGAACAGGAAATTGCCTGCCGCCGAAGATGTCGCGGGGCGTGGATATCGGGCAATGCTGCGAGGACGGAGAGTTTACATCCCGGGAATTAAGAACTGGCTGATGGCACTGAGTGTGCGTTTTATGCCTCGCCGTTTCGTGACCAGAATCTCGAAGTCTCTTTCGAGGCCGGTTTAATCGGTGACCAGTTCAACTGATCAGGAAATGAATCCATGAGCTTCCCCGAATCACAGAAGCGGCGGGAACAGACTCGATACGCTCCACTGATCTTCGGAGAATAAAACACGAATAGGCCAGCCATCACCTCATCAAGTGTCCGGAAGACGGCAGAGATCGGGATGTTAAATGGCAGTCGCAGGACTGCCACCTTTCGGTCCCGGATCTGACGGTCTGCCTTCAGATTCTCACTTCCTGTCGCTCTCATCGACCTGAAGAGCTGACTCGCCGGACAGTCTCTAACCGTCGCTTGCGGGCTGTTGGCTGGCAGCGCGAGACTCCAGTGCTGTTCGCCACGCCAGGGAAAGCGCCGGGAGGGACGCCAGTCGGGCGTCATCCCCCGGGCTTCGCGTATATCACATCAAGCGCCCACATGACGGAAATATCCGGATGTGGACGCGCCCGAAGTTCAACGGTATCGCCCGCCTTGATGAGGCCCTCGCGTAAGACTCGCATGTACCAGCCCGTTCGTCGAAGGTCCTGAACTTCTTTTGCCAGTCCCGAGATCCCCCATCGCATCGACAATTTCCAGCATGGCTGGCGAGGCTGCGAGATTTCGAGCAGGCAGCCACCAATCTCATAAACATCACCAAGACAACATGTCGACTCGTCGATTCCCGATATTGTCAGGTTTTCACCAAAGGCCCCCGGGGAGAACCGGGAAACCGGGTATCGATCTGCCCAGTACGAATAGTGCCTCGATGCGTACGCGAGCACCGCCTTGTCCGACCCACCATGATGCACCCGGTCCGACTGCTCATCCCCCGCCATTCCATGGAAGCCAGCAAACACACGACCCGTCACCACCTGCTTGATGATCGCGGATGACCATAACCGGGAGGAGTCGCCCTCAGCCACAAATTGCTGAGGGCGCCCCACCTGAATCGATTCGACTTCAGGCTGCATACGATTACTTCAGGGCCGACAGATCAGCACCGTGATTGATATGGAAAACGTGACCATCCATCACCAGAGCCGGAACAGACTTCACACCCAACCTTTCTGCTTCTGCAAGTCGCCCCCGGGCTTCGCCGAGGTGAACCTTTTCGACCGGCGTTTTCAGGGCGTCGGCGACCGTGTGTTCGGCAGAGACGCAGACAGGACAACCGGCATGATAAAAAACAGCTTTGGACATGGTGACCTCACGAGAATACATTTCCAGCGATTCCGCCGAACACGATGTCGGCAACGAAGATTCACTGTTCATCGAGAGCATACGGCTGACTGCCTGATACGTCCAATACTTACTTCTTATCGCTCTGATCACATTTACCTATCAATCGGTGCACCATGGAGCTAAGACATCTGAGATACTTTCTCGCAGTTGCCGAGAACTGCCATTTCAGAAATGCCGCCGAAGAATTGCTGGTGTCGCAGCCCACACTTTCGCAGCAGATCAAACACAAAAAGGTGTCAGGAACCGTTTATTGACGATGGCGAGGCGTTTTGGTAATCTTGTGTTATGGGAAGACCAAAACGATCAACTCCAGGGGGTGGGATTTATCATGTGCTGAACCGTGCGAACGCGCGGATGCCGATCTTTACGAAGGACGAAGACTTCATCGCGTTCGAGACGGTGCTTGAGGAAGCGGTGGCTCGCACCGGCACTCGGCTTCTGTCGTATTGCGTGATGGGAAATCACTGGCACCTCGTCGTGTGGCCTCGGGAAGATGATGAGCTGTCACGGTTTGTGGGCTGGCTGACGCTGACACACACCCAGCGTTGGCATGCTCATCGCAAGTCGACGGGGTCTGGTCATCTCTA
>JAPLOA010000074.1 GCA_026400835.1 Planctomycetales bacterium | reverse complement strand
GCTAGTGCGTCTTCAACGCTTGAACTTCGGGTTCTGCACATCAGGCGCTGTGCGCTAGCCCACGGTTCAAAACCGGACGCTAGCGTGTTCCGGCAGATTCTGGAAACCCCAAATCTAAGCGTTGAAAAAGCACTAGCCGTTGCTGTTTTTTCGGCTGCATTGCTGCAACGCTGAGCGAGCGGATTCCAGTTGTTCCGGGGACAATTCCTGTTCCACTGGAAGGTATCGAGCCTGCTCATAAGTGTTCGCCAGCGTTTCAACCGCCGCTCGATATTCCGGAGCTTTCTCCAGAATCGCTTGCTGCACGTTTCGGTGAGTCCACCACGATTGAACAGACTGAGCAGACCGCATGGCGAATTCATGAAAGGCTCGCACCACGTCAGCTCGACTATTGATATCAGCAGGCTTGAGCGGCGGACCGGCAAACTGCAATTCCGCTGCGTTGGCGGAACGCAACTTGACGTGACGAAGCCCGAAGAATGCAACGGCCAATGCCGCCAGGACGCCGGCAAGTACCAGCACTGGAGTGAAATCAAATTCGCCGCTGAATGCACTCGGTGCGGAGGATGGACTTGAGGCGGCATTGTTGCCGGAGTTGGGATTTCGCGACGGTCCGGCGAGGATCTCCGAGGCCGACTTACGAAGTGTGTCGATCATCGAGTTCGATTCGGACGGCGAAGGGGGAGTCGCAGTACGGTCACTGCGAGATCGTTCCGGGGGATCATTGAACCTGGCATCTTTGGCGATCTTCACCAGATCGTCTTTCAGGCCATCCAGCATCTTCGACATTGATTTGCTTAGCTCAGGATCGGCCTTCTTCGCTGCTTCCGACGCTCCATTCATGGCGTTTTCAATTGCGGACTTGCTTCCCGCTGGGTTGCCTGCGATTTCCTGGGTGTCGGCAGAATTCTGTGATGGAGTGCGAGGCTTCTTTGCTTCTTCTTTAGCACGCTCGACAAGCTTTTTCAGCGTGTCGCCGAATCCGCGTTGCTCCAGTTCTTTTGCGATATCAATCGGAGGCTTATCAAATTTTTCGTTCCTCTGCGGCGATGAATCGTTGCCGAGCCGCTCAGTATTCTCGCGACGCAGTGTGTTCTTCAGGCGTTGGATATCTTCTGGCTGTAGTGGACGTTCCATGTACAGATCGCGAGTTTCAGAATTGCGCAGAATTCGATTGTTCGGCGTGCCGTTGTTGGCATTTGCCCCACGAGGATCGTCGACAGGATTTGCTCCGGGCGACGATGATTGATTGCCCGAGTTGCCGCCAGGAAAGGCGTCTGGCGGAAGCTTGAAGTTCTTTAACTGCTCCCGGAGAAACTCATCAACATCCGGCAGAGATTCGGGCAACTGATCACCGTTACTGTTGTCAGAATCAGGTTTGTTCGCCATTCGATTATTTCGGTTTGGCGATGGAGAAACGCTGTTTGAATCGCCGGCGCGGGCATCGTCGTTTGAGTTGGGTCGCGCAGGCTGTCGATTCGAGGACGGCAATTCCTCTGTTGGCAACCGTCCCGAGTTCGATTCTTTATCAAGCTGCTTCATGCGTTCGAGCGTTTTCTGAAGATCCTCAAGTTGCTTCCGCGCGGTCTCGGGATCAATTTTCATCCCTTGTGGTGGACTTGAAAACGACGGATTCGGAAGCGCAGGGCTGCTGTCTGAAGAATTCGCGTCTGGGGAATTCTCCCGATCATCTGCTCCCGGTGATGTATTTGGCGGGGTCAAAGGATTTGGAGAAGTGCCTGGCAACTGTCCAGACTCATTGCGATTCGCGTTTGGTGTGGGACTGATTGAGGAATCAGCCGACGGTGTTGTTTTGGGCTTCGAAGTCTCTCTTTTGCGAAGCGGCCTGCGTGGTGAAGCGGCGCTGCTATTGCTCGAAGAACTGTTGTTGCTGGATGAGTTCTTCGGCTCGGGTGGCATCACTTGCTCTTCTGCCGCAGCTCGGGAATCCGATTCGCCTTGAGTCGGCGTGTCCTGAGAAGCATCCGGTGACTTCATTCCGGTATCCTCCGCCAACTTCTTCAGGAAGCTTCGAAGAGAACGCAGAGATCCGGGCGGAGCGTCGTTAGCGGAATCAGTATTTTCAGAGTCGCTTGGCGCAGATTCGCCTGTCGCCGATTCATCGGGACCGGGAGAATTCTGTTCCCCGGTTTTCCTGGATCGTACTTCTGGTGAATCATTGCTTTGCACGGAATCCCGCTGAGCATTGTCGGACGGCTTATTCCGACCCTCCTCGTTACTCGGTGACGGTCGATTGTTCAGTTTGTTTTCCCGTGGTTCATTCTTCTGCAAACCTTCTTGTATTACATCATTCTGTGATGGAGTTGTTGACGCATCATTCTGCGGCGGAACAGGCAACTGCGATCCGTCGTCGCCAGGTTTTGGCAACACACCGTCCTTTGCGAACTGCTCAAGCATCTGCTTCATCTGCTGCTGGACCGCGGGATTCTCCATGGCTTTGCGGAGTTGATCGGGCGGTACAGAACTTAAATCCGGCGGCACGAATCCTGGCGGCAATTTGCTGGCGAGATTCTTCAGAGCCTCCTGAAACTGCTGCAGTTGTTGAGGCTGAAAGGGAGATTTCTCAGGAGCTGCTTCGTTCTTTTTCTGCTGCGATGAAGGGGCATCAGCCGGTGACGGCAATTCGGGCAGTTGCGGCAGTGTGTCAGATGCCTTCCGGGCTTGCTCGGAATTCTTCTGCTGAGATTCTACAAGCGACCGCAAACGTTTCAGCAGTTCCATGTGCTGAGGCAGATCGGCCACGCCACGTTCCGGCAACGGGAGGGGCCGTTGCGAAGGATCGTCCTGAGCGTTCGCGAAATCGAGGCCCAGACACAGCAGCATCGCGACCATCGCGGTTCGGATCTGTGAGCCATGAATCAGCATGCACATTGTCCAGCAGAATGGGAGGCAGGGCTTAGGGAAGAACAGAATGGCCTGCAGATCAGTTCGACGAACGACCTTATTTCTCACCTATTTATACGCGGCCGGGATCGCACTTACCAGACAAATACACCGTACGCCGTCGTCGAGCGATGGACGGTGACAAGTTTTTTACGATCTGCAATCGCGGTTTCGTGAGGGCGAAAAGAGAGGCTTAGTGGGCTGCTTTTTGTCCGGCCGCCTTCGTCGCGACTCGGTTCAAGGACGTCTTTTCGAGGGCTTGCGTGACCTCATTGATGCGGCTGAGGATATCCGGGCTATGGCTGGACCATTCATCGGGCCGATTGGCGAGGTGGCTAATCGCATCGCGAACGTCCTGAATTCGGCCCTCTTCGGCGCGTTCTTCCAGCAGCCTCGCAAATTGTTCGAGTGATGCGCGGCAGGAGGCTTGCGTCGACCGGCGTGCGAAAACGGCTCCTCCACCGAGGCAGATAAGAATCACCATTACGACAAAAATCCCGGCACACCAGTTTCGCATCCACCGGATATCGCGCGATTCTCCGGTCATCCAGCCAAGAAACATCCAGGCGGTGAAAAGAAGGAGAAATACAGCGAGAAGGTACATCACGGCAGAGGACTCACCAGAAACGCGGGCAAGCATCACTGAAATTGCCCTTCGGCAAAATCTGCTGCAATTCACGACATTCGTTTTACGCTTGATTGAAAACGCTCGGATTCACTGAGTTCCCGACGGAGCAGTTACTCTACCTGCTGTTCACTTCGTAATCGAAAAGGTCTCCCTGTTCGGCCTTCTCGACATCGCCGATTGAGGCTTCTAGAATCCGTGCGCGGGGCGGTTTTTGGGGGCAAGGCTTGACGATAGCGGTGGATACAAACGACGTGCTGATTTAATCGCTTAACGGCAAGCTGCAAGCGTCGTGGCTCGATTTCGCCTCCGCCTGCGGCTCGCCGTTCAACGAAAACGCGGAATCGATGGGCAGATATTCCTCACGAAACAAGATTACACCGACATCAGCAATAGACCGGACCGCCGAAGATTTTTAGTTTGGCCGGGCATTGCGTCCGGATTGCTGGACAAAATTTGACGTGACAAGGATCCGCGTCCTGAACAACATCTTGATTGACTGTTCTGAACTATAAAGTGCGTTGAACAACGAATGTGTTGAACTATGCAAGCCTCAAGTAATTCGCCGGATGTGTTCACGTCAGCTCCGAATGCAAATTCTTCAGCGCTGGTGGCGAACGGGAAGATTACTCCTCTGGCGATTTGTATTCGTGATCTGCGAGTCAGCTACGGCAAATTTGAAGCCGTCAAAGGCATATCGCTCGACATTCCTCAGGGCGAGGTTTTTGGATTCATCGGACCAAACGGTGCGGGTAAGTCTTCAACCTTTCGAGTACTCGCGACCCTGCAGCCTAAATTTCGCGGACTTGCTCTGGTGTGTGGCCTCGATGTGTTGAGCCAGGCTCAGAAGGTCCGCGATGTGATGGGCTTTGTGCCGGACTTCTTCGGAGTGTACGAAGACCTGACAGCTCTGGAGTATCTGCATTTCTTTGCTGCGGCTTACAAACTTCCGGTGTCGAAACGGAAAGGGACCATTGACGACGTTTTGACACTGACCGACATGACTCACAAGGCGAATTCGCCTGTGGACGGATTGTCTCGCGGAATGAAACAACGCCTGGCGCTTGCGCGAGTTCTTCTGCATGATCCCCAGGTGCTGTTGCTCGACGAACCCTCCAGTGGCCTTGATCCTCGTGCCCGAATCGAAATGCGCGAGCTATTGAAAGCCCTGCGCGAGATGGGCAAGACGATTCTGATCAGCAGTCATATTCTGTCGGAACTGAGCCAGCTCTGTACGCGCATCGGCATCGTGGAACTCGGGAAGATGGTCGCGCAGGGATCGGTGAATGATATTTATCGGCAACTGCAGGTACGGCGCGTCGTCCATGTGCGCATTGAGAATCCGGCTGCGGATCTGATGGAACGCGTGCAGCGCATCGCGGGCGTCGAGACGGTAGAAAAGCAGGTCGATCGCTGGGAGATTCGTCTGCATGAAGATCAGCTTTCTGTCGGCGATCTGCACCAGGCACTTGTTGAGGAGAAAGCTCGACTGACGATGTTTCAGCCGGAAGCGATGGATATGGAGACGGCGTTCATGAAGCTGACAGAGGGGAAAACCGCGTGAGCTTGCTTCGCCTGATTCCGGAACTTCCGTTGCTGCGACGAGAATTGATCGAATTATCGAATCGTCGGCGAACGTACATCGTCCGTTTCGCAGGGGCGATCATCATCCTTTCCATTGTGATGGTGCAATACTTTCGAGTGATGCAGGTCATCTCACAGACGGCAAATCCTGGCGGTGGCTGGGTCGCAAATAAGTTTAACGGCAGTGGTGGAGTTATCTTCAGTGCTCTGGTACCGATGTTGTTCCACAGCGTTCAATTGTTGATGCCGGCATTGATCTGCGGTGCGGTCACCATTGAAAAAGAGCGGAACACTCTGGGCACGCTGTTTGTAACTCGTCTTTCACCGATGACGATCATTCTGGAGAAGCTGGCCAGTCGGCTGGTTCCGATGCTGACTTTTCTGTTGCTCACGTTTCCGGTGCTGGCGTTTGTCTATTCACTGGGTGGCGTTGACACGACAGTGCTGCTGAGCACTTTGTGGCTGCTGCTGTGCGAGTGTGTTTTCTATGCCAGCATTGGATTGCTGTGCAGCTCATGGTTCTCCACAACAGCTTCGGCGTTTATTTGTTCCTACATCGTAGTGGGAATGATTGTCATGTTTACGCAAATCATGGGCTTTGGCTATCTGTATCCAGTGGTCACACCTTTTGATGTCTGGAATTTTGCGTTTGGCGGGATGAACGAGTACAACGTTTTCATGTCGAACCGTGGATGGCTTCACCAGATGCTGTTCGAAGCATTGCGGGAGTCTTCCGCTGCCGCAGGTGGCCAATTGATGACTCGAGTCCTGTTGCTGATCTCGATGTCTGTGCCTTCTCTGATGGCTTCGGGGTTCTTTGTCCTGCTGGCTCGATTCTTTCTCATCCGCCGTGCGTTTGTGTCCTCGTCATCGGTCCTGTTGCGAGTCTTCAAGCGGGTCGACACGTTCTTTACAAAGCTGAACGACAACACGACAGGCGGTGTCGTTCTGATTAAAGACTATGACTCGCTGCCGGCATTTGACCCGGTGGCCTGGCGAGAACGATCCAAGAAGTCGCTCGGAAAAGCTCGATATTTGTTTCGAGTCCTGATTGTGCTGGAAGGACCAGTTCTTTTCATTTGTCTCGCCACGGCCACGTTTTCCATGTCAGCAGACTTTGATGGCCTGCGAGTGCTCCTGTTTCTGATGTGGGCGATTACGGTCATGATTTTGTCGATGAAAGCCGCCACGATGATCTCCTCTGAGAGAACTCGTGAAACGCTGGAAGCCCTGCTGTCGACGCCAATGTCCAGCCGCGAAATTATCAGCCAGAAAGTGGCCGGACTTCATCGACTGATGATTGTGCTCTCTATCCCGATTCTGACCATTCATTTGACACTGTTGTTAATGCACTTTGATATCGTGCAGATCGTTCGAAGTCTGTCGCTGAGTACCCTTGGAACTATTCTTTATTACGGTGCCATGGTCGCGGCAACTACGTATACATCGATGCATCTGGTCGTCTGGCTTTCGGCCCTGATGGGGTTGCGTTCGCCGACACAGGCTCGCTCCGTCATGGCGGCTATTACTGTTCTGGGCGTCTGGGTTGCAGGCTCTGCTTTTCTGTTAACGCCGGGTGAGTTCGGGTATAGCTTCGGATTGTCCACATTGAGCCCGTTTTTTGGCATCCGGGATCGAGGCTTCTCCGAAAACTTTATCCTTCGAGGTCAGTTCCAGGCCCCAGGAGATGAAATCGAGCAACAGGAGAAGATCGAGCGATTAATGGCGACGATGTCCTCTGTCTGCTGTCTCATGCGTCCCGACGGAAGTATCTGGGCTAATGAGAGTATCCTCGCATCAAACAATCTCGCGGGTATTTCCAAAACGGCTCCGTTCTATGCCTTCTCCAAATTGCGATCAACAGCCGCCATTGTGTCGCTGACTGTTCTCGCAGGGCATATCCTGATGATGCTGTGCTTTCGCGGCCTGACATTAACACTGGCTCCGCGATTGCTGCAGCGGCTTGATGACGGAATCCCGATGAATTCTCCGCTCATTGAAAAGCCATCGGCCACGCTCATATCGGAAGGGGCAATGTGAACAGAACAACGCCGATACTTTTGGTGGCCTTGATTGTCGGCAGCATTTTTGACCCGACTGTGATGGCTCAGGATAGTCAGCAGCTCCGAGTCGTTGAAGTCGTGTGGGGGTTTGATGGTCGAGTTGTCACGGGCCAGTTCATGCCCTTGTCAATTCTGGTGGACAATCTGAGCGATCAGCCGATTGAGGCGACAGCACGCCTGAGACGTGTCACCGGAGCACTCAACGAAGTCGGCGGCATTTCGACTCAGCCCGTATTCGTCGGCCCGAACTCACGCCGCTGGGTGCAGTTTTATCCGTACATCCTCGGCAATATGGCGACGTGGTATTTTGATCTGAAGACAGAGGAGAAAACATATACGTTCGACCCGATGGATCAACCGCGAGCCATCTTTGATCGCAATCGAGATTCCAGGGAAGCTCAGCTTTCGTTGCCTGCTGTGATTCTGGATCAGCAGGGAGTGGCCACAAAGTCTCCGACGACGATTAAACATATGCCGGCGGAGATTTTTCCGCCGTATGCGACTGCGATGACCGGGCTGCATGCCTTGTTTCTGGATCATGCGCCGGACTGGGAAGCTCCCCGTCAGCAGGCTTTGTTGTCGTGGCTGAAATCCGGCGGCCAATTGCATCTGATGAAAGACGGCAACAATCAGACGCTGTCGTTTTCCGGGATTCTTGCTCCGCTTAATGAACCGTTCCCGGAGTTTCCCGTCGGCAATGGTCTGGTGACGCGACACGATTTCCAGCGAGACGGACTCAGTCTGCAGGTCGTGACTCCGGTCGTGACTCCACCAGGACTTACCCAGGATGCGGCGGAGCCCGAGCAATCATTCAATCAGATCGGCACCGGGGGCAATACGGCTCAGGAAGAAGCGACGGTGAATGACGATGAAATTTTGATGTGGATGCGAGAATTGACTCAGCCGGACCATGCCTGGATTCTGATCTTTCTGTTGTCGATGTGTTATGTGGGTCTGATCTTCCCGGGCTGTTGGATCCTGTCGAAGCAGCGTCGTCTGCATTTCCTTGTGACCTACGGAGCCATCGCAGGGCTGGCTGTTTTCTTCAGTCTGATTTTTCTGTTCGTTGGTCAGCGTGGTTACGGAGAAACAACATCACTGCATACGCTGGCGGTCGCTCGCGCGGAAGATGCGACGCACTGGAGTTCGCTGGAGTATCGAACGCTGTTTGTGACGTCCGGAGATCTTTACACGCTTGACGATAAAGATCGCCAGACGCTGCTGGCATCCGGAGCTGCGGATGAGCGTGCGGATGCCGTTATGACTTCCGGAAACTCGGCCAGCTTTGTTGCTCGCGTTCCTCCATTCAGCAGCCAATCAATGATCTTCCGTCGACGACTTACGATGGACGACTGGAATCTGACTATTGCGAATGTTGAACAGAACGGATCGGAACTGACGGCATTGACGCTGTCGTTTAATGAAAAATTTCCGTTGAATAAGGACAATCAGTATTTCGTAGTCCACGGTAAACGCATTCACATGATGAAAGCTGATGATTCCAGGAAACAACTGACCTACGCTGGAAACGCCTCGCTGCTGACAACGTTCTGCTCGCCGGTGCAGGAATTCGACGACGGCTTTGCCGGAATCCTTACGCCCGGTCGCATACGGGGACCTGGTTCTCCTGATGAAGCGAATGATCCGATCGCGGAGTGTTTTCAGAAGTCGCTGCTGAAACTTGTCGCGCGCAGCGCGGCAGACGACTTTTATGCAGACCTCAAACGCTTTGAGCTGCCTGAGGGACGTGCAAGAATTCTGATCTATGCTCCTGTCCCAGCCACTCAGGACATGACGGTCAGTGCGGATGTAAAGCGGGAAGGCCGAATTTTGTATGTGCGAGATTTTCCTATGCAGATCGGCGATTCGAATGCTGTTCCCGGCGAGGTCGAATAAATCTCGTGGCATAGAATGCGTACTCATCTGTTTCCGCAAATTGTGGCCTCTCTCATCTCTGAATCATGTCTGCAAAACCGCTTATCGTAATTCCCGCTGACTCGCCGCCGATGGTCAGTCGTTCTCCGCATCTGAAACTGCTGGAGGAATTCGCAGACGTTCGGCTGCACCTTGATCGCCCAGCGGACGATGCCGAAAAGGCGCATCGCCTGAAGGACGCTGACATTCTGTTGAACTCACGAGGCGCCCTGAAGATTCCTCGCGCGGTCCTGCAGCAACTGCCTCGTCTGAAAATGATTGCGGTCTGCGGAATCGGCTACGATGCGATTGATCTGCCGACCGCGACCGAGCAAAAAATCGTCGTCAGCAATATTCCGGGTCGAACTGCTGCGGTCGTGGCTGAGCATGCTCTGGCTCTGATGCTGGCCGTGGCTCGCCGAGCAGCCTGGATGACATCCGAACTCAAGGCCGGTCGCTGGCGCGGTGATCCGGGGATGTCGCTGAGCGGAAAACAGATCGGGATCATTGGTACTGGCAACATCGGCTGTGCGATGATCGGCCTTTGCCGAGCAATTGGCATGAATGTCGTCGCCTGGAGTCTTCATCCCGATGCTTCCAAAGCAGAACGACTTGGCTTTCGCTATGTCGAGCTGGAAGAATTACTCCGGACATCGGATGTAATTTCTCTGCATACTCGATTGTCAGAAAAAACTGCCGGTCTGATTGGATCTGTGCAGCTCGCGATGATGAAGTCGACAGCGATTCTGATCAATACCGCTCGCGGAGCCATTGTGGATCCCGCCGCGTTGGCTGACGCTTTGCATCGTGGAGCACTTTTCGGAGCGGGTCTGGATGTGTTTGATCAGGAACCTTTGCCGCCGGGACATCCGATTCTGAGCTGCGAGCAGGTCGTGCTGACGCCTCATACGGCCGATCAGACTCAGGAAGGGATCGACCAGCTGACGATGGGGTGTGTTGAAAACATCCGGGCCTTCCTGGCCGGGACTCCGCAGAATGTTGTGAATCCGGATGTGCTGAAATTCTGATCGGTGATGTTTGAACCGCAGATAAATCCGCAAATGCCTCTTTAGCATTTCGTTCTGAAGTTGCCGCTACACAAGCTTTGCCGCTCTCAGTACGATTTGAGCAGCGGCCAGAAACGTGACTTCCTATACCCGCCCCACTTCGGAGCTTCCGGTGATCTCAGAGACATCCACATCAGTGGCGGGATTGTCTGACTTGCTGGAGCGTGTTCGACGGCGTATTCGAATTCAGTCGGCGTTGCGCGGCACCGCGGAGACCGTCAGCATATTGATCGCCGGAGTATTGCTGTCCTGTGGTCTGGATTATCTGCTCTCACTGCCTGGTCTTTTTCGCCTCGCGTTTTTGGCCCTCACGCTGCTACTCACGGCGATCATTGCTGCGCGAAGGCTGATCATTCCTTTCCTGCAGGTTACGCCAGTCGATGAACTCGGTGCGGCGGTGGATCTGGAGTTTCCGGAACTGCAGGAATCCGTCGCGACTCTGATCTCCATTCAGCAATCCGTCGACGTCACGGATGTTAGTACGCGAATCATGCAGGAACGACTGCGACAGAGTGTCGAACAGCACATTCAGGTGGCTCGTCCTTCCGAAATCGTCAAAAGTCGCTCCACGATTCGACGTTGTGCAATGGCTGCTGTTGCCCTCATGGTCATTCTCATCCCGATTCTGTTATGGCCAACCGGTTCAGGATTGCTCGCCCGGCGTTTCGTCATGCCGTTCGCAAATCTCGCTGCGGCTTCCAATCTCTACTTTGAACTGCCTGATGGAAATCGCGTTGCTGCACGGAATACAGACATTGAATTTACCGCCATTCCCCAATGGCGAAACGGCGTTCCGGGTGAAATGCCAACGGATGTGAAACTGGAGCTCCGCACGGAGTCAGGCATCATCGATGAGTTACCGATGCTGCTGAATTCTGAGCCGCAGCAGTTTACGGCTGTGCTTCGGAGTGTTCGCGAATCGCTGCGGTACCGAGTCTACGGCGGCGGCGCGATGACGGAGTGGTTTCAGTTGACGGTTGGAGATCCACCGGTCCTGCAGACAGCCACGCTGACATCAGTTGCTCCGGCGTATACTCGTCGAGCCCTCACGACATTTGAAGGAGCAAGTGGTGATATGGAGGTGCTTGTCGGAAGTCAGATTGAAATTCGTCTGACGTTCAACGAAGCGGTGCACGACGTCCAGATAGAATGGTCCAATTGGAAGTCGGTTGCCAGTGTTTCCGACGAAGAAGATGAGACAAACGCCGATCAGGGGAAAGTAGCTCAACCTCAAAAGCCGGTGGAGTTAACTCCGGACGGCTTATCGGCCGTGTTTCGCTTTGAAGCTCAGGGCGGAGGCGATTTAGATTTGCTGGCATTCAACGAGGCCGGACTCTGTGTTTCCACCGAGACAGCTCGCCGGTTGATTGTGCTGCCCGATACTCCGCCGACGTTGTCTGTCGGTGGTATTGAAGACGGATTGCGAGTTCGTCCGGATGAAGTGCTCACGGTCGAATGTGGTGCGGCGGATGATATCGGTATTGGAGCACTCAGCATGGAGTATCGGCTGAACCCGGCGAATGCAGATGCACCGCAGACCGATCTTGTCGATGCCTTAACCGCGGAAGCGGAACTCCCTGAGACGAAGGTTGCTGCAGAGCCGTTAAAGATTGGCGCGTTGATTGTGTCGCACAACTTCCTGCTGGATCTCAAAGCATTGAACGCGAAGTCGGGCGAATCGCTGACGGTAACGGTTTGTACTCAGGATGAGCGACCGGTGCCCGGACCTCAGGTTGTCTGTCAGGGGCCGTGGACGATTTACATCGACGATCAGGCACCGCCCGGGGGAGAAACCGTGGACGCCGCAGCCAGACGAGAACTCCTCGAAGATCTTGAACGAATTCAGCAACAACTGGAGCAGGATGCGAAGGCGGCCGAAGAGCTGAAGGAGGAGGTCGAGAGAAAACAGACCGAGGAGACTCAGGAGAAGGCAGAGGAACTCAGCGAACAGGAAAAACAACTGGCAGAGGAACTCAAAGAACTGGCGGAAAAGTCCAAAGACCAACAGATGACTCCTGAGCAAAAACAGAAGTTGAAGGAATTGTCAGAACAACTGTCCGAAGATGCCGCGAAGAAACTTGAAGAAGCTGCTAAGGAGGAATCCGAAACGGCCGCGAAGAAAGTTGACGAAGCGGCTAAGCAGTTAGGCAAAGTGCGAGAAGAGCTCGAGCAAATCGCGGACGAGGTGGGCACGATCGATAGTCCAAAGGATTCCGGCAACACGTCACAGTTCGACGGCAAAACTCCCGATGCAACCGCGCCAGGCGGGAAGCGAAGCGACTGGGGGAAACTTCAGGATGAACTCGATGGTGAAAACAGCGATGCCGGGAAAGATGTTCTGGACAGCGAATATGCCGATCTGATCCGTCGCTATCGACGTGACCTCGCGCGGACCGACGATCCGGGTCCTGGGCCCGAGCCGGCGAAATGAGATCGCCTGCTGCGGTGTGAATCGGGCGTTCCTGCGGAGCTCCCGGACCGGTTGAACATCATGGACCGGTCGAACATGACGGAAACGGCGAGGAATCCAGGAATTTGCGGTTGTTGCCAACATTCCGGGATTTTCACGGTATCATGTTGGGGCATTGAGTCCGCGCCATTACGTTTTGCTGGTTCTCATGTTTTGAACAACGCTTTTTTCTGGCTCCACGAGTGACTGTACCTGAAACAATTTCTGTTGCTGCTGACGTCGGGCCGGTTGTCTCTTCGGGACTTCCAATCGTGGAGCTGTCGCAGGAGACGCGCCGACCGATTATGGATCTCAGTCCGGAAGATCTGGTGAGCTGGTTGAAGTCGGTCGGGCAGCCGGGATATCGAGCAGGCCAGATTCGGAGATGGCTGGTTCAGCGGCGGATCACTTCGTTTGAACAGATGACGGATCTGCCTGTCGGATTGCGTGAAAATCTGACTCAGAGTTTTCGGTTTTCGCCGTTTGAGGTTGTTGGGCACCAGGTTGCTCGAGACCTGACGGAAAAGTTGTTGCTTCGACTGCAGGATGGCGAACTGGTCGAATGCGTGCTGATGCGTGATCCGGATCGCCGAACGGTCTGCATTAGTACACAGGTTGGCTGCGCGATGGGCTGCGTGTTTTGTGCGAGTGGACTGCTGGGAGTCAAACGCAATTTGACTCCGACGGAGATTTTTGAGCAGGTGCTTGTTCTGCATCGGCTGATGAAAGAAGACGAACACATTACCAATGTCGTCGTTATGGGTATCGGGGAACCTCTGGCCAACTACAAAGCGTTGATGCAGTCGTTAACATTTCTAACGGCAGAGGACGGATTTGGTTTGGGTGCTCGTCGCATTACGGTATCGACGGTGGGCTTGCCGGAGAAGATCCGCGAGCTGGCTCAGTCGGGACAGCAGTACAATCTGGCGGTCTCATTGCATGCACCGAATGATGCGTTGCGAACTGAGATTGTGCCGGTCAACAGGAACATTGGCATACAGGATATTCTGCAGGCGGCGGACGACTATTTTGAAGTGACCGGCCGGCGGATTTCTTATGAGTACGTATTGATGGCCGGCATTAATGATCGGCCTGAGCATGCCGAAGAACTGGCGTGGCTGCTGCGTGGCCGGAATGCTCACGTGAATCTCATCCCGATGAATGGCGTCAATGAGTTGATCATGACGGCTCCTCGCGATCCGGATACCCAACAGTTTTTGATGATTCTGGAAGAGTGCGGAATCACGGCCACCGTTCGTAAACGCAAAGGGGCGGACATTGACGCGGCCTGTGGACAATTGCGATTGAATCGAGAGATCGCGAAGCAAAGCTAGGCGTGCCACGAAACGGGCCCGCTGCAGGCTCAACGCGGCTGTTTTCCTGTGGGACAACTGGTTTGACAACGTCAGGGAGTCCGTTTAAAGACCCGATGTTGCATGATTCTCACGAAGCTTCTTCAAAAGGCCTTACCATGTCCAATCCGTTTGCTATGCCAGACTCTCAGTCGATGCCTTCGATGGAAACTCGAAGCGCAGTTCGACTGAAGCGTGTTGGAGTTTTATCGGCGGCGTGATTTATGCCTTTATCTACAACATTCTGTCCGGCATGACTGGCGGGCTGCAGATGGAGTTTTCCCGCGACTAGTGATCGTGAAAGTAGTTCCGAGAATGCCATTGCGAGGTTCCTTTAACCCGTGAAACTCCAGAACCTTCCCGTCTCATGGCAAGCGGCCTTAGCCACAGAGATCACTTCGCCATGGTGGCTGCAACTCGAAGCATTCGTGCGGCAGGAACGCTCTGAACACACGGTGTTTCCAACTGAGCACGACGTGTTTCAGTCGTTGCAGATGACCCCATTGGATCAGGTCAAAGTCCTGATTCTGGGGCAGGATCCTTATCACGACGAGGGGCAAGCTCACGGGCTGAGTTTTTCCGTTCGTCGCGGGATCAAGTTGCCGCCTTCATTGCGAAACATCTTCAAAGAGCTGCAAAGTGACCTTGCGATTGCTCCTGCTGACCACGGTTGTCTGGAGTCATGGGCACGTCAAGGAGTATTGCTGCTGAATACGGTCCTGACCGTCCGTGCTCACGAAGCGAACAGTCATCGCAATCGTGGCTGGGAGACATTTACCAACCGAATTATTCAGTGCGTCAATCAAAGACCTCATGTGGCCTGTGTCTTGTGGGGTAACCCGGCTCAGGAGAAAGCCAGCCTGATTGACAGCCGCCACCTTGTGATTCGCAGCCCGCATCCATCCCCGTTGTCTGCTCATCGAGGTTTCTTTGGAACTCGACCATTTTCGCAGATCAATAAGTATCTCCAGAGCGTCGGTGAAACTCCGATCGACTGGCGAGTTTGAAGTGATCGGGTTACTTCGTTTCTGTCTCTGCATCTGCCGGCGTTGCTGTCGGAGTCATGGGTTGCGACTCAGTAGCCGTCGTCCCCTCGAGTGGCCCTGCTGGTTTTCGTTCACTGCAGCCGGATAAAATTCCGACAGCAAGCGCCACCAATGCAACTCTGGAAATTGTAAATCGGGAGTAGCCGAGCAGCATTGCAAAAACCCTTTCTGAAGAACCAGTCTGACAGTCTGGTGCGAAATCTTGATCAGCTCGGATCAGGAATTCAAGGCAACGCATTCTTCAGTGGCGGTCCTCCGGATCGACCTGCGGCCCAGAGTTTCAGATTTTCAAGATGACGCTGACCGCGCAGGAAGTAGAGATTGTCGAGCGATTGCAGTCTTTGCTGGCATTCCTGATGAGTCGCCTGTTTCCAGTCGGGATTGGAAGCGGAGGCGAACTGAGCAGACAACATCCAGTCGGCAATCGCGATGGCGATTTCTTCATGCCCGCGGAAAGAAGGGTGAACATGGTCGACAAGAACATTATCTCCGACGATACCATTTGTCGTGCGGGCCTTGAGCAGGTCATGAGCATTCAGAAACGGCAAACGGTTTTCATCGACAACCTGCTGCAGTGTTGCTTCCAGCGGAGTCGTCATTCGCAGCGGACAGACATCTTCGTCACGGGCTCGGCGAAATGATCGTTCGGCCGCCGAGAAATCTCTCGCGATGAGTTGCAGATGACCGAGTTCATACCAGGCCAGAGCATATTGCGGATCGATTTGAGTAACCTGTTCCGCGATACTGATGGCCTGAGCCGGACGGCCAACCACCATCTGCCGCGCCTGCTTCAGAAGTTCGACCACGTGGCCCCGGTCAGATTCAGAGAGTGATTGAGAGAACTCCGGCTTGAACGGAGGGCAATCGCTGAGATTGGACGGCGGCAGAATCATCAGCAAGGGCACCGAATGCTGATCACACAACTCCGCCATGCGCTGCAGATTTGTGCGGAAGTGAGACACCACAGTTGCGGCATGAGCATCATCGCGGTGGTAGGCAGCGAAGCCTCCGTCATGATCAAGCATCGTATCGACATCTGTTGTCAGAACGGGGCGCGTATGCGGTGGAGATCCCGAACTGTCCGGCGAGGTCTTTGCCGGGGCAAGATTCAGCACACCAGCTCGCAGAAGACGAAATGTTCTGAGCTGGTTCAACAGGCTGAATGCAGTCGAGACCGCAGCAGGTGCTTTACGCACGGAAGCGTAGGAGACATCTTCCAGAAATTCATTGTGTCCCTCGCAGAAGATAAAGAGATCAGGTTCGTGAGCGAGACACTCCTGCATGACAGGAACAAGTCGATAGCTGGCGTAGGACACACCGCCGCAATTGATAACCTTCCATGAACGACTCGGATCCGCTTTCTTAAGAGCGACCTGCAGGTATGTGGGGAAACTGGTTTCAATGGAGAATGGATTTCCCTGAACTGTGGAACCGCCAAACACGAAGATGCGAAATTCGTCAGGGGACTTCTCCGCAGAGAATGAATCTTCTTTGAAATACTTTCTGCGGCTGGGCGAGGTCTGCCATGACCGTCCGTCGGAAGTCAGTTCAAAAAGAGGTCGTACCTCGGCGAACTCAACAAACGGATCGTCAGAAATCTCTGCTGAGCCCCAGCCTGTGAAAGCGCAAAGAAGTTCGGTTAAGGCGAGTAACAGAAATGGCAGAAGGACTGCGATCATACGAAAACACCATCGCCTTCGCCGAAAATTTGGCGAGGACCCAGTGGCAGAAGGAGTGTCGACGGACGTCACTTCAGAGATTTCAGCAAAGAGTCGATTTCGGCGAAGGGCATTGTTCCTACAAAGCCACCAACCTGTGTGCCACCGCGATAGATTCGGACGTCCGGAATGGATGAGCAGTCAAGGTACTGAGAAATTTCGGGGCAAACGTCGACGTCCACTTTGATGACATCGATATTGTCGCCCCACTTCGACTTGATCTTTTCAAGCGTCGGGCCAAGTTTGAGGCACGGGCCGCACCAGGTCGCCCAGAAGTCCACAAGGACTAGTTTCTGGTCGGTTCTCTGGACGAGTTCAAGAAATCTCCCCTCGGAGTGCTTAATGGTCCCTTCCGCAGTCAGCGTGAGCAGTTCCACATCGCCGTCTGGAGAGCCGACGATTGGTTTGCCGTTTCTTGGGCCCTGATTACAACCGAGGCAGATTGCCGAGAGCAACAGGACACAAAAACTCAGTTTGAGAGCGTTTGGGGTGGGCATGGTATTACGTGTTTGGCTGAAGACGTGTGGAAATCAAACGATCATCAAAAGACGACGACAGGATGACGATGGTCAGGAAAGGAATTTAAGGATAAGGGCATCCGTTAAGTCGAATGGTGGCAGGGATTTCCTTTCGACAATAGCACAGTCTTAATGAGTGCGAGATTTTGGCGAATTCAAGGGATTTCGTCTGTAACAAAGCCTGAGACGCGCCTAAATTTAAGTAAATGGACTACGGACTGTTTGCTCAATGCGGCGAATGTGTCACAGTGTAGGTCAATGTGCTTCAAACGGCTTAGATGAATTGTTTTGGGAGATCTGAACAAATGTCAGTGACTCTGACGGAAGCGGCAGCAAGCGAAATCAAGCGAGTAATGAGCGAGCAGGCTCGCCCTGAGCTAAAGTACGTCCGCGTCGGCGTTGTAGGCGGTGGATGCAGCGGTTTTCAGTACTCTTTTGACTTCACCAATGCCTTCGATGAATCCAGTGACGTCGTCTCCGAATTCCACGGAGTAGGTGTCGTAGTGGACAAGAAGAGCGACCTGTTTCTGGACGGGACCGAGATCGACTTTTACAGCGGTTTGGAGAAGCGCGGGTTCACCTTCAAGAATCCAAATGCCGTGAAGTCCTGCGGTTGCGGAAGCAGCTTCTCAGCTTAATTGCGGTGGCTTCATGGATTCGGTCCAATTGAAGCCAATCCTGCGAAAATCACAGGGATTACCACGAATCCTCTCCGAAAAAATCATCGCTGAGTGCCTTTCTACAACTTCGTTAAGAACGTGGTGGTCGCTGGGTTAAACAGGACAGGTCGTCAAGTATCAAAGCCCGGACTACGTTATCTTCCGTCCTCCTTTGGATGGCAGAGGCGTCAGTCCGGGCTTTTTTCGTTTTGACGCCGTTGTCATCCCGTCGATTCGCTGTGACTCGTGGGCAGATTTGGGATGTTGTGCCGGTCGTTCCGACTCGGAATGCGGTTTCGCACAGCATTTCATCGCGACATTGTTGAGTCCAAACTGATCGGATCGTAGATTCTGCAATCGCCATTCATCCCGAAAACGCCTCAAAAGAATTGCGCAAACGCCTGGCTCGCTAACTACGTATGGTCAGTAAGCCGGAGTTTCTGGCGGTTCAGTGGCTGTGGATTTGCCCCGTTCTCCTTCTAAATTCTTTGTCATTCAATTCAGTCTTTGAAACGGTACGACATGTCAAACGCCGTGATTGAGATCCGGAATCTGTCCAAGATTTATCGAGACTTCTGGGGTCGCAAGAAGGTTCAGGCTGTGAAGAGCCTGAGTATGGATGTGCAAAAGGGGGAAGTCTTCGGGCTTCTGGGGCCGAACGGTTCCGGCAAGACGACGACGATGAAGATGCTGCTGGGGCTGCTGTTCCCGACAAGCGGCGAAATGACGATTTTGGGCAAGTCAGCCTCAGACGTCTCCAAGAATGAAAAGATCGGTTACCTGCCAGAAGAGTCGTATCTCTATCGATTCCTCAATGCCGACGAAACGCTCGACTTTTACGGTCGTCTGTTCAATATGTCGGCTGCCGACCGAATCCGTCGCTCCGACGAGCTGATCGAAATGGTCGGACTTGGTAAAGCTCGCCGTCGGCAATTGAAGGAATACTCCAAGGGGATGACTCGGCGTATCGGCCTTGCTCAAGCCTTGATCAACGATCCGGAACTTGTCCTGCTGGATGAGCCGACCAGTGGTCTCGACCCACTGGGTACACGCGAAATGAAAGACCTGATCCTGCGTTTGAAAGCCCAGGGAAAGACGGTTGTCATGTGTAGCCATCAGTTGGCGGATGTTCAGGACGTTTGCGATCGCATCGCAGTGTTGTTCCAGGGCGAGTTGAAAGTTCTGGGCCGCGTTGACGAACTGCTGGAAATGCGAAACGAGACTCAGATGCGGACGTCGAGTCTCAGCAAAGAAGCGGAAGAGGATATTCGCAAGGTCCTCGAGAAACACAACATTAAGAATGCTCAGTTCACCAGTCCTCGTGCAGACCTGGAGGAACTCTTCCTTCGTACTGTTCGTGAGAGCGGCGAGCGTCCGGGACGACGCTTTTCTGCTGAGGAGATTGCGGCTTCAGGGAAGGGCGGCAACGCCTGATAAAGCGGGTCGGGTTGCAATATGTCGAGCTGCCAGTTGATCGGTCGCTCAGGCCACTCTGTACGTTGACAGTCCCTGGCATTGCCTGTGCTGGACTGGTCCACTCCGTGATGTTTCTGCTGTTTCGCAGACTGTTTTGTCGGAACTGTGACTTATGGACTTTGATATCAGACCTTACAACCTTTCCAGCGCAGCCACGTCGTGGATGATGCTTGTCGGGATTTTGACGCTGATCTCCGTTGGATTGTCGTTCGTACTTTCTCTCGCTCGAAACGGAGGAAGTGGTGTGGCGATTTTTACCAGGGGGCTTGGAAGTTATCTGGGCGACCTGTTCTCGCTTTCGCTCGGAAGAATTTACGCATTAACGAAACTGACGCTGTTGGAAGCGATCCGACGCAAAGCGTTGCTCGTGTTTGTGGTGTTTGCGGTCCTGCTGATGTTTGCCGGCTGGTTTTTGACAGATACGAACTCTCGTCCGGAGTTGCAGGTTTCCATTCACGTGACATTTTTGCTGACAGCGATTGCGTGGTTAATCCTGCCAGCCGTGATTTTTTTGAGTTGCTGGGCACTTCCGGAAGACATTCGGATTCGCTCATTGCACACGGTCGTCACCAAACCGGCTCGTCGGTTGGAGATTGTGATTGGACGCATGGCCGGCATGGGAATTGTCGCCTGCCTCGTTCTTGTGGTCATGGGCGTTATCGGAGCGGTTTGGATCTACCGTAAGTTACCAGAAAACAGCCGCAGTCAGTTGACCTGCCGAGTTCCAGTGTTTGGACAACTCTACTTCTTCGATGTCGATGGTCAGCCGGCCGCAACTGGTATCAATGTGGGTGATACATGGATGTATCGGTCGCACATCGCCGGTAACTCCAGAGCCCGAGCTGTCTGGATGTTTCGTGATGTCAATGAAAGTTCGATTGTGAGGGAAACGATCGGTACTGGAGATGAGGCGAAGACGGTCGAAGGTGTGAAGCTGGAGTGTCGATTTGAAGCTTTCAGAACGGTGAAGGGGTCTGAGAAAAGCGTTCTTCAGGGAGTTCAGGCTCAGTACACATTATCATCCAATCCTCGTGAAGAGGCCTTCGGCATGTTGTCTCAGGGCGAAGCTCTGAGGCCAGTGGCAGATGCTTTGCGAGACGGCCAGTTCCGCAATGGATCCGAACGACTAAAAGAGCTGGCCACTCGCGTCCGCAGTAACCCTGACGAACTGCGTCCTGCGGACTATCTTGGTCTGCAGAACGGACTGGCCGTCGCCGGTGTTGTTTTAAAGGAACTTAAACTTCCTGCGTTGTTGCCTGTTCAGGAAAAGTTTGAGGCCGCATCAAATAGTGGCATCGCTCTTATCCGAGTTCTTCAGATAAACAATACAACCGGGGCGACGGATAAGCCACCGTATGCTGAGTTTGCAGAATCTCTGGAGACTTTGGCCGGAGGGATTCTGGAGAATGCCGACGTACTGCATGAATCGCTGCCAAAATTAGAGGTGCCGCTTCCAGCCTTCCACATTTCAGAGTATCACGAAGGTGCCGCAGAAAACATCACCGTGGTTCCACGCAAACTTCGATTTGCAGCCGACTATGAAACTTTGGCGAGGTTCCTGTCGGGAATATTTGAGAAGTGGAGTGAAGAGGGAAAGCTGGTTGAGGGAAATGCGATCAGCTCCGGCCTTGTTGATAGTCTTCAGAAGGACGCGTCTGTATCACCCCTCAATGCCGAGTTACTGGTGACAGTGCTCAACGAGCAGTTAACTGCGGGCACACTGAAGATCAGTGATGGCAAGTTGGCAGTTGTCGATGGTCGTCGATGGTTCGCCTTTTTTGATGATCTCATCCGCAAAGAGTTGCTGATCTCTCAGGACACTGACGGTTGGCTGATTGAGAAAGATCTCCTCACAGATTTGGTCTCCAATGGATTTTATGCGAGTTGAAGTCGCGTGCCTCAACGATCAAATGTACCTTGGGATGGCTCGCCCTGACCTGTTCATTCGCAAGCCGGATCGTTCGTTCCTTGTTGGATACACCAAGGCCCTGGTAAGCATTGCTTTGATGCTGATGCTGATCATTGTGCTGGGTGTTACGGTCAGTTGTATCGTGAAGGGTCCGGTCGCACTGTTCTTCACTTTGACCTTCTTTCTTGTCGGTCAGTTCTTTCATGAATTCATGATGAGAATGCTTTCGGGAGAGGAACAGGGTATGGGAACTCTGGAGTCCGCAGTTCTGATTGCTCAGCATCGAAATCCTCAGGTTGGTATGGATGTTTCATCCACAACTTCGGCAGTTCTCAAAGGGGCTGACAAAGGGCTGGAGGGAGTGCTGAGGGTTTTCAGCAGCATCGTTCCGGACTTCAGTGTGTTCAATCGCGGGGCGTCGTTCGTTGAAAACGGATTTGATGTTCCATTCAACGACTGCGTAGTCCCGGCTGTCGCTATTTTCGCTGGTTTTCTGATCCCTTGTGTCCTGATGGCGGGCGCGATGCTGAAGTTTCGCGAACTGGAGGCAAAATGACGAATCTGAATTCTCGCCAACGCAAGATGAGCTACGGCATCGGAATCATTCTGTTGCTGGGGCCGATTGTGTATCTCGGATTTCCTGCGGAGCAGAACGCTGCGGATTCCTCATCGGGTGGTCTTGGCAAGCTCGCGCAGATGCGACAGCAGTATGATCTTGGCGAAGCCACATTGGGAAAAGTGGACCCTTCCAGCTCTGCGATGAACCTGGTGTTGCTGGGCCTGCGTGGACCAGCGGCCAGCGTGTTGCACCTGAAGGCCATTGAGTATCAGGAAAAGAAGCAGTGGGCAAAGCTTAAGACAACAGTTGATTCCATCATTTTGTTGCAGCCGCATTATGTTCAGATCTGGAAGTTTCAGGGCTGGAATCTGGCCTACAACGTTTCACGCGAATGGGACAAAGTCGATGATCGATTCTACTGGGTGAAGGAAGGAATCAAATTCCTGAAGCTCGGGACAGATCGTAATCAGACTATCCCGATTCTCTTCCACAACGTGGCTGAAGTGATCTCCTCCAAGATGGGGATCTCTGACGAAAAGAAGTTTTTTCGCGTCTTCTTCAGGCAGGACCCCGATCCTAAGTTCGAGGTTTCTCCCGGGCAAAGAGGACCGGATCCTGCGATCAATGAAGAAGGCAAGGACA
Organism: Planctomycetales bacterium; assembly: GCA_026400835.1. GTDB lineage: Bacteria > Planctomycetota > Planctomycetia > Planctomycetales > Planctomycetaceae > SXXK01. The sequence goes on along the minus strand of JAPLOA010000074.1, from coordinate 152,411 downwards.
GCTATCTCGTCGCCCACGACTGGTTCGTCAAGGCAAACGAAAAAGACGATAACGATGATCTGATCGGCGTTAAGGGAATGACTCACGTCTTCTTCCGACAGGGACCTGCGAAGTCTCTGATCAACTATGCTGAGATGAGGACCAAAGAAGGAGCTTTTGACGAGCATATCGCGGCCTGGGAAGCTGGCTTCAAGGCGTGGATGGAAGACTACGGTCGAGAAGAGTTTCTTGGTCTGGATGATAAGGTCTACACATTGGCTCCGTCTGAAGAGGAGCTGAAGCAGCAGGCAGAGCGAAACGGCGTTACGCTGATGGCACAGCGAAAGCTGTGGGAAAGCAATGTGAAGATGGTGAATTTCGATTTCTGGCGGCGATACGCCAGTGCCGAAATGGCCCCTGTGACGCTAACTTTGCATAAAACCTTCTTTGATGCCAAGCAGCTCTACATGCAGGGTAAGGGCTTCGATCGTCTTGATCCTGCGTCAGGCATGACCGTGGCCTCTGAGGCTCAGGTAAAACTTGAAGAAGCTATGCAGCGATGGTTGGAAGCGAAGCAGGAATTCTCGACGATGTACGAAGACAGCCGCTATGTGGATGAGGCGTTGCTGATCGTTCAGTATTGGCAGGCGATTCATCAGCAGAATGCTCGGCCGATTCCCGACGACTATCCACTCAAATCGTTGTGGGTTGAGAATTCCGGAAAGCACCTGGAGACGGAACGCGAGTTCCAGCGCGAAACGCGTGGGCGTAAGCTGCAGTAGAAAAAACAGATTCAATGTCCTCTGATTTGCAATGATTGCAATGGAGTCTGCAATTCAGAGGTTTGCCTGAGTTCTCGCGGAGAGAACTGGTTGGGGAGTGTGACTGGTGGTTGCCGGGCCGATATTTGAACGCGAAGTTCTGACGACTCCGCGTCGCCTGAGTCACTACCTCATGCGATCCGGTTTTGTGGGTGCGTTGCTGATTTTGTTTTACAGCATTCGGCAGGCCACGATCGGATTTCAGGACGTCCTGTTTGCCGGCGATGTGGCGTCATTCGGTGCTTTGACATTTCGAGTCTTCGCGTTGTTGCAACTGACACTGGGATTGTTCTTTGCCACAGTGTTCTCGGCATCGTTGGTGACTCAGGAGAAAGATCGCAAGACGCTGATTCTGCTGCTGATGACCGACCTGCGAAATCATGAACTCGCACTCGGAAAATTGTTCTCCAGCCTTTTGAATGTCGGCGTGCTCCTTGCAACATCGTGGCCCGTGTTTTGCTTTCTGAAGCTGCTCGGGGGTGTTACGTGGGAACAGATTTTCTGGTCACAAGCCATCGTCGGTGCAGCCACACTGGCCGCCGGAAGCTGGGGTTGCCTTGTGGCCTTCTGGCGTGAAAAGACGTTTCAGACGCTGGCGATCAGTGTGCTGGGAGTCGTGCTCTATGTGTTGCTGACTCACAGCATCGGCGTTGCTTACTCATCGAACATCGCACAGGCTTCACCTTTCTTCGGACTTATGCAGGTCCTCGATCCTCTCCGTCTGGAGGTTTCCGGTGTGCTTCATGTGTCTGCCTGGCCAACCGTCCTGACGTTGCTGACGCTTTCCGTCCTACTTTCGACCGTGACTATTCTGAAGATGCGAGTTTGGAATCCGTCTCGGGAGTTCCACCAGTCCGCTGCGGAGACCACACCGGGGACTGAAACTGAGGATCTGACTCCGGCGGCTCCTCGAGTTCATCGCCATGTCTGGAATCAGCCTGTGATCTGGCGTGAAATGCGAACGCGTGCTTATGGCCGTCGCATGATCTGGATCAAGCTTTCCTACGTATTGATGGTGCTGATGATCGCAGGAGTTGCGTTTGTTTCTGCCTCGAAGGATTCCGGCAACGAACTTGTGCTGGGAATGTTGTCCGTGCCATCGTTCGCCTTTCTTGGTATCGCGATCTTAAGTTTGCTGCTGACGAATGCTCAGGCTGTTACCTCGCTGACGAACGAACGTGATGGACGTACTCTTGAGATTCTGCTGGTGACCGATCTGCGTCCCCACGAATTCATCCTTGGCAAGATTGGCGGCGCGATGTGGAATGCTCGCGAAATGATTCTGTTGCCCCTGCTGATGATTGTTGTGATGGCGCTGACCGGCAAAAGTACGGCGTTGACTGCAGAGAACGTGGTTTACCTGTGCATCGCCTACATTGTGCTGAGTCTGTTCGCGGTAGCCCTGGGACTTCACCAGGGACTGACTTACGAAAACTCGCGCCACGCGATCGGGCATAGTCTTGGGACGATGTTTTTCCTGTGCGTCGGGATCTTCATCTTCATGCTGCTGCTCGTTGAAGCTCGCTCATCGTTCGCGATTCAATTGCAGAGCTTTATTCTGTTCATTGGCTTCGGAAGTCTCGGGCTCTATTCATCGTTGACTTATCGTAACCCTTCCAGCGCACTGACGTTGGCTTCGCTGGTATTGCCGTTCCTGACGTTTTATGCGATCACGGACTTTTTGCTGGGCGGCAATCTGGGTGTCTGCCTCTGGATCTGTGTGGCCTACGGATTTACCGCCGTTGCCATGATGGTCCCGGCCATGAACGACTTCGATATTGCCCTTGGCCGCAACGCTCACGACGCCGCGTAACCGAAACGGCGACGGTCTTCTATTCGTCCAGACTTGAACGCTAATCGCGGGTTAATCTGCGTTCCCGTTAATCACGATATTGCCGCAATTGGCTCCGTCGTGTCGTCCAGATGATGCAGCATGACGTCCTTATTACTTTCCCTGAACGCTGCGTCAGCTTTTCAGATGGAAGTAGCAGTGGATATGAGGCTGGCCGCGGAAGTACCAGACAAATTCAGGACCTTCGATCTGCCACGTATCCCAGACTTTGTCAGAGCCAATATCATACTTGTCCGGAAACCACGAGACGTGAAGTCGATCTACCAGATTGCGCTGTTCAATAGACTGAACAGTCGCAGTCACATCATCTTCGCGGAACATCTTCAACATTCGCTTCATCGTATCGACCAGCAGACGTTTCTGATCAGCACTCAGCGTTGAACAATCCAGCCCCTGAGCCTGCGCCGGTGTCTGAATCACGGCTTCAGGTCTCTCGCTGCGAGGTGCTGCAGAGACGAGACCCTTGGACTGCTGCTCGGCGGTCAGCCCCTGCACGAACTCGTTGAAGATTCGCCCCTGATACCAATATGGGTTACCGGGATGATCCGGCGATTCATTGAAGTTGTCCTGCATGTTCTCTTCGGAGTGCGGATAATGGCCATAGAAAATCGGGGCTCCACCAAACCCAAGGCCTTTATCTGAATGAGCATTGCAGCGTCGAGTCACATGGTGGCCGGTAAAGATGAACTCAAAGTCTTTATCATCGGGCGTTCCGAAGAAGCCAGCGGCCGGAGCGTTCTTGAGCTGCCCATACTGGTCGATCCTGACCTGCTTCTTAACCTCTTCGATGTATTCGGAGCTGTGCAGGGAATCGAAGATCGTCTGAATCAGTTCCTGTTGATTGCTGTCGAAGGTGGATGGGATGCGATAATCCGGATGGATGTACCACCAGTTGCTGACATACTGACGTCTCGGATGATCCGACGGCAGACATACCTTTTGCCGCTGCTCGTCGTTCAGACTTTTATAGAGCTGCATCGCCAGCGAATCTGATTTTGATTCCTCGGCCAACAGCAGCGAATTCCGTGGCGACCATTGAGTGATCGCCATCGCAGCCGCAGAAAAACTCGCCCTCGCAAGAAAACCTCGGCGATTCAGTTGGTGCATGTTGTGTCCCCCTGCTTGTATGATTCGCTTTTTAGTCCTGAAACGATGCACCATCGTACAATTGAGGATTTGAGGAATCCAACGACGCGTTGTGGATCACGAATCCTCCTGCGATTCTGTAGCTTGGGCATTCTTGCCCGAGAACCTTGGCGTCTGTGCCAAATGACGGGCAAGAATGCCCATCCTACAAAGCTTTAGTTTCTTCGCTGAAATCCCAGCCGGCCTCCTGCCAGGAAGGATCAATCCAGCGGATGTATTGATTTGCCTGTAGCCGAGCCAGTGTTCCATTGCGACCGATGTACTGAATCACTTTGTCTAAGTGCTGGCAATCGCGGATGATTCGATCGTAACTCTCCTGTTCCCAAAGACTGCCGGTGGTTTGATTCTTCACATTGATGACCCGCGACACATAACCCTTGATCAGTTTCAACGTCTGCTCCAGCGGAAACCCCTCATGCGGCTTCATGATCGCGTGAACATGATTGGGCATCACGGTGAGACACGAAACAAAACATCTCGTCGTCTGATAGACGCGTCAATGCGGTTCGCAGTAACTCCCCGTTGTCCTTGTCGCGGAATAGACAGGCACCGTATCCTCGGTCCAGGCAGGCTTCAGACTTCTGCGTTACTGCCCGAGCATAGTCCTCCCATTGTTTTTGAAACCGTGGATGTGGGCACTTCAATTCCCAATCGAACCGAAGTTGCTTCAACTCTTCGAGCACAGCCGGTGGCAATGCATCACTGAGGCGAAAGGTGACAAAGTACGTCGCGCCTTCCTGCCGCCAATGTGGTAAATGTCGGCTGTAGAACTTTAGTGGGATATCTAATCGCAACCCTTGAAAGCCGGGAGGTGGCTCTCGTTCAAACGTATGCGACACAACGTTCATGTATGCAGCCACCTTGTAGGATGGGCATTCTTGCCCGTCCGGCTCTCATTGGGAGGAGATCGGAGAAAGCACTCGGACAAGAATGTCCAAGCTACAAAGTGAGGAAAAAGGTGTCGGAAACAATAGCGTGCGCTACTATGCTCATGAGTGCTGCAGCCATGTAGGATGGGCATTCTTGCCCGTCGGCCGTTCTCAGTAACGATGCTGAGGAAAGCACTCGGACAGGAATGTCCAAGCTACAAATGCATTCTGCCGAACATCGTTTTCAATTTGCCTTCAAATCACTCAGTAGTGTCTTCTGTTGCAACACCACGCCGCCCTTCTCGTCGCAGACCTGAAGGCGGATGACTGGTTGCTCGGCGGTCCAGTCGATGAGAATGTTGCCGTAGTTGGTGTCGAAGAAGGTCAGGCCCACGCGATATGGGTTGATCTCATTGGCGAAACGAACGCCCGCTTTGGTCATGTTGCCGCTGGGCGCGTTCAGGCTGCTGCTGGTGACTTCGTATAACGGATAGCCGATGCCGGACTTATCATCCGCTTTCAACTCGGCCATTTCAGCAAGATGTCGGTCGCCGCTGATCATGACGATGCCACCGGCTTTTGAATCGCGAAGCACCTTGAAAAGTCGCTCGCGTTCTTTCGGGAAGTTGCCCCACATTTCCCAGCCGTGTTGATTCGACAGTACCTGATAGCTGGAACCAATGACTCGCACTTCTGCCGGGACCTTGAGCTGTTCTTCAAGCCATTTCCATTGGGTTTCTCCCAGGACAGTGGCATCGTCATCAGCATTGGGTGCATAGCGGCCTCGAAATCCATCACCCGGTTCACGTCCGTCGAAACCCTTCTTCAACGGACTGCGGAAGTAACGAGCATCCAACAGGATCACCTGAACTCGCTTGCCTTCCGGGCCGTACACTCTGGACCAGTAAATGCCTTCCTGAGTTCGGCGAGGATCGTCTTTGGCGACGCCCAGAAAATCGAGGAACACCTGCTGCGACTCTTCGCGCATTTCAAACTCGGCCCCGGAATCATCTTTGCCGTAATCGTGGTCATCCCATGTGGCCACAACAGGGCACACTGATTTTAACTTCATAAACCCGGGCTGCTGACTGAGCTGCTCATACTTTGCCTGCAGAATATTCATGTCCGCACTGTCGCCGTAGATATTGTCACCCAGAAAGATAAACAACTCCGGCTTTCCGGCGACTACCGCGTCCCAGATCGGCTGTGGTTTGTCCTGCTTGGCACAGGAGCCAAAAGAGATCCGCGACAGAGGTTCCTCGGCGGCCACGGTGTTGAGCAACGCAGCCTCAGGTGGTGTGATGGCCGGGAATCCCGTGACTGAAGCGATGCCGATGATCGTGGTCAGAACCAGTTTGCAGAGAACTCTCATGAGAAGCTTCTTTCTTGTTTTCTTCGACGGCGGGACATAGAGGTCTTATTCTGCTGAGAACACTCGATATACCCCCGGAAAGGGCGCCGGAATAGAAAATCTGGCACCCGTTTCAGGGTGCAAATCATATTTATTCGCTGAACCGGTGGTGGCGATTCGCTTACCACCGGCTAATTTCTTAAACCGCTTCGCGGTGAATCACATCAACGCTGGCTCTTCCAAACGTTAGCATATTGCGTTCATCAAAACGCCCTATGCATATTCCCGGCGCCGTCGTCGACGAAGGGAAGCCATAGCAACGCGATCCGATCAACCGCGGTGTCGGTTTTTCGAGGTGAGATTTCCAGACTGTCGAACTTCATGACATCCGTGTCGAACTGATGCACGATCTCATTGGCCTCACCTTCAACAGTCGCATTCAGAGCTTCCCGCTCCTGCAGTAGAGCCGCGTATTGCTCTTCCGCAATGCGAATGTCGGTGGATTCTGAGGCCATATTGGTGGCCGACTTAATCACAGATCCGGCCCGCGTGACGTTTGTTGATGAGCCCAGTTTGCGGCCAAATAACGCCCCGAGAATACTGGTGCCGAAGTTGACCGCAGTGCTGAGCGTCTTCTGAGATTTCTGTTGCTTCTCTTTCTCAATTTTCTGCTCAGCCCGCCGAATCTTGTCATCCAGAGTACCAAACTTCGTGGCATACTTGCGACGCAGTTTCTCCACCAGACGATCTCGCTCCTCTCGCGCGGCATGACGCAGACGAATGCGGAAGTCGCTTTCAGATTCACCGGGCTGCGAAGTTTGCTTGAGCTCTTCGCAAGTGAAGACGACCAGCTTACGGTCTCGGTAGAGATGGTTTTTGATGGCTGTCGTCCAGCCGGTATATGACTTCTTCTGAGTCAGCTCGGTGGGCAGCTCACGGAAGGTCGCGTCGCCGAATTCAGGCTCTGGCAACAATTGCGGAACATCGGCTTCGTCCCATTCATCAGCTTCAAGCCATGGATCTGCAGGAATGGAATCGCCGCCCAGTCGAATCAGAGTGACCGGATCCCACAGGTCGATGCCATTCTTCGCATCGATGAAATGGATGCGAGTTTGTCCAAGCAATGCAGGACGATACACAAATCGATCGGCCTGAATATGAGCCGGCAGGAAAAATTCGGCGATTCCCGGCGGCAAAACCGGTCTGGTCGGCTGACTGGGGAGTTCTGTGGCCGGAGCTGCAAAACGAGGAGCGACCGGAGCACTGCTCATCACCTGGGCGGTCGTTGATGGTGCCGGACTGTTACCCTTCAACGGAGCCATCAGAGTTTCGATCTGCTGACGACTCACGGGCCCGCGAAGATACGACAACGCCCAGCGGCTGCGAAAGACAGTCGGAGCATCCTCATGCACATTATTCATCAGGAAGACTCGACTGCCCAAACCGGCCAGGGTCTGTTCCATCTGCTGGCGATCGAAGGTTGATCCCGTCGAAAGGGCCGCACCTTCGAGCCCTTCGAGAACTCGCATCTTGTCGCGTTCCGTCTGCAGCCGTCCCAGAAACCACGTGCCGCAGTTGGACAGTCCCTTGTAGTCGAGGTCCACGGGGTTCTGAGTCGCCAGGACGCAGCCCAGCCCAAACGCTCGAGCCTGCTTCAGCAGAGTCAGCATCGGCAGCTTCGAGGGCGGATTCGCGGTTGGCGGGAAATAGCCAAACACTTCATCCATGTAAAGGATTGCTCGCAGGCTGGAAGTTCCTGTCTGACTCCGCATCCAGCTCAGTACTTCGTTCAGCAGGATCGTGACAAAGAACATTCGTTCCTGATCGGAAAGGTGAGCGATGGAGATAATCGCCAGGCGAGGTTTACCGGCTGGCGTCCACAACAGCTTCTGGATATCGAGCGGTTCACCTTCGAGCCACGCGGCAAAGCTGGGAGACGCGAGCAGGTTATTTAACGTCATCGCGAGTTTGAAGCGTTCGCCCTGCGGATAAAACGATTCCAGATCCAGAAAGCCAACCTTATTAAACGGTGGCGCCTGAATGCTGCGAATCAACGAACCCATATCCACGTTCTGACCGCTGCGCCAGTAGTAATCGAGAATATTGGACAGCAGAATATGTTCACGACTGCTGATCGGATCGGCATTGATTTGCAGCAAAGCCAGCAGCCCTGATACCGCCGACATGATGCTCCCGCGCAGCGCGTCGGAGTCGGAGCGGACTGAATCATTCGGTGCATCGAATGATTTCAGGACGGTGATCGGTCGACCGGCATTGCTGGCGGGAGTATAGATCTCCACATCGGCGGCGGCTTTGAACTTACGAATGCGTTCTCCGGACTGACCCCATTCAGCCAGTCCATTTCGCCATATGTCAGCAGTCTTTTTGGCGAACTCGGGGACCGTCATTCCATTGCGACTGGCTTCCTGAGGATCGACCCACGGCTGAAAATCCTGCGGCAACAAATCGGGAAACGCGAGCATCAGATTCCCGAGGTCGCCCTTGGGGTCGATGCAGATCGCGGGCGTGCCATCGATGGCGGCTTCTTCAAGAAGTGCGAGACACAAACCGGTCTTGCCGCTGCCGGTCATGCCGACGCAGACCGCATGAGTCGTGAGGTCTTTTGCGTCATACATGACGACCTGATCGGGCGAGGTGACTCCGGTTTTCAGGTCGTGGGTTTTGCCCAGGTAGAACTGTCCAAGCTTTTCGATGTCTGTCATGGGATGCTTCGAAATCAGGTTCAGAGGATCCGGATTCAGGCACACGGTGGTGCCGCTGTTCAGCCGAATGATAGGGGATTTGGCGAGTTCTAAGAAACAAACGTCAATTCTGGAAATCAATTGCGGGGGAGGGACGATTGAGGGCACTTAACGTCGATGGTTGCCATAATTTGCAATTGTGTCAGTGTGACCACGGGCGACGCGCTGAACGGTTGCCGTGTGCTGTTTCGTGATGGCTTCAGCGAGTCCTGTATTAAGCTTCGCCACCGGGTTTATCCCCAATGGCGTGGACTTAAGCTCGACTTGCCACAAAGTGGCTTGTCCCGAGGTGCTAAAAATTTGGTATTGCGACGAGATTCAGTGGGACAACTATCGTTCTGATTTCGCCTCGTAGAGGCGGCAGCACGTAGCCCCAGGCTTTAGCCTGGGGAAGACTTTTGAAAATGAACATTAAGCCGTGAAACGGCGACAGCATTGTGTTGATATCGTTAAAAAACCATCGCTGTCGCCGTTTCACGGCTGATGGATCGTGTTTTCGCCTCCCACCCCAGGCTGAAGCCTGGGGCTAAATGCTGCCGCAGCTTCGCTGCGAAACACAACACTGAATTCCCTTCAGTCCATGCCATTCGGGGTAAACTCAGTGGCGAAATTAAGCGTTGTCTCAGTTCAAACACTATCTTAACAAATCCGCCTTCAAAGGTTTCCCACATGAGTCCTCGTCTATGCCTTTTGCTGTCGGCTTTGCTTGGCATGTTGGCCGTTACTCTGGGAGCCTTCGGTGCTCATGGTTTGACCAACAACACCGGTGACGGCTACCTCGAGAAGAAATATGCGGACATGGAGCCAAAAATGATCGCAGGGCAAAGTGTTCCGGCCAGTTACAAGTACTTACAGGATTTCAAAACCGGTGTGGACTACCACATGGCGCATGCTTTGGCATTGGGGCTGACGGGAGCTTTGATGCTGCGACAGCGATCACGCTGGCTGTCAGCAGCGTCGGTCTGTTTTTTCGGAGGGGTCTTCTTTTTCAGCGGATCGCTTTACCTGTTGGTTATCGCAGGACCGAAATGGCTGGGAGTTCCCTGGGGAGCGATCGCTCCTATCGGCGGAACACTGATGATTCTCGGCTGGTTGTTTTTTGCGATCGGCGCGTGGTTGACGGTGAAGAATGCCTGAGCAAGTTGGGTGCTCTCAATCGAAGCGGATGTCGCACGCCATACGATGTTGTTTTCGATTCTGAAGCACTCATACGATGGCTTGCACCGTTACGCTTTTGCGGTTGCCTTCAATGCCTCTCGGAGAACGGGTTCAAATACGTCGGCGTGGCGGTAAAAGCCCAGATCGGATGGGTGAGAACCATCGGTCGTATCATCACGATCGGCTCCCAGCAATGATTCGCCATCGATGTACGACAATCGTTCCGTGCCGGCATCCAGCAGCAGTTGGTACTGAGCTTTCAACGCCTGGCGACTGCTCTCGTTGCGTTCGCGCTGAGATGTGATCAACCATGATCCGGAATAGCTGCGATCTTCGACCAGTACGATCGGCGTCTCTGGATGAGCAGTTCGCAACTGCTTAACAAGTGGCTGAGTATTCGCGGTGACTTCATCGGCCGACATGTTGGGAAGACAATCAATCACGTAAACCGATGGATCCAATTCAATCAAAAACTGGCCAACAGCAGCTTCCATGCGACCATTGCCAGAGAATCCCAGATTGATCGTCGGTGTGTTGAGTCTTCGTCCCAGAATCGAAGGATGCGGCATGCCAGGACGAGACGCACAGGCACCGTGAGTGATCGACGTGCCGTAGAACACGATTGGCTTCGCGGTTCGAGGGGCAATTGGTTGAAGCTTTGCCCCGGCCGGAACACCGATCTTCAGAAATTCCGTGCCGTTATACAGCGGAAGATAAATTGCATAATCGCGTTCACCGGCAGCAAGTCCGGAGACGACCTTTTTCTTGACCTGCTGAGTCGCCGGGGCGACAACCGCAACCCATTTCCAGGTGCCGTCTGTATCGGCAGCATAGAGATCCAGACCGGACATTCCGGTGGCTGGCATGTGAGGCATCGCAAGATTGCTCGAGGTCACTCCATAGTCGACATGAATCTCGGTTGCATCCGTGCGAAAGCGAACCATCATTCCCGCGGAATGACGACTGAGATTCCAAACGGCTTCACGAACCACGGGCTTCGCTCGCCCTGGCAAACGATCAAAGTACGCTTCGGTATCGTTGAAGCCTCGCCCTTCCACGCCCCAGTCTCGTACATCGGCCCACTGCACTGCCGCTGATTCATCGCTCCGCGTGACTCGTGTCGAGAACGCGGTCGCGGCAACCGCTGCAGTGCTCAGGAACAGCCGTCGATTCACGCGAGACATGGTGGGCCTTTCAAAGTCTTGAGAATCCCGTGAAGCGTAACGATCAGCGACCAGCGGCGCTTTGCAGGCCGCTGAAGTCCAGCGTTGCAAAGTAATCATCCATCGTTTCTGCGCGACGAATCATCTTGACCGATCCGTCTTTCTTCACGAGCAATTCCGCACAACGCACCTTGCCGTTGTACTGGAATCCCATGGAGTGACCGTGAGCACCTGCGTCGTGAATCACCAGCAGGTCTCCTCGTTCAACAGCCGGAAGCTCGCGATTGATCGCGAATTTGTCATTGTTTTCACACAATGAACCGACAACGTCGACGATACGATCGTGAGGAGCATTCTCCTTGCCCAGTACGGTAATGTGATGATACGCGCCGTACATACCGGGACGCATCAGATTCGACATACACGCATCGACGCCGACGTAATCCCGATAGATATGCTTGTGATGGATGGCCTTCGTCACCAGGAAACCATGAGGCCCCGTGATCATGCGGCCGTTTTCCATCATGACCTTCAGCGGGTCCAGTGGAGTTCCGGCAATCATCTGCTCGTACAACTTCTTTACGCCCTGTCCGACGGCTGGCAGGTCAACGGGCTTGTGTTCCGGGCGATAGGGAATCCCGATGCCACCACCAAGATTCACGAACTCCATTCGGATCCCGAGTTGTTGATGGATACGCACCGCGAGGTCGAAAACCATACGAGCCGTCTCGACAAAGAAATCGCCGTTGAGCTCATTGGATGCGACCATCGTGTGCAGGCCGAATCGCTTCACACCAGCGTCGCGAAGAATCCTGTAACCTTCGAACAACTGAGCTTCCGTAAAGCCATACTTGGCTTCCTCCGGCTTGCCAATAATCACGTTCCCTTCACGAGCTGATCCTGGGTTGTAACGAAAGCACAACAGCTCCGGCAGACCGACGTTGTCCTTCAGGTAATCGATGTGAGTCAGGTCGTCGAGATTGATGATGGCTCCCAGATCAACCGCTCGCTGATACTCATGGACCTGAGTATTGTTCGAGGTGAACATGAGATCTTCACCGGTCAGCCCGACTCGTTCGGACAGAGCCAGTTCAGCAAGACTGGAACAGTCGGCTCCGAGCCCTTCTGCTTTCAGCACTTCCAGAACATAAGGGTTCGGCAGCGCTTTGACTGCGAAGTACTCACGAAACCCAGGGCACCAGGAGAATGCGGAATTCAGGCTTCGGCATGATTCTCGCATACCCTCTTCGTCGTAGAGGTAAAACGGCGTCGGATACTGCTCGGCAATGCGGCGAATCGTCTGTTCAGTGAACGGAAGTGGCTTTTGCATGGTCATTTTGATGCTTGTGTGACTGTACTGTATTGATGAGAATATTCTCCGCACGGTGCCTGTCGAGACCGGGCGTTCGCGGCTTACATGGCAGAGGAAGGCCTCAAACGTGGCCGCGCACTGGAATAAGGCAGTTTTGCCGGACATTGAGGCGAATTCAACCGAGACAACCGGCTTCCGCGTTGTCAGGAATAAACTCTGAGGAGTGACTATGAGGCGCTGGATACCGTTGAATTTGGCATTGCTCATCGTTCTTTTTGAGATCGTCTCATTGCAGCCAGGTTCGCGGTTGATTGCTGCGGACCTGAACGAATCCCTGAAACCCCTGATCGAAGCTCACGCAGGAGAGGTGGCTGTTTGCATTCGCCATCTGGAGACGGGCGAACAGTTTGTCTGGCGTGGCGATGAAATCCAGCCGACAGCCAGCCTGATCAAAATGCCCGTTATGGTCGCTGCTTACCGCATGGTCGACGGCAAAAAGCTGGATCCGGCCAAAATGATTGCTCTGGAGGAAACCGACAAGGTGCCGGGATCCGGGATTCTCACCACACATTTTTCCTCCGGCTTGCAGCTCTCTCTGCGCGATGCGATCCGGCTGATGATTCGCTACTCGGACAATACCGCGACAAATCTGGTTGTAGACGAGATTGGTCTGCCGACGACGGCAGCCACCATGGAAAGCCTCGGATTTCCTCAGACCAGGTTGAACTCCCGGGTTTATCGCGGCGAAACGTCCATTGCACCGGATCGCAGCAAGCTGTTTGGGCTTGGCAGCACAACCGCGAACGAAACGGTCAACCTGCTGGAGCAACTTCACAAGGGAACGGCCGCGTCAGCTGAATCGTGCAAAGCCATGCTGGATCACTTGCTGGCCTGTGATGACAAAACCATGCTGTTGAGCCAACTGCCGGACGGAACCAAGGTCGCTCACAAATCCGGCGCGGTGTCTGAGAGTCGTTGCAATGCGGGCATTATTTATGGTCCGAAAGGTCCCTTCGCGATCTGCGTACTGACAACAAAAAACAAAGACAAGAGCTGGAAAGATGACAACGCCGCGCATGTGCTGATTGGCAAGATCGCTCGCAGCGCTTTTGATCATTTTAATCCGGAGTGGGAACGGACCGCTCCGAATGAACCCACGGAATTACGTGTCGGTGCTTTCGGAACTCGGGTGGAATTTCTGCAGCGGACATTGAATGCACGGCTGGAGCCGTCGCCCGGATTAGGAGTCGACGGAGATTTCGGGCCAGCCACAGAATCCGCCGTTCGAAAGTTTCAGGAAGCGAATGCGCTGGCAGTCACGGGCATCGCGGACACGGCCTTGTGGCAAAAACTTGGGCCAGTGATCGAAGAGGCCACCATCGCGGCTCCGGAAGTGATCAATTCCGAGATGTTACCGAAGCTGCCCGCAGAACCGTTTGCCGGTGCGCCGTTTGTTTCGTGCGATTCCTGGATTATCGTCGACGCTGCAGATGGCCGCATGGTTGCCGGTGCTGAAACCGAGACGTCTCGCCACTTCGCCAGCACCACGAAAATTATGACTGCCTGGCTGGTGGCTCGATTGGCAGAACAACATCCGGAAGTGCTGGACGAAACGTTGACAATGTCCGTTCGAGCGGATGAAACTCGAGGATCAACTTCTGACGTTCGCGCGGGAGAAACGGTGCCTGTGCGAGAAGCCCTTTATGGCTTGATGTTGCCGTCCGGAAACGACATGAGCGTCGCGTTGGCGGAACACTTCGGTCCTCGATTGGCCTCTGCAGCGGTGACGACGGAGAACTCTGCGGCGAACGAACCAAAGCAGGATCCTTTGGAGCTGTTCGTGGCCGCGATGAATGCCGAAGCCGCACGACTTGGCATGACGAAGACTCACCACACAAATCCCCATGGACTGACGAATGACTCGCATCAGTCGACGGTCACCGATCTGGCCATTCTGGCTCGAGCAACCCTGACCAATCCGGTGATGGGGCAGTACTCGTCAACGCGTCAACGCGGAGCGACGGTTGCGGGGCCCGGCGGATACACCCGCAACGTTCTGTGGAAGAATACGAACGAGCTGTTGGGAACCGAGGGCTATGATGGAATAAAAACAGGCACGACCGATCAAGCCGGTGCGTGCCTGGTTTCCACAGGTGAACGTGATGGTAAGCGACTGATCGTCGTTGTTCTCGGTTCCGCGGCCTCGGAATCGCGTTATGCGGATTCGAGAAACCTCTATCGGTACGGCTGGAAGCTGCTGTTGGCGAAGTGAGCGTCCCGGTGAAAACTTTGCCAAAGCCCACGACCGAAAAGACGAAATGGTTTTGAACAGGAGATAACAGAGTTAGCAGAGAAATCGCAGTATGCCTTGGGCTTCTTCTCGGTTACCTCTGCTGCCTCCTGTTCAAAAAAACGCTGAGGCACACAAATTTTCCGTCTGAAGACCCTACGGCTTCGCTGTCAGACGAGCGACCAGGTAATCCTGAACAGTCTTGTGAGTGACATCCATTGCACCCGGATAAACCAGTTCACACGGCACTTTGAAACTCTGCAGATGCTCCTGCAGTTTCACTCCAAAATTCGCCGAGTGTGTCGGATCTTTTTCGACCTGCCCCAAAGCCGGCGGCGCGCTGTAGAAAAGGTAGACGGGCGAATCATCGGCCGTCACGAGAGCATACGGGGAGTATTCCTGAATCCATGGCATGATGCTGTCACGCCTGGCGAGGAAGGCTTCGAAGTCACGCTGCTTTTTGCCGTCGACTTCTTTGAAGATGCCGAACGCGTGGCTTCCGTAATTGCTGTTCGGAGTCCACTCTTTCATCTGAACAGGATCCAGTGTTGTCTGAGCACCCGTGACGGCGGCACACAGCAGGCGAGATGATTCGCGAGCCACCGGATCGTCGCTTTTCGGATCTGCGAGATCATCATGAAAGGCCAGCCACAAGCTTGAGCAAGCTCCTGCTGAACCACCAGCGGCGGCGATGCGAGTCTTATCGATGTTCCATTCGGCGGCTTTGCTGCGAACAAATTGAAGTGCTCGCGCGGCATCATGGAGGCATCCTTTGACTGGAGGTTCCACGCCATCCGCGATTGCTTCTTCGATAAATCGATATTCGATAGAAACCACGGAGATCCCGTGTTTGTGCATCGCCGGAACATAACTGGCCATGCTGCCCATGCGATTGCCAGCCTGCCAGCCACCGCCATGAATGAAGAACAATAGCGGTGCTGGTTGTTCGGTTTCGGCTTTCCAGAAAGTCAGGACTTGTTTTGGGTGCGGGCCGTAGGAAACATTGTCCAGCGTTGGCGTGGGAGCAGGTGGCTCCGCCTTCTTTGCGGCTTTCTTTTTCTCGGCTTGCTTGTCAGCTTTGCTCTCAGCCGCTTCCTGAAGACGAGCCTTACCGGAAGCCACCTTCTTTTTGCCAGACGACTCATCAGCCTGAGCAGAACCGAGAATCAAGAGTGCCGTCGACAGGAGCAGTATTTTGCGAGCCATTCGAATCATGTAAAGGATCCTTACTTTTGAGTGGGTTGATTGCTGAGAGCAGCAAACTTGAGATTTCAAATCTGCTGAAGGCTCAGTCACAAACTTAGAGTACCAGAAGTCACGCTGGTGGCTAAACAGCGTGTCGAAAAAAGTGTCTGGAACTTTGGAGGCGGCATTGGAACATGGCGAATATGCGCCGCTGGAAGAGTTACAGACGACTTTTCCCGGCCGTCAAATTAGCATCACCTGTTGAATCGAGCGGTTGACTGATTCTGAGCTGTCTGCAGAGGCGTCCTTGGGACGCATTTCTGTTTTTGCGGACGCAGGTCGGTTTCGCCTTATGAAAAGCGGGACTGGCACGATGAAGGTGAGTACGCAAATCCTGAACAGAGAATGGTTCTTGACCGTCATTGCGTCCAATGCAGAAACCGTAAATGAAACGGCATGAATCGGATGCGTAAATGCTCATCACATCTCGCTTCGTTGAGTCGTTATCTCAGTGCACGAACCGTGGTTCTGGTTCAACGAGTTTTGCAGAATCCGGTATTGACCCGGACGATTGAGTGTGAAGTTGCACTTTTCTCCCCCGTCGACGCCGGAATTCTTACTCGGCTTTACGATCAACACTAATGTTCAGGAAGAAAAAGAGGGTCTTCAAACTGTCCTGCGAAGGCCCGATCTGCCGGATTTCGACCGAAGTGATCACGTCATTGGTAACGGCCATCTGCATCTCGTCAGAAACAGAACAATCATTGATTTGAGCGGTCATCACGATCGATAGACAATGGGTGATTCGGAGGCTGTTGCGTGATGGGACTGGTAACGGACGCGTGTTTTTCGTAATCTAAAAAACATTCCGAGCCAAATTGTTCAGCGAGTCATCCATGGCAGCAAATCGGCAACCGAGTTCGCTCCGCCTCATGTTAAGCCGTCGAGATTGGCTCAACAGCAGTGGTGCCGCCGCGTTTGGATGGCCGCTGCTCTCGACGATGTCAGCGTCAGCCGCTCAGTCTGTCTCGCGGTCTCGAGCGAAGTCCGTGATACTGATCTATCTGCCGGGTGGACTTGCTCAGCATGATTCCTTTGATCTGAAGCCGCAGGCTCCTGTGGAGATTCGAGGCGAATTCCAACCGATCGCAACTGAAGTTCCCGGGATGGATGTGTGTGAGCTTCTGCCGAAATTGGCTCGGCGCACAAAGCAGTTCGCACTCGTGCGGACAATGTCCCACAAAGAGAACAATCACTTTCCGGCGACGCATTATGCCTTAACCGGGCATGTGATGCCGAGACAATTGCCAGGCGATGCTGTCAATGCCGCGTCGCGCCATGATTGGCCGTCTTATGGCTCGGCCTATGACTATGTGCAGCCGCGCAATGATGGCATTCCCAACAGCGTTTCGCTTCCCAACTCTCTGGCGGGTGGCGCGATCTTGTGGCCCGGACAGAACAGCGGCTTCCTTTCCGCACGGCATGATCCCTGGCAGGTGAACCGAGATCCAAATCAGAAGGCGTTTCGAGATGAAACGCTCGAAATGCCGGCTGGCATTACGATCGAACGAGTCAGTCAGCGACGGCGTTTGCTGGAACAATTCGAAGTGAATCGCGAGCAACGTTTGCGGACAGCGCAAGCGGAGTCGTTTGATGATCTTCATCAGTCTGCGATTACTCTTTTGACGTCGGGGCGTATGGCTCAGGCGTTTCAGATTGAGCAAGAAGCAGACCGTGTTCGTGATGATTATGGTCGACACACGTTCGGTCAGTCGCTGTTGCTGGCTCGTCGACTTGTTCAGGCTGGCGTCAAAATTGTTCAGGCCAATATGGGACCGGTGCAGACCTGGGATACTCATGAGAAGAATTTTGTGCGATTGCGAGACGAACTGTTGCCTCAACTCGATCAGGCCCTGTCGGCATTGCTCGATGATCTTTCCGCGACCGGACTGCTTGATGAAACGATGGTCGTAATGACGGGTGAGTTCGGTCGCACTCCGGAGATTTCGACGTTGCCCGGTTCGCAGTACGCGGGCCGCAATCATTGGGCTCCGGTCTATACGGCGTTGTTCGCCGGTGGCGGCGTACAACATGGCGAGGTCATTGGCCGATCAGACGCGATCGGTGCCTATCCAACAACGCGATCTTATTCGCCGGATGATCTCGGAACGACATTGTTCCAATCGCTGGGTCTGGCAGCGACCTCCGAACTTCGCGATCAATTCGGACGACCTCTGCAACTTGGCAGTGGGCAGGTGATTGACGAGCTGTATGGCTCCTGAGAGATGATCGCGTTCAGTGAAAGACTGAGTTAGCGCAACCCGAAACGTCAGTGAGGGATCAGGCAGCTGCATGCTTTGAAAGCATCTCTCGCTGACGTATCGGGTTATGATCAAGTCATTCCCCGGCAATCGAACGCCAACCGCTCAGCACATTCTTGCAGGCCTTGGTTCACAGCAATTCCAAATGTCCGGTCACGGCATCAATCTTCGCGGCATCATCAGGGCCAATCGCCAGACATGTGCGAGTTGGCTGGCCGTGGAATTCTGTCTTGCCGCTATCGGTGATCAGATGCACCTGAAGGCCGGCTGAGAGAGCCTGATCGTGGATCGACATCAACTCTTCTTCGCTGTTGACTCGACAACAAATCTTGGCGAAGGATCCAGCCAGCCACGCTCGTTCTGAATCAGAAAAATCAGTCAGAGAAACGGACGGCTGATTCTGCAATCGGCGGCAGAGAAAGCTCATTGAGGCGTGAGCACCCTGAGCAATCTGTTTGCCTCGTCGCATCTTCAGATCGTGGCGCATCACGATCACTTGTTTGATGCCCGAAGGCCCGTCACTCATGAGCCAGCTCCGTTATGCCTAAGGTGACAGTAGTACCTAAAAACGGACGCGAACAGAGCGTTGAAGCAACGTGTGAGCACTTGTAGTGCTGGCTTCAGCCAGCATCGCTGTCTGTATTGCGAAAGCGAAGCTGACTGAAGTCGGCACTACGAATCAAATCACCAGACGGCTATTCCTCTGCCGCTTTTTTTTTCTTCTTCGGCGCTTTCTTTGGAGCCGCGGCGGCTTTCTTGGCAACCTTCTTTGTGAAGCCGCCTTTCTTGGCGGGTTTGCCGCCACCTTTGCTGATCTTATCAGCGATCCACTGCACGGCCTGCTCCAGTGTCACTGTGGAGATATCCGTATCCTTGGGGATCGTTGCATTCGTCGTGGCATGTTTGATGTATGGTCCAAACTTGCCTTCGAAGATCTGAATCGGACTGCTGTCTTCCGGATGGTTGCCCAGTTCGCGCAGAGGAGTCGGGGCGGCTCGCTTCTTCGTGTTACGCAACATCTCGACGGCAGCATCCATCGTGATATTCAGGACGTTGAAAGTTTCCCCATTGAAATCGTAGGTGTGGGCTTTTTTATCGAAGCTGCCGAAGACCTTGTCGTGGGTCACGTAAGGTCCGAATCGACCGATGCCGGCGTTGACGACTTTTTCTGTCAGAGGATGTTTACCGATACGTCGCGGAAGTGCCAGTAAGGCCATGGCTGTGGGCAGATCGATCGAAAGCGGATCGAAGCAGTTCGGAATACTGCAGCGTTTCGGTTTCGGGGCTTCTTCTGTCACCTCGCCAAGCTGCAAATACGGTCCGAACGGGCCACGCATCTGATAAATCGCCAGCCCTTCTTCAGGGTGCATACCGATGGCCTGAGGGCCACGTTGCTTTTCTTCGATCAGGCGATCGGCCACCGCATTTGTGATTTCTCCCGGAGCAATGCTGTCAGGAATCGACGCCGTCAGTTTCTCTTCGCCCTGAGTCTTCTCGAAGTACGGACCGTAGCGACCAACGCGGACAGCCGCATCCAGGCCATCAATCTGCAATGTACAGGCTTCGCGAGGATCGATATCGCCTTCTCGCTGTTTGACTTGTTCATCGAGTCCATCTTTGCCCGCGTAAAACTTGCGAAGATACGGGAGCCGATCGGCCGCTCCGGTCGCGATATCGTCGAGCGTTTGTTCCATTCCGGCAGTAAAGCCGAAGTCGACAAGATTCGGGAAGTGGCCTTCCAGAAGTTTTGTCACGGCCATCGCAGTGAACGTCGGAATCAGCTGATTGCCATTTTTGCGGACGTAGCCACGGTCCTGAATTGTGCTCAAAATGCTTGCGTAAGTACTTGGGCGACCAATGCCTTCTGATTCCAGCGACTTCACCAAAGTGGCTTCGGTGAAACGAGCAGGCGGTTTGGTTTCGTGAGCAATCGCGTCGACTTTCTGGCAATCGACTTTGTCTTTTTCGGACATAGGAGGCAGTGGCGAATCCTGATCTTCGATCGCCGCATCCGGATCATCGGAGCCTTCCACGTAGGCGCGGAAGAAACCAGCGAACTCAACAGTTCGACCGCTTGCCCGGAACTCTGCGTCGTCCACGGTGATCGTCACCGTATCAAATCGCAGTAGGGCGTCAGCCATCTGAGTCGCCATCGTGCGTTTCCAGATCATCTGGTACAGCTTGTATTCGCCGCCGGACAAGCCAATTTCATCGGCCGTCTTCATTTCTGTACCAGCCGGGCGAATCGCTTCGTGTGCTTCCTGTGCTCCCTTGGCCTTGGTTGTGAACTGGCGTGGCGAAGGGCTGAGGAAATTTTTGCCGTAGAGATCATCCACTTTTGACCGAGCGGCTGCGATAGCTTCACCACTGAGGCTTACGCTGTCGGTTCGCATGTAAGTGATATGGCCATCTTCGTACAAACGCTGAGCCGTCTGCATGGTCTGACGAGCCGTCATGCCCAGCTTGCGGTTAGATTCCTGTTGCAGAGTACTGGTTGTAAACGGAGGATACGGCCGACGAACCTGCTGCTTCTGTTCGATGTTGGAAACCGTCCAGGGATTGGAACGGACTTTCTCCAGCAGAGCTTTCGCCTGGCTCTCCTGCAGCAGCAGCACATCAGAGCCATCTTTCAGGCGTCCTGTTGACTCATCGAAATCCCGTCCGGCCGCGATCCGTTTCCCGCCAAGTGTCTGCAGGACTGCTTCAAATTCTCCCCCGGTCTTCGCCTTCAGAGCCGCTTTCAGGTCCCAGAAGGTTCCGCTCCGGAACTTCATGCGTTCGATTTCTCGCATGACCAGCAGACGTACCGCGACGCTTTGAACTCGTCCGGCCGAGAGGCCACGAGCAATCTTTTTCCAGAGCAAAGGACTTAGCGTGTAGCCGTAAAGTCGGTCCACGACTCGTCGAGTTTCCTGAGCCTGAACGAGATTTTCATCCAGTTGCCGAGTATTTTTAATGGCTTCAAGGATCGCCGGTTTTGTGATTTCTGAGAATACCATTCGGCTAACAGGCACGGACGGCTTCAAAACCTGAACCAGATGCCAGCCAATACTTTCGCCTTCGCGGTCTTCGTCGGTCGCCAGAACAAGCTCGCGAACTTTCTTCAGAGAATCTTTGAGTTCGGCGATCAGTTTTTTTCGGTCAGGACTGATCACATAGAGCGGATCAAAGTCATTTTCGACGTTTACGCCCAGAGTGGACCAGGATTCCTTTTTGAGTTCTGCCGGGATTTCCTTGGCACTGGAGGGAAGATCGCGGATGTGGCCCATGCTGGCCTTAACGATGTAATCATCCCCCAGAAAGCCAGCGATTTTCTTGGCTTTCGCGGGCGATTCGACGATCACGAGTGCTTTTTTCTGGGATGCCATGAACAACTAACTTTGGTTTCAAAACTGGACAGGAACAGCAGGCTTCGAGAAGCTTGAGATTCAGAAAGGAGGACGGAACGTGACAGCGAGAGGCCTGGAAGTCAAGAAACTTCGAGGTGCCTCATCCTTGAAGTGTGGGGAAGTCGGACTTCAGTTGACCTTGTCTGTCCCCTTCTGACGGCTAGAATCCGCGACTCCCGTCGGATCTCGCGTGATGGGATAAATTATTCTTCGGACCTCTGTCAAGTGATCAGGTCGAAGGTCAGAACAAGAAACCTCTAAACGGTACGAGCGTCCCGACATGAGTTCTCCATTTACTTTCTTTCGTCGAAATCAGCATGTGTGGATGGTGGCAGTCGTCATCCTTTCGATGATGGCTTTCACCCTTGATGCTGTGTTTTCTCAGGAGGGCTCGCATTTTGTCATGCTGGGCGTCCTTCTCGGTGGAATCATTTTCGCATTCGCAGGGGTCAGCGCTGGACGCTGGTTGCAATATGGTATTGCGGGCGCTGTTCTTGGCGGAGTCTGCGGTTTTGTGCTTCCGGATTTGATCAGCCCGGCCAATGCCGTAATTCGCACATCCACCCTTGGCACTTTCGACGAACGTCGCATTGGCGACATGATGCTCAAGCGAAACGTCGCAAACGGCTTCATGTTCCAGGCGTTCGAGAAGACGATTGGCGCAGGAATGGGCCGATTCGCTCCTCAATTCCAATTCTACAGCGGAAACGTGGAAGACGACATGACTTTCGGCGAGCTGATGCGAGCCGAAGCTGATGAACTCCAGATTGTCGTCACGGACCGGATGGTATTTGATTATATCAACAAGCGGACCGACAATAAGTTGACAAAGGCCATGTTTGCAGAGATCCGCAACGGCCTCAGTTTCAGTGGTAAAGTTGTGACCGAAGCGGAGCTGGTGGATTCTTTTCGCAATGAGATCAAAGCTCAGATGGCTTACCAGCATCTGAATCCTCACTTCTCAGCCGTCCCTCAGGGGCCGGAAGTTTACTACGAACTTTATAAGCGAACGAAGGTCAGCCAGCGATTAAATGCAGTTCGACTGGATGTAGACGCTTTCACGAGCGAAGTGCCGGACCCGTCCGATGCTGAAGTCGGCAAACTGTTTGCTGAAAACCGTCTGAAGTTTCCTCACATGGATGAGCCGGGCTCTCCCGGGTTCCGCCAGCCACAGAAGGCCAAGTTGGCTTATCTTGAGCTGGGATACAAGGCCGTTGAGCAGGCAACGACAGCTCCGACCGATGCAGAAGTAGAAGCGTACTACAACGAGAATAAAGAGCGATTGTACAAGAAGCCGGTCGAGGTCGAAGAGAAGACGGATTCTGCAACGCCGCCGGCAGGTGGTACTGCTCCGGAAGGGGCTGCAAAGCCAGAAGGTGCGGCCCCAGTGACTCCGGAAGGCAGTGCTCCAGCGACTCCAGAAGGGGAAGCTCCGAAAGAGAACCCAGCTCCGGCGGAACCAGGTGCTGATGCCCCGAAGGCAGAAGAAGCCAAGCCGGAGACGCCAGCTTCTGAGGCTCCTGCAGCAGAGGCCCCAAAAGCCGAAGCTCCTCAAGAAGAGCCGAAGCCAGAAGAACCAAAAGCAGAAGCTCCTGCTGATCAGTGCCTGCCGTTTGCTGACGAAGCGAAGCCTGAGGAACCTGCACCGGCAGCTGAGCCGGCCAAACAGGAAGCTCCGGCCGCTGCACCAGCGGAAACCCCAGCGGCTCCGGCCGCTGCGGAAGAAAAACCAGGCACTCCAGCAGCAGAAACCCCAGCCGCTCCGGCGGCCGAGACGCCTGCTGCTCCGGCCGAAGAAGCAAAGCCAACTGCGGATGCTCCTGCAGCAGAAGCGGCAACTGAACCAGCAACAGAGGACAGCACGAAGCCGGATTTTGTTATTCCGAAAGTGGAATACCAGCCATTGGATGATGACCTGAAGAGCGAAATTCGCGATCAGTTGCTGGACCAGAAGGTTCGCACCAGTCTTGATGAGAAAATGCTGGCGGTCATGAAAGATCTGAAGGCTCTGCAAGCCAGGCGAGCCAGTGTTCGTCGTGCAGTTGTCACCGAGAACCGTGATATCTCCGATGAAGCCCTGTATGAGAAGATGCGTGATTACGCAAAAGAAATGAATGAAGGAATGAAGGAACTGGCAGCTAAGCATGGTTGCAGTTTTGTCGAAACGCCACTGATTACGTTCCAGGATCTGGCTGAAGGTGAAACTTATCCAATCGGCGCAGCGACCGAGCCGCAGCAAAATCCGTTCATGCAGGCTGGGGCGACTGTCGCTCAACAGGTCTTTGGCATGTTCCCCAAAACGATCGCTGACGATACAAACCTGTTTGTTCGCAATCAGAGCGTCAAGAATGCTTTCGACCTTGATGGCGGCGAAGTTCACTTTGCATGGTGGATTGTAGAGTTCGCTGATACTCACGTACCGAAGCTGGAAGATCCAGGAATTAAGGATCAGGTCGTTTTGGCATGGAAGCGTATCAAGGCCCGTGACCTTGTGAAGAAGCGAGCTGAAGAGTTGGTAAAGATGATTAGTGAAGGACTTGCAAAGCCTGAAGGCGAACGCAAGGACATGTCGGCATCAGTGGAAGGCCAGACAGTGCTCGGCAAAGCTGATTCTGCCGCGTTGACTCTTCGCCAGACTCAGTCGTTTTCGTGGATGGAGCAATCCATTACTCCGCAGATGAACTTCATGCAGCAGCGTCCGACTTTGCGTCGTTCCGAAGTTCGCTTCAATGATGAAGTCGGCGGCAGCATTCGATTTGCCGGTGATAAGTTCATGAAGACTGTTTTTGAAGAGATCGAAAACGATAAAGTCGGGATCGTCTCAACAGAAGATCTCAGCACGTTCTACGTGGTTCAGCCGGTCGAGCGTTCCGTTGACGACGACGTTCTGCGTCAGCAGTTTATGACCGAAGGTAAACAGGCCGGTTTCGACGGCACCGCCGTGCAGCAGATGCTGAACGCTTCCGTCAGTAACCCGGCGTCGATCGCCTGGGAACGAAGCATCTGGGCGAAATACGGCATCGACCGCGACACATTACCTGAGGAATAAATCAGGGTTTAGAAACTCGGACGTTGCCTGTGCAACGACGTCTATCCTCCGCATAATACTGAAGTCCCGGCGTCTACCCAGACGCCGGGATTTTTTGCTGTAGCGACTGAGTGCTGCGTCAGCCAGACTGTTTTCGAAACCAAACGAAACAGCCCGCATTCAACGGAGTTCTGGTGAACATCTGCAATTCAACAACAGCAGCGGACTACTCTACAACGAGCATGCGATTGGTTGCCTGAACCTTCACAACTCTCGAATAATGATTCACGCTTAGTCCACCGCCAATCGCTGTGGGCACATTCATCAGCATCTCAGTGCAGTTGAGCGTATTGTGAGCCATAAAGGCCTGCCGCAGCATGGAGATCTCATGAACGCCGTCGAAAGAGGTGACATCGGGAATGAGGACTGGGCCGGTATCGACCTGATAAAACATCTCACGCTCGCTTGCGTTGACAACTTTGACAGGGTATTCGAGAAACACGTGCGTGCCATTTTCCAGTTCATACTCCGTCTGAGAAACAAGCGGCCTGTCATTCAGCACGGCATCGACAATCTCCTCTGTGGATGTCAACACTCGTGCATCAGCGAACTTGTGAGTCAGATTGAGAGCCGTAAAAGCTTCTTTGCAGCGGCCGACCTGACGTTCGGGCTGTTCGCCCAGTGTTGGCGGGCTGAGCATCACTCCACGATTGTTGCGGTCCCAGCTTTTGATGACGAGAAACTCTTCCGGCGATGCAACGAGACACATGTCAGCGGCGGGCTCATGCCAGACATTCTCGGTGACGTGTACCTGTTCGGCTTTGCACGAAGAACCGAGAACATACTGAGTCGTTTTTTCGCCCGGATCTTCCAGCTGTGTGAGTCGAAGAACGCACTCGAGCGGAAACCGAGCATTGTTGAGCGTAAAGGGCGGCGGCTGACTAACAGTTCGTGGCTGAGTGATATTCAGGTCAATTCGAAATCTCAGAAACGACCGATAGAAGTCAGTGACAGTCAAACTCTGACCTGAAATACCGTCCTGTGCTGGCATGTTTTCGCTCGCTGAAATTGTTCATCAAAAGACAATCTTCAGCGGGATTCTGACTCAATCCTCTTAGACAAACAATGCAGCGGGGAGAGGAGTTCATGGCAACGCATCTGCTGAAGCGGCGTCTCTTATAGCGGGGTATTAGTTCAGCCTCGCACGGAGCATACTCGTTTAACGGCGAGCCGAAGGCGTAGGCGAAATGGGTTAATGACGCCTGCGGCTTGCGGCTAAACGATTACATCAACCATCTGCCGATGCCCACAATCGACATTGCTCGTTTGCAAGACTAGTTCCACAGTTTAACACGTGAGCGCAGTGACTCCGGCAGCACCTGCTCCAGACGACGGCGAGCTTCTGCTTCATGAGTGCGAGTGCTCAGGTGGGCCAGAATGATCAGCTCGTTCTCAAACTTCTCCGCGCGTTCCAGAATGTCGTCGAGATGCATGTGGCCGAACTTGTGGATCTTTTCTTTGCGGTGTTCCGGTCGGAAAAAAGTCATCTCCGTGATCAGCACTTCAGCCTTGTAAACATCAGGATGAGCATCCAGTCCCTGCGGTGCCGTGTCTCCCGTAAAACACAATAATGGAGTGAGCGTCTCGGCCGCGACGTCGATGCCCTGCATGCGAAGGTCTCGAATCTGATCGCCCTTGAGTCCATGATATTCGGGCTTCAGTTTTTTACGGACGTCGTAAACGATGTAGCCGACCGAGGGCACCGTGTGCTTCGTCGGGAAAACGGTAAATCGATGCTCACGTGACAGCGTAATCATGTCGCCCTCTTTCACGCCGACGAGTTCGCACATCATGCGTCCTCGATCCAGCTTCTGCCAGGCTTTGACTACACGCCATACGTCGTCAACGATCGCTTCCGGGAGGTAGATCGTTGGCGGATCCATCTTCATCATGCGTCGCCGCGCGACATAAACGGGTAACGCGGCCAGATGATCCAGATGACCGTGTGTCACAAGGAAGACCTGAGTCCCCATGAAGTTCCAGGGGCTTGCTCCCAGTTCAAAACCAAGCTTCAGCTCCTGAACTCGCCAATAGCTCTGGACGGCCGCTCGCGAATAGCCATCAATTGTGAGAGCTTTGTGGCGAACGGTGTCGAAGGGAAGATTTTCAACCATGAGTGCGCAACTATTCCAACGGTCTGAATGCAGTCAATCTGCAGCCTTGTTTGTCCAGCTCAGTCAATTTTTGGTTTCAGCTATTTCGATGGTGAAAGCAAGGCGGAAATATGAGCGATCAGGTCTGCAGCCGCGACCGACGCCTGAGTGCCGTTCTGCAGATCCTTCACCTGAAATTGACCGGCCGCAAATTCATCTCCCCCGGCAATCACCGCCAGTCGGAATCCTTTACGATCCGCATACTTCATCTGCTTGCCGATGTTCTTCGCTTCAGGGTAAACCTCAGTACCAATTCCGGCTTGTCTCAGGCGGCGACCAATCTGCAGATAATCCGAGACTCGGCCAGCATCGAACATTGTGACCAGTACCGGAGCCGGTGTGGTGGCCTTCTGAGTGCGTCCCAGTTCTTCGAGTGCAGCCAGCATTCGATCCAGCCCCAGGCTCGCTCCAACACCGGGAAGTTGCTGAGCCGTAAACAGATCGGCCAGATTATCGTAGCGGCCTCCGGAACAGACACTGCCAATTTCCGGCAGATCCCCCAGCAGAGTCTCGTAGATCGTCCCGGTGTAATAATCCAAACCTCGTGCGATTGAAACATCCAGGGATACTCGGCCCGCCGGCCAGCCGCAGGCATCGACCGAGGCAAACAGTTCCCGCAGGTCATTCACACCCGTTTCACCAATCTGACTTCCGGCCAGCATTCCGTCGAGACCACGCAGGATCTCATCCGGAGTACCCTTTAACTGAGCCATGTCCAGAACCTGTGAAGCTCCCGCCGCAGTGATACCAACTCGCTCCACCATTTCTGCCGCGACTGCATCACGACCGATCTTGTCGAGCTTATCGAGGCAACGAAGGATGCCGACAGCATGTTCACCGAGGCCGCACTTTTCCAGCAGCCCGTTGAGCACCTTGCGGTTGTTGACTCGAATCGTAAACCGCTCAATTCCGATTTTTTCGAACAGATCGTTGATGACAAACAACGTTTCGATATCTGCCGAATTGCTCATCGTGCCAATCGTATCAAAATCGCACTGCATGAATTCCCGGAAGCGACCGCGAGCTGGCCGTTCGCCACGCCAAACAGGCGCAATATGATAACGTCGAAACGGAACGCCCAGCTCCTGAACATATTGCGCGGCAAAACGAGCCAGTGGGACTGTCAGATCGAAACGCATGGCGACATCACGATCGCCCTGATCAGTGAAGCGGAAGACCTGCTTGTCGGATTCTTCTCCCCCTTTGCCCAGCAGGACTTCCGCATACTCCAGCGCTGGTGTGTCGATCGGAGCAAATCCGTAGCTGCGGTAGACAGATCGAGCGATATCGATCAGATGCTCACGCGCCATCATTTGATCGGGCAGAAAGTCTCGAAAACCACGCAGGGTCTGAGGTTTGATACGCTGTGTTTTCTTGTCGGACACGTCAGAAGGCCAATCGAATGAAATGGGAGCAGAATTTGATGATCTGCGGCATCGGCAGAAGCACTTTCAGCGTCCGCTGATACTGTGAACCTGATTCAGATTTGATGAGGGTAGGATGGGCATTCTTGCCCGTCGCGGGATTGTCGGACAAGAATGTCCAACCTACGTTTCCCGCTCCGAAAAAGCACTAATTGACCTGCAACACAGGAAGTGAGACACGGCCATCAGCCGAACGGCGCGTTCGAGCCGGAAGAATTGCATGAGCGTACTCCCACAGTTGTGCGGGCGTCTCAAACAACTGATCGTACACGCCGTCGTTGTCATACTCACAGGAGTCTGTGGTGTAGTCGCGGCAGATCTGCGGTCGAGTGTCGTAGGCTCCGCACATATGATCAGCCTGCAAATGCTGACAGTCGCCCGGGATCAACAGATACCATGACGCGCCATCGACAAAGACTGAAAACGGGCCATGCATCATGTACCACCGCATGTTGTCGAATTGTTCCCACGTCTTGGGCGTATCGATCGCCATCGCGAAGTAGCGACAGCATCGCGCCGTACAGTAACTGCAGAGAACTTCGCCGGGCTTCAGCGTTTCTCTGGTCACTATGGGGAGTGTGGCTGTTTCCATTGTTATCGTTCCAAAATTCAAGTTCCAGATGTTGGTTGGACACTCTTGTCCGACTGTCGTTCGATGGGCACCAGGGCTCCTTCCACGCCAGTCTTGGTTGTTTGACCGGGTTCACCGTCAGCGAGCCTCCGCGATCACCGCTTCAGAAGAACCCAAAATCCGCGCGGGATTATCGTGAGCCGAAGTCCCCATGATCGTTGATCGGAAGTCAGCCCGACCGTTGGAATCCGCAAAATCCCTGCAAATTCGCGAGTCTGCCACAGCAAGCTGCGATGAATCAGGATGTTAATGAAACTCGATCCATGAAGCGATCGAGCAGCATCCGCCGGTTTTCATTCCGAATGGCGATACTTGCCGAAGGGCAGGTTGAGCAACGCTCAAAGGTTCCTGTCAGGAAGTTTGGGGAAAGTTTGACGATTGTTCTGACGATAACGATTAGGAGATGACCCGACAGGGGCGCGTTGCGCTGTTGGCGGGTGGGGAACCAGAAAAGAAGCTCGACGCAAAACCAGGAATGGCGTCGGAACTTACTCAAAGACATGAAGTCTGTGCCTTCAGGAGGCTGTCCGCGTGAAAACGACCCGATGGAAGCGATCAACGGCGACTGTTTTGCTCGCCGCACTGCTGAGTCAGGGCTGCGCCGGGCCGGGTGCGAGGCTGCAATATCTTATCGGTGAAGACAAGACGATCGCACATTACCGAGATTTTGCCACGTCAATTGAGTATCCAACCGAGTCCGAGTCGCGCGAGAGTGATCCCAATCTATTCCGAGCCCCTCGGCGAATCACCAGCCTTGAGGAAGTGTCACAGCGGCACATTAAACTCGACGAATGCATCAAGATGGCATTGTCCAATGCCACCATTCTTCGCGATGACCAGTCCTTCGGGTCGCCCGGAAATGCACTACTAGCCAACCCATCCCGAGTCGCTTCGGTTTACGATGCCGCAATTCAGGATACCAGTTTTCTTTTCGGAAACCGCGGTGTTGACGCTGCGTTGGCGGACTTCGATCCGATCTTTACGTCCAATCTGCAGGCTGGCAAATCGGAAGACCCACAGAACACCGCCAACCTTGGTCTTCAGGCCGGAGACGTACTGTCCGAGGACACGGGACAATTTCAGGCTCGACTTGAAAAGGCGTTAGCTAATTCCGGTACTGTCGCGATTCAGCACGACTGGAACTACAGTCAGAACAATCTCCAGCGTCTGTTTCCTTCAGCTTACACCGGATCGATTCAGGCTGAGTATCGTCAGCCGTTGTTGGCTGGTGGTGGCACCGAGTTTACTCGCATCGCCGGTCCGATTGCTCAGGGCGTTCGCGGTGTGAGCGGTGTGTCTCAGGGCGTACTTATCTCCCGCATCAACACGGATATTTCGCTGGTAGACTTTGAGCAGTCCGTCACGACGCTGGTCCGCGATGTGGAGACGAAGTACTGGGATTTGTATCTCGCGCTTCAGCTCTATCAATCGGAAATCAAAACGTTTGAAGATATCGTGACATTTCGGGACCTGATAGCGACCCGAGCCGATGCTCGAGATGCAGAGGCGCAGGCAGCAAATCGGCTCTATGAAGCTGACGCACGAATGAAGGGCTCATTGGCCGACGTCCTGAGTGCAGAATACCGGTTGAGACGTCTTCTTGGGCTTCCACTGAACGATGGGAATTTTCTGACTCCTGTTGATAAGCCGACAGAAGCCCCGTTGATTCCTAACTGGGAATCGTCCCTGCTTGAATCTTTGGCTCATCGTCCGGAGCTACGCCGACAGAAATGGGAAATTCGCAGTCTGGAACTCCAGTTGAAAGCTGCAAAGAACCTCTCTCGTCCACGCCTCGATCTCGTTTCGCAGTATCGAATCAATGGGTTTGGTGACAAACTGCTGGGCGAAGAGGACGATGATGGTCAGACGGACGCTGGCTATGCCAGTGCGTACGAGACCTTGACGCAGGGTGACAATACCGGCTGGGGAGCAGGCCTTCAGTTTTCCATGCCTCTCGGCCTGCGACTGGCTCGGGCTCAGGTTCGCAATTATGAACTCCGGCTCCGGAAGGCGAAATCAGTTCTGCAGGAGCAGGAGCAGGAAATTGCTCGTGAACTGAATAATGCTGTTCTGGAAATGGACCGTTGGTATCTGCTGGCGGAAAGTGGTGCAAAGCGAGTTGCTGTCGCAGAAGATTTTACGGACACCACATCAGAGCGTGAACTGATCAGTGAAGCGCGCGATCCGATATCGCTGGGACGCGTACTGGAGTCAAAGATTACCAGTCGGGACGCTGACCAGAGCTACCTTCGCAGCATCATCGAATACAACAAAGCGATTACTGAGCTGAACTTCCGCAAGGGAACACTGCTGGAGGCCAATTCGATTTATCTGGCGGAAGGTCAGTGGAATCCGGCGGCCTATGACGATGCTAAGCGACGTGGCGAAGCGATGACTCATGCTCTGGACAACACACACGTCGATGCTGTTCCGGCGGAGTTCACGGGTGGTCCGGGGATCAATGCGTGGGAAAGCCAAAGCAGTCCGGATCGTCCACACATTCCCGGAGTTGTTGACGGCATTCCTCCCCGATCTGCTTCAGGAGCGACATCGAGTCCAATGCTGGTGCCGGGTGCTCCTGCAACTCAGCCGGTTCAACAGAGTACACCGATGCCGGAATCGGCACCTGCACCGGAATCAGCTCCGATACAGATCCCTCCGCAGCCGCCGCGACGAGTGCCTGCCAACACAACCGGGTTGTCGGGGGTTCCACAATCCAGTGCTGTTCAGGGGCAGATTCGCAACGCGGTAAAGACGGAGCAAGCTCCTGCCGGACGCTCGAAAGAGGTTCGGAATCGCATGTCGAAAACCGGCAAGGCGTCGCTGTGATCTTCACGTTCCGGCACTGATTTGAATTCTTCTGAATTCCTGAAAGACGAGCCCCACCATGGCTCGTCTTTCTTTATTCAGAACACTTTCGTTTACGGCCAACATGGTTCAAAAGCAGCAGGCCCATTCCGTGTACCTTCCGCCAGTTTAGAGTATCCACCGAGTTCTCGGAGTTGCGGCCCCTGGAACGTGCCTGTGATTCTGATTAACTGACTGCTGCCGAACCACCGTCTCTGAGACACGTCAGACACACGTTGTGATTGTAGTTGTAATCGTCGTGCCTGAACCGTATCACTCCGACAGAAAACGTTGCTG
This sequence comes from Planctomycetales bacterium, assembly GCA_026400835.1. GTDB lineage: Bacteria > Planctomycetota > Planctomycetia > Planctomycetales > Planctomycetaceae > SXXK01. The sequence continues at coordinate 120,373 of JAPLOA010000074.1, read as the reverse complement.
GCGGACGCCGTCTATTCCTTTCCTGATCCTGAATCCATCCCGATGAGCTCTACTGATCCCGTAGTCACGCGAGAAATTGCTCGCCGCAGAACGTTTGCCATTATTTCGCATCCGGATGCGGGCAAGACAACTCTGACCGAAAAACTTCTGTTGTATGGCGGGATGCTGGAGACGGCGGGAGCTGTTCGCGGTCGCAAGAATCAGAAGTCTGCCACATCCGACTGGATGGCACTCGAACAGCAACGCGGGATCTCCGTCAGTTCGACCGTGCTGACGTTCGAATTCGATGGCTGTCAGGTGAACCTGCTGGACACGCCCGGACACAAGGATTTCAGCGAAGATACCTATCGTACTCTGGTCGCGGCCGACTGCGCGGTCATGGTGCTGGACCTTGCCAACGGCGTGGAAAGCCAGACAGAGAAACTCTTCAACGTCTGCCGGATTCGCAAAATCCCGGTGATCACTTTCGTGAACAAGGTGGATCGTCCGGGCAAAGAAACGCTTGAGATTCTGGAAGACATCGAGTCCAAACTGGGGATCATTCCTGTTCCGGTCAACTGGCCTTTGGGCACAGGCTTCGATTTTCGAGGCGTCATCGATCTGGCCACCCGCAACGCGTTTGTGTTTGAGTCACGCGACAATACTCATCGACTTGCGTCAAAGCTGATGCCCCTGTCGGAAGTTGATCCGGAGAACATGCCACAGGGCATCGTCGCGCAGGCGCGGGAAGAAGTCGAACTGCTGGAAGCTGCTGGTGCGACGTATGATCGAGATCGCTTTCTGGCGGGTGAAGTGTCTCCGGTCTTCTTTGGAAGTGCGTTGACGAACTACGGTGTCGAAGAATTTCTGCGTGGCTTCCTGAAACTCTGTCCCACACCGCGAGATCGAATGGGCGACAAAGGGCCTATCCCAGCGGCGCGGCCGGAGTTCTCTGGCTTTGTGTTCAAGATTCAGGCGAACCTCGATCCGAAACATCGTGACCGAGTCGCCTTTGTGCGAGTCTGCTCGGGAACATTTCGTCGGGAGATGGAAGTTTATCATCCTCGGACCGCAAAAAAGATCCGCCTGAAGCGTGCGCACAAGTTGTTCGGACAGGAACGCGAAACGATGGATGAAGCCTTTCCGGGTGACATCATCGGCCTGGTGAATCCTGGTGAATTCCTGTTAGGAGATACGATCTGCGAAGGGGCTCCTGTCAACTTTGAGCCGTTGCCGCAGTTCTCTCCGGAGTTCTTTGCGATGATGGTCTGCATGGACACCGGACGCCGTAAGCAGTTTGAACGTGGTCTCACACAATTGCTTGAAGAAGGTGCGATTCAGGTCTTTCAGACTCCAAGTACTTCTGTCAAACAGTTGATCCTCGCGGCGGTGGGTGAACTGCAGTTTGACGTGGTCAAGTTTCGTCTTCAGTCCGAGTATGATACCGAAACGGAAGTTCGATGGCTGAACTACAAGGTGGCGCGTTGGGTTGTGCCGAAGCCGGGATGCAAGTCCGAGCTGCAGCTACTGTCTTCCAGTCGGCAGGTCGTCGACCAGTACGATCAATTGGCCGTGTTGTTTAACTCCGAGTGGGAAGCTCAGCACTCTCAGAAGCAGAATCCTGAATGGGATTTTCTGTCAATGCGTTTCCGCACAACAAAAACGTAGGACGGTCTCACAGCCTGAACTACGCCAGAACTTCTGCAATCGGCTCGGAGCCAAAATCGGCCAGCGGAACAGGCCGTGCGCCCACGGTGTATTCGTGTTTGTAATCGATTCCCAGGGCGGTCAGGATGGTGGCGAACAGGTCTCCTGCAGACGCTTCGCCTTCCACGACTTTGTGGCCTTCGGGATCTGTCTTTCCGTAAGCCACGCCGCCTCGAATCCCCAGCCCTGACAAACTGCAGCTCCATGCGCTGGCGAAATGGTCTCGTCCAAGGCTCGAATTAATCTGCGGCGTTCTTCCGAACTCACCCAGTGTGATGACCAGCGTATTTTTCAGAAGCCCGCGTTGTTCGAGATCGTCCAGCAGCACCGACATGGAATGGTCCAGATCGGCACACAGCTCCTGATGAGTTTCAAAGTTCTGACCATGGCTGTCCCACCACGCTCGAGCGACTTTGACGAACGGAACACCGGCTTCAACCAGTCGACGAGCAATCAAACATTGATGCCCGAACTGAGTCGGTCCGTAACGCGCCTGCACATCGGCCGGCTCTTTTGAGATATCGAACAGCTCGGCACTCGCCATGAGTCCATGAACTCTTTGATACGCCGAGTTCTGACTGTCGACAGAATCACTGCGACGAGCACTCGCGAAACGTCGGCCCAACGCATCTCGCAATGCTGCGCGGTCTTTGTGATCAATCTCAGGGAGAGACTCCGCTCTGACGATATTGGGCGGAATCATGCTTTCGGAAAGAAACATCGGAGCATACCGCGCGCCCAGAAATCCGCTGGTCCCTTTGCGACGTCCTTCGGTCGATGTGTAGAGCGAAACGTAGTCCGGCACTTTGCTTTCCAGCCGCCCTAACTCACGAGCGATCACCGCTCCCAAATCCGGATAGAGAATACTTGGATCTTTCAGACGCCCCGTTTCCATCAGATCCGCGCCGCGACCGTGGTCGGCAATTTTTGTGTTGAGCGATCGAATAATGGCTGTGTGCTGCATTCTCTGTGAAAGTTCCGGCAGCAATTCGCTGATCTGCACTCCGGTCGCGTTCGTCTGAATCGCGCGAAACGGGCCTCCGGTTTTGGCACCTGGCTTCGGATCCCACGTTTCAAATTGACTGGCACCGCCGGCCAGCCACAGCAGGATGACTCGCTTGTCCTGCCGTTTCAATTCGCCCGCGATTTCCTCCGAACGCAGGGCGTGAATCTGGCCCATATCGGCGGCAAAGCAACCGGCGATGCCACCTATCGCACTGGCCTTGAGTGCTCCCTGGGAGAAAAATCCGCGACGAGAAAGTCCGTGCTGAGAAGGAATGCACAATCCGGAAGTTGGTCGATTCGCCATTCTCAGGTCCCTCAAATCGAAAGATCGGGTCGAAAGATCGTGCCTGAACTCGCCGCGCCGGCCGCTGAGGGCCGGATGAAACGTCGCGATGATAACGTGCAGATGACCGGTTTTGGTAGTGGAAACAGCGTTTTGTCGGCGGGACAGGCGACTCTGCCCCGCCTGTGTATTCCGGATGACCTGCACGATTCCAATCTCGGAAAAGATGTTCCGGCGCGGGTGAGTTTACTTTTGCGGTTCTCGTGATACCGTTTGGCGCACAGAACAAGGCGAGAACCTGTTCGTTTTTCCCGGGTTGGCAGCGGCGCTGCGTCCGGGAAGTATCTCATGATTGAATGGAACCCGAATTTATGTCATCGGCCAGTCTGACTCTTGACGGTAAATCCTATGAGTTGCCGGTGATTCGCGGCGTGGAAAATGAAACCGCTGTCGATATCACCAAGTTGCTGGCTCAGTCCGGCGCGATCACGATGGATCCCGGATTTAACAGCACCGGTGCCTGCAAAAGTGCGATCACGTTTATCGACGGTGACAAAGGCATTCTGCGTTACCGCGGTTACCCGATTGAACAACTGGCAGAACGATCAGATTTTGTCGAAACGTCGTGGCTGTTGCTGTATGGCGAACTGCCAACCCCGGAACAACTCAAGGCGTTCCGTGCTCAGCTGACTTATCACAGCATGATTCACGAAGACATGAAGAAGTTCTTCGAAGGATTCCCGCCAAACGCTCACCCGATGGCGATTTTGTCGGCGATGGTTTCGTCTCTTTCGACTTACTACCCCGGCACCGAAGACGACATTTCCGACGTCAACATTGTACGTCTGATCGCCAAAGTGCGAACAATCGCAGCCTATGCTTACAAGAAGTCGATTGGTCAGCCGACGATTTATCCTCAGAACAATCTGTCTTACTGTGCCAACTTCCTGAACATGATGTTTGCTGTTCCGGCTGAGGAATACCAAATCAATCCGGTGCTTGTGAAGGCACTGAACATGCTGTTGATCCTGCACGCGGATCACGAGCAGAACTGCAGTACATCAACAGTCCGTATCGTTGCCAGCAGCCGTGCCAATATCTTCGCGTCAATCTCTGCCGGCATCTGTGCTCTTTGGGGACCTCTGCATGGCGGGGCCAATCAGGCCGTACTCGAAATGCTGCAGATGATTCACGAAGACGGAGATGACTACAAGAAGTATGTCGCCAAGGCCAAGGATAAGGACAGCGGCTTCCGCCTGATGGGCTTTGGTCACCGCGTGTACAAAAACTTCGATCCACGAGCCACGATTTTGCGAAAGATGGCTGGGCAGGTTCTGCAGGAACTGGGGATTAACGATCCTCTGCTGGAGATTGCGAGCAACCTCGAAAAGATCGCTCTGGAAGACGACTACTTCGTAAGCCGCAAACTGTATCCGAACGTCGACTTCTACAGCGGCATTCTTTACCGAGCGATGGGCATCCCAACGAACATGTTCACGGTGATGTTCGCCATCGGTCGACTGCCAGGCTGGCTGGCTCACTGGCGTGAACAGCGTGACGAAGACACAAGTCGCATCTACCGTCCGCGGCAGATCTACACCGGGGCCACTCAACGCGATTACGTCGCGCTGGACCAGCGGAAGTAGAGGCTGGAGCGGCCGAGGGAGCACAAGAATCCCGTCGGCGGAGCGACCAATGGCGTGGACTTAATCTCGATTTGCCACAATGGGGCTTGTCCTGAGGTGTCAAAAATTTGGTATTGCAACGAGATTCAGCGGGACAACTATCGCTCTGATTTCGCCTCAAAGAGGCGGCCGCGGATAGCCCCAGGCATTAGCCTCGGGAAAGACGTTTGAAAATGAACATTAAGCCGTGAAACGGCGGCAGCAATGTGTTGATATCCCTGAAAAAGAACATCGCTGTCGCCGTTTCACTGCTATTGAACAGTGTTTTTGCCTCCCACCCCAGGCTGAAGCCTGGGGCTAAATGCTGCCGCAGCTACGCTGCAGAACACAGCCCGAAACAACGGACCAAAGCTTGCGTGATCCCAGGCGATGATCAACACGGAATTCCCTTAATTCCACGCCATTGGGCGGAGTGACGTGTGCACTGTACACTCGTCGCTCTGTCGACGGGATTTTCTATTCCTTGGCAAGCTTATTCCTGCACCACCGAGAACTCCGGCAGTTCGCCGTTCCACCACTTTGGTTGAGCGAAGATCTTTTCAACTTCGATCTGGAACCCCGGAAGAACAGGATCGCCGTTCAGAATTTGCCATTTGCCCAGGGCCAGCGTATGGGCCGAACGCCGAATGACCTGAACCTCTTTCTTGAATGGGTCTGGTATCCAGATCACTTCAACGCCGTGCTTCAGGTAAGCCGTTGTCCGCAGACGCATATCCGTGCGACGATCATTGGACGAGGCCAGATCGATCACCAGTTTGGGAACCTCTGAGGCAATTGTGCGATCAAATTGCGAAAACGGCTGCCCATCTTTGAAGAGACTCATCGCCGGAAAGTAGACGGTGTCCGGTTGAGATTTGACATGCAGTCCAATCCCCGGACACGCGTAACCTCGAGTCGCGACGGGCTGGCCCTGCAACCAGGTTGCCAGCGCGCGAGTCAGATTCAGAACAATCGTCCCGTGGACATCGTCAGGAGCTGACAGCAGTACGGGCAGACCGTCATGAAGTTCATGCCAGCGCCCGGCTTCGGGCAGGTCAGGGAGTTTCGTTACGAACTCATTGGCTGTTATGGGAGACAGGTGGGACAATCGAGTGACCTTGAAAAAACTAATCCGGCAGAACTTCGCTGAAGAATCGCAGGAAGTTGCCATGCATGATGCCGGCAATATCGGCTTCCGTGTACCCTCGCTTTGACATCATTTCCGTCAGTCTCTGCAGGTCGCGAATACGATCGAAGTCGGCAGGTGTCTGCTCAACTCCGTATCCGCCGTCAAGATCGCTGCCGATTCCAACATGACGAGTATTCCCGGCCAACTGACAGACGATATCGATATTGTCAACAACGCGTTCCATCGTCACTGTCGCGGGAGTCACTCGACGCACATAGCCCGGCTGTAGCATGATGACATCAAATGCCATCCCGATGACACCATCGCGATCGATAACGGCTTTGTATTGTTCGTCAGAAAACTGTCGCTGCCACGGTGCAAGGCGACGTGAATTCTGATGACTCGCGTGAATGCGGCCGTCGAAGTATTCCAGTGCCTGCCAGAATGCAACGTCCGACAGATGCGTCACATCAAGCGTCATTCCCAGTTCACTGATGCGTTTCAGCAAAGGAATCGCATCCAGAGCCAACCCGACTTCACAGGCGGTGCCACCACCATAACGATTGGCACCGTAATGAGTCAGCCCGATGGCTCGCAGGCCGTGCTCATAAAACTCATCAATCGTATCCGGAATCAGCACGGGATCCGCACCTTCCATCGTCTGAATAAAACCCAGCGGTGCGGTCGTTGGGTTCTTGCGATAGTCTTCAATGTGGTGAGCCAGATCTCGTTTGGTTTTGATCGACCTCATCAGGCCAGCTCGTTCCATTGCACGATGCCACGCAAGATGAGCATGGGCCATTGCGTAGCATGTTTGAGGAGACGTCCAGCCGAACGAGTGGTTGATCTCCTTCTCCTGACGAGCCAGCAGCGTCGAAAGGCAGATTCCAATTTCAGCCGCTCTGAGTTCGGGAAGACTGAGCGTACTCCCTGTGCGTCCGGCTTCGGTCATTCCCAGATGCCGTTCATGAGCACGCAGGTCGTCGACTGAACATCGCATGTCACGATTCCAGTCAACACCGTTCAAAGCCAGATCCAGATGAGCATCGAAAATGAGCACAGCAGTTACTTTCTTGACGGAAGGTTGAGCGAAGACTTGTGGCCAAAAAACATCGGAATTCAGAGTCCGCAGGTTCGGCTCCGAAATCGATTTTCCGACCATGAGGGAGTTTTTCTCGGCGGGTCATTATCATCCGGGACTCTGCGTCACATCGTCAAGCGTCCCGCCGGTTTCATTCACTCACCTCCAGGGAATCATCAACATGGCCATAGATTTCGTGAAATGCTCTGAACCGCACACCGGTTCAGAACGTCGGTATTCTCTGAGGAACTCTTTTGCACACCCATTGCTGACTCTCGCAGTGCTGATCATCAGCAGCTTCTCGGCTTTTGCGGAGAATCCGATCCGGAAGGAGAATCAACTTCCGGGTGCAATCGACTGGCAATTGACACGAGTCAAAGTGGACGGGGCCGGATGCCGTTCCTGGAACATCGAAGGCTATTGCTCAAAGCAAAGCGTCCTCGCGGGTGAAAAGATTGACATCATGGTCTCTTCAAAACCTGCGCGAGACTTCAAGCTGGAGATCTTCCGAACAGGATACTACGGCGGACGCGGTGCTCGATTGATGCAGACGATTGATCGCGTGAAAGGCGTCACACAGCCGGAACCAGTCATCGGCGAGAAAGATCTGCACGAATGCCATTGGGAGCCATCTATAACGTTGACGATTCCCTCAGAATGGATCAGCGGCGTCTATCTCGGACGCATAACGACGATTCCGGAAGGCAATGAACCTTACTGGCAGAGCTATGTCATTTTTATCGTACGCGATGAACGACCGGCTGATGTCTTGTTTCAATGTTCGGATAACACCTGGCAGGCCTACAACGTCTGGCCGAGTCATTACTCTGTTTACACGCATCCCAAAGGCGGTCAGGGACCATGGGCCGATGTCAGTTTTGATCGTCCTTATGGCCGTGAAGCTCAATACACGTCTGTGGTCAACGACCCGCTCAGCGTTGGCTCGGGAGAGTTTATTCCTTATGAATTCCCGATGACCTATTGGCTGGAACAGAATGGCTACGACGTAACGTACTGCTCAAACAGCGACATGGTCACTCCTGATCGTGGCCTCAAGTGCAAGTCGTTTGTCAGTATCGGTCACGATGAGTACTGGGATATTCGCCAGTTCAACAGCGTGTCGAAAATGCGTGATGAAGGCGTCGATCTGCTGTTTCTCTCGGGCAACAGTGTGTGCTGGGTGACTCCATTGCGAGCATCCTCGACCGGAAATCCTAACCGTATCTTCTTCCGCGGCGGCCCCTATGGTGCGGAGAATGATTACGCAGTGGGTCGCGAAAAAGACAACGGACCGTTTCCTCATCGTGGGCCGGACGAAGGACTGCTTATGGGGGCTCGCAATATCGAACCCGTCAATGGCGGCGGTGACTGGGTTGTCACAAAAGCCGACCACTGGATGTTCAAGGATGCGGGCGTTAAGAACGGAGAGTTTATTCCGGGACTGATTGGCTGGGAGTATCACGGTCAGCCGGCTGAGATTCCTGGTCTGGAAATTGTCGCCGCCGGAACAGCTTGGCAGGGCGGAGTGAATCCTCAGCAATGGACCGCCACGATCTATCCCGGTCCGAAGAATAACTTCGTCTTCAATGCGGCGACTATCTGGTGGGCTCAGGCTCTGGGAGATCCTCCGGGGCATACGTTGCCATGGTCACATCATAGTCGGCCTCATGGTCCTGATGAACGAGTTCAGAAGATGACAGCGAATCTATTGCAGCGAGCCATCGAGAACTAACTGAGCGATCGTTGCGATCGATCAGAGTCTCGAACCTGCGCTGCTGATAAGTCCGATTCCCAGTAAAGAACGCTCAATGTTTGTCCATCAGTGTCGTCTGCCACACGTTCTGAAGCCGTCTCTGTACTTCTGCCCTGAGCAGTATCAGAAGGAAATTGACGTTCTGTTTCGACCGTCGTGGCAGGCCGTGGCAAGCTTGAGCGATCTTCCCGCGGACGGTGACTTTTTGACGCGGGAACTGTTTGGAACTCCGATTATTATTCGTAACTTCGGGGGCACCATTTGCACGTTTCTGAACGTCTGTCCGCATCGCCATTGTCTGCTGAGTCATGAGAAAAGTGGTCACTCAAAAGAGATGACCTGCCAATACCACGGCTGGCAGTTTAACGCTGATGGTCGCACCGGAAAGATTCCGTTCGCGCAGAATTTCCGGCCGATGCCTGGGGGGCCTGAGTGCTTAAAATCGTTTCGCACCGAAGTGCGTGGCCCCATGATTTTTGTGACACTGAATGATGATGCTCCGGCCCTGAGTGACGTGCCGGGGCCGCTAATTCCTGTCATTGATGAGTTCCCGGCAGAACGATGGCAACAGGCCGGCACGTGGAGCTATGACTTCAACGCTGGCTGGAAGGTGGTCGCGGAGAATACCGTGGAAGCTTACCACGTCCCTTTGATTCATCCAAAGACACTGGTCAGTTTCGGAACCGAAGAAGAGATCGAACACGTGATTACTCCCGAGGGAACGATCCTGCGATCGCCCATTGTTTCACCCGAGTTGTATCGCCGCGTCACCAATCGCCTTCTCTCCCTGCTGGAGCCCGGATGCACTCATCAATATCGCCTGCATCATACCTTCCCCAACATCTTCATCATGCGCATCGATGCAATGTTGCAGGTGATGTCTGTTTTCCCCACGTCACCAGAGTCGTGCCACATGACTGTCCATGTGTTTGCGCTGAAGGCGGTCAAGGAAACGTTTGGATCACGACTGATGACAAAACTTTGGGGCAAAGCCAAAGTGGCCATCATCAAGCAGGTACTGGCCGAAGATGCTCGCCTTTATCCCGACATTCAACGAGGCATGAAGCACAGTCCCTTTCACGGCACGATCAGTACTCTGGAAGAACTGGTCTGGGCGTTTCAGGAATATGTGCGTCGCAAATGCGGAATCGATGATGGAGAGCAATGAGTCAGATGGGATCACATTCACATGAATGCTGAAAGTAAAGCGGACTCTCTCGTTTAACGGTAAGCCGCAGGCGTCGATGCAGGCAACGGAAGTCACCTGTGGCTTACTGTTAAACGAAATCGCCATCGCAGGGGTGAGGTCAAAAGCGCGCCGGCGCGAGCCGGAAGACTCATATCAAAGGCATGAGCAACATCGAAGTATATCAAGTCCCCGTAACACCGAGCGTATCGTCTCACAATACTCCAAACAACACATGGCTAACTCCGATCAACTGCTGAAACAGCTGGAACTTGCCAGACGAGATCTGCTGGAACTCACTACCACCAATCGCCTGCTCTCGATGCCTCGCGACAGGAATCCCGGCGCGGCGATCGGTGTTCATGACGAATCAGCGGCTGACGTCTTTCGCATGCTCGTCCATGAAGGCACTGCGTTTCGCTTTGAGGAAGGCCCACTCGCTGAGAAGGCGTTGGCTGGTAATTCCCGCCTCAATTCCAATTCAGAACTCGCCTCGCATCCGAATTCCGAACCCGCGTCAGGAAAATGTAATGCCGGCGCAATGTCTGCGACTGATGATGTGTTGCACACCAGATTGACTCCGGAAGAACTGGATCGTCGGCTTCAGGCGCTCATGGATGACAGCTCCACGCTGATGCAGGAGCAGGGAGTCAATGTGCTTTATCTGGCACTCGGATTCCTGAAGTGGTTTGAACTCGACGCCCCTGAAGCACCACGCTACGCACCACTGCTGCTGGTCCCCGTTGTGCTTGAGAAAGGCCGCTCAGGCAAACGTTACTCGTTGTCATGGAACGACGGCGAAATTGAGACCAATCTGACTCTGAAGGTGCGACTCAGGAGTGACTTCGGGATCAATCTTCCTGACGTCCCCAACACAGACGATCTCTCACCGGCCACTTACTTTCAGGATGTGACGGTGGTCATTGCCGATCAACGCGGGTGGGAAGTGCGAGCCGACGATATCGTGCTGTGGTGCTTCTCGTTTACTCGCCTTTTGATGTATCGAGATCTTGATCCCAATAACTGGCCGACTGGCCGACCCCTTCAGGATCAACCTTTAATCACTGGACTTCTGCGGGATGGATTTCCACCCGTGGAACCTGTCTGCCGAAGTCATGAGAATATCGATCGATTGTTCGATGCGGCAAAGACTCAGCACGTGATTGATTGCGACAGCTCTCAGTCGCTGGTGATTGAAGAAGCCGCTCGCGGAAGAAATCTGGTGATTCAGGGTCCTCCAGGAACCGGCAAGTCACAGACGATTACAAATCTGATTGCCGCGGCCGTGAGTTCCGGTAAGACGATTCTGTTTGTTGCGGAAAAGATGGCAGCTCTGGAAGTCGTCAAACGACGATTGGATAACATCGGACTCGGCGAATTATGCCTCGAACTGCATTCCCGAAAGTCCAATAAGCGTATTGTTCTGAGAGAAGTCGATCGCACTCTGAAAATGGGTGCTCCCGTTCTTCCGGACGATCTGCCAGACACCATTCGTCGACTCAAAGATCGTCAACAGAAGCTAAATGACTATGCGACGACGCTGCATACTCGTTTTGCCAGCAGCGGGCTGACACCTTATCAAATTCTGGGAGAACTAATCGATTTGCGAGCTGCTGCGACTCCGCTGCCCGATTTTCAGTTACCAGAAGCCGCAGACTGGGACTCCGACGAATACGCCCTGAAACTGGAAGCCGTCACAAATCTAGCACGAGTCATCTCCGATATCGGCGATCCCAATCAACATCCCTGGCGCGGCTCGATGCTGGATCACATCCTGCCCCTGGACCTCGAACGGCTGTTGACAACCACGCCGCAGCGGATGGCTGATCTTGATGCGTTAACGGACGCCGGGACCACTCTCCGTCAGAAACTTTCTGACGATGCCGTCACTTCGTTGTCGTCGATTCGCAGACTCCTGCGAACCGTCGATGCACTGCTTGTTGCGCCCGAGATCGATCCGTACGCGGCAGCAAATCTGATCTGGACCGATCATCGCTGCGCCATCAGAGAACTCGCTGACCACGCTCGCGCGATTCTTGAAGCGAATGAGAAGTTGCGGGGCAAGGTTGCTGAGTCTGCCTGGGATCTTGATGTTGCGGAAGACTACCATGCCTACACGATGTATGGTCGATGTCTCTGTCGCATGCTCCACACGCCGTATCGTAAAGCTCGGCAAACGCTGAAGAGTATTCTGACCGGGCCACAACCTGGAACATTTGAAGCACGCCTCAATGTCTTTGAGCTTTTGCATAGACGGCAGATCGCTATCAAAAAACTGGCCGATGCCGATACGTTTGCGAGCAACGTTTTTGGGCGTTTATGGCATGGTCCGCAGACTGATCTGAAGCGCATCGCGACCTGGGAAGCGTGGGATGATGCCACGGTGAAATCGGGCGTCTCGCCACGATTCCGCTCGATGTTGGCTTCGCTGGAATCCAGGGAGGCACTCAAGCGTCTGGCCACGGACGTTGCTCAAAAGCTGGATGTGTTTCTGGCAGGTTATCGTCGTCTGGGCGAATCGTTGCAACTGAATTTCTCAGTCGCTTTTGAAGCCGAAAAGCCAGATTTGCACCTCGATGATCGCTCGCTGCGCGATTGGGCCTCCGCGACCGCCCACATTGCAGATTCCGTGGCTTCATTGGAAGACAATGCTCTGACAGAGATTCGACGGCGGCTGGTGGAGTGGTCCAGGAATCCAGAAGGACTTCAGCAGTGGCAGACCTATCGACGTTCAAATTCTGCTGCGGCGACTATTGGCGGCGGAGTGCTTGTGGAAAGGATCAGCTCGGGCCGAATTTCTCCCGGGGATGCACCGACTGTTTTTCGATTTGCTCGAGCGGAAGCTTTGTTGCGAGCTGTCCTGAAGCAATCTGCAAATCTGGAAACGTTCGAAGGAGTTAAGTTCGAAACACTCATCGAAGAATTCTGCAGCCTGGATATTCGACGCCTGGAGATCGCTCGTGCAGAAGTCGCCGACGCGCACTGGAAGGGGATTGGACGTTCTCGCGAAGGCCACACGCCCGAGGCTGTTCAGCTGCTGAAACATGAAATGCAGAAACAGCGTCGCCATCTTCCGCTGCGCGAACTTCTCGCCCGCGCTGGTACTGCTGTGCAGGCTGTGAAACCCGTGTTCATGATGAGTCCGTTGTCGGTCGCGCAGTATCTGGAGCCGGGTGTTCTTGAGTTCGACATGCTGTTGATTGATGAAGCCTCGCAGGTTCGACCGGTCGAAGCTCTGGGCGCGGCGGCTCGCTGTCGTCAGATGGTTGTGGTTGGCGACGATAAACAAATGCCTCCGACGCAGTTCTTCGGTCGCATGTCAGGGGATACGGCCAGCGAAGACGGATCGCTGGAAATGCAGGCCGGTGATGTTGAAAGCATTCTTGGTCTGGCGATTGCTCGCAATATGCCGCAAAGAATGTTGCGTTGGCATTATCGCAGCAAACATGAATCGCTGATCGCCGTTTCGAATCGGGAGTTCTATGACAATCAGTTGTACGTTGTTCCTTCGCCTGAGCGATCAGGCGAATTGGGCGTCAAATGGCGTTTCGTGGAGACCGGTCGTTTTCTGAAAGGCCGCAACGAAATCGAAGCCAACGTCGTGGCTGAAGCCATCATTCGCCATGCCCGAGAATGTCCGCAGTGGACGCTTGGAGTTGCCGCATTCTCCGTCACTCAGCGCGATGCGATTCTGGAATCACTCGCGAAGCTGAGACGCAGCAATCCGGACCTTGATTCATTCTTTGATCCCAACGCGGTGGATCCGTTCTTTGTGAAGAATCTTGAGAACGTGCAAGGGGATGAACGGGATGCTGTTTTTGTGTCTGTAGGTTATGGGCCGGGTGAAGACGGCAAAGTTTCTCTGAATTTTGGTCCCGTGTCAGCGACCGGTGGCGAGCGTCGATTGAATGTGCTGATGACTCGTGCCAAAAGAGTTCTACAGATCTTTTCTTCGATGCATGCTGAAGACATCGATTTGACTCGCGCGACAGGACGCGGCCCAGCGGTGTTTCGTGAGTATCTGCGGTTTGCAGAGAGGGGCGGCGAGTTTGATGCCGCACGAGGCGGCCGCTCCAGCGATCGCTTTGCGGATGTCGTGGCACGTCAACTGGAGGAACGGGGATACTCTGTCGTTAAGCAGATCGGCCTCGCCGGGCTTTATGTGGATCTGGCGATTATCGATCCGGACAATTCAAGTCGCTATCTCATGGGGATTATCGTCGATGGCGAAACGTGGAGTTCCGCTCGATCCGCTCGAGATCGCAACCGCACGACAGACGGAGTACTGCAGAGTCAGGGCTGGATGATTCATCATCTGTGGAGCCTTGATTGGTTCCGACGGCCAACCGAACAATTGAACCGTCTGATAGAAACCATCGATTCCGCTCGCAACGTCAAATCAGCATCGAAAGAGACTCGACTGGCAAGCACTGTGTCGGAGATCTCACGCCAGTCCGGCACGCCTGATCCGTTTTCGACATCGCTGGAGGCTGAGAATGAAAAAAAGCCCGGAGGCCGAAAGCGGGCGACTCAAGAAAAGTGATTTGAGCAAACTGCAAAGGCATGAACATCAATTTGTATGGTGCGTTTGCGAGACGTGATTGGTTCGACCAGAATGCTGCGGGTCGCTGCCAACATGAATCGCCCGTCGGCGGAGCGACGGGTGTACCGTACACCCGTCGCTCCGCCGACGGGACAAGATTTGCGGTATCGACACTCAAAGACCTTCCCCTCGCGTCGCCAGCCCCCCACCAAAAAATCCTCCCCTGCTTCGGCAACTCTCTGTCGTGGAGATCTCAAGATGATCACAGCCCCTGCTCCGAAAAGTACTTTTCAGGCTCAACTCCTGCTCATTCTTGCGATGCTGCTGGTGTCAGCTCCAGGTCTGGCTAAAGCGGATTTCAAGGCCGGTGCTGCTGTCGTGGATGTCACACCAGACAAGCTTCCGGTCCTGGTCAATGGAGGCATGACTAGTCGCAGTCTGGACAAGGTCAAGACGCGAGTGATGGCGCGAGCTTTGTACTTCGGCGATGGTAAAGAACAACTGGCGATCGTGGTTGTGGACAGTTGTATGATTGGCCGAGTTCTTCTGGACGACATCAAAGCTCTTGCGAAAGTGAAGACCGGGATTCCGACCGATCGAATCCTGATTTCCGCCACACATTCTCACTCGGCCCCTGCGTCGATGGGATGTCTGGGGACAGATGCTGATCCGGATTACGTCCCGTTCCTGCGTGAGAAAGTGGTGCAGGTCATCGCGGCCGCTCAGTCGGCTCAACAGCCGGCTCGGATTGGTTTCGCTTCGGCCGAAGCACCAGCATATACCGCTGTACGACAATGGATTCGTCGCCCGGATCGCATCGCAGAAGATCCGTTTGGCAACCTGACCGTGCGAGCCAACATGCATGCCGGAGCGAACTGGGATGACGCTGTCGGTGAAGCTGGGCCTGAAGATCCTCAGTTGTCGCTCATTTCGGTTCAGACTCGCGAAGGTAAGCCGCTGGCTGTGCTGGGAAATTTCTCCATGCACTACTTTGGCGATTCCGACATTAGTGCAGATTACTTTGGACTGTTCAGCGAAGGGCTCAAGCAACGACTTGCTCCGGACAGCAACTTTGTCGGAATAATGTCACATGGTTGCAGCGGCGACATCTGGCGTCGTGATTACACAAAACCCGACTCATGGGATCCCGCGTTGACGATCGATACGTACGCCAACGGCCTTCTCGACATCGCAATGAAGGCTCTGGAAGGTGTGCAGTATCGTGACGATGTCAGTATCGCGATGGCCGAACAGCGAATGACATTGAAGTATCGAGTTCCGGATAAGCAACTGCTGGAATGGTCTCAACGCATCATGAATGAAGTCGGAGATCGCCTGCCGACAACTCAGACAGAGGTTTATGCTCGCGAGCAGATCCTGCTGCATGAAGCCCAGCAGGCTGAAATCGTTGTTCAGGCTTTGCGAATCGGGGACATTGGTATCGCGACAACTCCGAACGAAACGTATGCCATCACAGGGCTCAAGATCAAAGCGGCCAGTCCTCTGGCGCACAACATGGTGATTGAACTAGCCAACGGTGGCGATGGTTATATTCCGCCGGTCGAACAGCATGCCTTCGGCGGTTACAACACGTGGGAAGCTCGATCGGCTGGCCTGGAAGTGAAAGCCGAAGCGAAGATTACGCAGGCTGCGATCAGCTTGCTGGAGTCTGTCAGCGGGAAAGTTCGCCGCAGCTACGGTCTGCCCGTTGGGGTTGCGTCTGAAACGATTCAATCATTGAGGCCAGCCGCGTGGTGGCGACTGAATGAGTTTACCGGCCCGATCGCAGCAGATTCCAGCGGCCATCATCGAGATGCCCACTACGAATCTGCGATTACGTATCATCTTGAAGGTGCTCAATCAGCAGCGTTCTGCGGAGCAAACGCAACCAACCGAGCACCGCATTTTGTCGGTGGCCGCCTGCGTTCACGAGCAGCCGATCTGGGAACATCCTATAGCGTGTCGCTCTGGATCTGGAACGGCATGCCGAACGATGGACGTGATGTCAGCGGATGGTTTTATTCGCGAGATAACGACCACGGGATCAGTGCGTTTGGAGAGCATCTGGGTGTCGGTGGAAAGAGCGGACATACCGGGACTTTGATTTATCAGCATGGCCAGTCTGCAGAGGAACGTCTGGCAGGCAAGACCGAGATTCCTCGCTGGGTCTGGAGCCATGTCGTTCTGGTTCGTGATGGCGAGAAGGTTCAGGTTTATCTCAACGGAAGACTTGAAATCGAAGGCAAAGCTCCTTCGGTTGCAATCGAAGAACTCATGCTTGGCGGCCGCAGCGACAACGACTCCAACTGGGAAGGCCGCCTCGACGAGGCCGCTGTGTTCAATCGAGCATTGGCGGCTGACGAGGTTGCGAAGCTGGTGGTGCAGTAACTGCTTTAGGTCTACCGAAAGATAAAACTGACCAATTGAATTGCGAAGATCGCCGTTCCAATCGCAAACTTGGCAATCATTCCGATCAATCTCCCGGACATGGCTGCGGTGCCAATTTCGTTGCGGCGAGTCATCTCGGTGCCGATCCATGCTTCGCCCAGCCACGCGCCACCAAAAGCGCCGGCGGCGGCACCGAGGATCGCTCCGATCACGCTGCCGACCACCGGGATCGGAATCAGAAACGTCCCGGCGATACTGCCGACAAATGATAGAACCAGCGACAACAGCATGGCACGACGGCTGGCACCCTTCTGCGCGGCTTTGGCGGAGCCGAGCATCAGTTCGAGCAGTTCGCCCAGAGCCGCAAGCGCCACTGAAATGATCAGGATGGTCCATGTCGGACCGCGTTCGAAACTGGTGCCAAGTAAATAGATGGTTAAACTCGCGACCATCAGCCAGTTGCCGGGAAGAAGGAGCAGGTTCAGGACCAGGCTTCCGGCATTGACCACAATCAGCAAAAGAGCGAGCGACCAAAACGAGATCAGAGTCCAGTCCATAATTCGTCAGACGGTTGTTTTAATGCGTTAGCGAATCTGTTGTCGTTCGCCCCATATTCGGTTTTCTTTGAGAGATCCGACGGAACTTCAGAAAGTAGAACACTGCAGCTCCAGGGCACAAGAACCAAAGAGAAGTCACGGAGATCCGAAAGCCAACGGTCACACTATCCGGCTCGAAGCGAAACTGCACACGGGACTGGCCAGCCGGAATCTCACACGCCATGTAATCCACTTCCGCCCTGAGAATCGAAGACATTTCTCCATTCACAGTGACTTTCCAGCCGTGTGAACAGCTCTCGGAAACAATCAGTAGTTGGCTCGATGAGCATTCGACGTCGACTTCAATCAACCCGGGTCGTTCCGACACGATCTGCACGACGTCGGATTCTGAAGGAGTGCAACCCGAAGTCGCTAATTCCTCGATTCCAGCTCGCTGTTCCGGATCATATTCAACGACGACTGGTCCTGCTGCGGACAAGTGTTGCAATGCCTCGGCCGTGTTGCTGACCTGTCGAACATTACGAGCTAGTCGCACTCGCGGCTGAGGATCGGGAACTTCCAGCCACTTTGGATCGCTGGTGGCCTTCAATGCTGCGATCGAATTGTGGTGACCTTCATTGATTACCCAGCGAACTCCTGCGATACGGAGCCCATCCAGCGTCAGGTTTTTTCCCAGCAATGATCGCGACGACAGCAGACCCTCATAACCATCGGCCTGATGCCAGCCTTTTAACAACAACTTATTGCCATGAAACTTTTCGTCACCATTCTGCAACTGCACCTCGGCGATGACTCGGCCATCATTCGGAGACCCGGGCGGAGTGGGCACCTCCGCGATGATTTCCTGCATTGATTGTTTGAGGCTCATTGCGTCATAGGTTAGTCCATAGGCCGCCAGATCACCGGCGAGGAACAACATGAACGCCGGGCTGTGGCGACCGCGAGAAACATCACGCACCAGAATCGCTGCCAGCACAAACAGAATTGGTCCGAGCGACAACAGCGTCCACGAAGCGACATTCTCGCGACCGCAGATCACCGGCGCCAGAAGTGAAGTCAGAATGCTGGCGATGGGGACGAAGTAGATGATGGGCGGAAGCAGTTGTTTCTGATCGCGAGAACATGGCAGGTTGCCGTTCGTTTCCAGGCTGACACCGGCAGCTGGCGCCGTACCGCTGACGGGGCTGGTGATGCGAGTGTAACCGGCCGTTGCAAACACGGCGAGGACGAAATGAAGCAGGACAAGAATGCGTGACGGCCAGCGAAATCTCCCGATTATTGGCAGCCATGTCTGAATAACGTAGAGGCCACCAGCCTTGCCGAAAGAAAGCCACAAGGCCAGCAAGCCCAGAGCCAGCATCACCTGTAGCAGTCGTCGATGAGATGATTGTGATCGAAGACGTGTGATCGCGACGATCGCAAGCAGGAACGGGATCGCGCCGCAGTACAGTCCCAGTTCATGAGTATTCCGGCCGAAGACTCGCGTGTCTGTGAGGAACGGGTTGAACCATTGCAGCATGTCGGCGGCAGTTAAGGGATGCTCAAAGAAGAACTCCTTCGCCATCGCGCTGCGATCAGATTCCGACAAGGCGACCATCGAAGGAAGGACCTGGACAGCTCCCAGCCCCAGCCCCAAAACCTTCAGACTGGCGATGACCAAAAGTATGCCAAAGCCCTGAGAACTCCACGACATGAATCCGAGGCAATAAACGATCTCAGCGAGCAGGGAGAACCAGACATATTGAGGATAGCCGAGCAGTAGCTGGGAACCTGTCAGCAGTGCGACGCCAATCAGGGCTGTCCTGTCGGCGGAGCGACGTGTGTACCGTACGCCCGTCGCTCCGACGACGGGATGGCCTTGTTTGTTTACTCCGGGACCAAAAGACGATCCCGGACCATCGCGTAATATCACATCAGCACACAGCAACAACCAAGGAATGTGCGACACAACCGCAATTGCATTTGGATGCAGAAAGTGCAGAGTACAAAAGCCGCTGAATGTAAAAACGATGGCTCCCAGCCAGGCTGCATCAGGACGCTGAAAGTGTCGCTGCAGAAACAGTTTCATTCCGAACAGCATGAACGGATAACTGCTGAGTACTTCCAGATTAAAAGCGGTCTCCAGCGGCAGGCAACGATAGAGCAACCAATGCCAGGGATGGTATGTTCCAGCCTGCCCTGAACCCGTCAGAAAGTAGCCACTGAACAGACCGGGCATCCAGTCGAAAGCATCGCCGTTCTCAAGACACGACGAATAGAACTGGCGAATCGGCAGATGATAATTGAGCAGATCATCGCAGACGTAGATCTGTCCCGTCAGCAGCGGAAGAAACATCCAGCTCAGGAATGCGAACGCGGCAGTACGAGCGATTCGAGTTTGCTGCAGAACCGACGGGCAGGCATTCTCCGATGTCATGGGTGGATCACAGGGACAGGAAATTGTTCACCACAGAGATCATAGAGAGCACAGAGTCGCGATTCTCGGTTAACGGCAAGCCGCAGGCTACGGAGCGATTCTCGTGGTGCCTGCTCCCGTCAGATTGCAATCGAGTCCCCTGAGGAATGCTGGCTGAAGCCAGCACTACTTTTTGCACGTCAAACCGATCAGCAGTTTGCTATCGTTTCACGACAGCGGTTTCGCGTTGTGATTCCATGACTTCGTCTTCGTCACGATCTTCCGCGTACATGTGAGCCGGGATTTTCGGGCCTCGCATGACTTCCGATGTGACCTGTTCGATACGCAGCAATTGTTCGCCCAGAGTATTGATGCGGCGAGAAACATCGTCATTGTTTTGCTCGATGCCACCGGATACCAGATTGATCACGCCGAGGAACAGCAGCATCTGAGCAACGGTCGTCACCAGCCAGCCGGTCGGAGTAATCTCGGAGTAACCTCCGAAGTGGCCGTAGATCACCATCGCCGTACCAACCGTCAGACCAAGCACGCCAAGGTATGCGAGGAACTGACCAGTCATGCTGGTCAGATTGGAACGCTTCGGAGCGCTGACTTCGAAGTGTGGTCCGCGGAGCTGAGATTCGTGAGCTTCATCAATGTATCGCTGGCGAGGAAGACCATGAGTGCGTGAACGCTGGCCGGCGGTGTTTGTAACATCATCGACCGATTCTGCTTTATCGATTCGGAACCGCTTTCCGGGCATCGGCGAATTGGAAACGATTTTCGTTTCCGGAGCCACGGACGATGGCAGCGAAGTCACCGGCTGCTTTTCCTGAGGAGTTGCAGCATTGCCACCGGTCTGGTCGAGTCTAAGTTTTCGAGTCACGGCTTCTGATCCTGCTGAACTTTCGGAAACGGGGCGTTCGAGCTGAAAACGGCGATGCAAAGGCGGTCGACGAATGGCAGAGCGCTGACTCTTATTCGTCGTCTCAAGGTGCGTTTGTTTGGTATCGTTGGCAGATTCTGCCGATTTGAATTCAAGGGTCGCCGATTCCTCGTGAACCGACGCCGATGACATCAACACCGGTAAAACGGTCTGGGAAACTTCTGCTGATGCGGCAAACTGTTCAGTTGTCGCAAGGACTGATTGACCATCAGAACTAAGGGTTTCCCTGAATTCGATTTCGGCGGACTCCTGCGAGAACTCATCCTGCGCCAAGTCTGCAAACAGATTCTCCAGATGCGACAGGTCGTCTGCCGCAGCGGGTGCTGAGAACTGATCTGCTTCTTCGAATTGAGCTGCCTCGAGATTGGCTGTATCAGCATCGTGTGGCTCAGGATTCTCAGACTCGTATTCCCTGGAGTCATCCGTTTCCTGTTCAAGGAGAGCATCGCCAGCGATGGTCGCTGCTTCAGGACCGGGATGTCTCTGTAAACTGTCGTCAGCCCTGACCAACCGTGCATAAGGCTGATCGATATCGTATGAGTCGACATCGTGCGAGACGGCCTCTTCAGCGAATAGTTCCGCTTGATAAGCATCTGCCGTATCGAAATGGGCGAGCTGCATCTCTGCAGAATCAACATCCCGTATCTCTGGTTCAGCCGTCGATGCGGACTCCATCTTCTCGGCAGATTCGTTCACCACAGATTCCGCATCTCGGGGAATCAAGGTTGGCGGAGACTGAGGATTCTTGATTCTTGAGCCCGGCAGCGGTCGTTCAGAAACGCCGGCAAGCAGAGTTGGAGGAACAACGGCCACTGACGACAACTGCAATTGTGAGGAACTCTGCGGAAGGACATTCGCCAGCAACGGAGTCGGAGCAACGAGAAGGTCCCAAATGAGTTGTTCCTTGCGACCCGTTCCTGTCGGATTCGCGGTCACACCGACAAATTCGCGAGCAGGCTCGAGAAGTTCTCGCGGAACACGCAAGCTCGCGGGCATCGGCGACAGTGTGTTGGGTCTTTGCTCCGCTGGCGGCTCAGGCAACGGCACTAAATCTTGCACGCGCATCGTCTCTGGCGGTGCTACGGATTCTACCTCAGTCATCGGAGCAGCCACGGACGGCTTGCCCAGCGGAATATTCAGAAGAGGTGCTCGATCCTGCTGTTTGAAGGTGGTCAGAGGAGCAGTGGTGCTGATCCGTTCAAAGAGGTCTGAAGACTGCCAGCGTTCCAGAATCTCATAAGCACGGCGTATATCGTCGGTTTGCCGAGTGCTGGTGGTGAGCGCGCGACCGCACAGAGGACACGCCGATCCGGCGGCCTTGACGTCAACTTCCCTGTGACAATCGCGGCACCACATGAGTCTGGTTTCTTACGCTGGAGGGTTCCTGCCCGCCATTTAAGTTTTACAATACGCGGTTTTTACCGGTTATCCGGCAAAACGGACAAGGTCAATCGGAGCAGCAGTTTTCGCCGGTTGCGGCCGTTGCTGTGTATGAACAGGTTGCGGAAGGCGAGTTTCTACGCCAGAATCCCATTGGCGAGCGAAAAACTCAGCGCCCACCTGCAATTTATGCCCGGAGGAAAAGATTATGCTCACGATTCACGGAGCACCTCGATCCGCATGCGACGGTCTTAGCCGTCGTCAGATCCTGCAGGCTGGCGGAGCTGGACTCTTCGGTCTCTCGCTGCCTCAGATTCTGGCGTCGGAAGCCGTGATGTCCGGGCAGGCTCCGAAAGTGAAGAACGTCATTTTCCTTCTGCTCTTTGGCGGCCCCAGTCAGCTGGAAACGTTTGACCTTAAGCCTGAAGCACCGGACCAGATCCGAGGGCCATTTCGCCCGATCGCCAGTAAGACGCCAGGCCTGTTGATCGGAGAATACCTGCCAAAGATGGCGGCGATCTCTGACAAGTACCGCGTCATTCGTTCGATGTCACATTCGCTGAATGACCACAGTGGCGGGGGACATTACATCCAAACCGGACGACGATGGCATGTTCCGATCGGTGGAGGCTTTTCTCCCACGCCAAAGGATTGGCCATCAATGGGATCGATCGTTGACTATGTCGATCAGCGGACGATGGGTTTGTCCAATCCAATGCCGTCGTACATGGTTCTGCCTAATTCGCTCGGAGCGCTGCAGGAGAAAGGTCAGTATCCTCGACCAGGAGAACACGCGGGCTGGATGGGGCCTCGCTACAATCCTTTGACCACGCAGATTCAAAAGCGAGATGTTAATGACAATCCGTACTGGCGAACCTGCACGGATGATGAACTGGCTTTTCAGATCGCTGACATGAAAACTCCGGAAGGCGTTTCAATGGATCGCCTGGATCGTCGTCGCTCGCTGCTGGATCAATTCGATGTGAATCGTCACCAGTTGGATCAGTTTACCGCAGCCAGTTACGACCCGTTTCGAGAAAAGGCATTTTCTCTGATGACTTCTGAGCGGACTCGCAACGCGCTGAACATCAAAGCGGAACCGGCTGAGGTTCGTGATCGTTACGGTCGACATTTATTTGGTCAGTCAACCTTGATGGCTCGCCGTTTGATCGAAGCCGGTGTTCGCTATGTGACCGTCCACTATGACTGCGTCGACGGTTATAGCTGGGATTCGCACCGCAACAGTGATGATGTCAGGAAGAACTTGCTGCCGACATTTGATCAGAGCTGTTCGGCGCTGCTGAGCGATCTTGATGAACGCGGTTTGCTGGATGAAACGCTTGTGATTGCGACCGGAGAAATGGGACGCACTCCGAAGGCCAACGCAAACTGGGGACGCGATCACTGGAGCACCCTGTTTTCGACCGTGATTGCTGGTGGCGGAATTCCGGGGGGTACTCTTTATGGTGCCTCGGACAAGGACGCCGCGTATTCGCTGGATACTCCGGTCAGCCCGGAAGATCTCGCCGCGACTGTTTATTATGCTCTCGGGATTGATCCCGATATACGTGTTCCGAATTCAGAAAATCGGCCGATCCCGATCGTCGAGAACGGACATCCGGTCACTGAACTGTGGAGCTGAGGAACCGTCCAGAAACAACATCCGCCCTTAAACTTCGCGAGAAATCACAACAAACGCGCAACTTCAAAACTTACGCTTTGGGTTGTGATTTACGCCACGAAACTTGTGCCGGATGATTCTTGAGTGGTGTCGCGTTTGAAGTACCACGCTGGGTCAGACGTGCAAACATTTTTGAATTGGGGTTGCCTGATTGATCGGCACGCACCAGACTCCCGGTCCTGCATTACTCACGGCAACAGGATAACCATGGCAATGATTCGCGTGGAGATCCCGTTTCACCTTCAGAACCTCGCGAGGTCCGGCCCAAAGGTTCTGCTGGAGGTCTCGAGTCCTGTCACGATCGACACTTTGCTCGACGCTCTTGAGCAGTGCTATCCGATGCTTTGTGGCACCGTGCGAGCGTCACGAAAAAGCGACGAGCCTTCCTGCGGTACTTTGGCTGTCAACAGCATCTGTCATTTGTCAACACCACCGCACCGCTTCCGGCGGCTATGATAGCCGGAACAGAACCCTTCATCATCTGGGGCGCACTAAGCGGAGGTTGAGACAGCCGCTGGAGTTCTCACGAATGTACTCCTCTTTCTCAGCAAGAGGCCCTGCTCCCGATCGCTTTCATTCGCGTCCGCCTTCTGGCAAAAACAGAATCGGCACCAAATCCATCTCGTAGACCGAGACGAGTCCATTGAGCCCGGCCGCGAAAACACTGCCCTTGTTGAGGAAATCCGGACAACAGGTTCGGGGTGAATTGAATGGGATCGCGGATGCAGATAGATTCGCCCTGGAGGCAGGAAAATGGCAATCGAGAGCGAAATGGCGTCTGATGGTACTCAATAATCTTCCTGTAAGCGGGCCGTGGGGTGAGCGGCACCTGCTGGGGTTGGAACGATTGTCAGCCGAGCAGCTGACCACCGTTCTGGATCTCGCGGAACACTATGATCGAGCCACCTTCGGCGGAACTCAGCGACTGGATGTGCTGAAAGGCGTTGTCGTTGCTAATCTGTTCTTCGAAAACTCTACCAGAACTCGCACCAGTTTTAGCCTCGCCGCTCGCCGACTTGGCGCGGATACGGTCGACTTTACGGCCAGTTCCAGCAGCCTGTCCAAAGGCGAGACATTCATCGACACAGCGCTGACGATTGAGGCGATGGGAGTCGACATGGTGGTCTGTCGCCATCGAACTCCCGGGGCTCCTCATCTATTGGCTCGTCATCTGAAAGCCAGTGTCCTGAACGCTGGCGATGGAACTCACGAACATCCAACTCAGGGCCTGCTGGACATCTACACGATCCGGAAAGCGCGGGGACGAATCTCGGGGCTGACGGTGGCTCTGGTGGGCGACATCCGCCACAGTCGAGTTGCACGTTCAAATATTCATGGCCTGGTTAAGTTGGGTGCTCGAGTCATCGTTTGCGGACCGGCGACGTTGATCCCCAGCGACATTACTCGAATGGGTGTCGAGATTGCTTACAGCCTGGATGATATCCTGCCGGAAGTGGATTGCGTGAACCTGCTGCGAGTTCAGTTCGAACGTCAGCGCGGGGCGTTCTTCCCTTCGATTCCGGAGTATGCCAATCTCTTTGGAATGAATGGCGATCGAATCCGTCGCGGGAAGAGTGATCTGCTGGTACTGGCTCCGGGACCGATCAATAGAGGCGTGGAGCTGACTCCGGATGTTGCTGATGGGCCGCATTCACTCATCCTGAATCAAGTCTCAAATGGACTGCTGGTACGCATGGCTTGTCTGACATTGCTGACACAGGAGCGCCGACGCCTGCAGGGAGGTGAGGCATGAGTCGAAAACTGATTCGCGGCGGACGAGTGATTGATCCGGCGAATGGTATCGATGCCATCGCCGATGTCTGGATCCAGGACGGTGGCATTGATGCCATCACCAGTGTTCGGGAAGAATCCGACGCGGACATTGACTGGCGTGATACGGAAATTATCAACGCGTCCGGCAAGATTGTCTGTCCCGGGTTTATCGATACCCATGTCTCTCTGCGAGAACCTGGTTACGAGGAAGATGAATCAACGGCCACGGGAACTGCGGCCGCTCTGGCGGGCGGATTCACGACGATCGCGGCTCAATCTGATACTTGTCCGGTTGTGGACAATCGATCGGCGGCCGAGTTTATCCGTTTGCAGGCCGAGCGTGCTCGCAATTGCCGCGTCTATCCTTTGGGGGCTGTGACAAAGGAAAGCAAGGGCGAGGAACTGGCTGAGATCGGCCAGTTGGTGCAGGGCGGTGCGATTGGTTTTTCCGACGCCAAGAGCCCCGTTGCAAATTCCGAAGTCATGCGGCGAGCGTTGGAATATACGCGGATGTTCAATCGTCCGATTCTGCACTTCGCGATGGTGCCGGAACTTTCCGAAGGTGGAGTAATCCATGAAGGATTCCAGGCCACACGGCTGGGTCTGCGAGGCATCCCGGCGGCAGCCCAGGATATCATGACTGGCCGCGATATCGCTCTGGCCGAACTGACAGGCGGCCGAGTTCACCTGATGTGCGTAACGACCGCCGATTCTGTCGAACGCATTCGTCGAGCTCAGGCGGCGGGCATTGCGGTCACCGCGGATGTCACTCCTCATCACCTGTTGCTGACAGACGAGGTAATGGATTCGTTCGACACGATGTACAAGTGCAATCCTCCGCTGCGTTCCGCTGAGCATGTCCAGGCTCTGATCGCGGGCTTGAAGGACGGAACATTGTCAGCCATCACGGCCGATCATCAACCACTCGCGTTTGAGAAGAAACAGGTCGAACTGGATATCGCTCCGTTCGGCATCTGCGGAATTGAAACGCTGCTGCCAGTCTGCGTGAAAGCTCTGATCGAACCGGGGCATTTAACGTGGTCGGAATTGATATCACGGTTGACCGTTGGACCCGCGGCCGTGCTTGGGCTGAAGCACGGGACGCTTTCAACTGGCCAGCCAGCGGACGTCACAGTTATTGATCCAGAAGAGCAATGGACAGTGAAAGCGTCCGAGTTTCGTTCACGCAGTCGCAACACGCCGTTCGATGGCAAAGTCTTCACCGGGCGAGTTGTGATGACTCTGGTCGATGGAGAAATTCGTTATCAGAAAGGTGTTTCGGTTCCTTGTTCTTAGTCGTCTATTCAGAGCTGTCGTGTAACGGCGAGGCGAAATCAGACAACAACGCCTGTGGCTTGCCGTTAAACGATTAAATCAACACCCTGGTATTGCACTCCGGGGGATCAGGATACAACGTGCTTCGATGATCCCGGCACTTTTTTTTCCGTCATATTCTTCTCAACATTCTCCTTCACAAAATTCACGACAATGCTCATTCCCCCGACGATGATTGAAGTCAAGCGTGCCAAGGGCAAAGGCCGTGGCGTTTATGCTCGAGTCCTGATACCGGCTGGAACCGTTTTTGAACGTGCGCCTCTGCTTGTGATGTCCGAGAAAGAAGCGTTGGAAGGCGATTACGCCAACGTGCTGCCGGCCTATGTCTTTGAATACGGCAAAGGCAAAGTCGCCCTCGCGTTGGGGTTTGGATCACTCTACAACCATTCCTATAGCCCTAATGCGCGTTATGACGACGCGGGAAATCAGGTTAAGGAATACCGGGCTCTGCGCGACATCGAACGTGGTGAAGAGATTACGATCAACTACAACGGAGCCGAAGACGTCATGGATCCAGTCGATTTCAATGTTGTTGAATCCTGAGCCTGTTAACGCGGATCTGAAGTCTGCGGATATTTCGGTAAGAGAATAGTAGTTCTCTTACAGCCCTGAAAACGTGGGTTGGACATTCTTGTCCGACCAGCCTGCGACGGGCAGGAATGCCTGTCCTACCCCAAAATGAAGACTTGACGAAGTACCAGTGCCATGCCTGTTGATAAGTCCGGTTCACGAATTCGCCAGATGTTTGGAGAGATCGCGGGCCGGTATGACTTCATGAATCATTTTCTGTCGGCCGGTACCGATGTGTACTGGCGTTGGAAAACGGTCCGACTTGCTCAGCCGTTCAACTCATCGCCGATTCTGGATGTATGTACGGGGACCGGCGATCTGGCCTTCGCGTTTCGTAAGAAACTGAACGGCACCGCGCCGGTTTACGCCACCGACTTTACGCATGGCATGCTGCGACTTGCAGAACAAAAACGATCAGATCGTGATGTTGTGTTTATGGAAGCTGACACCATGTCACTTCCATTTCGATCCGACATGTTTCAGGTTGTGTCGGTCGCCTTTGGACTTCGAAATGTGTCGAGCACGATTGGTGGGCTGAAGGAAATGACTCGCGTTTGTCAGCCCGGCGGCAAGGTTGTCGTGCTGGAGTTTTCGCTGCCTGACAGCCGCCTTTTGAGTCGCATTTATCGATGGTACTTCCGAAATATTCTGCCGCGACTGGGGCAGTTGCTGGTCAGAAATCGCCAGGCGGCTTATGAGTATCTGCCTCAATCCGTTTCTGAATTTCCAAGCGGTGCTCAGCTTACGGGTTTGATGGAAGAAGCCGGACTTGTAAACACTTCTTATCACAAACTGACAGGTGGAATCGCGACGGTGTATCTGGGCAACAAACCCTGAAAACCCCGTACATTGCTGTATTCTGAATCAGCCCTGAAAAACTTTCCGACGATTTTTTTCACTCGTTGACACAGGGTGCGCGTCCTATTCATTCTCCATTCAACGTATCTGCTGTTTCGTTGATCAAGGAGAAGACCATGACACTATCCCGCCGCTTTACTCTTGCCATGGCGATCGTTGCGCTGGCACTGTTCTTTGTTCAGGATGCAAAATCGGATGAACCGAAGGTCACACCGCCGGTTCCTGATTCCATTTCAAACATCCCCGACACTGATCCCGTTGTCGACGATCGAGTCCCTGCTGCTCCGATCGAAGTGGTCTCGATTCAGCAGCATCATGCGATGAACGGTATTGTCTATGTCAGCCCTGCTGCTGAAGCAGACTCCGCTGAATATCTTCGCATTTACAATTCCATTCCGTTTCGCCGTGCTGAATACAAAGCCAACCCGAACTATCGTCATGACTCCGCCATGGAGATCCTGACGGGGAATGCTCGCCATCAGACAGTGATCAATCACAACTTTGAACACAAACAGCCTGTCAAGCGAATTCCTCAGCCAGCCCGTCCATCACGAGTTCTGACACCTGTATCCGGATTCTTCATGTTCTCACCACTGTGGTACAACCGGCTCTGGTAGTACTGCTCGGTGGAAAACTCGATGGCTCGGCATGTTCGATGGCCATGAAGAAGTCAGCGAGAATTGTCGTACGGAACCGCAGGAACGTGAGCCTGAGACGCGAGCCGAGTCTTGTCGTCGAACAGGCCATTGTCTCAGGCCCGGAAGTTCTTTGATTTTGCCGGGGGATCTCGGAGCCAACGAAACAGGGGTAAGCATCCCGGCGAATGTGCGTGAAGAAGTAAAGAAATCTTTCTGTTAGACCGGCCTGCAACCGCTAAGGATGCTGGCCGGTTTTTTGTTTGAACAGGCTCCGAAATGGTGCGATATGAATAGAGCGTCGACTTGGGGAGGTTTTTTTTCATATCCGGGAAAACGTTACTCCGGCTTTTCGGAGTTTGAGGACTAAGAACAGTCGGTCCACCTGAAATGATTCCACCAATCCGGAAGATTGCATGGAGTTAAAGGTTTGGCAACTTTTGTTGTTCTTCCGACACTACTCCGCAACATAACCTAGAGTTCGAGAGTGCGATGTCCTCGCGCAATATCATCCCCTGATAAAAATACTTTTCGACCATCCCCCGAAGATTCCAGATTGGGCGCAACTTCTGAGCCCGGTGGTGAATCTCAAGAGGTCGTACGAGCGTGCTGCCAGTGTCAACATCGTCTTCCATCAACAGACATAGCGGAATCTCGTCAGAGTTTCTGACGCCGGCCATGCCTACGGACACCAGTGGTGTTCTGTTACGCATGCTGGCTCTGTCCGAAGATGCGCGGCGACAGCAGGCCATGAGCGGCGAAAAGCAGATCATGCCTCTCAACCTGATGACTCTGCTGCTGCGAACAATGAAACTGCTTGATTCATCAAGTCTGTTGCACGGCCAGCGCATTGCGGCTATCTCCAGCGGAGTTGCGAAGCTGATGGGCTGGGATGATGGTCAGAGAAGACAACTGGAAGTTGCTGCTCTGCTGCATGACCTCGGAAAACTGGGTGTTCCCGAACACATTCTGAAAAAGCCTGGAAAACTCAACAGCGAAGAGTACGACTTCGTTCTGCTGCATCATCATGCCGCGGTCAATCTGCTGCAGGCTTTCCATACGGATCCGGCTGTTGTTTCGATGCTGTCCATGCTGCATCACGACTTCGACAGCGCCGGAATTAACGTACCGACGGCTGGAGCTTCGACCGATCTTCCGCTTGGGCCACGAATTCTGGCCGTCGCCGATGCCTTTGATTCACTCAGCTCACCCAAGCCGTATCGCCGAGGGATGACTCATAAGGAAGCCATCAGCGTTCTGGAGGAAAAATCCGGCAGTCGATACGATGGCAACATTATCCGAACTCTCAATCGTTGGTTTGAAGCCGAAGGTGATTCACTCTTCCGATTTGCTGACCCGTTTCAAGCCTCCGAAACGCGATTGGAAATGACGGATCAGCAGCGGAACGAAGCTGTCCTGCTGGCTCAGTTCATTAACGTGCTTTATCAGTTTCAGGTGTTGTACGACGGTTACTTTGTTCTCGACTCCAACGAAAACTACTGCATCTGGAGCGATGGAATGCCCAGTATGACAGGCCTTCCGCTGCAAAGTGTTCTGGGACGTACATGGCAGCCGGTGGATGTGCAACTGGCTTCGTTGACGGACGACAAGCCGTCGCCGGAATCTCGCGAAGAGACGATGGTGGGCCAGATGCTGAAGAATGGGCGCGCTCAGTTTGGCAGTCGCCTATGTCGCGTCGGCGACACTCGGCATCTGAAAGTCGACGTTTACACAATGCCTATTCTTGCATCTAACGGATCCGTTCAGGGCACTGTGCAACTGCTGCGAAACAAGAGTGGTGTTCGACGCCAGAGTCGTGAATATGTAGAACTAAAACTGGCGGCCACGCGAGACCCACTCACCGGCGTTGCGAATCGGGGTCAACTGGAAACGCAATTGCGTCATATGCTTGAGGATTATCATTCCCACGAGGGAACTCGAAATCTCAGCGCGATCTTTCTGGACGTCGACAAATTCAAACGTATTAACGACAACTACGGGCATCAGGTGGGTGACCAGGTGCTTGTGGATATGACTCGGTTGCTGCAGCACGAAACTTATTCCGGCGAAATCATTGGTCGCTACGGTGGTGAAGAATTTGTCGTGCTGTGCCCTGACACCGATCTGGATGCAGCGGTACGACGAGCAGAACGTTTGCGACATGCCATTCAGAAAAGTTCTATTGGCGGCGTCAGTACTCTCACGGTGACATCGTCATTCGGCGTTTCGACAGCCAAGCTGGGCGACACAGTGCAGACTGTATTGGAGCGAGCAGACAACTGTCTGTACCGCGCTAAGGAAACGGGTCGAAATCGTACGTGCTGGGAAACAGAAGTCGTCGATGACGCGGCCCTCAAAGCTGCTGCGGTTCAGGAACAGCAGCCTCAATTTGCTGAGAAAGACGGCTTGTTTGAGTTCCGCGAGAAGATTGAAGTGTCCACATCGCTGGAGCTTACCGCGATGAAACTTCAGGCATTCATTCGGGAATACAAAGGCGATGTGCTCAGCATAGATCATGGCAACATGAAGATCCGACTGGGGTCGCTGAGCTTTACGCGTCGCTGGGGCAGTACCTCAGCCAAGCAGCCGATTGATGTCTGCATCTCGTTCGGCACAATGCGATCAGTCGGTCAGATTGACGGGAAACCGAGGACCGTCCATCAGGTCTCGATTCTCGTCGTTCCCTATGGCAAGGTGTCTGAGGCCGAAGCTTTTGCGGGACGCTGCATGGTCATGATGCGGGATCTTCGAGCTTACCTGCTGGGCTCGTAACGCCATTGTCTGTGGACTACTTTTTCATGTAGGCACCGATCACCACGATCATGCCGACGACGGCCACGATCACGGTGATCATTGAAGGGCCCTTCTGACCGCCCGAAAGTGCCTTTCCATCTGACACGTTGCAGATCGCTTGTTCCCAGTCAGATAAGTTCTCGGGCATTTCTGTCGCAGCCAGAATTTCGTCTCCCGTTGACTCTGCAAGCAGAGTTTGTCCGTCTTCAAAGTACTCTTCAGCGGCCTCTTCAAGGTTGACGATATCGATCTTTTTACGAACATCAGCGGCCCGCAGGGTCTGCAGGCTTTGATGATTTTCGTCATCCGACTTTCCCGTGGCAGCAGAAGTCTCTTCGTCCTGATTCCTCAGGAACTCGCCTCGCCACAGTCCTGTATCAAGGGCGAGGTCAGCACGATCTGCGGCCAGCAGCGTTGCTTCCGATAAGGCTCCTGGAGGGGCGGCCTTGAGCGGCTGGGACTTCGTCAATGTCAGAGTCGTCAGCGTCAACAGAACGGCACTGACACTGTGTTTACGGAGCGACGAGCGAATTGAGGAGAACATAGAGCGATCTCACGACAAAGATGGACACGGCGACGGTTCGAAGCAGGAATCTCCGAGGCCTCATCAGCAATTTCCTGAGAAATGCAGGATCTGTGCCAGTGAATGGTCCTCAACAATGTCTCAGGGGAAACTCAGGCGTCGCAAATGAGCGATTGGGCCAGTTTACAATGTGTTCAGCCGTTGAATCAGATTCTTTTCCGACTGGCAATTTTTTCCGAAAGTGCCTCAAATCTGGGTTGTCTGCAGGGCTCAGACGTTGCGAAAAATCCACCGACTGCTTCTAAAACTCCCCCGACGGTACAACAGTTGCCTTTTCCTCGCAGATTGCCTGTTCCCTGCCGACTCGATCGCGAATCCCCCGCAATTTCTGCGTAGATCAGCGGGATTGACCGCTGTTCGGCAGATCCAATAGACTTGGCAGCCTTTGACTTACGACAAAACTGCCTACTTTCCGGTCCCACGGGAATCTTCTGCCTTTGTGGCAGAGCATTCGCCGGTTTGTCGGACCACTGATTCCACCTAACTAGTTTCTCAGGACGATCACGAGACATGGAGTTTCTCGAAAAAGTCGGCGACTTCTTTAGCGCCACCGGCAACAAAATTGAGCGTGGAATCACGGCCCTTTTCGGCTCGTCGAACGAACGCCGCATGCGGAAACTGGGGTTTTCTCGTGATCGTGATGGCAAGACGGTCATCATTCCGGGATCTCTGCTCGACCGGATTAACTCTCTGGAGCCGGAGTGGCAGAAGAAGACAGACGAAGACCTTAAACAAACCGCTGCGAAGTTTCGCGCGCGTCTGCTGAATGGCGAAACGCTCGACGACCTGCTTCCGGAAGCATTCGCCGCAGTGCGTGAATCGGGACGTCGATTTCTGAAGATGCGCCATTACGAAGTACAGATGATCGGCGGATACATTCTGCACAACGGCATGATCTCCGAAATGGTGACCGGGGAAGGCAAGACTCTGGTATCATCACTGCCCGCGTTCCTCAACGCGCTGGCTGGCAAAGTGCATGTGGTGACAGTCAACGATTATCTGGCCCAGCGCGATATGGAATGGATGGGCCCGATCCATCTGAATCTCGGTCTGACCGTCGGCGCGATTCAGTCCAACATGAGTTCTGCCGAGCGACAGATTCACTACGCCTGTGACATCACTTACGGAACGAGCAATCAGTTCGGCTTTGACTATCTTCGAGATAACATGAAGCCGACGAAGGATCAGCAGGTTCAGGGGCCTCTCGATTATGCCGTTGTGGACGAAATCGACAACATTCTGATCGACGAAGCGCGAACGCCGCTGATCATTTCCGGCCCGGCTCATGATAACCTCGAAAAGTATCCCAAAGCCGACGCGATCGCGCGACAGCTTCGCAAAGACACCGACTTTGAAGTCAAAGAAAAAGAGCATACTTGCCATCTGACCGAAGAAGGCGTGCGGCGAGCCGAACAGTTGGCTGGTGTTGAGAGTTTCTACACGGCCGGCAATATGGAATGGCCGCATCTGCTCGACAACGCTCTGAAGGCGCATCATCTCTACAAGCGTGACGTCAGCTATGTCGTGGAGAAAGGTGAAGTCGTCATCGTCGACGAAAACACCGGCCGAAAGATGGAAGGCCGTCAGTGGAGCGATGGACTGCATCAGGCAGTTGAAGCCAAAGAAGGCGTGAAGATCAAGGAAGAGTCGCAGACGTTTGCCACAATTACGCTGCAGAACTACTTCAAGCTTTACAAGAAGCTGGCCGGAATGACCGGTACCGCGATGACGGAGTCCGAAGAGTTCCTCAAGATCTACAACCTCGATGTTGTGGCGATTCCGACGAACCGCCCGATGCAGCGCATTAACTTTCCGGACAACATCTACGGAACCGAAAAAGAAAAATGGGATGCGGTCATTCAGGAGATTGCGGAAGTCCATGAAACCGGCCGACCAATCCTGGTGGGAACAACGTCGATTGAGTTGTCAGAAATGCTCAGCAATCGACTGGTTCGGAAGGGAATCCGTCACAACGTTCTGAATGCAAAGTTTCACGAGCGTGAAGCCGAAATCGTAGCTCAGGCTGGTCGGAAAGCTGCGGTAACGATAGCAACAAACATGGCGGGCCGCGGAACCGACATTATCCTCGGCGGTAACCCCGAACACCTGGCGTGGGAAGACCTGAGGACGCGTTACAGTTCGCGTCTCGAAGTACCCAAGTCTGAGTGGGACGCTTTGACTCGCATGATCGCCGAACGCGAAGGCATGATTGCAGAGTCCAAAGTCGTTCAGGAACTTGGTGGTCTGCATGTCGTCGGGACGGAACGCCACGACTCACGCCGAATTGACCTGCAGTTGCGAGGTCGTGCAGGACGTCAGGGTGACCCGGGTTCCAGTCGCTTCTTCATCTCTCTGGATGACAAGCTGATGCGTCTGTTCGCGGGTGATGCCGTGAAACGAATTATGCAGTGGGCTGGCCTCAAAGAAGGTGAACCAATTATCAGCTCGATGGTAACTCGCCGCATCGAAGGTGCTCAGAAGAAGCGTGAAGAGCAGCACTTCGATCAGCGTAAGAATCTGCTCGAGTATGACGAGGTCATGGACGAACAGCGTAAGCGAACTTATTCTTACCGCCAGCAGATTCTGGACGGTGTGGATTGTCGCAGCCTGTTGCTGGCCATGATGAATGATGAAATCGATCGCTGGACGAAACATTTCCTGGCCCGTGACTATCGCTGGGAAACCATCACGGCCTGGGTGACTCAGAATCTGCAACTGGAACTTGAATCTTCCGACATTCGCGACATGAATCGCGAAGAACTGGAGTTGCATCTTCGCGAAGAAGGCGAACGCCAGGGTGAGTCGCAGATTTATGAGCAGATCGATGTGAATCTGCCGGAAGATGCCGAGAGCAAACTCGACTGGAACTGGCTTGCGCTGGCGAAATGGGCCAATCGAACCTTCGGACTTTCACTGCAGGATAAAGATCTTCGCAAACATGATCGGGATGGCCTGGCAGTCTTCCTGTTGGCTCAGGCCAAAGAGGGTATGTCTCGCTGGGATCTGAAGGAACTGGACAATCTGCTGGATGGTCAGTTTGTTCAGAAGTCACTGTGTGGCTGGGCCAACTTCAACTTCCTGTTAGGACTGAAGTCAGAAGAACTGACAGGGCTCGAAGAAAAGCAAATTGCCACGCTCCTCAAAGACAAGGTCCGCAGCCGCTACGATGAAAAGGAAACGACGTTTCCAATCTCGGTCGGAATGCACCAGTTCCTTGAAGGCGACGGCAAGCAGAACGAACGCTTCAATCGAGAAAAGCTGGCACGGTGGGCGAATACTCGCTTCCGAGCAGACTACAATCCGGAACAGTTTGCTGATCTGCAGACCGCTCAGATCTATGATTCACTGGTCACAACCAGCAAGCAATTCCTGGGTCGTCGACCGGAACGTGAAAAGGTTGACCAGCGTCTCGATGCAATTCTGGGATCACCTGCTGAAGCGTCCATGCGAGTGTCCGAGACGCAGGTCAACGACCTCGTCACATGGATCGAAAACGAACTGGATCTGGAACTGGACTCTTCACGCCTGCTGAAGATGACCGCTGGTCAGCTTCGGACAGAACTTCTGCAGGGCATCGAGCAACTCTTCCGTCCGGAAATGCGTCAGACGGAACGCTCGGTACTTCTGGAATTCCTCGACACTGCATGGAAAGATCATCTCTACTTCATGGGGCACCTGAAGCAGGGGATTGGCTTTGTCGGCTATGCTCAGAAGGATCCTCGCACAGAATACAAACGCGAAGGTCGACGAGCGTTTCTGGCGATGTGGGATCGTATTGCAGAGCAGGTGACTCAGACTCTGTTCCGTATCGAGAACGAAAGCCCGAACTTCGTGCGATCCCTGTGGAAGATTACCGCCACAGAACACGATGTGGCTCCTCCGGATGATCAATTGGATCAGTTGCAGACGAATTCGCCAGAGCCCGGCGAGGAAGGGAAAGCGATCAAACCGATCATTAACGCAGGTCCTCGCGTTGGCCGAAACGATGACTGTCCCTGTGGTAGCGGCAAGAAGTTCAAAAAGTGTTGCGGTAAGTAGTGCTTCGCCACGAGAAGAGATCAGGAACAGTTGGCCGAATGGCTCACAAGGCACTTCGCACTATTGGTTCCTGATACCTCTTCCTGGCCCGTCGGACAGAAATGTCCAACCTAAATCTGGGTCTGGAAAAGGATTTCCTCCATGCGATGGCTTCTGAACGCCGTCTACATGCTGCTGCTTGTCAGCATCTCGCCTGTTATCACCTGGCGGATGTTTCGGCATGGACGTTATCGTCAGGGGCTGGCAGAGAAACTGCTTGGCCGAGTTGATTTCCGCGCTGACGGTCGGCCAGTGGTTTGGTTTCATGCTGTCAGTGTTGGTGAAGTCATTCAACTGCAGAAAGTTGTCGACGAGTTCCGACGACGCACTCGAGAAGAGTTTCAGATCGTTGTTTCAACCTCCACCGACACGGGTTGGGAGCTGGTGCAAAAGCGTTTTGCGGATTGCCAGAAGACGTGGTTTCCGCTGGATTTTTCCTGGGCTGTCAGTCAGGCCATTCGCCGAATTCGACCGGCTCAGGTTGTCCTGATGGAACTGGAACTGTGGCCCAATTTCCTTGCGGAATGCCATCGTCTGGATGTGCCGGTATCAATTGTTAATGCCAGAATGAGTGAACGCAGTCATCGCGGTTACTGCCGCATTCGTTTTCTGCTGAAGCCCCTGTTCACAAGGCTGGCACTCGTTGCTGCTCAATCGCAGACGTATGCAGATCGCCTGATATCGTTGGGAGCCTCGGAGCAGCGCACTGTTGTCACTGGTTCCATAAAGTTTGACGGCGTTGAAACTTCTCGCGCGAATGCAAAGACTGAAAACCTGCGACGTATCTTTGGATTTAAGTCCGGCGAAACTGTTTTTGTGGCCGGCAGTACGCAGGAGCCCGAAGAACAGCTTGCTCTGGAAACATGGCTACAACTGCGGAGACAGCACTCGCAGCTTCGTTTGATTCTGGTTCCTCGACATCGCGAGCGCTTCGACGAAGTTGCCGCACTGGTGACGTCGCGCAACCTCCCGCTGCTGCGACGTTCGTCGATTCAGGATTCGTCGCAACAGCACGTGGAAACGGATAACAAACCCATCATTCTGCTGGACACGATTGGAGAACTGAGTGCCTGCTGGGGCCTGGCCGACGTAGCATTCGTAGGCGGCAGTTTTGGAAATCGAGGAGGTCAGAACATGATGGAGCCGGCAGCGTATGGAGCTGGTGTCCTGTTTGGCCCGAATACATGGAACTTCCGCGATATTGTCGAACGTTTCCGAGAAGCTGACGGATGTGTTCAACTGCAGTCGTCGCACCAATTGACGAGCACCGTTGATGAACTGCTGAACGATTCCGCTCGCCGCCATCAGCTTGGCCGGAATGCTCAGAAAGCAGTCCTGCAACAACAGGGAGCCACAGCTCGAACTGCCGAATTGCTGCACGAGGTCCTTCTGCCGGTCACAATTCCTCTTCGTCGAGTCGCATAAGTCGAACGATTCTGGGAAAACTCAGAAGCTTTGAGGCTGATTTTGTCCACTTGTTATTGATAGCGATCCACGAGCATGAGAATTCAGCTAAATGGGGAGCCCCGGGAGATTCCGGATTCCTGGTCAATCGCAGATCTGCTGGCAGACCTGAAGATTGAAAATCGCTACTGCGCGGTAGAACGCAATCGGTCGGTTGTGCCCCGTGAGCAGCATGCCGCATGTTCATTGCTGGACGGCGATCAGATCGAAGTTGTGACCCTTGTGGGCGGCGGCTGATGAAAGTGTCTCAATCAACACCGCGCAGGGGAGCCACTTGTGTCGCTTGAAAAAGCTGATGCTCTGGTGATCCGGCAGGCGGACTTCAGCGAATCCAGCCGAGTGGTCACGTTCTTCAGCAGAGAATTCGGGAAGTTCGCGGCACTGGCGAAAGGAGCGAAGCGGTTAAAGGGCCCGTTTGATGCTGCTCTTGACCTGCTCTCGACGTGTCGCGTAGTCTTCATCCGGAAATCTTCAGGAACCCTGAATTTGCTGACGGAAGCGCGGTTAACGCAGCGTTTCACCCCGCAAAATTCGGGAACTCCTGGCAGCCTCAACAGTGTTTACGGCGGATACTACGTCGCAGAATTACTGAACGGGCTCACCGAAGATTTCGACCCTGCTCCTGAAGTTTTCGACCTTTCAGTTGCGACTCTGAATTCTCTGTCAGCAGTCGATTCTCAATTCCCTTCCATCATTATTCACTTCCAGATTTCCCTTCTTCAGCTCATTGGTCTCCTTCCAAATCTGTTTGAATGTTCTGTCTGCGGCGAATCCGTCGATCAAAACGGTGGTTACGCACATTGGGTCAGTCAGGGTGGATTGCTCTGTCTGGCCTGCCGTCGTGAAGAATATTCCGGTGCGTCGATCTCGGCAGGTTCCATTGAAGTTCTGCGTCGTATGACTCAGGGGTCTTCAGAACTGATCAGCCGCGTAAAACTCAGCCGACAGCAAGCGGAAGAATGTCAGAAACTTGCCGTTTCCGCGATCACCCAGGCCATGGGGCGAAGACCGTCAACACTTCGATACATTCAATTCTGACTGGATCTCTCATGTTGCTTCGCAGGATGCGCAACAGCCGAATGGAATCGGCTCGACGACAGCGGTCGCAAGACCGAGTCGCCGCGTGCGTTACTCCTGCGCCATGTCGCGCTGGTCTGCTGAATCTTGTGGTGGTTCTTCTGATTTCCGCCGTCGGTGGATGTGCGTCGATGTCGGAAGATGATGAGCCTGGTTTCTTCGGAAAAATGGCGAGTATTGGTGGCATTCGTGGACCGCTGGAACGTTCCCTGTATGGCGAAGAATCGCCACTGGAAATGGGACGCCGCTATACCGAAGCTGAGCGCCGGGAAGCTCGCCAATGTCGAGATGCATTTGAGAAAGGCGATTACGAACAGGCGATCAAGGTTGGCAAGAAGACGGCCAAGAAGTTCAAAGAATCGTCGCTGGGTGAAGAAGCTCAGTTCTATGTGGCCGAGTCTTACTATGCTCAGGGCCAGTTCTCAAAAGCTCAGGACGGTTACGATCAGTTGTTCGAAGATTATCCGTCGACTCGCTACGTCGAACCCGCAACTCGCAAGCTGTATCGCATCGCTCGCATCTGGCTCGAAGTTGCTGAACCCGTCGCCAAAAATGAAATCCGTCAGGTCAGCGGTGAAAAGGTTATCGAAGACGAGAAGCCTGCAAAGCCTCCGCTGGATCCGACGCTTCGAGTTCGCGTGCTTCCGAACTTCCATGATCGGTCTCGCCCAATGTTTGATACTCAGGGTCGAGCATTGGAGTGCCTGAAGTCGATCTGGATGAACGATCCAACGGGACCTCTGGCTGACGATTCGCTGATGCTGACTGCAACTTACTATCAGCGGCATGACAACTACGTCGAAGCTGACCGTTACTTCGAAATTCTCCGGGAAGAATATCCCGACAGTCCTCACCTGGAAGAAGCCTTCCTGTTGGGTGCTCATGTTAAGCAAATGAGCTACCAGGGGCCCTACTACGAAGGACGAGAACTGACAGGGGCACGAAAACTGAAAGAGCAGTCTCTGCAGTTGTTCCCCGCATCGCACTCGCGTCAGCAGCTTCGCAAAGATCTCGATCAGCTCTACCTGCTGGAAGCTCAGCGAGCCTGGAGCAAGGTTGAGTACTACCAGAAGAAACGTCGGCCGCGAGCTGTCGCAATTGCCTGTATTCAGGTAGTTTCAGAGTATCCCGATACATCCTTCGCGAAAGACGCTCGAGCCATTCTGCGAACGATCGATCGTAAGGAAATGCAGGGTCTGCCTGAAGTTCCTGAATTCCTTGAGTCACTGCCGCCAACGGAATCGCCGCGACCGCAAGCTGTGGATGAGGGCTCACCGGTAAAGTCTGTCAGCAACTCGCGAAGTCTGGATGAAGGATAACGTTCGCACAGTTCGTTCTATCATGCAGAGACTACTCCCTTACCTGTCGCTCCTG
The DNA here is from genome assembly GCA_026400835.1 of Planctomycetales bacterium. Taxonomy (GTDB): domain Bacteria; phylum Planctomycetota; class Planctomycetia; order Planctomycetales; family Planctomycetaceae; genus SXXK01. Next base: position 80,157 of record JAPLOA010000074.1, on the reverse strand, counting down.
CTGAGTTTCGCTGCCATCTCCGGCTGCGGTTACACGCTCGGTACGCCTATGGTTCCGGGAGTTCGGACGGTGCATGTGGCCGTTTTTAAGTCCGATTCGTTTCGCCGAAATCTGGATTATCTGCTGACCGAAGCCGTGCAGAAAGAAGTTCGAACTCGTAGCGGCTATCGGCTGGATGAAGCCGAAACCGCCGACACGATTCTGCGAGGAAAGATCATTGAGATTCGCAAGAATCCACTGGTCGAAAACCGAAACGATGATCCCCGTGAAGTGCAATTGATGGTTGGAGCTGAAGTGAGCTGGATCGACCGACGCAGCGGACAGATTTTGCAGCAGCAGACGTTTCCGCTCGGCCCCGAGCTGACTCAGCACTCCAGCAACGTTAGCTTCGCTCCGGAAGTCGGACAGTCTCTCGCAACAGCTCAGCAGGAATCCGCAACGCGTCTGGCTGCTCGCATCGTCGACCTTATGGAAGCTCAGTGGTAAGTCGATCGAAGAGTATGCCAATGATTGCATCCCCAATCAGGCGGGTGGCAGAATCAGATCGTTTGGCAATCACGAGGTGCAACGGACGTCTGTTATCAGGTGTGTTTCGAGCAAGTGTTTCCTGTGCCGCAAATTTGCACGACAGAGATCTACCATATGCCCGGAACACTTTCGAATGGAGTCGAGCATGTTCGCTGGACCTGCGATTCTGTGCCTTTTGACGAGTCTGATTTCGGTGGAACAGTTCTCCGAACAACCCGGCACAGTTGACGCGGACGAAGTGCATGTGACGATCCGATTAGATGGAGATAATGCACGCAGGTATGTTGAGCTGATCAAGTCGCCAGAGATTTCAGCCTCATTCAAAAAAGACGGCAGCTTGCTCCTCAGTGGGGTGGCGACAGTCGTTGACGAGAGTCGCCTTAGAATCAGGCATACAGCGATAGTTCGTGTTGTTGGCCAGCCTCTGGAGTTATTGTCATTGGAATCAGAGATTGGCTCTGCTTTGATCACCAGTGATCGTGCAGCGTTAGCAGCACAAGAAGAAGCGTCTCACGAGTTGGTTCTACAGCTGAATGATGCTCATACGATGGCGATTCAGGTCAGGAAACTCGTTGGGGGCTTTCCCGATTCCGCCCGATACTATTAGCTGATTCGTGGGCTTGGCGAAGTATCTGGCCCCCGTCGGCCCCGCGACATGAGATGCCTCAGTGCACGTTGCGCCGCTCAGGATAAAACGGCAGCATTCGTTCTCAGCCGCGCGCAAAAACACACATAGTGCGAAGGATCGCACCATGTGTGTCAGGTCAATAGTTGAGATGGCTAAAGCAGATTCACAACTTTATCCGTCAAACCCTTCTCGCCGAGGAAGACGTTCAGTTTTCCAGCAGCGGCGATCTTTTCCAGAACTTCCAGTTCTCGCAGCCGCATCAGTACCGGATTATCGGCCAGCAACTTAGCCGTATTGGCTTGTGACCGCATGGCTGCCGTTTCTTCACGACGCGAGATCAGATTGGCTTCGGCAGCCTTGCGAGCTTCCGTGACTCGATTCATCAGGTCCTTCATGTCGCCAGGAAGAATGATGTCTCGAATCCCGACCGATGCAATGGCCAGACCAAGTTCTGCCGCACGTCGCGCGACATTGGTTTCAATGTCTTTCGCAACCACATCCTTGTCGGAAAGAAAAGTATCCAGTTCTCGAGTACCAATAACGGCTCGCAGAACCAATTGCGTTTCTCGGTAGAGCGCCTGACGGACGTCATCGGTCTGGCTGACAGCCTTGCGAGCATCAACGATCTGGTAGGTGACAACGGCATTAAGGCGCAGAGTCACCTTGTCGGACGTCATGATATCCTGACCACCAACATCAACCATGGTTTCACGCAGATCGATCTCAACGACGCGGGAATCTGACTGTCCCTTCCAGAACGCGTACAGGCCTGAGGTCAGGGTATCGATGTATCGGCCGTCAATAAAAAGCACGCCCACACGATCTCGTTCAATCGTGCACACATCAAGGACTCGCTGGGCCATGGTCGAACGAGCAATCACCTTGAGTTCCTGATGTTCAAATCGGACATTCCGAGCATCCACGATTTCAACGCGGACATTCTTCTGGCCTGTCCAGTAGGCGTAGAGCCCTGAAGGCAGGACATGGCTGAATCGGTTTTCAATCCACACCAATGCTCGTTCGTGGTCTTTCAGGTCGAGGACGACAGCTCGTCCCGTCAACGTACCGGACTTCACGATCAAATCCAGCTTGTCATGAGTCAGCCAGGGTTCCCGTTGTGACACGATGTCGACTCGAATTTTCCCGAGCCAATCGAAGTAGCTGTGCGTGCCCGGTTCAACGAGCCCCTTGAATTCACCGTCGCGAAACAGCAGCCCGATTTCCCAGGTCCGAATTTTAACACGCTTAATAAAGAACATGATTTCCTCCCCGAGCTGTTCGCTCGGTACTCATTGACTTCGCCTCTGATTTGCGAAGATCTTCGGTCGTATCTCTATAGATACGAAACAACAAAAAAACACCATTGGAAGACAGTGCATCCGCAGATCACGTAGACAATCACGGAGTGCGTTTGAGTGGACGAGGTTCAGCAGTGTCCACTGACTCGTGCATAAGTTGGCAGCGATGAACCACTGGGGGCTGCATCGCTGTGTGCTAATCACTGATGACAGTGTCGGCTTCTGAACGTTGAACGCGGTATCTGCGCACTGCAGAGCGAACTTCCACGCTGCCGAAGCAACGCCAATCTGGAATCCACAACGTGGTTCCTGATAGCGCATTCCTCAGCTGATCGATGAGATGACTGCCTTCCTCTGGTTACCTTGGGCGTAGGCAACGCCTCCGACGGAAAGGGTCGGTGTTGGTTTCTAGCCAACTCGTTTGGAGATGGTACAGGATTCGAACCTGTGACTGCCAGATTATGAGTCTGGTGCTCTACCGCTGAGCTTACCATCGTCGATGCTGCCAGTCAGAAACCATAAACAGAACATGCAGGAGCAAACCCGAGCATCATTTGAGTGACAATCTCACGGTGACCTGAATGCTGCTGGAAAGCAACATCGATGAATCAGGTCATTGGACATCACAGCGTCGCAGGAGGTTCTCCGATTCACGTCAAAGATTTGAGGAACTTGATGAAGTTATCTTTCAAACTGAATGTCTGTTTAACGGCAAGCCAAAGTTGAACGCTGCGATTTGTGCCCATACCTGCTGTTCGCCATATCACGATGTACTTGATGTCGCTTCGCGCGGCCCTGTAGAATGTGGTGGCGGAATCGATAATCATTTCGGCATTTCCTTGAGCTATGACAGTTTCCGGCTGGTTCACGTCCGAATGCGTCTTTTACCGTGGAGTCTGCAATTAAGAACTCGCTGCTGCCCAAAGATGTTTTCCGCCATGACGCTGCCGCGCGAGCTGACCTTGCTATCGTGATGGGATCACCGGACCCCGAACATCTGCGTCAGCGGATTGCCGCCGGGGTGGCTTTGTTTAAGGCCGGAATGGTTCCGAAATTGATTGTCTGTGGCGATGGTCGAGACAAGGATCCGCAGCAGAAATCTGAAGCCGACCGGATGAAGGAGATCGCGGTGAAGGCCGGAGTTCCTGAGACATCCATTATCACTGAAGACGCTGGACACGATCCGATCGGAAGTGCCAAAGAATGTGGTCGTCTGTTGAAATCAGATGGCGGTTTTCAGTCTGTGAAGACGGCTTTTTTGGTCTCTTCAGCGTGGCACTTGCTGCGGATGTTCATCGTGATGAAACGTTACGTTCCAAACAAGGTGACTCTCTATTGTCACGCGGCGACAGAAGGAGTGACGGCCAGCAATTGGCAGACTTCGCCGCAAAACCGAGCAATCGTCGAAAACGAACTGCGGCTGATCGAGAAGCTGCTGAAGACTGGTTTTTCACTGCGATAAATTCTTCGATGTGGTCTTCCTGAGGATTCAACGGACATGCCAAACAGCGCGATAGATCATCTGGTCGTTACATCATCGAGTTTGGCTGTGGGCGTTGAATATGTCGAAGAGGTGTTACGATGCAAAATGCAGCCGGGGGGCCAGCATCCACGAATGGGAACCCACAATGCACTGCTGAGACTTGGCGATAAGTGTTATCTGGAAGTTATAGCGATCGATCCCGATGCGGCTCCACCACAAAGACCTCGGTGGTTTGAACTCGATTCGTTATCTCTCAACAGCCCGCCTCGCCTTGCAGGGTGGGTGATGCGGACGAATGAAATTGAAAGCGTCGCCCGGCTGCGTTCACTGGACATGGGCTGTATCGAAGAAATGAGTCGAGGAACGCTCGAATGGCAGATCACGATTCCCGCCGACGGGCGCTTTGTTTGTGATGGTATCGCACCATCTGTCATCCAATGGAAGGGCGAAACACATCCCGCGTCGCGGCTTCCGGAGTCGGATGTTTCTCTGATCGGGCTCGAGGCACAGCATCCGGATGCCCAGCGCATCAACGCGTGGCTGTCGAGTGCGGGCTTCGAGGGATCTCTGAGCATTCAGTCTCCGTTGGACAACGCCACGATCGAATTGACCGCACTCCTTCAAACACTCAATGGCCTCGTGCGATTCTGCTGAGACTCATGCCGCAAGTGCAAGCTGTTGATAGAGCCTCGAGTTGTTCTCTACGCGACCAGGATTGAAGGTTGAGGTAATGATCGGAATGACAGATCCCGCGAACAGGCGGCCTCAATTTATGCCTACCGAAAATCCTGCACCTTATCCCACGACCAGTCATTTTATTAGCCAGGACGGGAATCGAACCCGTACGTCCCTTTACGGGACCCGGGATTTTAAGTCCCGTGCGTCTGCCTGTTTCGCCACCTGGCCGAGCGGAAAATTCCATCGGTCATGACATTGCTCAGCCATGACAACAATCCATCACCACAGTGCAGAGACACCTCAATTCGGGGACGGAAACTCGACTTCCTGGCGAAGAGTATCGAAGATTGCGGAAAGTAAAAACTGAAGCCTGCACATTCTTGCAGCGTGCAGGCTTCATTTCGCAGGTTTTACTAATTTTTCGGGACGAACTCGTCTGTCCGTGCCGCTTTTAGTTCAGGTGATTTCCGCTGATTCAACCTACGGGATAATCAGGAACAAGCCGACAATCGTAGCGACTTCCACAACAGTGGCTTCTTCGTTAAACGGAATCTGGTAATGCTTCTTCGGAGCGAATTCTCCGGGACGGTAGTAGCCGAGGGCATACTGTTTTGAATGAATCGGATGCAGAGCCATCTGATATGGCAGCCCGACCAGTTGCGTTGCGAAGAGCCCCGTCGATGCAAACGGCTGCACAATCGGATGATATGTGTGACCGTAACGCTCCAGCGATGGATCTTCGAAATACAAAGGGTAGTGATAAAAGTTGGTCGGGGCCCACTGATACACCGTCGGGCTGACCTCACGAGGCTGATACTCCTGAGTGTTCACTCGATCATTGAAGTCCATCGGTAGTTGATCGGGAACAATACCCTTCATCGCATAACTCAGTGTGGGCTGAATTGTGCGGATATCTGTTTTCAAGCGGCTCGCTGGAGCGGTCTCTTCGCCTGCGACAACCTCTTCCTGACCTGCCGTCTGCATGACGCCGGATGATGACGAAACTGCGATCGGTGCAGCATCGTAAAAGTCGACCTCCGGAAGAGGCTGTTCTGGCCGAGTGATGTTGTTCATCATCCTGTCGTGTGCACTGGCCAGACGCCGCATAGGTGGCTGCTGTGGTCGTCTCTGCCCCGGCTGGACTCGATTGATCATCTTACCGGAACGTTCTTCCCACCATTCACCGACGGACTCAGCGGAAGACGATACAACACCGCCGGACAGAACGTAGTCCATCCGAGCCGAGAAGCCTTCATCGACATTTTGAGTTCGGCTATAACGCCGATCAGCCGACGGAGCAACTTGATTCCTTGCCTGCCTGGAGATCGCTGGCGCGTTCGTGGCTGCCGGTTCCGGTGGCATTTCAGCACCGGCGGGGACAACTCCCTGTCGCTCAGCGAACAGATGTCCCGGCGGTGTCCCGCCAGCCTGTGTGACTCGATTTCCTGTCGTCTTTCGGACGTCCGTCTCTGAGGAGGACATTGAGCGTCGCACTCCTTCATCTGCGGTCATCGCTCCGACAATTTCCGGACGCCGAACAACAGAGGGTGCGGCCCATGAAGTCGCCCTTGTGTTATCGGCGACGGCATCCGAAGCCGACATAAACGCGACCATTCCCGCGAGACTTACGCCTCGCAGGAGGTTGTTCATGCCAGAAGCGGAATCAGTCCTTCGGGGCGTGCTCCACAGAATAGTTTGGAGCTTCCTGAGTAATTGCGATGTCATGTGGATGGTTCTCCCTAACCGACGCCGCTGAAATCTCGATAAACCGAGCTTTTTCTCGCAGCTCCGCAGTTGTCCCGACTCCGACATAACCCATGCCGGAACGAAGACCACCGGTAAGCTGGAATATCAGCGGCTGCAAGGCTCCTTTGTAAGGAACGCGACCTTCCACGCCTTCCGGAACCAGTTTAGACTGGTCGCCCGTCGGGACATGTCCCTGCCGGTAACGTTCACTGCTGCCCTTCATCATTGCTCCCAGCGATCCCATTCCTCGGTACCGCTTGAAGCTTCGACCCTGGTAAAGAATCATCTCACCAGGACTTTCATCGACACCCGCCAGAAGACCGCCGACCATCACAGTCCACGCTCCGGCAGCAAGTGCCTTCGTTATATCTCCGCTGAAACGAATTCCCCCGTCAGCGATAATCGGGATTCCGCTCCCCTTTAAAGCTCTGGCCGCATTTGCGACTGCACTTAACTGGGGGACACCGATGCCCGAAATTATCCGAGTTGTACAAATAGAACCTGGTCCAATTCCGACTTTGACGGCGTCGGCCCCGGCATCTGCCAGAGCTTTTGCACCTTCTTCCGTCGCGATGTTTCCCGCAATCACATCGATCTGGAGTTGACGTTTAATCGCCTGCACCGTTTCGATAACGTTCCGAGAATGACCATGTGCACTATCGACGACCAGTACGTCAACACCTTTTTCAACCAATTGAGCGGCTCGATCAAGATCGAAAACACCGACTGCAGCACCAACCCGCAAACGACCGCGTGAATCTTTTGATGCTCGCGGAAACTGCAGGTTCTTGTCGATGTCACGGATCGTGATCAATCCCTTCAACTGATAATCATCGTCCACGAGCAGCAGTTTCTCGACCTTGTTTTGCAGGAGAATTCTCTCAGCCGCTTCCAGGGTCGTATCTTCCGATGCTGTGACCAGATTCTCCTTCGTCATTACTTCGGAAACCGGTCGATCTTTTGATTCCAGAAACCGCAGATCCCGGCGAGTCAGGATGCCCACCAGCTTCCCATTAACCGTGATCGGAACACCGCCGATGTTTCGCTCATCCATCAACCTCACGGCTTCACCGGCCGGTGTGTCTGGCGGCAATGTCACTGGATCGACGATGACCCCATGTTCACTGCGCTTGACGCGATCCACCTGCATCGCCTGCTGCTCAATGCTCATGTTTTTGTGAATAATGCCGATGCCGCCCAACTGGGCCATCGCCACGGCCATGTCACTTTCCGTCACGGTGTCCATCGGACTGCTGACGATCGGCAAACTCAGGCTGATATTGCGGGTGACATGCGAACTGATGTCGACATCCGACGGGACCACTTCGCTGTATCCTGGCTCCAGAAGGACGTCATCAAACGTCAGTCCGCGATAGGCGATGCGATCGTGCATGTTGGGGGCTCCGTGGAAAATGGTCAGTGGTCAGTGGTCAGTTACTCTTCAGAGTCAAGTGGCTCGTCAATCGTTTCAAGCTGGGCCCCTTTCTTCTGAATCGTGGCCAGCAGATGATTCGAAAGGCGAATCAATGTGGGAATATCCATGTTTTCCGCACGATCTTCCGAGGTATGTCCCAGCTCGGAAAGAAGCTGATCGATCTCGGGCTTATCAAGTTGCTGACGATAAAGTGCCACAAGGACACTCCGAATGAACTTGCGTCGCAGTGTGAAGGCTCGCCGCAGAAAGTCCTGATAAAACCGGCGATCGTTAATCCGATCTGCTTTCTCCTGATCTCGCCAGATGCTGACAATTGCAGAATCGACTTTAGGGCGAGGCCAGAAAACGTTGGGGCCAAGACGACGCAGAATTCGGACTGTTCCCTGCGACTGAATCCAGGCCGACATCGCTCCATATTTTGAATTGCCCGGCTCCGCTTCCATCTTCTCGGCCAGTTCCCACTGAATCGTGCAAACCATGCGCTCCCACGGCAGATCAGACGCGATGATGTTCGAGATCACCGGGGTCGCGACGCTGTAAGGAAGATTGGCAACCAGCTTCAGTCGGCCATTCGGAATCGAGGCGACATGATGGCGGATCACATCACAAATATGAGGATCCAGCGTGTTCTTGTTCTTCAGGATATCGCTGTTGATGAGCGTGACATTGTTGCAGTCCTGAACAGCTTCAGCGGCCAGCGCTGACATGTTCTTGTCGATGTCGATGGAGATGACTCGTCCGGCTTCCTGCGCCAGAAACGCGGTCATGCCACCCGTTCCTGATCCGACTTCCAATGCGACGTCGCGAGGCCCCAACTCGGCGGCTCGCACAGCGAACTCAATCAGATTCACATCGATCAGAAAGTTCTGTCCCAGATCTCCGCGCGGGTTGATGCCGTGCTGCTGGAACAGCGACATCAGAAAGGATCGCGTCTGACGCTGGACTGCTTTCATCGGGGAGGTGGACTTTCCTGATTCAAATCAATGCCGGGAAGAACTTCAGTGTCAGGTCCCATGGAGATTCCGGGAGCCGCATGAATAATGCCGGGCGACTGAGCATTTCCGAATCGGCGCTCCAGAAGCTGGTCCACATACTTGCCCAGAACGTCATTTTCAATGTTGACGACGTCACCCACGGCCACACGACCCAGCGTTGTTACCTGAAGCGTGTGAGGAATCAGGGCGACAGAAAACCGATCATGTGTCACATTCACAACGGTCAGGCTGATGCCATCAACCGCGACGGAGCCCTTGGACACGAGAAGCCGAAGCTGATCTGGTCCCGGTGCAAACCACATGTCAATCCAGTCACCACTGCGAACAATGTCTATCACCTTCGCGATACCGTCGACGTGTCCCTGAACAATATGACCACCCAACCTGGCGTCTGCCCTCAGAGATCGCTCCAGGTTGACTCGACTGCCAACCACGAAACGCCCCAGATTGGTCTTCGAAAGTGTTTCAGTGCCCGCTTCGAAATCCAGCATTCCGTCGTGAATGGCGACCACCGTCAGGCAGCAACCGCAGATCGAAATACTGTCGCCTAAAGCCGCATCTGTGGCCGCGAAACAAGCGGAGTCCGGTGCAATTGAAAGGCGCAGCCCAACCGGGAGTGAGGCGATTTGCCGGACAGTTCCCTGTCCTTCCACGAGGCCGGTAAACATAGGGCTTGCACTTGTATGCAACGAGAAAACACTGTCTCCAGTGCGGGATGACAACCCGGCGCGGCTCAGAAAACCTGCTACCATCGATCGTTGCGTGATAATCTTATCAAATCCACGGCCGAATACACCCAACCGCTTCTAACTTTCCCGCCCTTAACACGGGGAAGCACATTTTTCGAGCCGAAATCGTGGTTCATCCACATTCGTGGTGGCATCATTCGGCCCATTTCGGAAAATGCCGGACCGATTTTCGATTGATTGTATCCTGCCCGTGGAATGCCCGTGTCAGCCAGCCCAACGAACAATTCAGAGTCCGACGGAGAGCCGGAGACCATAACCGATCTCTCGGAGCTCTCCTTTGATTTCGAAGACGCAGCGCCCTCAAATCGTCGCTCGGCCTACGGCTCCGCTGCCCGCGAGCCGGATCCGACGGAGTTGAGCGAGGAACTCGAACTGCTGGATTCACTGTCGGGACAAATCACCGGGGACGGTCCACCGGAGTTCTACTGCAAACCGCTGGGACAATTGCTCGGCCCTATGTCACTGGCCGAACTACGAATCATGGCGGAATCCGGCGCACTCGCAGAAGACGATCTCGTCCGCTACGGTGAAACTGGAGAATGGAAACCTGCAGCTTCCTTCGCAAGGCTTGGGGAATCTCTGCATCGTGGATCCTCAATTACCGCCGAGCCAGTCGCCAGCGCTCCTCCGTCTACCCGCAGACTCTTTCAGACAGGATACAAGCCAACAGGCGACTCTTTCGGAGAAGACAACTCGGGGCCAAAGCCATCAATTCCGACGGAACACTCAGCCCCACCCGCAGAGACTCCACAGATAGCTCCAACACCTGTGGCCGAGTCCGGAAGCGTCACGGCGGATGCAACAGCATCTCCTGCGAGCAATCCCGCTGAGGCATCCGGAGTCGTCGATAACTCTAACGCCACCTCCGAATCGGAAACTGAAACACAGGCCGCGGAATCTCCACGTCGAAAGAAACCTGCGAAGAAATCTCCGGCTGCAAAGAAGGTTGGCAAGAAGTCCGCAGGCAAAAAGAAGCCAATTAAGAAACGAAACGATGAAGATGATGCAATTCTGAATGACATCTTCAGCGAAGTTTTTGCCGACGATCAGAAAACACAGCGCCCGGCGATGCCGCCTGCTGCAAGTTCTCCATCGGACGCTGCTGCTCGCGCGGAATCACCTTCGACCGTGAATGAAACTGCCGCCGCGAAAACCTCTGACACAGCAGCCACCAAATGATGAAGCAACAATAAAGTTTCACGCCTCCCATTGTTGACCCACGAAAGTGTTTGACCCACGAAAGTGTTTGACCCATGGCTGACGTCTTTTTGTCGTTGCGAGATCAGCACTGACATCTGGTGATCTGATAACAATCAAACTCACTGAGGCACAACGTATGTGTGGCCGCTTCACGCTCAGAACTCCAGCTGCTCAAATGCTGGAGATCTTCAATCTGGTCGAGATGCCAGCGCTGGCGCCACGTTACAATATCGCACCGACTCAATTGGTGATCTGTATTCGAAGCGTTGCTGACGATCCGAAGTCCCGCGAAGCCGTGCTGATGAAATGGGGTTTGATCCCGTTCTGGGCGAAGGACACTGCAATCGGAAATCAGATGATTAATGCTCGCGCGGAAACGGTGGCGGAGAAGCCTGCGTTTCGAGCCGCCTTTGCCAAACGTCGTTGTTTGATCCCGGCCGACGGTTTTCTGGAATGGCAAAAGCTAAGCACAGGCAAAAAGCAGCCGTGGCTGATGGAGATGGCTGAGCAGCAACCTTTCGCGATGGCAGGGCTTTGGGAGTACTGGACTCCGAAAGGCGATTCGACCGCCAAACCCGTTGTTTCGTGCTCCATTATTACGACATCCGCGAACGAAGACATGAGCGTTCTTCATGATCGCATGCCGGTGATTCTGCCAATCGAAGCGTGGGCCACATGGCTGAGTCCGACTGCCAATGCGACTCAATGCACCGCACTGCTGAAGTCATTGGAGAACGGCCTGTTGACGAAGACGTGTATTTCGACGAAGGTGAATCGACCGTTCCCGGACAATGCCGAATGCCTGCAGCCCGTTGATCCACCGGAACCGTTGACGAAGCCTGTGCCCGAGGAAGGCTAAACTGTTCTGGCTGGTCTCCCAATCGGGCCAGCCGCTCTGAGCGGACGTCTCCCCCCGCGCCAACCCGGCTACAAAATTGCCAGCGGGTTGCGGCCTGACTCCAGAGTTCCTCTGGTCACACCGACACGATTCATTGCATTCAGAGATTGCCAGACATGTTGGCCGGTCACGGCCCCATTCAGCAATTGACGATAGAGCTGCAGCAATCGATGAATCTCACCCGGTGATTCTCGCAGCAGTTCAATTCGAAAACGACTCACGCCTGCCTGCCTCAGATCGGTGACAACTTCGGCCGAGCTTTGAGCGACCGCGTTGAACAGCGTGTTGCGGCAGCCAACGTCAGCAACCAGAGGATGATCGACACCTGTGCGATCCCGCAGTTCAACCTGATGCTCATCGCACGGGCGACCGCAATTCGTTTTGTTCGTTCCTGGTGACAACATCGCACAGAACACGCAATGTTCCATATGAAACATTGGCATGTGTTGATGGACAACAATCTCCAGCCACTGCGAAGGCACCCACTTCACAAGCTCCATTAACTGATCACGATTCAGATCGTACGATGGAGTCAGCCACTGCAGTCCTTGTTGCATCAGAAACGATGCCGTCAGTTCGTTTGTCACATTCAAAGAGTAGTCACCCACGACCGGGATCGCGTTGTCGCGAAAGAACGCGAGACCGCTCAGATTTCTGATCAGCACGCCGTCCGGACGATGCTTGAGCATTGCTCGAAACAGGCCCATCTCATCCGGCTTCTGAATTCGCGGAGTCGCCAGCAGCAGAGTATGCCCGGAAGCTCTGGCGATCTCAACGGCCTGACGGTATTCACGAATATCCTGAAAGTCAACGATCAAACGATCCGCAAAAGTCGCAGAGCTTGCTGAGGTTGGCGAACTAGCCGCCATCTGCGTGCATTCTCGCAACTGGTCCAGTGTCCGGCAGAGCACTGTCAGCAACGGAGTTGCCGAAGATGCAACATGAGCAGGCAATTCACTACGCAGGCGATCGATGGCGGAATCGCGACACAGATGAATCTCGGGCATCGGCAGAGACTTATCGAGCTGCTCAGTCATCTGCTTACGAAGTTTTCCCAGCACGCTCAGGGGAACCATTGGGCCCCCGATGATTTCTGCGTCCAGCGAATTCAGTTCGTAAACCGTTCCACCCAGCCGCGAAAGCTGCTCCTGCAGAGCTTCCTTCGTGACCGGATGTCGCTGAGCCAACTGCAGAGCATCTTCTGACTGAACCAGACACGTACAGCCATTAGTCGCACGGCCTTCAATCCGCAGAGGATGACCAACTTCGGCGTGTACTTTGACCCGCACGGCGACTCGGCGCTGCGGATCGGCCACATCAAACGTGCGGCGAAGCTGTTGATTCAGCCGAGGATCATCGGTCTTCCAGATCTGCTGTCCAACATACAACTTGCTGAGATCCAGATGACTGCGATCAAAGGTCAGATCAACCTCACCGCAGTCCACAGGTTCGTGCAGAGCTTGTCTGCCACGAAACACCTGAAAGACTCGTCCGCCCTGTTCGTTGCCGCCGAATCGGTCGCCATCAAAGACGACTCCATCTCCGGCCTGCACGGAATAATCGAGGCTGACCGTCACGCAGTCGCGAAGCACGTTGGAAATTCGCCCCAGCAGGACGCCTCGTTTGGCGGAACTCGTTGCCGGAACCAGCATCTTATGATCGCAACCATTCAGCCAGCCCGGTGAGAATCCTCGGGAAAACGACTGCTCCATCTCGGCGATCTGACGTCGAGTAAACTCGACGGGCCTTCCGGCCATTGCGGTATCAATGGCTTCGCGATAGTGGCGAGTAATATTGGCGACGTATTCCGGGGTCTTCAGGCGTCCTTCGATTTTGAAGGAGCGAACTCCCGCATCGATGAGTTCGCGAGTCAGCGAAAACGCCGCCAGATCCTGAGGGCTCAGCAAGTACTTCTGATCGCCGAAGTCACGCAGTTCACCATCACATAAGAGTTCATAGGGAAGTCGGCACGCCTGCGCACACTGGCCACGATTTGCGCTTCGACCACCCAGCGATTCGCTCGTCAGGCACTGACCGGAATAGGCCACACACAAAGCCCCGTGAATGAACGCTTCAAGTTCTATGGGCGACCGACTATGAATTTGACGGATCTCGTCGATTGAAAGTTCTCGCGGCAGCACGACACGCTCGATGCCAAGCTGTTCCGCGACCGCGATACATTCCGCACTCGTCAGAGTCATCTGAGTTGACGCATGAATGGCCAGGTCAGACGTGATCGCTCGAATCATCTTCGCGACGCCAAGATCCTGAACCAGCACCGCATTCACCGGAGCCAGTGCAAGGCGGCGGATGATGGACTGAAGTCGAGGCAATTCGTCGGAGAACGCCAGAGTATTGAGAGTCACGTAGCCTTTGACGCCGCGGCGATGCAGGAACTCCATGATCTCACCGATACGGTTCAGATCAAAGTTTGCGGCACGAGCACGGGCATTAAAGCCGTCATCCAGGCCGAAATAGACCGCGTCCGCTCCATTTTCAACCGCCGCGCGAATGCAGTCCCAGTCGCCTGCAGGAGAAAGTAGTTCGGGAGCTTTCATGGTCGGCATGGGCGAGTTGTTGGACATGAGGACCGCAAATAGAAAGCCGAATTGGACGTGGCAAGGAGAATCCCGTCGGCGGAGCGACGGGCGTACGGTACACTCGTCGCTCCGCCGACGGGAGAAAGCCTCGTTTTCGAAGCGTATGATACACGCAAATTGCCTCGAGGAGTTTTTGCAATTGCAGTGAATGCCGGGAAATCTCAGAAGCTGATCGGGGCGACGTTGCGGAATCGATCCAGGAACAAAATGGCTGACATCGAAATGGCCAGAGAAATCCGGCAGCACGGAAAAACGCATCATCCGGCCAACTTCGCCGATCCTCAATGCTTCCGTTCCTTGTTAACGACATGCTGGGAGATTTGGGAGGTTCTTGTCTTTTTCAGAGCCGAGGCAGGGAGACAAGCCACCTTGAGCCTTCCGGAAGAACAAGAGTAGAGTCCATGCTGAGGGACTCCAGCGGCTGATCCACGGTTGTGGTCTGCTGAGTAATTCGTTTAACGGCAAGCCGCAGGCGACTGCGTTTGCAAGCACAGTCGCTAGCGGCTCGCCGTGCAACGAAAGTCAAATCGGCGAAAGCGTTGCTTTCGCGTCGAGGCTCTGGCAAGAGCAAGTCCATCGTGCACAGCAAAACGATCCGGAACCAAAACGATGAATCTTCATTCCCATAAAAACGTTTCCGCCAAATCTGTGGTGGCCGTGACTATGCTCGCGCTGGGTATTGCCACGCCGGCGATGTTGTCATCCGTTGGGTGTCAGTCGGTTCCCATGACCAATCGCAAACAGCTTCTGGTCACTTCGGTGGAAAAAGAGAATGAGATGGGCCTGTCGGCTTATCAGGAAGTGCTGAAGTCGGAACCGTTGACGAAGAATGAAAAAGCAACCGAGATGGTTCGTCGAGTCGGCCAGCGAATTGCTGATGCGGCCAATCGTCCCGACTTCAAATGGGAATTCAATGTCATCGAATCGGAGACGCAGAATGCGTTCTGCCTGCCAGGCGGAAAGGTGGCCATCTACACTGGGATTCTTCCGGTCTGTCAAAATGAAGCGGGACTGGCCGTCGTAATGTCTCACGAGGTCGCTCATGCGATTGCGCGCCACGGCGGCGAACGCATGACCTACCAGACGGCTCAGAATGCCGGCAAAACACTCGGCAGCTATGTTATGCAGAACCAGGATGCGAAGAAGCAGGAGATGGTCCTGACGGCGTATGGCGTTGCCTCCGAGTATGGCGTGATCCTGCCTTACAGCCGAAAGCACGAGCTGGAAGCAGACCATATTGGTGTGCTGCTGATGGCAAAAGCCGGTTACGATCCCTCCGAAGCCCCGACGTTCTGGGAACGTTTTTCGGGCAGCAAGCAGGGAGCAGCACCGATGGAGTGGATGTCAACTCATCCCGCCGACGCCACACGAGCCGCTGCTCTGCGCGAACTGATGCCACAGGCCATGAAGGACTATGAGGGGGCGTCTGTTAAATACGGTCTCGGTGATCCTGTCCCTTAACGAGTTGGCCACTATACTGCCTGAATCGCAGGCGTGAATCTGCAGTCCACGACAAGCCCGCCGGCGCTGAAGTCCCTCTGTGATCATTGGTGATTGCATCAGAGCCGACTTCGTTATGCCCCGCAACCCACACTGTGTGCAGGAGTAAATCCGGCAGCAGGCTGGTCATAACCTGGCTTTTGGTCTGCGCCTTGAGACACGGGCCATGCCCTTTGGGAGCCGTTTGTGAGTCATGACGTTGTGCGTCGCATCATTGCGAATGTTGAAAACGCGGTACTGGGAAAACAGCAGACCATTAAGCTGTCCGTCGTCGCTCTGTTGGCGGGTGGTCACATTCTGCTGGAAGATGCTCCGGGCCTGGGGAAAACGTCTCTGGCTCGAGCCCTCTCGAAAACCCTGGGCTGCAAGTTTGTCCGCATGCAGTTTACGCCCGACCTGTTGCCAAGCGACATTCTCGGTTCCAGTGTGTACCGTCCCGGTACCAGCGACTTCGAATTCCGTCCGGGCCCAATCTTCACGAATATTCTGTTGGCTGACGAAATCAATCGGACCACGCCCAGAAACCAGAGTGCGTTGCTGGAGGCGATGAGCGAACGGCAGGTGTCCGTCGATGGGATTACTCATAAGTTACAGGAACCATTTCTGGTCATCGCGACTCAGAATCCCTACGAGTTTGAGGGCACCTATCCACTGCCGGAGAATCAGCTCGATCGATTCATGATGTGCCTGAGTGTGGGTTATCCGGACCGCAAGTCCGAGCTGGAGATCTTGCAGAAGCATCGGAGTGGCCAGCCTGTGGAATCTCTCAACGCTGTGACGAATGCCGACGAAGTATTGCAGCTTCAGAAACAGGTTCAGGCCGTCACCGTGGATACGTCACTGGCCGAATACATGCTGGAGTTATCCGTGCGGACGCGATCGCACAACGAACTGACACTTGGCGTGAGTACTCGCGGCACGTTGACGTTGTATCGAGCTGCTCAGGCCGTGGCGTTTTGCGAGGGACGCAACTACGTGATTCCCGACGACATCAAGCAGATTGTCATCCCCGTGCTGGCCCATCGCATTGTGTGTCGCGGCATCCTGAAGGAAGGCCATCGCCAACGAGCCTCGCAGGTTCTAAAAACTCTGTTGGACAGCGTGTCGGTTCCGTCGTAAGCCACTTGTCTTCCAGCGGCATCCGTCAATCTGTTCAGCTTTATTCCAAATACAGACACCCGTTACTGGCCAGCACAAGCTGGCAGAAATCGGCCCACGCTTTGTGCTGACTGTCGGATGACTCGGCGTAAAGTTCCTGCTGCTGCTTAATAAAAGCCAGCGATTCCGCAGCGATCTCGTCTTCACATGGAGAGCCCGTCGCCAGCAAAAAAGCCTGCTTGATGCGGTCCTCATCCGAGATCGTTGGGTCGCTCAGAATTCGCTTCGCAAAATTGTGACCTCGGCGAACGGCGAATTCCGAATTCAACAGCGTCAGCGACTGCAGAGGCATTGTCGTTACCGGGCGGCGAGTACAATTCACCACCATCATCGGCGCGTCGAAAACATTCAGCAGACTCAACCCCTGACTGCGTCGTTGTTGCAGATAAATCGAACGACGAAACGCCCCAGGATTGTTTTCTGGAACCAGTACTTCAGCGGCTCCGTTTCGAGTTGTCGCGACGTACGGGCCATCCAACGACATATTTAGATCACCACTGATGGCCAACTGGGAATCTCGTACCGCTTCCGCATCCAGACGACGAATCGGAAATCTCCACAGCAGCTTGTTATACGGATCGGCCGAAGTCCCGTCGTTGTTTGCAAAGCTGGTTTGCTGAAACACGGCCGACTGCAGAATCAAACGATGCAGTGATTTCAGACTCCATCCGGAGCGAATGTACTCCTGAGCGAGCCAGTCGATCAGTGCCGGATGAGTCGGCTCCGCACCGCTCATGCCGAGATTTTCCGGAGTGCTGACCAGACCAGTGCCGAAGTATTGCTGCCAGACTCGATTGACCTGCACGCGAGCCATCAGCGAGGCGGCTCGAGAACCGGGCTTCGTTACCCAGTTGGCCCAGGCGAGACGACGACCTGACGAAGGAAATCCGTTCGACGGGGCCGTAATCTCCAACGGATTGTTTTCATCATTCAACGCTGAGACCGGCGCAGGCGCTACTTTGTCTTTGGGGTGAGAGTATTCACCGCGATCAAGCAGAAACACGTCCGGCGGAGAAGGCTCCGTATCAGTCTGCCACGCAATGCGACCGGGTTCCTGTGCCTGCAGTTTGGGGATCTCATCGGCGACGGTTTTGATTTCATCCTGACGCTTTTTGAGTTCTGCCTGGAACTGCACCACAGCAGGACCACTCGGTGATTGAGAATCAACGGCGAAGGAAGCTTCGACCAGAACATTGTCAACCTGAAAACTGCGATTGCAGCACAGACCGAACGCAAAGCCGCCATCAGGCAGATCGGCTTCGGCAAGCTCTATGGTCCTGCCTTCCGGGAGACCATCGACAAGATGTTGCAGCTGAAACTTGCGATTCGCCCCATGAGTGATGCGGACACCATATGACTTCCCGGCCACATACCCTGCGCTGCCAATATTTCCGGCGTGAGTCGACGACGGGCCGGGATAATCGACATGCACGGAAGCTCCGCCGGCCGGGTTGCCGTCGATCAGAATATTGCCACCGGCAACAGTGCTGTTGTTGTTGAAATCGTGCAGAGCGATCCCGTAGGCAATTCGCTCTGCTGGCTTCTCGTCGTCTCGCACCTTTGTATCGACCAGCGAAAAGGTGACCTGCATCCACTGACCTTCAACGTCTGGTGTCCAATCGAACGTTTGCTTCGTAGTCAGCCATTTATCGCCAGTCTCGCCACCTTCGACGATCTGTAGCAGACCGTTGGAGCTCAAGGCGGCCGGTAGAGGCTGATCATTCAGATTCTCTGGAGCGGTGGTCAGAAGATTCACCGTGGAAACTCCAGCCGGGCCATCGTCACCGGCAATGGTGTTGCTCCAGTTTTCATTCAGCCGATCGCCGATGGAAAAATCATCAGAGAATCGAACAAGCTCCGGCAGGCGATTCATCGTCGACCATTCGCGCAGATCATTCTGCAGAACATTGAGCTGTTCTTTGGCGTCAGTGATTTGTTTCTCCCACGCGTCGTAAACACCCGGGAGATTTGCGTGGACAATTCGCTCGTTGGGCTTCACCCATTTCTCGTGGTTGAATGTCGGGAATAACACAGACTGAAACTGGTAAAAATCTTTCTGCGTCAATGGCTCAAACTTATGGTCGTGACACTTGGCACATTGAAACGTGAGACCCAGCAGAGACGATGCGATGATTTGCTGAGAAGACTCCAGAGCTGTGTAGCGGTCGATGCGAACCTCATCCGGATTGCCATCGCTTTCACCGGTCCCGTCCTGGCCATTTCTCAGGTAATGCGTTGCAATAAGCTGATCAATCATTTCCTGAGTTGCGGCTTTGCGATGTTTCTCAGGATCGAATCCGGACAATTCATCGCCGGCAATTTGTTCACGCACAAACTGATCGAACGGTTTGTCGGCGTTGATGGAACGAACAACATAGTCACGATACTTCCACGCCAGTGGTCGATCAGAATCGGCGTTGAAGTAGCCATTGGAGTCCGCGTAGCCAGCGGCATCAAGCCAATGTCGTCCCCAACGAACACCGTACTGTTCTGAGTTCAGGTAACGTTCGACCATATTGCTCCATGCTTCGGCGGATTCGTCAGCAAGGAAGTTCTCAATTTCCGCCGGAGTCGGCGGTAATCCCGTCAGGATAAAACTCACGCGTCGAATCAAGGTGCGTCGATCAGCGGCAGGACTGATTCGGAGACCGACCTTTTCCAGTTCGAACTGGATGAATTGGTCGATCGGGGTGCGGCAAATCTCTGACTGGCCAACATGCGGCGGTTCCGCAGGCTGCAACCGAGTAAACGCCCAGTGCTCATCCCGCTGCATGGATTCGGCTTCAGCCTCGTTCGCCGGAAGTCCCGGGGCCCCGTCAGCAATCCAGCGTTCCAAAATCAGCTTTTCAGAGTATGAAAGAGGATTCTCCGGGGGCATTTCATTCTTCTGAACTCGAGTCAGAAGTGGGCTTGTTTCCGCATGTCCCGGGATCACCACCGCACCGGATTCACCTCCCTGAAAGATTCGCACCGCCGAATGCAGTTGCAGGCCTGCCTCCTTCTTGGAAACTCCGTGGCACTTAATACAGTGACGTTTCAGCAGCGGCATGACTTCAGATTTGAACGATTCGTCGCGTGAACGAACTTGCTTTGTAAACTGCTCGGATGGCTTCCCACCCTGAGATTGCTCATCAGCCAATGCCTCGACACCGCACAGCATCAGAACCAGGAGGCCGAGAATGCTCATGGGAGCTCCGGAAGGCGGGAAGGACGAAATCGTATACGGCAAGGCCTCCAAGGATACCAGGGACGTCGTCATTCGCAAATGGAAAGGCGGTCCACAGGGTTACTGAATTATGCCGTTGGTCTATGGCCGCATAAACCTCGAGACCAATTTAGATCAGCTTCGAGATCAATAGTGTATAGTGCCACGCATATGTGATTCACAACCTTTTCAGTCCATTGATCATTCGAGGTGTTCCAGATTCGGAGCACACCCATCCGGAATCGCTCCCACCTTACCTTTACGAATCTGACGGCCCCTCCAGTCAAGCAGCCTCAGATACTGATCCAGAATCATTGAGAGGCAACCTTTGTTGATGGAGCGGCGCGTCGTCTGTTTCTCCAGAACCTTTCTCCGTGTTGGAAACAGTGCAAGCGGAGCCCGCCCGCTTGCTCCCTGTGCTCGATGCGAACATCCTCGGCATCCGTAGTCGAAACGTTCACAGCGGACGCTCAATCTTCAATCCGCTCTTTTAGGCGTGTGATACGGCAACGCAGTTGGATGGCATGTTTTTTGCAAAATTCAGGGGGCAAATTTCATTTTCGTAAGGGTAGTTGGCACATGATTCGGCGGATGGCCCCATGAATCGCTCCATGAATCGCGACGCAGCGATGGCTCGTCATCAGCGAAGTAAACTGCGCAAAGCGTGAGGTCCCGGTCTCGGCTTTGCGATAGCACGTAAATATCAATGATTCGCAAGTGCCAGCGAGGATCTGGTTGCTGGAGGCATTTAAAAACCGTATTCTTTACCGCGTGGTGCGTTCATTATCTTTGGCTCATGCGAATGCATCCCTGTCAATGCGCCACGCCAGGTCATTACTTTCCTGAAAGGAATTGATCGTGTTCAATCTGTTGATTCGATTGCTTACAGTCGGACTTACAATTTCAGCAGCAACCGCGGACGCCTCTGATTTTCCAACACTGATTTCGAAAGTACCACGGGGGTCAAACTCACTGGTGCTGATTGATGTCGACGCCGTTCTGGCATCTCCCATCGCGAAGGCGAATGGCTGGGCTCGTCGATTTAACGACGGCAACGCAGATCGTCCGCTGTACCTTCCTCCCGAAGCTGATAAGGTCGCAATTGCTGCCCAACTGGATCTTGTCCGAGGATGTGCAAAGAACTGGGAAGTCGCCGTAATGGGCATGAAAGAGCCTTTCTCCATGAGCTTGATCGCTCGGGCCGAAGGTGGATATGCCGATGAAATTCAGGGGGTGAAGGCAGCGTGGGTTCCAAGCGACGCGTATTTTATTGAACTTGACCCCCAAACACTCGGACTCATGGCTCCGGCGGATCGACAGTCAATCGCACGCTGGGCTGAAAATGGCAAAACCACACGGCCTGAAATGCTGTCCGATTACCTTGCAGCATTGACGACTTCCGCCGGCCAAGGTGCGCAAGTGGTGATGGCTATTGATGCGGCTGACGCCATCCAGCCTCATCGAGTTCGTGCCAGACTGGAAGCGTCAGAGACCGGGGCCAGTCAGAACCTGGATTCAACTATCGAGCTGATCAGTAGTCTGAAGGGGCTTGTGTTTCAAATCACGTTTGGCACGAAGGTTCAGGCCGTTGCAAGAATTGACTTCGAAGTGCCAGTTTCGCTGAAGGAAGATGTCGCCAAAGGCCTTGTACTGGGCGCGATGGAAAATCTACAGTTTTCCCTGCCAGGGACTGAAAAATGGAGCTGCTCAGTCAAAGGGAACTCGATCATTATGGCCGGCGAACTGGACAATGATGCTCTGCGTCGTGTCTTTACGCTGATGGAACTGCCGACAACAAAATTCAGCAGTTTGAAGGACGAAAACATTGAGGACAGTTCTCAGGCGACCATAGCGAAGTGTTCGCAAGCTTATTTTCACGCCGTTGATTCGATGCTCATTGATCTGAAAAAGCGAACCAAGGTCAATTCCGGAGGCGATGCTGGCTGGATTGAACGATATGCTGCAAAGATTGACCGACTTCCAGTCCTGCATGTGGACGAGGAGTTGCTGACGTATGGTGAGAAGCTCACAGAAACTCTGCGAATCATTTCTGGCTCCCGCAAAATGAGCAATATGCAGGGGGCTTCCGCAGAACGCGTCGCTGTCGGTGAAGCGGGAGTATCATATGACGACGGTTATGGTTACCGAGCCTACAACTATACCAGCCCCCGGGTCGCTGAGACAAATGCGGGGAACATCCGAGCGGACGCTGTTTCCAGTGGAACAAGCGTAAAGCTTCAGGGCTGGACTCTCATTGACAATGCTACGCTGGAAATTCGAAAAGCGATGACGCAAAAGTACAACATGGAATTCTGAAGTACTGGCGTGAAGAAAAATCTACGGCAATCTGCTGTAACGGTATCGAAAATGAGGGCCATCCACCTGTTTCTGACTACGATTGAGGGTCTCGGGGTCTCCAGATCATGTTCTCCATTTGATTTAGCGTAGTCCGTCGAGCCAGCGTGATCTGGCGGCTGTTGCAAAGCAATGTTGCGATTGGCAACTCGAGCCAGGTTATGGATGGCCCTGAACTCCTCCCTCAGGACTGTTGAGAAACGGTGTGTGCTTCAATTGTGCCACTCAATCTGACATACTCGGGCGGCTGTCTATTGATTCCTTCAGTCGAAAGGCGAAAGCAGGCTGTTGATTTATTGCCAACTCGAAGTGCAAGCGAGGCAAAACCATGGAATTCCTTGCTGGCTCGTCGGGTGGGTGTCTGACGCTTCGTGAAAAAGCGACTGGGTCTACAACCCGCTAGTCCAGGGTGTGCAGTCGCGGATTTCGGTAGCTCGCAACGAAGTGCAATTCCGGGAGGGCGAGGCTCCTGCCGAGCCGTGCGTTTCCGTAGTGCAGTGGCTCGGCAGGAGCCTCGCCCTCCCAGCTTAACAATTATCCGCGACTACACCCTGGTCGAGGTTGGTTGCCACAGAAGTGTGGGGATTTTCGACCGGGGCCAGCAGTCATCGGTTGATAAATCGTCTGAGTCAGGAAATCAGTCGAGGCTGGAGGGGGTTTTCCTGTTGGAAGAATAGAGTACAAAGGTTCGCTGTGTCAGATACCAATGTTACGACCAAGTCAGAGTCACTGCCGGTGATCGGGCAGTCTATTCCTTATGATCGATTTCTGGACTGCGTGCACTGCGGCCTTTGTACGGCGTCGTGTCCAACGTATGTCGAAACGAGCGATGAAAATGACAGCCCGCGAGGACGCATTTATCTGATGCGATCCGTGATCGACGGACGGCTCGATCTGACCGACAAAGTGCGGCATCATCTGGATCTGTGTCTGGACTGTCGCAGTTGCGAAACGGCTTGTCCGAGCGGTGTACAATACGGTCGACTGATCGAACCTTTTCGGGTTGAGATGCATCAAATGTCAGCCGCCGGAAATTCCGGTGCCGCTAACGCTGGTCAGCCGCAGGGGGCTCATAAGCCCGATTGGTTTCATCGCTGGATTATGTACGGTCTGTTCCCCGATCGTAACCGCATGAAGCTCGCACTGACTCCCGCGCGATGGATGCAGCGATTGGGGCTGGATCGATTCATGGACAAGGTAGGGTTGAATAAACTCCTGCCGGAGCGGCTGCAGAGAATGCAGTCGCAATTGCCAACGCTGAAGGCTCCTCTGCCCGAGCTGCCCGAATTCCTGCAGGCTCAGGGGCCTCGTCGTGCCCGAGTTGCTTTGTTCATTGGCTGCGTGGCGGACGCGATGTTTCGCCATGTGCACTGGGCCACAGCAAGAGTTCTTCAAGCCAACGGTTGTGACGTTGTGATTCCGCGAAGTCAGGGCTGCTGCGGAGCAATTCATTATCACAGCGGTGCTTCGGAGCCGGCTCTGGGGCTGATGAAACAGAACATGGCCGCGTTTGAAGATAAGACGCTGGATGCCATCATCGTCAATGTCGCGGGCTGCGGGGCGATGTTGAAGGACTACAGTCATATCGCTGAGGAACTCAATCATCCGCAGGGGACTCAGGCCGAGTTGACTCATAATCGGAATTCGCCGGAAGCGAAATTCAGTCATCGCATCAAAGACATCAGTGAATTCCTGATGACGCTCGGTCCTGTCAAACCTGAAGGACGAGTCGAGGCGGTAGTGGCCTACCAGGATGCGTGCCATCTTCAGCATGCTCAAAAGATTCGCCAACAGCCTCGGGATCTGCTCAAGCTCATTCCGGGAATTACCGTTCGAGCGATCGCGGAGCCGGAACTTTGCTGTGGAGCGGCCGGCAGCTACAACCTGACTCAGCCGGAAATGGCTGATCGGCTTGGGCAGCGAAAAGTACAGTGCCTCCTGGAGGTGCAACCTGATTTGGTCGTTTCCGGAAACGCGGGCTGCTCACTGCAATTGCAGGCACAGCTTAAGAAAAGCGGGAAGTCGGTGCCGGTTGTTCATCCGATGGAATTACTGGATCTGAGCTATCGGTCTGGCAAACTAAGCGAACTTTAATGTGTCTTTTTCGGCGTTGACTCGCCGAAAATTGCCACCGCTTCGTTTGATGAGCCCGAATATTTTCGGAAAACCTTCCTTCTGCGACAGGTTTCACAGAATCTGGAATAGGCAAGTGGGGTTGATACCACACGGCTCGGGGATGTTTCCTCGCTTGTGGGCCACAGCCTTTTAAATTTGGAGCACCCTATCATGATGACGACTCGGTTTCTGCGTCAGGTCACGGTTTTCGGCCTGATTGCAATGTTGACGATGACTTCGATTCAAGCCCAGGAAGGTGGCGGACGCCAGCGAGGTGGACGAGGAGGCTTTGGTGGCGGTCTCGGCGGACCGTTCGGTGGACCGTTCGGTGGACCTCGCCTTGACCGTGCTGCCCTGTTGCGAATCGATAAAGTCCGACAGGAACTGAAGATCGAAGAAGCTCAGGCGGCCACGATCGATGCGGCTCTGGATGCCTATAACGAACAGCGTGACGCGAGTCCTCGCCCGGATCGCGAAGCTTTCGAGAAGATGACCGAAGAAGAGCGAAATGCTTACATGGAAAAATCTCGGAAGGAACGCGAAGAACTCAGCAAGAAAACAGACGAAATCCTCGTAGCCCTGATGGAAGAGCCACAGGTCAAGCGTCTGGACGAAGTTGCTATCCAGGCTCGTCTTGCCATGTCTGCGACGACGACTTTGAAGGCCGACGACATCAAAGGCAAGCTGATGATCACCGATGAGCAGATCGCTAAGCTCGACGAAGCTCAGAAGGCGGCTGATGACGAACGTCAGAAGACGATGCAGGAGGCGTTTGCAGGCGGCGGACAAGGCGGAGATCGTGAAGCGATGCGGGCCAGGATGACAGAAATGATGACCGCGATGCAGAAGAAGTCGACAGAGGCAGCTATGGCTGTTTTGACAGACGACCAGAAGAAAGTCCTGGACGGAATGAAAGGAGCCGCATTTGAATTGACAATGCGAGACTTAATGGGCGGTCGCGGATTTGGTGGCCCCCCCGGCGGCGGAGGAGGTCGTGGTGGTCAGGGTGGCGGCGGACGCGGTGGTCGTCCTCCAGCAGAATAGTTTGATCTGCCAGTTAGACGAAGCAAATTTGAGAAGGGGCAACGGGCAATAATCCGTTGCCCCTTTTTCATTGGAGCTTCCAGGGATTCTGCCACTCGGCAGATTTTCAAAACTGGCACGGTGAATCATTGCGACCTCGCCTCTGCCGATTGTTCCGAAAACCCGAGCGCGAAGTCGCACGCATTGTGCGATCTGGCACCACGAACCTCCGACAGCCCGTATGGCATTTTCAATGCCCTTCCCGCTTTGAAGAACATGTGGTGTTCCCGGTCGAACCGGCACTGACAGATGTACTTGACAGGGCCGTCGCTGACGGTCACCCTCCTACAATAACGAGTTACCACAGAGTTCACGGAGAACACAGAGAGTCAGAGCGAGATGTTTCTGTGTAGCCGGAGTCGTGAGAATTCGGTGCGACTCCCTGGAAGGTATCCGAATTCTCACGAATCCGGCTAACCTTAACACACACACCAATCAGCGGATAACGCTGTTTCTGCGATGTCCTGATCAAACAGGCTTGAGTTCATAAAAAGGGATCTTGTATGTCTGCGATTCGCTGCTTCACCATTCCTCTGCTTTGCATATCGTCGCTGGTTTCCTCTGCATTCGGTCAGGACTCCATCGAGTTCAATCGAGATATTCGGCCGATCCTGAACGATGCGTGCTTTGCCTGCCATGGCCCGGACAGTGCCTCACGAAAAGGCGAACTGCGGTTAGATCAGCGCGACGCGGCTGTTGAAAAAGCAGCGATCGTGGAAGGGAAACCGGAAGAGAGCGAAATGATTCGCCGAATCCTGTCAGACGATCCGGAAGAGATCATGCCTCCACCGGAACTCAAAAAGACACTCAGCCCTGAACAGAAAAAGCTGATGGCCGACTGGATCAAATCCGGTGCACAGTACCAGCAGCACTGGTCGTATATTGCCCCTGTTCGGCCAGTAGTGCCGACGGTTCCGGATGCCGTTAAAGCCAGTCACGGCAGTTGGCCAAAGAACCCGATCGACAATTTTGTGCTGAGCAAACTGGTGGCCAATGGAATGACGCCCGCAGAAGAGGCTGATCGTCACACACTGGCTCGCCGTGCCAGTTTCGATATTACGGGCCTGCCGCCGAAATGGGAACAGGTCGAAGCCTTCGTCAATGATAAGTCAGCGGATGCTTACGAGAAGTACGTCGACATGCTGCTGACGTCGCCGCAGTGGGGCGAACATCGAGGACGCTATTGGCTGGACTATGCTCGCTACGCGGACACTCACGGAATTCACTTCGATAACTATCGTGAAATGTGGGCGTACCGTGACTGGGTGATCAAAGCGTTCAACCAAAACATGCCCTATGATCAGTTTACAATCGAAAATCTCGCCGGCGACTTGCTGCCCAACGCGACGCTCGATCAAAAGATCGCGTCGGGATTTAATCGTTGCAACATGACGACGAACGAAGGCGGCATCATCGACGAGGAGTACGCAGTGCTCTACACACGCGATCGAACAGAAACCGTTTCAGCCGTCTGGATGGGACTGACCGCTGGATGCGCAACTTGCCACAGCCACAAGTTTGATGAGTTGAGTCAGAAAGAGTTCTATGAGATGTCTGCGTTCTTCAACAACACGACGCAGGCAGTTCGAGACGGAAACATCAAGGACACACCGCCGATCATCCCGGTACCGCTCGAAGCTGACCGGGCTCGGTTCACCGAGTTGTCGCCGCTGGTCGCCTCCGCTCGTGCCGCTGTCGAAGAACGTCGCGCGGGAGCACGGCCGGAGTTCAATGCATGGATCACAACAGCGAAACCTGAAACGCTGGGAGAACCAGTCTCTTCAGAAGGGCTACATTTCCTTGCAGGCCTCAATGAAGGCGACGGAAAACTATTGCACTACAGTCTGGACGGCAATGCGGCTGAAGTGGCTTTGAATGATTCTGCCAAATGGCAGGATGGACCCAATGGGAAAGCTCTGCAAGTTCAAGGTGCCGCCTGCGATGTGGCAATGGTTGGTGACTTTGAAGCCGATCAGCCATTCTCCTGTGCAGCATGGGTTAACGTGCCAGCTAATGATGGCGGCGGAGCGATGGCGGCTCGCATGGAAGCCGGACCAGGCTATCGAGGCTGGGACTTCTGGATGCAGCAGAGACGCATTGGCATGCATCTCGTCAACGCGTGGCCTGACAAAGCGCTGAAGGTCGTCAGCAAGGCTCAGGTACCCGCCAATGAATGGGTGCATGTTGCTGTAACCTACGACGGCAGTCGCAAAGCCTCCGGTTTGCAGGTCTATATCAATGGTGCTTCGCAGGACAGGAACATCGAGAACGACAAGCTGGATGGATCCACGATTCGCACTGAAACGCCATGGCGTATCGGCCAGCGCGCTGGCAGCGAAGCCTTCACAGGTGCTCTGCAGGATCTGCGAATTCAGAAGCGTGTTCTGACGGCCGCTGAGATTGATTCGATGGCAAAACTCAGCCGCTTTCAGGCGACACTGGTAAAAGCCGCTGAACAGCGATCTGAGCAGGAAGTGAATGATCTGTATGCTTTCTGGCTCAAGAAGTTTGACGCTCCCTTCGGAGAGAAGTCGGCTGCTCTGGCAGCTTTGGAGAAAGAAGAAGCCGACATCCGAGCCCGCGGAACGATCGCTCATATCATGAATGAACGAACCGAACCGGCCACGGCTTATGTACTGTTCCGCGGCGAATACGATCAGCGGCGTGATCAGGTCTTTCCTGCGACTCCGGCTGCGTTCCCGGCCTTCCCGGAAGCCGCGCCGAAGAATCGATTAGGATTTGCTCAATGGTTGCTGCAGCCGGAGCATCCGCTGACGACTCGAGTCACCGCGAACCGACTCTGGCAGGAAGTTTTCGGTATGGGGATTGTCCGTACCACGGGAGACCTCGGCGTTTCTGGAGAGTTGCCTGTCAATCAGGAACTGCTGGACTGGCTGGCGGTCGAGTTTCGCGAGGGCGGCTGGGATGTGAAGAAGTTTGTGAAGTTGATGGTTACGTCGGCCACTTATCGGCAAAGTGCAGCGGTGACGCAGTTGAAGTTGGAAAAGGATCCTGCAAATCGGTTGATGTCCCGTGGGCCACGTTTCCGAATGGATGCGGAAGTCGTACGAGACAACGCATTGGCCGTGAGTGGATTGCTGGTTGCAAAGATTGGCGGCCCAAGTGTGCGACCTTATCAGCCGGATGGCGTGTGGGAATCCATCGCAATGATTGGCAGTACAACTCAACGATACACACGTGATTCCGGCGACAATCTTTACCGACGGAGTCTGTACACGTTCGTCAAACGCATGGCTCCACCGGCGTCGCTGGACATCTTCAATTCGCCAAATCGTGAATCATGCTCTGTTCGTCGTGAAAGAACGAATACGCCGATGCAGGCTCTGGTCACGATGAATGATGAGCAGCACGTTGAGGCGGCCCGAAGATTCGCGGAACACATCCTGAAACATGGCGGATCTGCCGACGATCAGCGTCTGCAGTTTGCTGCTCACCAATTGCTGTCTCGTGATTTACGAACGGATGAACTGACGATTCTGATAGAGTCGCTGGGACAGTTGGCTGCGTTTTATCGAGACCATGCGAAAGAAGCAGGGGAGTTGATTCAAACCGGGGAGTCTGAACCCGATGCATCAATGAACGCAGAAACTCTGGCGGCATGGACGATGCTGTGTAATGAGATGATGAACCTGGATGAAGTGTTGAATAAGTAAGGCGGTGATTTCCTTAAAGCTCATTTCATCACCGCCGTGGAATGAATTGAATGCAGAGGTCGCGGCGGAACGCAGAGAGAATAATGTTCTGTTTTCCCTCTGCGAACACTGCGTTCAGAATCATGTCCTTTCAGAAGTCTCACGACTTCAGCTACAGGGTATGAGATGACTTTGATGGTGTGACTGGCGAGTGTGCAGGCACATCCGTGCGGAACGCAAGTTTGAAAAAGGTTTTGATCGCGGTGTCGGAGAGTGGTTACTCGGAGGGCTGCCGCCCTGCCGCTCGCCGATTGAAAATCAAATGAGGAGTATTCGACGATGAATTTATTCGAAGAACTCAAACAGAACATGACTCGGCGATATTTCTTTTCGCAGGGTTCAAACGTCATGGGGACCGCGGCTCTCGCGTCACTGCTGGGCCAGTCAGCCATTGGCGGTGTGGATGCACCGAAGGGCCACGCCGGAGCCATGCCGACTCATTTTCCTGCTAAAGCAAAGCACATCATTTATCTGCATATGGTCGGTGGTCCATCGCAGCTGGACCTCTATGACTACAAGCCACAGATGGATGCGTGGTACGATAAGGATCTTCCGGAGTCCGTGCGGAACGGTCAGCGACTTACGACGATGACCTCGGGGCAGGCTCGCTTTCCTATTGCACCGTCGAAGTTCAAATTCGAACAGGCGGGCCAGTGTGGTATGTGGGTCACGGAACTTCTGCCGTGGACGAAGAAAGTCGTCGATGACATGACGTTTGTCCGCAGCATGTACACTGAAGCGATCAATCATGAGCCAGCGGTGAGTCTGCTGCAGACCGGCAATCAGGTGACCGGACGGCCGTGTCTGGGATCGTGGATGTCTTATGGACTGGGATCACTGAACGAGAATCTTCCGGCCTTTGTCGTCATGGTGGCTCGCCCGACCAACACAGAACAGGTTCAGGCGATTTCTGCAAGATTATGGTCGTCAGGTTATTTGCCGGGCGAATACGCGGCGACATCATTTCGCTCGGCCGGTGATCCCATTCTGTTCATCAACAACCCAAACGGCGTAACGCCCGATGTTCGACGAACGACTCTGGATGGAATGAGACGACTGAATGAGCTGAGTTATCAACAACTGGGCGATCCGGAGATTAATACTCGAATCCAACAATACGAGTTGGCGTTCAGAATGCAGTCAAGTGTTCCCGAACTGACCGATCTGGCGTCAGAGCCGGAGTCCACATTTGAACTCTACGGCGAGGCATCAAAGAAGGGCGGTACTCTGGCTAACACGATGCTGCTGGCTCGAAGAATGGTCGAACGCGGCGTGCGATTTGTGCAGATCTATCACAACAACTGGGATACTCATGCCAATGCGGCCGGTCGTCTCCCCGATCAATGTCGAGATCTTGATCAGGCAACTTATGGTCTGATTACAGATCTCAGACAACGCGGCTTGTTTGACGATACGATCATTATCTGGGGCGGTGAATTCGGCCGAACGATCTATTCTCAGGGAGGATTGTCCAGGGAGAACTACGGCCGTGACCACCATCCTCGCTGCTTCACAATGTGGATGGCCGGTGGTGGATTCAAGGGCGGCGCGATTTACGGAGAGACGGACGACTTCAGTTACAACATCGTGCGCGATCCGGTTCATATTCGTGACTTCCATGCCACCGTGCTGAACCAGATCGGCTATGACCACCAGCGATTGACGTTCAAGTATCAGGGACTCGATCAGAGACTGACGGGTGTTTTGCCGGCGAAAGTGATTCAGGAGTTGATTACCTGAGTGTCAGCGCTGCTTTTGACTCAATGGCACATCACGAAATTCGGTATGGCAGGCCACGCAATTCTTCGCGATCTGTTCAAACGACGCGGGGAGCGAATCGGGAACCGGCAACGCTGCTCCGGATTCGCTCCAACTCATCAACGCGGCTTCAAGATCGGCAGCGGCGGATTCTGATTCACGGAGCATGGTCCGAAAGCCTTCGGACTCTTTGGCAACGCTTTCGGTTCTCAGCAGTTCTGAAAAATGGTCTTTCAGCAACAGAACTTCCTGAACTGGATGAAGATCAGGGCGAGTCAACGGTGACTTCCATCCGGCGGCTGCTATTGCCTTGACCGAGTCGAAAGTCTGCTCCAGATGCACCATCGACTCAGCCATCGGAGTCAGCTCTGCCGATTCGGGAAAGTCGCATTTCAGAGCGTCAAGAACCGCGTTGTCCACTTTCTGAGCCGACTCTGCGGATTCATAAAGTCCTCGATAACAGGGATTGGTTCCTGCCAGCTTAAGAATGACCGATGACATTGAAGGATCGATAAGCCCTGCCGTCACGCAGGCCACAGTCGCGGCCGCTGGGCTGCGATGTTTGCCATGATGGCAGTGAATGTAAATCGGGCCTTCAAAATCTCGCACCGCCTTCGCTAATTCTTTGCCGCATTGCTCGGGAATGCCATCGTAAGAATGAGGCAGGTGAACGTATTTCAGACCATGTCTTTTGGCGAGTTCCAGATCAGGCTTCGCACCATCCACGCTGATGATTGTCTTGATCCCGAGGTTCTGTAATTCCTGAAAAGCTTCTTCGCCATCTGGCTGTCCGCCGGAGATCACTTTTTCATGAACCTGAATAGCATTGGGAAGATGAGCAGAAGTCAGTCTGTGAGGCAGGGCCAGTTTCTCAGCCTTTGGAGTTCCCTCAACGGTCTCTACCGGCTGTTCTAATCTGTCTGTCTCGCAGACGATTTCGATTTCGGACTCCTGGGATGAAACATTCGCGGCTGACTCAGAACCTGACTTACGACCATCCGCGCAGCCCATCAACAGTATGCTGACGATCACAGATTTGCACACAGTAAAAGGCATCGTGTTCATCTTCGTCACATTTCCGGGGCAGACGGAGTCATGTCCAATACCGTTCGCATTTGGCGACATGTTAGTCGAATTCATCAGGACAACGATCTTTCGAGATACTCCGTCTCAAAATCTTTGGATTTCACAAGCAGATCAGGGCTCTCTGAGCCAACGTGGGAGGGGCCTGTCCACAATCTTCGAAGTCGCACAGACCTGTCGCCCGCTATGGAAGGATGTCTCAAAGACGTCATTTTCGAGAAGCCATCAAATCAGAAACAGGGATGATCCTCTGAAGGTCTGATTTTGTCTCAGAGGTTACTGCAGTTCTCAGTAATCCTGGATTTTGACCGAACGACTGCAAAAGGAGAACGTCCGAGCTAACTGGGGCCTGCTCCTGGCAACGGATGTCTGGTGTTCTGGTATGCCCCCGTCTTTGAAAAAGGGCGAGAACCTCTGACGCAGAAGAAAGTCGGCGAAAAGCCAGCTGGAAAAGCGGGAGGGTAAAGGAACAGTTTCCCGGCCGCGTTGGCTTTATGATTTCTCCGCTGCCAGCACTGAGGTAAACTGGTGATCAGACCGGCTCTGCCTGTCGCCCCGTCCCGACGGTAATTCTGAAGTTCAAGAGATCTTCCATGCATCCCGATAAAGTTGGACCATATCTGATTGATCGCAAGATCGGCGCTGGAGGCATGGGCAACGTCTATCATGGCGTACACGAGTTGACGCAGCAGGAAGCCGCTATCAAAGTGTTGCCCGTGGCCATGGCTCGCGAAGATGGCTTCGTGCAACGATTCTCGCGTGAGATCGACGCTTTGAGGCAGCTTTCCAATCGACATATCGTGCAGTTGTTTCAGGATGGTGAGACAACGGATGGCACGTTTTACTATGCCATGGAGTTTGTCGACGGGCACACTTTGACGGCCGAGATTACGAATCGCAAAAAGCTGCCGTGGAAAGATGTCATTGAGTATTCGATGCAGATCGCAGCCGCGCTGAAGGCTGCTCACGATGCGGGAATCGTGCACCGTGACCTGAAGCCAAGCAACCTGATGTTGACGAACGATCGAGTCATCAAATTGACCGACTTCGGAGTCGCCAGTTTATTTGCTTCCGCTCGACTTACTCGCACAGGAGGCGTTGTTGGCACGGCCGAATACATGTCACCGGAACAAGCAAGGGGGCAAAAAGCCAGTCGACGCAGTGACCTGTATTCGCTGGGTGCTGTCATGTATGTCATGCTGACCGGACGCCCTCCGTTCACCGGCGCCAGCGCGAATGACATTCTGCAGAAGCACCAGTTCGGACAATTTGATAAGCCCAGCCGTTATGTGACAGATCTTCCACGGCCGGTTGAAGAACTGGTGTGTCAACTACTGGAAAAGGATCCTGCCAAACGGCTGCCAGATGCTTTAGTCGTGATGAAGCGACTGGAACAGATCAAACTCCGCCTGGAGATGATCGAGCAGCATCTGGAGTCAGAAACCGTTGAGCGGCCCGGTCCCGGCACGACGATCAGGTCAGAAAACGAATCCGTCGAGTGGGACGTGCATCATCCCGGCCCGGCAACAATGGTGCGAAACATGATCCGGGACGATGTGACCTCGTCACTGGTTAAGTCACCGGTCGCAAAGTTCTTCGACAACATTTTTGTGCTCATCACTCTCCTCGCCCTGATCATTGTCTTTGGGATCTGGATGAACCGCCGCAGTGTGGCTGATCCGGGCGAACAGCTGGCGAAGGCTCGCGAATTGCTGGCCAGAGAACCCAGCCCTGTCTGGCTGCGTGCACGGGATGAATTTCTACAGCCGCTGCTGGACACAAATGCCCTGCCCAATTCCAAAGAAGAGATTGATACGCTCATTCTGAAAGCCAATCAATTTGATTTCTGTCGATCTTTGCGAGCAGATCCGGAAAGCAGCAAGGATGAAGCTTCTGAGCTGCAACGTCTGATTCGACGAACCTTTGAGACATTCAGTAATGGTGATCCGGTCGCCGCACGTGAGCAGTTGCAGGCTGTTCGCGAACTTGCCGCACACGATTCTCGTAACGAATACTTGTCACAATTTCTGGTGGAGACGCAGCAGAAGTGGGACAAAGAACCATTGACAGGCGGCCGCAAGGCACTGTTGGAACGAATTCTGATTGAAGCAGAAGCGATGGCAAAATCCGGTGACCCGGCGAGTGTCGACAGGGCTGTCAAGACTCTGACAGCCGCACGTCAAATTTACTCCAACGACCGAGCTGTGACAGAGGAGTCAGGACGGATTGACGTGTTGCTGAAACAGCTTCAGCCGACGCCATAGTGTGAAAATCATTTGATCAGCAATCCACTGCAGTCGGTTTTGTGCATAAGTCTGCAGATCCTCCCCGGACAACTCCATCAATGTGGAAAAACGACCAGACCCGATTGAATCCGGTTCGCGTCCAAGTCACATTGTGATGGTTGCAGAATGTATGGTTCGGGTGAAATGCGTTGGATTGTTCTCCGCAGGCTTATTTTTCAGCCCGAAACTGATCGACTCATTTGAAACCCGGACTCAGCGATGATTGTGAAACTTGGCCCGTGCCGCATGGAATTGGTTCAGGGCGATATCACGCAGCAACACGTCGACGCGATTGTCAATGCCGCCAACAGCAGTCTGGCCGGTGGTGGCGGTGTCGATGGGGCCATACACAATGCGGGTGGTCCAGCCATCATGCAGGAAACAACGCAGAATTATCCTGAGGGTTGCCCCCCTGGCAGCGCGGTGATGAGCGGGGCTGGCAATCTTCCGGCCAGGTATATCTTTCATGCCGTTGGACCAGTCTGGAAGGGTGGTCGTCAGGGAGAAGCAGAGCTGCTGGCGTCTGCCTGTCGAGCGTGCCTGAAACTGGCGGTGCAGCATCAATGCAACAGTATTGCGTTCCCTGCCTTGAGTGCCGGAGCCTATGGGTATCCTCTTGATCTGGCGGCGGCCAATCTGGTCAAGACGACGATGGACTTTGTTCGATGGCATCAGAACCCGACGATGGTTCGATTCGTTCTGTTTGATCAGGGCGCGTTCGGGGCCTTTGCGCGAGCGGTGGAGGAAGTGGTGCCGAAATGATTGAACCATCACTTCGCGAACACGTCGCGTCAGATGGTTACCGTCTGAAGTATCGCCACTGGGCTCCTGTGAATCCGAGGGGGATTGTGATTGCGTTGCACGGCATTCAAAGTCACTCAGGATGGTATGACTATTCTTCACGTCGTTTGGCCGACGCTGGTTTCGCAGTCTACTTTCCGGATCGCCGTGGCTCGGGCCTGAATGGTTTCCAGCGCGGCCATGCAGCGCATGCGATGCGGTTGGTCAATGATGTACGAGCCCTTCGCGAGCTGGCCATCAATGAGACTGTCGTTGGCACCGTAAATTCAAACGCTCAATTGCCGATCACGATTCTGGGTATCAGTTGGGGAGGAAAACTGGCTGCAGTCGTCGCGGCTTTGTTTCCTCGGGAATTCGATCGCCTCGCACTGCTGTATCCGGGCCTCGTTGCCAGAATCGGGCCAACCTGGTCGCAGCTTTTACGACTCAATCTGGCACGCACGTTTGAAGTCGTAAAGCACCACATTCCTATTCCACTTGACGATCCTGCTCTGTTTACTCAGGTCCCCGAATGGCAGCAGTTCATTTCTCATGATCCCCTTGCATTGCACACGGTCTCCAGCAGTTTTCTGAATGCGGGCCGAGATCTGGATCGCGAGCTGACAACTCACTGTGTGAAAATTCTGCAACCGACGTTGTTGCTGCTGGCCGAGAACGACAGCATTATCGATAACGGTGCGGTTCGAGAGAGAGTGAACCGGTTCGGCACTCATCAACTCACAACACAGGTCTATCCGGGTGCTCGTCACACACTGGAGTTTGAACCGAACCGAGACGTCGTCCTTGCTGATCTGCTCGCCTGGCTTTCAACACCTTGAGGATTCCGAGTCGTATCGAAGTCCCCCGATCGTAGATTCGATTGCCGGCGACAACGATTGCCGGCGACAACGGTTGCCTCCGTTGCCGACAAGTCTGAATTCCCTGATCGTGTTTTTTCCGATCCGCCTGCCATCCCAGGTACAGGACGATCACAGACTTCCATCGGCAAGACACTGGCCATAGCTGCGCCACGAAACCCGGCGGCAGCAAGCAGGAGGTCAGTGCTCTGAAAAGGAGCGAAACCAGAATTACTCGGATACCCCCAAAAGTGACCCCGCAATTGCCGCACAGGAACCAGTCTGAATCAGCTTCCCTCCTCGTTCAGCACGCATAACTTGCACGCAAAAAATTCGCTGGCATCGAACTCCAGTCCGATACGCCCCGGATTTTTTCGGGTACGTGGCTCTGATGGTGCGGCTGTGAGCATGGCTCGTGTGATTTTCGATGCCACTCTGGCTTATCTTTTGCGACCCGACTTCTCGGTCGGGGTTTCCGCCGTTTTCTGAAGGTGATCTTCGATGTTGCTGATCCGAGTATCGATCTGCTTGAGCGTTGCCAGAATTTCAACCAGCACTTTTTCGGAACGTGCTCCACCGCTCAAGAATGCCTCCGGAGATTTCTTGTCTTCGGTCTGAAGCAGAGTCGTGGAGTATGCGGGTGAATGGGCGGTCAAAAGTCCCAGAACGAAAATGACCGCTGTAAGGCTTAACTGGCGGACCGCACTGACCATCTTTCTTCTCCCATCCACAAACCAGCTTAAAAACAACTCTCTGCATTGAGTCAAATCTAGCTCAGCAAATTCAACGCACCGGAGCGCATGCCCGCATTGGCCCTGGTTGATGCAAAAAGACATCGCGCTCGTTCAGGGATGACCGGTTGTGTCGTCAGTCCGGTTGTTCAGAATTGGAGGAAAACGAAAAAAGCCCCGTCGGATTCAGTGAATCTGACGAGGCTTTGGATTTCGAGCACTCTATTTGGTCCGCGACTAAATCTACTGGCCCGGCTCTGGCGTTGGCTCAGTGGCTGGAACTGGTTCAGTTCCAGGTTCCGGCGGCTTCTCACCGCCGGCGTTTGGATCTTCACCTTCTTTGGCTGGTTCGCCTTCAACAGCGGCCTTCCTGGATTCAGCGGCTTCCTGCTTCATCTTTTCCAATTCAGCCTGAGCAGCCTTCAGGGCTTCTTCGGCTGCGTTCCTGGCCGCAGTCAGGTCAGTGACCTGCTTCTCAAGATCCGCCTTCGCTGTCTTCAGAGCATCTCGCTCTTCAGTCGTTGTCTTCAATTCGCCTTTGGTCGATGCCAGAGCTTCATCCTGCTTCTTGCCAGCTTCACGCAGTTGAGCAACTTCTTCGATGCACATCTTGTGAGCGGCTTCGGCCTTCTCTGCTCGCGCCTTTTCAGTGGCCACTGTTTTCTTCTCGCCATCAAGCTGCTTGTTCAGTTCAGCAACCTGAGTTTCCATAGCAGCCTTTACCTTCGCAGCTTCTGCTTTGACAGCTTCAATCTCAGCCTTGGCGGCTTCGATGGCAGCGTTGGCTGCAACCAAATCAGCCTGAGCTTGCTTCAGCACCGGTTCCATGTCGTCGGCATCTTCTGCACGAGACAGCGCGTCCTTGTACGGCATCATCTCGCGATAGGTGCCATCTTTCGCTTTGTACCAGCGAGTTGTGTTGCACGGAGCACAGTTGTTTTGTTCCGGCTTCAAACAGGATTTCAGCCCAGCTTCGGAAACACTTCCGAACGCCAGTGCTACGGCTAATGAAGTCAGCAGGGTTTTCATTTCAGTCACTCAAAGGGGTTGGGGGCGGGATCCGTGCCACTCGGTAAACAATGCATCCGAGTTTGACTTAAAGTTTGCTCAAATGTCGCGTTTCGACAACTTGATTCCGGTCGCACGGATCAAAGATGGAGGGAATTCTGACGGATGAGGGGATTCTGCGCACTCTGCGGGAGTTTTTCCAAGAAGAAACGCCATTTTGTTGATATCGATTACAGCGACAGCCTCATCCAGGAATCCGGAACAGCACCGGCAATGCTGATTTTGATGGCAAGATCCATTCTGCCATGTTCCTGAAGCTCGCATTCGTTCGGCTTTTGGACTATCGATTCAATCGCTCACCCTACAGCCGAAGGCGACGGCAGGGGTCTTTGCTACCGGCTCGGCAGTCAAGAAAAACCAATACGAGTACCTGGTCCGAGCAATCCAGGTTCGCTCCGGCAGTCATCAGAGACATCGCATGTTTATCGATTAGAGTCAAAGTTGGGCCATTCCTGACCACAATTCGGTCAAAGGTTCCTACACTACCCGTCGGTGCGTCTCTCTTAAGGTTGAGAGCCTGTTTGACGTGACTCACGTGGAATTCTGAACTGCTGGATTCTCGGCCTGTCGTCGAATTCAGCCCCATGGCGAATCAGGCTTGGCAAACAGGGGCTGATGTTAAGCGTTTTTCTGACATACTGATCGGATGTCCTGATCTTTGACGACGCGATCAAACATACTCATGAAAACGTCGCCTGACTCCCAGGTTCTGGGACTGCAGCAGGTGTATGGAAGTTTGCTGCAGCGACCAGCGATCAACTGGCCCTCTGAACGTTCGTTCATAAAGCGACTGGGTGTGGGTGGCCAGGGAAGCGTGATGCTGGCGGAACGCCGAGGTGCCGCTTCATTCAGCATTCCGGTCGCCTTGAAATTTTTCTCTCCCGCCGCGTTCAGTTCGCTGTTGCGATATGAAGAGGAGATGCATCGCCTCGCCGAAGTCTCCGCGATCGTTGCTCGCATTCAGGTCGACCACCTTGTTTCGGTCCATACGTTTCAGCTCGACAGTGGGATTTATGTGCTGGAGATGGAGTGGATCGATGGATTTGACCTGCTGCACATTCTCCGACGAGATACTCTGGCATTTGTTCAGGACGCCGTGACCGAAACTCGCTGGGCCAACATTACAGAACGAGTCATCACGACCGGCGAAGTCGACTGTCGTCTTAAACCAGGCATGGCAGTGGCCATCATTCGAGAATGTCTCGAAGGAATCGCCGCGCTGCATCGGGGCGGGATCGTCCACTGCGATCTCAAGCCATCCAACGTCATGGTCAAACGCACGGGCCAGGTCAAAATCATCGACATCGGTTCGGCTTATTGGCTCGGGCGACCTCCTCATGCTCAGCCTTGTACGCTGGAGTATGCAGCCCCCGAGATTCTCTCCGGGCATCGCGCGACCGCTCAATCCGATCTGGCCAGCCTCGGCTACATGCTGATTGAAATGTTGTCCGGGTCCCGACCGTTTTCCGGAATGAACTTTGAACAGTTGATTCAAGCCAAGCAGACGATTCTTGAGCGTTTGCCCAGCCTGCTGCCAATGGAAGAATTTCAGTTCAGCGAACCCTTGATTCGCCTGCTGCGAGGATTAGTGCACCCTGATCCGCAGCAACGATTCAGCACGGCCGAAGAGGCCGAGTTGTCCGAGTACGGTGCAGCCGGCTTCCTGCGAGAACTGATCAAGAGTGATCTTGCTGAAGAATACGGGATGGAATTGCGGCGTTGGATTGCTGAGCTGGAGACGAACTCCGGCAGCCGTCGCGAGAAGGTCAGTGACATCGTGCCCGACGGAACTACAAAGATCGTGATTCCGGATTCAGACTCCCGGAATCACGGCCAGCAGACCTGAATCACGCAGCCCGATTGAGTGGCAATATAAAGTCGATCGCCCAGTGGCCCCGCACAGATATACTGTGGCGGATCTTGTGAGACATCCACGGCCCATTGAATTTCGCCATCAAAATTCAGCCAGTAGATTCGATTCTCCAAAGTCAGGACCGCCACTCGACTCTTATTTGCGGCCGCCGAAACTCGTGAAGGAATGCCGTCAATCGCGAAAGCTCCTAATTGCTCACCCGAGCGATTGTAAACCTGAACGCCATGATTGAAGGCCGCCAGGAAGACGCGTTTGGCTCCTTCCGCCAAACTCATGTCTCCCAAATTGTTCAGGAGTTGCTCACTCCAGACTTCTTTGCCTTTGAGCGTGTAGCGACAAAGTTGCCCGAACTCCGCGGCCGCCAGCAGCTCAGGTTGCTCAGCAAAGAAGGCCAGATGTTCCATCGGTCGACGTGTCTCGATTTTCGCTATCTCTTTGCGATCGGCTGACACAATGTGAAGCCGCGAAGCATCCGTACTAAAAGCAATATGGCTTCCGTGCGGGGATACAGCCAGTCCCGTGATCCGCCCCGTGATTGCAGCGTCCCAGAGCGGCCGGAGAGTTCTATCGAAGCAGATCAGGCGACGCCCATCAACAATCGCCGCGCCAAGATCGCCGGAATGAGCAATCACGACGCGCGAAAGTCCCGGACAATTCAGGTTCTCAACCAGCCGATCGCCCGATTGATTCATCAACGTCAGGTGGCCGCGGCGAGTTCCCACGAGTAGCTCACGTGACTCGTGGGCGAGATCGATGCCGACAATGCCGTCGGGGAAAAAATCTTCAAAGACTTCGCCGGGGCGTGATCCATGACAGTTATGCAGCAGAGATGACGCCACTCGATTTCCCCGCGTCCGTTCTACTGGAGCTGGTTCTGCAGGATTTCAATGGCTTCAGCCACATCCGGATCTGCACTGATCTCTTCCGTTGTGCGTCCTCGATAGAATGAATACTGCAGGTCCTTCGGTTCCGGAACTTCGACGTCCGGGGCCAATCCTTTACCGGAGTAGTTCTTGTCGTCAGGAGAATAAAACTTCGCCGTCGTCAGCTTCAGCCCGGTGTCGCCCGGAAGATGAATGATGCTCTGCACCGACCACTTCCCGTAAGTCTTTCGTCCCACGATTTTACCACGATGATGATCTCGAATAGCCCCTGCGACAATCTCACTGGCGCTGGCACTGTTTTCGTCGACGATCAAAGCCAGAGGATAGTGACGCACATTATTGCCATGAGCCTGAAACACCTGATTCTGCTCGGGTGATCGACCTTTTGTGGATACCAGAACGCCGCGATCGATGAATCGGTCGATAACAGCCGCTGCCGTTTCCAGCAGTCCACCAGGGTTCCCACGCAAGTCCCAGATCAATGCCTTCATACCCTGACGCTCAAGACCTCGCAGAGCTTCATCTAATTCTTCTGCGGTATTGTTCTGAAAGCCCTCCATGCGGATGTAACCAATCTTACTGGCTTCATCGAGCATCAGTTTTCGAGTCACGCTGTGGATCTGAACTCGCTGGCGAACAAAATCGCCGGTCTTCTGAGTTCCGTTCGGAGATTCATAGGTCAGGCTAACAGTGCTGCCACTGGTTCCACGGAGAAGTCGAGCAGCATCGTCAGTTGATAATTCTTTGCAATCGGTGCCGTCGATGGCGACGATATAGTCGTCCGGCTGCAAGCCACCTCGTTCGGCCGGGCTGTTGAACAGCACATTGACAAGATGCATGCCGCGTCCTTTGACGCCCTTCATCTCAATCCCGATCCCGACAAGCTCACCCTGAATGCTGCCAAACAGATCGTTATAGCGGTCCGGCGTCAGGAAGTTGCTGTATTCATCCAGAGCATTGCAGCCGCCGAAGATGTATTCCATCACGACCACAGTTCCTGAGATCCCCAACTCGCGCTGACACAGATCACAAACGGCCGTCACTGTGGATCGAGCCTGCATGCGGCTGTCAATACGACGATTCCAGAAGTCCTTGATAAGGGCCTGGCGGACTCGGTCAATGGCTTCAGTTTTGTCGTCAAGTTTGTTCCTGGCGGTGAACCGATCATTCTTCAGAGCCATGTAGAGGCTCTCTGTTCCATGAGCAACGAAACGAGTCTCCTTGATCGGCTCCACATATTCATACTGAACCCGACTCAGGATGTCTTCAAACAGATCCAACGCTTCCGCTCGACCTTTGGTTAACAGCTTTTCTTCAAAACTGCGGTCCGAATAGCGACGATCGACACCGAAGTGGATTCGTGTTCGACGCAGACCATACTTCAGGCCTTCATCATCCGTGAATCGCTCAAGCGTGGCTTCATAGTGGTTGATCGCTTCAACCCACTGCCGATTGTTCTCAAGCAGTTCGCCCGCTCGTAAAGCGTCCGCCGCATCGGCGTAGATGGACGCATCGACTTCCACAGGGTCTTCAGCTCGCAGGACAGCCGGCGTTAGAAGAAACAGTGAGACGA
Organism: Planctomycetales bacterium; assembly: GCA_026400835.1. Taxonomy (GTDB): domain Bacteria; phylum Planctomycetota; class Planctomycetia; order Planctomycetales; family Planctomycetaceae; genus SXXK01. The sequence continues at coordinate 37,898 of JAPLOA010000074.1, read as the reverse complement.
GAGTCAAGGTCGACCAGAGCCGACAACTCAGCACGTTTACACGCATGATGTTCCCCTCGACCCCGACAGCCGTGTTCGCCGTTGTGGTCCATCCCACTCAGTGCATTCAAATCCGAGCGGCATCATGCCCTGCTAATGATCTCAACCATGAAACCAGACGTGCTGGTCGGCGGGGATCTTTTCTGCACGCGGCCACGATTGAGGCGAACTTCCCGGGGGTATCCCGCGAACACTCGGCCTCAATCTGCACCGTGCAGAGAATAAGTCCCACACCGGCCAATCATCCGAAAACATTCTTTGCCCTCGGATGAGTTGCAATGATCACACTATCAACGCCGCAGTCCAGTTCATAAACCCAAATCGAATATATGGCCGAAAACACCCGGGGTCAAACAGGGATTCTCGACAGAGTTTTCGCAGCAGAGATATCCGACAGATTGGGCATTGAAGTCAGTGCCCCCCATGGCTTTCTATCTTTCCAGGCCAACGCATTCCACTCCGAAACGGGGGTGTGGCCCGTGCCATTCCAGCGAAATCGCGGTCGCCAATTCGCCCAGGATCGCATTCCGTCAAATTCGGAAAATTCGATTATCCGGTCCCTTGCCGACGCCAACTGCCGCGCGTAAGCTGCGGGAGCAGTTTGTGGGATTCACGCCCATAACGATCTTTGAAAACAAGTTGAAAGTGGGATTAATGCCCGATAAGCTGTAAGCCTTGGGCTTGCGGCTGCGGTCACACAAGAGTTATGTGGTGTCTGGCTGACAGACCAGCTCTGGCAGACCAGCGATTACTGGGGGTGCTGCCCTCGTAAGAAGGAAGAGAGTTTCCACATGTTTCTGACGGGAGAATACAAGCGAACGATCGATGATCGCTTTCGCCTGATGCTTCCGACAGAGCTGTCGGCTTCGATCTCCGATGAGAACGGTGACGTCATCATTGCCAAGGAACGAGCCGGTTGCCTGAGCCTTTGGCAGCCCGCGGAATGGCAGAAACGGCTCGACAGTGGCATCGCGTTGCTGAAGCAGAAAATCGACTCAGGGCGAATGGAACAACGCTGGAGCGAAGTTCAACGCCTCGGACGTCTGCTCTCGACTCGTCATCAGACCACACGACTGGCGAATCGCTCGCGACTTCTGATACCAGAAGGCTTCAGGCCATTTCTTGGCGTTGATGCTGGAAAAGAAACGGTCGTCGTTGGAGCTGTCATCTGTGTCGAAATCTGGCAACCAGATGCATGGAACAATGTCCTGAAAGATGAGATGCCGGACTTCGGCGAACTCTTCAAGCAGTTGACACAATAATCCCGCTTTCAAATCGGAAGCAGAACGGATCGAAGACGAGAAAAGCATTGCTCACTCACTCTTCCCAGCAGGTCGCTTGCTCACTCAACAAGACACGCGACTGGCCGAGAGTTATCCACCAGGGATGGCGATGCGGCAGGGAGGCCGCTTTTCTCTCTTCGATCCGGTTTTTTACTTCTGAGTTTTCTTCTTACCGTCGCACATCTTTACGCCTTCAGATGTAGCGTTGTCGCATAAAAAAATGCCCCGGAAGCAATCACACTTCCGGGGCATCCTGATGAATCTTCAAAGTCGCGTCGTTTAGAGCACAGACCCTACGGCAACGCAATAGTCTTCAGATTCTGCGGGCCGCCTTCTGCCTGAACCAGCACCAGCGCCGACGTTTCATTCAGCTTGTCCATCTGCACGACGCCGGCCATGGATTCAACAGTTTCATACTTCTGTCCGGCTGTTCCGCCACCGCTCACCGGCTCCGTCAGCCCTTTATTCTCTTTCAGGCCGGCTGTAGAAATCTTCATCACACCGCGTGCGTTGTTGCTGAGCAGCAGATACTCAGCACCGTCTTTTGAGTAACTGATCATGTCGAGCGGGCGATTGCGGTTGCCGAGTTCCGCAACGGTCGTCGCCTTGACCTTCTCACCAGCAGCAGCCAATTCCTTGACCGGGATCTTCACGAGCGGCGTGCAAACATAGGCTCCCAGAATGCTTGGTTCGCCATCGATCATCATGGCCACGAAGGTTCTCATCGCCGAAGAATCTTCGCTCTTTCCATGAGCCGCATGATAAATTTCAACGCCAATCCCTCTATCAGCGTCGGCGAACGGAAAGCTGATCTCCCGTACGGTTGATGCTGACTGAGCAGTACTGAGTCCTGAGACCAACAGCTTGTTTTCGAAGAACGCAATATCGGTGATGGAGTCGGCCCGACGATTCTGGGCCCGTCGACCTTCACCAACCACTTTGTCTTCCGGAGCATTAGCCAGCGTCGCTTTGGAGAACTTGACGTCCTTCAGGGGCAGTTCGGAAATCTTGCCGGCTCCGTCGATCTGCACGAGAGCCGCGTGGTCGTCGGCAGTGACCGCAACGAAAGCCGCTCCGGTGCGAGGATTCACGGCAACGTCGTTGACTTCAACTTTCCTGACATGCAATTCGTTGGCAATCGCCGTGGGCAGATCGTCAATGTTGATTGAGGCGGCTGCGGCATCGCCTTCGGTGTTGCCAGTTGCAATGGCGAACACCGTGGCGTTCTTCGCATCACCAACAAACAGAATGTCTTCAGGTCCAAATGCCAGAGTTGTGGCAGACTTCAGTTCTGGAGTTCCCGGCTTGAGTCCCCAAACATCCGCTGCAGCAGCGACGTTGACCGTGGACAAAAATAGAGCGGCGGCAAGACTGACGCGTTTCAGTAACATGACGATTTCCTCAGTTGGGCAGGCTAATTGGGAAGGGCTTGGTCTACGCATGCAATATGTGCAGTCCGTGCTCAATCGTCAAGTTGCTCAGCCTTTACCTCGACAGCGCCATGTTTGATGACTCAGATCCACCGAAGTAGTTTCGTGATCAAAATTTGTCGTGCGCAACACACTTCCTTGTCCCCCTCGGGGGAGAGGGGGAAACATGGCGATGTTCAGTGCTCTTAATACAGCGACTCAATCGGCAGCAAATCGTCCTGGCAGCGTTCAGCCGCCAGTCGAGCCACCGCGAAGGCCGGAGCGGAACGACTCACGTTGCGAACAAACATTTCTGACAAGTTGTGGACGGCAGCAAAGGAGGATTCACCAACCTCCTGAATCACTCGTTCCGCCAGCCAGGCACCACTGCCGCTGATCACCGCATGAATCTTTGTCACGCCTGAATCCGCGACCAACTTGCGAACATACTGGCAGCGATTCTTCACCGCGACCGTAATCTGTTGAAGCTGTTGCTCAGCAATGTGCTCGGCGATCTTCACCAACTGCGTTTCAGATAACTCTGTCGAGTCACAGCAAAGCATATGAGCCAGGCGGTTCATCGCGGCTTCACGAGTCAACGGCCGCCCGTCGGCAGTTTCGCAGTTGCCTGCATCTGCCATGATATCACCCGTCAGCAGATGGACGTCCAATGCCGTCGCAAACAACTCGGCGGCAACAGGAATCTGGCAGATGTGAACCGGACCGCCACTATCTTCCTCTGACGAAAGTGGTACCGTCTGCACGATCGCACAAACAGGAGTTCGTCCGACACCGGTGTAGAGCAGCTCGGATGCAGCCAGACGCTCCAGATCCGTGCGGCCTTCCGGAATCGGCAGGCCGTCGATCAGAGGAATAATGTCCGTTGTTGTAGAACCGACATCGATCAGCACCGCCGGCCCGGAGGGAGCTGCTCGACCCGCCCACGTTGCCAGGGCGTGCCAGTTGGAAGCGCCGGCCAGTTGAGGCAGTTCTGTTGCATCAGCCGCTTCTGCAAACTCGCCGGACGTCAACCAGACTCGAATCATGGATCCGGCGAAGACAGCCTGCACAGCTTCGATGATGAATTGAACGCCTTCAGCCTTGGTTTGAAAACAGTCGGCAAGTTCCGCGGTCATCGTTAGAGCCACGATATCCGGAGGCGTGTCACGATAAAGCGGAAGCTGCTTCAAAATCCCGCGCAGGCCATCGCGATTCTTCCAGATTGCAAAGCTGATGCTGACGGATTCTCCATCGGCAGTGGAAGCCTTGATATTTGCTCCACCAATATCCAGTCCAAGGACTCGCACGCTTTGCTGTTCTCCTGTGATGTTGCGCGATGGCCGCAAGATTTGAGTTTCAGATTCCGCTGAATGTCTGGTGCGTTGTCAAACCCTAAGAGGTAGGTTGGACATTCTTGTCCGACTGACTTTCGGCGGGCTGGAATGCGTCTTCGTTTAACGGCAAGCCGAAGGCGTCGGCGAAATCTTGCGACGACGCCTACGGCTTGCCGTTAAACGATTAAATCACCGACAGGCCATCGCATTACAGCCGATCACTCGGCCACTCTACAACCAACCGAACACTACCAGCCCAACACATGAGCAAAGATCAGCGGAGCAACAATCGTCGCATCTGATTCGATAATAAACTTCGGCGTATCAACACCCAGTTTGCCCCACGTAATCTTTTCGTTCGGGACGGCCCCGGAGTAGCTGCCGTAGCTGGTTGTCGAATCGCTGATCTGACAGAAGTAACCCCATAGAGGCACGCTGTCGCGCCCCAGATCCTGATGCAGCATCGGCACGACACAGATCGGGAAGTCACCCGCGATGCCGCCACCGATCTGAAACATCCCAATTGAATTTTTCATGCTGGCCTGAGTATAGAACTCGGCCAGCCAGGTCATGTATTCGATCCCGGTGCGAACCGTGTGAACATTCTTAATGTCACCGCGAATCACAGCGGCGGCGTACATGTTGCCCAGCGTTGCATCTTCCCAGCCTGGCACAATGATCGGCAGATTCTTTTCGGCCGCGGCCAGCATCCACGAGTCCTTAGGATCAATCTGATAGAACTCCTGATACTTGCCGCTCAGCAGTACCTGATAGAAGAATTCGTGAGGGAAGAATCGCTTGCCAGCCTGATCGGCGGCCGTCCAAACTTCCAGCATCGCCGTTTCCATGCGACGCATCGCTTCGCCTTCCGGAATGCAGGTGTCAGTTACTCGATTCATATGACGATCGAGCAGATCCTGTTCGTCCTGTGGGGACAACTGGCGATAGTGAGGAACTCGTTCGTAGTAATCGTGAGCCACCAGGTTGAAGACGTCTTCTTCCAGATTCGCACCGGTGCAGGAAATGAGATGCACCTTGTCCTGACGAATCATTTCAGCCAATGACAATCCCAGCTCCGCAGTGCTCATCGCACCAGCCAGAGTAATCATCATCTTGCCACCGGAGGCGAGGTGCTGATGATAGCCCTTGGCCGCGTCGACCAGCGCAGCGGCGTTGAAGTGGCGATAATGATGATTAATGAAGCGAGTGATCGAGCCGTCAGCTTGCGGAGTGTGGGCCATTGCAGAAATTTCGTTTTCCGGGGTCATGAAAATCGGACAGGGACTCGCCTGTTGCCGCCGAACATCCGAACCGTCTTCCCGAGGTCCGTGGCGGCCAGTATGAGTTGCGGAATGTTACCGGACACAAGGCTCTGTGCCACGCTTCCGGAAGGCCGCCGTTCAAAATGCCCCCGAAATGACAATGTGACCGCGACATTGCCAAATCGCGATTTGGCGAACCGTCGTTGAGCGTGCCGTGTCGGTGTACCCCTAGCGAAGACTTTTCGAGGATATCGGTTTTTCCGAGGGAATCTGTCCCGCCCGTCAAAAACTGGAACTCCCGCGACGCATCGCCTTGCGAACGCCCCTCCATTCGATTAGTTTCCGCCTCCCGCAGATCAGCCTGCCCAACGATTTCGTTGTTTTGGCAAGTTGTGTTTGTGAAAGATTCAGGTACCCGCCGGAGTGGCGGAATGGCAGACGCGCTGGATTCAAAATCCAGTTAGAGTAACATCTAGTGCGGGTTCGACCCCCGCCTCCGGTACTTGAAACACAATTTCAGAAGCTCGGCCCCCTCGCGACGGCCGAGCTTCTTGTGTTTTCCAGCCGCCCCCATTCATTATCTTAATCCTCATCTTATTCTTACTCAGCGAGTTCTGCGCGAAATAGGCTGTGCGACCCAGCATTGTAAGTCGCATCACAGTCCTGGGATCTCGGGCAGGATCACTTTGAGTGCGGGCTGTCTGACAAAATGGTCTACTGGTGCCGAAACAATAATCGCACGGTGTAAACAACGACAGATCCGACAACGGCAGTGCCGCCCCACAAGAGTGCCTGGGCAACAATCGGACGAGTTCGCCCAACGAACTCGGCGATCGAGACCACAAGGGCAGTCATGATCAATTTGAAGATGGCCATGCCCTGAACACCCCAGCGAGCCAGCACCCATTGCGCGACGGGATTGCTCTCAACGAACGTGCCCTGAGTGCGGCCTTCCGCACTGAATTTCAGGGCCAGCCACGTCATGATGATGTCAAGTATGCTGACCAGCACAAACCAACTGATCTCTGTTTCAAATCGCAGGCCTCGTCGAGCCATCTTCAGACTTCTCCTGCATTGGATTCTGCTGCTGGCAGAGGATCGTAGCGGTAGCCAACTCCGTGAACCGTTTTTATCAGGACGGGATTGGCCGGATCCAGTTCAACGCGTTTGCGAAGCTGCGAAACATGCTGATCCAGCGTACGACTGTTGGGAAAATAATCTTCTCCCCAGCCTGCCCGGAAGATTGCATTGCGATCCAATGCTTTGCCCGCGTGATCATTCAACAACTGCAGAATGCGCACATCGCGAGGGCTGAGTTCAATCACCAGATCACCTCGACGAGCACGCAGTTCGGCGGGACTGATCCTGAGATCCCCCATCCGGAACTCTGCAGGAGCATCAGGCTGCCGAGCACAACAGCGGCGAGCCACCGCGCGGACTCGAGCCACAACTTCACGCACACTGAACGGCTTGACGATAAAGTCGTCGGCCCCCAGTTCAAAGCCGACCAGCCGATCAAACTCCTCCGCCTTCGCGCTGATGAAGATGATGGGGACGTCCGGAGACTGAGCCCGGATTGCTCGGCAGGCTTCGTAGCCACTGCGACCGGGCATCATGATATCAAGGCAGACGAAATCCGGGCTCTGTTGCTGGAACAGCTGGATTGCTTCCGAGCCATCAACAGCGACCACGACACGATAGCCTTCACCTTCCAGGACTTCGACCAGCCCTTCGCGAGTAAACCGGTCATCTTCTGCGATCAGCACTTTCATGTTTTTCTCCAGCTCAGAGAGCAGTCATCGTAACATGATCGAAGAATCTGGTCGCTGGTTGGATAATCCAGTTGAGGCAGATTTTACAACCCTCTTGCGCCCCCGGGAGTCAACAACGAGGGCACGCTCTCCACCGAAACCCGCGCATAAAAAAACGCTGCAGTGATAAACACTGCAGCGTTTTCTGATAGTGCGCAAGAGAGGACTTGAACCTCCATGGGAGTTACCCCACTAGCTCCTGAAGCTAGCGCGTCTGCCGATTTCGCCACTTGCGCGTGGGTTTGGGCTCGGAAGTATACAGCCCAGTGACAGCATCGGCAACTCTGTGGTTCGCGAAATGCTGCAATTGGAAATCGGCTTTTTCCGCACGGGCCTGCAGAGAATTCAGAACTCCTGCAAATTCCGTCCGGAATCTGATTACCTTGGGAGGCAAACCATTCCCGACAGCGGACGAATGTAGAGATTTTTATACCAGACCTCGCTGCCATGGTCGGTCAGCATCAGGCGACCGGAATGATTCTTCCCGAAACCTTCCTGATCCTTGAACTTGCTTTGAGCGATTGCGTTGGCAAACTTCGGAGAGCAGTCCAGTTCGTCAATAATCAGATTTCCGTTCATCCAGTGACGGATGCGATGATTCTGAACCACAATCCGGCCTACGTTGAATTCTCCGGCCGGTGAGTATTTGCGTTCAAGAATTGAACTGGAGCGATCCATGATGTCATACAGAGATGCGCTGTAATGCTTTGGCGGAAGATTTGGAAATCCTGCGTCATCCTGAATCTGATACTCGATCCCCAGCAAGGAGTTCCCATACTTCTGAACTCGATACTTGATGCCGCTGTTTCCTTTGTCTGAAATCCGGTACTCAAACCAAAGTTCAAAATCCTGGTACTCGTTTCGAGTAATAATGTTGTCGCCTTTTCCCTGCAGGTGCAGCGTCCCATCAGCATCGAATGTCCATCCGTTTTCAACATCTTTGCCGTTGGGAAGCATCCACTGCGACAGAGACTTGTTCTGCAACAGGTTCGTAAACTGTTGAGCGTCAGCAGAGCTATGAATCAAAGCGACAACTGCCAGGGACAGCAGGACAATGAATCGAGTCATCGAGAGAGTTCTCTTGTCTGAGGGTGAAGCGAGTGGCGTGGTTCGGTGTGGGCACAGTGTCACGAGAATTCAGTGTTGTCGCAACCATGAAAATCGTCGATACAGAGGCTTTTCTGGCGATCAATCGCCTCGCAACACGCTCCGCCCTATTCACCTTTCAGCAATTGCAGGACGACTTCTATCGGAATCGCCAGCGATGATTCGCGTGCTCGCCTCGCAATGTTGACGCCGATAACTCGTCCCTCGCTGTCGATGAGCGGACCACCGCATTGACTCGGTGCCAGTTCAATGTCGTGCTGCAGAATGTCAGAAAATCCACTACGGCGCTCACTGACGATTCCCGAACGGCCGTCCAGGAACTCAGTTCGCTCAAATCGCTCGGCGGGATCATGCTGGAGGCGTGCGAAATTGGTCGATGACTTTTCGACGATTCGAAATTGAAACTGCAGCCAGTCGCCAGGCTGATGTTCACTTAAGAGTTCGCCGACATTGTCCAGAGATTTGACCGGCTGACCGTTGATCGAGTCGATAAGGCAAGTCTTTGACAACCCTGCAACAGATGCCGTACTGTTCGGAGCCACCTCCTTGACTCGCACTGCGCGGGATGTCTCATCGACATCTAAAACGGCACCCAGTTTTCCGTTGAGCCGAGGTTCATAGTGACGACGGCGAGTTATCAAGCCAACCCGCACTGGCTCGCTCTTCTCGGACGCTGCAAACACGAGTGAAAATTCAGCGGCTGAAACCACGGGTTGCGAAACAAGCGACGTGGCTGCCCGACGAGGAATTTGCAGCTTTAAGATGGCAAGATCCAACGCAACATTCGTCATCGCAATCTCTGCGACACCTGGATCACCTTCGTGAAATCGGCAGTCGATCATTTCGTGGGGTGTTAGTTCACTCAGCTTTGTGGCAACGTACTCCGAGTTCACTAACGTGCCGAGGATCAGTGGAGCGGCCTCGTCATCTGGCGTGGATTTCCCCTGGAAGATCTCCACTCTTCGCAACTGCATCGTCTCAGTCACGGCACGATTTGCTTTTGGCAGTGTGGCTGCGAAACCGCTCTCCGTTGATGATTCCACGGCAGACATTTTTTGTGGATCCAGGAAAGACTTCACGGCATCTTTTATATGCTGCAGAGGAAGGTGATGATTCGATTCGCGGCTCAATCCAATCTGTCGATGCAGTCCGATCAGTTGTCCTTGATGATTCACCAGAGGACCTCCTGAATCGCCCGCTGTCAACGTGCAGGATGAACGCAGAGTTGTGGAGTCAACCGCGAGCAACTCACCAAGGCGAATAACAGGCCGCAATCCATCAGGTTCTCGCCCCGGACATCCGGCGGCCAGGACCATCGCTTCCTTCTTAAGCGAGGTGTTCTGAGCAATCGGGATCGGAATCAACTTCGGTCGTGCAGCCTCGTCCGTAAGTTTCAGCACGGCCACGTCCTGCGTTTTGTCGCGAAGAATGATCTCTGCGGCGGCTTTTGATCCGTCCGAAAAAACGACGACTACCTTTGTGCTGTCTCCGTGAAGGCCGTGAGCAACTGTGAGGATGTGCCCGGTTTCAGAAACGATCACTCCAGAGGAACGGTCATTATTCGACACGATTCGGACCGTCGCGTTTTGAAGACTCTGGCAGATTTTTGCGGTCACCGACTCGGCGGGCCATTCCTTCGAGTCCTGAGCTTCAACAAACGCTGAACCGGCCAGTAGTATTCCCAACAGGGTAAGGATTCGGATCAGCAGCAAGGTCTTGCTCTGTTGGGCTGCGGAACAGTCATGGAAGAATTGCGGAGTCATTACTTCGCGGCCGTCACGGTCAAATCGCCGGCCAGTCGCACGAACAATCGCTCAAGCAAAAGAGCCGGGTCGACTCGACTGCCACCTTTCATTTCCGAATCTGCTTCAACAAGTAACTGCAGGATCCTGCTGGCGCGTTCAAATCCAATTCGACGCAGATACGCTTCTGCCTGACCAATCGCGTTGGAAAAAACTCCTGCTGCGGCGATGGCTTCGCGCAGCGGAGTTCCGGTTCTCGCTCGCTCCGTCGCCTCTGCGAATTTTCTAAAAACAAACGTGACACCTCCGAGAATTTTTTGAGGAGCCTCGCCGGATTTCAGCAGTTTATCCAGAGCTTCGATTGCGTGCCCGGGATGGCCATCGCGAACAGCATCCAGCATCACCCATGTCGTCTCGGTTCTCCAGCCGCCAACAACCTTGGGGACGTCTTCGCGAGTAATTGTGTCGAGATCTCCAACGAGAGCCGCCAGCTTGGCAACTTCCTGTTCCAGAAGATTCAGACCATCTCCGGCGAGCGCAATAATCAGCGCGGCGGATTCGCGATCGAGCTGTTTGCCGTACTGATCTTTGGCCAGCTTCTGCAACCACTTCTGAAGAGAAGCTCCGGTGAGTTCCGCACATTCCAAAGCCATCGCATGCTGTTCAACGAGCTTGAACAGCTTTGTATTCTTCGGCCAGCTCTTCACATCCAGGATGAGCATCGATCCTTTGGCTGGTTGAGTCACATACTTCTCAAGCATCGCACGATGCTTCGAGACGAACTCATCGGCATCTTCAATCATGACGATCCGCTGATCGCCAAACATGGAGACGGTTTTCAGTTCCGCCATCACATCGCGAATCTCGGCCTTGTCACCCACGAGACGCGTCAAAGACAGTTCCGCATCATCACCGCTCGCCCCGGGAATTCGATGCAGGATTTCCTGACGAAAGTATCGCTCGGAGCCAAACATCACGAGCACGGATGTGGGCAGCGTTGGCGATTTTGCAGACAGGAATTCAGTCGCGTGCATGAGATCTGAGTTTTCAGAAGGTCAAAACGGCTTCCAGACCCCGGTAGTGTGCAGAAGTCTGTCTCGTTTTTCTATGTCAGAGGGCTTCTGGTTGAAGTTGAATCCCTGACCGGTACCATTCCGGCAGGAAATTGCGGTCGAAAGAACCGCTGATTGACTCGTTTAACGGCAAGCCGCAGGCGACCGTTGCTGTATTCGCCGACGCCTCCGGCTTGCCGTTAAACTTTCTCTTCGTCTGAAAACCTGTCCTGGAACACTCATGTTTAATCGTACGCGTCTGATGGAACTGGTTCGGGAACGAGCCCTCAAGTTTGGTGACTTCACTTTGGCCTCTGGTAAGAAGTCGACGTATTACCTCGACGGCAAACAAGTCACACTCAGCGCCGAAGGATTGATGCAGATTTCTTATGGACTTCTGGAACTCATGAAGGACGTGGAGTTCAGTGGCTTCGGCGGCATGTCGATCGGGGCCGATCCGATCATCGGTGGAGTTCTGGTTGCGGCCGCTTCTCAGAATCGTTCGCTGCAGGGGTTCATGGTTCGTAAGGAAGCCAAGGGCCACGGCACTCAGCGATTTATCGAAGGGCCAATTCAACCTGGCGACAAAGTGGTCATCGTTGATGACGTCGTCACAACGGGCGGCAGTGCGTTGCAGGCGGTGGATCGAGTCGAAGAGTTTGGCTGCAAAGTGGTTCACGCGGTCGGCATTGTGGATCGTCTGCAGGGCGGGCGAGCCGCGTTCGAAGCTCGTGGGATTCCGTTTTCAGCGTTGCTCACGATCGAAGATTTCGGCATCACACCGCCGAAAGAGTGACCGATTGTGCGGTCTGTAGCGAGCTTGCGACAGTCAAGTGGTGTCAGAGTCAAAAGCTGAACCACTTGCCGATCGATTATTGCCGTTCACAGCGCAAGATTGCACATCGTGAACGGCGCGTGTTTTCACCCTCGCCCCAAACAGTAGCGCTGGCTTCAGCCGGCGTTGCGTCATGATTTTGAAAACTCCCGTCGACTAAAGTCGACGCTACACACAATCTACGTCGACTAAAGTCGACGCTATGTATTCAAGATAACCAGCCGCAACACCATGGCCAGAATCGCATCGATCACCCGCAATACCGCTGAAACTCAGATTGAGCTCTCCATTGATCTCGATGGCAGTGGCCAGAATGAAATCTCCACGGGTGCAGGTTTCTTTGATCACATGCTGACTTTGTTCGCTCGTCATGGACTCTTCGATCTGAAGGTTAAAGCTGTTGGTGATCTGCATGTGGATTACCATCACACGGTTGAGGACGTCGGGATCTGTCTCGGTCGCTGTCTCAACCAGGCACTGGGCGACAAGAAGGGGATTAGTCGCTACGGTCACATGACCTTGCCGATGGAAGAGACGCTGGTCACATCGGCGGTCGACTTAAGCGGTCGGATGGCGTTTGTGTATCGAGTCGAATTCCCGACGGAGAAGATTGGTCAGTTCGACACGGAGTTGGTTCAGGAGTTTTGGACGGCCGTCAGCAGCAATGCTCTGATGAATCTTCATCTGTTGCTGCATCACGGCACCAACAGCCATCACATTTCCGAAGCCGTCTTCAAATCAACCGCACGAGCTTTGCGGATGGCCGTTGCTGTCGATCCACGTCAGCAAGGCGTGCCAAGTTCCAAGGGCACGCTGCACGGTTAAACTGGCGTGGCTGGAATTAATGACGCGGCGATGGTAAACAGACGGCTCACCGCAATCCTTCTCGTTGAGAAGTCACGACTGCGGTGATGTTTGCATCCCATTTCTTCATCAGGATCCCACCGATGACGACACCTTCTGCATCCCGCCGTCAGTTTATGTCTACCGCTGCTCTCGGGGCCGCTGCGATTCTGTCAGCGCCGGCCGTGGCAACCGCCAGCCGAACCAATAAAGAAACCATTATCGGCGAAGGCGAATATCAGTTTCGCGTGAACCATGCGTTTGCTCAGCTGCCGGACAAATACACCTGGCAGACGACTCATAATGTAGCCGTCGACAAAGCTGGCAACTTGTACGTGATTCACGAAGGACGACGAGATCAGAAGGATCATCCCTCGATCTTTGTGTTCGATCCAACAGGCAAGTTCATCAAAGCCTTCGGCGCACAATTTCAGGGTGGCGGCCATGGGATTGAAGTTCGTGACGAAGGTGGCACCGAGTACTTGTATGTGGCGGCGTATCAGCAGGTTAAAGCCTTTGCGAAGCTGACCTTAAACGGTGATATCGTCTGGTTCCGCAAAGCCCCGATGGAATCCGGCCTGTACTCTCCCGGTGAAGATACATCGACTGAACCGACATGGACTCGGAACGGATTTCTTCCGACCAACTTTGCCTTTCTGGATGATGGCGGATTTCTGCTGGTCGATGGTTACGGAACCTTCTGCATTCACCGCTATGACAAGGATGCAAAATGGATCAGCAGCTTCGGAGGAGCGGGAGACGGCCAGGGGAAATTCAATACAGCTCATGGTCTGTGGGTCGACAATCGTCCCGGACGAGAACCCTCAATCGTCGTGACCGATCGTGCTCATGACACACTGCAGATCTTTACAATGGACGGTCAATACAAAGAAACGCTGACCGGATTTGGTCTGCCCGCGAATATCGACACGTGGAAGAATCTGATGCTCGTTCCGGAACTCAAATCCAGCGTCACGCTGTTGAATGAGAAGAACGAAGTGGTTGCTCGGCTTGGAAGAGCCGTTGAACGACTCAGCGAAGTCGAAAACCTGCGAGGCAAACCGGATCAGTGGCTTGATGGCCAGTTCGTCCATCCTCACGATGCCTGCTTCACTCCGAACGGCGACATCTTCGTGGCCGAGTGGGTAGCCACGGGACGCGTCACCAAACTGGAACGCATTTCCTGAGATGCGAAGGTTGGATGGCTGTGGTCTGGCCTGGACAGACAACTTCCAGATGTTTCCATGCTTTGAAATCCCAACTCGACACGTTGGTGAGGGATTGCGATGTCGCGTTTTACCGATGTCTTTGTAGATCCCTCGCTGACGCGTTTTGAAGTTGCGCGTTTGGGAAGATCCCAACCCGACGCGTCAGCGAGGGATTGAGTTTTTGCGTTTTAGGCAGTGTTTGGAAAAATCCCTCGCTCATGCGTCGGGTTATGATAATCCCCTGTGTTTTCTCGCCGTTGATCTGCCCCAGCCTTGAACATCGCAACTTCAAAACTGACGCGTCGGGTTGTGATAATTGCTTTTGCTTTCGCCCCGTTGATTTTCGGAAGTCTTCTTTCTTCGGGACTGTGTCTTTAGTCGCTGAACAGCCCGGCAGTCTACTCGGGCTTTTCGGCGATGATCACGGCACCCGGAGCCAGAAAGATCCCCAGAGAATGCCACAGGGCGGTTCCCAAAGCAAAGCTCAGCTTCACGGCTGTGCTTGTTTCATCACTGTGAACAGCTCCGCGAGGCGACGCACTGATGACGCGAAAACCCGTTTGCTGCAGCAGCGTCAGAAAGCTGCGAGTGGGCATCGAGAAGCGATGATCGTTGACAGCACGTCGCAGAATCCGTTCGCCTCGAACTGGTGACACGTGCTGAAGAAAAGCACCAACACGAGCCATCCACGATTTGTCGACATTCCGCATGACCAGAATGCCGCCGGGTTTAAGACGCTGATAGATTTCGCGAAGTTCACCAGGTTGATCGGGCCAATAGATATTGGCGTCGAGAACGGAGATCACGTCAAACGGTTCTGACTCCAGCAAAAACTCGGAGACTGTTCCGCAGCATTGGGCTCTCAGTCCATTTTGTTGCACATACGCTACAGCCTCCGGAACGATATCGAACCCACAAACTTCAAACCCGGCGCAGCTGGCGGCTTCCAGAAATCCACCGTAAGAACAGCCAACGTCCAGAAGTCTGTGTCCTGCCGGCTGAACATGTTGAATCAACTGCCGCAGGATCGACTGATACATCCGCTGCTTGAAATGATTCAGTGCTGCGCCTTGCTTGGCATCGCCCCAGGTCATCTTTTGAGTATGCTCAATCTCGCTTTCGAGGTTGTACTCGCGGTCCATGAAATACGATTCGCAATGGTTGCACTTCAGCCATTCCGTTTCGCCTCGCGCGTTCACAAACTTCCATGCTTTGGATGCGAGCGGCGTAACATGGCCACAGGCCGGACAGCAGGCTGTTTCGGGTGTCGAGTTCGGCCTGGAGATTTTGAGAACAGCCGACATGATGACGCTTTCAGCAGACACAAATGATTATGGTCATCTGGTTGGACAAATTGACTTTGGGTCAGGACCATCTGCCGTCAATGTTAACCCAGGCCAGACTGCAGTATCCTCGAACCCATAAAAACGAGTCAATACGGCTGTCGTCGTTGTGTATTGTCAGTGTTTTCCGATGGCTGCAGGTGCTGCGTGATGGCTCTCCTGTGTCTGTTTTGCTGCGGGATTGCCGTTCTTTGTTCCTTTGATTGGGTGTAGTTCATGCCAGAAAAATCCCAGAACGTGCCGGTGTCGGTTCTGTTCGAGTTTACTCAGGCCGCACTTCTCAGTACTGGCTTAAGAGATACCGATGCCAGGGTCACTGCCAAGGCTCTCGTTTCCACTGATGCGTTAGGTGTGTTTACTCATGGAACGAAACTGCTGGCCGGTTATCTGAAGAAACTTCAGGGCGGAGGATATTCGCCCAAAGCGCAGCCGCGTATCGAACGCGAAGGACCGGCGTGGGCTGTCGTCGATGGGGATACGGGGCTGGGGCAAGTCGGCTGTCATTTTGCGATGCAGACGGCGATGCAGAAAGCATCAACCACGGGTGTTGCGTTCGTCAGTCTGCGCAACACCGGACATATTGGCGCTGCCGGGCATTTTGCGGGACAAGCCGCTCGGTCAGGATTTGTAACGATGGTCACCGGAAACGATATTCCCAGTGTGGCGGCTCCGGGATCGAAGAAGGCGGTGTTGGGAAGCAACCCACTGGCTTACGCGATACCGACGGGAGGCGATCCCATTCTGCTCGACATGGCCACGGCTGCTGTTGCCGGTGGAAAAGTCTACGCCGCCATTCAGCGCGGCGAACAGATTCCGAACACTTGGCTGATTGGTCCCGATGGTCATCCCACAACCGACGGAGCGCTATACCCTCATTCCACCGCGCTGGCTCCGATGGCGGGACATAAAGGCTACGGTCTGGGACTGTGGTGCGAAGTGATGTCAGCACTAATCCCCGGCGGAGCGATGACGTGGCAGGTTGGCAGTTGGATGTTTGATCCGGCTTCTCGCCCATCGTGGCACAATGCCTCCATCACCGTGTTTCATGTCGATGCGATGACCAATCGAGCGGACTTCAATGCTCGTATGAAAACGTTGATTGATGAGATTCATGCGGCTCCTGCGGCAGATGGGGTTGAGTCGGTGTTATTGCCGGGAGAGCGAGAATGGAAGAACTCGGCCGCCGCTCATCGGGATGGGATTCCACTGCCGGAGGATGTGCGAACCAAGCTTCGAGAAGCCTCCGAGATTGCTGGAATCGCATTTCCCGGGAATCTGCTATGCTGACGTTTGTCGCGTACTGTGCGTTTCTGTTTAACGGCGAGCCGCAGGCGGTGGCGAAATCGTGCGTCAACGCCTTCGGCTTGCCGTTAAACGACTAAACCAACAGTCTGCTCACGGGTTCTTGTTTGTTTCGTAGTGCCGACTTCAGCGGGTCTTGGCGCTCAGAATCGCACAGGCATGCTGGCGGAAGCCAGTACCACTGTCTGAGCTTAGAACCACGTATTGCGTCACACCCCAATTAAAATCGTATGTCCGTTCATTTTGAACCCGTCTGGTCCTGGATGCTCACATTGCTGGCGATTGCAGCAATGCTGTTCGTCACGTGGCTGGGGTATCCGCGACGGATCAAACATCTGTCCACGGGCTGGCAGCGGATTCTGATTGGCCTTCGAATCGCAATCGTAATCGTCATCAGTCTGCTGCTCCTGCGCCCCGTCGCGGTATTCGAACGCGATGACAAATCAGAAGCCATCCTCTATGTCATGACGGATGCCAGCGGCAGCATGCAAACTGACGATGCACCGGGTGGAGGAACTCGTCGGCAGGCTCTGCTGAAAACTCTTGAAGCGATTCAGCCGAGTCTTGATGAGATCGGAAACAAAGCAGAGATCGTTTATCGAGACTATGCAGACGTGTTAAGAACAGTCGAAGCTCCGGCAGAGACCACGGATGGCAAGTTTACGGCGATCGGAAAAATCCTCGAAGACGCCGCTGCAGAGATGGGACGCAGTCGCGTTCCCGCAGTCCTGTTTCTGGGTGACGGACGGCAAGCGGCGTCAGGAGCCCTGAACGTCGAACCGGTTCAGGTTGCCAGACTATACGGTCGGCAGCAGCGAGCTATCTTTCCCGTTGGTTTTGGCAGCACGGAAGCATCCGATTCCAGTCTCGATCTCGCTCTTGATGAACTCGATCTTTCGCGCGAAGTCTTCCAGGGCAACGTGTTGATGATTCGAGTACGACTCAAGGCCGCCGGTGCTCAAGGTCAGCGGGTGACGTTGCGAGTGTTTCAGGAGAATCGTAAAGGACTTCTGGACGGCCAGAGCGGACCGATGGAGGCTGTGCCGATGACAGCGACGGAGAAATCTCTGGTTACGGTGACACCTGAAGAATCGCTCGAAGAGCAGACAGTCCAGCTTCAAATTACTCCGCAACAGTTTGGTGACATCAAGATTGCGGTCGAGGCGGAACCGTTGCCGGGCGAAGTACGCAGGACGAATAATCGAGTTGAAACCATCATTCGCGTTCGCCGTGGTGGGATTCGAGTCGCGTATTTTGATTCAGCACGGCCTGAACAGAAATGGATTCGAGAGATCAACGACAGTACTCGAATTCAACTGGACTATCGACGCATTCTGTCTGGGGCGCTGGCCAGTCGAAATCGCATCCCCGATGAGTTCTTCGAGCCTGGAAATTATGACGCGTACATCATCGGCGATGTGCCGGCGAATGCGTTTACGCCAGAGCAGTTGAATGGCATCCTGAAAGCCTGCAATCAGGGAGCTGGCCTGATGATGACTGGCGGTCAGCAGAATTTTGGTGCTGGCGGTTATGGACAAACGGTGCTGGCTCCGCTGTTTCCGGTCGAGCTTCCTCCGCAGAATCAGCAGCTCACTCAGCCACAGCAGATGTTGCCGGCTCGCGACAGCCAGTCGCATTATGTTCTGCAGATTGCATCACCCGATCAGAATCGCGCACGGTGGGCGCAGTTGCCGCCGCTACCGGGAGCGAACGTGCTGACACCACGCAATAATTCTTTGGCGCAGGTGCTGGCTGTTTCCGATCAGGGCTTTCCATTACTGATCGGGCATGAAGCCGGAACATCGCGAATTCTGGCATTTGCCGGTGATGAAACATGGCGATGGTACACGAATGGTTATATTGAAGAGCATACTCGGTTCTGGCGGCAGATTGTGCTCTGGCTGACTCGGAAGGAGATCGATGATGAACAGCCCGTCTGGATCGTGGCGAATCCGAGAGACCTGACACCCGGGCAGCCGACGGAACTCTCATTTGGAATTCGTGATCAACAGAAGAACCCGATCATCGACGCGGATTTTGATGTCGTGGTGACTGATCCCGCAGGCAAGACCTATAATCTGTCGGCTCGAGCTGGCGTGGGAATGAGTCTGGCGGATTTTGACAAGACACTTGAGCCCGGCGACTACTGGGCTCGCGTTAAAGCGAGTCGAAATGGCGAAGCCCTGGCTGGCATCGCGGTGACTCGTTTTCACGTGAATGCTCGTGACCCGGAACTGGACAATCCTGTTGCTGATTTCTCACTTCTGCGTGAGATTGCTGTGGCGAGTGGTGGAGAGATGCTGACTCCGGAGCAACTGCAGGAACGCGTCGCGAACTGGGCGGAGAACGGACTTCCTGGCCTGACTCTGGCTCGCCAGGAACAGCTCAGCCTGTGGGACAACTGGCTTGTGCTGCTGCTGTTGATCGGGTTGATGTCCGCCGAATGGGCAATGCGTAAGAAACGTGGTCTGGTTTAGCGATTGGGTTTGAGATCATCTCCGTGAATGGTGTGCCTGCGTTCGCCGGGGCTCACTTGTCACACCGGTTGATTCTCCAGTTGATTTCAGCCGAGAGTTATCTCGAAGTTGTTTCTATAACGTAATGCCGTGAGCACATTGGCACTTCGGCAGAATCTGCAGGTTCACGTTTTTGGCAGTGGTTGAGTCCTCAGAATTCCCCGCAGCTGCTCTTACCATCCCAACGCCTGAAACTGACAATACTGATGCCTGACAATAACGGACCAAGTCAGATCACAAACACAACGAAGGCAGGAGAAGGAACTCCGGATGGCAGGGTATCGCGAACATGTGAGCGTGAGCGGCATATTGGGCGTAGCTTACGCCTGCGCTGCGGTATTCATGTTTGGTTATACGATTTCTCAGGCGGCCATCGCGGCGATTCTGACGTGGGTTGCGGGAATGTTGCCGGATCTGGACTCTGAAAGCGGCAAGCCTATTCGTGAACTCTTTGGAGTCACTGCTGCGATCGCTCCAATTCTGCTCATTCAGCATGTTCACGCAATCGGCATGCACAGTGACCGAGCAATGCTGTTTGCAATGTTGTCTTATGGAATCGTTCGCTATGGGGGAGCGTTCATGCTGGCGAAGCTGACCGTTCATCGCGGAATGTTTCATAGTATCCCGGCGCTAATCATTGCAGCAGAAGTCACATTTCTGGCGTATCACTCCAACGATATTAAAGTGCGGATGCTGATGGCGATCGGTACGGGATTAGGATTTCTTTCGCATCTCGTGCTGGATGAAATGTACAGCGTGCAATGGGATGGCGCGAAAGTGAAGCTTGCCAGGTCCGCTGGCAGCGCGATGAAATTTTTTGGCTCCGATGCGTTGCCCAACGGAATTACGATGGGGCTGCTGTTGTGTCTGAGTTATGCCACGCTGGTCGAAGCAGAGTTGCTCCGCGACCCCGGCAGGACGCCCGCGCCGGAAACATTCCAGATCACCTCTGACTTGCCTGATGCACCGCTGTTTCGAATCGCCGAGCAGCCGAGGGATACTCAGATGCAGTGATCTGCAGTGATCTGTAGTTATCGTCCGTCAGCTTCCGTACATTTTCAGCAACTCGGCGCTGACCAGCAGAGAACTGGTTTGCGAGCCGCATTGACTTCATCCGGGCGGCAGACGGCAGTACTGTGCGGAGCCCCCTTGACCAGTTCCGATGGTTCACTGCAGATCGTTCGCAGGGCTGTGGCAAATGCATCCAGAGTTTGAAGGGATTCCGTTTCTGTTGGCTCCATCATCATGGCTTCTTCAACGACCAGCGGGAAGTAGACTGTCGGAGCATGGAAGCCATAGTCCAGCAGACGCTTGGCGATGTCCATCGTGGTCACGCCGGTGTCGGCTTTGATGCGGCGAGCACTCGCGACAAACTCATGCATGCAGCGATTTCCATGCGGTACATCAAGGAAATCCTGCACCTGACTGAGCAGATAGTTGGCATTGAGCACCGCGTTCTCGGACGCTTCACGCAGTCCTTTTCCGCCCAGTGTTCGAATGTAGAAGTAACCACGAAGCAGGATACCGACATTACCAAAGAACGTTCGCACCTGACCAATGGACTTCGGGGGTTTTGACAGCGAGTAACGGTTCGTGGCTTGATCCCACGTGACAACAGGAGCCGGTAGAAACGGAGCAAGAAAATCACGGACAGCGATCGGACCTGCGCCCGGACCACCAGCGCCATGCGGACCTGTAAATGTCTTATGCACGTTGTAGTGCATCATGTCGCCGCCGAAGTCGCCGGGGCGAGTCTTCCCGAGGATCGCGTTCATGTTGGCCCCGTCGATATAAACGAGACCGCCAGCACTATGCAGCAATTCGGCGACCTTCGCGATGTCACGTTCGAACAAACCCAGTGTGTTTGGATTCGTCACCATAAATACAGCCGTGCGCTCATCCAGTTGTGACTTTAGTTCTTCCAGATCCACGAATCCGTCACGACCGCCGGAAAGTTGAACACATTCGAAACCGGCCAAAGCAGCGCTGGCTGGATTTGTGCCGTGAGCACTGGAGGGGAACAGGACGCGGGTTCGCTTTTCACCTTTATCCTTGAAGTACGCGGCCGCAGTCAGCAACGCGGTGAACTCACCCTGTGCGCCAGCCGCAGGATGCAGGGAAATGCCAGGCAGGCCGGAGATTTCGGCCAGCATCGTCTGCATTTCGTAGAGAACGCTCAGCAGTCCCTGAATTTGTGACTCGGGCTGATACGGATGACTATTGGCGGCCTGCGGAAGTCGAGCCAGCCGTTCGTGCCGCTTGGGGTTGTACTTCATCGTACAACTTCCCAGCGGATAAAAGTGTGAGTCAACACTCATGTTCAGGGTAGACAGGTTGACGAAGTGTCGCACCACGTCCGGCTCGGCAATCTCCGGCAGTGGCAGTTTTTCGTTCGCCAGAAACTTTCCGTCCAGAGCTGGAATTGAGCTCACTTCAGGAACATCGCTCTCCGGGAACACCACAGTGCCGCGACCGGCCTGTGACATTTCAAAGAGAAGCTGAGTTGCTGTTGGATTTCGCATGATGATCTGCCTGAGAGTTGGCTGATTCTGAAATTGAACAGGGCGTGTTTGCCGGATCGTCGAAAAGTTTCAGAGGCGCGGAGGATCTCACCCAACGATGTCAGATCAGCCACGCGATGTGACATCAGCTTTGCAGAACTTCTGCCAGGGCTTTGGCTAATGCATCAATTTCTGATCGCGTTCGTTTTTCTGTCAGAGCCACAAGAAAGCAATTCTGAGCATCGGGGACGTTCTGAATTCCAAATCGCAGAAGATCCGGGCCGACGTTGATCCCTTTGTCGGCGATCGCGCTCAGGACTAACGCTGCGGGCCGGGATGTCTCCAACAGGAACTCACGGAAGAACGGCTGTGGAAACTTCAACCGCACGCCAGGAATCTTTGTCAGCACATCGGCTGCATAGCGGGCTTTCTGATGGCTGAGTGTTGCCATCTGACGAAGACCATGCGGACCGACTGTTGCCAGGAAGACAGTCGTTCGAAGAGCCAGCAGCCCCTGATTCGTGCAGATATTACTGGTGGCTTTGTCACGGCGAATATGCTGTTCGCGAGCCTGCAGGTTCAGAGCGAAGCAATCTTTGCCTTTGCGATCGAAGGTCTTACCAATCAGTCGCCCCGGCATCTTCCGCACGTATTCGTTGCGACAAGTAAAAATCCCAAGAAGGGGTCCACCAAACTGCAAAGGAGTTCCCAGCGGTTGCCCTTCAGCGACGGCAATATCAACACCGTAGTCCGCAGGTTTCTTCAATAGACCCGGGCTAATGGCATCAAAAGCCAGAATCGACAGCGCACCAGCGTTGTGAGCAATCTCAGTCAGTGCCGCCACATCTTCCAGACAGCCGAAGAAGTTTGGCTGCTGAATCACGAGAGCCGTCGTCTCCGAATCTATCGCCGCACGGCAGGAATCAAGACAAAGCACGCCGTTGACATGAGGAATCTCAACAAGTTGAGTTCCCAGTCGAGCGAAGTAAGTTTCAAGGACCAGGCGATATTCAGGATGCAAAGTTCCGGCGAAAGCGACTTTTTGATGTCGCCCGTTGACTCGCATAGCCATGAACACGGCTTCACTGACAGCCGTACCGCCTTCGTACAGACTGGCGTTTGAAACATCCATGCCGGTCAGTTGTGAGATCAGCGTCTGGTATTCGTAAAACGCCTGCAGAGTTCCCTGGCTGGCTTCTGCCTGATAAGGCGTGTAAGCCGTATAAAATTCGCCGCGCGACGTGATCTCATCGACCACTGCCGGGATGAAGTGATCGTAAACGCCGCCGCCCAGAAAGCAGGTTCTGGAAAACGATGCGTTGACACCCAGGCGTTCTTCCATCTCCTGCTGCAGCGCCATTTCAGAAACCGGCTGTGGCAGGTTCAGTTCACGTTTGAGTTGAAGCTCAACGGGAATCTGAGCGAAGAGTTCGTCGATCGACTGGATGCCGATGGCCGCGAACATTTTCTGACGTTGGTCCGGGGTGTCGAAGAGATAGGCCATAGGATTGAGCTATTCGCGGTCTGTAGATTCAATGAGCAAGAACGCATCGCGTCGGGATTACTCCGGCTTGATTTAAGCGCAGGAGGCCATTCCAGCCCGTCGAAACCCAGTCGGACAGGAATGTCCAACCTGCATTCTGCAGTTTCACGATGCGCTAGTGTCCGTCGTTCTCGCAATGTTTCTGATAGTCTGAATAGCTCATTAGCTGATTCAGTTGTTCAGGATTCGACATTCGAATTTTGGCGACCCAGGCTTTTTCGAAGGGACTGTCACTCAGCAGACCAAGATTATCCGGCAGCTGCTCGTTGACTTCGAGAATTTCGCCCGAAACCGGTGCATAAACGTCGCTGACGGCTTTGACGCTTTCGATTTCCCCCATCGACTGACCTGGCGAAAACTTCTTACCAATTGCAGGCAGAGCCAGAAATACGATGTCGGTCAGCAGTTTTACAGCGAAGTCAGAAATACCCACTGTGGCCACATCACCGTCGACGGAAACCCATTCGTGAGTTTTCGCGAAACGCAGTTGTTCGGGATTCATCAGGGGTACTTTCGATCGAGACAGGAGGACGCGTTGGCCGCATATCCGGACATGCGAGTCGCTGATGGAGTTTGTCGTGCCGACTTCAGTCGGAATTGCTTCAAATTTTGAAGTGAATTCTGGCAGAAGCCCGCACTACAAGCGTAACGGTGTCTAAATCAACAGGCCGATTCAGCCCTGTTCCGGCGGATTGAGGTGTTCTTTGTGGCAAAGCTGGCTGGCGATTTCGCGTTCCAGTTCGGCGATCTTGTGTAGTCTCCGCGCGTGACGACCTTCTTCAAAAGGAGTTTTCAGCCAGATGCGAATCACCTGGTCAGCCAACTGGTCGCTAAGTTGATCGGCTGAAAGACAAATCACGTTGGAGTCATTGTGCAACCGGCTGTACTCGGCTGTCACACTATCGTGACAAGGAGCCGCACGGACGCCGGTAAACTTGTTTGCTGCGATACACATCCCAATCCCGGTCCCGCAAATCAGGATTCCGCGATCAATGTGACCATTCGAGACTTCTCGAGAGACCTGTGCTGCGTAATCAGGGTAGTCGACGCTTTGAGACTCATACGGGCCAAAGTCTCGGACTTCACAGTCGAGACTTTGGAGCAGTTGAGTCAGTCGAGTCTTCATCTGAATGCCTCGATGGTCACTGGCGATGCCAATTTTCATAGCGATTACGACTCTTTCCTGAACAGTTCATCAACCCAGATTCGAAGATTATCACTGATCTGAGCAGCACAACTACGGTATTCTTCCAATGATCCGCCAATCGGATCCGAGATATCCTCGCCGCGATGGGAAAGCAGTTTGACTCGGTCCGCCAGGTCCGGCCTTGCTTCACATAAAACCCGACGATGTCGTTCGGTTAGTGCCAACACCACTGTGGAATTCTCCAGCATGTGTTCGTTGACCTGCTGACTCAGGTGCTGCGACAGATCAAGACCGCATTCCTGCATCACCAATATCGCTTCCCTGGCTGCAGGGTCACTTTCTCCAGCCGCAATGCCAGCCGAGAAAACATCTATTCGACGTTCCCGCAATTCCCAGTCCCGACACGACAGTTTTTCAGCGACGAGTTGCCGAAAGATGGTCTCAGCCATTGGACTACGACAAGTGTTTCCCGTACAGACGAACAGCACCCGAAGGACTGCGTCGTTGGCACGATCGCGGCTACTCACGGACGCGATCCTTTGGTTTGGGGAATAGTCATAGAAATCCGACAAACTGAAGAGAATGAGTACCAAAGAAACTCGTCTGGCCGACGAAAAGCAAAAGGGGACACGTTTTGTCCGCGAATGATGGCGGGATTCCTCGCAAATCTCAAGTTTCCGTGTCAGATACCCGCTGAGATGTTAAGGATTGGAGAATTGCCCCCCGTTATTTCCGCGCCCCGGTTCTGAGGCTACCAAAAGAATTTGGCAAGTCTGTGATCACGGATTGCAATTCTGGATCGCTTTTGGTCCCATATCGAGGCGTCACTTTTGGGGCCGTCGTCAGAGTCAAAAGTCAATCCGTCCGTTCAGGGATGTCGTACGTCGTGAGAAAACGTGTTCTTAGCCTTCAAAAGAAGGCCCGTGAGCGATTGAGGCGTCTTGGGGAATTCCGAGGAATTCGCCGACAGCCGTTCGGAACCTATCAGAAGTCTGTACGACGCCTGTACGATGGCCCACGGGGTGCCGCGCTGAAGTTCAGCAGCATTATTTCCCTCCACGAACCTTTGATGGGGAAGCTGTTTCGCTCTGGTCGCTTTGATGCTCGCCGCTTTTCGCGAATCCTTGATGTCGGCTCGGGTGCAGGACAGATCATTCGTCATCTGCTGGCCACCAGTCGCCCGGACACTGAAATTGTCGGTTTTGACCTTTCCTGGGAAATGCTGCGACGGGCTCGCGAACGGCTGAATTCTGATCGACCGGTTTTTGTCGCGGCCGACATGCGAGCACTCCCGTTTCGAGACGCCTCGTTTGACTGTGTGACTTGCGGGTACGTTCTGGAATATCTTCCGGATCCTGAAGAAGGGCTTCGCGAGTTTGCTCGCGTACTTCGTCCAGGTGGCACCATTCTTCTGCTGGCTACCGAAGATTCTTTTTCTGGCCTGATGACCAGCCACACCTGGAAGTGCCGGACGTTTAATCGTGAGGAGCTGAAAATTGCTGCCGAGTCGATTGGGCTCCGCTGGGGCAAGGTTCACTGGTTCACTCGATTCCACGAGTTGTTGAAGCTGGGCGGAATCCTTGTTGAGCTGGAAAAGGTCAGCGAGTGATCAAGGCGGCATGAACAGTCTGGCGGCTGATAACAGCGAGTTTTCAAGAGCCTCCTAAGTTTGACTGTCGTCCCGTTGTTCGCCCCCACAGACACAAGTCACATCCGGATCGCTACCGACGGCCGAATCTGTTGTGGCAGACTTAGTATTTGTTCCTTCATCCTCTCCGGGCTGATGATGAGTTTCCTCAGGATGATCAAACCACCAGTGCTCGGCCTTGCTCCACGACCAGTCCCGGGCGCAGTCGCAGCGATCAATGGCTTCCAGAAGTTCACGGGGTGACTGAATACGCTCTTCCGGCTTTTTCCTGAGACATGTCATGATAATGTCGGCCAGGTCAGCCGGAACTTCGACACCGATCTCCTCAAACGTGGGCGCGGGGGTTGTTGTGTGGGCAACGACCAGGAAGACAGGATTCTCATCTTCAAACGGAGTTCTGCCGGCCAGCAGGAAGTACGCAACGCAAGCCAGCGAATACAGGTCACCCCGACAGTCAGGCTTCTGTCCCTGAGCCTGCTCAGGACACATAAATCGAGGAGAACCCTGCAGTTGCTTGCTGACGTTTCGGATCGGACAGGTCCCAAAGGAGGCAGGCCGAACAAGTCCAAAATCGAGCAACTTGGCAACGTCAAACATCTGACCGCGTTCCGTCAGAAAGATGTTGCTGGGCTTGATGTCACGATGCACAAGCCCGAATGTGGCCGCTTCGTGCAGCGCGCCGCAGAGTTGTCGCAGAATAAAGATGACACGACCGGGCGGCAGAGGACCACGATCTTCGACCAACTGTCTCAGATTAAGTCCCTGCAGATATTCCATCGAATAGTAGAATGTTCCATTGGATGTCCGGCCATAATCATAGACCTGCACTGTGTTCCAGTGAGTCAACTGAGCGGTGGCCTTCACCTCCCGTTCAAAGCGTGCCAGCATTTTTCGGTTGGACGCTTTGTCGCTTCGAATCACCTTAACAGCACAGCGGCGTTTCAGGAGTTCATGTTCTGCCAGATAGACCTCGCCCATCCCGCCCTGGCCAATCAGTTTGATGAGCTTGTAGGGTCCAAGATGATCGCCCCTGGGAGCGTCTTTGCCCAACTGGCGATTGATTGCACAACCGAAGATCGCAAATCCGAACGCAACAAAAATCGTGGTCGAATGATGTTGCAGAGACATCAGCGTCGTTTGAGAATCGAGCAGACTGAACTTAACTGTTGCTGAACAAACTCCCGTCACAAACAAACCGACGCCAATGATCGCAGCGGCACGGACAATCAGCCGCGAGGTCAACTTCAGAGAATGATTCTGCTCTGGTCCGGGTGCTGACGCTCTGTCGTCGCGCAGAGGCCCATCGAATGACTCACCGGCGAAAGATTCGTCGATGGACACTGGTCTGAGAGAAGTTTGCTGACTCAACACTACGGACATTTTCCGAGTTCCAACTTTCGTGGAGACGCGGCCTGAATTTCGTAACACTGTTCACCATAGGTCAAGACCCGCACATCGGTTCCACGGAAATCGTGAATATCCAGTGAAGGGGTCCGCGTGACTGGCTGCAAAAGCCACAGAATTCCGAGAATGTGGCGTTCTGGAAACAGTGAGTTTCCTTGTAACCGGCACAATTACTCCTGCCTGGCCAAAAATGTTGCAATGTGGCAGCATACGCTCAGCCTGCCGGATGGTTTCCCGCATTGGGAACTCATCCCTGGTTTTTTCCCCACCACGCTGCATTCCGGATCGGTCTTATGTCTTACTTTTCGAAAACGTGCTCGGTCGTGTTCGCGCTAATGCTGATACTTCTGTCGCAGAAGGCGCTATTGGCTACTGACTTTCAACTGCACTCCTTTACGCGTCAGGAGTTATCGGACGTTTATTATTCGGAAGGAATCTCGGCCGGTGATGTTAACGGCGACGCAGTCAAAGACGTTGTTTATGGCCCGCATTGGTATGCCGGCCCGGATTTCAGTCAAAAGAATGAGATCTATCCGGCCGTTCCGCAAAAACGCGAGGGCTACGCGGATAACTTCTTCAACTGGATTTACGACTTCGACAAAGACGGCTGGAACGACATCCTCGTCGTGGGTTTTCCGGGAACTCCGGGATTCGTCTATCGCAACCCAGGCAAAGATGGCCTGAATGGACTTTGGGAAAAGTTGCAGGTTGCAGATTCCGTCAGCAATGAGGCGCCTCAGTTCGCTGACGTCAATGGTGATGGAACACCTGAATTAGTTTGCACTCGCCAGGGCCACTACGGCTTTTATCTTCCGATGAAAGATAAACCCCTTGGAGCGTGGCAGTTTGTTTCCATCTCCGAAAAGATCGCACCGACACCGTTTGGACATGGCCTTGGTGTGGGCGACGTTAACGGTGATGGTCGCATGGACATGATTGCGACCGA
Source organism: Planctomycetales bacterium (assembly GCA_026400835.1). GTDB lineage: Bacteria > Planctomycetota > Planctomycetia > Planctomycetales > Planctomycetaceae > SXXK01. The sequence continues at coordinate 9,623 of JAPLOA010000074.1, read as the reverse complement.
TGGCTGGATGGAACAACCGTCTGAAGGTGCAGTCGAAGGGGTTTGGAAGTTTCACAAGTATCCCTTCGCGCGAGCCGGCGCGGATATGTTTGCGTATGACATTGATGGAGACAAAGATAACGACATCGTTACTGCTTTGAGTGCTCATGACTTCGGACTGGCGTGGTACGAAAACACTGGCGTCGACGCTGACGGTGACACCACATTCGAAAAGCATTTGTTGATGGGCGAGACGACAGAACAAAGCCCCTATGGTTTGCTCTTTACTGAACTCCATGCAGTTCAACTGGCGGATATGAATGGTGACGGTCTGCTGGATCTTGTGACCGGAAAGACGTATTGGTCTCATCATGCTCAGAGCCCCATGTGGGATGCAGGCGCTGTTGTTTACTGGTTTGAACTCCAGCGCGGTGCAGATGGAACCGTTGATTTTGTGCCACATCTGGCTGATGGCGAAGCGGGTATCGGCCGTGGTCTGGTGGTGGACGACCTCAACAAAGATGGGCTGATCGACATCGTGTGCGGCGGCATGAAGGGTGCAAACATCCTGATGCACTCAGCCCCGTCCGTCACGGAAGAGGAATTCCTGCGGGCTCAGCCGCAGAAACGTAAAGAGATGGCTCAAGGACTTTCTCCCGAGGCAGCGGCAAAGCAAATGACCGTCCCGGCTGGTTTCAATGTGCAGTTGGCGGCGGGCGAACCGATGGTCCATCAGCCGATCGCGATGTGTTTCGATCACAAAGGCCGACTGTGGGTCGCAGAAGCTCATACGTATCCATTGCGAGCACCGGAGGGCGAAGGCAAAGATAAGCTGGTGATCTTTGAAGACACCACGGGCGACGGCGTTTTTGATTCGTCGAAGGTCTTTATCGAAGGACTGAATCTGGTCAGCGGTCTGGAGGTTGGCTTTGGCGGTGTTTACGTCGGGGCGGCTCCCTATCTGATGTTCATTCCCGATCGTGATGGCGATGATGTTCCGGATAGTAGCCCTCTCGCTCTGCGAGAGGAGCCTTCCGGGGTTCCCGTGATCAGTGAGGACGACAACGGGAAGCTAAGTGCTGCCTTGCGGTCCGTCTCGCAAAGCGAGACGTCTTCAATGAAAGCAACTTTACAGTTCCCCAAAGACGTGCCCCCTGGAGCGATCGTTCTTCGCGATGGGTTTGGCTGGCAGGATACTCATGAAACGCTGAACGCGTTTATCTGGGGACCAGATGGATGGCTCTACGGATGTCATGGCGTGTTCACGCATTCCAAAGTAGGCAAGCCGGGTGAGTCCGATGAGCAACGACTTCCGCTCAACGCTGCAGTCTGGCGCTATCATCCGCAGAAGGATATTTTTGAAGCTTTCATGAATGGCACCAGCAATCCGTGGGGTGTCGACTTCAATGACAAGGGGCAGGCTTTTATCACGGCCTGCGTAATTCCGCATTTGTGGCATGTGATCCAGGGTGCTCGCTACCATCGACAGGGTGGCCAGCACTTCAATCCGTACACGTACGATGATATCAAAACGATTGCGGATCATCAGCACTATGTTGGCAATCTTGCGGACTCTGCCTGGTGGGGCCATGAACCGAAAGCGTCCGGGGCCACGGCCGATGCAGGGGGCGGACATGCTCATTGCGGGGCGATGATTTATCTCGGTGATAACTGGCCCGACGAGTATCGCAATCAAATCTACTTCCACAACGTCCACGGGAATCGTATCAACTGCGACATCCTTGAACCCGAAACAGGCACCTCAGGTTTTGTTGGCCATCATGGCAAAGACCTGATGCTGGCCAATGATCATTACTTTCGCGGGATTAATCTGCGGTATGGTCCGGATGGAACCGTCTACATGATCGACTGGTATGACAAGAACGCGTGTCACCGCACAAACCCGGAAATCTGGGATCGTACCAGTGGTCGTATTTATCGAATTTCTCACGGAACTCCAAAGTCTGTGAGCGTGAATGCATCGGAATGGTCTGATGCAGAGTTAGTGGCTGCTCATAGCCATCGCAACGATTGGCATGTGCGAATGGCTCGAAAGATGTTGATGGAAAGAGGTCTGTCGGAATATGTCAAGGTGGCACTCACAAAGTTGTCTGTCGACGCTTCTCTTCCTGTCGAATCGCGATTACGTTGTCTGTGGACGTTGCATGGCTGCGGTGCACTGACTGAACAGTTGACTCTGATGCTGTTGTCAGACAAAGAAGAATACGTTCGAGCCTGGGCGATTCAGTTGGAACTGGAAGACAAGGTTCTGTCCGATTCCGTCTTGAAGCGTCTGACAGAAATGGCGGCCGATGATTCGTCCGCTGTTGTCCGTCTCTATCTTACTTCAGCCTTACAACGTCTGCCGAACGAATCCCGTTGGGGCATCGTGAGGGCATTGGCAGCTCGAGCCGAAGACGTCAATGATCACAACCTGCCACTGATGATTTGGTACGGCACCGAACCGTTGGTTGCTGAAGATTCAAAGCGAGCGATGGAGCTGGCTCTGCAGACAAAGATTCCGCTATTGCGTTCGTACATTTTGCGGCGAGCCTCCGCGACGAATGAAACTCTGCCGGCCGTTGTGGCTGCTTTGGGAAGTGCCACGGAAGTTGAACTTCAACGCGAGATTTTGACTCAAATGATGGCTTCGTTTGAAGGGCGAGTCGACGTCCCGATGCCGGAGTCATGGAAAGCCACGTATGATGCTCTGCTCAAAAGTGAGCAGCAGGATGTTATCGACCGAGCGAATCAGCTGGCGGTGTTGTTCGGCGATCAGCGAGTTTTCCCGCCGATGCGTTCACTGCTTGGAGACGCCAATCAGGAACTCGCGCGGCGACAAGAGGCTTTGAGTGTTCTGGTCAAGGGCCAGGATAAAGCTGCAGTTGAAGTTCTGCAGGCGGACGCCGTTCTGGGGAATGCCGATTTGCAGGCTGCGGCCGTACGAGCCCTCGCGACGCTGGGAAATGATTCGACGCCGGGATTGCTGCTGGAACGATATGGCAAGTTTCCGAACGAACTGAAGACGGACGTTGTCAGTACGCTGGTCTCGCGTCCGGTCTGGACGAAGCTACTGCTGACAAAGATTGCTGAGGGCGCGGTTCCCAGCAGCGATCTGCATGCGTTTCATGTGCGTCAGATCGTGACGTTTAACGATTCCACACTCAACGAAATGTTGAAGAATCACTGGGGTGAGATACGAGAATCGTCGGCCGATCGTAAAGCTCAGGCGGCCACGTTGAAGAAGGATCTTGGTCCCAGGGTTCTTGCCAGAGCCAATCTCGGAAATGGTCGACGAGTTTACTCAAAGACCTGCCAGAACTGTCATCGGCTGTTCGGCACTGGTGGTCAGATCGGTCCGGATATCACCGGTTCCAACCGAGCGAACCTGGATTATATCCTGGAAAACATTCTGGACCCCAGCGCGGTGGTGGGGCGCGATTATCAGGTGACAGTCGTCGCCCTGCAGAGCGGTCAGGTGATTCAGGGACTGTTGAAACAGGAAACCGATAGTGCTCTGACCATTCAGACCATCAACGATAGAGTCATTGTGCCAAAGTCAGAGATTGAAGAAAGGACGCTTTCGAACGTTTCCATGATGCCTGAGCGTCAATTGGAAACACTGACGAAGGATGAAGTCCGTGATCTTGTCGCTTATCTTGCATCTCCCGGCCAGGTGGTGCTCAGCGGACCAGCTTCACCAATCGATGCAAAGACCGGAAAAGTTCCGGGAGCAATTGAGGGCGAAGCTATGAAGATCGTGGAAAAGACCGGCGGCACTGCTACCAGTCAGAATATGGGTGGATTCCCGGCGGACCGCTGGAGCGGCAGCGATCATTTGTGGTGGACGGGAGCCAGGCCCGGGGACAAACTGAGCCTTGAAGTGCCTGTGGAGAAGGCCGGCATGTTTGATATCGAAATCGTACTGACTCGAGCACGCGATTACGGCGTTGCGAAGATCTCCATTGACGACAAAGTGCTTGATCCGGGGCTCGATATGTTCAACAATCCGGAAGTGATAACGACGGGAGTGTTGTCGTTCGGGATGAATGAATTGGCAGCCGGCAATCATCGCATCACGTTCGAGATTGTCGGGGCAAACCCGGAGGCCGTGAAAGCTTACATGCTGGCTGTCGACTACATTCGACTGGTTCCGACACAGAAGAATTCGGGAGAAAAAAATTCATCGGAAAAGAAGTAGTTCTGCGTCCAGACAATGTCGCTGCTGAAACATCAGGACCTTTGTGCCTTCACAGCACATAGGTCCTGTTTGTATTCGCCGGACTTAAGAAATGATGATCAGCCCTGCTCGTTGGTTCGAACGCGTTTCAGGATCTTCAGGATATCCTCAATGAACTGGTCATTCACAGCCAGAGAAGGAAACTGGCTTACTCGCACCTGGTCAACAATCCACTGCCGTTCGTTGCCGGGCTTTTCGACATAAAGAGCCGCCAGGACAATTACAGCAAGATTTCGTTCTTCAGCTGAGCGAGTAAACAGGATGTTTACAGACTCTCGGCGCAACCGCTCTGCTCGACGCTCAATCACATCGATTGGCTCCGGAGGCTGTGTTGCAGCCGATGTCTTTGAGGATGCTTCTTTTGTCGTTGCATTCGTCATTCGTGGCTCGCCAAACACTACTTCCGGAGTTGGCTTCAGAGCATTCATTACGGTTAGCCAGTTGGGTCCAATGTTTCTGTCGATCAAAACTCCCCGGGACTGATAATGCTGTAAGAGTTGCACCTGACTCAGCACCGGTATCATGTCGTCCGCCGCCCGAACCGTGACTGACGGAGAACGCATGCGTCCGGCGAAATGTTTGCGATCTCGCACCCAGCGGGGCTGGCGAGACACATAACTCTGTAGACTGTCAGCTTCATCCTGCTGACGAAACGTCGAATAGGAGTTTCTCTCGGCAGTCTTGATTAATTGCTGCCGTAGAAACGATTCCAGAAACGCACCACCTGTTCCCATTTGGCTGAGAGTTTTCACGTAAACAACTCTGTCGCCGTCCTTCAGTTCAATCCCCGCGGGCACTTCGGGTACGGAATGGGTGGCAAAGCTCTCTTCAATCCGGCAGGAACAGAGCGGCCGAAAGTGCATGTCTTCCGCACGAAAGATGGCCACTTCATTTGCTTCATTCAGGCCGTGAGCATCGCCGAGATCGATGATCGGGTGATTTCCTTCCTGGAGGTGTATCGTCCCAAAGAACTCGATAACCCCGGCACCGTCCAGCTTGTCGATCTTATCGGCGATGGCTGACTCGGCTGTAAATCCTGTCGCGCAGGCAACCGTCAGGGCTGCGACGACGCGAAGAAGGAGCTGGCGAGAAAAAAAAGACATAGTCGGGGGCCTCGATACGACGACACGGCCGAGCGGAGTGCTGGAAAAGTTGTGCCAGCATACTCGGAACACCCAGGCTGTCGCAAAGAGAATCCTCGACTACGGCATATGTCCCGGATTCACCATTCTCTGATCAGTCCACCAATCGGAACAAATCCGAGAAATCACGCTGTTCGCCCGATCGTCAGTCTGCCTGTCAGTGAGCACGAAACACCGGCAAAATCGCTGACACCGGAATGAGCCGCACCCGGCTGGATCGGTTGCGGTCGATCCAGCCGGGGGCTCGCGGGTTGCAGTACTGACTCATCATCGGACTGCGTTAACGTACTACTTCTCTGACGACTTCGATAGTTCTTTTGGCGACGTTACGTCTTTAGAAAGCTCAGCAGTTCTGAAAGGCATAGGTTTCCCGGCGGGCAGACTCGCTTCCCTCACAGGGCTGGAGCTGTCCATGACAGGGCCATCTTTCGGCGGGTCAAAGAACAAAAGCTGCGGCGACATGATGACGCTGCGATCAACCGACGTCACCTTCTCGTCAGAAGCGTTCTGCCCCTTGATGACCTTGCGGGGTCGTTGGGCCACTTCGATCAGCTCGCCACGCCTTTGCGGCAGAACACCTTCCATCTGATCGGCGACCTGAACAACCCATTCCGGCTCGTCACGAACAGCTCGAGACATCATGCTGCTATACAGCGACACTTCGAACAGATTGCGATCCATCATTCCATTCGTCACGGGTGTCAGCATTTTGGCAACCGCCGAGAAAGCGGACGACGGGAACCTTACAAACACATCCGCTTTCTGACTCACAGTATGAGTTCCATCCGCTGCCGGTGTGTAGGTCGCTCGAAACCAGATCAGAGCTGATGCTTCCAGCGGCTTTGGAAGCAGGACGTTGTGATAGGTCCCCTGACAAACAAACACCATCTGGTTCGCATCCTGGTACAGGATATCAGCGATGCCTTCTGAACCATCGACGGCTTTCGCTTCGTATTCCATGGGCCCCGTCTGCCACATTTCGAAGCGTGAAATTCCCATCACGCGCCATGTACTGACTGCGACATCAGGATGCTGCAACAGATAACGATACATTGGCTCATCAATGGAGTATTGCAGCGAAGGCAGGCGACGATACTGAGAACAGTCATCCATAATCATCTTAGCCCGCTGCCGACTGGCGGGTGCCATGGCGTTGAGCGGAAATGCGGCGATTGTTTTCCTCTGCAGATCAGACGACGATTCGCCTTTTGTGACAATGCGAATCCCGGCTTTAGTAGCCAGTTCTTCGAGCTGATCTCCGTACAAAGGCTGACTCAGCAGAGTCGCCAGCATTACCAGCATTAGTTGAAGACGACGGAGACGCGGAATTCCGCGAAACTCTCGCTGTCGACTTACTGAGATGCGACATGGCACAGTGTGATTCAGCAGCGTACTGCCAACCTCTTTCAGCACTGTTTTTCTTCGCATGGCGCCCCCTGAAGACTCGGGCTCGCGCAGATCATCCGCTGCAATCTCATGACACGGCGACCCTCTGGTAACCGCACGATGATTCAGCGTACAACTCTGCAAGAGCTGCTGGCGTGCGATGCTGTTTGAGTCCCCCCGGAAGTCAAACGCCGCACAAATCCCCCGAACTAAACAATCGGAATTACAGGAGCAGGCGATGAGTCCATTCCGAAGATCCGCAGACTCTGCGTGGTCGTCAAAGTTAACGGGACGGACGATCGTTGGTGTTCGGGGGAATTACCAGAATGCGTTCGGTGAATCCTGCCGAAGTGAGTCGTGCTATGGGCTTGGTTTGTTCAGCGACACTGCCGACAGCTTGAAGGCGGGCAGCGACGGTTCATACACCATCGACTGATATCCAGTTTTTCGCAGTAGCAGTCATCAAGGCCGCGTTTGAAGTCATTGTGGTCCGCGATATCGTCAATTGCGTCGGCATAGTTTTCGGTCCACCCACAGCAATGACAGCCGGACAGAAGAGTCATTACTGTCAGTGACAAAATGGCAAATGAAGTTCGCATGGACATCCTTTTCCTGCGAGCAATCCAGCAAAGAGCCGCGGTGTTCCGGGCTGACTGAGTTCTCTACAACTCGGATCGAACAAACTCGAACTCCGACTATAGTCGCTCGCACCGGTCTCATGACGCGTGTGCAAGGAAATTTTAGCAACTGACGCACAACTGTTTCATCCCACAGGACCGGCCTCTTTGTAAGGACCGCTTTGTCGGCACTGGTCGAAGCTGGATGTCTCGCATCCCGAGTCGCAGACTTCATGAATCACTAAGGTGGCGTTTCGGTCGGAGTTGACTATTCTGTGGACTCGGCAAGCCGTAACCAACGACAGGTCGGCGTCTGTTGAAAGTCCTCCGGAGAAGCTTCCGTGTCACAACGAAAACGAATCCTGTTTCTGTGTACTGGCAATTCCTGCCGCAGTCAGATGGCTGAATGTTTGCCGCGGACTTATCATGGTGACTGCTGCGAAGCACTTTCCGCAGGAGCCAAACCAGCCGGATACGTACATCCGCGAGCTGTCACGGTGATGGCAGAACCGGGTATTGATATCTCTCCGCAACTGAGCAAATCGATTTATGAATTCTTTCCGCCCAAAGGCAACCCGCCGGACGTGGTGATCGGCGTCTGCTCAACGGCTGACGAAAACTGTCCCACGTTTCCGGCTGCCGTGGAACGTTGGCACCGGCCGTTGGACGATCCGTTCCACGCCACTGGTTCCGAAGAAGAATTGATGTCAGGGTTCCGCCGCGTGCGTGACGAAATTCGCGCGAGGCTGGATCAGGAATCTGGACGCACGGCCTGAATGCTTCAGCAAACGACTTCGACAGTGTTCTGTTCGATTTCCACATAGAGAATGTTCTTCCACTTTTGTTTGACAGGTTAATCGCCCGAATGACTCTTTCTTCACTTCCCCTCAGCTATTGCACCAACGTTCATCCCGGCCGCGACGTGGCCGAAGTGATCAGTGGAATTACCGAACAGTCAGCCGAGGCCCAGCGTCATCTGGATTTTCCGATGGCGGCAGGACTGTGGCTCGCTGCCAGCGTTGTGCGAGAACTCAAAGAACAACCCGATCAGTTGGAGCAGTTGGCGCAGGCTCTTTGGCAACATGACCTCTGTTGTTACACCCTGAATACCTTTCCTTACGGTGACTTTCACAGTGAGCGGGTGAAGGAACAGGTCTACCTTCCGGATTGGACAAGTCTCGCACGAGTGACATACACCGAAGAGTGTGCGAATCTGCTGAGCCAGCTTTTGCCAGCCGGAGCCGAGGGGAGTTTGTCGACCGTTCCGCTGGGAGGTCGTATGAATCCGCACGGTCCGGATTTTCATGCGTCGTGTTTTAGCCATCTGATTCGAGTTGCCAGGCATCTGAAGGAGATTTTCGACACCACTGGTCGCAAAATTCGTCTCGGTCTGGAACCGGAACCGATGTGCGAAATGTCAGGGACTCGTGAGTGGACTCTGCCCGCGTTCAGGCGTCTCTATGCTCTGGCGGACGCGCTGAACTGCGAAGATGTTGTCCGCGAATACATCGGACTGTGTTTCGATGTGTGTCATCAGGCGGTTGAGTTCGAAGACGTGCAGCAGTCTATCGATGAATTTGTTCGTCACGGAATTCGCATCAATAAAGTACACATCACGAATGCGGCAGAGCTGATCGATCCCGCCAATAACTCAGAAGGCCGTGAAGCGTTGTGTCGATTCGTTGAGCCGCGATATCTTCATCAGACGTACGCAAAGTTTAAAGACGGCAGTGTGAAGTCACGAGTGGATCTGTTGGAAGATGATATTCGTCGCTCACCATCCGATGATTTCCTCAACGCCGAAAGCTGGCGAGTTCACTTCCATGTGCCAATCTTTGCGGAAACTCTGGGGCCGTTGAGAACGACTCGCCCGGATCTGGCCGCTGCACTGCGAAAAGTCGCCCGCCTGGACTATTCTCCGCATCTGGAAGTCGAGACCTACACGTGGCCGGTCATGCCGGGCGAATCAAATGCCGCCTCGATGACTCTCAGTGAACGCATCGCTCAGGAATTGCGTTCCGCCGGTGAACTGCTCGACGCCGCCGGCGACAGCGTGCAATAAAACTATTGAAGCGTATTGTTGGTCAGTGCCGCTGCCCTGTCGAGCTGATGATTTAATCGTTTAACCCGGATTATTCACGCTCGTCGCATCGTCGTCGAGTGCTGACGAGTTCCTTTCAATGCGAGGTTTGATTTGTCGGAGTTTCGGAGTCAGCGCGGAATGCCCCTCCCCCCGAAGTGAAATTCGAGCGAAGGAAG